>NZ_JAGFNO010000001.1:0-1263410 GCF_017592595.1 Streptomyces sp. NEAU-YJ-81 | reverse complement strand
GGGAGTGCTTCGTCGAGCGCTACCTCGACAAGCCCCGCCATGTGGAGACCCAGTGCCTGGCCGACACCCACGGCAACGTCGTGGTCGTCTCCACCCGTGACTGCTCCCTCCAGCGCCGCCACCAGAAACTGGTCGAAGAGGCCCCGGCCCCCTTCCTGACCCAGGACCAGAACGACCAGCTCTACGCCGCCTCCAAGGCCATCCTCAAGGAAGCCGGCTACGTGGGGGCGGGGACGGTGGAGTTCCTGGTCGGTATGGACGGCACGATCTCGTTCCTGGAGGTCAACACCCGCCTCCAGGTGGAGCACCCGGTCACCGAAGAGGTCACCGGCATCGACCTGGTCCGCGAGATGTTCCGCATCGCCGACGGCGAGGCCATCGGCTACGACGACCCGCAGGTGCGGGGCCACTCCTTTGAGTTCCGCATCAACGGCGAGGACCCGGGCCGCAACTTCCTGCCCGCCCCCGGCACGGTGACCTCCTTCGTCCCGCCCGCCGGTCCCGGTGTCCGGCTGGACGCGGGCGTGGAATCCGGCAGCGTCATCGGCCCGGCGTGGGACTCGCTGCTGGCCAAGCTGATCGTCACCGGCGCCACCCGCACCCAGGCCCTGCAGCGGGCGGCCCGCGCGCTGGCCGAGTTCCAGGTCGAGGGCATGGCCACCGCGATCCCGTTCCACCAGGCGGTAGTGGTGGACCCGGCGTTCACCAGCGAACCGTTCACGATCCACACCCGCTGGATCGAGACCGAGTTCAACAACACCATCACCCCCTTCGCCCCCGTCAGCCCCGACGAGGACGAGGAGCCCACCGGCCGCGAGACCGTCGTCGTCGAGGTCGGCGGCAAGCGCCTGGAGGTCTCGCTGCCCGCCTCCCTGGGCGTGGCCACCGCCCCCGCGGGCGGCTCGAAGAAGCCCAAGCGCAAGGCGGTCAAGAAGTCCGGCTCCGCCGCCTCCGGCGACGCCCTGGCCTCCCCCATGCAGGGCACCATCGTCAAGGTCGCCGTCAACGAGGGCGACACCGTGGCCGAGGGCGACCTCATCGTCGTCCTGGAAGCCATGAAGATGGAACAGCCCCTCAACGCCCACCGCGCGGGCACCGTCAAGGGCCTGACCGCCGAGGTCGGCGCGTCCATCACCTCGGGCGCGGTCATCTGCGAGATCAAGGACTGACGCGCAGATCAGGGACTGACGCAGGGATCAGGGACTGAGGCGGGGATCAAGGACTGACCCGCCCCCCGCACATGACGGCGGGCCCCGACCGGAATCCTCCGGCCGGGGCCCGCCGTCGTCATGCCCGGCCCGCTCAGCGGCCGTGCACCACGTCCTGGGGGAAGGTGAGCTGGCCGTTCATCCAGCGCAGGGCCGTGGGCAGCTCGCGGCGCCAGGTGCGGAAGTTGTGGCTGCCCCGGTCCAGGATGATCGACTGCGCGCTCATCGGCGGCCGGACCGCGGCCAGGAAGTCGCGCGTGGCGGCGTAGTTGGGCTCGCCCCGGCGGCTGGAGGACACCAGCACCGACACCTGCGGCTGGGGCCGATGGCGCAGCCGCCACAGCAGATCGTGCTCACGCTTGCCGCGCTCGCCCTGCGGGCCCGGGCCGAAGAGGTCGCCGGTGGTGGGGTCGTTGACCACGCGGTAGTCGGGCGACAGGGCCGCGGCCGCGCTGTAGACGCGGGGATGACGCAAAGTCAGCTCAAGGGCGCAGGTGCCGCCCGAGGAGTAGCCCAGCACGCCCCAGGCGCTGGGGTCATGGCCGATCCGGTAGTGCCCCCGCAGCGCCTCGGGCAGGTCCTGGGCGAAGTAGGTCTCGGCCTGCGGGCCGCTGGGGACGTCCACGCATTCGGTGTCGCGGGGCGGGGCGATGGTGGGCCGCACCATCACGATGACCGCCGGCTGCATCGCCCCGGTGCGGATCAGCCCGCCCGCGGTCTGGGGCAGCCGCAGATGCTGGGCCAGCAGGAAGGATCCGCCCGGATAGCCGCTGATAGCCACGATCACCGGGAAGCGCTGCCGGGCGTACTGGCGCTGGAAGTACTGCGGCGGCAGATACACATACGCCGGGTTGGCCACCTGGCTGCGGCGGCCCAGGATCCGCACCGACTCGACCTTGCCCGCCTTGTCGGGGGGCCCGCTCGGCAGTCCGTGCACCGTGTCCAGCCCCTGCGGCGGGGCGGGCCGCACCAGCCCGCCCGACGCCCCGACCGGCTCCGCGGCGCCGCCCTGCACATGGGACAGGGCCGCCGGTGCCGTCTCGTCCTCGCCCAGCAGTTCCTCCCAGGACCCGTAGAACTGGAAGGTGGTGTTCACCGCGAGGGCCAGCGCGGCCACGATCGCGCACTGGGTCACGGCGAGCGCGGCCAGCCGGCCCAGCCAGGCCCGTACACCCCGGCCCGCGAAGCGCGGCCACAGCCAGAGCGTCAGCCCCGCGCACCCCACGGCGAGGGCGATCATCACATACTCGAGTGAGCGACTGGTCAGTCCCATCGTTCTTCCACTTCGGCGCACCGCAACGCACGATGACGTCGTCCCGTTTGATGCCGTTCGCGGTACCCGCGTTGCCTGGCCAGGACGTGCCTCCGGTCACGAAATGGCATGCTTGACTCACGGGCAGCCACGGCAGGGAGGACCGCGATGGCGATCGAGACAGCCACGGCGCAGATGCCACCGCGCCCCATGCGCGCCGACGCGCGCCGCAACTACGAGCGGCTGCTGGCCGAGGCGCGCACGGCCTTCACCCGGCACGGTACCGATGCCTCGCTGGAGGACATCGCACGCCGCGCGGGCGTCGGCATCGGCACGCTCTACCGCCACTTCCCCAACCGCACCGCGCTGATGGGCGCGGTCTTCCAGGGCGAGATATGCGCCCTGCTGGAGCGGTCGCGGGAGCTGGCCAAGGCGCCGCGGCCGTGTCAGGCGCTGATCGACTGGCTGCGCGCCATCGTCGACCACGCCAGCATCTACCGCGGGCTCTCCCGGGCCCTGATGGCGTGCTCGGGAGACGAGACCTCGGCGCTGTCCCGCGGCTGCGGTCTGCCGCTGCGCGAGGCGGGCAGTGAACTGCTCGCCCGCGCCCAGCAGAGTGGTGCCGTACGGTCCGATGTGGTCATCGCCGATCTGATGCAGCTCACCAACGCGATCGCGCTGGCCGTGGAGCAGTCGCCGGACGACCCGGAGTTGGCCGACCGGCTGCTGGCACTGGCCTTCACCGGTCTCAAGGCCCGCTGACACCGGCCGGCGCCCCCTCGCTAGCGACGGCGCGGCGCCAGATCCGCCACCCGCCCCGGCTGCTCCCCCAGCGGCACCGCGCTGCGCAACTGCGCGGAGCCGGGGCCGCCCGGCGGATGAGGGTGGTTACGGCGCGGCCCCGGCAGCGGCAGGCCCTCCTCGCCACCGCCACGGCCCTGGGACGCGCCCAGCCGCCCCGACTGCCGCCCGGCCGAACCGCCGCCCTCACCGCTCCCGGCCGGGCCGGACCCCGCGCCCGGCCCGGCCACGGCGATCTGAACCCCCTGGTCCGCGAGGGCCTGGAGCTCGGTCAGGGCACGGTCGTCATGGGCGGGTGGCTCATCGGTCACCAGCCGCGTGATCACATCGGTGGGCACCGTCTGGAACATGGTGTCGGTGCCCAGCTTCGTATGGTCGGCGAGCACGACCACCTCCGCCGCCGCCTGGACCAGCGCCCGGTCGACGCTGGCCGAAAGCATGTTGGAGGTGGACAGGCCGCGCTCGGCGGTCAGCCCGCTGCCGGACAGGAAGGCGCGCGAAACCCGCAGCCCTTGCAGGGACTGCTCGGCGCCGCTGCCGACCAGGGCGTAGTTGGAGCCGCGCAGGGTGCCGCCGGTCATCACGACCTCGACCCGGTTGGCATGCGCCAACGCCTGTGCGACCAGCAGGGAATTGGTGACCACGGTCAGCCCCGGAACCCGCGCGAGCCGGCGGGCCAGCTCCTGCGTGGTGGTTCCGGCGCCGACGACCACGGCCTCGCCCTCGTCGACGAGACCGGCCGCGAGATCGGCGATGGCCGTCTTCTCCGCGGTCGCTAGATGGGATTTCTGCGGGAAGCCGGACTCCCTGGTGAATCCGCCCGGCAGCACCGCACCGCCGTGCCGGCGGTCGAGCAGTCCTTCTGCCTCCAGCGCCCGCACATCACGCCGTACGGTCACTTCGGAGGTCTGGACGACGCGGGCGAGCTCCCGGAGCGACACCGCTCCGTTCGCACGCACCATTTCAAGGATCAATTGGCGACGTTCTGCAGCGAACACGAAACTGACAGTAACGCCAACGACCGTCTGTTTTCAGCAGCTTGCACCAATTAGCAGAAGTTGGACATCTCTGAAGGCGCGAAGTGCTATAAGGACCGGATCTACGACTCTTCCTGAGTCTTCCGGGTGTGCAACTGCCGCGCCACCTCGGCGATCGAACCGGACAGCGAGGGGTAGACCGTGAACGCCTTGGCGATCTGCTCCACCGTCAGGTTGTTGTCGACCGCCAGCGACATCGGGTGGATCAGCTCGCTCGCCCGCGGCGCGACCACCACACCGCCGACCACGATGCCGGTGCCCGGACGGCAGAAGATCTTGACGAAGCCGTCCCGGATGCCCTGCATCTTCGCCCGCGGATTGCGCAGTAGCGGCAGCTTCACCACCCGGGCGTCGATCTTCCCGCCGTCCACGTCCGCCTGCGAGTAGCCGACCGTGGCGATCTCGGGGTCGGTGAAGACGTTCGCGGAAACCGTCTTCAGGTTCAGCGGCGCCACCGCGTCCCCCAGGAAGTGGTACATCGCGATCCGGCCCTGCATCGCCGCCACCGACGCCAGCGCCAGCACCCCGGTGCAGTCACCGGCCGCGTAGATGCCCGGCGCGCTGGTCCGGGACACCTTGTCGGTCAGGATGTGCCCCGACTCCGCGAGCTTGACCCCGGCCTCCTCCAGGCCCATGTCCGCCGTGTTCGGGATCGAGCCGACCGCCATCAGACAGTGGGTGCCGGAGATGACCCGCCCGTCCGAGAGCGTGACCTCCACCCGGTCCCCGACCCGCTTGGCGGCCTGCGCGCGCGAGCGGGACATCACGTTCATCCCCCGGCGCCGGAACACGTCCTCCAGCACCGCCGCCGCGTCCGGGTCCTCGCCCGGCAGCACCCGGTCCCGGCTGGAGACCAGCGTGACCTTCGACCCCAGCGCCTGATACGCACCCGCGAACTCCGCACCCGTGACACCGGAGCCGACCACGATCAGCTCCTTGGGGAGCTCGTCCAGGTCGTACACCTGCGTCCAGTTCAGGATCCGCTCGCCGTCCGGCTTCGCGTCCGGGATCTCCCTCGGGTGGGCACCGGTCGCCACCAGCACCGCGTCCGCCACCAGCGTCTGCTCGGTGCCGTCCACCGCCCGCACGATCACCCGCCGCGAACCGTCCAGCGACTGCTGCGGCTCCACCCGCCCGTACCCGCGCATGACCCGGCCACCGGCCCGGGTGACCGAGGCCGTGATGTCGTGCGACTGGGCGAGCGCGAGCCGCTTCACCCGGCGGTTGACCTTGCCGAGATCCACGCCGACCACCCGGGCCGCCTGCTCCATCGGCGGGGTGTCGTCGGCGACGATGATCCCCAGCTCCTCATAGGAGGAATCGAAGGTCGTCATCACCTCAGCGGTGGCGATCAACGTCTTCGACGGCACGCAGTCGGTGAGCACCGACGCGCCGCCCAGACCGTCGCAATCGACGACGGTCACCTCCGAGCCGAGCTGCGCGGCGACCAGCGCCGCCTCATAGCCGCCGGGTCCGCCACCAATGATCACGATCCGAGTCACATGCTCCATTGTCCCGCACCGGTTCGACTGGCTTCAGCCCGGGGGGTTTCGCGGGGGCGACTGACGTACGAACCTCCCACCCCGAGGGCCGTTCCGCCCCACTCCCGTACCCTCAGACCCATGTCGCTCTACGCCGCGTACGCCGGCAACCTCGACGCGCGGCTGATGTCCCGCCGCGCACCGCACTCCCCGCTGCGCGGAACGGGCTGGCTGAACGGCTGGCGTCTCACCTTCGGCGGAGAGCAGATGGGCTGGGAAGGCGCCCTCGCCACCATCGTGGAGGCACCGCGCTCCCAGGTCTTCGTCGCCCTGTACGACATCGCGCCCATGGACGAGGACTCCATGGACCGCTGGGAAGGCGTCGGCCTCGACATCTACCGCCGGATGCGGATCCGCGTCCACACCCTGGACGGCGACGAACCCGCCTGGCTCTACGTCCTCAACGGCTACGAGGGCGGCCTGCCCTCGGCCCGCTACCTGGGCGAAATCGCCGACGCGGCGGAATCCGCGGGCGCGCCGCACGACTATGTGATGGAGCTGCGGAAGCGCCCCTGCTGAGTCCGGTGTTTCCGGTGTGTCTGTGTCTCCGGGCGCGCCGTGTGCCTCGGCGACCCGTGTGCCCCGACGACCCGGGAATCCGGGGCCCGGCCAGACCGACCGGACCCTGCCCCCGACCCCGGGACACGCGGTCCCCCCGGACCTCCGCCCTCCGGGGCCCCTGGACTCCCGGATCGACCGCCCTCAGGGCTCCCCGCCCCGGGCCCACGGCCCTCCGGGCTGACCGGACACGCAGGCCCCCGGGAGGTTATGCAACGATCCGAATACCTCGGCGGACTCCGTCTACGCGCGTAGGCAGTTACCGGCTACCCTCGTGCGCGTGAACGCATCAGTTTCTTGGGACGACATCCAGGGCGACCCCCACGCCGCCGCCGACGACGCCGCCACCCGCCTGCGCGAGCTGACCGGCGCGGAGACCCACGACGTCGCGCTGGTCCTGGGCTCCGGCTGGGTCCCCGCCACCGACGCCCTCGGGGCGCCCGAGCACGAGTTCCCCGTCACCGAGCTGCCCGGCTTCCCGCCGCCTGCCGTCGAGGGGCATGCGGGCCGGATCCGCTCGTACCGGATCAACGACAAGCGGGCGCTGGTCTTCCTCGGCCGTACGCACTACTACGAGGGTCGCGGTGTCGCCGCCGTCGCACACGGCGTACGCACCGCCGTCGCCGCCGGCTGCAAGACCATCATCCTCACCAACGGCTGCGGCGGCCTCCGCGAGGGCATGCGCCCCGGCCAGCCGGTACTGATCAGCGACCACATCAACCTCACGGCCACCTCCCCGATCGTGGGCGCGAACTTCGTCGACCTCACCGACCTCTACTCCCCGCGGCTGCGCGCCCTGTGCCAGCAGGTGGACCCGACCCTGGAGGAGGGCGTCTACGCCCAGTTCCCCGGGCCGCACTACGAGACCCCGGCGGAGATCACCATGGTCCGCACCCTGGGCGCCGACCTCGTGGGCATGTCCACCACCCTGGAGGCCATCGCGGCGCGCGAGGCGGGCGCGGAGGTCCTGGGCATCTCCCTGGTCACCAACCTCGCGGCCGGTATGACCGGCGAACCCCTCAACCACGAGGAGGTCCTCCAGGCCGGCCGCGACTCCGCCTCCCGCATGGGCAGCCTGCTGTCGCAGGTCCTCGACCGCATCTGACCTCGCCGGTCGGGTGACCCTGTTCCGACGCGCGGGCGCTGGCGCTGGCGCGGGCGGCGGCGGTGGCGCGGGCGGTGGCGGCGTCACGGCGTGCTGCGCGGGTACTCACCCCTCAGCCAACTGAACAGAGCGTCGCATCGCACCCTCTGCCGGGGCGGGGGCGCGGTGGGGTGCGTGGTGGGTGCCGGGGGCGGGGCCTCCGGTGCGGCGCCCTGGACCGCATATTTACGGCGCCGGTGCCCGGGAGCGTGGAGTGGGCCGGAGATTGGCGCCACAAATATGCGAAAGCGTCCAGGACACCACCCCTGCGACCCCACCCCCTCCCGCCGTCCCGCGGCTACCCGCCGGTGGCCTCCAACCCTGACCCGGTTCCACGTCGCCTGGTGGCGGGCGCTGGGTGGGGATGGGTACGGCCCCGCCCCACCGACCGCGTCGCGGTGGCACGAACTCCGTCCCTTCCGGACCGCCCGGGAGGGACGGGTGCCTCGTCAGCACCGCGCCCCGGTGGCTCGGGTCTTGGCCCCGGATCGCCCGATGGCAGTCCCCCCGCCCCCGAGGCTGGAGGGGCTCACCCGAAGCGGGCCCGTGTCGCTCGGGGCGGATGCCGACAAGATGCTGGGAGGCGGGGCCCAGCGCCTCCGGGCACCCGAGCCACCAGGGCACGGACACCGACATGCGAGAAGGAGACGGGCCGCACCCGACACCCGGGCGATCCGGAACCGGGCCGGGGCCCGTGCCACCGAGGCATGGACGCCGACGAGACGGGAGGGGGCGGGGCCGCAGGGGTGGTGTCCTGGACGCTTACGTGTATTTGTGGCGCCAATCTCCGGCCCACCCAACGCCTCCGGCCAATGGCGCCGTAAATATACGGTCCAGGGCGCCGCCCCGGAGGGCCCGTCCCCGGCACCCACCACGCACCCCGGCGCACCACCCACGCACCGCACCCGCACCCACCACGCACCCCGCCACACCACCCACGCACCGCACCCGCAAGCCGGACCCGCACCCACCACGCACCCCGCCACACCACCCACGCACCGCACCCGCAAACCGGACCCGCACCCACCACGCACCCCGCTCCGCCCCCGAGCAACAGCACCGCGCACCCCGCACCCAACGACCACCCCCCAGGAGGCCCCCATGGCCACGGAGCCCGATCTCATCGCACAGGCTCGCGCATGGCTCGCCGAGGATCCCGATCCCGAGACTCGCGACGAGCTCAGCAAGTTGCTCCAGGCCAACACGGACGGCGCGGCGGACGCGGAGGACGCGTTCGACGAGATCGCCGATCGGTTCTCCGGCATGCTGCAGTTCGGTACCGCCGGGCTCCGGGGTGAGCTCGGCGCCGGTCCCATGCGGATGAACCGCGCCGTCGTCATCCGCGCCGCCGCCGGGCTCGCCGCGTATCTGCGCAAGCAGCATGAGCAAGGGCTCGTCGTCATTGGTTACGACGCGCGCTACAAAAGCGCCGACTTCGCGCGCGACACCGCCGCCGTCATGATCGGCGCAGGCTTCCGCGCGGCCGTGCTTCCGCGGCCCCTCCCCACGCCCGTCCTCGCCTTCGCCATCCGTCACCTCGGCGCCGTCGCCGGTATCGAGGTGACCGCGAGCCACAACCCGCCCCGCGACAACGGCTACAAGGTCTACCTCGGCGACGGCTCCCAGATCGTGCCGCCCGCCGACGCCGAGATCGCCGCCGAGATCGCCGCCATCCGCGGTCTGGACGACGTGCCCCGCCCCGACAGCGGTTGGGAGACGCTGAACGACGACGTCCTCGACGCGTATCTCGCCCGTACGGACGCCGTGCTCACCCCGGGTTCGCCCCGCAACGCCCGCGTCGTCTACACCCCGCTGCACGGCGTCGGCAGCGAGACGCTCATCGCGGCCTTCGCGCGGGCCGGTTTCCCGGCGCCCGCGGTCGTCCCCGAGCAGGCCGAGCCCGACCCGGCGTTCCCCACGGTCGCGTTCCCCAACCCGGAGGAGCCGGGGGCGATGGACCTTGCCTTCGCGACGGCCCGCAAGGTCGCGCCGGACATCATCATCGCCAACGACCCGGACGCCGACCGCTGCGCCGTCGCCGTGCCCACGATCACGAATCCCACGGCCCCCACGGACGCCGCCGACTGGCGGATGCTGCGCGGGGACGAGGTCGGCGCCCTGCTCGCCACCCACCTCGTCCACAAGCGCACCCGTGGCTCCTTCGCGACCACGATCGTCTCCTCGTCGCTGCTCTCCCGGATCGCGGAGGGCGCCGGGCTCCCGTACGCGGAGACGCTGACCGGTTTCAAGTGGCTGGCCCGGGTGGACGGGCTGCACTACGCGTACGAGGAGGCGCTCGGCTACTGCGTGGACCCGGCGGGCGTACGCGACAAGGACGGCATCACGGCCGCACTGATGGTCGCCGAGCTGACGTCCGAGCTGAAGGAGCAGGGCCGCACCGTCACCGACCTGCTGGACGACATCGCGGTCGCCCACGGCCTGCACGCCACCGACCAGCTATCCGTCCGCGTCACGGACCTCTCCCTGATCGGCACCGCGATGAAGCGGCTGCGCGAACAGCCGCCCACCGAGCTCGCGGGGCTCGCCGTGACCTCGGCGGAGGATCTGTCACGGGGTACGGAGACGCTGCCCCCGACGGACGGCCTGCGCTACCAGCTCGCCGGGAAGGAGACCGTCCGATCCGCCCGTGTGATCGTCCGGCCCAGCGGCACCGAGCCGAAGCTGAAGTGCTACCTGGAGGTGGTCGTCGACGTGCAAGGGGCGGTCGCCCTGGTCCCGGCCCGCGCCACGGCGGACAGCGTGCTGGCCGCGCTCAAGAAGGATCTTTCGGCGGCAGCGGGAATCTGATCGGTTCGATGTCGGTGACGGTGCCGGAGCCGTGTCAGATTCGGCTGAGGTAGCTGAACCCGGTGTCGGGTCCGACGCAGAACTGAAGGGTGAGGTCGCCCCAGTAGAGGCCGTGGGCGGGGGCGCCGCGCCCCGGGTTCAGGTGGTGGGCGTAGACGCGGTAGCGGAAGGAGCCGCGCGGGCCGGTCACGGTGCCGACCGTGCCGATGGGCGGGGTGGCGAACTGCTGGAAGCCGCTGTGGTCATGGCCGACGACGACGGCCGTACGCATCGCGGCGCCGTTCTCCGTGCCGTGGCCGAGGGTGGGCCCGGCCCACTGGACGGCGTCGCGACAGGCGTCCACGGCGTCCTGGCCGCCGCGGACGACCCGCGCCGGCCAGGAGCCGATGCGCAGCGTGGTGGCCGCCCCGTCCGCGCCCCGTCCGCGCCCCGGACGCGTTCCGGACGCGTTCCGGGCCGCGCGGCGCTCAGCCGATCGCCAGCATGATGACCAGCAGCACCGCACCCGCCAGCGTCGGCGCGATGACCTCGAAGGCCCACCGGACCTCGGGCGCCCCCTGGGCGCCATCGCGTTGGGCGTTGAGTTCGGCCATTTCGCGCAGGTCGCCGATCGCCGCGTCGGAGGGGGCCCGCCGGTCCTCCCCGGCCTTGTTCGCCGACACATGGGCCGACGTACGGCTGAAGGGGTCCTCGGAGGCCGCCCTCGCCTGCTGCCTCGCGGCCCGCTTGCGCTGCCGCAGCGAGACCGGGATCGCCCAGAGCTGGTACCTCGCCCCGCCCGCCAGCACCTCGCTGGTGTACCCGGCGCGCAGCCCCTCGACCGAGGCCCAGGGCAGTGTGACCGTACGGAACGGGTTGCGGACGAGCAGCCGGTCCTGCCCCGCGTACACCGCCGGGCGCACCGTGAAGGCGATCACCACCGGCACCGCGAACAGCAGCCCGGCCAGCGCCAGCCACGGCGTCCGTCCCTCGCCCCGGATCATCGCGTCGATGCCCAGCCAGCCGCTGAGCGCGAGCAGCAGCACCCCGCCTCCGATGCCGCTCGGGGAGCGGTAGACGCGGTCCGAGAAGGTCTCGGGCACCGAGGAAGGCACCGAGGAGGATGCGGCGGGGGCGGAGTCGTCGTCCGGGCTCGTCATGCGCCCGATTGTGCACCACACTCCCGGGACGGGGGACGCCCAGGGATCGCTCGCCCCGGCCCCCAGGGAATCCGGGGGCGGGGGTGACATCCGACTACGCGCGTAGATATGCTCGTCTGGTGACCATGCCCACCACAGTTCCCGCATACGGCAAAGAGGCCGCGGAGCGACTCGCGTCGATGGCGGACGTGACCGCCGACGACCGCGCCCTGCGCCGCTTCCTGCACGGCCTGCCGGGCGTCGACGCGGTCGGCCTGCAGGCCCGTGCCGCGACCCTCGGCACCCGCTCGATCAAGACCACGGCGAAGGCGTACGCCATCGACCTGGCGATCTCGATGATCGACCTGACGACCCTGGAGGGTGCCGACACCCCGGGCAAGGTCCGGTCCCTGTGTGCCAAGGGGATCAACCCCGATCCCACCGACCGCACCGCCCCGCAGGTCGCGGCGATCTGCGTCTACGGCGACATGGTGGCCACCGCCAAGGAGGCCCTGAAGGGCAGCGGCATCCACGTGGCGGCCGTCGCCACCGCCTTCCCCTCCGGCCGGGCCGCGCTGCCGGTCAAGCTGGCCGACACCCGGGACGCGGTGGCCGCCGGGGCGGACGAGATCGACATGGTGATCGACCGCGGCGCCTTCCTCTCCGGCCGCTACCTCGACGTCTTCGAGGAGATCCGGCAGGTGAAGGACGCCTGCGTCCGCGAGGACGGCACCGCCGCCCACCTCAAGGTCATCTTCGAGACCGGTGAGCTGCAGACGTACGACAACGTCCGCCGCGCCTCCTGGCTGGCGATGCTCGCGGGCGCGGACTTCATCAAGACCTCCACCGGCAAGGTGGCCGTCAACGCGACCCCGCCCGTCACCCTCGTCCTGCTGGAGGCGGTCCGCGACTTCCGCGCCGCGGTCGGCGTGCAGGTGGGCGTGAAGCCCGCGGGCGGCATCCGCACCTCCAAGGACGCGATCAAGTACCTGGTGATGGTCAACGAGACGCTGGGCGGCGAGTGGCTCTCCCCGGATTGGTTCCGCTTCGGCGCCTCCAGCCTCCTCAACGACCTGCTGATGCAGCGCCAGAAGCTGAGCACCGGCCGGTACTCCGGTCCCGACTACGTGACGGTGGACTGATACGCCATGCCCGTTTTCGAGTACGCACCGGCGCCGGAGTCCCGCGCGGTCGTCGACATCGCCCCGTCCTACGGCCTGTTCATCGACGGGGAGTTCGGCGAGGCGGGCGACGGCAAGGTCTTCAAGACCCTCTCCCCCTCCTCCGAGGAGGTCCTCTCCGAGGTCGCCCAGGCCAGCACCGAGGACGTGGACCGCGCGGTCAAGGCCGCCCGTAAGGCGTTCACGACCTGGTCCGCGCTCCCCGGCTCGGAGCGCGCCAAGTACCTCTTCCGCATCGCGCGCATCATCCAGGAGCGCTCTCGCGAACTGGCCGTCCTGGAGTCGTTGGACAACGGCAAGCCGATCCGCGAGTCGCGCGACGCCGATCTGCCCCTGGTCGCGGCCCACTTCTTCTACTACGCGGGCTGGGCCGACAAGCTCGCGTACGCGGGCTATGGGCAGGACCCGAAGCCTCTGGGCGTCGCCGGCCAGATCATCCCCTGGAACTTCCCGCTCCTGATGCTGGCCTGGAAGATCGCCCCGGCCCTCGCCACCGGCAATACGGTCGTGCTCAAGCCCGCCGAGACGACGCCCCTGAGCGCCCTGTTCTTCGCGGACATCTGCCGTCAGGCCGGGCTCCCCAAGGGCGTGGTGAACATCATCACCGGCGACGGCTCGACCGGCGCCGAGCTGGTCGCCCACCCCGGGATCGACAAGGTGGCCTTCACCGGCTCCACCGAGGTCGGCAAGGCCATCGCCCGTACGGTGGCCGGTACGAAGAAGAAGGTCACCCTCGAACTCGGCGGTAAGGCCGCGAACATCGTCTTCGACGACGCCCCCATCGACCAGGCGGTCGAGGGCATCATCGGCGGCATCTTCTTCAACCAGGGCCATGTCTGCTGCGCGGGCTCCCGCCTCCTGGTCCAGGAGTCCGTCCAGGACGAGCTGCTCGACGCGCTCAAGCGCCGGATGGGCACCCTGCGCGTGGGCGATCCGCTGGACAAGAACACCGACATCGGCGCCATCAACTCCGCCGAGCAACTGGCCCGGATCCGCGCGCTGGCCGACGCGGGCGAGGCCGAGGGCGCCGAGCGCTGGGCCCCGGAGTGCGAACTGCCCAGCTCCGGCTACTGGTTCGCGCCCACCCTCTTCACCGGCGTGACCCAGGCCCACCGGATCGCCCGCGAGGAGATCTTCGGCCCGGTGCTGTCGGTGCTGACCTTCCGCACCCCCGAAGAGGCCGTGGCCAAGGCGAACAACACGCCGTACGGGCTGTCGGCGGGCATCTGGACGGAGAAGGGTTCGCGCATCCTGTGGATGGCGAACAAGCTCCGGGCGGGCGTCGTGTGGTCCAACACGTTCAACAAGTTCGACCCGGCCTCTCCGTTCGGCGGCTACAAGGAGTCGGGATACGGCCGCGAAGGCGGCCGTCACGGCCTGGAGGCATACCTCGATGTCTGACAACCGACTCTCCGTGCTCAAGACCTACAAGCTGTTCGTCGGGGGCAAGTTCCCCCGGTCCGAGAGCGGGCGGGTGTACGAGGTGACCACAGCGAAGGGCCAGTGGCTGGCCAACGCCCCCCTGGCCTCCCGCAAGGACGCCCGGGACGCGGTCGTCGCCGCGCGCAAGGCGTTCGGCGGCTGGTCCGGGGCCACCGCGTACAATCGGGGCCAGATCCTCTACCGCGTCGCCGAGATGCTGGAGGGCCGCCGCGACCAGTTCGTCGCGGAGGTCGCCGACGGTGAGGGGCTGAGCAAGGCCAAGGCCACCGCCCAGGTCGACGCCGCGATCGACCGCTGGGTCTGGTACGCGGGCTGGTCGGACAAGACTGCCCAGATCGCCGGGTCCGCCAACCCCGTCGCCGGGCCGTACTTCAACCTCTCCTCCCCCGAGCCGACCGGCGTGGTCACCCTCCTCGCGCCGCAGGACTCGTCCTTCCTCGGCCTGGTCTCCGTGATCGCTCCCGCGATCGTGACCGGCAACACGGCCGTGGTGGTGGCGAGCGAGAAGTCCCCGCTGCCCGCCCTCTCCCTGGCCGAGGTGCTGGCCACCTCCGACCTCCCGGGCGGCGTGGTCAACATCCTCTCCGGCCGTACCGCCGAGATCGCCGCCCCGCTCGCCGCGCACCAGGACGTCAACGCGATCGACCTCGCCGGCGCGGACGCGGAGCTCGCGGTCGAGCTGGAGAAGGCCAGTGCGGAGAACCTGAAGCGGGTCCTTCGTCCACAGCCTGTGGATTGGGCGGCCGATCCCGGCACCGGCAGGCTCCTCGCCTTCCTGGAGACCAAGACCGTGTGGCATCCGATGGGCGCCTAGCCCCGCGATTTCGCACCACCGCAGCTCCGCCCCCGCGGCGTCCGTACCCCGGACATCGCGGGGGTCTTTTTCGTCGCACATATTGTCAACAATTTCATCGACAGTTAGGTTGCGAGGAACCGCACGCCAAGAAGGAACAGCCAATGATCATCGACTGCCATGGCCACTACACCACCGCGCCCCCGGCGCTGGAGGCATGGCGCACCCAGCAGATCAACGGACTCACCGACCCCGCCGTCGCCCCCTCCCGCGCCGATCTGCACGTCGGCGACGACGAACTGCGCCACAGCATCGAGCCGAACCAGCTCCGGCTGATGGACGAACGCGGCATCGACCTGACGGTCTTCTCGCCCCGGGCGTCCTTCATGGCCCACCACATCGGCGATCTCCGCACCTCCGCCGAGTGGGCGGCCCTCTGCAACGAGCTCTGCTTCCGCGTCAGCGCGCTCTACCCGGAGCGCTTCGCCCCCGCCGCCATGCTTCCGCAGTCGCCGGGCGTCGATCCGGCCACCTGCGTGCCCGAACTCGTCCGCTGCGTGGAGGAGTACGGGGCCGTGGCGGTCAACCTCAACCCCGATCCCTCGGGCGGCCACTGGACGGCCCCGCCGCTGACCGACCGCTCCTGGTACCCGGTCTACGAAAAGCTGGTGGAGTACGACATCCCGGCGATGGTGCATGTGAGCACCAGCGTCAACCCCGCCTTCCACACCACCGGGGCGCACTACCTCAACGCCGATACGACGGTGTTCATGCAGCTCGTGCAGGGCGATCTGTTCGCCGACTTCCCCACCCTGCGGCTGATCATCCCGCATGGCGGCGGCGCCGTTCCGTATCACTGGGGCCGGTTCCGCGGTCTGGCGATGGCCCTCGGCAAGCCGCCCCTGGAGGAGCACGTCCTGGGCAATGTCTTCTTCGACACCTGCGTCTACCACCAGCCCGGCATCGACCTGCTCCTCGACGTCATCCCGGCCCGGAACATCCTCTTCGCCTCGGAGATGATCGGCGCCGTCCGCGATGTCGACCCCCGCACGGGCCGGCACTTCGACGACACCCGCCGCTACACCGAGGCCGCCGGGCTCTCCGGGGCCGATCTGACCGGCATCTACGAATATAACGCCCGTACCGTCTACCCTCGCCTGGACGCCCTGCTGACAAAGCAGGGTCGCTGATGGCTACCGCCTGGTCCGCCGATCGCGATCACAGGTCCCCTGATGACGACCTCCGGTCCGCGATGACGACCGCACGGCCCACGAGGACGACCGCAGGGCCGCTCACTCGCCCAGAGGAGCCCTCATGAGCACGCTCTCCCCCAAGACCCCGGGCTGGCTGGACTGGCACCCCGACCCGTCCCGGCCCGCCTTCGCCCTGCCGCCGGGCACCGTCGACACCCACTGCCATGTCTTCGGCCCGCAAGCCGCGTTCCCTTTCGCGCCCGAGCGCAAGTACACGCCGTGCGACGGCGGCAAGGACGACCTCTTCGCCCTCCGCGACCACCTCGGGGTCGGCCGCAATGTGATCGTCCAGGCGACCTGTCACGGCGCGGACAACAGCGCCATGGTCGACGCCGTCCAGGCGTCCGGCGGCCGGGCGCGCGGCATCGCGACCGTACGACCGGATGTCACCGACGCCGAGCTGCGCCGGCTGGACGCGGCGGGGGTGCGCGGGGTGCGCTTCACCTTTCTGCGGCGTCTGGCCGACGCCGCGCCCCAGCACGATCTGGCCGCCATCGCGAAGCGGATCGCCCCGCTCGGCTGGCATGTCGTCCTCTACTTCGAAAGCGCCGACCTGCCCGAGCTGGAACGTTTCTTCAGCTCCCTGCCCACCCCCCTCGTCGTGGACCACATGGGACGCCCGGATGTGACCGAACCGGCCGCGGGACCGGGCTTCAGCCGCTTCCTGCGGTTCGCCGAACGCGACGAGGTGTGGGTGAAGGTGACCTGCCCCGAGCGCCTCAGCGTCACCGGGCCCCCGGCCCTGACCCCGGAGCGGCACCCGTACACCGATGTCGTGCCCTTCGCCCGCCGCGTGATCGAGGAGTTCCCCGATCGGGTGCTGTGGGGCACGGACTGGCCGCATCCCAACCTCACCGGCCATATGCCCGACGACGGACTGCTGGTCGATTACGTGCCCCAGGTGGCGGTCACCGCCGAGCAGCGGCGGAAGCTGCTGGTCGACAACCCCATGAGGCTCTACTGGCCCGGCGAAGGCGCCTGACCCCGGTCCGCCCGCCGAAACCCGACCCCGTCCCCTCCCCGCCTCATCCTCCCCGCCCTCCTCCCCGCCTCTTCGACAAGGGCCGCCCATGCAGCATTCCAATGCGGTGAACCGGCTGAACAGACTCCCCATCGCCCGGTTTCACAAGATCACCTTGCTGGCCGTCTCCTTCGCCTACTTCTTCGAGTTCGCGGACATCAACACCTTCGCCACCACCGCTCCCCAGCTCATCGACCTCTGGGGCATCACGGTCGACCAGATCGCCTACGTCACCTCGCTGTCGTTCGTCGGCATGTTCATCGGCTCCGTGGTCGCGAGCACCCTCGCCGACCGCTGGGGCCGCAAGAAGGCGCTGCTCCACACCACGCTGTGGTTCGGGGTCTTCTCCCTGGTCTCGGTCTTCTCCTGGGACGTCGTCTCGCTGGGCGTCTTCCGGGTGCTGACCTCGGCGGGGCTGTCCGCGATGACCGTCGTGGCGGTCATCTACGTCAACGAGATGTATCCGGCCGCCGTACGCGGCAAATACCAGGCGTACGCGATCGTCATCGGCATCTGCGGCACCCCGGCCACCAACCTCATCGCCAGCCTCGTCGTACCGCTCAGCGACTGGTCATGGCGGCTGGTCTACCTGTGGGGCGCCCTCGGCCTCCTCTTCATCCTCTTCGCCCGGCACCTGACGGAGTCCCCCCGCTGGCACGAGAGCAGGGGCGAGTACGACGCGGCGGAGGTGATCCTCACCGAGATCGAGACCCGGGTCGCCGCCGAGAAGGGCCCGCTCCCCGAGCCCGCGCCGCCGATCGACGAGACCCGGCCCGCCAAGGCGTCGCCCCGCCTCCTCCTGCAAAAGCGGTACCTCGGGCCGACCCTGCTGCTCACGGTCCTGTGGGTGACCCAGACCATCGGCTTCTTCGGCTACTCGAGCTGGGCGCCCACCCTGCTGGCCAAGGAGGGCTTCAGCGTCGAGAAGTCGGTCTTCTATGTGGCGCTCACCACCGTGGGCGCTCCGCTCGGCTCGTTCCTGGCGTCCCTGGTCACCGACCGGTTCGAGCGCAAATGGTGTCTGGTGGCCTTCGGCACGGTGATCGCGCTGTGCGGTCTGCTGTACGGGCTGACCTTCAACCCGATCCTGATCGTGGTCTTCGGCTTCCTGGTGAACCTCTTCGAGCGCGGCTACACGGCCCTGGGGTACGCCTACTCCCCCGAGCTGTTCGACACCCGCGGCCGCTCACTGGGCACGGGCGTCTCCTACGGGCTCGGCCGTCTCTCCAACGCCGCCGGACCGCTGATCATCGCGGCCCTCTACCACCGCACCGGCTATCAGAGCGTCTTCTACTTCATCGCCGGCACCTGGCTCCTGGGCGCCCTCATCCTGGCGGTCTTCGGCCCCCGCACCCGCCCGGCCCGTACGGCGGCGGCGGAACGGCCGCGCGCGGTCGTCTGACGGTGGGGCCGGGGTTGGAACTGTTTCCGCTTGACCGCGCTTCCGCGCGTTCTGGTGTGCACGGCTGGGTGTCGACGACATGCGACGAGCCTTGAAAGGGAACCAGAGTTCTGGCATCGAATGCGTGACCCCTGCGGGAGGCGCTCGTTAGATGCCGTGACGGGATCTTCGAGCCGCGTAGGGGGTGGACAGGCTGCGCGAGGTGGCGGCGTCGTTCGTGGCGCCCGGTCCGACCGGGGTGGCCATCCGCGACAGCCTCAAGTGCCTGACCGGGCAGGACCAGAGGGTCCTGCGCCTGGTCAGTGGCTGGCTGGGCTCCCTGGCCTCCCGGGACCTGAAAGCCCGCTGCGCGGCCGGGCTGGATCACGATTCGGACCAGTGGGCGCGGCGCAAGCGGTCTTTGACCGGCCAGTCCTCCTCGCGCTGGGCGGGCAGCATCACCAAGGCCACGCACGACCAGTGGGCGCTGGCCCGACGCGGTCAACTCGCCTACATCCAGCACCTCCAGGCGGGCATCGACATGATCGCTCGCAGACTGGCGCCACCAGTCGGGGCGAAGGGTTCCAAGGACTTGCCAGGTGGTTACCGCTCCCGGCCGGAGTGGTTCGCCAAATCCCGGCGCCTGCACCTGCTCCAAGACCGGCTTCAGCGGGAGCGGGCCGACAGTGAAGCCGGACGCGTGCGAGTGGTGCGCGGCGGAAGAAAGCTGCTGCGCAACCGGCACGACCTCCAAGCCACCCGGCTGACCGAAGCCGAGTGGCGGGAGCGGTGGGAGGGCGAGCGCTGGTTCCTCCAGGCCGACGGCGAATCGGGGAAGCGGTACGGGAACGAGACGATCCGTGTCAGTCCGGATGGTGAGGTGAGCATCAGGCTTCCTGCGCCGCTGGCCGGGCTGGCGAACGCGCCCCACGGCCGGTACGTGCTGGCCTGCCGGGTCGGCTTCCGGCACCGGGGCCAGCAGTGGGCCGACCGCGTCCAGGCGAACCGTGCCGTGGCGTACCGCATCCACTTCGACGTGAAACGTGACCGCTGGTACCTGACCGCCTCCTGGCAGATCCCGCTCGTGAGGACGGTGCCGTTGGAAGCGCTACGGTCCGGCGGACTGATCGGTGTGGACACCAAGGCCGACCACCTGGCCGCCTGGCGCCTGGACACCCACGGCAACCCCGTCGGCGAGCCCCGCAGGTTCGACTACCACCTCACCGGCAGCGCACCGCACCGGGACGCGCAGGTGCGCCATGCCCTCATCCGCCTCCTGCACTGGGCCAAACGCCATCGGCTGGCCATCGCGATCGAGGACCTGGACTTCACGACGGGGAAGACCCGGGAGAAGCACGGGCGGCGCAAGCGGTTCCGCCGGCTGATCTCCGGCATGCCCGTGAGTAGGCTGCGCAGCAGGCTGATGTCCATGGCCGCCGAGCTCGGCATCGGCGTCGTGGCCGTCGATCCCGCCTACACCTCCCGCTGGGGCGCCCAGCACTGGCAGCGGCCCCTGACCACGAAGACCCGCAAGATCACGCGCCACGACGCTGCCGCCGTGGCAATCGGACGGCGCGCCCTGGGACGCCCGATCCGGCGACGGACGCAACCGCCCCCACCGCACCGGAGCGATGTGGTGGGGCATCGGACCGTCCAGGCCGCATCGGGTATCCCCGGGCGTGAGGAAACCCGCCCCCGCATTCCCGGACCACGGACACGATCCGTCTGCGCAGGACGCGGAGCGAAAGCGGGGGACCAGTGTGCCCATAAACGTTCGGGGCACACGGCTGAGCACAAGTCCTGGCACCAGGACTCACTCCCGCTCAGTCCCTAGAAACGTTCACGTCAGCGAAAGGATGCGTCACACTGGTGTTCCGTGACCAGCCAACCGCCTTCCGCCCGTGTCGTCCTGCTCACCGGCCCCTCGGGCTCGGGAAAGTCCTCCCTCGCGGCCCGCACCGGGCTGCCCGTGCTCAACCTCGACGACTTCTACAAGGAGGGCGGCGACCCGACGCTCCCGCAACTCGCCGACGACGGGGGCGCCGACTGGGACTCGCCACGCTCCTGGGACGCGGACGCGGCGGTCGCGGCGATCGAGACGCTGTGCCGTACGTCACGGACGACCGTGCCGCTGTACGACATCGCCACCAGTTCCCGCGTCGGCGAGGAGGCGCTGGCCATCGGGCGGGCGCCGCTGTTCATCGCCGAGGGGATCTTCGCCGCCGACATCATCGGGCGGTGTGCCGATCTCGGGGTGCTCGCGGACGCGCTCTGTCTGCGCGGCCGTCCTTCCACCACCTTCCGGCGCAGACTGCTGCGCGATCTGCGGGAGGGCCGTAAGCCCGCGGGGTATCTGCTGCGGCGCGGCTGGCGGCTGATGCGCGCGGAGCGCGGGATCGTGGCCCGGCAGACGGCGCTGGGCGCGTACGCGTGCGGCAAGGGCACGGCGATGGGCCGGATAGCGGCCGCGACGGCGGGAGGGCGGGTCCCCGCCTCCGGCGAGAAGGCGTCCGTGTAGCGAGCAACGGCGCGGGAAAAGGCGTGAGGCCGGACAATCCCCCTCGGATGTCCGGCCTCGCGCCTGTTTCCCCCGTGCTCCCCCGATTTCTTGTTCCCCTCCCGTTTCCCCCGTGTTCCCCCGGTTTCCCCCGCTTTCCCCCCGCCTTCGGTCGTCCAGCCGCCGTCAGGCGACCAGTTCGCCGAAGGACTCCTCCTCGTCACGGCCGAAGCTGAGGGTCTCGTCCTCGCGCAGCCGGCGCAGTGAGCGCCAGATGCTGCTTTTGACCGTTCCGACGCTGATCTTCAGGATGTCCGCGATTTCCGGATCCGTCCGGCCCTCGTAGTAGCGCAGCACCAGCATCGTGCGCTGCAGCTCGGGGAGCCGGGCCAGGGCCTGCCACAGCACGGCGCGCAACTCGGTGCCGCGCATCGCGTCGTGATCGCCCACCGTCTCCGGCAGCTCCTCCGTCGGGTACTCGTTGAGCTTGCGCCGACGCCAGGCGCTGATGTGCAGATTGGTCATGGTGCGGCGCAGATAGCCGCCGACCGCCGCCTTGTCGCTGATCCGGTCCCAGGCCCGGTAGGTCGAGAACAGCGCGCTCTGCAGCAGGTCCTCGGCCTCGAAGCGGTCACCGGTCAGGTGGTAGGCGGTTGCGTACAGGGAGGCGCGGCGCTCCTGGACATAGGCGGTGAACTCCGCCTCCGACGTGGTGCGCCGCTCCCCCTCTGCCTCCCTGTACGAGCTTCCCCCGTGTCCCCCCGGTCCCCCGTTGTCCCCCCCGAGGCCGTGACCGGCCTCCTTCTCCCCCGTGATCGCGTCAATGGCCACCATGTAAGGAGGCCGCTGACGCCCGGCGCCGCGAGCGCACCCCCGCCCGCTCACGGCACCGGACTTCTCGTTGCCCCGGCCGGTGTCGTGGAGGCGCGTGCGAACTGCGCTGGTGTTCGTGAAGTGCAGTGTGCTCATTTCGCGCCCCCCGTCGGTGGAGCCTGATCGGTCTGCTGGCTGCCCCGGCCGGTGGCGTTCCGCCCGGTGCACAGAAGACTTTGCCGGGTCAGTTTCATGGGGCTGTCTGTCGACTGTCACAGGCTCGTCACAGGCGATCGAGCCGATAAACCCCTGACGGTCGAACTACAGGCCCCTTGTAGGCCAGAATGACCAACGTGCCTTTCCTGTTGCTGATCGAGGACGACGACGCCATCCGCACGGCCCTCGAACTCTCTCTGTCCCGCCAGGGCCACCGTGTGGCGACCGCGGCGACGGGCGAGGACGGCCTGAAACTGCTGCGCGAGCAGCGGCCGGATCTGATCGTGCTCGATGTGATGCTGCCCGGGATCGACGGCTTCGAGGTGTGCCGCCGGATCCGCCGTACCGACCAATTGCCGATCATCCTGCTGACCGCGCGCAGCGATGACATCGACGTCGTTGTCGGCCTGGAGTCCGGCGCCGACGACTATGTGGTCAAACCCGTCCAGGGCCGGGTGCTGGACGCCCGGATCCGCGCGGTGCTGCGGCGTGGCGAGCGGGAGGCCAATGATTCCGCGGCCTTCGGCAGTCTGCTGATCGACCGCGCGGCCATGACGGTCACCAAGAACGGCGAGGACCTGCAGCTCACCCCCACCGAGCTGCGGCTTCTGCTGGAGCTCAGCCGCCGGCCGGGGCAGGCGCTGTCCCGTCAGCAGCTACTGCGGCTGGTCTGGGAGCACGATTACCTCGGCGACTCGCGGCTGGTCGACGCATGCGTACAGCGGCTGCGCGCGAAGGTGGAGGACGTCCCGTCGTCGCCGACGCTGATCCGTACGGTGCGCGGGGTCGGATACCGGCTGGACGCGCCATAGTGAGCGACGCACGTGCGGCCACCGGCCCGCAGCCAACCACGATGCCCGCACCTTCGCCGCACGGGCGGAGAAGCGAACAAACCAGCACAGTGACGACTATGCGTGGTGCGCGCCGGGGCGGAGAAGTACGGAATTGAGCGCAGTGAGCGACGAGCCCGGTCGGGCCCGGGGCTGGGCCGCGGGGCTCTTGCGGTGGTTCAGCCTCCGGCTGCGGCTGATGCTGGTCTTCGGCTTGGTGGCGCTGACCGCCGCCGTGTCCGCGTCGGCCATCGCGTACTGGCTGAACCGTGACGCGGTGCTGACCCGTACCCAGGACGCGGCGCTGGACGAGTTCCGTAAATCGCTGAAGGACGACACCGACCCGCTGCCCTCCCTCCCGACCTGTTCCGAATTGCGGGACGCCGCGGGTCG
The DNA here is from genome assembly GCF_017592595.1 of Streptomyces sp. NEAU-YJ-81. Taxonomy (NCBI): domain Bacteria; kingdom Bacillati; phylum Actinomycetota; class Actinomycetes; order Kitasatosporales; family Streptomycetaceae; genus Streptomyces; species Streptomyces sp. NEAU-YJ-81. The sequence continues at coordinate 1,240,122 of NZ_JAGFNO010000001.1, read as the reverse complement.
TATGGCGGACAACACCCAGAAGTACGAGGTGCTGCTGATCACCCGGACCCGGGACGCCGGTAGCTGTCCGGCCGCCTCGGACAAGGAGCTGTTCACGCTGGACGCGGTGCCCGCGTCGCTGCGGCGCGCGGTGGACCAGAAGCGCCCGGTGGGCAAGGGGAACACCTCGCCGTACCACCTCTACTGGCAGCGGATCACGCTGGACGGCACCCCGTATCTGGTCGGTGGGGCCAAGGTGAACGGCGGCGGGCCGACCGGCTACATGCTCAAGTCCCTGGACACCGAGCGCCAGGATCTGAACTCGCTGGCCTGGTCGCTGGGGATCGCCACCGGGCTCGCGCTGATCGGCGCCGCGCTGCTGGCGCAGGCCGCCGCGGCCACGGTGCTGCGGCCGGTGCAGCGGCTCGGGGAGGCGGCGCACCGGCTGGGCGAGGGGCATCTGGACACCCGGCTGCAGGTCTCGGGCTCCGATGAGCTGGCCAATCTCTCCCACACCTTCAACCGGGCCGCGGAGCGGCTGCAGAAGCGGGTGGCGGAGCTGTCCGCGCGGGAGGCGTCCAGCCGGCGCTTCGTCGCGGACATGTCGCATGAGCTGCGGACCCCGCTCACCGCGATCACGGCCGTCTCGGAGGTGCTGGAGGAGGAGGCCGATTCGCTCGACCCGATGATCGCTCCGGCGGTGCAGCTCGTGGTGAGCGAGACCCGGCGGCTGAACGACCTGGTGGAGAACCTCATGGAGGTGACCCGCTTCGACGCGGGCACGGCCCGGCTGGTGCTCGACGATGTCGATGTCGCCGACCAGGTGACGGCGTGCATCGACGCCCGCGCCTGGCTGGACGCGGTGGAGCTGGACGCGGCGCGCGGGATCGTGGCCCGGCTGGATCCGCGGCGGCTGGATGTGATCCTGGCGAATCTGATCGGGAACGCGCTCAAGCACGGCGGCTCGCCGGTGCGGGTCTCGGTGCGCACCGACGGCGATGAGCTGCTGATCAAGGTCCGGGACCACGGTCCTGGCATCCCCGAGGACGTGCTGCCGCATGTCTTCGACCGCTTCTACAAGGCGAGCGCGTCCCGCCCGCGCTCGGAGGGCAGCGGGCTCGGGCTGTCGATCGCGATGGAGAACGCGCATATCCACGGCGGCGACATCAGCGCCGCGAACTCCCCGGAGGGCGGGGCCGTCTTCACGCTGCGGCTGCCGATGGACGCCTCCCGGATCGCCTCCGACGAGGCCGAGGACGGGCTCGGCGATCTCGACGATCTCGACCGCGAGGGCGCCGCCGAGAGCGAGCGCGACGACGGCGGCAGGGCCAGGGGCAAGGGCAGGACCTGGGGCAAGGGCAAGGGCAGGAATTCGGCCAGGGGCACGGGCCGGAACGAGGAGGGCAGGCCATGAGCGCGCGGTGGAGCCGGTCGGCCGCTCTTCTGCTGGCCGGCGCGGTCGCACTGCTGGCGTCCGGCTGCGGGATACGCGGCACCTCGGTGCCGGTGGACGCCGGGGCCGCGCCCTCGCGGGCGTCTTGCCGGGCGCCGGAGTCGGAGCGGGCCGCCGAGGGGATGAGCCGGGTCTCCGTGCGGATCTATCTGCTGTGCTCCTCGCGGGTCCTGTCGGTGAGCCGGACCACCCGGCTGGGCGACGAGAAGACGTCTCAGGAGCCGGTGCGGGTCGCCCAGGCGCTGCTGGAGCAGCTACGGCTGCCGCCGACGGCGGCCGAGGCGGCGGCCGGGTTCACCACAGCGGTCGAGGACTGGGTGGAGATCTCCGGTCCGGCCAAGGACGACCCGGACAGCGCGCTGCGGCTGAGCCGGCCGCCGGAGGAGATCCAGTCCCTGGCGCTCGCGCAGATCGCCTGCACTCTCGCGGACACCACGGTGGCCGGGGATGACGGCAAGGTGGTGCTCGGCGGCCCGGACAGCCAGCGGGATCCGCTCAAGGCGTACCAGTGCACCGAGGAGATGCGCCGCAACCCCATGATCGCGGTCAACTCCGGGGTCCTGGTCTCCTGATTCGTTACCTGCCGGTACCGCCTCGTCCCAGGTTGGCGACTTGTCGGTAACAAGGTGCTGACCAGCGGGGCGCGGGCGGAACCACGACCCCCGCGGGCGGCGTCCTGAAGTGCGTGCAGGGTCCTTTCGGCCGCAGGGCCGCCTTTCGCTACCGCGTCGCGGGCTTCGTTCTCCTCGTCGCACATCTCGCGTTCGTCTGCTCGCTGACCCTGCGACCGTCGAACGTGCCCTGGGTGTCCGCCGCGACCCTCGAACCCCTGGCCACCATCCGCGCCGATCTGGCGCTCAGCCCCTGGGAAGCCGCCCGTTCCATCGGAGGCGGGCTGTTGCTGCTCGCACCGCTGGGGGTGCTGCTGCCGCTGGCAGGGGGGCGGGTGGAGGCGTATCCGCTGGCCTCACTGGCCCGTACGGCCTTCAGCGGGGCGATGGCGGCCATGGGGGTGGCGCTGCTGCGCAGCGAGGTGACCGGGCAGATCATGAACGTGGACGCGGTGCTGCTGAACACCGTCGGGGTCGCTCTCGCGCACGTACTGGTGGTCCCCGCCGTCCGGACGTGGCTCCGCCGTCGGGCTGACCGGGGCCGGGCCCTGCCCCTCCCCCGGGACGACGGCGCCCTGGCCCCGACCCCGACGATTCCCAGGGTCGGGATCGCACCGTGGAGCGACGTCTCCTCCAGCACGCGGACATAGCGTTGAGGACATCGGGAACTTGGCTCTTCCCGAGCCCACTCGACGAGGAGGAGTCCCCATCATGAGCGCACCGCTGGTCCGCCCCCGCCACGAGAAGAAGATCGCCGGTGTCTGCGCGGGTCTCGCCCGGCGCTTCGGGACCACGCCGACGACGATGCGAGTGCTCTTCGTGGTCTCGTGTCTGCTGCCGGGGCCGCAGTTCCTGCTCTATCTCGCGCTGTGGTTCCTGCTTCCGGCGGAGGACGCCTACCGCGAGGCGTGGTGACCCCGCTCCGCCGGCGTCGTGTGGTGACCCCGCTCCGCCGGCGTCGCGGCGTAGCGGCGTGACCCTGGCATACAGCCCATACGGAACGGCCGGGCCGCACACCCCATCGGGATGTGTGGCCCGGCCGTGTGCCCAGGTGGGGATCAGCCCAGCTTGAAGAGGCCGCCGGTCGGCAGACCTTGCAGCGGGAGCTGCCCCAGCACGCCCTGGCCGGGCTTGGCCTGGGGGGCGGCGGGCTTTCCGGCGGGCTGGGCGGCGGGCTGCCCCGGGGCGGCGACACGGCCCGCGGAGCCGCCCGGGACCGGCGCGCTGCCGGCCGCGGACGCGGCGCTGCCTCCGGTGATGACGGCGACGGCGCCGAGGGCAATGACACCGAGAGTCTTGAGCGTTCCCTGCTTCATCAGAAATCTGTCCTTGAGACGGGGGCTTGACCGATACGGAAACGTAGCCATGGATTTCGGCTGCCCGCAAACGCCGAAAACGGCCCCAGAAACCCCGCCCAGGTCATGACCCCAGTGCACTCGGTCAGCGGCCCTCGGACGCGGAACCCCTGGTCACGGCCGACGCGGAGGCCACATTTCGGAACAGCCATTCGGACTTCAGCTCGGCGTATCCGGGCTTGATCACGTCACTGATCATCGCCAGACGTTCGTCAAAAGGAATGAAGGCCGATTTCATGGCATTGACCGTGAACCATTGCATGTCGTCAAGCGTGTAATGGAACGTTGATACAAGATGCTGGAATTCCGCGCTCATGCTCGTCCCGCTCATCAGACGATTATCCGTATTCACGGTCGCGCGGAAATGCAGTCGGCGGAGCAGCCCGATGGGGTGCTCGGCGTAGGAACTGGCCGCGCCCGTCTGGAGGTTGGAGGTCGGGCACAGCTCCAGCGGGATGCGCTTGTCGCGCACGTACGAGGCCAGGCGGCCGAGGGCGAGGGAGCCGTCGTCCGCGACCTTGATGTCGTCGATGATGCGGACGCCGTGGCCCAGCCGGTCGGCGCCGCACCACTGGAGCGCCTGCCAGATGGACGGCAGTCCGAACGCCTCGCCCGCGTGGATCGTGAAGTGGTTGTTCTCCCGCTTCAGATACTCGAAGGCGTCCAGGTGCCGGGTGGGCGGGAAGCCGGCCTCGGCGCCCGCAATATCGAAGCCGACCACGCCCAGATCGCGGTAGCGGTTGGCGAGTTCGGCGATCTCCAGGGCACGGGCCGCGTGGCGCATCGCGGTCAGCAGGGCGCCCACCCGGATGCGGTGGCCGTTCTCCCAGGCCCGCCGCTCCCCTTCACGGAAGCCCTCGTTGACCGCCTCGACGACCTCTTCCAGGGTCAGCCCGCCCTCGAGGTGCTGTTCGGGGGCGTAGCGGATCTCGGCGTAGACGACGCCGTCCTCGGCGAGGTCCTCGGCGCATTCGGCGGCGACCCTGACGAGCGCGTCGCGGGTCTGCATCACGCCGACGGTGTGCGAGAACGTCTCCAGATAGCGCTCCAGCGATCCGGAGTCCGCCGCCTCACGGAACCAGACGCCCAGCTTGTCGGGCTCGTTCTCCGGCAGCGCGTCGTACCCCGTCTCCCTCGCGAGGTCGACGATCGTGCCGGGGCGCAGCCCGCCGTCGAGGTGATCGTGGAGCAGCACCTTGGGGGCGCGGCGGATCTGTTCGGGGGTGGGCTCATGGCTGTGCTCGCTCGTCATCTGGGCACCATAGCCCCTACGCGCGTAGAACGTGAGGGATAGATACGGAACAGTGACCCGCACGGGTAGTGGAGTACACCAGTCCTTCTGCGATCGTTCTGCCATGGCTCAGCAAGCGTTGCCCGAGCGGGGCGCACGGCTGGGGCGGCCGATGGGCGCGGCCGCCACGCAAAGGACCGTACACGGTGTGGTGCTGCTCCTCCCCGAGGGCGAACCCAACGGGACGAGACGGCCCTCCAGACTCACGGCGGCCGCCGCACTGCCGCTGGCCCGGCGGCTGGTCCGGGCGGGCCGGGAGGAGGGGCTGGCCGGTCATGTCGTCCACTACCGGCGCCGGGGCTGGAACGGGGCCGCCGCCGATCCCGCCTCCGATGCCGCGTGGGCCGTGGAGGAGGTGGTACGGCGCTACGGCGATGTGCCGGTCTGCCTCGCGGGCCACGGCATGGGCGGACGCGCCGCCCTCCGCGCCGCCGGCCACCCGGCCGTCGCCTCGGTGGTGGCGCTGGCGCCCTGGCTTCCGGCGCCGGACGAGGTGCTCGAACCCGAGCCGGTGAAGCAGTTGGTGGGACGGCAGGTGCTGATCGCCCACGGCACGAACGACGAGCGGTCCGACCCCGAGCTGTCCTACCGGCTGGCGGAGCGGGCGAAGAAGGCCAACCGCGATGTGTGCCGCTTCGAGGTGCACACCGACGGGCACGGGCTGCATCAGCACCGCTCCGAGGTGCAGGCGCTGGCCGTGGACTTCCTCCTCGGCTCCCTCTTCCACTCCGGCTTCTCCCGCCCGGTCGCCGACGCGCTGGCGGCTCCGCCGCCGCTGGGACTGCGGATGCCGCTGGCGGCGGGCTTCGGGGCGAACCTGCGGCGCTGAACGGGCGGTTGTGCGCGTGCGCCCCGGCCCCCGTCCGTGCGGTTTCCGCGCCGCATGGACGGGGGCCGGGCGCGTCGGGGGCTTGTGCATCCTGCCGAGCGCGGTGCCGCCTTCGGCGCCTTGGGCGCCTTGGAGCCGGGTCGGAATGCCGGGCAGTCCCTCGCCGTCGGCCGCCGGGCCGGTGAGGGGGCCAGGCCGCGCCCCAGCCCTGCCCGCTGGTCAGTCGCGCCGACGGCGCGAGACGAGGCCCGCCCCGGCCGAACGGCCTCCCATGGGCCACCCAGTGCCGGACCCGCCCGCGGCCGGACCCGCCCGCGGCAGGACCCGCCCGCGGCAGGAGTCGCCCGCACGGGCCGGGAGCCCGCACAGGCGAAGGGGCCGTCCCGCCGGGACAGTGGCGGGGCGGCCCCTTCGGGCTTCATGGGGTCGGCCTCAGTGGATCGGTGGAAGTCGGCCGTGGTGCGGAGCGCCCTGAAGGGGCGCGGGCGGTGTCGATGTGCGGCTCCGCCGCGTGGGCGCGACCAGCCACGACGGTGCTGCGGACGATCGACGGCAGGTCGGGGAACTTCCCCGCCGAGCCCTTAGGCGGGCACGCCGACCAGTTCGCGGCGCGCGGCCTCCGCGCGCCGTTCGGCCTGCGCCTTGCGCGTCGCGTACACCGTGATCGCCGCCGCGCCGCCGACCGCCACCAGGCCCATGGCGACCGTGCCGCCCCATCCGGCCGCGTGGAAGGCGAGCGCGCCCAGCGCACCGCCCACGCTGCTGCCGATGTAGTACGACGCCTGGTAGAGCGCCGCGGCCTGGGCGCGCCCGGTCTTGGCCGTACGGCTCACCGCCGAGGACGCCGCCGCGTGGCCCGCGAAGAAGCCCGCGGTGATCAGCACCAGACCGGCCAGCACCGCCGGGATCGAGTTCAGCAGGGACAGCAGCAGTCCGGCCGCCGTCGTGGACACCGCGACGTACAGCGCGCCGCGCCGCCCGAGCCGGCCGACCAGCTTGCCGGTCGCCGCCGAGGAGACCGTGCCGACCAGGTAGATCAGGAAGATCGAGCCGATCAGGCTCTGCGAGAGGCCGAAGGGCTCGGCCACCAGGCGGTAGCCGATGACCGTGTAGACCCCGCCGAAGACCGTCATGAACAGCGCGCCGATCGCGTACAGCCGGCACAGCAGCGGATCGGCGAGATGCCCGGCGAGGGTGCGGGCCAGCGCCCGCGGGCTCACCGCGGCCGGGGTGAAGTTCCGGGCCCTGGGCAGCAGCAGCCGGAAGGCCACCGCGCACAGCAGCGCCATCGCGCCGACCGCGGCCAGCGCGGCCCGCCAGCCCCAGGCGTCCGCCACCCAGCCGGTGAGGATCCGGCCGCTCATACCGCCGACGCTGTTACCGGCCACGAACAGCCCGATCGCGCCGACCAACGCCTTCGGGTGAACTTCCTCCGAGAGATACGCCATCGCGGAGGCCGGGATCCCGGCCAGCGCCACGCCCTGGACCGCGCGCAGTCCGATCAGCCAGCCCAGGTCCGGTGCGAACGGCACCAGCAGGGCGAGGACGACCGCGACCGTGAGCGAGCCGGTCATCATGGCGCGTCGGCCGAACCGCTCGGACAGCGCGCTCAGCGGCACGACCGCGAGCGCCAGGCCCAAGGTGGCCGCGGAGACGCTCCAGCTGGCCTGGTCCGCCTGGACCCGCAGATCGTCGGAGATCGCGGGGAGCAGCGCCTGGGTCGAGTAGAGCAGGGCGAAGGTGGCTAGTCCGGCGGTGAAGAGGGCGAGCCGCATCCGGGCGTAACCGGGGTGGCCCGGGCTCATCTGCTTGGACGCGGGGCTCGCGGGGCTCGCGTCGTTCGCGGCGCTCGCGGAGCCCGCGGGGTTCGCGGGGCTCGCGGTCTTCGCGGTGGCGGGCTGGGAGGGGTTCGGGGTCGTCGACATCGAAGCGGAGGCGTCCACACGGTGGGTTCCGGTGGACGCCCCGGTATCAGCAGGAGGCATGCTTCGACCGTACGTAAGCACGGTTGATGCGTCCAATGCACGGAATGGCGATAATCAATCCACTGCCGCATGAGCAAAGGTCAGGGGCGCCCGTGTCACGCATCAGTTACGAAAACGACATTCCGGTGACAGCAGATGTCGAGGCGGAGTCCTGGGCCGCCGCCCTCACACCGCGCCTCGCCCAGTTCGCCGCCGTCGCCCGCCATGAGCATGTGACGCGCGCCGCACAGGAGATGGGGGTGCCCCAGTCGACACTCAGCCGGGCGATGGTCCGACTGGAGGAGGACCTGGGCGTGGCGCTCTTCGCCCGCCGGGGCCGTACGGTGGCACTCACCCCGGCGGGACGGACGTTCCTGCACTCGGTCGAACGGGCCCTCGCCGAGGTCGACCGCGCCGCCGAGTCCGTACGGGCCGACGCGGATCCGGCGGCGGGCCTGGTCTCCTTCGGCTTCCTGCACACGCTGGGGACCGAGACCGTGCCCGGTCTGATCCGGAGCTTTCGGGTGGACCATCCGCGAGTGCGGTTCCAACTGGTCCAGAACTACGGCGAGGCGATGCTCGAGCGGATGCGCGCGGGCGGCCTCGACCTGTGCCTGACCTCCCCGGTGCCGGACGCCCCCGATCTGGTCGCCCGCCGCCTGGACGAGCAGCGGCTGCGGCTGGTGGTCCCCGACGACCACCGGCTGGCCGGGCGCCGCCGGGTCCGGCTCGCCGAGGCCGCCTCGGAGCTGTTCGTCACGCTGGAGCCGGGCTACGGGCTGCGGCGCATCACCGACGCGTTGTGCGCCGAGGCCGGGTTCACGCCGCGGATCGCCTTCGAGGGCGAGGAGGCGGAGACGCTGCGCGGCCTGGTCGCGGCGGGCCTCGGGGTGGCCCTCCTCCCACCTCCTGCCGTCCCCCGCCCCGGGGTGGCGGAGCTGACCGTCACCGCGCCGCGCGCCGTCCGCGAGATCGGGGTCGCGTGGCTGGACGGCCACCCGGACACGCCGCCGGTGGCGGCCTTCAAGACGTTTCTGTTGAGCCGGCGGGGTCAGTTGCTGACGTAGTGGGTGCGTGGGTGTGCGGGTGCGTGGTGGGTGCCGGGGGCGGGGCCTCCGGTGCGGCGCCCTGGACCGCATATTTACGGCGCCAGTGCCCGGAGGCGTGGAGTGGGCCGGAGATAGGCGCCACAAATATGCGAAAGCGTCCAGGACACCACCCCTGCGACCCCACCCCCTCCCGTCTCGTCGGCGGCCACCCGCCGGTGGCCTCCAGCCCTGGCCCGTTTCCGGGTCGCCTGGTGGCGGGCACTGGGCGGGGGTGGGTACGGCCCCGGCCCCGCTCCCCGCCGGTGGCCTCGGGGTCCGGGGTGCCTGGGATCAGCTGAGTGCTTCGACCGCGAGTGCGGTGGCCTTGGCGATCAGGGGGTCGACGGCCTCGGCGTCCTGCTGCTGCCGGGTGGAGAGGACGGCCAGAGCGATCGGCGCCCGGTTCGGGGGCCAGGCGATGCCCACGTCATTGGTGGTGCCGTAGCGGCCGGTCCCGGTCTTGTCGCCCACGGTCCAGTCGGCGGGGACTCCGGCACGGATGCGGGCGTCGCCCGTGGTGTTCGCCACCAGCCAGCCCGACAGCCGCTCGCGGTCCCCGGGGTCGAGGGCGCGGCCCACGGCGAGCTGGGCGTAGGTCTGCCCGATGGCCCGCGGGCTGGTGGTGTCGGTCACCCGCCCCGGCTCGGCGGAGTTCAGATCCGGCTCCCAGCGGTCGAGCCGGGTGACCCCGTCCCCCATGGAGCGGCAGAACCGGGTGACCGCGGTGGGGCCGCCGAGCTCACGCAGCAGGAGGTTCATCGCGCCGTTGTCGCTGTAGGAGATGGCCGCGGCGCACAGCTCCTCGACGGTCAGCCCGTTGGCGATGTTCTCGGGCGTACCGGTGATCGGGATATGACCGGCCGTCTTGACGTCGTCCTCGGTGTAGCGGATGCGCCGGGCGAGGTACTCCCCGTTCCAGTCGAGATCCCTGAGCACGGCCCCGACCGCGAGGGTCTTGGAGACCGAACAGATCGGGAACAGCTCATCGGCGCGGTGGAGCACCGTCCTGCCGGTGGCGGTGTCGAGGGCGAACACCCCGAGCCGGGCGTCGTACTCCCGCTCCAGCTCCCTCATCCGCCCCGGGATCCCCTCCCGCGCCGAGGCGTGCGCCGGCAGCAGAACGGCGAGCGCCGTACCGGCGCCGAAGGAGAGCAGTGCACGGCGGCTCGTGCGGGCACCCATGGTCTTCACAGCGAGAACGTCCTCTCGTCACGATCATTACGCAACGAAGGACGCCCGGATCAGGCGGTGCGTTGCCTACGCTCATGCCCGTCCACGCTGAGGTCTGGCCCATTGATTACCCCTGGGCGATGCGTTCCAGCACGATCGGGGTGGCGGTGAACTCCGTGTTGTGGGGGGCGTAGGTGGCCGCGTCCTCCAGGGCCTCCAGGGCGTAGGCGAAGGTCGACGGGGTGTCGGTGTGGAGGGTGAGGAGGGGCTGGCCCGTTGTGACGCGGTCGCCCGGTTTGGCGTGGAGTTCGACGCCCGCGCCCGCCTGGACCGGGTCCTCCTTGCGGGCGCGGCCCGCGCCCAGGCGCCAGGCGGCCAGGCCCACCGCGTAGGCGTCGAGGCGGGTGAGGACCCCGTCGGCGGTGGCCGTGACGACGTGCTGTTCGCGGGCCACCGGGAGCGGGGCGTCCGGGTCGCCGCCCTGGGCGGCGATCATGCGGCGCCAGTGGTCCATCGCCGTGCCGTCGGCCAGGGCCTTGGCGGGGTCGGCGTCCGGCAGGCCCGCCGCGTCCAGCATTTCTCGGGCCAGGGCCAGGGTGAGCTCGACGACATCGGCCGGGCCGCCGCCCGCCAGGACCTCCACGGACTCGCGGACCTCGAGGGCGTTGCCCGCCGTCAGGCCGAGCGGGGTGGACATGTCGGTGAGGAGGGCGGTCGTCCGGACGCCGTGGTCATTGCCGAGGCCGACCATCGTGGTGGCCAGTTCGCGCGCCGAGTCGATGTCCTTCATGAAGGCGCCGGAGCCCACCTTGACGTCCAGGACCAGGGAGCCGGTGCCCTCGGCGATCTTCTTGGACATGATCGAGGAGGCGATGAGCGGGATCGACTCGACCGTCCCGGTGACATCGCGCAGCGCGTACAGCTTCTTGTCGGCCGGGGCCAGTCCCTCGCCCGCCGCGCAGATGACCGGGCCCACGTCGCGCAGGACGGCCAGCATGTCCTCGTTGGACAACTGCGCGCGCCAGCCGGGGATGGACTCCAGCTTGTCGAGGGTGCCGCCGGTGTGGCCGAGGCCCCGGCCGGAGAGCTGCGGTACGGCGGCTCCACAGGCGGCCACGAGGGGGGCGAGCGGCAGGGTGATCTTGTCGCCGACGCCGCCGGTGGAGTGCTTGTCGGCGGTCGGGCGCGGCAGGGAGGAGAAGTCCATCCGCTCACCGGACGCGATCATCGCGGCGGTCCAGCGGGCGATTTCGGCCCGGTCCATGCCGTTGAGGAAGATCGCCATCGCGAGCGCGGACATCTGCTCGTCCGCCACCTCGCCGCGCGTATAGGCGTCGATGACCCAGTCGATCTGGGCGTCGGTCAGGCGGGTGCCGTCGCGCTTGGCGCGGATGACGGAGATGGCGTCCATGGGGGCGGTACGGGGCCTTTCGTGTGCAGGGGGGCCGACCGGGCGCGGGCGTCAGCCGTGGGCGGCGGCGCGGCGCAGATCGGCGGGGCCGAAGGCGTCCGGGAGGAGTTCGGCGAGCGGGCGGATGCCCGTGAGGGTGTCCATCTGGAGCTCGGGGCCGCCGTGCTCCCACAGGAGCTGACGGCAGCGGCCGCAGGGCATCAGTACGGCGCCCTCGCGGTCGCAGCAGGTGAAGGCGGTGAGGCGGCCGCCGCCGGAGGCGACGAGGGAGGAGATCAGACCGCATTCGGCGCACAGCGCGACGCCGTACGCCGCGTTCTCCACATTGCAGCCGCTGACGGTGCGGCCGTCGTCGACGAGCGCGGCGGCGCCCACCGGGAAGTCCGAGTAGGGGGCGTAGGCCCGGGACATGGCGTCCTGGGCCTGTACGCGCAAGCCCTCCCAGTCGGGGGCCGCGGCGGCGGAAGTGCTCATGTGCCCTGTCCCTTTCGATAGGGCCTGTTGTTCGCCTTGGGCATCCGCAGCCGCTGTGAGGCGAGCCCCATGACCAGCAGGGTCACGATGTACGGCGTGGCGCTAACCAGGTCGTTGGGGACCGTGTCGGTCAGGGCGTACCACAGCAGCAGCGCGACGGCCGCGGCGCCGGACACCGCGCCCGCGACATAACTCTTGCGGACAATCCGCCAGGCCGCCAGCGCGGCGAGGCCGAGTGCCACCAGGATCAGCAGGGCGTGGACGGTCGCCCCGCCGTTGCGCAGCTGCAGGGCGTCGGAGTAGCCGAAGAGACCGGCGCCCATCGCGAGCCCGCCCGGCCGCCAGTTGCCGAAGAGCATGGCGGCGAGGCCGATGTAGCCGCGGCCGCCGGTCTGGCCCTCGTTGTAGATGTGCGAGCGGACGAGGGCGAGGAAGACCCCGCCGAGCCCGGCGAGGGCGCCGGAGATCACCACGGCCGCGTACTTGTAGAGGTAGACGTTGACGCCGAGGGACTCGGCCGCCGTCGGGTTCTCACCGCAGGACCGCAGCCGCAGGCCGAACGAGGTCCGCCACAGGGCGAAGAAGCTGCCCACGACCAGGAGGATGGAGACGACGGTCAGCGCGGAGATGTCGGTGACCAGACCGCCGAGGATGCCGGCGACGTCCGAGACCAGGAACCAGTGGTGGTTCTCCAGGTCGGCGAGCCAGTCGGACAGTCCGGGGACGGTGAACGTCTGGATGGGGTCGACCTGCGGGGAGTTCTTCGGGGAGCCGCCGATGTCGCCCAGTGGCTCGAACCAGCGCTTGGCCAGATAGGTGGTGGCGCCGAGGGCGAGGATGTTCATCGCCACACCGGAGATGATGTGGTCCACCCCGAAGGTGACGGTGGCCACCGCGTGGACCAGACCGCCGGCCGCGCCGCCGAGGACGCCCGCGAGCACCCCCACCCAGGGGTTGGTCTGATAGCCCGCCCAGGCGCCGAAGAAGGTGCCGAGGATCATCATGCCCTCAAGGCCGATGTTGACCACACCGGCCCGCTCGGACCACAGCCCGCCGAGGCCCGCGAGGCCGATGGGCACGGCCATGGAGAGCGCGGTGGCGATCTGCCCGGAGGAGGTGACGCGGTCGAAGTCCGCCTGCTGGGCGGCGTCGACGAACGCCCGCAGCACCGACAGCGCGACCAGCGCACCGGCGCCGATCAGCAGCACCTTGCCCAGGGACATCCGGGAGGCGGGCCCGTTCCCCTTGCCCGGCGTGCTTGTGCTCTTGGTGGTGGTCACCGTGGCACTCATGCCGGCACCTCCGTCTCCGTCTTGTCGATGCCCTTGTCGGCCCTGGCCTGGGCGGCGAGCTCCGCGCCGACCCTCTGCTGCTGGCGCTTGAGCCCGTAGCGGCGCACCAGTTCGTACGCGATGACGACACACAGGACGATCACGCCCTGCATCACACCGACGATCTCCTTGTCGTAGCCCTCGAACTCCAGGCGGTTGGCGCCGCGCTCCAGGAAGCCCCACAGCACGGCGGCCAGCGCGATGCCGACCGGGTTGTTGCGGCCGAGCAGCGCGATGGCGATACCGGTGAAGCCGATGCCGGTGGGGAAGTCGGAGGTGAACTGGTGGGTGTCGTTGAGCAGAGTCGGCATGCCGACCAGACCGGCCATCGCGCCCGAGAGCACCATGCTGGTGAGCACCATGCGCTTGACGTTGACGCCGCTGGCCTGGGCGGCGGACTCGGAGCGGCCCACCGCGCGCAGATCGAAGCCGAACCGGGTGCGCCCGAGCAGGAACCAGAAGCCGGCGCCCGCGAGCGCCGCGACGACGATGAAGCCCCAGATGGGGTCGAGGTCGCCGCCCGCCGGGAAGGTGAAGAAGTGGCTGGAGGACGGCAGCGGGTCGGTGGCCACGATGTTGGTCTGCTTGTCGAGGTCGGCCAGCCTCCCGTCCACCAGCAGATAGCTGATGAGGATGCCGGAGAGGGAGTTCAGCATGATGGTGCTGATCACCTCGCTGACGCCCCGGTAGACCTTCAGCAGACCGGCGATGGACGCCCACATGGCGCCGACGAGCATGGCGACCAGGATGATCAGCGGGATCTGCACCAGCCCCGGCAGCTTCAGCGCCCCGCCGACCACGGCGGCGAAGAAGGCGGCGAGCCGGTACTGGCCGTCGACGCCGATGTTGAAGAGGTTCATCCGGAAGCCGATGGCCACCGAGAGCCCCGCCAGGTAGTACGTCGTCGCCTTGTTGAGGATGTAGACCTGGCTGTCGGCCTTCACCCCGTAGTCGATCATGATGCCGAAGGCGTTGAACGGCTCCTTGCCGGTCGCCAGCAGCACCAGCGCGGTCACCACGAACGCGGCGGCGAGCGCCAGCACCGGGGCGGCGACCGCGAGCAGCACCCGCTCCTTGTCCAGCTTCTTCATCGGGCCTCTCCCCCGGTCGCGGCCTCGGTCCCGTCGTCGGCCGGGTGGTCCAGACTGCCGGAGGCGGCGCCGGTCATGGCCGAGCCCAGTTCCTCCGGGGTGATGGTGGCGGGGTCGGCGTCGGCGACCAGCCGGCCGCGGAACATCACCCGCAGGGTGTCGGACAGGCCGATCAGCTCGTCCAGGTCGGCCGAGATCAGCAGCACCGCGAGACCCTCACGGCGCGCGGTGCGGATCTGGTCCCAGATCTGCGCCTGGGCGCCCACGTCCACACCCCGGGTGGGGTGCGCGGCGATCAGCAGCTTGGGGTGGTGGCTCATCTCCCGGCCGACGATCAGCTTCTGCTGGTTGCCGCCGGACAGCGAGGCCGCGGTGACCTCGATCCCGGGCGTACGGACGTCGTACTCGGCGACGATCCGCTCGGTGTCCCGCCGGGCGGCGGCCGGATTGAGCAGCCCGCCCTTGCTGTTGGGCACCTCGGTGACATGGCCGAGGATGCGGTTCTCCCACAGCGGCGCCTCCAGCAGCAGTCCGTGCCGGTGGCGGTCCTCGGGGATGTAGCCGATGCCGTCCTCGCGCCGCTTGCGGGTGGGCGCGTGGGAGATGTCGGCGCCGTCGAGGGTGATGGTGCCGGCGTCGGGGTCGCGCATGCCCATGATGGCCTCGACCAGTTCGGCCTGGCCGTTGCCCTCCACACCGGCGATGCCGAGGACTTCGCCCTTGCGGATGGTGAAGGCGATGTCGTCGAGCACGGCCCGCTCCACCCCGTCCACATCGGTGGCGGTCAGCCGCAGCGCGTCCACGACGAGCATCTCGGTGTCGGTGACGGTGGATTCGCGGGTCTCGGGCGAGGGCAGCTCGCTGCCGACCATCAGCTCGGCCAGCTGCCGGGGGTCGGTCTCGGACGGTGCGACGGAGGCGACCGTGGTGCCGCGGCGGATGACGGTGATGTCATCGGCCACGGAGAGCACCTCGCCCAGCTTGTGCGAGATGAACAGCACCGTCAGGCCCTCGGACTTGAGCTCGCGGAGGTTGTCGAAGAGCGCGTCGACCTCCTGCGGGACGAGGACGGCGGTCGGCTCGTCGAGGATGAGCGTCCGGGCGCCCCGGTAGAGGACCTTGAGGATCTCCACGCGCTGACGGTCCGCCACCCCCAGGTCCTCCACGAGGACATCGGGGCGGACACCCAGCCCGTAGGCGTCGGATATCTCCTTGATCCGGGCGCGCGCCTTGCCGCTGATGCCGTGCAGCTTCTCCGCGCCGAGGACCACGTTCTCCAGCACGGTGAGGTTGTCGGCGAGCATGAAGTGCTGGTGCACCATGCCCACTCCGCGGGATATGGCGTCCGCCGGGGAGTGCAGTTCCACCGTCTCGCCGTCGATCGCGATGGTGCCCTCGTCCGGGCGCTGCATCCCGTAGAGGATCTTCATCAGGGTCGACTTGCCCGCGCCGTTCTCGCCCACGAGGGCGTGCACGGTGCCGCGGCGCACAGTGATGTCGATGTCGTGGTTGGCGACGACTCCGGGGAACCGCTTGGTGATTCCGTGGAGTTCTACGGCGACGTCGGTGACGGCACCGGCGGGAGCGCCCTTGGGTGGGCTGGCGGCTTCGATGGCGCACTCCTGAGGGGCGACGGAGGTGGGGCGGGCCGGGGGCCGGACCGGCCGGATGTGCCACGGACCCGGGCGGACACCCGGGGGTGCCGTACGGATCCGTGGCCCGAGGGTCAGTCCTTGTAGGTGTCGTTGACCTTGATCTGGCCGTCGACGATCTTCTTCTTGGCCGCCTCGATCTTCGGCTTGATGTCGTTGATGAATCCGCCGGAGTAGGAGAGGGAGACGCCGCCGCGCTTGAGGTCGTAGGACTGGACGCCGCTCTCGGGCTTCTTGTCCTTGACGACGCTCTTGATGAAGTCGTAGACCGAGCCGTCCACGGTCTTGACCATGGAGGTCATGATCGAGTTCTTGTACTGGGCCAGGCCCTTGTCGTAGTACTGGTCGCCGTCGACGCCGATCGACCAGGTGCCCTTCTTGCCCGCGGTCGCCTCGATGGCGCCCGCGCCGGAGCCGCCGGCCGCGGAGAAGATCACGTCGACCTTGTTGGAGAGCATGCCCTCGGCGATGTCCTTGCCGCGGTCGGGCATGCCGAAGCCCTTGGGCGAACCGACCTGCACCCACTGGACGTCCAGGGACGCCTTGGGGTTGGTGTCCTTCAGGCCCTGCTGGAAGCCGCCCGCGAACTTCTTGATCAGCGCGCTGTCGGTACCGCCGATGAAGCCGACCTTGTTGGACTTGGTCTTCAGGCCCGCGGCCACGCCGGCGAGGTAGGAGCCCTCGTGCTCGGCGGAGACCAGGCTGGCCACGTTCTTGGCCTCGACGACCGAGTCGACGATGGCGAAGTCGGTGTCCTTGTACTTCTTGGCGGCCTTGGTGAGCGAGGGGGTCCACGCGTAGCCGACGCCGACGACGGGGTTGTAGCCCGCCTCGGCGAGGCTCGCCAGCTTGTCGTAGCGGTCGGCGTCGGTGTCGCCGTCCTTCGCCGTCAACTCCTTGCCCTTGACGTCGAAGTCCTTCAGGGCCTTGTCATAGCCCTTGGCGGCGGAGTCGTTGAAGGAGTGGTCGCCACGGCCGCCGACGTCATAGGCCAGGCCGACGCCGGCGTCCTTGCTTCCCTCTTCGGAACTGCTGCCACACGCGGTGACGGAGAATGCGAGAGCCGCGGTGGCAATGCCCGCGACCGCTATCGTGGATACCCGGCGCACGAGGGTCCCCTCTGATGTTCTCGAAGCGCCCCTTGCGGCGCTGGCTCCGGCGCATCGTAACGCGCGTAGATGCCAGATAAAGGCCCCCTCGGAAGCTGTTATCGGATCGTCGCGAACCTCTCGTGTCCGCCAGGTCTACACAACGTTTCGGGCGGGCAAAACGGGCGGGATTGCGCCCGGTACGTCCCGGTATGAGACCCGCCGGACGAAGCTCCGGGTTCGAGGAGGAGGGCCGGGTCGCCCGGCCCTCCTCCCACACCACCGGCCCTAGTGCACGGGCACCACCGGACGTGCGGGCCCCGCCCGTGCACTACGGCGGTGGCGCACGGGCGGAGCCGGGGTGGGCTTCGTCTGTCAGTCGAGGGGTGCGTCGGGTGAGCGGAGCCAGAGTCGCTGTCCGCCGGGGGACACGGTCAGCCCGAAGTCGCCGGAGTCCGGGCTGCCGTCGTTCACGTACGCCTTGTGCACGGCAGTGGCCTCCTCCCACAACTGACGTGGGCCGTACTGCCACACCTCCCTCCGGGTGACCGTGGCGGCCGACCCATTTCGATCGTGGAGCCAGATCTGATACCTGCCGTCCGGTGCTCCGTCGGCCATGACCACGCCCGGCAGTTTCGCGCCCGCGTAGAGGGCGAAGCCGAGGCCGGTCATGGTGTCGGCGGGAAGCGGGCCGGTGCTGCCGTGCCGCCCGGTTCCGCTGTCCACCGGGACGTCCGGGCCAGGGCGCTCCGAGCGCATCGGCATGAACCGGGCACCGCCGACGAACCGGCCGGAGGCAACCCCGTCACCGGCCACGTCGAGCCGTACCAGCGTCCCGGACCAGAAGTCCCCCGCCAGCGGGGCGAGGATGAGCCCGCCCGGCTTGGTCTGCCGTGCCCATGCGTGAGGGATGCGGCGCACCGAACAGGTCGCGATGATCCGGTCGTACGGCGCTCCGGATTCCCACCCCTGTGCGCCGTCGCCCCACACGACGTCGGGGCTGTATCCGGCTTCCTTGATGGCCTTCGCGGCCTTCTCCGCCAGCACCGGATCGACCTCGACGGTGGTGACGTTCTGGCTTCCCAGGCGCGCGGCGAGCAGCGCCGCGTTCCAGCCGCTGCCGGTACCGATCTCCAATACGCGCTGCCCGTCGGTGACCTCGAGCGCGGTGAGCATGCGCGCCACCATCGTGGGCATGGAGTTGGACGAGGTCGCGATGCCTGGGCCGTCACTCCGCCCGTCGTCGACCTGCGTCACGATCGGCACATCCCGGTGGACGAGGTCCCACCACGCCGCGTCCGTCGTGACGGGGACGCACGTTGCTCGCTGCTCCCAGATATCGCCGGGGATGAAGTGGTGTCGTGGCACGGCGTCGAAGGCCGGGCGCCACGCCTCCGGGAGTTCGCCGGACGCGGCGAGGGTTTCGAGCAGTGCCGCGTGACGTGGTCGCCAGTCCTCGGTCATGGACCCTCACCTCTCTCGCGGGGGCGGTGTGCCATCCGGCGGGGGCGGCGGCGGGGGCGTCCACGGCTTGATCGGGGCGGGATCGCCCTTGTGCTTGTTCTCGACAGTCACCGTTCTACCTCCTGAGTGCGGGCGCTTGGGCGCCCGTGTAGTCGAACAACGCCACCCCTTCGGGGGCCTGGCGTCGGTGTCTCATTCGCCCTCCTCGCGTCGGGCCTGCCGCGCAGCCTCCTCGTAGGCGCGGAGCAGCCGCTCCCCGGTCTCGCAGCCGGCGCCGGGCGTCCGGCAGGCCAGGCAGCCCGCGGCGTGCTCGATGGCGGCGCGCCACGCCTCGTCGGCGAACGGGTCCTTGGTCCGCTCGGCGATCTGCTCGGCGGCCGTCATCGGGTCACGCTCTGGTCGAGCGCGCGGCGCCTGGCGGCGGCCTCGGCGACGGCGTCGCGCTGGTAGGTCCGGGTGTGGCGCGGGCAGGCGTAGATGGTGCGTCCGGCGCCACTGCCGCCGTGCTGGACATCGACGATGACCGGTTCTTCGGTGGGGAGTTCGCAGCGATAGCAGGTCTGGCGGCCCTGCGGGACCGGGCCGAACACGACACGGTCGGCCTCGGCCAGGGCTCCCCATAGCTTGAAGGCGTCGGTGAGGTAGTGCTCGGCCGAGAGCGGCACGCGCCAGTGGGTGCGGGGACCCTCCGTCCAGGAGATGGGGGGTACGCCGAGATAGGTGCTCTCGTCGGCGAGCTGGGTGAGGACGCGGACTTGCCGCAGGTGCCAACTCGTAGCGGAGCCCACGGCTACGAGCCAGTACAGGGTGCCGTACTTGTCCTGGATGACGGCGCCGGTCTCGTCGCTGAGCACTTTGAGGGCGCGTTCGCCAACGGTCGGGGCGGCCCTCACAGCGTCCCACCATCTGCCTGTGGGTAACGCCTCGACGCCCACAGCGGGCGGCGGTTGCCAGGGCAAGGCTGGTTGTGGGGCAGCAATCACGACACGGCTCCTCGTGGCCGATTTGTATCCGTGTCGTGACGCTAAGTGTGGTGACGGGCATCACTCAATGGCACTTCCCCCAGGCTCCTGACGGAAGTGCCAACGAGTGTTACAGCGGCAGACTCACCGCGTCAGCCAGCGTCCGCATCTCCGGCGTCAACGTCCGCCGCCGCTCCACCACATCGCCGAGGATGTCCCGCGCGTACCGCTGCTGAGCCAGCCACTCCGGAGCGCGCTCCCGTACGCCGCCCAGAACCTCGACCGCTTCCCCGTACTGCCTCATCATCACGTGCGCCCGAGCCACGTCCAGCCGGTGCCGGTGATGCTCCGTGCTCTCCTCCGGGCCGCTCGACTCCAGGCGCTCAGCCGCCTCCAACACCAGATCGGGGCGGTCCAAAACGACGTTCCGCTCAGCCCGCTTGTACGCCACGGTCAGCGGCCCCCAGGTCGCCAGTCGAGCGTTACCACGCGAGAGTTCCCGGCCCGTCAAGACAGCGGCCGACCTGGCGAGCCGCATCGCGTCACGCGCCTCGCCATCGCGGTTGTCTCGCACCGCCGCAGCGGACAGTTGCAGCAGGACCCAGCCCCAGGCAGCCAGATCCTCCTCCGTCGCGCGGGACATCCGTGGTTCCAACTCGTCTGCCCAGTGGGTAGCCAGTCGCCGGGCGTCTTCGAGTCGGCCCTGGCGCATCAGCAACCACGTCCAAGTCGTGATGATCGACGCCGTACGCAGCCGGTCAGGGGCGCTGTCCAGCGCACGGCGCAGCGCAGTCTCTGCGGCCCCGTACTGGTGAGTCTGGGTGAGAACGCTGCCTGCGATCTGTAGTGCATGCGAACGCAGTGCTCGGGCGTCTTGGTCGTCATCGAGAGCGTCAAGGTCGTGGAGCAGGGGCGCAAGCACGGGGACGAGGTCAGCCAGCCGGTTGTCGAAGTACGCGGCCCGCACTGATGGCATCAGGGCGGCGGTGCCTTCCGCGGTCGGAGCCTCGGCCGACTGCACCGGCGGTCGCTCCACGGCGTCGCGCAGCGGCTGCCACTGCTCCGGCACTGAGTCTTCCTCGTTGCGGTCTCGAGTCAGCAGAGACGCGGTCGGGACGCGGAGGGCGACAGCGAGCTTCCGAGCCGTCTCCATGCGCGTGTCGGTGATCTCGCGCTGCTCCAACTTCCGGATCAGCGAGAGCGATACGCCTGATGCAGCGGCCAGTTCCCTCTGCGTCAGACCGCGCCGCTTGCGGACCTTGCGGAGGCTGGAGCCAATGTCTGTCTCTTCGGGCATACTCAACTCCGTTCTGAACTCGACACTCAGACGGTACTCCCGGGGAATCGGGAGATGCAGCGATCGGCCCCTGACCTCCGCGTCGGGGGCCTTCGTGCGGTAAGGGCCTGACGGGGCGTACGAAGCGGCGAACGCCGTGCTGCTGGAGCGTGCCGATCGGCTGGTGGCCGTGTGGAACGGACGGCCGCCCACGGGCAAGGGCGGCGGGACGGCGGACGTGGTGCACCAGGCGCGCGAGGCGGACATCCCCGTGGATGTCGTCTGGCCGGACGGGGCATCCCGCCGGGCATGACGAAAGCCCCCTCGCCCGGCCCGAAGGCGAGATGAGGGGGCGTATTTCGGAAGCGCCGGGCGGTCCGATGCGGGCGCGGTCGGCGATGCCGACGGCCGGGTGGCGCACGCCCCCGCCGGGCCTACGCGTTCCGGTCGAGCAGGACCGCGGCCGTGAACAGCTCCACGCCCACCGCGATGGCGTCCTCGTCCACATCGAAGTCGCCCGCGTGGAGATCGCGCCGGGTGGTGTCGCCGACCGTACGCACGCCCAGCCGGGCCATCGCGCCGGGCACCCGCTCCAGGTACCAGGAGAAGTCCTCGCCGCCCAGCGACTGTTCGGTGTCCTCGACCGCCTGCGCGCCGCGGCGGGCGGTCATGGCGTCCCGCAGCAGCTCGGCGGAGCTCGCCTCGTTGACCACCGGCGGGACCCCGCGGATGTAGTTGATCTCCGACTTGGCGCGGTGCAGGGTGGCGATCTCGTCCACCGCGGCATGGACCAGGTCGGGCGCCTCCCGCCAGGCGGGCAGGTCCAGGCAGCGGACCGTGGCGGACAGCTCGGCGTGCTGCGGGATCACATTGCAGGCGTGGCCCGACTCCACCCGGCCCCAGGTGACGGCCAGGCCCGAGCGGGCGTCGACCCGGCGGGCCAGCAGCGCGGGCACCTCGGTGATCACCTTGGCGGTGGCGGTCACCAGGTCGGTGGTCAGATGGGGGCGCGCGGTGTGGCCGCCCGGCCCGTCCA
Organism: Streptomyces sp. NEAU-YJ-81; assembly: GCF_017592595.1. Classification (NCBI taxonomy): domain Bacteria; kingdom Bacillati; phylum Actinomycetota; class Actinomycetes; order Kitasatosporales; family Streptomycetaceae; genus Streptomyces; species Streptomyces sp. NEAU-YJ-81. The sequence goes on along the minus strand of NZ_JAGFNO010000001.1, from coordinate 1,218,597 downwards.
GCGAGATCTCCAGCCGGTCGCAGGCCGAGGTGATCGGCCCGACGCGCAGCCCGATCCGGCCGACCTCGACCTTCGGGTCGCAGTGCAGCGCCAGGATCCGGCCGACGCCGTCCAGCACGCCCTCCTCGATCGCGTCGGCCGCGCCGCCGGGCAGCACCTCCTCGGCGGGCTGGAACAGCAGCCGCACCGGACGCGCCAGCCGCCCCTCGCGGGCCAGCTCGGCCAGGACCAGACCGGCGCCGAGCACCACGGTGGTGTGCACATCGTGGCCGCAGGCGTGGGCGCGGTCGGCGATGGTCGAGCGGTAGTCGACCGTCTTGGTGTCGGGGATGGGCAGTCCGTCGATGTCCGCGCGCAGCGCCAGCAGGGGCGCCACGCCATCGCGCGGACCGATGTCACAGATGAGGCCGGTGCCCGAGGGCAGCACCCGCGGCTCCAGTCCCGCCTGCTCCAGCCGCGCCTTGATCGCGGCGGTGGTGCGGAACTCGCAGTTGCCGAGCTCGGGGTGCATATGTACATCGCGCCGGAAGGCGATGAGTTCGGCACGCAGCTCGTCGGGGAGCGTGCCGGGCAGGGCCGGCGCTTCGGCGGGTGTGGCATCGGTCGCATCGAGGGACATCAATTGCTTCACCTGAAGAAGCGTAGAACGCCAGGTGGGCCCACCGAATGTCGATCAACAAAAATTCAATCTGTTCGGGTACGCAAAAGTACCCGGCGCGGTGCATGATCCCCCTAGTCAGGGGGTATAACAGCCCGTTTTGTGGCCGGTCGCGGGTGAGAAGCGCCACACGGCCGTACGGGCGACGGGCTCAGCAGCTCAGCGGCTCAGGACGCGGCGACCGGTGCCGCGGGCGAACCCGGGCTCCCCGGCGGGGCCGGATCCCTCGGCGGGACCGAACCCTTCGGCGGAGCCGGGTCCGTCGGCGGCCCCGAGCTCAGCCGGCGCACATCGCGGGCCGTCCCGGTGACCCCGGACAGAAAGCCCTGGGCGCGCGGGGAGGCGTTGCTGGTCAGCCAGGCGGGGTCCACATCGCAGACCGCGACCTGCACACCGGTGCCCACGAGCGCGAGCGGCAGGGTGTGCACCACGGTCGAGGGGAAGCTCACGATCGTGTGGCCGATGGGGCCTCGGCGGGCTATCAGCTCCAGCGGCAGATCGGGCCGTACGATCTCAAGACCCACCTCGGCCGAGACCCGGTGCAGCTTCTCGGCGCTCTCGCGGCGGTGGGCGAAGTAGCGGGTGGCGCCATGGGCGCGGGTCAGCGAGCCGACCGCCTCCAGATAGCGCTCCAGGTCCACCACGCCCGTCTCCACCAGGGAGGTGCCGACCAGGTCGGTGCCGCCGGTGAGCCGGGGCGGGCCGAACCGGGCCCGGGTCCAGGCGAAGTCGTTGGCGGTGATGGTGACCCCGTCGGGCGCCTCCACCGGCATCGAGCTGAAGACCTCGACCCGGCGCTTGGCCCCCGGGGTGAGCCGACGCCGCGCGGTGGCGGAGACCGGCGCGAACACCATGTCGCGCGGCCCCCGGTTGCCGCGCCGGTGCCAGCGCACCAGGGGCTCCCCCTTGGCGAGCTGGGAGATGAACTCCATGGTGGCCGTGCCGTCGTCCACCACGACCAGGTCCTTGGCGCGGGTGAGGGTCAGCAGTAGCTGGACATAGCGGGAGAACGGATCGCCTATCACGATCCGCGCGGCCCGGCGCAGCGGTCCGCGCAGCCCGCTGATCGTCTTGACCGGCGCACCGGCCCCACCCCGCGCGTCCTCCCAGCGCACGGCGAAACCCTCGTCCCGCGCCAGCTCGGCCATCCGGCGTAGCTGGCCGCGGGTCATCGGGTCGTGCGGGGAGAGCACCACCACGGTGAGGTCCTGGGGCGCCGTGGCCTCCGGGCCCCGGGCGCGCTGGTCCGAGCCCTGGGCGCGCTGGTCCGAGCCCTGGGCGCGCTGGTCCGGGCCCTGGGCGCGCTGGGCGTCGGCGTACGCCCACTCCAGCACGTTCAGTAGCTGAACCGGGCTCTCGACGAAGGCAAGAGTGGCCAGAGGGGCAAGGGGGGCAGCGGAGACCATCGCACCGTCCAAAGGCAGGGCCCGGAAGCGGCGGGCAGCCCCTGACGCGTCAGAGGTGCCCGCCGCTTCCGGGCGAGGGCCGGGCACACCGGCCGGAGGATTCACGGCAGAGTGCCTCAGACCGCGGCGGGCTCGCGGTCGGCGGAGTCGGACTCGGCGACGACGCCCGCGACACGGCGGAGCTTCTTCATCGGGCCGAGCTCGCTCTCGTAGACCTTCTTGACGCCGTCACCGAGGGAGTCCTCGATGGTGCGGATGTCCCGGACCAGCCGCGTCAGGCCCTGCGGCTCGACGGAGGCGGCCTGGTCCGAGCCCCACATGGCGCGGTCGAGGGTGATGTGGCGCTCGACGAACGCGGCACCCAGCGCGACGGCGGCCAGCGTGGTCTGCAGACCGGTCTCGTGGCCGGAGTAGCCGATCGGCACGTTGGGGTACTCGGCCTGCAGCGTGTTGATCACGCGCAGGTTGAGCTCCTCGGCCTTGGCCGGGTACGTGGAGGTGGCGTGGCACAGCAGGATGTTGTCGCTGCCCAGCACCTCCACCGCGTGGCGGATCTGCTTGGGGGTGGACATGCCCGTCGACAGGATGACGGTGCGGCCGGTCGCCCGCAGGGCGCGCAGCAGCTCGTCGTCGGTCAGCGAGGCCGAGGCCACCTTGTGCGCCGGGACGTCGAACTTCTCCAGGAAGGCGACGGCCTCGGTGTCCCACGGGGAGGCGAACCAGTCGATGCCGCGCTTCTTGCAGTGCTCGGAGATGGCGGTGTACTCGGCCTCGCCGAACTCCACGCGGTGGCGGTAGTCGATGTAGGTCATCCGGCCCCAGGGGGTGTCACGCTCGATGTCCCACTGGTCGCGGGGGGTGCAGATCTCCGGGGTTCGCTTCTGGAACTTGACCGCGTCACAGCCGGCCTCGGCGGCAGCGTCGATCAGCTTGAACGCGTTCTCCAGGTCGCCGTTGTGGTTGATACCGATCTCACCGGTGACGTAGACCGGGTGGCCGGGGCCGGCGATCTTGTCGCCGAGGGTGCGGAGGCGAGAGTTGGAGCTCACTTAAGACAGTTCCTTTCCGAGAATCCACGAGGCGATCTCGCGGATCGCGCCGTCCCCTCCGGGGGTGGAGGTGACCGCACGTGCAGCGCCGCGCACGACGTCGTGCGCACCTGCGACCGCCACGGGCCAGCCGACAAGGCCGAAGCACGGGAGGTCGTTGACGTCGTTGCCGACGTAGAGCACGCGCTCCGGCGCGATGCCCTGCTCCTCGCACCATTGCTTCAGTGCGAGATCTTTTCGGTCGATGCCGTGGAGCACGGGGACCTGGAGTTTGCGGGCCCGTGCGGCGACGACCGGGTTCTTTTCCGTGGACAGGATCAACAGCGCCAGCTCAGCGCGGCGCAGGGCGGCGATCCCGAGCCCGTCGCCGCGGTGCACGGCCACGAGTTCGCGTCCTTCGGAGTCGACCAGCACCCTGTCGTCGGTCTGGGTGCCGTCGAAGTCGAGTACCACCGCGTCGATGTCGTCACGGGTGGGGAGGGCGCCCGGCCGCTCGGCGTCGAGCAGCGGGGCGAGCGCGCGGGCGCGGGCCAGATCGTGCGGATCGTCGATCTCCAGCACCCGGGCGGGGTCGGTGCGCACCAGGTCGGTGCGGCCGAAGAAACGGTGCCCGGCCTCGCGGAAGCCGCGGGCGTCCATCGCATAGGCGGCGCCGGTCTCCAGGAAGTCCTGGGGGCGGTCCTGGCGGCGCGGACGGTAGGACTTGTCGTGGTTGACGCCGTCGCCACCGTCCGCCTCGGGGTCCTCGCCCTCGCGCCAGACGAAGCCGTGGAAGGGGGCCACCGTCAGGGCGGTGTCGGCGCCCTTCTCGGCGACCGCCGCGGCCACTCCGTCGATGTCCTCGCGGATGATGAACGGGCTGGTGCACTGCACCAGCAGGACCACGTCCACGGTGGTGTCGTGCGACGCCTCGTACGCGTCCATGGCGTGGATCACCGCGGCCTCGCTGGTGGCGGTGTCACCGGCGATGTCGGTGGGCCGCTGGATGACCACGGCCCCCGCACCGCGGGCGGCGGCGGCGATCCCGGCGTCGTCGGTGGAGACGACCACGTCGGTCACCAGCCGGCTGGCCCGGCACTCCATGACGGCGCGAACGACCAGCGGCACGCCTCCCACGGCGGCGAGGTTCTTCGCGGGGACGCCCTTCGACCCGCCACGGGCGGGGATCACGGCGAGCACACCTGGGCTCGGGGCGGTCATGGCGGCTCCTTCAGGGGTTGCAGAGGTGATCGAGGCCGTCCCGGCCTCCTCTTGGTTCGCGCGTACGTCGCTCACAGCCGTCTCTTTGCTCGCTTCTCCGTCCGCGCGGCGCAGAGGCGCGGGCATCGTCGTCGGCTGCGACCCGGCGGCCGCGCGTACGTCGCTCACAGCTCCCCCATCCGCCGGATAACGGGGGCCACGCGCTGCACGCCATGGCGGTAGGCACCGCGGGCCGCTTCGCGCATCGTGTTGCGCACCACCCGCCGCAACGCCGAGACCTGAGCCTCGTCCTCGGCCGAGGCCCCGGGGCGGGGCGAGCCGTCCGGCTCGAAGCCGTACCGGGCGAGCCGGCCGGGCAGATATCCGGGCGCGGTGGTGGGGGTGTAGAAGGGGGCGAGCGGCGGGAGGGCCGGTGCGGCGGCCAGCTCGGCGACCCGGTCCCGCGCGGCGTCGAACCAGGTCTCGTACGGCCCGTCGGCGGCGACGCCCTGGCGGCTGAGCCACTCGGCGTTCGGCTCCGGCAGGTGCCCGGCGTCCAGCTCGTCCCAGGAGGCGAGACAGCCGGAGCCGAGGAAGTGGTGGTTGCCGAGCGTCTCCCGCACCCCGAGGTCGGTGAGGACGGCGGTCGGTATGGAGCGGTGCAGCGACTCCAGGGCGGCCGTGGAGCTGACCGTGACCAGCAGGTCCGCGGTGTCCAGGACCTCGCCCATGTTCCCGTAGGCGAGCCGGAAGTTGGCGGGCAGCTCGTCGCCGAACTTGGCGATCAGCTTCTGGTAGGGAAGCTCTTCGATATGCGTGGTGTGCTCGCCCGGCTTGCTGCGCAGCTTGACCACGACCTCGCGGTCCGGATGGCGGCGCGCGTGCTCCACCGCGCGGCGCAGCAGATAGGTGCGGTCGGCGCGGTTGTCCGGGACGGACGGCTGGACGGCGAAGACGACCGTGCCGCCGGGGTACTTCCGCGCGAGCCGCGCCTTCGCGTCGTAGCGGTCGCCGCCGAGGAAGGGCAGCGCGCATTCGACGACGCTGTTCCCGTCGGCGCCGACGCCCGTGTAGACGTCGCGGAAGCGGTCGGCGTCATGGCGGGAGTTGGCCAGCACCACATCGGCGCCGTGGCGCAGCAGCAGACCGTCTGCCAGCTTCTCGTAGACGACACCGACATAGCCGGTGACGACCACGGGGCGGCGCTCGTCGTCCTGCCAGGCGTGGCGCAGTCCGTGCAGCATGGCCTGGACGGCGCCGCCGACCAGCGAGAGCACGATCACGTCATAGCGCTCACGGTCCACGGCCCGTACGAATTCCACGCCCGTGACCTCGCGCATCGCGTCGGCGCGCACCCCGACCTCGGTGAGCTGCCGGGCGGTCGGCGTGGCGCGGCCGCGCAGCAGGAAGCCGTCGAGGCGACGGCCCGAGGCTGAACCCGACTCGTCCGGTACGAGGCGATGCGCGGTGAGCGCGCCCCATTTCCACCGGGTGTCGGAATCGGCGAGCACGGCGACTCGCACGGAGGGATTGGTACGTGAGGACACGTCGCAGACGCTAGGAAGCGTTGTCGATTCACGGCCCAACGCAAGAGCAACAAAGGGTTAACAGAACGTCGACGATTGGAGAATCGGCTGGCTGGAGCGGCGGGTTAACCATTCCGACGTGTTTCGTTCACCTCTACGTACACCCTAGGTCAAGACGAATGCCGAACAGCGACCTAGCGTCACCCGCGTGGTTAAGCTCTCCGTCATCGTGCCGTTCTACAACGTGCAGACCTATGCCCCCGACACGCTCAGAAGTCTGCGCGCGAACGCGCGTGAGGACTTCGAATTCATTCTCGTCGACGACTGTGCCACCGACGGGACGCCGGAGATCCTGGAGCGCGCCGAACGCGACCTTCCGGGGGCCGTCTACGTACGGCACGAGAAGAACGGTGGGCTGGCCACCGCCCGGAACACCGGCCTGGACAACTCCACCGGCGAGTACATCACCTTCCTCGACGGCGACGACTGGCTCGCCCCCGGCTACTACGAGCAAATGCTCGCGGCGATCGAGGACTTGGGGTGCGACTTCGTCCGCACCGACCATGTCCAGTGCACCGCGCGAGCCCGCTCGATCACTCGGGTGCCGCACGGCCGTCGCAATGTGGTGATGAACCCGCGGGACGCGATCCTCCCGGCCGACCGCTCCACCTCCGTCGACTACCCCTATGCCTGGGCGGGCATGTACCACCGCCGCCTGGCCGACGAGGGGCTGCTGCACTTCACCCACGGACTGCGCACCGCCGAGGACCGGCCCTGGATCTGGCGGCTGCACCGCGAGGCCCGCAGCTTCGCCGTCCTCGGCGTGCACGGAGTGTTCTACCGGCGGGGGGTCTCCTCCTCGCTCACCCAGATCGGCGATGTGCGGCAGCTCGACTTCATTCGCGCATTCGACCAGGTCATCGAGGAAACCGCGCGGGACCGCGACGCCGACGCCCTGCTGCCGAAGGCCGTCCGCACCTACTGCGCGATCATTTCCCACCACCTGGGCAACATCGAGAGATTCGAACCACAAGTGGCCCGCAAACTCCGATCCATGTCGGCGGCGGCGATGAAACGCATGCCCCAGGACGTATTGAAGGACGCGCTGGATTCCATGGACTACGAGCGCGCCGCACGCCTGCGGCGAGTCAAGCGCCGGCCCGCCGGGGCGGAGGTGGCGGCCTGATGTCCGCCTACAAGCCGCTGGCGGAGCGCAAGCGCACCCAGATCTTCCTCGCCTCAACCCTCTACGGGGCGGCGACCCTCGCGGCCGCGATCGACGCGGACAGCGTCGGCCCGGCCGACCGCCGGCTGCTGCTGATCAGCAACAACGCCGCGACGCCGGAGACCACCCCGCCGGTCGACGAGATGCCCGGCTTCGAGCGGCTGCGCGGCCGCTTCGACCGGGTGCTGTCCTGGAACGAGACGATCTCGCCGTTCCACCCCGGCGGCTGGGCCCCGCGCGTGGACGACGCCCCGCTGTGGGAGCGCCATCTGCGGCTGCTGTGGAACCTGGGCGACGACAACATCGAGCTGATCCTGGAGTCCATCCAGGTCAACCCGGCGATGGCGGTCGCCAATGTCTTCCAGGGCGCGCCCATCGACGTCTACGCGGACGGTCTGATGAGCTACGGCCCGACCCGCAACAAGCTGGACCCGCTGATCGGCACCCGGATCCGCCGGCTGCTCCACCTGGACCTGGTGCCCGGGCTGCGGCCGCTGCTGCTGACCGAGTTCGGCGTCGAACCGGAGATCCTGCCGACCGAGGTGTTCACCAAGGTGCTCACCGAGGTCGCCGACGCCGCCCCGCGCGGTGTCGTCTCCGCCAGCGAGCGGATCGCCGTCGGCAACGGTCCGGCACTGATGCTCGGGCAGTATCTGTCCGCGCTGGACATCCTCACTCCGCAGGAGGAGGAAGAGCTGCATGTGCGGATGTTGCGCGGCGCCGTGGCGCTGGGCCACCGCACCGTCGTCTTCAAGCCGCACCCCACCGCCCCGGCCCGCTGGTCGCGGATGCTGGAGAAGAAGGCCGCGGAGCTGGGCGCGGAGCTGACCGTCATGGACACCCCTGTCCTGGCCGAGGTGCTGTACCAGCGGATGAGTCCGTCCCTGGTCATCGGCTGCTTCTCCACCGCGCTGCTCACCGCCGACGTCTTCTACGGACTTCCGGTGGCCCGGATCGGCACCGATACGCTGCTGGAGCGGCTCACCCCGTACCAGAACAGCAACCGCATGCCGGTGACGATCGTGGACGCGCTGCTGCCCGACCTCGAGGACCACAAGGCGGTGGCCGCCGCCCAGCCGGTCGACGAGCGGGCGGGCAAGCGGCTGACCGGACTGATCACCGCGGTCGGCTTCTGCATGCAGGCCAAGATCTACCCGGATCTGCGGCCCGCCACCGAGCGCTATCTGGCCGCCCACCTGGACAACCAGACCTGGCGCTACTTCAAGAAGCGCCGGCTGACCGCGCTCGCCCTGCCCGGGGCGGTCCCCTCGCAGCTCGCCTTCATCCCGCGCAATGAGACGGTGCGCAAGGTCGCCCGCCGGGCCCGGGCCATCAAGCGGGCCGCCCTCAAGCGGACGGTCACCGGATGAGCGCGCCGCCCGCCCCCGACGCCGGGCCGATATCCCCCGCGGCGGCGACGGCTCCCACGCCGACGCCGCCGCGTGCCCCCGATCTCGCTCTGGAGCGATCCGCCGAGCGCACCGCGAAGGCGGCCGCGCGCGGCGGCGGCCATCCGGTGCGGCTGCGCGCGCTGGACGGGCTGCGTCTGCTCGCCGCGCTCATGGTGGCCGCGTACCACTACGGCGGGCGCGACGGTGAGATAGCCCAGGCGTGGGGCTCCTCGCCCCGCGTCCAGTTCCCCACCCTCTCCAGCACCTTCGCCTACGGCTGTCTCGGCGTCCAGATCTTCTTCGTCATCAGCGGCTTCGTCATCTGCATGAGCGGATGGGGACGGCCGCTGCGCTCCTTCTTCGCCTCGCGCGTCTCCCGCCTCTACCCCGCCTACTGGGTCGCGATCATCCTGGTGACCGCCGTCTTCGCGCTCCCCTGGGTCACCTACAAGGCGGTGTCGCCCAGCGACGCGCTGGTCAACCTCACCATGCTGCAGCAGCCGCTCGGGGTGGACCGGGTACTGGGCGTGTGCTGGACCCTCTGGGCCGAGCTGCGGTTCTACGCCCTCTTCGCGCTGTTCGTGGTGCTGCCGGGCGCGACCCGGCATCGGGTGGTGCTCTTCTGCGCCGTCTGGACGCTGGGCTCGGCGTTCGCCGAGGCCGCGAACCTGCCGCTGCTGGACGTCGTCCTGATGCCGGAGTACTCCTCGTACTTCATCGGCGGCATGGGCATCTATCTGCTCCACCGCTTCGGCCATGACGCCTTGTCCTGGGGCATCATCGGGATCAGCTTCCTGATCGGCCAGCACTACGCGATCCGCGACCTGTGGCACCCGGCCAACATCGACGCGTTCTCCTACCGCTCGGCCGCCGCCATCATCGGCGTGGTCGCCTTCGGCTATGTGGCGGTGACACTGATCGCGCTCGGCAGGCTGAACTGGGCGAACTGGCGCTGGCTGACCGTGGCGGGCGCCCTGACCTACCCGTTCTATCTGGTCCATGAGCATCTGGGCTGGGTCGCCGTCTGGGCGTTCCACCGAAAGCTGGGCATCCCCTCCTACGGGACGTTCGCCCTGACCGTACTGGTGATGCTGGGCCTCGCCTGGCTGCTCTACCGCTTCGTCGAACAGAAGCTCACCCCGGTGATCAAGCGCTCGCTGACCACGGTCCGGCTGTAAGGGCTCGACGTACGCTCAGAGGCTCCCCTAGCCGGTTTCGGCGGCGAGGGGAGCCCTGCTCGTTGCCGACCTTGCCGACAACACCTCATGGATCACATGGCGCGCGTTGGCCGCCATCGTCGGATTCGTCTCGCGGTAGTACGGAAGCTGAATGAGCGCCATGCTCAGGGCCCAGCCCCGGCCCCGGGCCCAGGTGGCGTCGTCCGCGCCCACGCCCACGCCGAGCGCGGAGCGGAAGTCCTCCCGCACCGACGCCGGGAGCAGATTCCAGACCGGGATCAGATCGCAGGCGGGGTCGCCCACCCCGGCGGTTCCGAAGTCGATGACGGCGCTCAGCCGCCCGTCCGCGACCAGCAGATTGCCCGGCATCAGATCGGAGTGCACCCACACCGGCGGCCCGTCCCACCCGGGCGCCGCCAGCGCCTCCTCCCACGCCGCGGTAGCCGCCCCCGTGTCGATCGTGCCGTGCAGGAGGCCGATCGCGGTCCGAGTCTCCTCGTCGACCTCCCGCAGCGGCCCGCCCCGGTAGGCGGGCGGCCCGTCCGCGGGCTCGATCCGGCGCAGGGCGACGATGAACTCCGCGAGATCGGCGGCGAGCCGCCCGGGCCTTGCGACGCGCCCCTCCTGCGGATTCTCCCCGTCGAGCCACTGGTGGACCGTCCACGGCCAGGGGAAACCGTCCCCCGGCTCGCCCTTGCCGAGCACCGCGGGAATGGGAACCGGCAACGCGGGCGCGAGCCGTGGCAGCCAGTGGTGCTCCCGCTCCATGTCCCCGGCCCCACCCGCGATCCGCGGCAGCCGTACGGCGAGGTCGCCGCCGAGCCGGAACAGGGCGTTGACAGTGCCCGACGAGGCGAACCGCTCGATGGGCAACTCCGCCCACCGGGGGAACTGCGCGGCAAGCAGCCGCCGTACGAGAGCCACGTCGATGGGCCGTTCGTCGGCATGCATCGCGCTCGCGCTCATCGGCACCCCTTTCCTGAGTCGTGTGGGACACCACTACGCGTCAGGGAAGGGTCCGGCGGCAACCCAATTTGCCCGGAGGGCATCAGGGGGCCCGGCGGGTGGAGACGCCTGCGGCGCACTGCCCCCTCCCCCACCATCGATATGCGGCTCCGCCGCGTGGTGGGGCTCCGTCCCAGCCCCCGTTACCAGGGGGCGAAGCCCCCTGGTAACGGGGAGGGTCGGACAGGGGCGGACTTTCCCCTCCCCGCCCCTTCCCGAAACTGGGGCTCTGCCCCAGACCCCAGGTCCAGGGGCGTCTTCCCGCAGCACCGATATGCGGCTCCGCCGCGTGACAGAGATCCGCCCCAGCCCCCGGCCCCCGAGGGCGAAGCCCAATCCAGCCCTCCGGCGCTTGAGGAGCGGGGCCGGGGGCCGAGCCCCGGTTTCGGGAAGGGGCGGGGAGGGGAAAAATCCGCCCCTTCCCGGGCTCAGAGCCAGCGCGGGGCGTCGACGCCCAAGCGACCGGGCGGACGAGCCCAGTCCAGGGAGCCGTCCGGGCAAGCGATCGGGGAGCAGGCGTACCGCAGCATGCCGAGGTCCGAGGCGGTCTCGGCCAGCCAGGGCGCCGGGTCATGGGCGAGGCCACCGTCCCGCAGCGCGGGGGCGATGCCGTGCAAGAGCCAGGACGCCGTGCCCGCAAGCGAAAGCCGCAGATGGCGCCCGCCACCCACCTCCTGCCGCTCCGTCAGCGCCCGCAGCACCGCGCCCGCCAGCAGATAGCCAGTGCCATGGTCAAGCGCCTGGGCGGGCAGCACACCGGGGTGACCGTCGGCGTCGGCATCGGCGTCGGCCTTCGCCTCGATCGCGGCGATCCCGGTCGCCGCCTGGACCAGACTGTCGAAACCGCGCCGCCCGGCCCAGGGCCCCGACCAGCCCCATGCGCAGAGCTGGGCGACGATCAGCCCGGGGTGGCGCTCCAGCAGGGCGTCCGGGGCGAGGCCGAAGCGGTCGAGCGCACCGGGGCGGTAGCCGGTGACCACCGCATCGGCGTCGGCGAGCAGCGCCTCGAAGGTCCGGCGGTCCTCGGCCGCGCCGAGGTCGAGTGCGGCGGAGCGCTTGCCGAAGCCGGTGTCGGCGTGTGCGTCCGGGTCCTCGGGCAGCCCCGGGGAGTCGATGCGCAGCACATCGGCGCCCAACAGGGCCAGGGTGCGGGTGGCCACCGGCCCGGCGATGACCCGGGTCAGATCGAGCACGCGCACGCCGCGCGCGGGCAGCACAACGCTGGCGGACAGGGCCCCGCTGGTGGGTTGCGCCCCGCGCGCAGGCAGGGGCGCCTCCGGGAACGGGGCCGGGCGCAGGAGCGGGCGCGGGCGCGGGGCGCCCTCCCCAATCCGCCGGGACTCGATCAACGGCAGCCCGGCGAGCGGAATCTCGCTCTCGCCGGGCTCCGCCACGGCCACGGCCAGCCCGCCCGCCGCGTAGACGGTCTCCTGGATCGCCCGGGCGGGGCGGGCCGCGAGCGCCGCCGCGAGCTCGTCCGGCCCGCTGTCGCCGGACAGGCCGAGGGCGGTGAGCAGCCGGGCGCGGTGGTGCGGGTAGTTGGCGTGCGTACGGACCCAGCCGTCGGCCGCGCGCCAAAAGCCGGACAGCGGGGCGAAGTTGGTGGACTTCCGGCCGTCGATACGAAGGTGCCGTTCGCTGACGAACGCGGTGGCGACGGCGCCCTCGTCGACCCGTATCGCCGGAACGGCCCCGCCGGAGCGCCGCGCACCCAGTTCGGCGGCGGCCAGCGAGCATACGCCCACGGTGGCGCGGGCCAGCTCGGCCACGGGCAGCCGGGCGGGCAGTCCCCCGCTCACCGCGCGGTACGCCACGTTCCCCAGCAGCGCCGGGTCGCCGCCGAGGGCGGTCCAGGCGTGGAGGGTGGCCGAGTCCGGTGGTGCGTCGCTCCTCGTCATGCGCTCATTGTGCGCCGCAGCTCCAGGGCGCCCGGCGGCGAGTGCCCCGCCCCCTCCTCCTGGTCGGGGACGGAGAGGGCGGGCCGTACAAGGTGGGTGGCGAGCCCAGTGGTGGGCCTGGTGGTGGGCCTGGTGGTGAGCCTAGGCGGCGCCCGCCCGCCGGTAGAGGTCGAGGGCCTCGTTGCCCAGCGTCGGGTGGTATTCGTTCGCACCGGCGCTGACGCTGATGTTGCCGATCAGATAGCCCCCGCCGCCCGAGAAGTCGGCGAGGAAGCCGCCGCCGCTGGACCCTCCGGTCTGGACGCAGTCGATGCCCCACATCGTGGAGCCGGGGCGGCCCGCGTCGGCGAACTCATTGCCCTCGCAGTGGTTCAGCCGCTCGCCGTTGCCCTCGGCGGCGGAGCCTCCGTAGCCGAAGGAGTGGACATGGCGGCCGGTCTGCGAGTTGAAGGCGATGCCCTGCGCGCCCACGGTCTCGGCCAGGGTGCGGCCGTTCAACGTGTTCATGACGGCGAAGGCGTAGTCCCAGTTGGCGTTGCCCCGCGTGGAGACGTACTGGGGCTCCCAGAACAGACTGCGGGCGGAGAAGGTGCCGTAGGGGCGGTTGCCGTTGTTGTAGCCCGGGATGAAGACCCAGTTGCGGTAGCCCGTGCCGGTGGCCGCGTCCACGACGCAGTGGCCGGCGGTGAGCACGACGGACCGGTTGTCGCTGTTGGCGACGGTGGCCGAGCAGGCGAAGGTGCCACCCGAGGCGTTCTGGAAGAAGACCTTGCCCGCCGTGGTGCTGATCAGGCCGCCACCCGTCCAGGCGGTGGGGGAGGTGGCCCGGGTCGAGGGCGCGGAGGTGGACGCTGCGGGACCCGGCAGCGGGGGCACGCTCACCCGCTCGCCCGTAGTGGGCGGGGCGGTCGCGAGTTTCGCGGTGCGGGCGGCGGGCAGGGCGGTGACGTCCTGGGCGGCGCGCAGCCGGTCCGTCGTCCAGAAGCGGGCGGCGGCGCGCTGCTCCTCGGTGGAGACGGAGGTTCCGGCTCCCTCGGCGGAGGGGGCCGCGTGGGCGGCGGTTCCGGCGGTCCAGCCGAGAGTGGCGAGGGTGAGGGCGCTGAATAAGGTGGCGACACGTCTCATGCGGTGAGCTCCAAGTCCGTTGGAGGTACCCGAGAGCGTCGGACAACGTTGTCTGACGCTTTGTCGCCGACAGGGTGCCACGACTGGTCCAGACCTGTCATGGCATCGGACATCACAATGAGGGATCCCCCTAGACGAGTAGTTCCGAAAGGCTTGAAGCGTGGCGTGAGCGTGCGATAGCAGGGCCGCTGTTGCAGCCGATGCAGAACGAGATTCTTGATCGGGCGCTTGGCGGAGCCGCGAGGGGCTCCGACTGGATGGGGGTCGCACCGCGCAGCGGCTTCCGTAGCGCGGTGACGACGGTGGATGGACGCTTTCGCCGTTTTAGTTGTCTTGGCCTGCGGGGATGAAGTTCGCGTATTCCTCGATGCGGGTGATCAGACCCTTGTCGTCGAAGCGGAAGTACACCGCGGCGTGGACCTCGCCGCGCATGCCGTTGGCGGTGGCGACGTGCACCACGTGCTGCTGGAGGACTTCGCCGGGCTGTGAGAACTGGCGGGTGATGTCGTAGCGCATCAACTCGATGGATTCGATCTGCCCCTCCATCCCGGCGATGTTCTCCTCGATCGACTGCTCGCCCTTGCCGTCGTTGTGCCACACCGTCGTCGTCTCGGCACACATCGCGCGGGCGGCCTTCCAATCCCGGTTCTCCAGCGCGCGGAGGTAGGCGACGGCCTTGTCCTTGAGTTCCTGGCTCATGCGGGTTCTTCCTTCGGTACGAACTGCGGTGAACAGCGGATGGATTGAGGTGGGGTCAGCCCTGGTCGGCAGCGTGAATGAGGGCGCGCTCGCCGACCTCGATGCGCATCGGCAGGTGGTTGCCGGGCGGCGAGAGCGGACAGACGAACACCTCCTGATTCAGGTGGTGGTGCGAGAGGGTCGCCTTGTTGAAGTCGACGGTCACCGCGGAGCCGGGCTCCAGCAGCGGCAGGACCAGCCAGCGGCCGATCTGCGGCGTCGAATCGCCGTTGGTCTCGTCGGTGAAGATGACCAGGCGCTGGCCGGGCGACTCCTCCAGCACGGCCAGGACGTACTCGGTGCCCTGAGTGGTCACGACCAAGTCGACGGGGGCCAGGATCGCTTCCGTCGACCGCGGCGCGGTCAGCCGTTCCACCTCGATCCGACGCCCCGTCTCCGCGGCCCGGTAGTGGCCCTCGAACACCCACGTGGGGTCGTAGGGGAAGCGGTCGACGCCGCTGAGGCCGGAGTGCTCCACGCGAGTCTGGTCCATGACGATGACGCCATAGAAGCCGTCGGCTCCGCCGGCGAACCCGTTCAGGCCGCCGGGAAAGTCCAGCTTGGCGCCGGAGGGGACTTCGGCGGTGCCGTCGACCGTTTCGCCGTTGACGCGCACGCCGTCGGCGGCCTTGGCCGTCACGGTCAGCGCGCCGGTTTCGGTGGTGGTCCAGATGCCGGGCAGGCCGTCCAGCGTGTGCGCATCGTGGCCGCTGATCTTGGCCTTGGCGGTGACCGTGCCTTTCCCGTTGACTCCGGCGATCTCCTCCCACCGGCCCTCGCGCCAGGCGTCGTAGTCGGCGGGAATCTGCGGTGCAGTCATGGGGGTGCTCTCTTCCTCTCCACCGCGCCATGGGGTCGCGGCAGGTAGCGCTGCGTGAGGCGTGCGCGGGCATGGTTGCTCAGCCCGACGACGCGCACGCCGGTGCGCGGCAGTGGTTGCGTATCAGGCAAGTAAGGGGGTGCGGTTGCTGCCCGGCAGGCAAGCCGGGCAGCCGGGGTCAGGCGCGGCGCGCGGCCCACACGGTGCGCTCGGTCCGCACGGTGAGGTCGTCGCGGCGCAGGATGCTCTTCGGGCCGCTTTCGTCCAGGAGTTCGTCGAGTGCGGCAAGGTCCGCGGCGTCGAGCGCGGGGGCGGCGACGCCGCGGATGCGCTGCAGGCTTCCCAGGGCGTAGCGGCCGATGGTCTCGCTGCGGCTGCCTGCGATGTTGACGGTGATGGTGCGCTCGTCCTCGACGGCGAACCCGGCGGCGGTCAGCATCGGCCCCCAGTCGGCGCCACGGTGCGGGACGTGCTCGGCGTGGAAGCTGTCGGTCGCGGCATGCGCGCGCTCCTCGAGTCCGGGCCGCTCTTCGGGGGCGTCGGCGGGCAGGAACCGGGGGAAGCCGTCCAGCTCGACGACCGCGAACAGGCCGCCCGGCGCGAGGAGTTCGTGCACGCCGGCCAGTGCCCGCGTGGGGTGGGCCAGGTGATGCATCGACGCCGAGGCCCACACCAGGTCGGGTGTGCCGAGGTCAGGCCAGTGGTTGGTGTCGAGGTCGGCCTGCACGGTGCGCACCCGGTCCTGCACGCCGCGGGCGCACGCCTTCTCCCGCAGCAGCTGCAGGTGGCCGGCAGAGGTATCGACGGCGGTGACATGTGCATCGGGGAAGCGTTCGACGAGCGCGAAGGTACCCGCGCCGGTGCCGCAGCCCAGGTCCACGATCTGGCGCGGCTCGGCCTTCAAGGGCAGCCAGGCGGTGATGTCCGCGATGTGCTCGGCGAGGACCTCGGCGTCCAGGTCGAGGATTTCCGCCTGGCCGCTGTCGTCGTGCTGCTCGTGGTGGTGGCCGTGCGAGCCGCCATGGTGCGGGGTGTGTTCGCGTCCTGGGGTCATGGCCCCACCGTAAGTACTCCATGCGTGAACCGCACGACCTCTTGCGTACTAGGCAACAAGGTCGCCCGATGTGCTGCCCGCCACGCAAGATCATCCCTCGTGTGGCGGCGCAGCCCCCGTCCCGCGGGTGCTACTCGCAGGGCCCCTTCGCGCCGTCGCACCCGCCGTTCTCGCCTGCGTCGCGCTGGTGGCCGCGGCGGGCATCTCGGTCGAAGATCCCCATGATCTCGCACGGTCCGCCCTCGGCGCCGATCGCGTGCGGCATCATGGTGGGGAACTCGGCAGCCTGGTTCGTCTCGATCCGGAACCGTCGGTGCCCGAGCATCAGGATCGCCGTACCGGAGAGCACGACAAGCCATTCGCGGCCCGGGTGAGCACGCATGCGGGCCGGGTTGTCCGGCGGGGGTTCGGTCATCCGCTGACGCATGACGCTCATGCCGGGGTCGCCCTTTATCGGCCAGCGCATCAGGCCGTGGGTGCCGTCGATCATCGGGCTGATGACGACGTCGTCGGCCGCGTTCTCCACGAGCTGGTCCAGCGTCGTGTCCAGAGCGCGGGCGATAGTCACAAGCTGGTCCAGGGCGAGGCGGCGCTGACCGTTCTCGATCCGGCTCAGCGAGGACTGGCTGAGCTTGGCACGGGAGGCGAGTTCCTCCAGGGACCACCCCTGCGCGACCCGCAGGGCACGGATCCGTTTGCGCACGAGGCTGTCCAGCTGCCCATCTTCTTGCGTCATAGGCAACATGGTATGCCCTTGCTGCAAGGTGGGCTTAACGTCGAATGCGGATGGTCCAGCACGGGGGCCACGTACGACGAAAGGGCGCGACGTGTCTGCGCAGACTTCCCGCTACGAGAGCGACACCCTGCCCACCGACACCGTGGACGCGGTGGTCGTCGGCGGCGGCGCCGCCGGCCTGAACGGTGCACTCATGCTCGCACGCTCACGCCGCTCGGTCGTCGTCATCGACAGCGGCACCCCGCGCAACGCGCCCGCCGCAGCCATGCACGGCTTCATCGTCCTGGACGGCACCCCGCCGCCCGAGATCCTCAAGCGCGGCCGGGCGCAGGTCCGCCAGTACGGCGGCCAGATCGTCTTCGGCGAAGTCGCCGCCGCCGCGCCCGCCGACCCCGTCGATGGGGACCTGCGCTTCACCGTCACCCTCACCGACGGCCGCAGCGTGACCGCGCGCCGCGTCTTGGTGGCTACCGGCCTGCGCGACGTGCTGCCCGACGTGCCGGGTCTGGCCGAGCGCTGGGGCCACTCCGTTGTGCACTGCCCCTACTGCCACGGCTGGGAGGTCCGCGACGAGCCGATCGGCATCCTCGCCACCAGCCCCGCCTCCCTCCACCACGCACTGCTGTTCCGTCAGCTCACCGACGATCTGGTCTATTTCACGAACGGCACCGCCCTCGATGCGGACACCCGCGCCCGGTTCGCCGCCCGCAACATCCGCATCGTCGAGACCGGGGTGCGGGAAGTCGTCGAGGAGGACGGGGCTCTCGCCGGTCTGCGCCTGGTCGACGGCTCCTTCGTCGCCCGGCGCGTGATCGCGGTCGCCACGCAGATGCAGGCCCGCGCCGAGGGCCTGGACGGGCTGAAGCTGCCGATGGAGGACCTGCCCGACAACATGGGCCGCCGTTTCGCCTCCGCCATGGCCGGTACCACCGACGTCCCCGGCGTATGGGTCGCCGGAAACGCAACCGACCTCACCGCTCAGGTCGGCGCGTCCGCCGCGGCCGGAGCCCTGGCCGGATCCCACATCAACGCCCTGCTCGCGGCTGCCGACACCGACGCGGCCCTCGCCGCCGCCCAGGCCGAGAACGCTCCCGCCTGACACTCCCGCTGCCGTAGCTGAACCGCGCGACCGCCCAGCCCTCCGCGCGGCGAACTGCCCTCCTGCTTCACCCCCTTGGCGACCGGCCCTGTCCCGGCGCTGATTCCGCATGCCCTTTTCGGAAGGAAATCATGAGTAGCAACCAGCCTCCCCAGGCGGCGGCCGTGCCAGTGAGCGGCGGGGGTACGCCGGATGCGCGTCAGCTGCGCGCGATCCTGATCACCGTGTCGATCGCGCTGATGGCCGTCATCGCCTCGGTGTCCGGCCTGAACGTCGCACAGACCCACATGGCCGTCGAGTGGGGCGCTTCGCAGACCACCGTCCTGTGGATCATCAATATCTACACCCTCGCTCTGGCCGCGCTGCTGCTGCCGCTGGGCGCGATCGGTGACCGGCTGGGCCGCAAGCCCATGCTGATCACCGGCCTGATCATCTTCGGTGCCGCGAGCGTCGTCGCGGGGCTCGCCCCGTCGGCCGGGGTGATGATCGGCGCCCGTGTGGCCGCGGGCATCAGTGCCGCGATGATCATGCCGATCACGCTGGCCGTCATCACCTCGACGTTCCCCGAGGAAGAACGGGGCAAGGCGATCGGCGTGTGGACCGGTGTCGCGGGAGGTGGCGGCATCCTGGGCATGTTCCTTTCCGCGCTCCTGGTGGACGTCGCGGACTGGCGGTGGCTGTTCGTGCTGCCCGTGGTCCTGGTCGTGATCGCGCTGGCGATGACGTTCAAGTCGGTGCCCAACTCCCGTGAACGCTCCTCCCATTCGTTCGACACCATCGGCGCGCTGGTGTCGACCATCTCCGTCATCGGCCTGATCTTCGTGCTGCAGGAAGGCCCGGAGCGCGGCTGGACCGACTCGATCACCCTGATCAGCCTGGCCGTCGGCGTGATCGCCGCGATCGTGTTCGTGGCCTGGGAGCTTCGCCGCCGCGACGCATCCTTGCTGGACGTACGCCTGTTCCGGGAGCGCGGCCTGGCCAGCGGCTCGATCACGCTGCTCGTCGTCTTCGGCGTCCAGGCCGGTATCGCCGTAGTGCTGTTCCCGTTCTTCCAGGCCGTCCTCGGCTGGTCGGGTCTGCTGTCCACGGTGGCGATGATGCCGATGGCGATCATGATGATGATGGCTTCCGGCCTGGCCCCGAAGATGGCTGCCAAGATCGGCGCCCGCTCCACCATGACCGTGGGCGTCGCCCTGGCCACCGTCGGCCTCGCGCTGATGGCGCTGTTCGTGTCCGTCGACGGCGGCTACCTGTCCATCCTGGCCGGCATGCTCGCCATGGGCATCGGCATGGGCCTGTCGATGACGCCGTCCACCGAGGCCATCACCAGCTCGCTGCCCCGCGCCAAGCAGGGCGTGGCCTCCGCCCTCAACGACGTCACCCGCGAATTCGGCACCGCCCTTGGCGTCGCGATGCTCGGCGCGCTCCTGGCCAACGGCTACCGCAGCGCCATCGACGACAAGCTCGGCGGCATCCCCCAGGGGGCCGCGGACACCGCACACGAAGGCATTGCCAACGCCGTCGAGGTGGCCCCGAGCACTGGCAGCCACGCCCAGGACCTGATCCACACCGCGCAGCAGTCCTTCGTCGACGGCTGGCAGCAGGCCATGTGGGTAGGAGCCGCCGTCATGGGCGTGCTGCTCGTCTACGTCGCTCTTCGCGGGCCGAAGGGCTCAGACCCCGCCATCGTGGAGGCGGCGGAGACCACGGAGACCGTCGCCGTCCGGTGACGCTTAAGAACTGGGCGGATCATCCGTCAGGCGTTGGGCACCGCGATACCGCGGTGCCCGACGCCCCAGCTCAGCAGCGCACGTCGCAACGGGGACGCCCATGCCGAACGAGCTCCTGGACTGGGAGGCGTTCCGGCGCGGGTGAGCTGCGCCCTACCGCGAGCCCGCCGGGGCCAGGGTCGCCTCGATACCCGCCACGACGGTGCGCAGCCCCTCCTCGAAGCGCGCCTCGTAGTCCTGGAACAGGTCCGCGCTCACCTCCGCCGACAGCTCGTAGCCCTCGGCGGCCATGCGCTCCTCGCGCTCGGTGACGTCGTAGCCCGGGGCCCGCTCGCCCGGCCGGGGCTCGACCGACTGCTCCTCGATCACGAAGCCGAGCGTGAAGCTGTACGCGATGAACGAGGCGCGGGCGGCGGCGCTCGGCGTGAAGCCCGCCGCGACGAAGGTGCGCAGGTGCTCCTCCTGCGGCCCGGCGTGGTCGGTGCCGGTGAACCGGCTGCCGCTGAAGACCTTCGCGCCGTCGCGGTAGCCGAGCAGGGCCCGGCGCAGGGCGCGGTGGACCTCGATGAGCCGCTCCTGCCAGGTGACGTCACCGAGGTCGCCGTACGTCTCATACATACGCCGGTACATGGCGGTGCTCATCTCGTCGAGCAGCGCCTGCTTGTTCTTGAAGTGCCAGTACAGGGCGGGGGCCTGGACGTTCAGCTCCTTGGCGATGCGGCGCAGGGTCAGCCCTTCGAGGCCCACCTCGTTCAGCAGCCGCAGGGCGGTGTCCACCACGAGGGTCCGGTCGAGTCGCGTCGTCGCCATCCGGTCATTCTCTCCGCTCACGAGGGGCCCCTTGACAACTTAACGCCGTTAAGCGCACGCTCTCCACCATGCAACTTAACAACGTTAAGGACGTCTCACCCGTGGACGTACTGATCGTCGGGGCCGGTCCGGCCGGGCTCACCCTCGCCATCGATCTGGCCCGGCGCGGGGTGCGGGCCCGGGTCGTCGAGCGCGGCGAAGGGCTGTTCCCGGGTTCGCGCGGCAAGGGGCTGCAGCCCCGCACCCAGGAGGTCTTCGACGACCTCGGCGTCAGCGGCGCCGTACGCGAGGCGGGCGGCCCGTATCCGCCGATGCTGGGGTGGCAGGACGAGCGGCCGCTCGGGGAGTTCCAGATGATCGAGCGGGCCGATCCGGGGCCGGACCGGCCGTACCACGAGATCTGGATGCTGCCGCAGTGGCGGACGGTGGAGATCCTTTACGCGCGACTCGAAGAGCTGGGCGGCGGCGTCGAGTTCGGCACCGCGCTCACCGGCCTGGCGCAGGACGCGCACGGGGTCACGGCGCACCTCGCCCACGCCGACGGCTCGGCCGGGACCGCGCGCGCCGCCTACCTCGTGGCGGCCGACGGCGGCCGCAGCACCATCCGCAAGGCGCTCGGCATCGGCATGACGGGCGAGACGGTCGACCCGGCGCCGACACTGATCGCGGACGTGGTGATCGCCGGACTGGACCGCGACCGCTGGCACGTGTGGCAGCACGCGAAGGGCGGCGGCATCGGGCTGTGCCCGCTCGCCGGGACCGACCAGTTCCAGGTCGCCGCGCAGTACGACGAACCGGGCGCCGTCCCCGACACCTCCCCCGAGGCGGTACGGCAGCTAATCGCCGACCGCACCCATCTCACCGCCACCGATGTGCGATGGTCCTCGACCTTCACCCCCCGCGCGGCGATGGCGGACCGCTTCCGCGAAGGCCGGGTGTTCCTGGTCGGCGACGCCGCCCACATCCACTCCCCGGCGGGCGGCCAGGGGCTCAACACCAGCGTGCAGGACGCGTACAACCTCGGCTGGAAGCTCGGGCAGGTGGTGCGGCACGGCGCGGATCCGGAGCTGCTCGACAGCTACGAGGCCGAGCGGCTGCCGGTCGCGGCGGGGGTGCTCGGCATCAGCACGCGGATCCACCGGGCGCACCGGTCGGGCGACGCGGAGGGGCGACGGCGAACGACGGAGGTCCACCAACTGGGGCTGACCTACCAGGACGGACCGCTAGCCATGGACGACCGGGAGGACCGGGGCCCGGTAGGGGCGGGCGACCGCGCCCCGGACGCCCCGTGCGCACTGCCGGACGGGACACCCGTCCGCCTCTTCGACGTCCTGCGAGGGCCGCACTTCACCCTGCTGGTCCTCGGCGACGCGACACCGCCGGCCACCGACTTCGGGGGCCTCGCCCCCACCCTGGCGGCGGCCGAATGCCTGCACACCATCCGCACCGGCGGCCCGAACCCCGACCTCCTGGACCCGGACGGCCACCTAGCCGCCGCCTACGGCCCCGGCCCGGCCACCTTCCTCATCCGCCCGGACGGCTATGTCTGCTGGGCGACGGACGGCGCGCGGGTACGACCCACTCGCTGAGCGCGACACCCGACAGGCAGCCCGCTAACCGCCCCACGGCGGCAAGCGACTCGTGCCACCGGCGGGGAGCCGCAACCCGGCCCCGGGGCCGAATACCGAGTGCGGACCGCGGGCGCCTCCGGCGGAAAGTCCCCACCCCGCCCCTTCCCACAGCATCAATATGCGGCTCCGCCGCGCGGAATGGGGCTCCGCCCCCTGGACCCCCACCGGGGCTCCGCCCCGGACCCCGCTCCTCAAACGCCGGAGAGACTGAACAGCGGGCTCCGCCCCGGACCCGCTCCTCAAACGCCGGAGGGGCTGAAATCACGGCCCGGCCCGAACGCGGGACGGACAGGCGCCCCGCACCACCGGCGGGGAGCCGCGAGTGAGACAGGAGGGGGTGGGGTCGCAGGGGTGGTGTCCTGGACGCTTTCGCATATTTGTGGCGCCAATCCCCGGCCCACCCCACGCCTCCGGGCACCGGCGCCGTAAATATGCGGTCCAGGGCGCCGCACCGGAGGCCCCGCCCCCGGCACCCACCACAAACAGCAGGCGCACCACCCACCCACCCGCACCCAGCGGAACCCGCACCCACCACGAACAGCAGGCGCACCACCCACGCCCCCGCCCCGCAAAGGGCGCGATCAGTTGGCGAAGTCCAGCAGCACCTTGCACGACTGGCCGCGGTCGGCGGCCTGGCCGAACGCCTCCACCGCCTCCCGCGCCGGCCGCACCCCGCTGATCAGCGCGTCGAACGACGGGTCGGCCGCCAACAGCCGCAACGCGTCGTCGAACTCGGCGTGGAAGCGGAGCGCGCCGCGCAGCTCGATCTCCCGGGCGACCAGCAGGTTTCCGGCGAACGGGCTCTGCCCGGGCGGCAGCATGCCGAGCTGGACCACCACTCCCCCGCGCCGCACCCGGCGCAAACAGGTGTCGAGCCCAGCCGCAACGCCCGACGCCTCGATCGCGACGTCCATCTCGTCCGAGGGCCAGTTCGGGTCGTCCGGGTCGTCGGCCCGTACGCAGGCCGTCGCCCCGGCCGCCGCCGCGAACTCCAGGGCGCGGGGCAGCAGATCGGTCGCCGTGATGGTCGCCGCGCCCGCCGCTCGGGCCGCCGCGATGGTCAGACAGCCGATCGGACCGGCGCCCGTGACCAGCACATGGCGGCCCTTCACCGGGCCCGCCCGCCGCACCGCGTGCAGCGCCACGGCCAGCGGTTCGGCGAGCGCGGCCCGGCGCGGCTCCAGCCCCTCGGGGAGGGCCCGGAGCTGCGCCGCCGGGACGGCGATCTGGGAGGCGAAGCCGCCTTGGACATGCGGGGTGCGCGCGGCGCTACCCAGATAGCGGGTGTCGCGGCAGACGTTGGCGCGGCCGTCGGAGCACTCCGGGCACACCCCGCACGGCGTGGCCGGGTGGACGGCGACCGGGGTGCCGACCGCGGGTCCGGTCGCGCCCTCGCCGTACGCCACGACCGTGCCGACGACCTCGTGCCCGAGCACCATCGGCTCCTGGAGCCGGAAGTCGCCCACCCCGCCGTGCCGGTGGTAGTGGAGATCGGATCCGCAGATCCCGCCGTACCGGATCGCCACGAGCGCCTGCCCTGGCGCCGGTTCCGGCTCGGGGAGTTCCTCGATCCGCAGATCACCCTGTCCGTGGATCACACAGCCCAGCACCATCCGCCCAGCCTCCTCATCCTCATATGGTTTCAGGGTTCAGAGCCCGCCAGGGCTCAGAGCACGCTCGTCATGCCGCCGTCGACGTACAGGATCTGTCCGCTCACGAAGTCCGCGGCGGGGGAGGCGAGATAGAGCAGCGCGCCGACCAGGTCCTCGGTGCGGCCCCAGCGCCCCGCCGGGGTCCGTCCGCGCACCCAGGAGCTGAACTCCTCGTCCTCGACGAGCGGCCGGGTCAGCTCGGTCTCGATATAGCCGGGGCCGAGCCCGTTGACCTGGATCCCGTACCGGCCCCAGTCCGCGCACATGCCCTTGGTGAGCATCTTCAGTGCGCCCTTGGTCGCCGAGTACGGGGCGATTCCGGGGCGGACCACCTCGCTCTGCAGGGAGCAGATGTTGACGATCTTGCCGTGGCCGCGTGTGGTCATCCGCCGGGCGGTCTCCCGGCCCACCAGGAAGGCACTGGTGAGGTTGGTGTCCAGGATCTGCCGCCAGGCGTCGTCGGTGAACTCCAGCAGCGGCGCCCGGTTCTGCATCCCGGCGTTGTTGACCAGGATGTCGAGCGGGCCCACCCGCTCCTCCACATCGGCGATACCGGCGGCCACGGCCGGGCCGTCGGTGACGTCGAACGCGGCAGTGTGCACCCCCGCGTCGGCGCCGCCGAGCTCGGCGGCGGCCTTCTCGAGGGCGTGCGGATCGCGCCCGTTGAGCACCACCGTGCAGCCGGCCTCCACCAGACCGCGCGCGAGGGCGTGGCCGATGCCCCGGCTGGAGCCGGTGACCAGCGCGGTGCGGTCCGCGATGTCGAAGAGCGGATGTGTCGTCATGGCGTACGTACCTCTCCGGTGCTCAAGTCACCAGTTCCTAGATCACCAGGGACAGCAGCAGGACGAAGACGAGCCCGACGACGGAGATGATCGACTCCATCACCGACCAGGTCCGCACCGTCTGCCCCACGCTCATCCCGAAGTACTCCTTGACCAGCCAGAATCCCGCGTCGTTGACATGGCTGAAGAAGAGCGACCCGGCGCCGATGGACAGCACCAGCAGCGCCACATGGGTGCTCGACATATCCGCGGCCAGCGGGGTCATCAGCCCGGCGGCCGAGATCGTGGCCACCGTCGCCGAGCCGGTGGCGAGGCGGATGGCGACCGCGATCAGCCAGGCGAGCAGCAGCGCGGAGACGTTCCAGTCCTGCGAGATGTCCATGATCATCTTGCCGACGCCGATGTCGATCAGGGTCTGCTTGAAGCCGCCGCCCGCGGCGACGATCAGCAGCATTCCGGCGATCGGCGCGAGCGAGTGCTCCACGGTGGAGGAGATCCGGTCCCGGGTGAAGCCCGCGGCCCGGCCGAGGGTGAACATGCCCACGATCACCGCCGCCAGCAGCGCGATCAGGGGAGCGCCGATGACGTCCGCGACGCGCTGGCCGGTGTTCTCCGGGTCGTCCACCACGATGTCGACGAGCGCCTTGATCAGCATCAGCACGACCGGGAGCAGCACGGTGAGCACGGTGACGCCGAACCCGGGACGCCGCTTCAGCTCCTCCGACGGCCGCGTGGGCATCAGCCGGTCCGGCGGGGTGACGTGCACCCAGCGGTCGGCGACGCGCGAGAAGACCGGGCCCGCGATGATGGCGGTGGGCACGGCGATGAGGACGCCGAGCGCCAGGGTGATCCCCAGGTCGGCGTGGACCGCGTCGATCGCGGCGAGCGGGCCGGGGTGCGGCGGCACCAGGCCGTGCATCACGGACAGGCCCGCGAGCGCCGGGATGCCGATCCGCATCAGGGAGAAGTTGCCGCGCTTGGCGACCAGCAGCACCACCGGGATCATCAGCACCATGCCGACCTCGAAGAAGAGCGGCAGCCCGATGATCCCCGCGATCAGCACCATCGCCCAGGGCATCGTCCGGTTGCTCGCCTTGGCGAGGATCGTGTCGACGATCTGGTCGGCGCCCCCGGAGTCGGCGAGCAGCTTGCCGAGGATCGCGCCGAGCGCGATCAGCACGCCGACGCCCGCGACGGTCGACCCGAGGCCGGCCGAGAAGCTGGTGATGACCTTGTCGAGCGGGGCTCCCGCGACGGCGCCGAGCGCCAGCGAGCCGATCGTCAGCGACAGAAAGGCATGCAGCTTGGTCTGGGTGATGAGGAGGACGAGAACGGCTATGCCGACGAGGACGGCTATGCCCAGCTGTGCGTGACCGGCCGACGTGATCGGGTCGACGGTGTCCGCTGCCAGCATCTCGACGCTGAGTCTGGTCACGGGGGATTCCTAACCTGCGTTACTGGTGTTCGAGCCGCCGCAGTTCGGCGGCGGCCCGCTCGGTGATGAGCTCGGGTTCCGGGCCGACGTCCACGGCGACGCCGTACTCGTCCGGCCGCAGCGGTTCGAGCGTGGCGAGCTGGGAGTCGAGCAGCTCCCCGGAGAAGAAGTGGCCCTTGCGCTCCTTCATCCGCTCGGCGATCAGCTCGCGGTCGCCGGTCAGATGAAGGAAGACGATGCCGGGCGCCGCGGACCGCAGCCGATCGCGGTACTTCCGCTTGAGCGCGGAGCAGCTCACCACGCCCCCGCCCGCGGCGTGGTCGTGGGCCCAGGCGCCTATGGCGTCCAGCCAGGGGCGCCGGTCGTCGTCGTCCAGCGGGGTCCCGGCCGACATCTTGGCGATGTTGGCCGGCGGGTGGAAGTCGTCGGCCTCGGCGTACGGGACGCCGAGCTCCTCCGCCAGCAGGGGGCCGACCGTGGTCTTGCCCGTTCCGGACACTCCCATGACCACGACAACCTGGGGGGCGTGCATTGTGTGAAACCTCGCTGTCTTCTTCGACCTCGGCGCCGGGGACACTCAACCCCACAGATACGACGTATTCAAGGGTCCGTGACTTAAAAGTCATACTTATTTGATGGGTGGGTGGCCGCGTAGGCTGAGCGCATGGACGAACAGGGGCCCCAGGGCCGTGGTCAGAGGCCCAGGCCCCAAGGGCTGCACGACCGGCTCCTGGAGTCCCTCGGCCCCGCGATCACGGGGGGCGACTATCCGCCGGGCACCGTCCTGCGCACCGATGAGCTGGAGCGGCGCTACGACGTCTCGCGCACGGTCGTCCGGGAGGCGGTGCGGGTCCTGGAGTCCATGCACCTGGTGGAGTCCCGCCGCCGGGTCGGGGTGACGGTGCGCCCCACCGAGGAGTGGGACGTCTTCGACCCCCAGATCATCCGCTGGCGCCTGGCCGGCCCCGACCGCCCCCGCCAGCTCCGCTCCCTCACCGCCCTCCGCTCGGCCATCGAACCAGCCGCCGCCGCGCTGGCCGCCGAGCACGCCACGCCGGAGCAGTGCGCCGAGCTCACCGAGCACGCCCTCAACATGGTCGCCACCTCACGCGGCCAGCAACTGCCCGCGTACCTGATCCACGACGTCGCCTTCCACCGCGTGATCCTGCGCGCCTCGGGCAACGAGATGTTCGCCCGCCTGGGCGACGTCGTCACCGAGGTCCTGACCGGCCGCACCCAGCACCGCATCATGTTCACCGACCCCGACCCGGAGGCGGTCACCCTCCACGTCCGCGTGGCCGAAGCGGTCCGCGCGAGCGACGCGGAGGCGGCGGAGCGCTACACGCGGGAGATCACGGTGGGGGCCCTGCGGGAGCTGGACATCCTGGCGCCCTGAGGACCGCGGGGTCCGCATCCGGAGCGCCTCCGCGCGAACACCGCGCCTCCGAGGCCGGGTTCACCTCAGCGGTCCAACGAGTCCCAGAAATCGGTGAGCACCTGGGCACCACGGCCGGGGTCCTGGGTCATCCACCAGTGGCCGAGCCCGCCCAGCGTCGCGGTCCCGGCACCGGCCCGCCGCGCCGCGCGGCACCGCTGTGCGACGGTCCCGACAAAGCGGTCCTCGGTGGCGAGCAGGGCGAGGCCCGGCCGCTGCGCCGCGCGTTCGAGGTTCCGGCCCAGCTCAGCCATCACCGGTTGGGCGGCTGATCGGTAGAGCGAGTGCGCGGCCCGCCCCATCGCCTCATCCTGGCCCACCGCGACCCGCCTCGCGACCGGCTCACCCATGCCGAGCTCCACGAGCATCGCGACCCGCACCGCGAGGTCCGGACCGAACGGGACGGCCGGGTCCGGTCCCGTGCTCTGTGACTCCTGCTGACTCAGGGCGAACTCGTGCCACACGTAGTCCGGGTCGAACAGGCCGATCACATCGCTGGCCCAACTGCGCACGAGGTCCGGGCGGGCCATCACCGCGTTGAGGGTGTGTGCGCCGCCCCAGTCGTGCCCGACCAGGTCGACGGGTTCGGCGAAACGCTCCAATTCGTCGATGAGCCAGTCCCGGTAATCACCGACGGTCGCACCGAACCCCGTCGGCAAGGGCGCCCCGAAACCAGGCGGGGACAGGCGGATCGGGGCGGGGCGAGCGGGAGCGATGCGTTCGAGCTCGACGAGCAGCGGCTCCCAGACCTCCGGCGTCTCGGGGAAGCCGTGGACGAAAACGGTTGGCATGGCGGGAACTCCGTTCGGGGGTGGTCGCGACTCTGACCAGGTGACCAATTTGGTCAGTTAGCTTACGGGTGTGGCGCCGCTCCGCGACCAGCGCGAGGCGTTCGGCCCTTCGGTGGTCACACTCCAAGGAAGCTCACTGTTTCCGCCATGTCCGCCCGCCCGGTACGCGGCCGTGACACGCCTTCCTTCTCGAATCCCATCGACACACCGCAGAACAGTTCGAGCCCGTCATCGGCTCCGACCATCTGACTGACGGTCTTGCGATACATCGACCAGAACACCTGGGGGCAGCTGTGCAGCCCTTCCGCCCTCAGCAGCAGCATGACCGTCTGCACGTACATCCCCGCGTCCGCCCACTGCCCGGGCCCCATCGTCCGGTCGAGGTAGCAGAACAGCACAACCGGCGCCCCGAACGCCTCCGCGTTCAAGGCGGCGAGCTTCACACTCCTGTCGGGGTCGTTGCGCTCGATTCCCATCGCGTCGTGCCGCTGGGCGGCCGCGGCGGAAAACCGGTCCAGATACGGCGAGGTCAGTTCGGCCGGGTATATCGGATACTCCCGCTCATCACCCGGATCTCCCGCCAGGACCCTGGCCGTTGCGCGCCTCTTCAGTTCGGCCAAGGGCTCGCCGGCCAGGACATACGCATGCCATGGCTGGAGGTTCCCACTCGACGGAGCCCGCGTGGCTGCGGCCAGCACTCGTGCGAGCACCTCCTTGTGCACCGGCTCATCGCTGAACGCCCGCACGGCCTGGCGACTGTTCACGGCTTCATACACATCCACGTTCTCGCCCTTCTCATTCTGACCAGATGACTAATCTGGTCAGTCAGTCTACGCTGAGGGTCATGAAGACGAACACCACCCCGCGACAGCGGGCTCTCGTAGTCGGACTCGGCGTCAGCGGAACCGCCTCGGCATTGCGGCTGCACAAGGCGGGCTGGGACGTTGTCGTCCTGGAGAAAGCAGCCGAACGCCGCCGCGGCGGGTACTTCCTCACCCTCTTCGGCACCGGGATCACCGCGGCAGAGCGCCTGGGCATCGAGGTGCCGGACCGCTTCTCGACCGACATCGCCTACTACAACGTCGATCGCGCGGGCCGGCGGCGGCGCGGCATGGGCTTCGCCGAGGCCGTGCCCGGCCAGTCACGCCCGGTCGTGCGCGGCGACGTCGAGCAGGCAGCGTTCGACGCCCTGCCCGAGAACGTGGAGATCCGGTACGCGTCCATTCCGGTCGCGCTGCGCCAGGACGCGGAAAGCGTGCGGGTTGACATCGAGGACCGGGCCGCCGGGACGGTGACCACCGAACGGTTCGACCTCGTGGTCGGGGCCGACGGCCTGCGCTCGGCCGTGCGCCGGCTGGCGTTCGGGCCCGATGAAGGCCGTATTCACCGTCTCGGCTACATGCTCGCGGCGTGCGGCCTGCCCGGCCCGGTCCCCGGTTTCCGGGGTACGGACGGCATCATCATGTCCGAGCTGGGCCGGTCGGCATGGGTGTTCGCCTTCGCCGACCGGCCACCGACGGCGCTGTTCAACTACCGGACCAACGATGTGGACGGCGAGTTCACCCGGCCCGCCGTCGACTCGCTGCGGGCGGTGTTCGGACCGGAGCCCACGGGCACGACGCTCGGCTGGCTGCTCGACCAGTTCGAGCAGGCGCCGGACCACCTGTTCGACACCGCCGAGCAGGTGCGGCTCGACACGTGGCACCAGGGCAGGGTGGTGCTCGTCGGCGACTCGGCGTGGTGCCTGACCCTCTACTCCGGGATGGGGGCCTCCAGCGGCCTGGCCGGGGCCGACATGCTGGGCACGATGCTGGAGCGGAATCCCGGAGACGTGCCACGGGCGCTGCGGGCCTGGGAGGCGAAACTCCGCCCCTTCATCGAGTTCCACCAGGACAGCGGCATGGTCATGCGTAGGCTCTTCGTCCCGGCCGACCGTACCGAGTACCGGATCCGGTCCGTCTTCGACCACGTGGTGGGGACGACACTCGGCAGAACGCTCCTCTCGCAGGCCGAGCACCGCAGCAAGGCTTCCCGGATGAAGACGGTCGACATCGCCCTGGCGTGACCCGGCCTCAGGGCCCCGCCACACGGCAGACACACCACCTCCGTGAACCCCCGTGACATCATGACGCCGAAGAGCGAACGGGAGGAACCACGACGGTGAGCCGGCTGATCGAACACGACTCCGTCAAGGCAGCCAGAATCCTCGACAGCGCGCGCGAACTGGTCCTCGAACACGGCGTCCGCAAGGTGACCATCGCCGAGATCGCCGCGGCCGCGGGCGTGGGCAAGGGCACGGTCTACCTGTATTGGGAGACCAAAGAAGACCTCTTGGTGGGGCTGGTCGCGCGCGAGGTACTGGCCTGGATCGAGACGATCAACAACCAGATCGCCCAGGACCCGTGGTCCATCCTGCCCCGCCGTCTCGCTCCGCTGCTCATCCGCACGACACTGGGCAACCCGTGGCTGCGGTGGCTCCGGAGCGACGACAGCGCCCTGCGGCAGCTGCTCCACCGCCCCGCCGACCAAGAGCGCTTCGCCGAGGCCACCACGAGCGCGATGGGCAACACGGTCATAACGATCCTGCGCGACCACGGGATCGTGCGCGACGATCTCCCGCTGTCCCGGCAGATGTACGCCCTGCACGCCGTGCTGGTCGGCTTCAGCACCGTCATGAACGACGCCGATGTCGCAGGCTCGCTCAGCATCGACGATCCCGAAACCGCCCTCGCCGACACCGTCCAGCTGCTGCTCGAACGGCCTCGCGACCCCGCCGCGCGCGATGTCGCCAAGGCCGCGGAAGCGGTGCGGGCCCGGTTCACCGAGATTCACGACAACCTCCTGGGACTCGTCGCGGCGGGCGCCGCCGGAACCAGATGACCCGTGCCCTCGAGGCCGTGCCGTTCAGCCGCGGATCAGCCGACGCGGCGTAGGACCGGGCCGCGCCCGATGTGCGCTACGTCTCACCCGTGGGCCGTTACACCGGATGCGCCGCTGGTGTCTCAAGGCCGAGTCCATAACGCGAGGGAGACATCATGAACGGGAACGTCGAGGTGGCCGTGATCGGCGGCGGGTACGGGGGCGTGACGGCGGCCAACAGCCTGGCTCGGCGCGATGGCGTGTCGGTGACCCTGGTCAATCCGCGTCCCCACTTCGTCTCACGGATCCGCCTGCACCAGCTCGTGACCGGCTCCGATGACGCGGTCGAGGACTTCGGTGAGGTTCTGGGCGGGAAGGTCCGGCTGGTGGTCGACACCGCGACCCGGATCAACGCTGCCGAGCGCCAGGTGTCGCTGGCGGGCGGTGGCACGGTCTCATACGACTACCTCGTCTACGCGGTGGGCAGCGGCGCCGCCGATCCCGGCGTGCCCGGAGCGGCGGAGTTCGCTCATTGGGTGTCGGACCTCGAGGGGGCGGAACGACTGCGGTCGGCGCTGGCCGCGGCGCCGGCATCGGCTCCGGTGACCGTGGTCGGGGCCGGCCCGACCGGTCTGGAGACCGCCGCCGAGCTGGCGGAAGTGGGCCGCAAGGTCACCCTGGTCTGCGGCGACGTGCTCGGCCCCAGCCTGCATGCCCGGGTCCGCCGCCCGGTCGCCCGTCGGCTCGCCAAGCTGGGTGTGACCGTTTTCGAAGGTCCCCGTGCGCAGGTGACGGAAGTGACACGCGACGCCGTGCGGCTCGACGACGGCCGCGAGCTGCCCAGCGCGGTGACCATCTGGACCGCGGGATTCCGCATCCCGGACCTGGCCGCCCGCAGCGGGCTGCGCACCGACACCGAAGGCCGTCTCATCACGGACGCGACGCTGACCAGCGTGGACGACGTACACATCGTCGCCGCCGGGGACGCGGCGGTGATGACGGACCACCCGTTCCGGATGAGCTGTCAGGCCGCCGTGCAGCTGGGCCCGGCAGCCGCCGCCACCGTCCTGCGCCGGATCGCGGGGAAGACACCCGCTCCCGTCCGGATGTTCTTCGCCGGGCAGTGCCTCAGCCTCGGCCGAAACGAGGGCGTCACCCAGTTCTCCTACCCGAACGACAAGGTGAACGCGCTCCGCATCAGCGGGCGGACCGGTGCCGGCGTCAAGGAGATCGCCTGCCGGTTCACCCTCAACAAGTTGGTGTCCGGGGCACGCAAGGCCAGTTCCCGCGCATCCCACGGCGATGACACCGACCGCCTGGAAACGCCCCGGCCGGAACACCGCACGACGCCGTCCGACACTCGAGGCGCGGCCTGACCGCCACGTCCCCTTCCTGGGCCGGACCGACCGGCCCGGCCCGAGAAGGACCGAGCCGGACTGACAAGCCGGCGCCTGGCGCCGACCACGAGAGAGTGAAGCGCACGACATGGACGACCACGTCTCCGACCCCGCGACCGAGGTCTTCGTCGCCCACCGCGACCTGCTGTTCACCGTCGCCTACGAGATGCTCGGATCGGCGGCGGACGCCGAGGACGTCCTCCAAGAGACCTGGCTGCGGTGGGTCAGGGTCGACCTGGCGCAGGTGCGGGACCAGCGCGCCTACCTGGTACGGATCACGACCCGGCAAGCACTCAACCGGCTACGCACCCTCAAACGGCGCAAGGAGGCCTACGTCGGCTCCTGGCTGCCCGAGCCCCTGCTCACCGCGCCGGACGTGGCCGAGGACGTCGAACTGTCCGAGCACCTGTCGCTGGCACTCATGTTCATCCTCGAAACCCTCTCACCGACCGAACGCGCCGTCTTCGTGCTGCGCGAGGTCTTCGACATCGGCTACGACGACATCGCGGCCGCGATCGACAAGAGCCCCGCCGCCGCACGGCAGATCTCCTACCGCGCCCGCCGGCACGTCGACGCCCGCCGGCCGCGCACACCGGTTTCCCCGGAAGAGACCCGGGCAGCGCTGAGCTCGTTCCAGCGCGCGCTCGCGACCGGGGACCTGCGGGGCCTGCTCGACGTACTCGCCCCGGACGTTGTCTTCGTCAGCGACGGCGGCGGCCTCAGGCTGGCGGCCCTGCAGCCGGTCGTCGGCGCCGACAAGGTGCTCCGGTACATGGCCGGCAGTATCGACAAGGCCGGCGGCATCCTCACCGGTGAGCTCACGACGGTCAACGGCAACCCCGGACTCATCCTGCGCCTGGACGGCGTGGTCGACGGCGTGCTGGCCTTCCGCGTGGAGAACGCCCGCGTCACCGGCCTCTACTACGTCCGCAACCCCGAAAAGCTCACCCGCGTCGAGTCCGAGACCCCCCTCACCTCCCGCTGACCGTCCCCTACGGCGCCGGGGCCGCGGGGGCGGGCGCCGGTGGCGGCCGGTGCGCCCGGGTCAGATCTGGTTCTCGCCTCCGTCGACATAGAAGTTGGCGCCGAGGATGAAGCCGCTCTGCTCGGAGGCGAGGAACGCCACGAGCGCGGCGACCTCCTCGGGGCATCCCATCCGGCCGATCGCGGCGGTCGTGGCGAGGTGCCCCCTGGCGTCGGCCGCGTTCTCCTCGCCGAAGAGGTCCGTGATCCCCGGAGTGTCGATCGGGCCCGGCGAGACCGCGTTGACCCGGACGCCGCGGCCCTTGAGCTCGTTGGCCCAGGTCCGCGCGAAGGACCGGATCGCGGCCTTGGACGCCGCATACGCGCCGAACGCCTCCGTGCCGTTGTCGGCGGCGGTGGAAGCGTTCAGGATCACCGAGGCGCCGTCGTTGAGCAGCGGCAGCGCCTTCTGCACGGTGAACAGCGTGCCCCGCACATTGACGGCGAAGGTCCGGTCGAGGTGCTCCTCGGTGACCTCCTCCAGTGTCGCGAACGCGGCGGTCGCCGCGTTCGCGAAGACCACGTCCAGTCCCCGGCCCCGGGCGCGGACCGCGTCATAGAGCCGGTCCAGGTCGGCCAGGCTCGTGACGTCCCCCGCCACCGCGGTGGCCCCCGCCGGGCCGATGGCCTCAACAACCGCGTCCAGCTCGGCCTTCCGCCGACCGGTGATGAACACGTGCGCGCCCTCGGCCGCCAGCCGTACGGCGGTGGCCCGGCCGATCCCGGTGCCGCCGCCGGTGATGACGGCGGTCTTGCCCTCAAGCTGTCCCATGACAATGACCTCCACAGATTTCGGTACCGCTCGGTACTGAAGGTGAGCGTAGCGCACTTCTGCACCGACCGGTACTGAAGAGGTATGCTCCATGCCATGAACGCGCGACAGAAGGCACCGATCGGCCGACCGAGGGGTTTCGACGCCGACGAAGCCCTCGAACGCGCCATGCGGGTCTTCTGGGAGCAGGGCTACGAAGGCGCCAGCCTCACCGACCTGACCAGCGCCATGGGCATCACCCGCACCAGCATGTACGCGGCCTTCGGCAACAAGGAGGACCTGTTCCGCAAGGCCCTGGAGCGCTACACCGAGGGCCCCGCCGCGTACGCGGACCGGGCCATGCGGGAACCGACCGCCCGGCAGGTGGCCACCGCGTTCCTGGGCGGCTCCGTCCGGGCCAACACCCGCCCCGGCTGCCCGGCCGGATGCCTCGGCGTCCAGGGCTCCCTCGCCGCCGGCGACCCCGGACGCAGCGCCCGCGACGCCCTCATCGCCTGGCGCAACGAGGGCACGGCCCGCCTCCGCGACCGGTTCCGGCAGGCCGTCGACGAAGGCGACCTGCCACCCGGCACCGATCCCGGAGTGCTCGCCCGCTACCTCATGACCGTGGCGAACGGCATGGCCGTCCAAGCGGCCAGCGGCGCCACGCAGGAGGAACTGCAGCAGGTGGCCGACATGGCGCTGCGCAACTGGCCGGCCGCCTAGTCAGCCCCAGTATCAGCAACTCAGGGCTTTGATGTTCTCTTGACCCGCTTGGGCTGGGTGGCACCGACGATGGTGACGGCCGGAACGGGTGGGCGGGCGGTCCGCAACGCGGCGGCGGCACGTTAGTCACACGGCAGCGAACGTTAGGTGCCGGTTAGTCGGTCATTACCGCCGCCGGACAAGGTGGTAATTGAGTTCACCAGGCACCAGCCGTTCTGGCCAGTGCCGCGACGGCCACCGCCATCGGCATGGGCCGGCACAGGCGGGTACGGCTTCGGCGTCTGCCCGAACGAAACACCCACTTTCCGACACGATGGAGCTGCCGTGAATAACCAGTTCGCTCGGCGTATCGCTTTCGGCGCAATGGGTCTGGCCGGTATTGCCGGCGCGATCGCCGTGACCGCTCCAGCCGCCTCGGCCGCGCCGGCGGCCGGCGGTAAGGTGCGTGTCTGTAATCACGCGAGTGGCTACAGTTCGTTCGTCGCCTTCACCACAAACACGCACACGAACGCGATCGCTCCTGGCCACTGTACTGCTTGGCGGCCTTCGATCAAGGTCGGCAAATTGGTGTATGTCCAGGGCAAAAAGAAGCGCGACATTTTCCAGATGGGATCGTACAAAGTGCCCACTGGTACCTATCAGGTGGAAACCCGCGGAACCCGCGCAAACCCAACGTTCCGCATCGTCCGCAAGTAATCCACTGCTCGACAGTCGGAACACTGTCCTGCCGGGTACGTACCCGGCAGGACAGTTTCGCGTTGTTTGAACGCTTCAATACACCTAGGTCCCGATCTCGGCCCACACCGTCTTGCCGATCAGTTCGGGTACGACGCCCCAGCGATCCGCCAACTCCTCGACCAGCAGCAGCCCGTGCCCGCACTCGCGCGGCGCCTCGGGCTCGGGGGCCGGGCGCACGGTCGGCAGCCGTTCGACCCGGGGGTCCCGCACCTCGATACGGAGGGTGTTCCCGGTGACGCTGAGTGCCAGCCGGAAGTTCCGCCCCGGGACGCGGCCATGCAGCGCGGCGTTCGCGGCCAGCTCGGCGATGATCAACGCCGCCGTCTCATGCGGCAGGCCCCATGAGCGGATGCGCTCCGTCCCGAGGAGTCGTGCCAGGCGGGCGCCCTTGCGGGTGGCCGAGAGCAGGACGGTGAAGGGCGAAACGGAAGTGTCGGTTCGAGTGATTTGTTGGCTCACGTCACTCAGAGTGGCCGCGCGCGAATAGGCTGAAAAGTAGCGACGCCGATACGGGCAGTGACTGTCCGGCCCTGGTCCGGGCCTGTCCGGCGGCGCCGGGTGGGAGGTGGTCCCGTATGGAGGATGAGGAGAGCGGCGCGGTCCTGAGGACGGTCGGCCGTCAGATCAAGTTGTGGCGCGAAGCGGCCGGGCTGAAGCAGGCCGAGTTGGGGGCGGCGATCGGTTACGGCGAGGAGCAGGTTTCGGCCGTCGAGCGGGCCCGGCGCATCCCCAGCCCGGAGTTCCTGGACCACGCGGATCAGGTGTTGGGGGCGAGCGGGAAGCTGGCCGCGATGAAGAAGGAGGTCGCCGAGGCCCGCTACCCGAAGAAGGTTCGGGACTTGGCGAAGTTGGAAGCCGAGGCCGTTGAGATCGGCGCATACGGCAACCACAACGTGCAGGGGCTCTTACAGACGCCCGAGTACGCCCACGCGTTGTACGACATGCGACGCCCGTCGTATTCGGAGGAAGAGATCGAACGCCATGTGGCGGCCCGCATGGCACGGCAGGAGATCTTTGAGCGGCGGCCCGCGACGACGCTGACATTCGTCCAGGAAGAGGTGACGCTGAGGCGCCCGCTTGGGGGCAGAATGGTCCTGCGCCGCCAACTCGAACACCTATTGACACTAGGCCAGTTGAGGCACGTCGAGATCCAGGTGATGCCGACGGATCGTGACAACCATGCCGGGATGAGCGGTGAGCTGCGGGTTCTGAAGCTGAACGATGGCACGACGGTGGGCTATTCGGAAGCTCAGCTCACCAGCCGCGTGATCTCCAATCCCAAAGAGGTCCAGATCCTTGAGCTGCGCTATGGGATCATCCGAGCGCAGGCCCTCACGCCGCGTGAGTCTCTGGCCTTCATCGAGAAACTGCGGGGAGAGACATGACCCTCAAGCCCAATGAGTGGATCAAGAGCCGCTACAGCAGCAATGACGGCCCTGACTGCGTTGAAGTCGCCTGGGCCAAGAGCAGCTACAGCACAGCCGACGGCCCCTCGTGCGTTGAGGTCGCCCCCACCCCCTCCACCATCCACATCCGCGACTCCAAGAACCCCAACGGCCCCCAACTCGCCGTCACCCCCACCGCCTGGACCGCGTTCGTGACCTACGCCAGCAACAACTAGGGGGCCTGGCGGGTCTTGGCGCCTGCGGCGGGCTGCTCCCCTCCCCGCCCCTTCCCGAAACTGGGGCTCCGCCCCAGACCCCGGGGTCAGAGGTGCAGCCCCCCGGGTCCAAGGGCGCAGCCCCCTCGGGGTCCAGGGGCGGAGCCCCTGGTAGCGGGAAGGGGCGGGGAGGGGAAAAACCCGCCGGACAGGGCCTAGTCGCGGCGGGCGCCCACCGGCTGATCGTTCCGCAGCCGCCCGAACAGCCACTTCGCCCGCGC
Source organism: Streptomyces sp. NEAU-YJ-81 (assembly GCF_017592595.1). Classification (NCBI taxonomy): domain Bacteria; kingdom Bacillati; phylum Actinomycetota; class Actinomycetes; order Kitasatosporales; family Streptomycetaceae; genus Streptomyces; species Streptomyces sp. NEAU-YJ-81. The sequence goes on along the minus strand of NZ_JAGFNO010000001.1, from coordinate 1,180,866 downwards.
CTCGTCCCACTGCACCGCGCTGCCCTTGGACGTCGCGAGGCCATGCCCCGTCACGGGGACATTCAGCCGGTTGCCGTGGCCACGGCCATGGTCGCCCGCGACGCTCTGCATGGCCTTGAACATGGCCATGAGCGTTCGCAGGTCCATCCCCTTGTCCACGATGAGTGTGTCCAGGCCCGCGCCCACGGTCGGGAAGACCTTCCACGGGACGAGGGCCTGGCTCGGCCGTGCGGCCTGCTTTGCCAGCGCGGACAAGAACTTCTGCTGGTTCTGGCTGCGGCCGAGGTCTCCCTTGGCCTCCTGGTGGCGCTGGCGGACGAAGGCCAGCGCCTGGCGGCCGTCCAACGTCTGACACCCTGCCTTCAGGTCGGCGCCCGACTTCTTGTCCTTGATGGGCTTGTCGAGGCAGAGGTGGACGCCACCGACGGCGTTGACGACGTTCACGAAGCCCGCGAAGCCGATCTCCGCGTAGTGGTCGATCCGCAGGCCGGTGTTGTGCTCGATGGTCCGCACCAGCAGCTCGGGACCGCCCGCCGAGAACGCGGCGTTGAGCTTGTTCTTCGACGGCCCGGGGCGCTTACCGGTCATGGGGTAGGTGTACGGCGGGATGGTCACCCAGGAGTCGCGCGGCAGGCTCATCAGCGTCGCGCCGTGGGCGCCGGTGTGCAGCACCATCATCGAGTCGGTGCGGCGCCCCTCGGCGGAGCCTGTGTGCAGGGTCTTCTTGTCCCGGCCGGAGAGCCCGTCGCGGCTGTCGGACCCCACGACGAGGTAGTTGGTGCCCTTGCCCTTCGGGGGGCGGTGCTCGACCTTGCCCAAGTCGACGTCGGTGTTGAGCTTGGACCAGGCCCAGCCGTAGGTGGAGGCGCCGCCTACCAGGGCCACCGCGAGCAGGACGACCACCGTGCGCCGCAACCGCCGGGGCCACCGGCGGCGGGGCGCGGGCTCGCCGTAGCCCGAGTCGTACTCGTCGTCGTAGCCGGACTCGTAGCCGTTGCCGTTGCCCGGCCAGTCGTGGGACATCGTTCTCCTCACCTCCTCAGTTGGATGACAGACGCTCGGCGGACCCGGCGGGCCCGGCGGTCAGCCGGTCCGCGGCTGAGCCGGAGCGGTGGATGCGGTGCCACCGCAACCGGGTGCCGAACAGCGCGCTGACCACGGACTGGATGATCACCAGATACATCAACTGCCGGTAGACGAAGAGCTGCAGGGGCATCGCCCACAGCGCCGTCAGCCGCTCCTTGTCCAGCCGCAGCGCGTATCCGGCGCCGAGCAGTTGCAGCACGAGGAAGGCGAGCCACACCCCGATCGACTCCACGGGATTGGCGAACAGCACGCCGTACAGCGCGAAGACGTCCACGATGGGGGCGAGCAGCGGCAGCGCGACCTGGAAGAGGAAGAGATAGGGCAGCGCCCGGCGGGCGAAGCGTCCGGCCTGGCCGACCTCGCGGAGGGCGCGGCGGTGCTTCCACATGGACTGGAGCGTGCCGTAGCACCAGCGGTATCGCTGACGCCACAGTTGGCCCAGGGAGGTCGGGACCTCGGTCCAGGCGATGGCGGTCTCCTCGTAGACCACCCGCCAACCGGCCCGCCACAGGGCCATCGTGAGGTCGGTGTCCTCGGCGAGGGTGGCCTCGCTGACGCCGCCGACGCCCATCAGCGCGTCCCGCCGGAAGGCCCCGATCGCGCCGGGCACGGTCGGCATGCACTCCAGCACCTCGAACATCCGGCGTTCGAGGTTGAACCCGAAGACGTACTCCAGGTGCTGCCACTTGCCCAGCAGCCGACGGCGATTGCCGACCTTGGTGTTGCCGCTGACCGCGCCGACGGCCGGATGGGCGAGGGGCTGGACGAGGCGGTGGATGGCGTCCGGTTCGAAGACGGTGTCGGCGTCGACCATCACCACGATGTCGTGGTGCGCGTGGACGAGGCCGGTGTTGAGGGCGGCGGCCTTGCCCGCGTTGGGCTGGCGGACCACCAGCACCCGGGGGTCGTCGATCCAGGTGGCGAGGTCCGCCGTCCGGTCCGTCGAGCCGTCGTCGATCACGATGATCTGGAGCTGCCAGTGGGTGGAGGCGAGAAGTGAGCGGACGGTGGACTCGATGCCCGCCTCTTCGTTGTACGCGGGGATGAGCACCGTCACCGGCTCGTCCACCTCGCGCAGCCAGGGCGCGCCGGGCCGGGAGCGCTGGAGGCGCCGCACATGGGCCCGGGCGAAGAAGACGAGCAGCCCCTGCCGGAGCAGGGCCAGGGCGCCCGCGATGCCGAGTACCCAGGTCATGGCCTGGACGAAGATGTGCCCGATGCCCTGGACCTGGATCAGTGCCTCGCCCTGCAGGCGGCCGACGGTCGACACCGGAGTGTTGACCGGGGGCCCGCCGAGCCCTTCGGACACCGTGGCGAACTTCTCGATCTTCCGGTTCCGGAGGAGCTTGTTCGCCTCGGCGTAGCCGGTGTCGTTCTGGCTGTACTGCCGGACGACGCCCCGCTCCGGCTTCCGCAGCGGCCGGTCGGCCGCGACCAGGAGGTAGCCCTGGTCGGCCGCGCGCCGGGCGGCCGTCCACTCACCGCCGCACATCGTGTCGGCCTGGGTGGTGAGCGGCAGCCGCACGAGTTTGGTGTTGACGCCGGCGGTGCCCGCGAGCGCGGTCTGGGTGAGGGACAGCTCCAGCCGGGTGCGCGGGGACGAAGCCGAGCCCAGATCGGATCCGGTGTAGGCGCCGGAGCCGATCTCATGCCCCTCGGCGCGGATCCGCTTGACGAGCTCGGGGTGGCGGACCGCCTGCGCGCCGGAGAGGAAGAAGGTGGCGTGCGCGTGGTGGCTGCGCAGCAGGTCCAGCAGGCGCGGGGTCCATACGGGGTCGGGGCCCCCGTCGAAGGTGAGGGCGACGGTGCGCTCCGGCATCCCGGCCGTCTCGACCGTGCCGCCGCCTCCGATGCGTACGACCGGCTTCCCGGTGTCGGCGGCCTTCGGCATGGGGCTCGTACAGGGGCGGCGCGTCGACTGGGACGCGACCTCGTGGGTGGTCCAGCCCTCGAAGACCAGCGCGGCGGCGACGGCCGAGACGACGATGATCAGCAACAGCCAGTGGCCACGCGGCTCGCGGCGGTGTGCGTGCCGGGGGCTCACCAGGGGCCGCCCCTGGACGGCTCGGCATCGGCAAGGGGCTCGGTCACCTCGGCGCCGTAGGAGTAGGTGCTGGGCCAGTGTCCGGCGGCCTGGTCACCGCCGATGGTGCCGCCCGTGGTGCCCGTGGTGCCGCCCGTGGTGGACCGCTCGACGGTCCTGGGCGGCTCCTGGTCGGCCTGCCACAGCACCCCGGACAGGGCCGTGCCGAGAAGCAGCAGATATCCGAGGCAGGCGCAGCCGACGGCCAGCGCCGCGAGCGCCAGAAGCTGGCGCCGCCCGCCGGAGGCGTTGACGAATATCTGCCCGGTCTGTTTTCTCCGCCGCCGTCTCTTTTCGGCCACTGTCGTCACCATGTGGCGGAAGTCTAGCCAGAGCTCCGCCCACCGCCGACCGACCGGGCCCGCGCCCTCCTGACCGCCGCATGCCCCTCTGACCTGGCCTTTTTCGCCCGAGCGGGCTCCCGGTCCGGAGCCCCGGCGGACCCCCTCAACGGCAGGGGCCGACACCTCGAACGGCGCCCATGGGCGACGAGTTGGGGCACCGCCGAAAATGAGACGAGGCTCACGAAGCCATCCGACGCGACCGCGCCCCCCTGGAACGATCCCGTGCGGTGTCCGCGACGGCTACGGGGTGTCCGGCGGACCACGCGGCGGAGCCGCATCTCGATGCTTTCCCCTCCCCGCCCCTTCCCGGAACCGGGGCCCGGCCCCGGCCCCCGCCGGGGCTCCGCCCCTGGACCCCGCTCCTCAAACGCCGGAGGGGCTGGAAGGCGTTGCCAGGGGCTTCGCCCCTGGACCCCGGAGTCCGGCGCGGCGGAGCCGCAGAGCGATGCCGCGGGAAGGGGCGGGGAGGGGAGCAGCCCGCCGCAGGCGTCAAGATCCGTCGAACACCCCGTAGATCGACGGCCGGTGCTCGTACCACCGCTGGTCGGCCTCCAACTGGGCCGCCAGCGAGATCAGCACGGGCTCACTGTTGGCCGGGCCGAGGAACTGGGCGCCCAGCGGCAGCGTGCGCTCGGGGTCGGCGAACCCGGCGGGGACGTTCATCGCGGGCCACCCCAGCACGTTCCACGGCCAGGCGTACGGACACGCCGCGATCATGGCCCGATCGGTCTGCCACCCCGACAGCGCGGCCATGGCGCCGATCCGCAGCGGGGGCGTGGCCGTCGTCGGGGAGAGGACCACGTCGAAGCGCTGGAAGATCGCCCCGACCTGGCGCCGCAGCGGCTCCTCGTACGACCGCGCCCACCGCAGCGCGGCGCCGCCCAGCAGCCGGCCGTTGCGGGCGGCGTGGCGGGTGCGGATGTCGAGCAGCAGCGGATCGGGGACGCGGCCGGACCATTCGAAGAGCCCGGCCGTGGCGCGCGGCAGAAAGGAGAAGCCCACGAGCCCGTAGCGCGGCTCGGCCTCCACGACCTCATGGCCGAGGGCCCCCAGCCGCTCGGCGAGCCGGACGACCGAGGCCCGCACGGCCGGGTCCAGCTTCTTCGGCGTACCGGTGAAGGCCGTCTTGAAGGAGAGGGCGATCCGCAGCCGCCCCGGGTCACGGCCCACCGCGGACAGCACATCCACCGGCTCCGGGCAGTGCAGATCCCCCTCGCAGTTGCCGGTCACGGCGTCCAGCAGCAGCGCCGCGTCGGCGACCGTACGGGCGAGCGGGCCGTTGCAGGTGATGCCGTTGAAGGACTCCGCGTCCGGCCAGGTGGAGATCCGGCCGCGCTGGGGCTTGATGCCGATGAGGTGCGTCCAGGCGGCGGGGATACGGACCGAGCCCGCGCCGTCGGAGCCGAGCGCGGCGGGGACCAGACCGGCGGCGACGGCGGCCGCGGCGCCACCGGACGAGCCGCCGGGGGTGTACTTCGGGTTCCAGGGGTTGCGGGTGTCGCCGAAGGCGGGGCCCTCGGTGAACGGCCACTGACCCAGCTCGGGGGTGTTGGTCTTGCCGACGATCACGGCCCCGGCCGCCCTCAGCCGCCGCACCGCCTCGCCGTCCTCGACCTTGGCCGGGAAGTCGCCGCAGCAGCCGAACGCGGTGGGCTCGCCCGCCACATCCGTATCGTCCTTGACCGCGAGCGGCACCCCGAGCAGCGGCAGCCGCTCCCCCGCCGCCAGCCGCCGGTCGGCCTCGGCGGCCTCGCGCAGGGCGGCCTCGGCGCGGATGCGGCGGAAGGCGTTCAGGGTGGGCTGGGTCTCGGCGATGCGCTCGAGCACCTGCTCGACCAGCGCATGGGAGGTCACCTCGCCTCCGGCCAGGGCGCGGATCTGCTCGCCCAGACCCTTGGGAATGACGCTGGTCACCGTGGTCCTCCTCGGGTGAGTTCGGCCACTCCCCCTTTACCCCTGGCGGCTGCTCCGCGCACCCTGGGCAACGGTGATGACCCGTTTCATCACTTTCATCACGATCATCGCTGAGCACAGAGGACACCCGCATGACCGACATCGCGGCGCGCCGCACCGGCCTCCACTCCCGCACCGGAGGCCCCTCCGACGACCAGGATCACCTGCTGGAGCATCTGCTCGGCTGGTCGCTCGTCGTCGTCCTCGCCTTGCTCACCACCCAGCTCGGACTGTTTTAGACGTACTCGACCCGGTCCGGGCCCGGACCGGGGGCTCCGGCCTGGACCGGGGACCTAGTCGACGAATCGCACCTCCGGGTAGCGGGCCGACGGCCCGTCGAGCAGCCCCGCGTCATCACGGTGGCGCAGCTCGCGGTCGAAGAACGCCGGGACATACGCGCGCTGGACGGCCACCGCCCGCTCCGGGGCGACCGTGCCGATCGCATCGGTCACCACCTTCTCCGGCAGGCCGAGCCGCGCGGCGATCCGCGGCAGCATCGACGTGGCGTCGGTGTAGGTCGCATGGGCCGAACCGAGCAGCGTCAGATCCAGGCGCGGGCCCGAGCTGTGCTCCCACAGCGCACCCCACGACGGCACGGTGTGGTGGTCGTTTCCGTCCTTGCCCATGGTCAGCACGGGACGGTCCACCCCGTCCGCGGCGACCGTCGAGAGAGGGCCGGGGTCCTGGTCCTCCTCGACATAGGCCAGCACCCCGTCCAGATTCGCGGCCGCCGCGATCCTCCGGTCGTCGTGCATCGCCTGAAGGGCCGCGAAACCGCCCGCCGACTGCCCGAACGCGCCGATGGCGGACCGGTCGAGCGGCATCGGGGCGAGCGCCTCCAGCCGGTCGAGGACGAAGCGAAGATCCGCCACCCGCACCGCACAGGTCTTCCGCAGCAGTTCGACGACCGTGCCTTCGCGCTTGGCGCGTTCGTACTCCTCCGGCAGCCTGCTGGTCTCGACCCGGCCATCCGGGAACTCGACCGCCGACCCGTCGTAGGTGTGGTCGACGCAGATCACGACATAGCCGCGCGAGGCCAGCTCATCGGTGAGCGTGGTGCCCAGCGAGCGCGGGTCGCCGACGCCGGGCGAGTAGAGCACCACCGGGCGCGCGGGGCCCCGGCGCGCCCGCGCGGGCGGGGCCCCCTGGTGCGCGAAGGTGCGCGTCGCCGCCCAGTCGACACGGCCCTTCGGCACGCCCCCGAAGTTGTTCAGCCGGTCGAAGCCGGCCGCCTCGCCCGGCAGCAACTGCGCGGCGCGCGGATACCGCTCGACGTCCCGAGCCGGATAGCGGACGCTGACCATCAGTTCGCGCGACGGCCGGGAGGCGACCCAGGGATCGGGCCGGTCCTGATCGACGAGGCGGTGGGAGACGGTGCCCACGGGGTACGGCCCGGTGGGCGCGGGCAGCGTCAGCCGCACCCGCCGGGCGGCCGGGGCGGCGACCGCTGCCTTCGGCTGCGCCATCCCCACGCCTACGGCGGCGAGGGCGGTGGCGGCGAGCAGTGCCCGGCGGCGGGGGCCGGAGTCGGAAGTACGTGTGGTCATGCCGAAGAGCGTTCCTGGTCCGGCCGTACGCCACCATCAGGCCGCCCACCGTCTCCGGGGTGGGGGTGGCCCCAGCGCCCGCACGGGGTGGCCCCAGCGCCCGTACATCACACTGCACCGCACCGTATGCCATAGTGGACCGTATGACGAACGACGCCGCAGGCTGGCTGGACTCAGCCGCCATCGACCCCGCCGTGCACGCCCTGCGCCCCGACTACCGGGCGCTGCTCATCACCGCCGAGGGGCTGCGTCCCGGGCCGAGCGACGAGCTGAGCGAGCGGCTGCTGGCCGACGCCGAGCAGGCGGCGCGGGAGCGGTTCGGGGACGGGCCGGTGGAGGAGCATCCGCACCTGGCTGCCTGGCGAGAGGCGTTCCGCGCCTTCGGGGCCAAGCCCCAGCGCACCCGGCCCAGCGCGGAGGCGCTGCTGCGGCGGGCGCCCGCCGGGCTGCCCCGGGTGGACCGGCTGACCGACATCTACAACGCGATCTCGGTCGCGCATGTGATCCCCCTGGGCGGCGAGGACCTCGACCACTACGTGGGCGCGGCCCGGCTCGTGCGCGCCGAGGGCGACGAGACCTTCGAGACGACGGCCGGGGGCGAGCCGGTGGTGGAGCACCCGGCCCCCGGCGAGGTCGTGTGGCGGGACGAGGCGGGCGTCACCTGCCGCCGCTGGAACTGGCGCCAATGCACCCGCACCCGGCTCACGCACGAGACCACGCGGGCGATGTTCGTGCTGGACGCGCTGAGCCCGATGGACGACATCGCGCTGAAGGCAGCCGGTGACCAGCTCATGGAGGCGCTGACGGACGCCAGCCCGGGGGTGACGCTCGCCTCCCGGCTGGTGGGCGCGGCGTAGCGGGGCCGCTAGGGCGGCGGGTCCGGCGGATCTTTCCCCTACCCGCCCCTTCCCGCAACCAGGGGCTCCGCCCCTGGACCCCGGAGGCTGGGGCGGAGCCCCGAACACCCCCAGCGCCCTGGCACGCCAGGACGACGGGGCCTGGGCACTGGCCGGCCCGGCCCGGGGTCTGGGACGGAGCCCCAGTTTCGGCCCCGCTGCCAAGGGCTTGGCCCGGGGGCTGGGGCGGAGCCCCAGTTTCGGGAAGGGGCGGGTAGGGGAAAGGCCCACCCGACCGTGCCCACCGCCAAGCGCCTCACCCCCGGACCACGAGGGCTGGGGCAGAGCCCCACCACGCGGCGGAGCCGCGTATCGATACTGCGGGAAGGGGCAGACCCGCCGCGGGCTAGAACAGCGACTGCTGCCCCGGGGTCGGCGGCTCATCCTCTCCGAAGAGCTTTGGCGGGGTGGTGAGCAGCGGCGCGATCCGCCGCGAGCCGGGGCAGGAGATCAGCTCGAGGGCGGAGCGCCGCCCCGGCGGGTCATGGCGGGCGAAGCGCCCACCGACGACCGCGATCTCACGGGTGCAGACCGGGCAGGCGCGGCGGGGTGACGACGACATGGCTCCAGTGTCACCCAACCCCCTGACAACGGCCCCGGGCCGACATCCGACACCGGCCGCCTCAGAACGCGTCCACCGGCTTGTACGTCCCCCACACCTCCCGCAACGCGTCGCACACCTCGCCAAGCGTGGCCCGCGCCGCGAGCGCGTCCTTCATCGGGTACAGCACATTGGCCGTGCCCGGCTCGCTCTCGGCGGCCTTCCGCAGGGACGACAGCGCCGCGCCCACCGCCGACCGGTCGCGTTCGGCGCGCAGCCGGGCGAGCCGGTCGCGCTGCCGGGCCTCGATCTCCGGGTCGACCCGCAGCGGCTCGTACGGCGCCTCCTCCTCGAGCTGGAAGCGGTTGACGCCGACCACCACCCGTTCGCCCGCGTCCGTCTCCTGGGCGATCCGGTAGGCGCTGCGCTCGATCTCCTCCTTCTGGAAGTTCCGCTCGATGGCGGCCACCGCACCGCCCAGGTCCTCGACCCGCCGCATCAGATCGACGGCCGCCTCCTCGACGGCGTCGGTCAGCGACTCGACGGCGTAGGAGCCCGCGAAGGGGTCCACGGTCGCCGTCACATCCGTCTCGTACGCCAGCACCTGCTGAGTGCGCAGCGCCAGCCGGGCGGAGGTGCCGGTCGGGAGCGCGATGGCCTCGTCGAAGGCGTTGGTGTGCAGCGACTGGGTGCCGCCGAGCACGGCGGCCAGGCCCTGGACGGCGACGCGTACGAGGTTCACCTCGGGCTGCTGGGCGGTGAGTTGGACACCCGCGGTCTGGGTGTGGAAGCGCAGCATCTGGGACTTCGGATCGCGGGCGCCGAACTCCTCGCGCATCACCCGCGCCCAGATCCGGCGCGCGGCGCGGAACTTGGCGACCTCCTCCAGCAGCGTGGTGCGGGAGACGAAGAAGAAGGAGAGCCGGGGCGCGAAGTCGTCGATGTCCATCCCCGCCGCGACGGCCGTACGGACGTACTCGATGCCGTCGGCCAGGGTGAAGGCGATCTCCTGGGCGGGCGAGGCCCCGGCCTCCGCCATGTGGTAGCCGGAGATCGAGATGGTGTTCCACCTCGGCAGCTCGGCCTTGCAGTACTTGAAGATGTCCGCGACCAGCCGCAGCGAGGGCCCGGGCGGAAAGATGTAGGTGCCGCGGGCGATGTACTCCTTGAGGATGTCGTTCTGGATGGTGCCGGTCAGCCGGCTTCCGGCCACGCCCTGCTCCTCGGCCACGAGTTGGTAGAGGAGCAGCAGCAGGGCCGCGGGCGCGTTGATGGTCATGGAGGTCGAGACCCGGTCCAGCGGGATGGCGCCCAGCAGCACCCGCATGTCCTCGACCGAGTCGATGGCCACGCCCACCTTGCCGACCTCGCCGTGCGCGAGGGGGGCGTCGGAGTCGTAGCCCATCTGGGTCGGCAGGTCGAAGGCCACCGACAGTCCGGTGGTGCCGTGCTCGATCAACTGCCGGTAGCGGGCGTTGGACTCGTCGGCGGTGCCGAACCCCGCGTACTGCCGCATCGTCCAGGGGCGGCCGGTGTACATCGTCGGATAGACCCCGCGGGTGAAGGGGTACTTCCCCGGCTCGCCCAGCCGCCCGGCCGGATCCCAGCCGCTGAGCGCGCCGGGCCCGTACACCGGCTCGACGGGGAATCCCGACTCCGACTCGCGCGCCATGGGTCCACGCCTCCTGGTGGCTGATACCGGGCGTTCTCCCGGTACGGGGCCTTGCTCACAGCATGCGTCGATGTTCGCCTCCTGGCAGCTTCGGGAAGCATTCAGAGCAAAAAGATCAGGGAGTGGGGGGTTCAGATGCACCGGACAGCGGTGGTCGGCACGGCGCTGGCCACGGCCACGGCGGCGGCACTGGTCGCGGGGTGCCGGGCGGGGGAAGCGACCGTGGACGGCCGGGGGCAGGAGAGACCGCAGGCCCGGGCCAGTACGAGCACACCCGCGCGGGAGACCCCCCGGCCGCATCGCACGTTCACGCACAAGGCCAAGCCCAAGCCCAAGCGGGTCGTGGTGCCGCCGCAGCGCACCACGACGCCCGTCACACCGCGGCGCACCGCGCCGAGGGTGGCCCCGCCCGTGATCGCCGTCGGCACCAGCGGGGACCGGGTGCGCGAGCTCCAGGCGCGGCTGCGCGCGCTCGGCCTCTTCAACCGGAACCCGACGGGCTACTACGGCACGATCACGCAGGCGTCCGTCAGCGCGTACCAGCGGGGCCACGGCCTCTCGGTCACCGGCTCGGTGAGCCGGCGCACCTGGACCTCACTGCGCTCGGCGACCAAGACGCCCACACGCGACCAGCTCTATCCGCCGACCACTCGTCCGCTGGCCAAGCCGGATCCGCGGTGCCTGACCGGCCGGGTGCTGTGCATCAGCAAGACCAGCCGCACCCTGGCCTGGATGGTCAACGGGCGGGTGGTGTCGGCGATGGATGTGCGCTTCGGCTCGGAGTACACCCCGACCCGGGAGGGGCTGTTCCAGGTCAACTTCAAGAGCCGGGACCATGTGTCGACGATCTATCACACCCCGATGCCGTACGCGATGTTCTTCAGCGGCGGCCAGGCGGTGCACTACTCGTCGGACTTCGCCGCCCGCGGCTACAGCGGTGCCTCGCACGGCTGCGTGAACGTCCGCGACAAGAAGAAGATCGCCGCGCTCTTCGGGAAGGTCAAGGCGGGCGACAAGGTCGTGGTTTACAAGTAAGGCCGCGACCATCAATTGAGCAACCCCGGTGGCGAGGACCCGGTCCGCGAGAGCGGCGCCGGTTCAGGCGCGAAGAGGGGGCGGCGCGGGCAGAGCCGGGGGAACGTGCTCTGCCCGCGCCGAATGCGCGGAGCCGTCGGTACGGGGGGAACCTCGGCTCCCGCGCGGCCGATGACCAGTCGGCCCATTTCTTTCAGCGTCACCGCTGAAAAAAACGTCACACCTGGGTGCCGGAGTCTCAGTCGGCACCCGTTTCCGTGGCCGTCACGGGGTCCGTTGACGCCGTGGAGTCACCTGCGGGCGTCGGTGTCGTGGTGACGGTCGGCGTGCCGGTGGTGCCGGTGGTGTCGCTCGGCGGAGGCGGGGGCTGGGGGACCGTGGTGTCGTCCCCGCCACCTTTTCCCGAATCGCCACCGGAATCGCCGCCGCCGCCCGAACCGCCGCTGTCACCGGAACCGGAGCCATCGGACCCGCCGATGCCGCCGCCGTTGTCCGAACCGCTGTCAGTGCTGTTGTCGCCGCCGCCGTTTTCCGTGCTCTCGCCGCTGTCGTCGCTGCGCGGGGCGCCCGTGCTGTCATCGGCGAGGATCTGGGTGCAGTAGCCGTGGATGGCGGACGCGCTGCCGGCCGCCTTCGTCAGCTTCTTCAGCGACTTCCTGTCGAGGTCCACGCCCGCCAACTCCGCGGCCAGGTAGCGGGGGCAGACGCGGAGGGCCCATCTCGGGGTGCTGTGCTTCCCCTTCGACGAGGGGTCCTTCGCCTTCCCGTCCTTGCCCTTGTCGTCGTCCGCCGGATCGGAGGGGGCGGTTCCGCCCTGGGCGCCGTTCGAACCCACGTCGCTGGCATCGTTGTCGCTTGAACCACTGGGACCGGGCGCCGTCGTACCGCCGTCCTCGGAGATCTCCGGGTGGGCGGATTCCCCGCCGGGTCCGGCGTCCGACATGCTCACCGAGGGGCCCGGAGTGTGGTGACTCGGCCCGAACGGGGTGGGCAGCACACCCGCCGCGGCCGCGACCGCGAAACCGCTCAGCGCACAGCCGGCCACCATCGCGATCATGCCCGCCCGCAGCGGGCGGCGCAGTCGCGGCTGTCTCTCTCTCAACTGCCGGATCCGCTGTGGCCGCCGGGCCACGCCCGGCTCGGCGACGGCTTCCACTGCGGCCTCGACCTCGACACGGGCGGCCCGGAAGGCGGCCATGGCCGCTTCCTCGCCCGGAAGCGCGGACACGTCGGAGGGGGCCGCCGGGCGGCCCGCTCCGGCGACGGCGCTGAGCACGGCTGCCAACCGCTCCGCTTCGGCATATGACTCGTCGCCCCGGCCGTCGGGAGCCCCGGGCTGCCCCTCGACCGGTTCGCCGCGAAGCAACCGCTCCGCGGCACTGTCATCCAGCCAGCTGTAGCGGTGGTCTTCGGCCATCACATGTCCTTCTGCGTTGGCGCGCATGAATCCGTCACACCAGCAGACTTCGCCACACCCGGCTTGGTTGCCCCGCCGCCGTGTGACTCGCGTTGCCCCGGGATCCCCTCGAGCACCGCCGGATCGCCCCCCGCCGCCGGGCCGATCAAGTCGGCGAGCCGCCGCAAACCCCGGTGGGCGGCCGTGCGCACCGCCCCCGGCCGCTTGCCCAGCACCGCGGCCGCGCTCTTGGCGTCGAGGCCGAGGACCACCCGGAGCACCACCGCCTCGGCCTGGTCCTGCGGTAGCTGGGCGATCAGCCCGAGCGCCCGGCCGGTGCCGAGGGCCTCCATCGCCTCACCGGCCGTGTCCGCGTCGGACGCGCGGAACTCCAGCTCCGACTCGTCGCCGCCGATGGCCGGGCGGCGGCCGCGCATCCGTATGTGGTCCAGTGCGCGATTGCGGGCTATCCGGGCCGCCCAGCCCCGGAAGCGGTCGGCGTCTCCGCTGAAGCGCTGCAGGTCACGGGCGATCTGCAGCCATGCTTCTGAGGTGATGTCCTCCGCGTCTCCGTCACCGACCAGCGTGCGCACATAGCCGAGGAGACGAGGGTGCACGGACCGGTAGACGGTCCGGAAGGCGGTCTCGTCCCCTTCCTGCGCCGCGAGTACCGCGGCGGTCAGTTCCGCGTCGTCCGCCTGCACGCTCTCTTCCTGCCCCACTCGGAGAATCCGTGGTCCAGTCGATTCCGGCGTAGCCGCGGGCTAGCCCTGCCCGTAGGGCGGGTACTGCTGACCGGGCTGGCCGGGTGGCGGGGTCGGCGGCATCTGGGGGGCACCGTACGGGCCGGGCCCGGGGGCCGGGGCGCCGTACGGGGCCGGTCCGGGGCCCGGGGCGCCGTACGGGTTCGGCGCCGGCATGCCGTACGGAGCCGGGCCGCCCAGCTGCGGGGGCAGCGAGGCGCGCTGCTCCTGCATCGCGGTGATCTGCCGGACCAGCAGCAGCGCGAGGACCGCCGCGGCCATGAAGATCACGATCGCGAACATGTCGAAGGCCAGGATGGAGTGCAGGCTCTCGATGTCGCTCTTCGCCTCGGAGGGAGAGGGGGCGTAGTCGTCGCCCTCCACCTTGCCCCGCAGCAGGTTGTAGCGGATGCCGCCGATGGCGTTGGTGACCAGCGCGACGATCCAGGTGACCCACCAGCCGTTGAGCAGACCGCGGCTGACGGCGTGCGGCCCCTGCGGGGAGCTGGCGCGCCAGATGTCGTTGGCGATCTGCTTGGGGAACCAGAAGTTGACGACGGGGGTGAACCATGAACCGGCCGCCCAGCCGCTGCTGAAGCGGTGCTGGCCGGGCGCGAAGACCTCGGCGTTCAGCCGCAGCCGCCGGAACCAGATCGCCCAGACCACGGCGATCGCGACGGTGAGCAGCGAGTAGATGACCTGCGCGGTGGTGAAGAGGTCGTCGGCGTCGTTGAGGTCGTCCTCGGTGATCGAGACGGACTTGCCCTCGACCGCGTCCAGCATGTCCCCGATCACGCTGTACTGGCCGGAGCGCCCCACGAAGAGGAAGATGAGCGCCGGCAGCGCCACGCCGAAGAGCGCGACGAGCGTGGTGGAAAGCCCGCGCCGCAGATCGACCCCGCCGGTCGGCATGCCCATGGGCGGGCCGGCCGGGTAGCCGCCGGGCGTCGGCGGCATCTGCGCCATCTGCGGCGGGACGGACGGCTGCTGCGGCGGCGCGGAGGGCTGCTGCTGCAGTTGCTGCTGGTACGTCCCGCATGCGGCACAGCGCCCGTCGGGGCCGACGGCGACAGCGCGGCAGTTCCCACACGGATACATGGTCTTTTGAGTCCCCCTGGGAACGTGACCCGCTGCGGGCCACGCGAGAAAATAAAGCCTCTGACCGCGCCCAGAGCGCGGACCTGCACGTTACGGGCATCCGACCGGTCAAGTCCAGAGCGGAACGGACCCTGGACGCGGGGTGAAGTCCCCGGTTTCGTGCAAGGGGAGGTGTGACGCAATCGAGGCGTGCGACGCTGTAAGGGGTGCGAGCCTCATGCGGGCTCTCCCTGATCGACGGTCGGGGCCTCTCCTGTGGGGGGTGGCGGCCCCGACCGTCCTTCTTTTCTCCCTCTGCTCTCCCGCTGCTCTCCCGCTCGGGCTCGCGCTCAGACCCCGAGCCGCTCGGCGAGCCGGGTGAAGTCGGACCAGCTCAGCGGCGGCTTCCCGGGGTCCCACACCCGCTGGGCCAGCGCCGCGAGCGGCAGCCGGATGCCCTGGGCCACCTGCGCGGGCGTCTGGGCCTCGGACCGGTCACCCCAGATGGCGAAACGGGCACCGAGGATCCGGTTCGGTCCGGTCAGGGACTTGTCGGCGACGGGCGTGGAGCTGCGCAGTACCGCGGGGGACCAACTCTCGTAAATGCGTTCGCCGGTCGGGTAGGTGAAGCCGCCGGGCTCGCCGAGGACGTAGTAGAGGTACGAGTCGTTGAGGTTGACCACCTTGCGGCCCTCCTTCAGATACTCCAGCGGCTGCCGTGCCGTCTCCTTCAGCCGTCCCGTCCAGTACTCGACCTCGATGTTCTTGTCGGGCTTGACGACGCCGCCGGCGAAGAAACCGTCGTTCCACGCCTTGGGCTGCTTGCCGAGCTGCCGCGCGAGCCGGGCCCGGTCGTTCAGCCAGCCGGTGACCAGGTCCTGCACCCGGGCGTTGGGGCCGTACTTCGCCTTCGCGGCGGCCACCAGCTTCGGGAACGACGCCTGGGGGTCCTTGACAGTCAGCGCGAGGTACTCATCGGCACCCAGATGCCACCAGCGGCCGGGGAAGAGCGGGGCGTACTCACGCATGAGCTGATCGACGATGCGGGCCGCGGCCGGATTGGAGATGTCCACCGACCCCTGGAACGAGGTGCCGCCCGCATTGCGCAGCTGGAGCTGCGGATGAGCCCTGATGACGGCGCCGAGGTGGCCCGGCGAGTCGATCTCGGGGATGACGGTGATGTGCAGCCGCTGTCCGAGCGCGACGATCTCCCGGACCTGGGCCTTGGTGAGGTGCTGGGCCGAGACGATCTCGGGGTGGCTGGTGCTCTGGATGCGGAAGCCCTGGTCGTCCGAGAAGTGCAGGGCCAACTGGTTGAGCTTGAGGTCGGCCATCTCGCGCATCCGGGCCTCGATCCACCCGGCCGAGAAGAACTTGCGCGCGATGTCCAGGTTGAGGCCGCGCTGGGCGCGCCCGGGCCGGTCGTGGATCACGCCTTCGGGGAGGCGGCCGCCGGAGCGCAGGGCCTGTTTCACGGTGCGGGTGCCGTAGAAGACGCCCGCGTCGGCCGGGCCGGTGATCCGGGCGCGGCCACCGCCGACCGTCAGCGTGTACGCCTCGCCGCCACCGCTCTGCCCCGGGTCGAGGGCGAGGGAGAGATCACCGCGGCGGGCGGTGCCGGAGGCGGTGCGCAGCCCCAGCTCCGCGGCGATCGTGCGGGCCTCGTCGGCGAGCGGGCCATCGAGGTCGGCCACCACCCGGCTGCCGCTGCCGGGTCGCCAGCCCGGGCCCGTGGCCGGGGTGAAGTCGCGGACGGAGGGGATGGTGCGGGGCGGGGCGGAGGCCGCCGTTCCGTGGGGCGAGGCGGAGGGGGAGCGCGCCGAGGTGGCGGTCGTGGCGTGCGCGGAGTGGGCCGGCGAGGAGCGGGTGCCGGCCTGGCCCTGGCCGCCGCCCGTCTGCTGACAGCCGAGGGCCGCCAGGACGAGGGTGGCGACGGCACCCGCGATGAGACCGCGGACGCAGGACGCCTTGGTGGCTCTGAGCGGCAATCCCATGGCGGTGTACCTCCTTAGGCCCCTCCCGCTTCGGGCATTCGGCCGTCTTTGGGCCGAAAAACACCCTGCGCCCCGAATGCCGTCCACTGCATGCAGTAAAACGTCCCCGTTCGGGTGATATCGCGTTCCCCCCGGCACACCCCCCTCCCCGCATCGTTAGCGTGTACTGCTCATACGCCCAGCCATGTCTCCCGCGCCTCTCCCGGGTGTCCGTTTCTCCCGGGTGTTCTTTCTCCTGGGCGTCCGCTCCCATGCGTGTCCCCTGCGTGCCGGAGGAGTCCACCGCGTGTCCGAGGAGTCCACGCTGTCCAGGTCCATGTCCAGGTCCAGGCCCACGTCCAGGTCCCGCGCCGCAGCCTCCCGCCTCGACCGGCTCAACACCGCCACCGCCGACGCGGCCGAGGCCGCGCTGCTCGCCTGTTGCGGCAGCCGCCGCTGGGCCCGGCTGATCGCGGCCCACCGCCCGTACCCCGATCTGGAGGCGCTGCTGGCCGCCGGGGACGAGGCCAGCTACGACCTCACCCCGGCCGATCTGGACGAGGCGCTCGCGGACGAGTCGGTCGTCGGCCATGAGCTGCCGCCCGCGGAGAGCCTGGGGTCGCCGGCCGCCCACACCGCGCTCCAGGCCGCCCATGATGCGTACGAACGTCGATTCGGTCACGTTTTCGTCATCTGTCTGGATGGTCTGCGGCCCGAGGAGCGGCTCGACCGGCTGCTGACCGGGATCCGGAACCGGCTGGGCAACGAGCGGGAGAGGGAGCGCGAGAACACCGCCGAGGAGCTGCGGCGCATCGCCCGCGGCAGACTCGTCCGGCTGGCCGCGAACACCTCCCGGTTGCCGGACGCGTCCGGGTTCCGTATCGCATGATCGCCCGTTCGTGCTTGATAGATCACACCTGAGCCCCCCGGACGAACCTGCCGACAGCACGTCGGTACGATGGCCAGGGCCGGTGGACCGTACCCGGCCGGGCCCGACCGACCGTGAAGCCGGCTGGCCCCAAATCCGCTTCCGGAGGGTTTTTCCGTGCCGGCTGGAACGCTGTATCGCGGCCGGGAAGGCATGTGGTCCTGGGTGGCTCATCGAGTCACCGGCGTCCTCATCTTCTTCTTCCTGTTCGTACATGTGCTGGACACCTCGCTGGTCCGCGTCTCGCCCGAGGCGTACGACAACGTGGTTGCCACCTACAAGAATCCCGTCGTGAACCTGATGGAGTACGGCCTCGTGGCCGCCATCCTGTTTCACGCCCTCAACGGCCTTCGCGTCATCGCCGTCGACTTCTGGTCCAAGGGAGCGAGGTACCAGCGCCAGATGCTCTGGGGCGTCGTCGGTATCTGGGTCGTGCTGATGGCGGGCGCCTTCTACCCGATCCTCCAGCACACGCTGCGCGAACTGTTCGGGAGCTGACGCACATGTCCGCCGAGACCACCACCCCCGCGAGCGACTCGGTCACCGGGTACGACGTGGATCATCCGGCCCCGGTCATCGAGCCGCCGCGGGCCCGTACCCGCAAGACGCCCAGGGCCACCCGTACGAACTTCGAGATGTACGGCTGGCTCTTCATGCGCCTGTCCGGCGTCCTGCTGGTCGTCCTGGTCCTGGGCCATCTGCTGATCCAGCTCGTGCTGGACGGCGGTGTCACCAAGATCGGCTTCGCCTTCGTGGCCGGTCGCTGGGCCTCGCCGTTCTGGCAGGCATGGGATCTGATCATGCTCTGGCTCGCCACGCTGCACGGCGCGAACGGCCTGCGCACGATCATCAACGACTACGCGGAGCGGGACACCACCCGCCTGTGGCTGAAGGCGCTGCTCTACACGGCGGCAGGATTCACCATCGTGCTCGGCACTCTGGTGATCTTCACCTTCGACCCGAACATCCGCTAGGCCCCGGGGCTGAGGTATCCACTCATGAAGATCCATAAGTACGACACCGTCATCGTCGGCGCCGGCGGGGCCGGAATGCGCGCGGCCATCGAGTCGACCAAGCGCAGCCGCACCGCGGTGCTCACCAAGCTCTACCCGACCCGCTCCCACACCGGCGCGGCGCAGGGCGGCATGGCCGCCGCCCTCGCCAATGTCGAGGAGGACAACTGGGAGTGGCACACCTTCGACACGATCAAGGGCGGTGACTACCTGGTCGACCAGGACGCCGCCGAGATCCTGGCGAAGGAGGCCATCGACTCCGTCCTCGACCTGGAGAAGATGGGCCTGCCGTTCAACCGCACCCCGAACGGCACCATCGACCAGCGCCGCTTCGGCGGCCACAGCCGTAACCACGGCGAGGCCCCGGTCCGCCGGTCCTGCTACGCCTCGGACCGCACCGGCCACATGATCCTCCAGACGCTGTACCAGAACTGCGTCAAGGAGGGCGTGGAGTTCTTCAACGAGTTCTACGTCCTGGACCTCCTGATGACCGAGGTCGACGGGGTCAAGCGCACCGCCGGTGTGGTGGCCTACGAGCTGGCCACCGGTGAGCTGCACGTCTTCCAGGCGAAGGCCGTCGTCTTCGCCTCCGGCGGCTGCGGCAAGTTCTTCAAGGTGACCTCCAACGCGCACACCCTCACCGGTGACGGCCAGGCGGTCGCCTACCGGCGCGGGCTGCCGCTGGAGGACATGGAGTTCTTCCAGTTCCACCCGACCGGCATCTGGCGCATGGGCATCCTGCTGACGGAGGGCGCCCGCGGTGAGGGCGGCATCCTCCGCAACAAGGACGGCGAGCGCTTCATGGAGAAGTACGCGCCGGTCATGAAGGACCTGGCATCGCGAGACGTCGTATCGCGGTCCATCTACACGGAGATCCGTGAGGGCCGCGGCTGCGGTCCGGAGGGCGACCACGTCTATCTGGACCTGACCCACCTGCCGCCGGAGCAGCTCGACGCCAAGCTGCCCGACATCACCGAGTTCGCGCGGACGTACCTGGGCATCGAGCCGTACACGGACCCGATCCCGATCCAGCCGACCGCGCACTACACGATGGGCGGCATCCCGACCAACGTCCAGGGCGAGGTGCTGTCGGACAACGACACCGTCGTCCCGGGCCTGTACGCGGCCGGCGAGGTCGCCTGCGTCTCGGTGCACGGCGCCAACCGGCTGGGCACCAACTCGCTGCTCGACATCAACGTCTTCGGCCGCCGGGCGGGCATCGCCGCCGCGGAGTACTCCGCCAGGGCCGACTTCGTCGAGCTTCCGGAGGACCCGGCCGCGTTCGTCCAGAGCCAGGTGGAGAACCTGCGGGACGCGACCGGCACCGAGCGGGTCACCGAGGTCCGCAAGGCGCTGCAGGAGACCATGGACAAGAACGTCATGGTCTTCCGCACCGAGCAGACGCTCAAGGAGGCCGTCGAGGAGATCGGCCACCTGCGGGCGCGGTTCAAGAACGTCAGCGTCCAGGACAAGGGCAAGCGGTTCAACACCGATCTGCTGGAGGCCATCGAGCTGGGCAACCTGCTCGACCTGGCCGAGGTCATGGCGATCTCGGCGCTGGCCCGCAAGGAGTCGCGCGGCGGCCACTACCGCGAGGACTACCCGAACCGCGACGACGTCAACTTCATGCGGCACACCATGGCGTACCGAGAGGTGGGCGCGGACGGCTCCGAGTCCATCCGCCTCGACTACAAGCCGGTCGTGCAGACCCGCTACCAGCCGATGGAGCGTAAGTACTGATGAGCACCCCCACCCTTGAGAAGTCCGACCAGGCCCCCGAGGCGGCCGACGCCACCGCCTCGCACCTGATCACCGTCACCTTCCGGATCCGGCGCTTCAACCCGGAGGTCTCGGACCAGGCGGTCTGGGAGGACTTCCAGATCGACATGGACCCGAAGGAGCGCGTCCTCGACGGTCTCCACAAGGTGAAGTGGGAGCTGGACGGCACCCTGACCTTCCGCCGCTCCTGCGCCCACGGCATCTGCGGATCCGACGCGATGCGGATCAACGGCCGCAACCGGCTGGCCTGCAAGACGCTGATCAAGGACATCAACCCGGAGAAGCCCATCACGGTCGAGCCGATCAAGGGGCTCACGGTCCTGAAGGACCTGATCGTGGACATGGAGCCGTTCTTCCAGGCGTACCGCGATGTGATGCCCTTCCTGATCACGACGGGCAACGAGCCGACGCGTGAGCGGCTGCAGTCCGCCGAGGACCGCGAGCGGTTCGACGACACCACCAAGTGCATCCTGTGCGCCGCGTGCACCTCCTCGTGCCCGGTGTTCTGGAACGACGGCCAGTACTTCGGCCCGGCGGCGATCGTCAACGCGCACCGCTTCATCTTCGACTCCCGCGACGAGGGCGGTGAGCAGCGGCTGGAGATCCTGAACGACAAGGACGGCGTCTGGCGCTGCCGCACCACCTTCAACTGCACCGAGGCGTGCCCGCGGGGCATCGAGGTCACCAAGGCCATTCAGGAGGTCAAGCGCGCTTTGATCACGCGCCGCTTCTGAGACACGGAGCCTTTGGGCTCGGAGCTTGCCTTTGGCTCTGGGCTTGTGGCTCCGAGCTTGTGGCTCGGAGCTTGTGGCTCGGAGCTTGTGGGCGAGGGCCCCGCTTCCCGGATTCCGGGGGCGGGGCCCTTGTCGTGTGCCGTGCCCCGTCCGCTATACACGCGATGTATACACATGACGTATAGTCCTGCGCATGGCCACCGCCTACCTTCTGCCGATCAAGACCGCCGCCGCGCTCTTCCCGCTGCTGGCACTCTTATTGCTGCTGCCGACAGCCGTCGTCCTGTACCGCCGTCATGGCGTGATGTCCCGGGGGCGGACGCTGTCGCTGTACGGCTTCCTCTACTACTCGCTCACCGCCTTCTGCATGACGATCGTGCCGCTGCCGAAGCAGACCGGCGACATGTGCGAGCGGTTCGCACCCGTGGCCCATCCGCAGTGGATGCCCGGGAACACCTTCAGCGACATCTGGAAGGAGGCCCACCACAAGGTCGGGCTCAACTCGCTGGTCCTCCAGAACCCCGCCGTGGCCGGGACCGTCTTCAATCTGCTGCTGCTTCTGCCGCTCGGCGTCTTCCTGCGCTACCACTTCGGGCGCTCGCTGCGCGCCACCGCCGTGATCGGCTTCGTGGTCTCGATGTCCTTCGAGCTGACGCAGTGGACCGGAGTGTGGGGCCTGTACAACTGCCCGTACCGCCTCTTCGACGTGGACGACCTGATCGTCAACACGGCGGGGGCGGTGGTCGGTTGGCTGCTGGCCGGGCCGGTCGCGCGGATGCTGCCCGCCCTGGAGGCGCTGGACGGGCGGGCGCTGGCGGCACGTCCGGTGCCCTTCGGGCGGCGGCTTACGGCGCTGGTCGTGGATGTGGCCGGATATGTCGTCGCATCGGTGTTTGCCGCGGCCGTGATGACCTATCAGGGCGGCGCGGCCCCCTCATGGATACCGGTGGGAATCTTCGTGGCCTGGTTCATCCTCCTGCCGCTGGCGACCGGCGCGACCCCCGGAAAGCGGCTGTTGCTGCTGAAGCTGGTGTCGGACGACGGCGGCCCGCTGGTGCCCTGGCGGCTGACCCTGCGCGCGCTGCTGCTCGGGGCGCTGGTGATGCCGTTCCTGTCGGGGCTGTTCCTGGCCATGCTGACCCTGCTGCACGAGCCGTGGCCGTCCGGTCTGTTCGCCACCGTCCGCGACTCGGGCGCCCAGGGCGCGGCGGCGGTCCTTACGGCGCTGAGCCCCATCCAACTGCTGGCGGTGGTGACCGGGTTCGCACTGACCGCCACCTGCGTACGGAAGACGCTGCGCCACCCGGACCGGCTGGCCCCGCACGACCGTATCTCGGGCATACGCAACGCCCCGCTGCCGCACCGCCGCGCCAAGCGGGCCGGCGCGCAGGGCGGCGGCGTACGGGCTGCCGCGCAGACCGCCGACCAGTCGGGGCCGGTCGCGGTGGCGGTGGCGGCCGACGACGACGCACCGGCGGGGGACCTCGACCGTCCGCTGGTCAGCACGGGTCCCGTCGGTCCCAGCGGTCCTACCGGTCCCTCCGGCTCGGCGGAGGTTCAGCGGTCCGCCGCCGACTCGCGCTGATGCGGGGTGGGGCCGGGATGGCGGGCGCTCAGGCGCTCAGGTACGGGTCGAGGCCAGCTCCACGACGGTGACGTCCGGTGGCGCCCCGACCCGTACCGGCGGGCCCCAGGCGCCCGCGCCGCGGGTCACATAGAGCTGGGTGTCGCCGTACCGCTCGAGACCGGCGGCGGTGGGGTTGGCGAGCTCGGCCACATAGGTGCCGGGCCACACCTGACCACCGTGGGTGTGGCCGGACAACTGGAGATCGACGCCCGCCTTCACCGCGTCGTGGATCACCACGGGCTGATGGGCGAGCAGCACGGAGGCACGCGAGCGGTCGCGGTCGCCGAGCGCCTTGCCGAAGTCGGGGCCCTGCCCCTCGCTCTCGCCCGCGACGTCGTTCACCCCGGCGAGATCGAAGCCGGGCAGCTCGGTGCGCTCGTTCTCCAGGGGACGCAGGCCCAGCTCGCGCACATGGTCCACCCACTCCTCGGCGCCCGAGTAGTACTCGTGGTTGCCCGTGACGAAGTAGCTGCCGTGACGGGCGCGCAGCGCGCGCAGCGGCTCGGCGGCAGGGCCGAGGTCCGCGACGCTGCCGTCCACGAGGTCGCCGACGACGGCGATGAGGTCGGGGTTGGTGCGGTTGACCGCCTCGACGACCCGCTGGGTGTGGGCGCGGCCCAGGATCGGCCCGAGGTGGACATCGCTGACGACGGCGATCCGGAAGCCGTGCGCCTGGCGCGGCAGCTTGGCGAGCGGCACGGTGACCCTCTTGATCCGCGGCCCGCGCAGCACGGTGTTCGTCCCGTACCCCACCGTTCCGGCAGCCACGGCCGTGGCACCGACGGCCACGGCCCGCGCGACAAACAGCCGCCGGGAGGCGGCGGGCGCCGGGCCGTCCGCAGCGGCCTCCGCCGCCCCGCCCGAGACGCTTCCGGCCGCCGCCGCTCCGCTCGCCACAGCCGCGCCCTCGCCGTCCCCGACCGCGTCCTTCACCAGGCCCGCAGC
This sequence comes from Streptomyces sp. NEAU-YJ-81, assembly GCF_017592595.1. Classification (NCBI taxonomy): domain Bacteria; kingdom Bacillati; phylum Actinomycetota; class Actinomycetes; order Kitasatosporales; family Streptomycetaceae; genus Streptomyces; species Streptomyces sp. NEAU-YJ-81. The sequence goes on along the minus strand of NZ_JAGFNO010000001.1, from coordinate 1,157,494 downwards.
GCCTTCCGACGCCCGACCCGTGGGGCCGTCCAACGCGCCCACCGGGCTGTCCACGGCGGCCCTGCCAGCCCAGCCCGCGCCGTCTCTGGCCGCCACCGTGCCGCTTGCCAGAGCTGTGGCCCCGCCGTCGGGCACCACCGTCGCGGCGGCCCCGCTGCCGTCGGCGAGCGCCGTCGGCACCCCGCCCGACGCCCCCTCGGATGCCACCGCCCCACCGCCGACGTTGCTCGCGACGGCGCCGACGGGGCCATCCCCGCCCGCGCCGTCCCCGGCCGCCGCGCCCTCGCGGCCCTCCGCGCGGACGGCCGCCGGGGCGGGGCCGACGGCGCCGGTGTCGTCGGCGGTCACCGCCGAACCGGCATCCGCTGTCCGCCCGGCGGCGGCAGCCGCCTCCGCATCCGCCGCCGGGCCCTCGGTCGACCGCACATCAGCGGGCTTGACGGAGTCACGACGGCTCAGCCATGCGCGCAGCAAGGGCCGCACCGCCTCGCCCACGAGCAGGACGAGGGTCAGGTACAGGAGCAGGGCGAGCCAGAGGTAACCCGGCCAGGCCAGGACGCGCTGGAGCGCGAAGGGCGCGCCCGCACGGCCCGAGATCACCGCGCCGACGCTCATCAGCGGCAGTACGAAGGCCGCCGCCGTGCCCGTGCGGCGCACCCACCCCCCGCGCGCCGTCGTGTCGCCGACCAGCCGCCGCCACACATACCAGTGGACGCCGGTCAGCAGACCCATGACGGCCAGCGCGATCAGGACGTAGAGCACGACCATCCCCGGTCCCCTCCCCTAGCGACTACCCGACGGCTGCCCGGAACGGCTACTCGGAGGCGTCGTTTCGACGCAGAGCGCGCATCCCACGCAACCCGATCACCCCGATCGCCGTCCCCAAGAGAAACGAGGTGATCGCGAGCAGCAGATGCACCCAAAAGTACGTGGTGGGGTCGCCGGAGTCGTCGAAGGCGAGTCCGCTGGCGTCCTTCCACAAATTTTTGACAAAGGTGAACCAGATGACCCAGCTCCAGACCCCGAAGGCGAGCAGGAACCAGGACACGGGGCGGCTGAGCTTCATGGGTTCCAGTATGGGCACGGCCCCGGATACCTCCACGCGGGGGTCTGCCGTCAATACGTCGGCGCTGCTGTCGCTCTCCTCAGCGACGCCAGGTACGTTCACCTCCGTGCCCACACCTTCCTTCACCAGCACTCACGTCCGAGACCGCACCCGTAAGAGCACCGGCAAGAGCACCCGCACGAGCAGTCGCCGTACCCCCGCCCGCCGCGCCGCCGCGCCGCTGGCCGCCACCGCCGCCGCCCTCCTGCTGTGCGGGCCGCTCGCCGCAGCCCCGGCGCACGCCGCCGATCAGCCGGGCGGCTCCACCGACGCGGTCAAGCCGCCCGCCCATATGTCCACGGTGGGCGGGAAGCGGCTCGGCCGCCCCGGCACCCAGGTGGACCCCAAGGCGGGGGCGCCCGCGCTGCCCAAGAAGCTCAGCGGAAAGTCCTGGCTGGTGGCCGACGCCGAGTCCGGTGATGTGCTCGCCTCGCACAATGCCCACTGGCAGCTCCCGCCCGCGTCCACCTTGAAGATGCTGTTCGCGGACACGCTGCTGCCGAAGATGCCGAAGACGAAGACCCACAAGGTGCAGCTGTCCGACCTGGAGGGGATGGGTGAAGGCAGCAGCCTGGTCGGCGTCAAGGAGAACTACACCTACTCGGTCCACGACCTGTGGCTCGGCGTCTTCCTGCGCTCGGGCAACGACGCGGTGCATGTGCTGTCGGCCATGAACGGCGGTGTCCCGGCGACCGTAAGCGAGATGCAGGCACACGCGAAGCATCTGAACGCCGGGGACACCCATGTGGTCACACCCGACGGCTACGACGAGAAGGGCCAGGTCAGCAGCGCGTACGACCTGACCCTCTTCGCCCGCTCGGGGCTGCAGAAGGCGGACTTCCGGGAGTACTGCTCGACGGCGACCGCGCAGTTCCCCGGCACGTTCGAAAAGGGCAAGAAGAAGCGCTCCAGCTTCGGCATCCAGAACACCAACCGGCTGCTGACCGGCTTCGGCGTCGAGCCCTACAAGGGCATCGCCGGGGTCAAGAACGGCAACACCACGAACGCGGGCGCCACCTTCACCGGGGTCGCCCAGCGCGGAAGCCGGGTGCTGCTGGTCACCGTCATGAATCCGCAGGAGAAGGAGGCGAACGAGGTCTACAAGGAGACCGCGAGGCTCTTCGACTGGGGCTTCAAGGCGGCGGGCTCGGTGAACCCGGTCGGGACCCTCGTCCGCCCCGGCGCGGCGGGCGCGAGCCACCCCTCGGCCGGCGGCGAAAACGGCCACAAGCACGCCCAGGCGTCCGTCTCCACGGACGACGGGGGCTCCGGCGGGGCATGGACCGCGGTGGGCATCGCGGGCGGCTCACTGGCGCTGCTGGGCGCGGTGGCCTTCGGGGTGCACCGCCGCTGGCCGCTGCCGGAGCTGGTGCGGCGCCGCTCGCGCGACTGAGCGAGCCCTTACCGCCGAGCCGGCCCTCTTACGGTCGCCGTCACGCCGCCGCCTGCGGGCCTTCGGGCCTGCGGGCGCGGGGCCTTTCGACCTCCGGCTCGGACGGCTGGGTCTGGTCCGGCCCGGACGGCTGGGCCTTGTCCGCGTCGGACGGCTGGGCCTTGTCCGCCTCCGCCGCCCATTCGGCCTCGCGCTCGGCGTGGGCGGCGGGCGGGGTGGCGGTCCAGGCGGCGCAGTACAGCGTGAGTTTCGCGGTGAAGTTCATCCACAGCAGCAGGGCGATGGGCACCCCGAACGCCCCGTACATGCTCTTGGCCGCCACGTCCTTCAGATAGCTGCTGAGCAGCACCTTGAGCAGTTCGAGGCCGATCGCGCCGATGAGCGCGGCGACCACGACCGTACGGCGGGGCGGCTGCACACCGGGGAGCCAGGTCAGGACGTAGCTCAGCAGCACGAGGTCGGCGCAGACGGCGATGGCGAACGCGGCGATCCGCAGCAGCCAGCCGCCGATCCCGTTCTCGGGGATGCCGATGAGCCGGGAGATCCGGCCCACGGCGGTGGCGGCCAGGGCGGACACGGCGAACGACACGAGCGCCACACCGCCCAGCCCGATCAGCACGAAGGCGTCCTTGACCTTGCGCACCAGCGGGTTGCCGGGGTCCTCCTCCAGCTCCCATACCGCGCGCAGGCACTCGCGCAGCGAGCCCACCCAGCTGATGCCGGTGAATAGCAGCAGGGCGCCGGCGACGACTCCGATCGTGGCGGCGTTCTGGACGAGTGCGCCCAGGTCGAGCTGGCCGGAGATACCCGGGATCTGCTGGGCGACCTTCTTCTGCAACTGGGCCATCTGCGCTTGGCTGAGCGTCGCCGCGCCGATCGCCGCCCCGACGGCGATGAGCGGGAAGAAGGCGATGAAGCTGGTGAACGTGATCGCGGCGGCGAGCCGGGTCCAGTGGACACGGTCCAGCCGTTCATAGGTACGCCAGGCATGGGTGCGCATCAGCCAGGCCATCGCGGGGCCGACGACAGGCAGCCGGGTCAACGATTCCATGATCAGCAAGTACCCTTCTGCGCGGTGTCACTCCTCGGCGCGCCGGTGCGCGATACGGATATCCGGGTTCCCCGGACAGCCGCTCCGCTCATCACTCTTTTCGGTGAGGCCGTGAGTACGGGCGCACAATCACTCCATATGCCCCGCATCGGGGGATACGTTCACCCCATGAAGGACGTAGTCGGTTCCCCGCAGTCGGTGCTCGTCCTGGGCGGCACGTCCGAGATCGCCCTGGCGACCGTCCGCCGCCTGATCAGCCGTCGCGCCCGTACGGTCTGGCTGGCCGGCCGCCCCTCCCCCGCCCTGGAGTCGGCCGCCCGGCAGCTGCGGGACCTCGGCGCCGAGACCCTTACAGTGCCCTTCGACGCGCTCGCCCCCGAGGCCCACGAGGTGACCCTGGGCAAGGTCTTCGCCGAGGGCGACATCGATCTGGTGCTGCTGGCCTTCGGCGTCCTGGGCGTCCAGGCGCGGGACGAGACCGACCCCCCGGCGGCGGTCCGCGTCGCCCAGACCAACTACACCGGCGCCGTCTCCTCGGCCCTGATCTGCGCCAACGCCATGCGCCGCCAGGGCCACGGCTCGCTGGTAGTGCTCTCCTCGGCCGCCGCCGGACGGGTCCGCCGCACCGACTTCATCCACGCCTCCGCCAAGGCCGGTCTCGACGCGTTCGCGCAGGGGCTGGGCGAGGCGCTGCGCGGCACGGGCGTCCATGTGATGGTCGTCCGCCCCGGCTTCGTCCGTACGAAGCTCACGGCCGGGCTGCGGCCCGCGCCGCTGGCCACCACGCCCCAGGCGGTCGCCGAGGCCATCGAGGAGGGGCTGCGGCGGCGCGCCGCGATCGTCTGGGCACCGGGCGCGCTGCGGCTGACGATGGCGGCACGCCGCCTGCTGCCCCGGTCCGTCTTCCGCCTGAGCGGGCCCCGTAGGGGCGCGGGGAACTGCGCGACCAGCCACGACGGACCCGCGGATGACTGACGCACCGGAACCCCGGCAGAGTGTTCCGGCGGAACGCTCAGTGAGAGGGCGCCGCCGGGCGCGATAGATCGGCCTGACGGGGCACCACGGGCGAGGCACCGCCCGGCTGTTCATCCGCCCCGAAGGGGTATTCGCGGTCCAGCCGCCAGACCCCGTCCGCCCCCTGCTCGTACAGCGCGAAGCCGGTGATCGTCCAGGCGGCCTCGTACTCCTTGAGCTCGACGAACGCCCGGTCCATCGCCTCCTCGTCGATGCCGTGGGCGATCGTGACATGCGGGTGGTACGGGAACTGCAGCTCCCGCGCGCACGGCCCGGACTCCACCCGGATCCGCTCCTGCAGCACCGCGCACTCCTCCGCGCCCTCGACGATCCTGACGAAGACGACCGGCGAGAGCGGCCGGAAGGTGCCGGTGCCCTCCAGCCGCATCGGGAACGGCCGCCCCTCGGCCGCGACCCGCGCCAGATGGTCCTCCACGGCGGGCAGTGCCGAGGTGTCGACCTCGGTCGGCGGCAAGAGGGTGACGTGAGTGGGGATGCCATGGGCGGCCGGGTCCCCGAAGCCCGCGCGCCGCTCCTGGAGGAAGCTGCCGTACGGCTCCGGGACCGCGATCGAAACGCCGAGCGTTACGGTCCCCACTGCGTTCTCCCTCCTGGCCCTCCCGGGCTGCTGAATTGTGGCCGCTGCACCCGTGTCAGTGTGGCGGCTGCGCCGCCTTCGCGGCTAGATTCCTCGGTTCTTCCACACACCGATCCACAGGCCCCCTGGTCAGGGGGCCGGACCGGTATGTTCCGCGGTCCGCGCGGGTCCGTATCCCATACGTGCGCGGGGCGCGCCGTGCTCACCGGGTGGTGCGAACGACGCTCGACGTGCCACTCAGCGCGCGGGGGGCAGGAAGCCCACCTTGTCGTAGGCGGCGGCCAGCGTCTCGGCAGCGACGGCTCGGGCCTTCTCGGCGCCCTTGGCCAGGATTCCGTCCAACGTCGCGGGGTCGGCGAGGTATTCCTGGGTCCGCTCGCGGAACGGCGTGACCCACTCGACCAGCACCTCGGAGAGCTCGGTCTTGAGCGCGCCGTAGCCCTTGCCCTCGTAACGGCTCTCCAACTCCGGGATGGCGGTGCCGGTCAGGGTGGAGTAGATGGTCAGCAGATTGCTGACGCCCGGCTTCTTCTCCTCGTCGTAGCGGATCTCCGTCTCGAGGTCGGTCACCGCGCTCTTGATCTTCTTCGCCGAGACCTTGGGCTCATCGAGGAGGCTGACGATCCCCTTCGGCGTGGACGCCGACTTGCTCATCTTGATCGTCGGGTCCTGGAGGTCGTAGATCTTCCCCGTCTCCTTGACGATGTACGCCTCGGGGACGGTGAAGGTCTCGCCGAAGCGGCCGTTGAAGCGGTCGGCCAGATCCCGGGTGAGCTCGATGTGCTGGCGCTGGTCCTCGCCGACCGGGACGTGGTTGGCCTGGTAGAGCAGGATGTCCGCGACCTGCAGGATCGGATAGGTGAAGAGGCCGACGGTGGCCCGGTCGGCGCCGTGCCTGGCCGACTTGTCCTTGAACTGCGTCATCCGGGACGCCTCGCCGAAGCCGGTGAGACAGTTCATCACCCACCCGAGCTGGGCGTGCTCGGGCACATGGCTCTGGATGAAGAGCGCGCAGCGGTCCGGGTCCAGGCCGGAGGCGAGCAGCTGGGCGGCGGCGAGCCGGCTGTTGGCGCGCAGCTCCGCCGGATCCTGCGGCACGGTGATCGCGTGCAGGTCGACCACGGTGTAGAACGCGTCGTGGGTCTCCTGCAGCGCGACGTACTGCCGGATCGCACCGAGGTAGTTGCCGAGGTGGAAGGAACCTGCGGTGGGCTGGATACCGGAGAGCGCACGGGGACGATCGAGGGCCATGGCACCCATTCTCTCAGGTGTGGAACCAGACTCCGTCCGCCGGTGTATGAAAGGTGTGAGGACTCGTGAAGCACAGATCATCGCGCGGGTGCTGGCCGGCGACACCGAGGCATATGCCGAGCTGGTGCGGGCCCATGCGCCGATCGCGCACCGCACCGCCCGGCTGCTCGGGGCGGGCGCGGATGCCGAGGATGTGGTGCAGGACGCCTTTGTGAAGGCGTATCTCGCGCTGGGGCGGTTCGAGAGCGAGGCGGCGTTCCGGCCCTGGCTGCTGCGGATCGTCGCCCATGAGACGAGTAACGCGGTGCGTTCGGCGCGTCGGAGGCGGACGGCGGCGGACCGGGAGGGAGCGCTGCTGGCCGGGGCCGAGCCGGTGATACCGGAGTCCGCCGATCCGGCGGCCGTGGCACTGGCGGGCGAGCGGCGGGAGCGGCTGCTGGACGCGCTGGAGGAGCTGAGCGAGCCGCAGCGGCGGGTGGTGATCTACCGCTATCTGCTGGATCTGGACGAGGGGGAGACCGCGGAGGCGCTGGGCTGGCCGCGCGGCACGGTGAAATCACGGCTGAGCCGCGCCCTGAGACGGCTGGAGCGGCTGCTGGGGCCGTCGGAGACCGCGGATGGGACGCGCTGGACGGCCGATGTGAGGCAGTGGACGGCCGAGGAAACTCAGCGGACGGCCGATGGGACCGAGTGGGGAGGCGAAGGAGATGGCCGAGGAAGGGCTGCCCGGAGAGCTGCGGGCGCTCGGGCGGGCGTTGGAGATACCGCCGTCCGGCGGACCGTCGCGGCACGGCGTGTCGCGGGCGGGCGGCGTGCCCCCGGAGGGAGACATGCCCTTGGAGGGCGGCGCGCCGCTGGAGGGCGGGGAGACGCTGGTCGAGCGGGTGCTCGCCCGGATCGTGGGCCTGCCGGTGCCGGTGGCCGACGACCGGATCCGGGAGGAGCAGTGGTGGCGGCCGCTGCCCGGCCTGGAGGCCGGGCAGGGGCCCGCGGGCGGCGTCAGCCGGTCGGCAGACCGGGAGCCGGGTAGCCCGCCATCAGCTCGGACACCTCGGCCCTGATCTTGATGAGGGCGCCCTGGTCACCGCTCTTCGCGGCGGTCACCCCGCGGTCGATCCAGTCGGCCACGGCGGGCATGTGCTCGGTGGACAGACCGCGCGAGGTGAGGGAGGGGGTGCCGATCCGGATGCCGGAGGGGTCGAAGGGCTTGCGCGGGTCGTAGGGGACGGTGTTGTAGTTCACCACGATCCCGGCCTGATCCAGGGCCTTGGCCGCGACCTTGCCCGGCACCTCCTTGGGCGTCAGGTCCATCAGGATCAGATGGTTGTCGGTGCCGCCGGAGACCAGATCGAAGCCGCGGGCGAGCAATTCCTCGGCGAGCGCCTTGGCGTTGGCGACCACGGCATGGGCGTAGTCACGGAAGGCGGGCTGGGCGGCCTCGTGCAGGGCCACCGCGATGGCGGCGGTGGTCTGGTTGTGCGGACCGCCCTGCAGCCCGGGGAAGACGGCCTTGTCGATGGCCTTGGCATGGGTCTCGCGCGCCATCAGCATCGCGCCGCGCGGACCCCGGAGCGTCTTATGAGTGGTGGTGGAGATGACATCGGCATACGGAACGGGCGAGGGGTGGGCGCCGCCCGCGATCAGGCCGGCGATATGCGCGATATCGGCGACGAGCACCGCGTCCACCTCGCGAGCGATCTCCGCGAAGGCGGCGAAGTCGATCGTGCGGGGCACCGCCGTGCCACCGCAGAAGATCAGCTTGGGCCGCTCCTCGAGGGCCAGCTCGCGCACCTGGTCGAAGTCGATCGCGCCAGTGTCCTGGCGCACCCCGTACCGGACGCCGCGGAACCAGGTGCCGGTGGCGGAGACGCCCCAGCCGTGGGTGAGATGACCGCCCATGGGCAGTGACATGCCCATCACGGTGTCACCGGGCTGGGCGAAGGCCAGATAGACCGCGAGGTTGGCCGGCGAGCCGGAGTAGGGCTGCACATTGGCGTGCTCGGTGCCGAAGACGGCCTTGGCCCGGTTGATCGCCAGGGTCTCCACCTGGTCGATGATCTGCTGGCCCTCGTAGTAGCGGCGGCCGGCGTAGCCCTCGCTGTACTTGTTCTGCAGCACCGTCCCGGAGGCTTCCAGGACGGCGGCGGAGACATAGTTCTCGCTCGGAATCAGGCGCAGGGTTTCGGACTGCAGCAGCTCCTCGGAGCCGACGAGTGAGGCGAGTTCGGGGTCGGCGGCCGACAGGGCGGGATGGGAAAGGGGCAGGCTCATCGAGTCCTCCGGGGCGATCGGTGACGGTCCGGTCGTGTCCCGGGGTGCCCAGGCGGGCGGCACCTCGTGGCGCTAAGGCCGCGCATCGCTTCCTCGTGGTCGGTTCCACGCTCGGCTCGCCAGTCACGATGCGCACCCCCACTCTAGCTAGTGAGACAAGGAGGACAAGATGGGATCGGGACGCTCCGCGGAGCGGGCCATCGCCGCCGCCGAGGCCCATGGCGCGCACAACTACCATCCCCTGCCGGTCGTCGTCGCGTCCGCCGAAGGCGCCTGGATGACCGATGTCGAGGGCCGCCGGTATCTCGATCTGCTCGCCGGATACTCGGCGCTCAACTTCGGGCATCGCAACCGCCGGCTGATCGAGGCCGCCAAGGCGCAGCTGGACCGGGTCACCCTCACCTCCCGCGCGTTCCACCACGACCGCTTCGGCGCCTTCTGCTCCGAGCTGGCCGAGCTGTGCGGCATGGAGATGGTGCTGCCCATGAACACGGGGGCGGAGGCGATGGAGACGGCCATCAAGACCGCCCGTAAATGGGGCTACCGGATCAAGGGCGTACCGGACGGCCGGGCCAGGATCATCGCCGCCAGGGACAACTTCCACGGCCGGACGATCACCCTCATCAGCTGCTCCACCGATCGGGAGGCCCGGGCCGACCACGGCCCCTTCACCCCCGGGTTCTCGATCGTGCCGTACGGGGATCTGGCGGCGATGGAGGCGGCGCTCGACGCCGCGCCCGAGGAGACGGTCGCCGTGCTGCTGGAGCCGATCCAGGGCGAGGCCGGAGTGGTGGTGCCGCCGCCCGGCTATCTGGCCGGGGTCCGGGAGCTGACCCGGGAGCGGAATGTGCTGCTCATCGCCGATGAGATCCAGTCGGGCCTCGGGCGCACCGGCACCACCTTCGCCTGTGAGCACGAGGGGGTGGTCCCCGATGTCTATGTGCTGGGCAAGGCGCTGGGCGGCGGGGTGGTGCCGGTGTCGGCGGTGGTGTCCTCCGGCGAGGTGCTCGGGGTGCACCGCCCCGGGGAGCACGGCTCCACCTTCGGCGGCAGCCCGCTCGCCTGCGCGATCGCCCTGGAGGTCATCGCCATGGTGCGGACCGGGGAGTTCCAGCGGCGCTCGGCCGTGCTGGGCGAGCTGCTCCACCGGGAGCTGGGGCTGCTCGTGGGAAGGGGAGTTGAGCAGGTGCGTGGCCGGGGGCTGTGGGCAGGGGTGGACATCCATCCGTCACGGGGCACCGGGCGGCAGATCTCCGAGCGGCTCATGGACCGCAGAGTGCTGGTCAAGGACACCCATGGCGCCACCATCCGCATCGCCCCGCCCCTGGTGATCAGCGAGGAGGATCTGGAGTGGGCGCTGGACCAGCTCAGGGCGGTGCTGGCCGAATGACCCGGTACGGCTCGGTGGCCCTGTCCTGCTTGGAGAATCAGTTTGGTTCAGAGGATCACATGGGGGATGAAGCGCGCGTACTCATCCGTCACCAGCCCCGCCGACTCGCGGATGCCGAGCCCCGCCGCCTCGCCCTCGACGACCCAGGTGCCGAGTACCACCCGGTTGCCGTCGAAGTCGGGCAGCGGCGCCAGTTCCTGGTAGCAGCACGGCTCATCGCGGAGGACGGGCTCCTCGCCCGGCGGGTGCACGGTGACCCCGGCCCCCTCGCGGCCGAGCAGCGGCTTGGCCACATAGCCGTTGGCGCCGGCCAGTTCACGGGGGCCGTCGAGGTAGGCGGGCAGCAAGTTGGGGTGGTCCGGGAAAAGCTCCCACAACACGGCCAGCAGCGCCTTGTTGGACAGCAGCATCTTCCAGGCCGGTTCGATCCACAGCGTGGATCCGGTGCCGCCCCCGTTGTCGAGGGTGTCCAGCACCTGCGGGCCGAACCGGTCGGTGGCCAGCCACTCCCAGGGATAGAGCTTGAAGCAGCTCCGGATGAAGCGGAACCGCTTGTCGACGAAGCGGCCCGACAGCCGTTCCCAGCCGATGTCCTCCATGGAGATCGCCTCGGTGCTCAGCCCGGCCTGGTCGGCCGTCTCGCGGAGGTAGGCCACCGTCATCAGGTCCTCGCCCAGCTCGTCCCCGGCCGAATGGGCGAAGTACAGGGGCGTCCCCGGCGGCAGCAGCGCGGCCTGGGTCCGCCAGGCGTCGACCAGCCGCTCATGGAGGGAGTTCCACTGGTCGGCGCCCGGGAAGCGGTCCTCCATCCAGAACCACTGGGCGCTCGCCGCCTCCACCAGCGAGGTGGGCGTGTCCGCGTTGTACTCCAGCAGCTTCGCCGGGCCCGATTCACCGTCGTAGCGCAGATCGAACCGGCCGTAGAGGCTGGGCTGTTCGGCCCGGCGATGCCAGGACTCGGCGATCAGCCTGGCCAGCCGCGGATCGTCGATGCCGAGGTCGGCGAAGCGGCCGGTCTCGACGATATGGGCGGCCGCGGCCAGCGACATCCGGTGCAGCTCCTCGACGACCTCCTCCAGCGCCTCGACCTCGGGCAGCGAGAAGGCGTAATAGGCGCTCTCGTCCCAGTAGGGACGCAGCGAGCCGTCCGGGTAGCGGGTCAGCGGATAGATGACCCCCTGCTCCTCCACCGTGGACTGCCAGCCGGGGCGGGGGTCGGTGGTGTGGCGCTTCATCGTGGGGCGGCCCGCTCAGCCGCCGCTCGAGCCCGAGCAGCCGAAGCCGCCCCGGTCGGCCGCCTTGCTCTTGTCGAACGTGCCGTAGTCCGCATAGCGGCCGCTGACCTCGGAGTCGTAGTACCACTCGCCGTCGGCGCTCTTCGTGCCCCGGCTCTTCTTGCCCTTGCCGCCCGTGGTGGACGAAGAGCCCTTGCAGGCGCTGGAGTCGACGACCCGGTACCCGTTCACCGCGTCATAGCTGTTCCGGTCCACACAGCGCTTGTCCGGTTCCGAACCACAGGAGGTGAGCGCCGCCGCCAGCGCGCCCATACCGCCCAGGATCACCGTGCTCGACCGCAGTCGCCGCGTCGTCTTCCGTTCCATCCCTGTCTCCCCCGTTCCTCTCCCCCGAGGCCATCGTCTCTCCCGAGGGCGTGGTCTCCCCGGTCCCCCGAGGCCGCAACCGCCCACCCTAGGGGGAGCTGCCGCGCCCATGGACGCCGGGGCTCGGCCGAAGAATGTGGGTTCAGACCGCTGAAACGCATGGCTTCAGGGCAGCACCCGGCACAGCGCCTCCAGGGCGCCCGTGAAGGCGTGGTCGGGCGGGGTGCCATAGGCGAACACCAGCGCGTCGGGCTGCCCGCCCGGCCCCGGTCCGGGCCCGCCCGGCTCCTGTTGCTGCTCCTGTCCCTGTTCGTCGCGGTAGCGGTAGCGGGACAGGCCCTCCAGCGCCAGGCCCTGCCAGGCCGCGCCCCGCACCACGGACTGCTCGGTGCCAGGCGGCAGTTGGAGCACCGCGTGCAGCCCGGCCGCGATGCCCGTGACCCGCACCCGCGGGGCGCGTTCGGCGAGCGCCGCCACCAACTGGTCGCGGCGGCGCCGGTAGCGCATCCGCATACCGCGCACATGGCGGTCGTACGCCCCGGAGCCGATGAACTCCGCGAGCGTCAACTGGTCCAGCCTGCCCGACTCCCACTCCCCCGTCCTTTTGAGCGCCAGGAGGTCGTCCATCAGATGGTCCGGCACCACCATCCACGCCAGCCGCAGCGCGGGCGCCAGGCTCTTGCTCGCGGTACCCAGATAGACCACATGCTCGGGGTCGAGCCCCTGCAGCGCCCCGACCGGCTGACGGTCGTAGCGGAACTCCCCGTCGTAGTCGTCCTCCAGCACCAGTCCGCCCACCCGCGAGGCCCAGTCGACCACGGCGGCGCGCCGGTCGGGGTCCAGCGGAACTCCGATGGGGAACTGATGCGCCGGGGTGAGCAGAACGGTCCGCAGCCCGGCCGACCGGTCCAGCTCCGCCGTCCGCGCCCCCCGTTGATCGACCGGCAGCGGTACGGTGCGCAGCCCGGCCCCGCGCATCACGTTCCAGTGGACGTCGAGCCCGTAGGACTCCACGGCCACCTCACGGTGTCCCGCCTTCTCCCGCACCCGGCTGAGCAGGGCCAGCCCCTGGACGAACCCCGCGCAGACCACGATCCGTTCGGTCGCGGCCCGCACCCCGCGGGCGCGCGCCAGATAGTCGGCCAGGACCCGCCGCAGCTCGGGCCGTCCGGCGGGGTGGCCGTAGCCGAAGGCGTCGTTCGGCGCGGCGATCAGGGCGCGCCGGGCCGCGGAGAGCCAGACGGTCCTGGGGAAGGCCGAGACATCGGGTTCGCCGGGCCGCAGATCGTAGGTGGGCCGGGTGGCGGCCACGGCGGCGGGCGGGGGTGTGCGCGGCGGGGCGGGCTCGGGCGGCACGACGCGTTCGGCGACCCGGGTGCCCGAGCCCTGCCGGGCGGTCAGCCAGCCCTCGGCGACCAGCTCCCCATAGGCGTCGGCGACGGTGTTCCGGGCGATGCCGAGGTCAGTGGCGAGCGAGCGGGAGGAGGGCAGCCGGGTGCCCGGGGCGAGCCGCCCGGTGCGGATGGCGTCGCGCAGGGCGCGGATGAGCGCGACGCGCACCCCGCTCCCGCCACCGGGCGGCAGATCCAGATGGAGATCCGCCCCCGGCCCGGCCGGGCTGTCCGTCCGCTGTCCGGGTTCGTCCCTCGGAGTGGCCCATGAATCCGCCATGGAAATGGACCATACCCCTGGGCCGCCCGGCCTCTAGCGTGAAGGCATGACGACCGGAACTTCTCATGCACACGGCCCGCGGATGCAATTCGCCAAAGCCGCCCCCGAGGTCTACAAGGCCATGATCAGCCTCGACGCGGCCGCCCGGAAGGGCGTGGACCCGGCGCTGGCCGAGCTGGTCAAGACGCGTGCCTCGCAGCTCAACCACTGCGCCTTCTGCATCGACATGCACACCAAGGACGCCCGCGCCGCGGGCGAGTCCGAGGAGCGCCTCTACCTCCTCAACGCCTGGGAAGAGGCCGGCGACCTCTACACCGAGAAGGAGCAGGCCGCCCTCGCCCTCACCGAGGCCGTCACCGTCCTGACCGACGGCTTCGTCCCCGACGAGGTCTACGAGCGCGCCGCCAAGCACTTCGAGGAGCAGGAGCTGGCGCAGGTGATCGCCCTGATCCTCACCATCAACGCCTGGAACCGGATCGGTGTGACCACCCGCATGACCCCCGGCGCCTACAAGCCGACCGTGTGACCATCTGCCCCCGTCGTCGTTGATGACGAAGGGGGCCGTTGTCCGACGTCGGAGTCATCGCGTAACGCATGATGGTGACAGGCCCCGCAAGGCAGTACGGCACGAAGGCAACACAGCCAGAAGGGGGACCCACCGATGGGAGGTCTCGTGATGACGGCGCCACTGCCCGACCAAGAGTTCGTAAATCTGCTCAACATCCATGCCCAGCTGGAGCTGCCGGATGGAATGCGGGCAGAACTCATCGGGGGGGAGATCGTCATCTCACCGACGCCTGCGAATTTCCACAACTGGATCTATGGCCGACTCCAGCGTCGTCTCAACCGTGAGGTACCGGAAGACTGGATCGTGACCAACACCGCCACGGTCTTCCTCCCCGCGACGGAAGAGAGGTTCATTCCGGACCTGCTCATCTGTGACTCGGAAGCGCTGAAGAGCATGGAGGAGTGGCAGGTCCAGGCGGGTGACGTCCTGCTCGTCGCCGAGATCACATCGCCCTCCACACGAGCTCGCGATCTCCAGGCCAAGGTCAAGGGCTATGCCCACTCCAACGTGCCGATCTATCTGCTGATCGACCCGCACGACGACGAGGGCTCCACGACCGTGTACTCCGCACCGGACGGAAAGGGCCGCTACCGGGACGAGCACCGAGCGGCGTTCGGGGAGCCGGTGACGCTCCCCGAACCGCTCGGCCTCGAACTCGACACCGCGGGCTTCCTCAAGTAATCCGGTCGCCCAGGCTGCCCTGAGCGCGATCCGGGCTCAGGGCATCCACTTCTTCCAGACGTCCGGATGCGCCTCGACCCACTTCTTCGCGGCGTCCTGGGCCGACATTCCCTGCGAGGCGATCAGCTCGGACACCTCGTTCTGGTCCTGCTTGGTCCAGTGGAACTTCTTCAGGAACGCCGATGCCTTGCCGCCCTGCTTCGCGAAGTCCGCGTTGAGGTACTTCTGCAGCGGTGTGGTCGGGTAGGCGCAGTCGATGGACTCGGGGTCCTTGGTGCCCTCGTTCGCGCACTTGTCGGTGTACTTGGGCAGCTTGACCTCGACCATCGGCACCTGGTTGAACAGCCACTGCGGCTCGTACCAGTACGACAGGAACGGCTTCTTGCCCTTGGCGAACTGCTTGATCTGGGTGATCTGCGCCGCCTCCGAACCCGAGAAGACGATCTGGTAGTTCAGCTTCAGGTTCTTCACCAGCGCCTTGTCATTGGTGACATAGGACGGGGACCCGTCCAGCAGCTGGCCCTTGCCGCCGCTCTCCGCGGTCTTGAAGGTCTTCGCGTACTTGTTGAGGTTCTTCCAGTTCAGCACGTCCGGATGTTTGTCGGCGAAGTACTTCGGCACCCACCAGCCGATATGGCCGGTGACGCCGAGCCCGCCGCCCGGCACGATCAGCTTCTTGTCCTTGACGTAGCGCTGTTCCTGCTCCGGGTGGCCCCAGTCCTCCAGGATCGCGTCCACCCGGCCCTGGCTGAGCGCGTCCCACGCCGGAATCTCGTCCACCTGGACGGTGTCGACGCGGTAGCCCAGCTCATGCTCCAGCAGATACTGGGCGACCGCGACATTGGACTGGGCGCCGACCCACGACTGGACCGAGAGTGTGACGCTCTTCGCCCCGCCCACATTGGCGTACGGCGAGGACTGCTTGGTCATGTCCGCCGCGCCGCAGCCGGTCGCGGTGAACACGGCCGCGATCCCGGCGACGGCCATCAGCAGTTGAATGCGGGTGCGAGCCATCTCAAGCCCCCTTCCTGTCGCGGCGCGAGGTCGGCTGGGTCACGCGGTCAAGCATCAGCCCCAGGCAGACGATCGCCGTGCCCGCCACCAGACCGGTCGCCAGATCGCCCTGCGCCAGGCCGAACAGCACGTCGTAGCCGAGCGCGCCCGAGCCGACCAGACCGCCGATGACGACCACGGCCAGCACCAGCACCACGCCCTGGTTGACGGCGAGCAGCAGCGCCGGGCGGGCCAGCGGGAGCTGGACCTGGCGCAACTGCTGTCCCTGGGTGGCGCCGAGCGAACGCGCGGACTCCAGCGCGGCCGGGTCGACGTTCCGGATCCCCTGGGTGGTGATGCGGATGACGGCGGGCAGCGCGTAGACGATGGCCGCTGCCGCCGCGGGGGCGCGGCCGACGCCGAACAGCGCGACCACGGGGATCAGGTACACGAATTGCGGCATGGTCTGGAACATGTCCAGCACCGGTCGCATCATCCGTTCCAGCCGGGTGCTGCGCGCGGCCCAGATGCCGATCGCGAAACCGAGGACCAGCGTGACGAAGACGGCCGCCAGCACCTGGGAGAGGGTGTCCATGGACGGCTCCCACACCCCGAGCACACCGATCGCGGCCATGGCGGCGGTGGCGGTCAGCGCGGTGGCCCAGGTGCCGATCAGCCAGGCCAGCGCCGCGACGATCAGCAGCACCGCGTACCACGGGAGGCCCTGCAGCCCCTCGCGCAGCGGGTCGAGGATCCACTTGACGTAGTCCGCGGCCCAGTCGGCGGTGCCGCCGACGACCGGCACTCCGGTGTAGAGGTGGTCGACCATCCACTCCTTGAACTGGTTGACGGGCTCCTCGATGGCGACGGTCCAGCCCGTCGGCCAGGTCTGGGAGCCGGTCAGCCGTCCCACGACGGTGATGACAGCGGTGACCACCGCGACCCCCGCCCACGCGGGCCAGCCGCGCAGCAGCCGGTGCCCGCCCTCGGCCGGGGGCTCGCCGAGCCGCTCGCCCGCCGATCCGATGGTGCGGTCCATCACGACGGCGAGGAGCACGATCGGGAGGCCGGCGGCGAGCGCCTTGCCGACGTCCACGCTGGACAGCGCCTGGTAGACGCGGTCACCGAGACCGCCGCCGCCGATCACGGAGGCGATGACGGCCATGGACAGCGCCATCATGATCGTCTGGTTGATGCCCAGCAGCAGCTCCTTGCGGGCCAGCGGCAGCCGGGCGGACAGCAGCCGCTGCCGCCAGGTCGCGCCGAGCGAGGTCACCGCTTCCAGCACGCCGGCGTCCGCGCCGCGCAGGCCGAGGGCGGTGAGCCGGGCCATGGGCGGAGCCGCGTAGATCACGGTGGCCAGCACCGCGCCGGGCACGCCGTTGCCGAAGATCATCACGACGGGGAGCAGATACGCGAACGCGGGCAGCACCTGCATGGTGTCGAGCACCGGCCGTAGCACCCGGAACGCCCATTCCGAGAGGCCGCCGGCCAGGCCCAGCAGTCCGCCGATGACGACGGAGGCGGTGACGGCGATGACCATCAGCGCGAGCGTCTGCATCGTCGGCACCCACATGCCCAGCAGTCCGCAGATGGCGAAGGACACCAGGGTCGTGACCGCGATCCGCACCCCGGCGACCCGCCAGGCGATCAGGGTCAGCCCGGCGGTGACACCGGCCCAGCCGAGGGCGAGCAGGGCGACATAGACGGCGCGGACACCAATGATGATGACGTTGCTGATGTGGCCGAAGAAGTAGAGAAAGATCCAGTGACTGTCGCGGTTGTCGAGGATCCAGTCGCTGGCATCGCCGAGCGGTCCGGACACATCGACGGTCAGCGCGTGCGGCCAGCTACCGCTCGCCCACTTGGCGTGCGCGAACGGTATGAGCACGGCGGCGATCACCACGAGCACCGCCAGCTTGCGCGCGGCGGGGCTGCGGACGGCGGAGCTCAGCAGGGACGGGCGCGGTTCGGCCGCCGCCGTCCCGGTGGCGGCCGGGTCGGTGGCGGGGTCGGTCGAGGGGCGGGTGGCCGTGGCACTCATACGCGCCCCCCGGTGCGGCCCGGCGGAGAGAGGGTCGAGGCGGTGCTCATGCCGCGGCCACCCCCTTGCCGTCCAGGCCCGCGACGACGCTGAGCAGACAGGCGTGGTCGACGACGCCCAGGCAGCGGCCGTCGTCCACGACGCGCGCGGGGCCGCCGGTGCGGGCCACGGCCTCGATCGCGTCGGCGACCGTGGTGCTCGGGGCCAGCGCCGGCCCGCCGTCCTGCTCGTCCGACGTCGCGGGGCGCATGGCGCGGCGCACGGTCAGCACCTGCTCCCGCGGAACGTCACGGACGAAGTCCCGTACGTAGTCGTCCGCCGGGGAGCCGACGATCTCCTCGGGGGTGCCGAGCTGCACGATCCCGCCGTCGCGCATCAGCATGATGCGGTCGCCGAGCCGCAGCGCCTCGCTGAGGTCATGGGTGATGAAGACCATCGTCCGGCCCTCGTCGTGGTGCAGGCGGATGACCTCCTCCTGCATATCGCGGCGGATCAGCGGGTCGAGCGCGCTGAACGGCTCGTCGAAGAGCAGCACCTCGGGGTCGACGGCGAGCGCCCTGGCCAGGCCCACGCGCTGCTGCTGACCGCCGGAGAGCTGTCCGGGACGGCGGCGCTCGAGACCGGTGAGACCGACCTTCTCCACCACTTCGGCGGCCTTGGCGCGGCGCTCGGCCTTGCCCACGCCCTGGATCTCCAGGCCGTAGGCGACGTTGTCGATGACGGAGCGGTGCGGCAGCAGCCCGAAGTGCTGGAAGACCATGGCGGCGCGGTGCCGGCGCAGATCGCGCAGCCGGGCCTTGTCCATGGCCAGGACGTCCTCGCCATCGATCTTCAGGGTCCCGGAGGTGGGCTCGATCAGCCGGGTGAGGCAGCGGACGAGGGTGGACTTGCCGGAGCCGGACAGCCCCATGACCACGAAGACCTCGCCCGGCTGGACGTCGAAGGAGACCTCGCGGACCGCGGCGGTGCAGCCGGTGCGGGCACGCAGTTCCCCGGCGGGCAGCTCCGCCTCGGCGGAACCGGGGATGCGCTCGGCCTTGGGGCCGAAGACCTTCCACAGGTCGCGGACCGAGAACACCGGGGCGCGCTCGCCGCTCTCGGGGATCCTGGGGGTGTCGGGCGTCTCGGAGACCAGGGTTGTGGCCATCACGCCTCACCTCCCGGCGCGAGCGTGGCAGCCCGGTCATCGGGCCTGTGCCGTTCCCGGTCACGATCCTCGAACAGCAGCTCAGCGCACTTCTCGCCCACCATCAGGACTCCGATCATCGGGTTCACGGCCGGCATCGTCGGGAAGACGGACGCGTCGGCGATACGGACGCCGTTCAGACCCCGGATCCGCAGATCCGGGCCGACAACGGCGAGTTCATCCGACGAGGCACCCATACGACAGGTGCCCGCCGGGTGGTACACGGTGTGCGCGACCTTGCGGGCGTACTCGCTGATCTCCTCGTCCGAGGTGATCTCCGGGCCCGGGCACACCTCGCGCTTGAGCCAGCTCGCCAGCGGTTCGGTCTTGGCGATCTCACGCGCGACCCGGATGCCGTCGACCAGCGTGCGGCCGTCGTAGTCCTCCTCGTCCGTGAAGTACCGGAAGTCGAGGGCGGGCTTGACGGACGGATCGGCGCTGGTGAGGTAGAGCCGGCCGCGGCTGCGCGGCTTGGGGATGTTGGGGGTCATCGACACGCCGTGCTCGGGCTTTTCGTAGCCCAGCCGCTCCGGATTGTCGGTGAACGGGATCTGGTAGAAGTGGAACATCAGGTCCGGGCCCCGGGATTCGGGGTCCCGCCGGATGAACAGGCCGGCGTCGGAGTCCATCGCGGAGTTGTCCGGGATCGGGCCGTCCGTCTCCCACACGATGACCGACTCGGGGTGGTCGAGCAGATTCTCGCCGACGCCCGGCAGATCGTGGACGACGGGGATGCCCAGCGCCTCCAGATCCGACTTGGGCCCGATACCGGAGTGCATCAGCAGCCGCGGGGTGTCCACGGCGCCCGCGCAGACCAGGACCTCGGTCTCGGCCCGGACGACGATCTCCTCGCCGTCCTTGGCGCGGACATGGACGCCGGTGATCCGGCCGGTGTCGTCCAGCTCCAGCTTGTACGCCCAGGTCTCCAGCATCAGATGGAGGTTGGGCCGGTCCAGGAACGGGTGCAGATAGGCGACCGACGCCGAGGAGCGCTTGTTGTTCTCCGGGTGGTACGCGAGGTCGAAGAAGCCGACGCCCTCATGGAACGGCTTCTTGTTGAACCCCTCGACCCGCGGCACCCCGGCGGCGGCCTGGGCGGCCTCGACGAAGTCCCGCGCGATCGCGTTCCGGTCCTTCTCGTCCACCGGGACAACGTTGTTGCGCAGCCGCTGGAAGTACGGGTCCATGGACTGCGCGTCCCAGCCCTCGGCGCCGGCCTCGGCCCACTCGTCCCAGTCACCCGGCAGCGGCTTGAAGGAGATCAGGGTGTTGTGCGAGGAGCACCCCCCGAGCACGCGCGCCCGGCTGTGCCGGATATGCGAGTTTCCGCGTGGCTGCTCGGTGGTGGGGTAGTCGTAGTCCAAGTCCCCGCCGAGCAGCCCGAGCCAGCGGCGCAGGGTCAGCACATCGGGACGGTCGACATCGGACGGTCCGCCCTCGATGACGGCGACACGGATGTCCGGGTCCTCGGTGAGCCGGGAAGCGATCACCGATCCTGCGGTGCCGCCGCCGATGACGACATAGTCGTATACGACAGGTACGGACATGTGGGGTTACTCCTCGCGGTCTTACCCAAACGGCTCGCGCCGGTGCGGGACGGGGGCTGCCGCCCCTGGGGGTGGGGGTGTTGCTGGGTGCCTCGGTGTCCACGGGCTGATCCCCGCCGGTCGCCGTGATGGGGTGCGGCCGGGCCCGGGCCCCGGGGGACGAGTCCGGGCCCGGCCGAGCCCCGGGCGGGGCCGGCGGCGGGGCGTCAGCCGGCGAACCAGCGCACCGGGCTCGGTCGCAGGTTCTCGTAGACGTGCTTGGTCTCGCGGTATTCGTCAAGGCCCGCGGGACCGAGCTCGCGCCCGACCCCGGACTTGCCGAAACCGCCCCATTCGGCCTGCGGAAGGTAGGGGTGGTAGTCGTTGATCCACACGGTGCCGTGCCGCAGCCGGGCGGCGACGCGGCGCGCCCGCGCGGTGTCGGCGGACCAGACTGCGCCGGCCAGTCCGTACTCCGTGTCATTGGCGAGTGTGACGGCCTCGTCCTCGGTTTGGAAGGACTCGACGGTCAGAATCGGCCCAAACGTTTCCTCCCGCACCACCCGCATCTCGCGGTGACACTGGTCGAGCACGGTCGGGAGGTAGAAGTAACCGGTGGCCGGGCGGACCTCGTTGGGCTCCGGCTGCTTGCCGCCGCACCGCAGCAGGGCGCCTTCCTCCAGGGCGGACGCC
Source organism: Streptomyces sp. NEAU-YJ-81 (assembly GCF_017592595.1). Taxonomy (NCBI): domain Bacteria; kingdom Bacillati; phylum Actinomycetota; class Actinomycetes; order Kitasatosporales; family Streptomycetaceae; genus Streptomyces; species Streptomyces sp. NEAU-YJ-81. The sequence continues at coordinate 1,136,458 of NZ_JAGFNO010000001.1, read as the reverse complement.
ACATACGCCTCGGTCTTGTCCAGCTGCTGGGCCGAGACCAGCGGACCGCATTCGACACCGTCCTCGGTGCCACGGCCCAGCTTGATCTTCTCCGCGCGGCGGGCCAGCTCGGCCACGAACCGCTCGCGCACCGACTCCTCGATGATCAGCCGGGCACCGGCGGAGCAGACCTGGCCGCTGTGGATGAAGGCGGCGTTCAGGGCCTGGTCGACGGCGGTGTCAAAGCCCTCGGCGGTGGCGCAGGCGTCGGCGAAGACCACATTGGGGTTCTTGCCGCCGAGCTCCAGCGCGACCTTCTTGACCGTCGGGGCGGCGGCCTGCGCGACCTTGGTGCCGCTGATCAGCCCGCCGGTGAAGGAGACCAGGTCCACATCGGGGTGCTCGGACAGCCGGGCGCCCACGGGGTCGCCCGTGCCGGTGACCAGGTTGGCCACCCCGGCCGGCAGCCCGGCCTCGGCCAGCAGCCGCACCAGATGGACGGTGGACAGCGGGGTCACCTCGCTGGGCTTGATCACAAAGGTGTTCCCGGCGACCAGCGCCGGGGCGATCTTCCAGCTTGCCTGGAGCAGCGGATAGTTCCAGGGGGTGATCATCGCGCAGACGCCGACCGGCTCATGGACCACGACGCTGTGCACATCGGGGGTGCCCGCGTCGATGACCCGCCCGGCGGACTCGCCCGCGGCCAGGTCGGCGAAGTAGCGGAAGGCATTGGTCACGTCGTCGACGTCGACCCGCCCCTCCTCCAGGGTCTTGCCGGTGTCACGGCTCTCGATGAGCGCGATCGTCTCGCGGTCGCGCTGCAGCAGCTCGGCGACGCGGCGCAGCAGCGCCGCCCGCTCGGCCACCGGCGTCCCGGGCCAGGGGCCCTGGTCGAAGGCGCGACGCGCGGCCGCGACCGCCGCGTCGGTGTCCTCGAGGCCACCCTCGGCGACGACGGCGAGGGTCTTGGCGTCCGCGGGGTCGAGAACCTCCCGCTGCGCCCCGGACGCGGCTGCCTGCCACACCCCGTCCACATGAATGGTGTCGACTGCCGCCACGTGAATTCTGCCTTCCGGTTCCGCGAACTTTGCCGCTGGCCCAAGCCAGCAACATGGACCCCTAACCGGAAGGCGGGAACCTATGCGCGATTCGCAAGAGAAAGTGGGCCGGCTCACGTGATCCGAAGGCGGAACCGGCCTCCCGGGTCGCGATCGGCCGATCTGTCAAGAGTTGGTGCACGTCGATCGGTGTCAGGAGGCTGCCAGGAGCCTGCGGTAGGCGGTCCGGGTGTGGGAGGCCGGGCGGTAGGCGGCCGGTGTCAGGAAGCCGTGCAGTAGGCGGTCGGGCAGAAGGTGTCCACCGCCGCCTGGTGGACCTCCCGCTCCTCCGCCCGGTCCCCGGAGGGGCCGATCACCAGCACCGCGTACATCGTGCCGTCGGGGGCGGCGAAGCGGCGGTCGAGTATCCGGCGGTGGCCGTCGCTCTTGGACTGGTACGTGTACTCGAGCTGTGCCGGGTCCGTGGCGGCCGAGCCCAGCCGGGTGAGGGCGATCTGCTCGTAGTCGCGGTGGGTGGAGGCGATCCGCTCGGCCTCCTGGGCGGACTCGTACGGCGTCGACTCGGGGCCGTGCAGCTCGAAGACCTGGATCACGGTGCTGTCGTCGGGCGAGGTGTAGTAGACGCTGGGGCCCTCGGTCGTCCGCCGCCATCCGTCCGGGACCGCGAGGTGGTATCCGGCGGGGTCGGCCTGGGTGCTGTAGCCCGCGGGCGGGGCGGCGCCGGTCAGGGAGGGGGAGGACGGGGTGCCGAAGGGCGTCGCGGACGGGGACGCCCCGGTCGGCAGGTCCGTGGGGAGATCGGTCGGCAGGTCCGTGGGGAGACCGGTGGGCCCACCGGTCTCGGGGCCGGGCGAGGGATAGAGATCGCTCGGCTGGGAGGCCTCCGCGCTCGGCGTGGCCGTGGGGCTCTCTTGGTCCCAGGGCAGCGGCCCCGCCTGATGGCGGGAGGTGCCGTCGCCTCCGAACGCCACCCATCCGGAAAACGCGATCCCCCCGACCAGGAAGATCGTCACCGCCAACGCCCGCAGTGCTCGCCGGGCGTCCTGCCCAGGCCCTCCCGGCGCTCCCCCGTCATGCATGCTCATCTATCCCCCCGATAGTGGAACTCTGCTCCCATAAGCCGACAAGCCGCGCCGACCGACATCGGTGTACCCGGTTCGAGGGCCGCCCCACCCTCCGTCACCCCACCGATACGGATATGTCGCCTTGACTGTGCCGTCCTGTGCCCGCCACTGCCTGCCGCCGGTCGTGCCCGCGCTGGCTGCCACAGGTCGTGCCCGCCGCCCCCTGCCCCCAGGTCAGGTGGCTGGGCAGTAGGCGGTGGGGCAGAAGGACGCCAGCACGATGCGCTGCCGCTCCCGCTGCTGCGGCCAGTCGTCGGCCGGGCCCGCGACCAGCACCGCGTACTGCACCTGGTCCGGGCCGGTGAAGGCGCGGTCGAGTATTCGGCGCGGGCCGTACTTGGCGCTGCGGTAGCCGTACTCCAGCTCCGCGTCCGCGTCATCGCCGGGGCCGAGCCGCTTCAGCTCGTACCGCTGGTAGTCGGGGTTCTTCTTGAGCCCCGTCTCCGCCTGGCGCAGCGCCTCGTACGGGGTGACGTCGGGCTCGGTCAGCGCGAAGACCTGGATCAGGCTGCTCCCGTCGGACGACTCGTAGAACACCCCGGTATCGCGCTTGACCCGCTGCCAGCCCCTCGGCACATCCAGCCGGAACCCCTCCGCGTCGGTGGTGCGCACATAGTCCGCCGGCGGCTCCTGCGTGCTGTCCGTGGACACCGACGGCGGCGCCGAGGCCGTCTCCGAGAACGGCCCCGACGGCACCGCCGAGGGCTGCTCGGTCGACGGTGACCAGGACGAGGCCGAGGGCGAACCGCCGTCCGCCCCGGGCTTGTCATCCCCGCCGCCCGACACCAACTTCCAGGCGCCGACGCCGATCCCGCCGACCAGCACCACGGCGAGCACCGCCAGAAGCACCGTGCCCAGATGCGGATTGGGTGGTCTTCGGCCCGGGGCCGGCGGCTCCGCGCCCTCGCCCACCCAACGCTGGGCCTCCTCGTTCCATCGACGGCCCCCCTCGCCGCCCGGTGTGCTCATCTCAGCCGCCCAGGAGCGCGCCGACCGCCTGTCCGACGGCGACGCCGGAGGCGAGCATGCCGACGCTGGCGCTGGCGTCCTGCAACATCACCCGGATCCTGGCAAGTCGGCCGGCCCCGGCCCGGCCGGTGCGCTGGATCTCGTCCTGGGTCTGGTCCAGTTCATCGGAGAGCGCGCCGACCTCCGAGCTCGGGACCACCCGCCGCAGATCGTCGGCGAGCTGTCGAACGGCCTCCAGCAGCTCCTGATAGGCGGGGTCGCAGGGGGCCTCCTCCTGCCGTCCGTTCACAATGTGGTTGTGGTCGCCGATACCGACGGCGCTGCCGCTCACCTTGCCGAACCTGATGTCGCCGAATGTGCGCCCGCCGCCGCCCGCCGGGCCCGCGCCGCCACCGCTCGCGCCGGCCGTGTGGTCCGCACCGCCGCCGCCCACGCCGCTGCCGTCCTCCGTGTCAGCCATCGCCATGGCCGCCTCCCGCTCCATTGGTTCCGGTGGTGTTGCTGATGGTGTTGTGGTCACCGAAGCCGAAGGCGCTGTTCGCCGCGGACTCGATGAAGACCCCGCCGCCGCTCACATTGATGACCTTCTGCTCGAACTCGCCGGTCTCCCAGCCGGCTTCGTCGAGCGCCCTTCGCACGCCGTTGGCCACCCGGTCCTCGACGCTTTTCAGATAGCGGCTGACATCCATCTCCTGGAAGAGCGATGCGCCTGCGTCGCTGCCCAGCTCCCGCACCGAGATCCAGGGCCCGTCGGGGATGGCCGCCTCATAACCCCCCGCGTACATCCGCCAGACGAAGGCGGCCGAGCGGAAGGCGTGGATGACCGCCTGGCCCGCCGCCGTCGGCGTCCGCCCGAGCGCCCAGACCGCCTTGCCCGGCAGTCCACCGCGACGGTGGGAGTCGGAGAGCCGGTCGACCGCCCGGAAGTCCGGGCGGATCGGGCGCAGCACATGGGGGGCGAACTCCAGCATCAGCATGCCGCCTTGCGTATGCACCCGCACGAAGACGGTGGTGACCACCTCTTCCCGCCATGCGCCGACGCGGATGCGCAGAAAATGCCGGCGGACCTCTCCGCCCTCCTCGACGGCCTCCGCCCGCTCCCGCGCGAAGTCCGCCTCGCCGTACGGCACGAAGGAGCGGCTCCGCAATCCGGTGACCTTGAGGAAGACGCATTCGTCGAGCTCCAGGCCGCGCAGCCGGTCGCGGCTGGCGGCGGCGGGCCGGGCGGTGCCTTGGACGGAGGCGGTGCCCTGGACGGAGGAGGCGCCCTGGGTGGAGGAGGTGCGCAACTTCTCGACCAGCGGCCGGATCCGCTCCAGGATCACGCGATTGTCCAGCGGCGCCGGATCGCCGCCCTCGCGCGGCCGCAGCTCGACGGCGAGGGTCCAGGTGTCATGGGCGGCGCCCGCGCCGAGGAAGGGGTGCCGATCGTGGTAGAGGATCACCGGTGAGTGCTGCTCGCGGCGGATCAGGGCCCGCACTCGCTGGAAGCGCCCGCCCTCGAACCGCTCCGCGGGGTCCGCGGCGAGGTCGGCGAAGGTCTCCGGCTCCAGGTCGGTGGCCAGCACCCGGGCCACATGCTCACGGTGCAGGGCGACCGCGGTGGCCATCATGGCCGGGATCACCAGCGCGAACCAGGCGGCGCTGGTGTCCGACCCGGCCGCCAGGGCCGGTGCGAAACCCTGCAGCCCGCTCGTAGCGGGCTCGCCCGTGAACGCCTGCGTCAGGGCGGAAACCGCATAGGACAGCAGGATCAGACAGCCGAGCACCCGCAGCACCGCGGCCGCCCGCCGCCGGGTGACGGTGACCCCGTCGGCCCCGGGATAGTCGGCGCGGAAGGGGCCCATGGCGCCGCCCCTGGCCCAGGCCGCCAGCAGAAGCAGCGCACAGGACAGCAGGAACAGATAGAAGAAGCCCTGCGCCAGCAGAAAGTCCAGCACCCATAAGGACACCAGCAGCGCGGTCCAGCATGCCTCCAGACGGCGCGCGCGCAGCGCGTGCGCGAGCACCCGGGCCGCGTCGATGCCCAGCGAGGGCGCCACGGCCCGCTCCTCGTGGACATACAGCTCGTCCAGGACCGTGTCCCGGAAGTCGTCGTCCAGATAGGCGCCCGCGCACAGCAGCCGGGTCGCCTCGCTGGTGGCGTAGGGGGACGCATCGTCGGCGGCGCGAGGAGAGGGGACGCCCGGTAAAGGCTCCGGCCGCGGCTGCGGCAGATGAGACGAGTGGTCGCCCAAAGAATGATCATCGCGCGTGTTGGCCATGTTTCCCCCCGAGGCCGTAGCAACTACCTCCACGCTAGGGGAAGATGGCGCGCGATTACAGTGAATGGCCGAAGGGTCACACTCCGGAGTGAATACCGGAATGTGACCCTTCGGAAACGGCCTCGATAGGGCCCGTCAGATCAGGCCGAGACCACGCACGGCCTCGCGCTCCTCCTCGAGCTCCTTCACCGACGCGTCGATGCGGGTCCGCGAGAACTCGTTGACGTCCAGGCCCTGGACGATCTCGAACTTCCCGTTCGCGGCGGTGACCGGGAACGAGGAAATCAGGCCCTCCGGCACCCCGTACGAGCCGTCGGAGACCACACCGGCGGAGGTCCAGTTGTCGGCGTCGGTGCCGTTGACCCAGGTGTGGACGTGGTCGATGGCGGCGTTGGCGGCGGAGGCGGCCGAGGAGGCGCCGCGCGCCTCGATGATCGCGGCACCGCGCTTGGCGACGGTCGGGATGAAGGTGTCGGCCAGCCACTGCTCGTCGTTGACGACCTCGGCGGCGTTCTTGCCCGCGACCTCGGCATGGAAGACGTCCGGGTACTGGGTGGCGGAGTGGTTGCCCCAGATCGTCAGCTTCTTGATCTCGCTGACGGGGACGCCGGTCTTCTTCGAGAGCTGCGACAGGGCGCGGTTGTGGTCCAGCCGGGTCATCGCGGTGAAGCGCTCGGCCGGTACATCCGGCGCGGCGGCCTGCGCGATGAGCGCGTTGGTGTTGGCCGGGTTGCCCACGACCAGGACCTTGATGTCGTCCGCGGCGTGGTCGTTGATGGCCTTGCCCTGCGGCTTGAAGATGCCGCCGTTGGCCTCCAGCAGATCGCCGCGCTCCATGCCCTTGGTACGCGGGCGGGCGCCGACGAGCAGGGCGACGTTCGCACCGTCGAAGCCCACGTTCGGGTCGTCGGAGATGTCGATGCCCTGGAGGAGCGGGAAGGCGCAGTCGTCGAGCTCCATCGCGGTGCCCTCGGCGGCCTTCAGCCCCTGCGGGATCTCCAGGAGACGCAGCTTGACCGGCACGTCCGCGCCGAGGAGCTGACCGGAGGCGATGCGGAAGAGCAGCGCGTAGCCGATCTGGCCGGCCGCGCCGGTGACGGTGACGGTGACGGGAGTGCGGGTCATGGCGGTCTCCTGCGCTGTGTTGTCAGTCCAAGATCTCTTGGTGTCGAGATACCTGCGTCAGGCTATCCGACGGCACCTGACCCAGGTTCTCTCGGGCCACTGTGTAACCGCTCACCGCGCGTTCCGTCCCCGCGCACTTTGGCGGCCGCCTGCCAGGAGGGGGAGTGCAGGCGGCCGCCCAGTGCCGCACCCGTGGGGGGCTCGGGCAGCGCCTGCCCCGATTCCCCCGGCTCATTCCCCCTGTTTCCGAATTCCCCCGGACGGGCTTCCCTCGCCCGCGCTCACCCCTGGGCGCCGGGGGCCGTGCAGGCGCGCGTACCGCCCGTGAGAGTGGCGCACGCGGTGGTCCGCGCGGTGGCGTCCACCGAGATCATCTCGGTGTAGGCGTCGCCGTCGGCGCCGACCCTGCTGTTCTGCGCACGGGCCGCGCCGCCCCTCGCGCCCGGCGCCTTGATCTGGATCACATCGCCCGGAGCCGCCCGGGTGATACGGGCCCAGGCCGCCCGGCAGGTCTTGCTGTAGCGGACCTCGACATACGCGGTGCCGACGGTGATATCCGCGGTGGTCGTCGCGGCCGCGCCGCACCCCATGGCCTGCGGATCCTGACCGGTGCAGTCCTCCCCGGCGCACTTCACGCCCGCCGGCAGCTGACGCGCGCTGGTGGCCGGTGCGGTGGTCGGCTTCTCCCCGCGCTTCTCGCCGTCGCCACCCGCATCGATCAGCAGGACGGCGCCGGCGACGAGTAAGAGCGCGCCGACGAGCCCCCCGGCGAACAGCGCGACACGCTTCCGCCCCGTCCCGGAAGGCGAGGGCGGCCCCGACGGGAAGGTTGACGGTGACGGAGCGGACGAGGCGGGCGACGGCGGCCCGGAGGAACCCGCTGCCCGCTCGGCCGGCGGCGCCGCGGGAGCCGAGAACACCGGAGCGGTCGCGACCAACGGCTGCTCGGGCTCCGGCGGTTCGACACTCGACCGCTCCTTCCCCGGGTGACGGCCGTTCTTCCGGGCGCCCACCCCCTGCGCCGCCGGGTCGAACTGCTCGATGGCGGCCCGTGCCTGCGCGACGCTGATGGCCTCCATCGTGACGTCGTGGCGCATCTCGGAGCGGCTCCAGGCCCGCTCCGCCAGCTCCCACAGCGTGCTGAGGTGCTGGACATCGGCGCCCGTGGCCTCGGCCAGGGCCTCCACCGCGCCCTGCGGGGGCAGCAGCCGTCCGCCCAGATAGCGCTCCCATGAACTCTTGCTGTAGCCGGTGCGGTCGGCGACGGCGACGACGCTCAGCCCGCTGCGCTCGACGATCGTGCGCAACTGGCCGGTGAACTCCTGTACCTGCGGATCGAGTCCCTCCGGCAGGTCCCTCCAACGAGGCATTGCCTCCCCCTGTCCCCCCGCACGTGCCTGTCAATCCCCCGCGCTACGGCCCCTGTTGGCGCCTCCGGGCCCCGAACTGACTACCCAAAGGGACGCCTTGCCCCAGGATGTCAGCTCCTCGGGTGGGGGCGCATCGGAGCATTTCGTGCACCGGTGTGCACTCCGCCGCGCCCGGCTCGTCGTTGCACGGCCGAGACCTCGTGCTGGAACGGTCACTTCCACGCCACAGGGTTCTGCCGGTCATTGATCCGGCACAGTCCACACACAACCCTGATTACCAGGCGGTCCGTCCTTCTTCGGGGGAGAGGGCGGACCGCCGCCGGACCGTTCGGATCCGGCCACAACGACGGCGGCCCGTCCTTCCACGGGGGAGAGGACGGGCCGCCGTTTCACGCCGTCGGCTAGCGCACCGTGAAATGCACCACGTCGTCCAGGAACGGGATCGACACCCACGGATCCGGCTGGGCCATCAGGGACAGCAGCACGATCGCCGCGCCCAGCAGCCCGTAGGTCAGCATGTCGGTGAAGCGCGACCGCACCGCGAGCATCCCCACCTCCGGCAGCGCCCACCGTATGAAGGCGCCCGCCAGCAGGGACAGCCCGATCACCACCGTGCCCGCCCGGAACGCGTCCAGGGCGACGATCAGCAGCCCCAGGCCCACACCGCCCATCACCGCGAGCAGCGGCCACTGCCGGGCGGGCGCCGGAGCGGCACCGGGCGCGGCCCGGCCGCCGCCCTCCGGACGCGCGGTGTCCCGGGTGATCAGCGGGAAGCGGCGCGACTTACGGATGAGCCGGGCGGGGCCCGAAGGCTGCGCGGGCGGCGGCTGCCGCTGCTCCCCGGCCGCCGGCTCGCTCGCCTCAGCCGTCATGGCCGGCACCGGCGTCGGCGTCCGCCTTCGCGTTCCGCTCCGCGGCCTCCACCACGTTGACCAGCAGCTGGGCGCGGGTCATCGGGCCGACGCCGCCCGGGTTCGGCGAGATCCAGCCCGCCACCTCGGCCACACCGGGGTGCACATCGCCGGCGATCTTGCCGTGCTCGTCCCGGCTGACGCCCACGTCGAGCACCGCCGCGCCCGGCTTCACGTCATCCGGCCCGATCAGATGCCGCACTCCGGCGGCCGCCACGATGATGTCGGCCTGGCGCAGGATCCCGGGCAGGTCGCGAGTGCCGGTGTGGCAGAGGGTGACCGTGGCGTTCTCGGAGCGGCGGGTCAGCAGCAACCCGATCGACCGGCCGACGGTGATGCCCCGGCCGACGACCACCACATGCGCGCCGTTGATCTCCACACCGTGGTGGCGCAGCAACTGGATGACGCCCTGCGGCGTGCACGGCAGCGGGCCGCTCTCGTTGAGCACCAGCCGGCCGAGGTTCATCGGGTGCAGCCCGTCGGCGTCCTTGGCCGGGTCGATCAGCTCCAGCACCCGGTTGGTGTCGATGCCCTTGGGGAGCGGCAGCTGGACGATGTAGCCCGTGCAGGCCGGGTCCTCGTTGAGCTCCCGCACCGCCGCCTCGATCTCCTCCTGGGTGGCGGTCTCGGGCAGGTCACGCCGGAGGGAGTCGATGCCGATCTCGGCACAGTCGCGGTGCTTGCCCGCGACGTACCACTTGCTGCCGGGGTCCTCGCCCACCAGCACCGTCCCGAGGCCGGGATGGATGCCCTTGGCCTTGAGCGCCTCCACGCGGCTGACGAGATCGGACTTGATCGCGGCTGCGGTTGCCTTGCCATCGAGAATCTGGGCGGTCATGACTTCATCCTCCCGGATGCGGGGACGTCGGATCCAATCAGGGGCCGGTCGGTGCCGCACCGGCGAAGGCCGCACCCCGTGATCCGGTCGGGGTGCGGCCTCCTGTGCTCGCTCAGCGGTCACTCAGTGGAAGAAGTGGCGCGTGCCCGTGAAGTACATGGTGACGCCCGCCTTCTGGGCGGCCTCCACCACCTGCTCGTCACGGACCGAGCCGCCCGGCTGCACCACGGCCGTGACGCCCGCCTCGGCCAGCACCTCGAAGCCGTCCGGGAACGGGAAGAAGGCGTCGGAGGCGGCGTACGCACCGGCGGCCCGCTCGGCACCGGCCCGCTCGACGGCCAGCTTCGCCGAGTCCACGCGGTTGACCTGGCCCATGCCGACGCCGACCGTGGCGCCGTCCTTGGCGAGCAGGATCGCGTTGGACTTCACCGCGCGGCAGGAGCGCCAGGCGAAGGCCAGCTCGGCGAGGCCGTCGGCGTCCAGCGCCGCGCCCGTGGCGAGGGTCCAGTTGGCCGGGTCGTCGCCCTCGGCCTGGAGGCGGTCCTTGGCCTGCAGCAGCAGACCGCCTTCGATGGGGCGCTGCTCGGCGACGTCCGCCGGCGCGTCCGCGCAGCGCAGCACGCGGATGTTCTTCTTACGGGCCAGCACCTCGACCGCGCCGTCCTCGTACGCCGGGGCGACGATCACCTCGGTGAAGATCTCGGCGACCTGCTCGGCCATGGCGACCGACACCGGGCGGTTGACGGCGATCACACCGCCGAAGGCCGACAGCGGGTCGCAGGCGTGCGCCTTACGGTGCGCCTCGGCGACATCCGCCCCGACCGCGATCCCGCACGGGTTGGCGTGCTTGATGATCGCGACACAGGGCTCGGTGTGGTCGTACGCGGCCCGGCGGGCGGCCTCGGTGTCGGTGTAGTTGTTGAACGACATCTCCTTGCCGTGCAGCTGCTCGGCCTCCGCGAGCCCCTTACCGCTGCCGTCGGAGTAGAGCGCGGCCGGCTGGTGCGGGTTCTCGCCGTAGCGCAGCACGTTCTTACGGGTGACGGTCGCGCCCAGGAACTCCGGGAAGGAGGAGTCGTCCGCCGCCACGCTGTGTCCATCAGCGGCTCCGCCGCGGGCGGCCGCGAACCAGTTGGCCACCGCCACGTCGTAGGCCGCCGTGTGCTGGAACGCCTCGGCCGCCAGCCGCTTGCGCCCCTCCAGGTCGAAACCGCCGTCCGCGGCGGCCTTGAGGACGTCGTCGTACCGCTCGGGGTTGACGACCACGGCCACGGACGGGTGATTCTTGGCGGCGGCGCGGACCATGGAGGGGCCGCCGATGTCGATCTGCTCGACGCACTCGTCCGGCGAGGCGCCCGAGGCGACCGTCTCGCGGAACGGATAGAGGTTGACCACGACCAGCTCGAAGGGCTCCACGCCCAGCTCCTGGAGCTGCGCACGGTGCGAGTCGAGCCGCAGGTCGGCCAGGATGCCCGCGTGGACGCGCGGGTGCAGCGTCTTGACGCGGCCGTCGAGACACTCGGGGAAGCCGGTCAGCTCCTCGACCTTGGTGACCGGGACGCCGGCGGCGGCGATCTTCGCGGCCGTCGAGCCGGTCGAGACGAGCTGGACACCCGCCGCGTGCAGCCCTCGGGCCAGCTCCTCGAGGCCCGTCTTGTCGTAGACGCTGACCAGCGCGCGGCGGATGGGCCGCTTGGTACCTTCGGCGGTCACGGGATCCTTACCTTTCGTCCCTCTATGCGGTAGCCGTGACGCGCCAGACGCCCCACGACCTCGACGAGCAGCGAGCGCTCGACTTCCTTGATCCGCTCATGAAGAGCGGACTCGTCGTCCTCGTCCCGGATCTCGACCACGCCCTGGGCGATGATCGGTCCGGTGTCGACCCCGTCGTCGACGAAGTGGACGGTGCATCCGGTCACCTTCACACCGTGCGCGAGTGCGTCGCGTACGCCATGGGCGCCGGGAAAACTCGGGAGCAGCGCGGGGTGGGTGTTGACGCAGCGGCCGCCGAACCGGGCGAGGAACTCCGGCCCCAGGATCTTCATGAACCCGGCCGAGACGACCACGTCCGGCTCATGGGCGGCGGTGGCCTCCGCAAGCGCCGCGTCCCACTCGGCGCGGTCGGCGTGGTCCTTGACCCGGCACACGAACGTGGGGATCCCGGCGCGCTCGGCGCGCGTCAGGCCCTCGATGCCGTCGCGGTCGGCGCCCACGGCCACCACCTCGGCGCCGTAGCGGGCCACGCCCTCGGCGGCGATGGCGTCGAGCAGCGCCTGCAGATTCGTACCGGAGCCGGAGACGAGTACGACGAGGCGGACCGGGCGCCCGGGGCGGGCAGGGCTGGCGGGGGAAGGCGGGGAGGCCACGGCGGGGCTCTTTCTCGCGGGCGGTGCTGCCGTTTGTGTGGTCGTACAAGGTCGCGGACTCATCAATTCCGGGGAACTCTACGAAGCCGCCGACCGTCAGCAACGATACCGGCACACGAAGCGGCCCCCAGGGGACGGGGGCGGGCACGGGAGGTAGCGTCTGGACTGCGCATCCAACTGACGCCGTGGGAACGACCGCCTCAAGCCGTACACGCCCCGGCGTGCAGGACGACGACACAAGGGGAAGACACACTCCAGATGCCGGACCGACGCCGCCGCGCGGCTCATCACCTCACTCCGACTCCCGCCACGACCGGGGGGCGGCGATGAGGCGCGCCCGCATGTCGCGTACGACGCCGCTGCTCCGGGAGCAGCAGTCGCCGTCCTCCTCGGCCCCCGGCGGGCAGAACGGGGACCAGCACGAGGACAATCCGTTCGCCCCGCCGCCCGAGGGCAGGCCGGACCAGCCGTGGCAGCCCCGGCCGGAAGACGCCGACGGGCAGAGCGGCGAAGGCGATCAGAACGGTCAGCGACCGCAGCAGCCTGCGGCCTGGGGCAGCCAGTGGAGCAGCCGTCAGCCCAGCCGCCAGGGCGGCAGCTTCGGCGCCGGCCCCGGCTCCAACCGCCCCTCCGGCCCCAGCGGCCCGCGCTGGGACCCCACCGACCCGGCCCAGCGGCGCGCCCGGTACGCGCTGCTGGCGGGCATGTGGGCGTTCTTCTTCGCGCTCTTCAGCCTGCCGCAGATCGCGCTGCTGCTCGGGACGCTGGCCCTGTACTGGGGCATCAGCTCGCTACGGGCCAAGGCGCGCCGCACAACGCCGCCCCCGGCCGCCGCCGCGCCCCTGAACGCCCCGCCTCCGCCCCCGGGCGCCACCCCGGCGCCGCTGCCCGCCCCCGGCAGCGGCCCCGCGAAGCCGCAGTCGACGGCGGCGATCAGCGGCCTGGTGACGGGCGGGCTCGCGCTCGCCATCGTCGCGGCGACGTTCAGCTTCCAGGTCGTCTACAACGACTACTACACCTGCGTCGACGACGCCCTCACCCAGACCTCCCGCCACGACTGCGAAACCTTGCTCCCCGAGCAGCTCCGCCCCTTGCTGAGCACCCAGGACTGACGGCTCACCCTCGTCTGTGACTGCCTTACGGTTCGCGGCGGGTGTCGTCCGGTGGGGGTGCGAGGTCCGGGCGGAGGGGGTTCGGGGTCGCGGGCTGGGACTCGGCGGGCGGCTGCGGGTGCGGTTCGGGGGCGCGCTTCCGGTTCAGCGTCCAGCGGCGTGGGCGGTCCGCCGTCCCGGCGGCGTCCGGGGTGCCCGCGGGGGTCGCGAGCCCGGCCATCGTGCCCACACCGGTCTCCCGCCCCGCCTCCGCACCGGCGCCGGCTTCCAGCTTCCGGTCCCGGTCCCGGTTCCGTTTGCGCTGGGTGCCCGACGGGCGCAGCCACTGCCACCACGGCTCGGCCATCGCCTCGCGCACCTCGGCGGACTCCATGGGCGAGGCCACCGCGGGCCGCATCGCCGCCCGAGCCTCCGCCTCCTCCGCCTTGGCCGCGGCCCGCACCGCCCGAGCCTCCGCCTTGGCCGCGGCCCGCACCGCACGGGCCTCCTTCGCCTCCGTACGCGCCTGTGCGCGGGACGCCTGCCGCGCCGCCCGCGTCGCCTTCCACTCCGGCCAGGAGGCCCTGGTAGGAACGCACAACCGGTACCAGCGCAGCACCACCGCGCCGGGCACCCCGATCACTCCCGTCCAGGCCAGCGTGATCATGCCCGTACGCCACCAGCTCGGACCCAGGTCGGCGAGGATGCCGATGCCCAGCGGTCCGCCCGAGACCCCGGCCAGCAGCGCCATCGCGGCCGCACAGCCGCCCGCCGCCAGCCCGGCGAGCACCAGCGTCTCGCCCCAGCCCCAGGGGGGCCGGGGCTCGCCCTTGCCGGGGCGCCGCACCGCCGCGACCCCGATGAACCAGGCCACCGAGACCCCGGCCGCGATCCCCGTGAGCCAGACCAGCGGCCCGCCGGAGCCGTCCGTGGGCAGCGCGGCGACCAGAGGGAAGTGCGGCAGCTGGGGGTAGGAGGTGATGCCCAGCGGCGCGACCACACTGCCGCCGCCGACCGTGAAGCCCGCGCCGACCCCGTACGCGGCGCCCCAGACGATGGCGTTCGGCAGCAGCGCCAGGCTCACGAGCAGCACCGCGAACCGCCCCGACCACACATCGCTGAGGTTGAGGAACGTCACCTGTACGGCGCCCGCGTGGCTCAGCATCGACGTCGCCGTAAGGAGCGCACCGCTGCCGAGCAGGACGACGAGACCGCTGGTCCCGGCCCGTAGCGCGGCGGTCAGCCGGTGGCGCCTGCACCAGCTTCGCGCGGCCAGGGACACGGCCAGGGACGCGGCCATCCGTACGGTCCATCCCACGCCGGGGAGCCGCCGCAGTCCGGCGTTCACCCGTCCGGGCAGGCGGAGCGGGAACCGTCCGCCGGCCGTCCACACGCCGACGGCGGCGATGGCCGCGGCGACGACCGGCAGATGCAGCAGCGCGCTGAGCAGGTCGACACGCAGCGGCCCGCCCGAGGCGTACAGCACGGCCGCGGTGCCGACCATCAGATAGCCGCCGGTCACCCAGGCGAAGGCGGTGGGCGGATCGACGAGGGACTCGGAATCGACAACGGACTCCGCGGGCACCCACTGCCCCTCCTGCCCCTCGCTCTCGTCCGGCTCCGCCTGGTAGACGGCGTGCTGGGCGGCCCGGTAGAGCAGCCAGCACGGCACGATGCCGAGCAGCAGCGGGGTCAGCCCGACGGGCGCGGTGTGGCCGGAGAGCGTCTCGGTGCGCACGAGGTCGGCGCCATGGCCGAGCAGCCACAGGTCGGCGGCGACATGCAGGGCCCCGTCGGGGCTGCTGGCGGGGGACGAGGAGGTGATCCACAGCAGCAGTACGACCACGGCGAACGTGCCGAGGCCGAGCCCCGCGGCGACCACACCGCCGAGGAACGCCTCCCTGATGGCGGAGGAGCGCCGGGGCGCGGAACGGTCACGTGAGGACACCGACGGGCTGCGATCGGTCGTTTGCGTCACGTGACCATGCTGCCAATAACAGCCGTTTCATCCCCACATCAAGGGTTTGGTCGCCGTGTCGCGACTAGTCCGCTTATGCGTCTTTTATGGCGCTGTGGGATGTATGGGTGGCTTGCCGATTCCGCCACCGGGTATCCGTCGCCCGGGAACGGCGCGGGCCCGCACCACCCCAGGGTGGTGCGGGCCCGTGGCATCAAGCCGTGGCGGCGTCAGCCGACCAGGGCGGCGCGCGCCAGGCGCGCGGTCTCGGACGGGGTCTTGCCGACCTTCACGCCCGCGGCCTCGAGGGCCTCCTTCTTCGCCTGAGCGGTGCCGGAGGAACCGGAGACGATGGCACCCGCGTGGCCCATCGTCTTGCCCTCGGGAGCGGTGAAGCCCGCCACATAGCCGACGACCGGCTTGGTGACGCTGGCCTTGATGAAGTCCGCGGCCCGCTCCTCGGCGTCGCCGCCGATCTCGCCGATCATCACGATCAGGTCGGTGTCGGGGTCGGCCTCGAAGGCCGCGAGGGCGTCGATGTGGGTGGTGCCGATGATCGGGTCACCGCCGATGCCCACGCAGGACGAGAAGCCGATGTCCCGCAGCTCGTACATCATCTGGTACGTCAGCGTGCCGGACTTCGACACCAGACCGATCCGGCCGGGCTTGGTGATGTCGGCCGGGATGATGCCCGCGTTCGACTGACCCGGCGTGATCAGACCCGGGCAGTTCGGGCCGATGATGCGCGTCTTGTTGCCCTTCTTGCCCGCGTAGGCCCAGAAGTTGGCGGAGTCGTGGACCGCGATGCCCTCGGTGATCACGACGGCGAGCGGAATCTCGGCGTCGATCGCCTCGATGACCGCGCTCTTGGTGAACTTCTCCGGGACGAAGATGACCGTGACATCGGCGCCGGTGGCGTCGATGGCCTCCTTGACGGAGCCGAAGACCGGGATCTCGGCGCCGTCGAAGTCCACGGTGGTGCCGGCCTTGCGGGGGTTCACGCCGCCGACGATGTTGGTGCCCGAGGCAAGCATCCGACGGGTGTGCTTCTGCCCCTCGGACCCGGTCATCCCCTGGACGATGACCTTGCTTTCCTTGGTGAGGAAGATAGCCATGGTTTCTGGTGACCTCGTCCCTTACTTTGCAGCCAGCTCGGCGGCACGCTCGGCCGCGCCGTCCATGGTGTCCACCTGCTGAACGAGCGGGTGGTTGGCGTCGGTGAGGATCTTGCGACCCAGCTCCGCGTTGTTGCCGTCGAGGCGCACGACCAGCGGCTTGGATACGTCCTCGCCCTTGGACTTCAGCAGCTCCAGGGCCTGGACGATGCCGTTGGCGACAGCGTCACAGGCGGTGATGCCACCGAAGACGTTGACGAAGACCGACTTGACGTCCGGGTCGCCGAGGATGATCTCGAGACCGTTGGCCATCACCTCGGCGGAGGCGCCACCACCGATGTCGAGGAAGTTGGCGGGCTTCACATTGCCGTGGTTCTCACCGGCGTAGGCGACGACGTCGAGGGTCGACATGACCAGACCCGCGCCGTTGCCGATGATGCCGACCTCGCCGTCGAGCTTGACGTAGTTGAGGCCCTTGGCCTTCGCGGCCGCCTCGAGGGGGTTGGCCGCGGCCTTGTCCTCGAGCGCCTCGTGCTCCGGCTGACGGAAGGCGGCGTTCTCGTCCAGGGAGACCTTGCCGTCCAGCGCGATGATCTTGCCGTCGTCGGTCTTGACCAGCGGGTTGACCTCGACGAGCAGGGCGTCTTCCTTGATGAAGACGACCCACAGCTTCTGCAGGACCGCGACGACCTGGTCCGCGATCTCGGCCGGGAACTTCGCGGCGGCGACGATCTCGGCGGCCTTCTCCTGGGTCACGCCCTCGATGGCGTCCACCGGGATCTTGGCGAGCGCCTCGGGGTTCTGCTCCGCGACGACCTCGATCTCCACGCCGCCCTCGACGGAGGCCATGGCGAGGAAGGTGCGATTGGTGCGGTCCAGCAGGAAGGAGACGTAGTACTCCTCCTTGATGTCCGCGGTCTGGGCCAGCATCACCTTGTGGACCGTGTGGCCCTTGATGTCCATACCCAGGATCTGGTTTGCCTTCTCCACGGCGTCGGCCGGGTCGGAGGCCAGCTTGACGCCACCGGCCTTGCCGCGGCCGCCGACCTTCACCTGCGCCTTGACGACCGCGCGGCCGCCCAAGCGCTCGGCCACCTCGCGCGCCGCCTCAGGCGTGTCGATGACTTCACCGGCCAGCACCGGTACACCGTGCTTGGCGAAGAGGTCCCTCGCCTGGTATTCGAACAGGTCCACGCGCGTCCGTCCCTTTTCCATGGATATCGCGGTCGTTATCTGCGCGGGCGTGCCGCGGGGGCAGCGTGAGGACGCGATCTATAACGAGGGCGGCACACGTTCGCCGGGTACGCGGCATGTCCGTCTCGCAGGTTATCTCCGCAGGACGTGCGGCCCTAAATCGCAGATCACACTGGAGCGGTGATTACAGTCACAGATCGCGACCGTTTCCATCTATCTCTATACGACAACCGGGCAGCCCCCTCCCCAACGAGGGCTGCCCGGTCGATGACGCTCGCCTTACGGTTTTACTGTTTTCCGGCCTTCATAGCGTGACCGCCGTACGCCCGCCGGGGCGATCAGACGGTCGGGAGCGTGCCCGGAACGGTCGGCAGCTGGGCCGGGACCGCGGGCAGGTCCACCGGAACCTGCGGGAGCTCGGCCGGGAGCTGCGGGAGCTCGGCCGGAACGGTGGGCAGCTCCGCCGGGAGCTGCGGCAGGTCCGCCGGGAGCTGCGGCAGGTCCGCCGGAACGGTCGGGAGCTCCGCCGGGAGCTGCGACAGGTCCGCCGGAACGGTCGGCAGGTCCGCCGGCAGGACCGGGAGGGCCGGGATGTTGGCCGCGTCGGTCAGGTCGGTGGGCAGCGCGGGGAGCAGGCTCAGCGCACCGTCCTTGACGTTCCCCACGGTGGTCTGGGCATCCGCGACCGTGCCCAGGGCCAGGTCCTGGGCGAACGGCACGGTGGTGCCCGCCAGGTCCTGCGCGAACGGGACGGCGGTGGACGGCACGCTCACCACGACCGGCACCAGGCGGTCGACGGTGTCCTGGGCGGCCGGAACCACGTTGGAGACGGTGCCCAGTGCGAAGCCCTGGGCGCTGCCGGTCACGACGCCGACGTACGGGGTGGTGCGGGCCACGGCGTCGTCGGCCAGCGTGCCGGTGTCACCGACGGTCCGCTGCGCGACCGGGACGACCTTGACCACGATGCGGTGCACGGCGGGCGGCAGCACGTCCGAGGCCACACCGTCGACGACCGGCTTGGTGGTGCCGACGACACCCTGGACCTTGCCAGTCAGCTCCTCCGGGCGGATGCCGGCGCCGGAGAGGCAGGCGAGCAGGTCATTGGCCGAACCCGGGGCGGCGGGCAGCTTCGGGGTGGCGGGGAGCTGGGCGGGCAGCTTGCCCGTGACGCCCTCGACGTCCGTCAGCGAGCCGGTGGGCAGCGTGGAGGTGTCGGGCAGGGTCGGCAGCGAGCCGAGGCCGGGGAGGCTGGGCACCACGCCGGGGACCTCGCCGGTGGGCAGGTCGAGGTCGGTGGTCTTCTTGACGGTCTTCTCGAGGCCCTTGACGGCCTTGTGGGCCTTCTTGACGACCTTGTCCGGCTTGGCGGCGTCGCCGGTAAGGCCGTCGGTGGTGCCCTCGACGGTCTTGGTGACGTCCGAGACCCGCGGCAGGTTGGCGGCGCCGGGGACGCGGTCCCGCACGGGGGCGGTGACGCCGTCCACGGTGGAGGCGGCGCCGTCCACGGTCTTCTTCGCGGTGTCGGTGACCTTGGAGGTGTCGGCCACGCCACCGGTCACGCCGTCGACCGTCTGGGACACCTTGTCGGTCGGCAGGGTCTTGTTCACCGTCTTGGTGACGCCGTCCACGGTGCTGGTGACACCGTCGGTGGCGGGAACGGCCGGGTTCTCGGCGGCGTTGGCGGCGGCGGAACCGAGGGCCCAGATACCGGTGGCGGCAGCGGCTACGAGGATGGAGCGGCGAAGGTTGTTGCGCATGGTGGAGGAAGTCCTTCGAAGTCAAGAGGGGTGTCGGACGGGCAGACCTGACCCGCCCCCGCGCGGCAGGTCTCAACAGACGGGGGTGAGGTCTGCCCTAGCCGGGGAATTCGAGGACTTCGTTGAACCGCTCGCGCGTCGGCGCCGAGCTCTCCGCGCGGACCGTGCCGGGCTTCAGCCCGAACGACGCCGCGGCGGACGGCGGAAGAGCGGCCTGGGTGTTCCCACCACGGGAAGCGCCGCTGTCGCCGGTGCACTGGGAGGTGGCCCCGAGCGGGGACCGCGGAAGGGGCAGCGGCGCCGGGGCGCCACCGTCCGGACCGGTGCCGGAGGCTGCCGCCCGGACGACGGGGCCGTGCCCGGCGTGGAAGGCGGCCGCGTCGTGGTGCGTGGTGACGGCCGGGGTGTGGGCCACGGGCCCCATCGGCTCCGCGGCGGCGGGCGCCGCCTTGTGCACCGTCACCGGCTCGGCCTTGGCCGCGTGGTGCTCGGCGGCCGGGCCGTGGTCCGCCATGGAGCCAGAGGAGCCCAGGCCGATCGCGTCACCGATGCCGACGTCGGGCAGCCGCACCGGCAGCTCGCCGCTGGTGGCGTCGCCGACCAGATCGTCGATCGGCTTGGTGATCTTCTGTGCTTCCCGCTCGACCGGCTCCTGGATGGGCCGCACGGTCTCCCGTACGACGTCCTGTGCCGTGTGAGTGGTACGCCCCACCACGGGCGGTGCGTGCCGCTCCACCTGCTGCCGCGCCCGATCGACGCCCGAGGGGTCGAGCAGCCCGGAGACGGCGGAACGGTCGGCCGACGCGCCGGTAGCGGCGCCCTGTTCGCTCCGCTCGGCGGCGTGAGCGCTGCCGCCGAAGAGGAACGCCAGGGCCAGGAAGCCACCGAGGAAGAGCGCCGCCAGCAGCGCCCGCCGCGCGGCCACCGTGCGCGGCAGGCGCACGGTGACAGGCATGGCGGACACGACAGACACGAGCGGGGCCTTCCCTGAGTACGGGGCGTACCTACGAGGCGTACGACGGGCACATAAGCGTGGCGATATGGCTTTGAGGCCGCACTGAGCAGGACGACATCGCCAACCGGATGGCTGGATTTACGTCCTGGGCGACGGGGTTGATCCTTGCACGACCCACAGGGGTCGGCGCAAGCCCCGGATCACTGATGGATCGCCATGTCCGGTATAGGCAGTTGGCGTCGTTCGATGGCCGCCGCCATCACCTCCGGGAAGAGATCGGGGGTGCAGGCGAAGGCGGGCGCGCCCAGCGCGGCGAGCGCCGCCGCGTGCTCGCGGTCGTAACTCGGCGCCCCCTCGTCGGACAGCGCGAGCAGCGTCACGAACTGCACCCCGGACGCCTTCATCGCGGCGACCCGCCCCAGCATCTCCTCGCGTATACCGCCCTCGTAGAGGTCGCTGATGAGGACGACGACGGTGTCGACGGGCCGGGTGATCTTCGACTGGCAGTAGGCCAGCGCGCGGTTGATGTCGGTGCCGCCGCCGAGTTGGGTGCCGAAGAGGACGTCCACCGGATCGTCGAGCTCGTCGGTCAGGTCGACCACGGAGGTGTCGAAGACGATCAGCCGGGTGGCGAGGGAACGCATCGAGGCGAGCACGGCGCCGAATACCGAGGCGTAGACCACGGACGCGGCCATCGACCCCGACTGGTCGACGCACAGCACCACATCCTTCTTCACCCCGCGCGCCGCCCGCCCGTATCCGATGAGCCGCTCGGGGACGACCGTCCGGTGCTCGGGCAGGTAGTTCTTGAGGTTGGCCCGGATGGTGCGGTCCCAGTCGATGTCCCGGTGGCGCGGGCGGCTGATCCGGGTGGAGCGGTCGAGCGCACCGGTAAGGGTGGCGCGGGTGCGGGTCGCCAGCCGCTTCTCCAGATCCTCGACGACCTTACGGACGACGGCCCGAGCGGTGTTCTTGGTCGTCTCCGGCATCGCCTTGTTGAGGGACAGCAGGGTGCCCACGAGATGGACGTCCGCTTCAACGGCCTCCAGCATCTCCGGCTCCAGCAGCAGGGCGGAGAGCCCCAGCCGGTCGATGGCGTCGCGCTGCATGACCTGGACGACGGAGGTGGGGAAGTACGTACGGATGTCGCCGAGCCAGCGGGCCACTTGGGGCGCGGAGCCGCCGAGCCCGCCGGAGCGCGCACCGCTCGCCGCGCCCTGGGGGCCGCCACTGCGTCCGGCGACCGTGCCACCGCCGCCGCGGCCGTCACCGCCCCCGGAGCCGTAGAGGACTTCGAGGGTGCGGTCCATGGCGGCGTCGGTCCCGCTGAGCGAGCAGCCGGTGCCGTCGGCGCCCTGGCCGCCGAGCACCAGCCGCCAGCGCCGCAACCGTTCCTGATCGCCCTGGCCGCGACCGTGGTTGTGGTCGGCCTCGCCACGAGGGTCGGCGTCGCCGTGAAGGTCGGCGTCGCCGTGAAGGTCGGCGTCGCCGTGAAGGTCGGCGTCGCCGCGAGCGTCACCGTGTGTCATCGGGCTGCCTCCATGGTGTCGTTGCCGTACAGGGCGGGATCGAGGCCCAGCAGCAGGCGCACCGTCGGGACGACGGCCGCCGCGCGGTGCGCGTCCAACCCGGGGCCGAAGCCGGGTGCGGCGGGGGCGCCTTGACCGCCGGAGTGCCCCTCGGCCGCGGGGCCCCGGCGGACCAGCTCGCCCAGGGTGCGGCGCACGCCCGTGTCGTACGCGGAGAAGGTGCGCCGCAGCAGGGGCAGGACGTCGGTGAACGCCTCGGCGGGGACGGACATCAGCCAGCGGTCGACCAGGCCGAGCAGCCGCTCGTCGTGGACGAGCAGCATGCCGCCGCCCGCACCGCCGCCGATGAACCCCTCGATCCAGGAGGCCGCTTCGGACGGCTCGGTGCCGGGCGAGAGCGCGAGCCCCATCAGCCGGGCCGCCTCGTCCTCGGCGAGCCGGGCATCGTCCAGCAGGAGCCGCGCGGCGCGGCCCCGGATCAGCCCGGGGGTGGCGGGGGTGCCGTCCCGCCCGGCGAGGGAGCGCAGCATGGCCGCCCAGCGCCCCCGCAGGCCGTCGGCGGCGCCGACCCCGGCCGCTCGCGCCTCCGCCGTGCGCGTGTGGGTCCGCGGCCGCGGCCGCGTCTCTGCCGCCGGCCAGGTCTCCGGCTCTGCCCCGGGCCCCGGCTCTGGCCGTGTCCCGGTCCCGGGCTCTGGCCCGGTCCCCAGCTCAGGCTCTATCCCGGTCTCAGGCTCTGCCCTCGTCTCCGACAGCAGTCCGATCGCCCGGTGCACGGCCTCCATATGGCCGCGCATCTCGGCGGCGCCGTCGGCGTCGAGGCCGACGCAGGCGGGCGGCAGCCCGACCAGGATGCGCTCGGCCAGCCCCACCGCGACCTCGCCGAGCGCGGCGGTGTCGGTGCCCCGTACGTCCCCATAGCGCACCGAGCGCACCAAAGCGGGCAGGGCCTGGGCGAGATGGCCGACGTCCGCGTCGAGCGCGGCCCGGTCGGCGAGTGAGCGCATCACGACGGGAAGGGCCCCGGAGAGCGCGCCGAGCAGACAGCGCTCGGCCAGCTCGGTCACCTCGGCGAGCCCCTTGGCGCTCCGGGCCTCGGTCTCCGCCTTGGCGGTGGCCGCCGACAGCACCGTGGTGCCCCACACCCCCGCTTCGGCGACCCGCACCGACAGCTCCGGCTCCCACCGCAGCCGCCAGGTCTCCCTGAAGGTGCCGGTGCTGCCTCGGGAGACGGCCGGGCTGCCCCAGTCGACTCCGAGCAGCCGCAGCCGGTGCAGCAGGCGGCTGCGCCCGGCGTCGGTCTCCTTGCGCAGGTCCAGCTCCAGCTCCCGTTCCAGCGCCTCGGGCTTGAGCCGCAGCGAGCGCTGGGTGCGCGTCAGGTCGCGCTGGAGCGGCGCCGCCGGAGCCGACTCGGGCACTTCGCCCAGGACGTCGCCGACCACCAGCCGGTCCCACACCAGCGCCATCGGCACATCGGAGCCCTCGCACATCACCGCCCTTACGGCGTCGAGGGTCTCGGCGAGCCCGGCGAGCGGACGTCCGCGCATCGCGGCCAGCGTTTCGGCGAGCCTTACGGCCTCGATGACATGGGCCGAGGACACCGCGAAGTCCTCGTCCCGGAGCAGCCCGGCGACCTTGGTGAGCCAGCGCTCAACGGGCCGGTCCGGGGCGTGGAAGAGATGGTCGTACCAGCCCGGCGAGGTGATACCCGCCCCGTATCCGCTGTGCCGGGCCAGCCGCCGGTGTGTCCAGGGCACCCAGCTGATCTCGGCCTTGACCTTGGGCAGCGCCTTGAGGAGCTTCCGGTCGGCGGTCGCGGTGGTCCGCTCCCCCAGCGCCGGTACGTGCCAGGCCCCGCAGACGACGGCGACCTCGTCCCCGAACTCCCGCCGCGCATCGCGCAGCCGCAGCCGCATATGGGCCTCGCGCACGGCGTCGTCCTCGTGCCCGCCGTGCCCGTACTCGGCGCGCAGCGCCTCCATGGCCTCCGCCACGGCCGCGAACGCCTCCACGCCACCGGTGCCGCGGTGCTCGATGACGTCCTCCCACCAGCGCTCCGGGTCGTCGTATCCGGCCGCCTCGGCGAGGACGGACAGCGGATCGACGCGCAGCCGCTCGGCGGAGCCGACGCCGCCCGGAGCGATCTGGCCGCCCGGGTCCACCGGATCGCCCGGATCGCCCGGAGCGGCCGGTGTGGACGGACCGGCCGGAGTGGGCGAACCGGCCGGGTCGGGCGTGGCCGCCGGGGCGGGCGGCCCCGCCGGAGCGGGCGCGCCCGCCGGGGTCTGCTTCGCCGACATGGCCAGCGAGTTGGCCGCCGGGAGGTCGATGAACCGTACGGGGACCTCGTGGGCCAGCGCCCACTGGATGGCCGCCCACTCCGGGGAGAACCCGGCCAGCGGCCAGAATCCGGCGCGCCCCGGGTCGTCCGCGGCATGGGCGAGCAGCGCGACGGGCGGACGCATGTCCTTCTCGGCGGCGAGCCCCACGATCGCGTCCGCCTCCGGCGGCCCCTCGATCAGCACCACGCGCGGTGCGCACGCCTCCAGCGCCGCCCGCACCGCCCGCGCCGACCCGGGCCCGTGATGGCGCACGCCCAGCAGCAGCGGGCCGGCGGCCCGCGCCCGCGGGGCGCCCGTCACGCGGTCACCTCTCGGCACGAGCGGTAGAAGTCCTTCCAGCCGTCGCGCTCGCGGACCACGGTCTCCAGGTACTCCTGCCAGATGACGCGGTCGGCCGCCGGGTCGCGGACGACCGCGCCCAGGATGCCCGCGGCCACATCGCCCGCCCTCAGCACGCCGTCGCCGAAGTGGGCGGCGAGGGCGAGGCCGCCCGTGACCACGGAGATGGCCTCGGCCGTCGACAGCGTGCCCGAGGGCGACTTCAGCTTCGTACGGCCATCGCCGGTGACTCCCTCGCGCAGCTCGCGGAAGACCGTGACCACCCGGCGGATCTCCTCGACGCCCTCCGGAAGCTCCGGGAGCTCCAGCGAGCGGCCGATCTGGGCGACGCGGCGGGAGACGATGTCGACCTCGTCCTCCGGGGTCGCGGGCAGCGGCAGCACGACCGTGTTGAAGCGGCGGCGCAGGGCGCTGGAGAGTTCGTTGACCCCGCGGTCGCGGTCGTTGGCGGTCGCGATCAGGTTGAATCCGCGGACCGCCTGGGCCTCCTCCCCCAACTCCGGGATCGGCAGCGTCTTCTCGGACAGGATGGTGATCAGCGTGTCCTGCACATCGGCCGGGATGCGCGTCAGCTCCTCCACGCGCGCGGTCATGCCCTCCGTCATCGCGCGCATCACCGGGCTCGGCACGAGCGCGTCGCGGCTCGGGCCATGGGCGAGGAGCTGGGCGTAGTTCCACCCGTACCGGATGGCCTCCTCGGGCGTCCCGGCGGTGCCCTGGACCAGCAGGGTCGAGTCGCCGCTGACCGCGGCCGCCAGATGCTCCGAGACCCACGTCTTGGCGGTGCCGGGCACGCCGAGCAACAGCAGGGCGCGGTCGGTCGCGAGGGTGGTGACGGCAACCTCGACGATGCGGCGCGGGCCCACGTACTTGGGTGTGATCACGGTGCCGTCGGGCAGCGTGCCGCCGAGCAGATAGGTGGCGACCGCCCACGGCGACAGCCGCCACCGCGCGGGACGCGGACGGTCGTCGGCGGCGGCGAGCGCGCTCAGCTCGTCGGCGAAGGCGTCCTCCGCGTGTGGACGCAGCGCTTCCGCGGCTCCGGCGGCCTCGGTGGGCCCTGCCGCTGCGCTGGTGTCGGTGGATTCGGTTCCGGGCACAGTGACGGTCACAGCTCCCCCACGACTTGTTTCCTCGTTCCGTTTCCGGACGTGTGAACCACCCTGCACCACCCCACTGACAACCCGGCCCCGGTCAACGAACGCCCAGCTCAGGGCAATTGTCAGTGGGTGCCCGTACCGTCGCAGACATGAATCCGCAGGGGGAACGCTGGACGGCGGAGCAGGTGCTGGCCCTGGCTCCTGACGCCACGTCACGCACGGCGGGCGGCAAGCTCGCCGCGGCCGGCAAGTGGTCGGGCGCGGGCGCGTACGGCCAGGCGGTGTGGGGGCTGTGCGCGGGCAGCGGCAGCAAGCCGTACCAGACGGTTGTCGATCTGAACGGGCCCGGTTATCGGTGCAGTTGTCCGAGCCGGAAGTTCCCGTGCAAGCACGCGCTGGGCCTGCTGCTGCTGTGGACGTCCGGCGAGGGGGGCGTGCCCGGGGGCGGGGAGCCGCCGGAGTGGGCCGAGCAGTGGCTCGGCGACCGGCGGGAGCGGGCCGAGAAGCTCGCCGCCGCGGCCCGGGATGGGGGCCCGGGCCGCGGCGGCGAGACGGGAGACGGCGCGGGGAGAGGGGAGAGCGGAGGCGCGGCCGATCCGGAGGCGGCCCGCCGCCGCGCCGAGCGGCGGGCCCAGCGCATCGCCGCGGGGGCCACGGAGTTGGAGCGGCGGCTCGCCGATCTGCTCCGCGACGGTCTGGCCGCCGCCGACCGCGCGGGGTACGGGGCATGGGACGAGACGGCCGCGCGGATGGTCGACGCCCAGGCTCCGGGTCTCGAGACGCGGGTGCGGGAGCTGGCCGCGATTCCGTCGTCCGGTCCGGGGTGGCCCGCCCGGCTGCTGGAGGAGTGCGCGCTGGCCCACCTCCTCAACCAGGGCTTCCTCCACCTGGACCGCCTCCCGGAGAAGCTGGCCGCCACCACGCGCACCCGCGTGGGCCTTACGACGCCGGTGGCCGAGCTGCTGGCGACCGGGGAGCCGATCCGGGACCGCTGGCTGGCCCTGGGCCGCCAGGACGGCATGGACGGCAGGCTGACCACCCGCAGGATCTGGCTGCGGGGCGAGCGCACGCGCCGTATGGCGCTGCTGCTCTCGTTCAGCGCCCCCGGCCAGTCCCCGGAGCTCGCCCTGCCCACCGGCCTGGTCCTCGACGCCGACCTCACGTATTACCCGGCGGCCCGGCCCCTGCGTGCCGCGATCGGCACCCGGCACGGGGAGTTGCCGCCCGCCCCAGCTCCCACGTCGCCGTCGGCCCCCGAGGGGTGCGATGTCGACACCGCGCTCGCGGCCTATGGGGCGGCACTCGGGGAGGATCCGTGGCTGGACGGCTGGCCGGTCGTGCTCGCCGATGTGGTGCCGGTCCCGGGGGACGGCGGCTGGCAGCTTGCGGATGAGCGGAGCGGCTCTGCGCTGCCCGTCGATCCGTGGTGTGCGGGGCGCACCGATCTGTGGCAGCTGATGGCCATATCCGGCGGTGGCCCGGTCACCGTCTTCGGGGAGTGCGGCCATCGCGGCTTCTCGCCTCTCACGGCCTGGGACCCGACCCCCGTCTCGCTCATCGACACGGCAGCGCAGGGAGGCACCCGTTGACCACTACGACCCCCACCGCGTCCTGGGACGATCTTGTCGCGGCCGCGCTGCTCGGCACCGAGCGGCGCACCCCGCCCGTCGCGCCACGCCCCGGGCAGGACGCGCCGTCCGCCCTGCTGGACGCGGCCGCGCTCAGCACCGTGCGGCGGCGGGCCGGGCTGCGGCCCGCGCCCGCCCGGCCGGGGCCCGGCCGGGCGCCTGACGATCCGCGTCCGGCGCTGCCCACGGCCGCCCGCAGCAGGCTGGCGATGCTGCTCGCCGACCGCTCGGCGCCGGGGCGCGGCGGTCCGCGCTCCGCTCCCGACCTCGCCGAGCTGCTGCCGCAGTGGCTCGCCCTGGCCAATCACCACGGCTATCGCGTGCCCGACGCGCTGCTCCCGGCCCTTCTCGACGCGGCGCGTGCCCGTACCGATCTGCGGCCCGAGGCACTGACGCTCGGCGGGCCGCGCGCGCTGTGGCTGGCCCGGCTCAACCCGGACTGGAAGTTCGCGCTGCGGGGCACGGCGGGCCGGGCTCCCACAGCGCTCCCGGAGCCGTCCGGGACGGCCACCGGCCCGGACGATGAACAGCGGCTGTGGGAGGAGGGGTTGTTCGCCGAGCGGGTGTCGCTGCTGGCGGCGGCGCGCCACCGCGACCCGGCGGCGGGGCTGGCCCTGCTCAGCGGCACCTGGTCGACCGAGCGGGCCGAGGACCGGCTGATGTTCCTGGACTCGCTGCGCGACGATCTCTCCCCGTCCGATGAGCCGTTCCTCGAACAGGCGCTGTCCGACCGCAGCCGGAACGTCCGGGCGACCGCAGCCGAGCTGCTCTCCGCGCTCCCCGGCTCCGCGCTCGCCGCGCGCATGGCCGAGCGGTCGCGGGGCTGCGTCTCGCTGACCACCGACGAGGTGACCGGCGGTGAGCTGACCGGTGGTGAGGCGGCCACCGGCAAGCTGACCGCTGACAAGCCGACCGCCGCCGAATGGATAACCGTCCGGCCGCCGGACGAGTGCGACAGCGGAATGCAGCGCGACGGCATAGCGCCCAAGCCACCCTCCGGCCGGGGGGAACGGTCGTGGTGGCTGGGCCAGTTGGTGGAGGCGACCCCGCTGGACCGCTGGAGCGCGTGGTTCGGCGGACGCGGCGTCGCCGAGATCGTGGCGCTGCCCGTAGCGGACGGCTGGCAGGCGGATCTGCACGCGGCCTGGTGCCGGGCCGCGGTGCGGCAGCGCAGCGCGGAGTGGTGCCGCGCGCTGCTCGGCACCCCGGCGGTGGCGCCGGTCACCGCCGGGGAGGCGGCCCCCGCCGCCTGGCGGGACCCGGCGAAGCTGCTGTCCGCGCTGCCCGCCCGGGAGCGGGCGGAGTGGGTGGCCGAGTTCATCGCGTCCCACGGCCTGTCCGACGCCTTCCGGCTGCTCGGGGTGTGCACGGTGCCCTGGGCCGAGCCGCTGGGCCGGGCCGTCGTCGACGCGCTGGACATCGCACGGGACGCGGGCAGCTACCCCTGGAGCTTCAGCGGGGTCATGGGCCTGGCCGAGCGCTGTCTGGACCCGGCGCAGGCGGATCGGCTCGAGGTGCTGACGGCGATACCGGACGAGTCGGAGGGGGCGGCGCCGGGAGCCGGGGGCTATTGGGCGGAGGCGTTCCAGCGGCTGGTGGGCACGCTCCGGCTGAGGGCGGCCATGCAAGCCGAGCTCGAACCAGCGTGATCGGCGAAGCGGGCCCGAGGGCCCGCGGATGCCCTGGCCTCCGGCCGTGCTCCGGGCCCCCGCCGTGCCCAAGCCGGTAATGGCTCCGCGGCCCGCGTGCGCGCCTGGGCCGGGGGTGCTCGGGGGCCTCCGGTCGTGCTCGGGGCCTCTGCCGTGCCCGAGCCGGTAATGCTCCGCGGCCCGCGTGCGCGCCAGGGCCGGAGGTGCTCCGGGATCCAGCCGTGTCCGGGGATCCAGTCGGGTTCCGGCGCCTCCTATCGGCTCCGGACCGGTCGTACTCCGGACCCAGTCGGGCCCCGGGATCCGGTCCTGCCTCCGAGGGTGGGGCTGCGCCGGTCGAACTCCGGGCCCGGTCGGGTTCCGGGCCCGGTCGGGTTCCGGCGTCAGCCTCTGGGGCAAGCCCGGGCATCAACCTCGGACTCGGGCCCGGGCGTCAGGCACGGAGGCCGGCCCAGGCATCGGGCTGCGGGCTGCGGGCTGCGGGCTGCGGGCTGCGGGCTGCGGGCTGCGGGCCGATAGACGGACGTCCACCCCCACGGGGCCAGGCGTCACCCGGGCACAACGTGGCGCCGTACGACCGACGCGGAACGGCCCAGCGCCGCAGGACCCAGCGCCGCACGGCCCGGCCCCGTACAACCCGGCGCCGTACGCCCCACGCCCGCCCCACGCCGAACCGGCAGGTCAGGCGGCTACCGGGCGGACGTTTTCGCGCACCCACTCCACGATGGACGTCGTCGTCGCGCCCGGGGTGAAGATCTCCGCGACGCCCTGCTCCTTGAGCGGGCGGATATCCGCCTCGGGGATGATCCCGCCGCCGAAGACCTTGATGTCCTCCGCCTCGCGCTCCCGCAGCAGCTCCAGCACCTTGGCGAACAGGGTCATATGGGCACCGGACAGGATGGACAGCCCGATGGCGTCGGCGTCCTCCTGGATCGCGGTGTCGACGATCTGCTCGGGCGTCTGGTGGAGTCCGGTGTAGATGACCTCCATGCCCGCGTCGCGCAGTGCCCGCGCGATCACCTTCGCCCCGCGGTCATGGCCGTCCAGTCCCGGCTTGGCCACCACCACACGGATCGGACCGGTCACACCCATCGCAGCCTCCAAGCTCTTCAAGCCCTTCGAGCCATCGCCCGCATCGACGTGAACGAACGTTATCTCCAGCATCCCCTACCGGGCAGTTTCGCGGCGCGCCGCGAGGGGGAAATCACACGTGGGACACGTTCACTGAAGGCCGTACCCGCATCCGCATCCGCGCACGCCGCGCATCCACCGCGCGGACGCCGCATACGCTTCGGGCCGGCCACACCAGGGGAGCCGCAGCGGGGACCGTCGCACCGCGCAGCGCCGTCGAGAGCCGCATGGCGCCGCGGTGCGACGGGCGGTCCTGCGTCATGCGGTCACAGCGCGCCTTCCCCATGCGGTGCCGGAGGACATCGGGCCACCGCACGGCCGAAGTCGCCCTGACCAAGCGCCCTGACCGGCGCCCTGCCCCGGGCTCATGACCGGGGCTCATGACCGGGGCTCATGACCACGCCCGAAGCGACCGGCTGCCCATGAGGGCATACGGGGGGAGCCTCCAGCCGCCTCCTGTGCGCCGCATTGCGGGAGGTCGGCCGCCATGGGCCTCGTACAGATCCAACAGCTCCGGGCCATCGCCCTCGACCTGGCACTGCTCGCCGGGCATCTGCTGCTCTATCCGACCGGGCTGCGCCAGGAGCGCCCGCCCGCTCCGCCGCCGCCCGGCGCGGCGGCGCGCCTGCCCACGGACGGCCGGGCCCACCGGCCCGTCCTGCTCCTCCACGGCTTCATCGACAACCGGTCCGTCTTCGTACCGCTGCGCCGCTCGCTCGGCCGCCACGGCCGGCTGCACATCGAGGCGCTCAACTACTCGCCACTGCTCTGCGATCTGCGCACCGCCGCCACGCTGCTCGGCCGTCATGTCGAGGAGGTCTGCGCCCGCACCGGCCATGGTCAGGTGGACGTCATCGGGCACAGCCTGGGCGGTCTGATCGCCCGTTACTACGTCCAGCGTCTTGGCGGGGACGCCCGTGTCCACACCCTGGTGACGCTCGGAACTCCGCACAGCGGCACCCGTATCGCGCCCTTGTTGTCCGCACATCCACTCGTGCGCCAGATGTGCCCGGACTCCGAGGTGATAACGGAGTTGCGGCAACCTGCCCCTGATTGCCGTACGCGTTTCATCGCTTTCTGGAGCGATGTGGATCAGTTGATGATCCCGGCGGAGACGGCCCGGATAGACCATCCGGATGTGATCTCCCAGAACATCCGCGTCAACGGAATCGGACATCTCGCCCTGGCGGTGCATTCCTCCGTGGCCGTACGGATCCGCGAGGCCCTGGATGCCGCCGACGAGGCGCCGACGGACGCCTCGGGCGCGGTCTCGGTGGCGTGAGACGAGGGGACGAGGGACTGCCGCACGGCGGCACAAGGTCCTCTCCCGGTAGTTCAGCAGGCCCGAAATTGCCGAACGCCAATCGAACACCCGGCCAAGGAACTGCGTACAGTCAGCCGAAAGACGGCCAAATGCCCTTTGCCGTGGTGCTCAAAACTCACGGAAGATTGTCGCTGCCGCGTACCGCCGGGTACAGTCGCCGCTAATTCTCCTGCAGCCGAGGCGAAAGAGAAGTTGGTGGTGAACGACCGTCACCCGTCGGGGGCCCCTCCGACCGTCCCCGCTCCTGACGCCTCGTATCCGTACGACGAGGCTTACGGTCAGCGACAGGACACAGCGCACGGCTACGCCGGGTACGACGGCTATTCCACCGGCAGCTTCGCCCACCTGGCCACGGCCTACGGTGACGGCGACCCGCTCTTCGGCACGCTCCCGGGCGCGTACGACGACGGGCAGGGCGCCCACAGCGGTCAGTACGACGCCTCGCAGTGGGCCACGGCCGACCAGCATCAGACCGGGTCGTACGACACGAGCCACTACAACGCGGCGCAGTACGACACGACTCATTACGACTCCGGCTCCTACGACACCACCGCGATGTGGGCCGCCGCCGGCTATCACCTGCCGACCGGCATCCCCGCCCAGCAGGACGCCGAAACCGGCGCCCAGTGGGACATCGGCGCCTGGGACACGGGCGCCACCGGCCACACCGAGATGCCGGGTCAGTGGGACCAGGGCGCGGGGTACGAGGCCGAGGCGTACACCTCGGGCGTGGACACCGGCCAGACCCAGTTCTGGGACACCTCCGCCTACGGGACCGTGGACGAGGCGCAGCACTACGACCACTCGGGGCCGGCCCAGCCGGGGCTCGACCACTCGGGCTTCGACCAGCAGGGGCTCGACCACCACTCCGGGCTCGACCAGACAGGGTTCGACCAGCACCAGCACCAACCCGAGCACGAGCCGAACAGCTTCGAGCAGACGGCCGTGTTCGAGGCGAACGCCTTCGAGCACGCCGGCGCCTTCGAGCAGCCGAACGCCTTCGAGCCCAACACCTTTGAGCAGACGGCCGCGTTCGACGAGACGGCCGCGTTCGAGCAGGCCGCCGTCGCCGAGCAGACCGGCGCCTTCGAGCACACCGCCGTCTTCGACCCGGTCCACGAGTCCGACCAGTCGTACGACCCGGCCCCCGAAGCGGAACCTGAACCCGAGGCGGCGGCCGTGCGGGAATCCGCCCCCTCCCCCCGCCGGGAGGCGAGCCGCGGTCGCCGCCGTACCCCCTCGCCCCGCCCCAAGCGCTCCGCGCTCCTCACCGTCGCCGTCCCCTCCGTCTGCGCCCTGGGCGTCACCGCCGTGGCCGCCGCCTCGGTCAGCGGTGTGGGAAGCGACAAGAAGGACGAGTCCACCACTCAGGCCGCCCCCGACACCGCGGCGGCCCCCGTGAAGCCCTCCGTGGCCAACAGCAAGCTGGACTCCCAGCTCGCCGGGGTCCGGGAGGGCGCCGACGACTTCCGCGACCGCGCCAGCCGCACCCAGGAGCGGATCGACCTCCAGGCGCGCCAGGCCGCCGAGAAGAAGCGGAAGGCCGCCGAGGCGGCGCGCAAGGAGGCGCTGCGCCCGAAGTTCGCGCTGCCCGTCGCCCAGCACGGCCTCAGCGCCATGTTCGGGCAGGCCGGTATCAACTGGATGTCCGTGCACACCGGCATCGACTTCCCGGTGAGCTACGGCACGCCCGTGATGGCCGCCACCGACGGCACCGTGACGACGCAGTGGAACGACGCCTACGGCAACATGGTCGTCCTGACCAGCCCGGACGGCACGGAGACCTGGTACTGCCACCTCAGCAGCGCCAAGATCCGCTCCGGGACCGTCAAGGCCGGGGAGACCATCGCGTACTCCGGGAACTCCGGTAACTCCACCGGCCCGCATCTGCACTTCGAGGTCCACCCCGGCGGTGGCTCGGCCATCGACCCGCTGCCCTGGCTGCGCGGCCAGGGCCTCGACCCGACCTGACCGGCCCGGGCCCCGGACTCTGACCGCTCGCTGTAGCGCGCCCCCGGCGCGCTACAGCCTCAGCACTTCGGCCGCCACAGCCACATCTACAGCTTCTCCACCGGTGCGTACCGCAGCAGCAGCCGCTTCGGCTTCTCCTCGCCGAAGTCGATGGTCGCCTCCGCGTTGTCCCCGCTGCCCTTCACCGCCACCACCGTGCCGAGCCCGAACGAGTCATGGGTGACCCGGTCGCCGATGGCCAGCGCGACCACCGGACGCTCCTTGGCCCGCCGGGTCGCGAACCCGCTGCCCCCGGCGCGCGAACGCGACGACGACAGACCGGACGACAGCCCCGACGGCGGGGTCGAGGCGATGCTGCCCATGGACGCCGACGGGGTGGCGGGCCCGGTGCGCCGCCACCGCACATACTGGTCCGGGATCTCCTCCAGGAAGCGGGACGGCGGGTTGTACGCGGGCTGGCCCCATGCGCTGCGCATCGTCGAGCGGGTCAGATAGAGCCGCTCGCGGGCCCGGGTGATCCCCACATAGGCCAGCCGCCGCTCCTCCTCCAGCTCCTTGGTCTGGCCGAGCGCCCGCATATGCGGGAAGACGCCGTCCTCCATGCCGCTGAGGAAGACGACCGGGAACTCCAGGCCCTTCGCCGTGTGCAGCGTCATCAGCGTGATCACGCCGGAGCCGTCGGTGTCCTCGTCGGGGATCTGGTCGGAGTCGGCGACGAGCGCGACCTGCTCCAGGAAGTCCGCGAGGGTGCCGGAGTTCTCCTCGCCGCGGTCCTGCTCGAACTCCAGGGCCACGGCGGCGAGCTCCTGCAGGTTCTCGATCCGGGTCTCGTCCTGCGGATCGGTGGACGCCTGGAGCTCGGCCAGATAGCCGGTGCGCTCCAGCACCGCCTCCAGGACGGTCGCCGGGCCCGCCCCGGACTCCACGATGGTGTGCAGCTCCTCCATGAGCGTGTTGAACCGCTTGACGGCGTTGGCCGAGCGGGCCGCCATGCCGTACGCGTCGTCGACCCGGCGCAGCGCCTGCGGGAAGGTGATCTTCTCGCGCAGCGCCAGCGCGTCGATCATGGCCTCCGCGCGCTCCCCGATGCCGCGCTTGGGCACGTTCAGAATCCGGCGGAGCGGGACGGAGTCCTCGGGGTTGGCCAGCACCCGCAGATAGGCGAGGACGTCCCGCACCTCCTTGCGCTCGTAGAAGCGCACGCCGCCGACGACCTTGTACGGCAGCCCGACCCGGATGAAGATCTCTTCGAAGACACGGGACTGGGCGTTGGTCCGGTAGAAGACCGCCACGTCACCGGCCTTGGCGTCGCCCGCGTCCGTGAGCCGGTCGATCTCGTCGGCGACGAACTGGGCCTCGTCGTGCTCGGTGTCGGCCACATAGCCGGTGATCTCGGTCCCGGCGCCGGCCTCGGTCCACAGGTTCTTCGGGCGGCGGTTCTCATTGCGCTCGATGACCGCGTTGGCCGCGCTCAGGATGGTCTGGGTGGAGCGGTAGTTCTGCTCGAGGAGGATCGTCCGCGCGGTGGGGTAGTCCTCTTCGAACTGGAGGATGTTGCGGATCGTGGCGCCCCGGAAGGCGTAGATCGACTGGTCGGCGTCGCCCACCACGCACAGCTCGGCTGCCGTGGTCTCCTCGGTGTCCGTGCCCACCAGCTCGCGCACGAGGGTGTACTGCGCGTGGTTGGTGTCCTGGTACTCGTCCACCAGGACGTGCCGGAAGCGGCGGCGGTAGTGCTCGGCCACGTCCGGGAACGCCTGGAGCAGATTGACCGTGGTCATGATGATGTCGTCGAAGTCCAGTGCGTTGGCCTCGCGCAGCCTCGCCTGGTACATCGCGTACGCCTCGGCGAGCGTCTTCTCAAAACCGTCCGTGGCCTGTCCGGCGAAGGTCTCCTCGTCGATCAGCTCGTTCTTCAGGTTGGAGATCTTGGCGCTGAAGGACTTCGGCGGGAACCGCTTGGGGTCGAGATCCAGATCCCGGCAGACCAGCGACATCAGCCGCTTGGAGTCGGCGGCGTCGTAGATCGAGAACGACGAGGTGAAGCCGAGCCTCTTCGACTCGCGGCGCAGGATGCGGACGCAGGCGCTGTGGAAGGTGGAGACCCACATGGCGTTCGCCCGCGGGCCGACGAGCTCCTCCACCCGCTCCTTCATCTCGCCCGCCGCCTTGTTGGTGAAGGTGATGGCGAGGATCTGGCCGGGGTGCGTGCCGCGGGCGCCGAGCAGATAGGCGATGCGGTGGGTGAGCACCCGGGTCTTTCCGGAGCCGGCGCCCGCGACGATCAGCAGCGGCGAGCCGGTGTGCTCAACGGCGGCTCTCTGCTGCTCGTTCAACCCCTCGAGCAGGGCGGACGGGTCCACGACGGGCCGCGCGGCACCGTCCCGGTAGTGGGCCTCCCGGGGCACGGGCGCGTCGAAGCCGCCGCTGAAGAGGTGATGCGGCACGTCCTCGGCACCATCGGGGCCGGGGTGCGCCGAATCCTCGGGCGGCGGTGGTGGCTCCTGGTTCGGAGGAGGCCCGAGGTCCGCCAGGAAGCTGTCGTCAAAGAGGCTGCTCATCGCTCCCCGAGTCTAGGCCGCCCCACTGACAGCCGATGCCCGAACATCACGAAACGGTTTCGGGCAAAACGGCCACCAGTCTTCACAGGAGCCCCACGTGTTGGCTACCGTCCTGCGTCAGGCGGCCCGGAAGATCCGTCGGCGAACCACGTCGGCACGGGCTGCCTCCGCCGAGTCCGGCACCGCCGTAAGGCGCCCGGAGCCGGGGACCCGACAACGCAACACCGGGGTGAATCGGCCCGAAGCGGCGTGGCACGGAAGTGCCGCCCGGACACGGCCGTAGGGCAACCTTCCGTACCGCCCGAACCCGACAGCTAACCCGGTAGGCGGTCCACGGAAGGAGCGCCTCCCTTGGCGTCGCATCGCAAGCCGCGGAGCCGAATACCGGCCCCGCTCACCGGTCACGGCCGCCGTACGGCCGTCGGGTTCACCACGGCCGCCCTCGCATCCGTCACCCTCCTCTCCCAGACGGCCAACGCCGCGCCGGGCGACGACCCCAAGCCGGCCACCCAGTCGATCGACAAGGTCAAGGAGAAGGTCGACACCCTCTATCACCAGGCGGAGAGCGCCACCCAGCGCTACAACGCCGCCAAGGAGCGCGCCGATCAGCAGCGGGCCAAGGTCGACAAGCTGCTGGACTCCGTCGCCCAGCGCACCGAGAAGCTCAACGAGGCGCGACGCACGCTCGGCGCCTACGCCACCGCCCAGTACCGCGACGGCGGAATGGCCCGCTCCGCCGCGACCCTGCTGTTCTCCAACGATCCGCAGGACGTCTTCGACCAGTCGCATCTGATCGACCGGCTGACCGGTCGGCAGAAGCAGGCCGTCGACGACTTCCAGAAGCAGCAGGCGAGCGCCGCCAAGGAGCGCGGTAAGGCCGGCGAGAGCCTCGCCTCGCTGACCGCGTCGCAGAAGCAGCTGAAGACCCAGAAGAAGACCGTCCAGGACAAGCTGACCGAGGCCCGGCGGCTGCTGGCGAATCTGACCGCCAAGGAGAAGGCGCGGCTGGCGGCGATCGAGAAGAAGAAGGCGGAAGAGGCCCGCCGTAAGGCGGCCGCGCTCGCCGAGAAGCAGCGCCAGGAGGCCGCGCGCAAGAAGCAGCAGGAGCAGAACGGAGACAGCGGCTCCGGTTCGACGGCGCCCTCGGCCCCCGCCAACAGCTCCAAGGCGGCCCAGGCCATCGCCTTCGCGAAGTCGCAGCTCGGCAAGCCGTATGTCTGGGGCGCGACCGGTCCCAGCTCCTTCGACTGCTCAGGGCTGACGCAGGCGGCCTGGAAGACGGCCGGGATCTCGCTGCCGCGCACCACCTGGGACCAGGTGAAGGCCGGTACGCGCGTCTCGACGTCCGAACTCCAGCCGGGCGATCTGGTCTTCTTCTACGACGACATCAGCCATGTCGGCCTCTACGTCGGCGACGGGATGATGATCCACGCGCCGAAGCCGGGCGATGTGGTGAAGAAGGCGCCGATCACCGAGATGCCGATCTACGGGAGCGTGCGGCCCGCGTAGGACACGAGGGCCGCGCAGGACACGAGGGGGCCGTGCGGGCCCCCGATGTGCCGCTGCCCGGGGCTGGGCCCCGGGCAGCGGCATCGTCACGTCATCGGCTCATGTGCCGTTCACGTGCCGGGCTTGCGCCCGTAGACGTACACGTCGTCGCCGTTCTTCAGCAGGCTCCAGTACTTCTTGGCCTCGCCCGTGCGCATGTTGACGCAGCCGTGGGAGCCGGGCGGGGACCATACGCTCCCGGCAATCGAGTGGAACGCCTGACCGCCGTCGAAGAACTGGCTGTAGGGCATGGCGACCTTGTAGAGCGTCGACCAGTGGTCGATGTTCCGCCAGTAGATCTTCTTCAGCCCGGTGCGGGTCTCGAAGCCGTTCCGCCCGGACCGCACCGGCACCGGCCCGTAGACCAGCCGGGAGCCGTCCTGGATCCAGCTGAGCTGCCGGGTGAGGTCGACGCAGGCGATGCGGCCCTTGTTGGTCGGGCACTTCTTCGCCGCGTTCGGGTTGTGTCCGGCGGCCTTCTGGGCGTTGATCAGGCTCATCACGCCCGAGGTGATCGGGCCCGCGTAGCCGATCGTCGGGCTGATGCCGTGGTTGACCTGGAACTTCTGGATCGCGAGGCAGTCCGCCCGCGACTGCCGCCCGTCCACGGGGCGGCCCAGGAACCGCTCGGCCTGCTTCTGATACGGCCCCACGCTGGTCGTGCACGACGACGCGGCCATGGTCGCCGGTGTCACCGATCCGGCCGACCTGCCCAGCGGCCGTGCCTGGGCCGGCCGTGCCTGAGCCTGCGCCGGACCGGCGACGGCGACCGCGAGCGGCACCGTCATCCCCGCCAGCCCCAGCACGAGGCCCGCGCGCCGACCATGCCTGCTTCTGACTGCCCCCACTGCCCCCATGGCCACTCCTCTCGACTGCCTCGCTCTTTACCCAGACAGCTCGCGAGTGCAAACGGTTGCCTCAGGATCGTGTCGAAAAGGTGTCGGAATTGTCTCGGGATTACCTCAGATGATCAGCTCGTCAGGTCCACAGCACGGCGATGAAAATGTTTGCCGTTGTCAAGGCACCTACCGCACCGAAGGCGGCAGACTCTACCTTCTCCTCGTCGCGCTTCACATACACCAGGCCGAGGACCACGATCAGCAGCGCCAGCTTCACACCGATCTTGATGTTGTTGACACTGTTGTCGTCGGCCTGATTGAGCCCGACCAGCGCCGCGCCGGTGACCAGCATGGTCAGCGCGCCGTGCAGCATCGCCGGGGTCATCCGGGCCTCGCCCGCGCCCATCGCCTTCAACTGCGAGAAGAAGCCGCCGAGCAGCGCGCCGATGCCGACGATATGCAGGCCGACGAACACGTGAATGAGTACGTCCATGGCTCCGGAGACTAACCGCGCGCATATCATCACCCGGCACTCGGGTGGGCCCCTATCGACGCTTCGGTCACGGCAGCCCCACACTCCCGACCACCCCACTCGCCGGGCGATCAGCCGCCGTCACGGGAGCGACGAAATCCGTGCACTCCCGTTCAATCCCCCGCACGACCCCCGGTTTCCGGCCTAACTTCCTCCTCCAGGCGGCAGTCCGCTTCCCGTCAACTGAGGGTCCCCGCCTCACGGCGGACTGCCGCCTGTCCGTCCGCTCCCCATGAGGGTCCAGGATCAGCGGAATGTCCTGGAATGCCCAAGAAAGACCAGGTGAACCGCCGCAGTGGCGTCGCACAGGAAGCCCAAGCAGCGCTCGCTCACCAGCAGCACCGCCCGCGCGGCCGCGCTCCTCGCCCTCACCGGCGCCGCGTCCGCCACCCTCCTCGACGGCACCGGGCACGCCGAGAACCGCCTCACCCCCGCGCAGGTGAAGGCGAAGGTCGATCAGTACCAGCGGCAGGCCGAGGAGGCCACCGAGAGGTACAACGGCGCGAAGGACAAGGCCGACAAGGCCCGTGCGGCGCTGGACGCGCTGCGCGACCAGGCCGCCCGCCGCACCACCCGGCTCAACGCCGCGCGCAACGCCCTCGGCGCCTTCGCCACAGCCCAGTACCGCTCGGGCACGATCGCCCCGGCCCTCCAGCTCGCCCTGTCCTCCTCCCCCGGTCAGTACCTTCAGCGCGCCTCGCTCGCCGAGCGCGCGGGCAACCGCCAGGCCGTCCTGATCGCCTCCGTCGGCCGTCAGGAGCGGAAATTACGCCAGGTCCGCGGCGAGGCGGCCGACCGCCTCGCCGCTCTGCGCGCCTCCCAGACGGCGGCCGCCCACCACAAGCGGACCGTCCAGCAAAGGCTCGCCGCCGCCGATCGCCTCCTCGACCGGCTGACCCTCGAGCAGCGACAGCGCCTGCTGGCGGCCCAGGACGGCGACAAGGCCGGTGCCGACGGCACCGCCTCCCCCACCGCGGGCCGCGCCGCCCGCGCCGTCTCCTACGCCTACGCGGCCCTCGGCAAGCCGTACGTCTGGGGCGCCACCGGCCCCCACGGCTACGACTGCTCCGGGCTCACACAGGCCGCCTGGCGCGCCGCCGGGGTCGCCCTGCCCCGCACCACCTACACCCAGATCAACGCCGGCCGGCGCGTCACCCGCGACCAACTGGCCCCCGGCGACCTGGTCTTCTTCTACTCCGGCGTCAGCCATGTGGGCCTCTACGTCGGCGACGGCCGCATCATCCACGCCCCGCGCCCGGGCGCCCCCGTCCGGGTGGCCTCCGTCGCCGACATGCCCTTCGCGGGAGCGGCCCGCCCGGCGTAGGTGTCCCGGGCCGGTCCCGCGGGGCCGGTGGGTGACGGGGACTTGTCGGCGAGGGGACGGCGGCTGACGGGGGTCTGTCGGCGGGCGCCACCGGATGACGGCGCTCTGTCGGTGGGGCGTCGGTCGCAACCGTAAGGCTGACATGTGGCCGCGTCAGCCACATTCGGTCACCGGTCCGCCCTCACGAACGCCAGGAGCCCCCATGCCTTCCACCGACTCGTCCGAAGCCTCAACCGCGCCATGGGACGTCCATCGGCTGCCGCGCGCCGACGGTAAGACCTTTCTGGTGACCGGAGGCAACGCGGGGATCGGGTACTTCGTCGCCGAACAGCTCGCTGGTACGGGAGCCACCGTCGTCCTCGGCAGCCGGGACGCGGACAAGGCGGACGCCGCCACGGCCTCGATCCGCTCCCGGGTCCCCGAAGCCCGGGTGCGGCATATCCGGCTGGACCTCGCCGACCTCGCCTCGTTGAAAGCCTCCGCGGAAGCCCTGCGGACGGACCGGCTGGACGCGGTCGTCCACAACGCCGGGGTGAAGTTCGACCAGCCGCCCCGCCGTGAGACCGGGGACGGCCATGAGGCGATGTTCGGGATCAACCACCTCGGGCACTTCGCGCTGACCCACTGGCTGGCACCGCTGCTGGCGGCCGCCCCCGAGGGCCGGGTCGTCACCACGGGCAGCTTCGCGGCCACGTCCGAGCGGCTGGACCTGGACGACCTCGAGAGCACCCGGGACTACCGGCCGGACCGCACCTATGGACGGTCGAAACTGGCCCAGATGCTCTTCGGCTTCGAACTCGACCGCCGGCTGAGGACGGCCGGCAGCACGGTGCGGAGCGTGGTCACCCACCCCGGTGGCGCGCTCGACTCCCTCACCCCGTCCCGCCCGCCCCTCCACACCCCCACGACCGGCGAACGGCTGCGCGGGCTGCCCGCCGGAATCCTCGTCCAGGGCAAGGAGGCGGCCGCCTGGAGCGCCGTACGGGCGGTTCTCGACCCGTCCGTCAGCGGCGGCGAACTGTGGGCCCCGAGGGTCTTCGGCCTCCGCGGCACCCCCCGCCGCCGGCCCGTCCGAGGTCATCTGGCGGATGCGGAGGTCGCGGCCCGCCTGTGGTCGGCGAGCCGCGACCTGACGGGGGTCGAGCCGGAGTTCGGCCTCGGGTGAGGCCCATCGGTCACGGCGCGTAGCCCGTCCGAGGGGGCCCTGCGGCTGCTGTCGATGATCGGCACGCAGCGCATGGAGATGCCGGGCTGAGCGGCCGCGGTCCGCCCCGTTTCCAGCTCAGACCAGGCGGCGGGCCGTCGCCCAGCGGGTCAGCTCATGGCGGTTGGAGAGCTGGAGCTTGCGCAGCACCGCCGAGACATGGCTCTCGACCGTCTTCACCGAGATGAACAGCTGCTTGGCGATCTCCTTGTAGGCGTAACCGCGCGCGATGAGGCGCAGCACCTCGCGCTCGCGCTGGGTGAGCCGGTCCAGGTCCTCGTCCACGGGCGGGGCGTCGGTGGAGGCGAAGGCGTCGAGGACGAAACCGGCGAGGCGCGGCGAGAAGACCGCGTCACCCTCGGAGACCCGGAAGATCGCGTCGACGAGGTCGGTGCCGGTGATGGTCTTGGTCACATAGCCGCGGGCGCCGCCGCGGATGACCCCGATGACGTCCTCGGCGGCGTCCGAGACGGAGAGCGCGAGGAAGCGCACCGGGCGCTCCTGATCGGCCATCAGCGAGGCGCTGCGGCGCAGCACCTCGACGCCGCCCCCGCCGGGGAGGTGGACGTCGAGCAGCACGACCTCGGGACGGGTCGCGGTGATCACGGTCACGGCCTGGTCGACGTCGGCGGCCTCGCCGACCACCTCGACGCCGGTCCGGGCCGTCTCCCCGATCTCGGCCTGCACTCCGGTACGGAACATGCGGTGGTCGTCAACGAGCACGACGCGCACGCGGCGCGGCACGGCGGCATCGTCGGCCCCGGCGCCCCCGGCCCCGGCCGGACCTGGCGCGGGAACGCCACCGGCCGGACCTGATGCGCCCAGGCCGCCCGTGCCGCCTGCCGTGCCCAGGCCGCCCGTGCTGCCCGACGCGCTCGTGCCGCCCGTGCCTGCCATGCCCGAACCACCCGGGCCGCCCGCCTTGCCCGGGCCGCCCGACGCGCCCGTGCCGCCCGACGCGCCCGGGTCGCTGGAGGCGGGGGTCCCGCCGGCCGCAGCCGTGCCGCCAAGCGCGGAGGCGCGACCGGAGCCACCCGACGCCCGAGAGCCACCGGCCGCGGAGGAGCCGCCAGTTACGCCAGAGCGACCCGCCGCAGAGGCACCACCCGACACACGAGAGCCGCCCGCCGCAGAGGCACCACCCGATACCCGAGAGCCGCCCGACACGCGAGACCCGCCCGCCGCGGAAGCGTCACCCTCCGTGGGGACACCGCCCGCCATGGGCACGCCACCCGGGGCCCCCTGGGCCGCCGTTGCACGCGGTCCGCCGAAGGCCGGGGCGCCGCCGCCGAAGGCCGACGGGCCACCGAAGACAGGGGTGCTGCCCCCGAAGGCCGGGAGGCCGCCTGGCGCGGCAGGGCCCCCCTCGCCGCCTGGGTTACCGGCCGGCAGGCCATACGCGTCGGTCATGTCGTCGCCGCCCTCTCCATCTCCAGCTCCACTTCCGTGCCCCCGTCCGGCGCTGATCTCAGCCGGGCCGTGCCGCCGTTGCGCTGCATCCGGCCGATGATCGACTCGCGTACGCCCATCCGGTCCTCCGGCACCGCGTCCACGTCGAAGCCGGGGCCGCGGTCGCGCACGGAGATGAACACCGTCGCCCCCTCGACCTCGGCGAAGACCTGGACGGCCCCGCCGTCGCCACCGTACTTGGCCGCGTTGACCATCGCCTCGCGCGCCGCCTGTATCTGTGCGCTCAGTTTCTCGTCCAGCGGGCAGTCACCGACCACCACCACCTCGATCGGGACGCCGTGGTGGTCCTCGACCTCCGCCGCCGTCTTCTTCACCGCCTCCGCGAGGGTGTCCGGCTCCTCGGCCTCGTCCTTGCCCGTGCCCTCCGGCCGGTAGAGCCACGCGCGCAGCTCCCGCTCCTGGGCGCGGGCGAGCCGGGCCACCTCGCGAGGCTCCTCCGCGTTCCGCTGGATCAGGGTCAGGGTGTGCAGCACGGAGTCATGGACGTGGGCCGCCACCTCCGCCCGCTCCTGCGCGCGGATGCGCATCAGCCGTTCCTCCGAGAGGTCCTGCGTCATCCGCACCACATACGGGCCCACCAGCAGCGCGATGCCGACGAGAACGGCCAGGGCCGCCTGCAGCACGGCCCCCAGGTGCTTGGCCGAACCCTGCAGGACGACGATCCCGGACACCCCGGCCGCCACCAGCACGACCCCCGTGGCGCCACGGGCCAGGGGCAGGACCCGCTTGCTGCGGCTGAGCTCGACCCACTGGGCGCGGCGCGCGTTGTCCGCCTGGCGCCAGAAGAGGGCGACGCCCGCGCCGATGAGGAGGAGCGGCCAGATGTAGGTGTTGGCGCGGCCGAGGTGGAAGCCCTGGATGAAGATGCCCATGCCGACGCAGAGAGCGACCAGCGCGATGATCTGGCCCCGCTCCGGCCTGCGGGCCAGGATCCGGCGGCGGCCGTCGGGGCCCACGGTGGTGAGCGGGCGGGTGGCCATCGTCTCCACGCCGCCGACGCCGAGCGGGACGATGAACCAGAAGAGCGCGTAGACGAGCGCGCCGAACCCCTCCGCCATGAACAACGCGACGAAGACGATCCGCACCCACAGGACCGGCAGCCCGAGATGCCCCGCGAGCCCTCGCGCCACACCGCCGAGAAGGCGGCCTTCGGCACTGCGGTAGAGCTTGCGCGGGGGTGGCTCGGGGGTCGTAGGGGGTACGGCGGCGGTCATGGCTCGATCGTCACACGTCCGGCCGACAGTGGGCATCAGGGTCGCCCCTGATCGTTCCCCGACCCGGCGTCCGGGGTCCCTCCCCGGGTCCCCGACCCCGCCACCCCGGGGTCCCGCCCCGCAGCCCCCTCAAGACGTCCACACACACCCCATACACCCACACACATCCCCACACACCCACACACGCGCCCGGCCACCGCCCCGCAGGCGCCCTCAGTCCTCCCCCTCAATCCCCGCCCCCAGCCCTCCCCCTCAGTCCTGGCCCTCCTCAGGGGTCGCACGCCGCGACCGGCGGCGGACGGCGTAGGTGAGCGCCGAGGTCAGGGCCGCCACGCACAGGCCGCCCAGGAGTGCCGGGAGGACGATCTCCGGGCGGACGTCCCACTCTCCGGCCGCGTCCATCCCATACGCGGCGGCCACGCCCAGGATGACCAGGCCGGCCACCAGCTTGCCCGGCTCGAACGCATGGCGAGTCCGATCGGGGGCCGAGTGGCCGAACGAGTGACCGAACGAATGGCGCCTCATGATCGCTTCACCTCCACGGTGCCCAGCCCCAGCTCCAGCTTCAGCGAGACCGTCCCCTCGGCCTTGCCGCCGCCCGCCGGGCCCAGGGTGAGCCTGCGCTCCCGGCCCGGCCCGATGTCGACGTTGTTCGTCTTCTCGCCCGGAAGCCAGATGTCGCCGATCCCAACCTCGATGTCCAGCTTCACCCGGGCGTCGCGCGGGACCGTCACAGCCAGCTTGCCCGCGCCCATCTCCACCCGGCTGGAGACGGTGCTGCCCGCTTCCAGGGGCAGGCGGTCCAGCTTCAACTCGGCGACGCCGCCGCCCAGCTCATAGCCGCCGCGCAGGGAGTTCACGGAGGTCGGGGCCCAGGTGCGGCGGGCCCAGTCGGGGGTGACGGAATCGGGGAGGGCCGCCGCGCCCGCCAGCAGCACGCTCGTAAGGAGCGCGAGGAACACCGTGCCGCCGCCGGCGCGGCCCCAGCGGGAGCCGATGACGAGGGCCAGCCCGAAGACGCCCAGCGCACAGGCGAACCCGATCTCGAGGCTGGTGCCCAGCGGCTGCGAGGACCACCCCGCCCGTGCCCCTACCACGGCGGCGGCGACCGCCACCAGGAAGGCC
The DNA here is from genome assembly GCF_017592595.1 of Streptomyces sp. NEAU-YJ-81. NCBI lineage: Bacteria > Bacillati > Actinomycetota > Actinomycetes > Kitasatosporales > Streptomycetaceae > Streptomyces > Streptomyces sp. NEAU-YJ-81. Next base: position 1,091,558 of record NZ_JAGFNO010000001.1, on the reverse strand, counting down.
CAGCCGCCGATCGACGCCCGGTCCCGCACCCGGCGGGCCCGCTCCGCCTTCGCCTCCGCCTTGTCGTACGGGCCGTCGTCCGGCCCCCACAGATAGCCGGTACGCGACCCGGCGCCGGACCCCGAGGCGAAGCCGAGCGGCCCGGTCGTACCGTCCTTGACGATCGGGTCGCGCCACCAGGACGGAGCGGGGCCGCCGCGCGTGGGCGGGGCCTTGGTCTCGGGCGGCGCGTCGGCGACCGCCTGGGCCGTGGCCGGGTCCACCGCGCCCACGCTCACCGCCTGGCGGCGGTGGTGCGACCAGTAGCCCGCACCGGCCGCCGCGAGGGCGAGCATGAACGAGAAGTACATGACGCCGCCGTTGTTGAGCATCGACAGGAACAGCCCACAGCCCACCAGCGCCACCAGCACCGCCGTCAGCCCCGGGCCCTCGACCCGCCCCGAGAGCAGCCTGCGCCCCTCGTTCTCGTCCTCGCCGTGGAACGGGATCAGCAGCCAGCAGAAGCCGTACACGATCAGGCCGAGACCGCCCGCGACGCCCAGCACCGACAGCACCACCCGGAAGATCACCGGGTCCAGATCGCAGTAGCGGCCGAGCCCTCCGCACACCCCCGAGATCACCTTATGGTCACGACTGCGCCGCAGTGGCGTCTGTGACAGGCGGGAACCGGACGCGGTCTCGGCCTCGTCCGCCACGGTGGGTGCTTCGGTCATACCTCCATGGTGACAACAGGGCCGTACCCGCGACATCCGGCATGCCCCCTAGGTCTTCCCTGAGATCTCCCCAAGGGTCACGGCGGCTATCGTGTCGCATCGAACGTGTGGGAGGGGACAGCGGTGTCGGACGAAGGCCACCTGATAGCCGGACGTTACCGCCTGGTCGAGAAGATCGGCCGTGGCGGCATGGGCACGGTGTGGCGCGCGGAGGACGAACTGCTGGGCCGCCAGGTGGCGGTCAAGCAGCTCTACGTCTCTCCGCACCTCGCCGAGGACGAGCTGACGACGCTGCACGAACGCACCCGCCGCGAGGCGCGCAGCGCGGCCCGCATCACCCACCCCAATGTGGTCGTGGTCCATGACGTGGTGGACCACTACGGACTGCCCTGCATCGTCATGGAGTACGTGCCCTCCACGACCCTCGCCGACCTGCTGAAGAACGGCGCACGGGTCGCCCCCGACGAGGCCGCCCGCATCGGCCGCGGCATGATCGCCGCCCTGCGCGCCGCGCACGCGGCCGGGGTGCTGCACCGGGACGTCAAGCCCGGCAATGTGCTGCTCGGCCCCGAAGGCCGGGTCGTGCTCACGGACTTCGGCATCGCGATGGCCACCGGCACCTCGACGCTGACCAAGACCGGCGAGGTCGTCGGCTCCATCGACTACATCGCGCCCGAGCGGGTCAGGGGCCGCAAACCCGGCCCCGCGTCGGACCTCTGGGCGCTGGGGGCGACGCTCTACCAGGCGGTCGAGGGGCGGCCGCCGTTCCGCAAGGCCACGGCGATCGAGACGGGTTACGCGATCGCCGTCGATCCGCTGGACCCGCCCAAACAGGCGGGGGCGCTGGGTCCGCTGATCGAGCGCCTGCTGGCGAAGGAGCCGGAACTGCGGCCCTCGGCGGAGGAAACCGAACGGGCGCTGCGGCTGCCCGCGGCGGAGGCCGAGACGACATCGCTGTCGACGCCGCCGCTCGACGCGACCATGAATCTGTCGACGCGACGGGAGCCCGGCACGGCCACGGGCGGGACCACGAGCACCACATCCAACGCCTCGCCGAACCCGCCCACGACATCGACCCCGTATTCACACACGGCCCACACACCGAGCCCGCCGCACACACCGAGCGCGCCGAACGCCCAGCACACACCGAGCACTCCGTACCCGTCGGACCCACGGCTTCCGCACCACACCCCGGGCACGGGGAACACCCCGGGCACGGGGAACACGCCGGGCACCGGAAACATCCCCGGGCAGCAGCACACCCCGCCCACGTCCACGCCGTTCACCGCGTCGACGCCGTCCATGACGACGCACACGCCGGTGCCCCCGCCCGCCCCCGCTCCGGCGCGCAAGAGCCGTAAGGCGGTGCGGACGGCCGTGGCGGCCTCCCTGGCGGTCGTGACCGTGGCGGGCGGCGTCTATCTGTTCGGCTTCGACCACGACAACGGCCAGAAGAACGGCGGAGGGCAGTCCTCCGCCACGGACAAGCCGTCGGCCCCCGCGAACAAGCCGTACACCCCGCCGTCCGGCTACCACATCGTCACCGAGAAGAAGTTCGGCTTCTCCCTCCCCATCCCCGACGGCTGGTCCCGCCAGGAGCAGTCCGACCCCGACGGCAACACGGTCGACCGCACCCAGGAGGTCCGCTACCTCGACCCCAACGGGCTGGTCGGTCTGAGGATCAACGTCCTGGACTTCGCCTCCGGTGACCAGGTCCAGCACTTCGAGGACCTCGAGGTCGGGTTCAAGGACAAGAAGGCGTACCCGATCTACGAGCGGTTGCGGCTGCAGGAGACGAAGTACCAGGGCTTGCCCGCCGCCATCTGGGAGTTCAAGTTCCGCGGCGAGGTCCGGATGTACCGCGCGATCGACCTCGGCTTCGGCAAGGAGGGCGAGAAGGAGTACGCGATCTACCTGAGCGGCCCGGACGCGGACTGGGGCACCTACCGGCCGATCTTCGACGAGGTCCGGAACGGCTTCCGCATCCTCGGCTGACGGGCCGGGGCCCGGGGCCCCGGCCACGCCCTGCGCGAAGCGTCACGCGCCCTACAGGTCCTGCGTAAAGCGTCACGTCCTACGTGAAGACTCGCGCCCTACGTGAAGAGCTGCGAGCCCTGCCTGCGCCGGCGCTTGGAGATGACGACGTCCAGGGAGAGATACGGCGCCCCCGCCAGCACCAGCGGCAGCCACGCCATCAGATAGGCCAGGTCATTGCCGTAGTAGTAGGGGTCCGACTGCCAGCTGACCGTGAGCCACAGGCTCAGCGAGATCAGCGCGCCGCCGAAGGCGGCCAGGCGGGAGAGGAGGCCCACCAGGATGCCCAGGCCGACGGCCAGTTCGCCGTAGGCCATGGCGTAGCCGAAGGCGGTGGGGTCCTTGAGCGCCTGGTCGACCATCCACGGCAGGGCCGAGGTGTCCCGCACCTGACGCATCAGCTCGCCGATCGAGCCGGTGCCCGAGTCGGACAGGAAGGCCGAGTCGGTGAGTTTGTCGATCCCGGCGTAGACGAAGGTGACGCCGAGGAAGATCCGCAGTGGCAGCAGCGCGTAACGGGCGGCCGTGGCCCGAACTCCCACGGGCTGCTGCCCGCCTATGCCGCTCACGCTGCTCACGCCGTGCACGCTGCCGCCGCTGCCCGCCGTGCCCGAACCGGCCATACGATCCGCGTGTCTCATGCCGCCCGCCTCTCCCGTCGCGCCGCTATTTCGTTGCGCGTTCGACAAAACCATACGGAGCGGCAGGCCGGAACGACTCAGTCCATAACATCGATGGGATAGGGGTTGGTCTCCGCGCCCGAGGCCGTCACGACCTGTACATCCACCCGGCCCGGCTCCACGTCCACCGGGACCGGCACCGTGAGCGCGGTGTCCGTCGGGCTGCTGAAGCCTCCGGCGACCGGGACCAGCGGCACATGGACGTGCACCGTGCCGATGCGGACGACCAACTTGGCCAGCCGGTCCGGGCCCTGGGCGCCCGGCGGGACGAAGCCGCTGCCGCGGATCTCGATGTCGTCGCCGGTGCGGATCGGGGCGTCCCGGTCGATGGCGCCCTCCTCGGGGCGGACCCGTACGACGGACAGCACGGTCGGCCGGCCGCCCTCCGCGTACTTCCCGGTCAAGTACATCACCACCGATACGACCGCCAGCAGCGCCAGGCCCCACGGCACATCGGGCAGCCGCCACGGCTCGCGGCCGAGGCGGACGGCGGTGAAGGCGAGGGCCGCGGTGTGGACGACGATGTACTGCACATCGGCGAAGCTGCCGCGGCCCGCGTCGTCGGTCAGCAGATCGGCGGCGCGCGGGCGCACGGCCCGCACCTTCTGCAGCCGCTGCGCCCGCACCCGGGCCGCCACGACGAGCCGTGCCAGCACCGCGGTCACACACGTCAACGCGGCGACTGTAAGGAGCCCGGCGGCATGATCCAGGGCCAGCCCGTCGGTCAGCCGCTGCCGGTCGCCGGGGGCCACGGCCAGCTCGACGCCGAGCACCAGCACCGCGAAGACCGCGATCAGCAGCCAGGCGGCGGCGACGGCGCGGGAGGTGGAGAGGCGGTTGTCCTCGCCGACGAGCGGGGCGAGCGGGCCGCCGTCCGCGCGGTGCAGCCGGGCGGTGAGGGTCAGCAGCGCGGCGGTGACCACGGCGGCGGTGAGCCCGGCCGTCCGCGCGACCGACCAGCCCGTGCCGATCGCCGTGGCCAACTGGCCGATCAGCAGCACCCCGACCGCGCCCCACACCACGAACACGGTGCGCCGCCACACCCGGTACCGCCATGCCGAGGTCTCGGCGCGGCCGCTGTCGGCGACCGAACGGGCCGCCTGGGACAGCTCGTCCGAGACCCACTGCCGGGACGCCCCTGCCGAGTGGACGAGGGCCGCTGGAAGGCCCTCTCCGGCCGCGAAACGCTCCCGCAGGGCCACGAACGCGGCCACGGCCCGCCGATGGCCGTCACGGGCCCCCTGAGGGCATTCACAGCCCGTGTGGCCGTGGGGATGCCCATGGGGGTGCTGTCCTTCTGCCGTCGTGGCGTTCTCCGCCGTCTCCACCGCCACGCGGGTCGCTCCGTCGTTCACTCGTTCCGTACGGGACCGCGGGTTCGCGCGGCACCGCCCAACTGACAGGTATTGACAGGGGATTGTGCCGCACCGCGGAGGGTGTCAGCTCAGCAGGTCCGGCTCATCGCGGGTGATCTGCAGATACAGAGGTTGATAGTTGATCCACGCCACAAGATCGTTTCCCAGTTGCTCGCGCGTCCGCATCGCGTCGCCGTAGTCGATGGGCACCGGCTTGCCCGACGCCTTCGCGGTCAGCTGCACCTGAGCGGCCCGCTCCATCGTGATGAACCACCACGCGGCCGCGTCGACCGAGTCCCCGACCGTCAGCAGACCACGATTGCGCAGGATGAGGGCCTTGTACCCGCCGAGCGCGGCGGCGATCGCGCGCCCCTCCTCCTCGTCCACGACGACGCCCGTGGTGCCCCCGTAGACCGCGTGGTCCTCGAAGAACGCGCAGACCTCCTGGGTGATCGGCTCCAGCGGCTCGCCGAGCGCGGCCAGCGCGCGGCCGTGCACCGAGCGGCTGTGCGCGACGGCCACGACGTCCGGCCGCGCCTGATGCACGGAAGAGTGAACGACAAAGGCCGCCTGGTTGACGTGGGAGCGCCCCTCCACCACCTGACCCGCCTGATTGACGAGGAGCAGATCGCTCACGGTGATATGGCCGAAGGGCACGCCGAAAGGGTTCACCCAGTAGCAGTCGGTGAATTCCGGGTCCCGCACGGTGATGTGCCCCGCGACCCCTTCCTCATACCCGAACCGCCCGAACAGGCGCAGCGCCGCCGCCAGCCGCTCCTTGCGGTAGCGGCGCTCGTCGTGGGGGGAGGCGTGCTGCGGGGGCATGGTGAACCGCAGGCGGTCGGTCGGTATCGGGGTGGGGGTCTGCGGCTGGTTCGTCATCGGCAGCTCCGCTCCTCGGGGGTGCTGAAGCGGAAGCTACCTCTGGGTATCGCAGGAGGCCAGAGTCAGGGCCTACGGCGATTGATCGCGGTGAGGTCGATCTCGATGGAGAACGGGACGGTCAGGCGGAGCTTGTCGTGGTAGATGCCGGTGAGTTTGTAAGCCTCCGTAGCGCAGTCAAGTTCGTAGACGTAGACAACGGGCAGGCCGCGGTCCTCCTCCACCCGCCAGAAATGCGGCACACCCGCACCGGCGTACTTGCGCGGCTTGACCTCACGGTCACGTGCCCTGGAGTCCGGCGACACGACCTCCACGGCCAGAAGGATCTGCTGAGGGCCGTACCAGGTCTGGTGCGCGTCAAGAATCTCGTACGCCTGCGTCACCAGGACATCCGGCTCGACCTGGTTCTTCTCATCGAGCCGGATGCTCATCTCCGGCAAGACCTCTGACTCCTCCGGCGTCTGGTTCTCCAAGGCGATCTGGAGCAGTTTCATGACCCGTGCGTGGAACGCGGCCTGCGGACTCACGAGGACGAGACTCCCGTCGATCAGCTCCGTGTGCGGAGGAAGATTCGGAAGCCGGTCGAGGTCGTCCGCCGTCCAGCCGCCCTGCGGCGGGCGGGGCCACCCGCACTGCCCGTACTGCTCGTCCAGCTCGTACTCGCGTGCGGCGCTCATGATTGCTCCCATGGGACGGAGTCTCGCCTCTGCGCACAGAGTACCCAGCGCAAACGGCGACGCCGCCACCCAAACGAATGAGCGACGGCGTCGGCGTTTGACGATCAGATGACGATCCGAGGAGGGAGCTCGGCGGTCACTCCCACTCGATGGTGCCGGGCGGCTTGCTGGTGATGTCCAGCACCACCCGGTTGATCTGGTCGACCTCGTTCGTGATGCGGGTCGAGATCCGCGACAGCACGTCGTACGGCAGCCGCGACCAGTCGGCCGTCATCGCGTCCTCCGAGGAGACCGGGCGCAGCACGATCGGGTGGCCGTAGGTGCGGCCGTCGCCCTGGACGCCGACCGAGCGGACGTCGGCGAGCAGGACCACCGGGCACTGCCAGATGTCGCGGTCCAGGCCGGCGGCGGTCAGCTCCTCGCGGGCGATGGCGTCGGCCTCGCGCAGCAGGTCCAGGCGCTCCTTGTTGACCTCTCCGACGATGCGGATGCCCAGGCCCGGGCCCGGGAAGGGCTGGCGGTGGACGATCTCGTCCGGGAGGCCGAGCTCCTGGCCGACCATCCGCACCTCGTCCTTGAACAACCGGCGCAGCGGCTCGACCAGCTGGAACTCGATGTCGTCGGGGAGCCCGCCCACATTGTGGTGGGACTTGATGTTGGCGGTGCCGGAGCCGCCGCCGGACTCCACGACGTCGGGGTAGAGGGTGCCCTGGACCAGGAACTCCACGTCCTCCCCGGCCGCGCCCGCCTCGGCCACCAGCTCGGCCTGGGCCTGCTCGAAGACCCGGATGAACTCCCGGCCGATGATCTTCCGCTTCTCCTCGGGGTCGGACACCCCAGCGAGCGCGGACAGGAACCGCTCCTCGGCCTCGACGACCTTGAGCTGCACCCCGGTGGCCGCCACGAAGTCCTTCTCGACCTGCTCGGACTCGCCCTTGCGCATCAGGCCGTGGTCCACGTACACGCAGGTCAGCTGGTCGCCGATGGCCTTCTGGACGAGGGCGGCGGCCACCGCGGAGTCCACTCCGCCGGACAGTCCGCAGATCGCGCGCTTGGTACCGACCTGCTCCCGGATCGCGGCCACGGACTCCTCGACCACATTGGTGGTGGTCCAGGTGGGCTCCAGGCCGGCGCCCCGGTAGAGGAAGTGCTCCAGCACCTGCTGGCCGTGGGTGGAGTGCATCACCTCGGGGTGGTGCTGTACGCCGTACAGTCTGCGCTCATCGCATTCGAAGGCCGCGACCGGGACCACATCGGTGGACGCGGTGACGGTGAAGCCCTCGGGGGCCTGGGAGCAGGCGTCGCCGTGCGACATCCACACCTGCTGCTCGTCGGGGGTGCCCGCGAAGAGCGTCGAGCCCTGCTTGGAGACGGTGAGCGCCGTACGGCCGTACTCCCGCGCCCCGGTGTTGTCCACGGTGCCGCCGAGCGCCCTGGCCATCAGCTGGAAGCCGTAGCACATGCCGAAGACCGGGACGCCCGCCTCGAAGATCGCGGCATCGAGCGAGGGCGCGCCCTCGGCGTAGACCGACGAGGGGCCGCCGGAGAGGATGATCGCCTTGGGGTTCTTGGCGAGCATCTCGGCCACCGGCATGGTGGACGGAACGATCTCGCTGTAGACCCGGGCCTCACGGACCCTGCGGGCGATGAGCTGGGCGTACTGCGCGCCGAAGTCGACGACCAGGACGGTGTCGGGGGCGGCAGCAGGGGAGGCTGATGGCACTTCGGCGGCCTTCCGGCGGTGGTGGCGTGCGGTGGAACCGTCTGCGGCGGGACCGCAGGTTTGGACTTTCGATTCTAACGGGCTCATAATCGGCGCCATGTCCACGCACATGACCTTCGTCTTTACCTATGGCACCGGCCCGTCCGGCTGCCATGGTCGTGCTGCGTAAACACTGACAGCGACTTCCCAGGCGCCCCGGGCCGGCAAAGGCCCGGGGCGCTCTGTCTTTCCTCCGGGCCGTTGCCGGACTCCAGGGCTCCGCGACCACGGACCAGGAGATACGGACATGAGCAGCAGCAGTACGGCGGCGGAGAGCACGGAGACGACGGGGACCGCCGATGTGATCGGCACCGCGCGGGAGCGGATCGACGCCCTCGACGGGCAGATCCTCGATCTCGTCCGGGAGCGGATGGCCGTCTCGGCCGCCATCCAGGAGGCGCGGATCGCGTCGGGCGGGCGGCGGGTGCAGCTCTCCCGCGAGATGGAGATCCTCGACCGCTACCGGCAGCGGCTGGGCAAGCCCGGTACGACGCTTGCCATGACGCTGCTGGAGCTGTGCCGGGGCCGGGTCTGACACCGCTGCCTCTCGGCCAGGCGGAGGGCCTCCCCACCAAGCGGAGAGCCTCCCCACCAATCGAAGGGGCCCCTCGAACAAGCGAAGGGCCCCGGGGGCGCCCGAACGGGGCGGGCGCCTCCGGGGCCCTAGGCGGTCAGCACCGGCGTCAGGGCAGCGCCGGTGCTGAGAGGCGGCGCCGGGGGGTGCGCCGCTGGCTTCTGGGGCCCGTATGTCAGGGGTGTCTGAACGGCGTACGCCCGCGTGGTCGGACCAATGTCGGGGTGTGACCGGGGGCGTTCTCCCTCTCAGCATCGTGGTGGATGCGGAGCGCCGGGCGCAACCGTTTCGACCGGATACGGTCGGCCCCAGGCGTCCCCGGGACCGACCGTCCTTGAGGTGATGACCGGGCTGCTGTCCCCTGCCGACCGGTCACCTCGCCGATGCGAGGTCCCACGACGCGCCGCCTGAATCACCACAGGGGCCGCGTCTCATCGCTTCGGCGGATCTGAGCCACGCGTGGATTTTTCCGGGCCGCTCCTGGCTGGCGCGGCACCGGGCACAACGAGCCCCCGCGCGGGCCGGTCACGCGCCGTACGGGTGACGACGTGCGAGGCCGAGCGCCCGTGGCGGATTCTGTGACCATTCTGTGAGCAACTGTGAAGGCAACCTTTCGGCCATCGGCCTGGTCATGTACGTGCAAAGCACGGCCATCCCGCGCCCCACCGCGACGGCCCTCCATATGCGTATCGCCCCTCCAGGGGATACGTACGGACCCAGAAGAGGTCTTCATGAAGCTACGCCGCGCCTTGGCGGCTGCCGCAGCGACGGCCGCCATAGCCCCTGCCGCGCTCCTGGCGGCCCCCGCCGCCTTCGCGGAGACGCCGAGCGAGAACCCGTCGCCGTCCGCCTCCGAGACGGTCACACCGTCTCCGCAGGACCCGTCGCCGTCGCCGACGGAGACCACTCCGACCGCTGACCCCACGCCGACCACCCCGGCGCCGCCCACGAGCGCCACCCAGGCTCCGACTCCCGGCGACACTCCCTCGTCCACCCCGACCGAGACCGCCACCCCGACCCCGACCCCGACGTCGACCGAGGGACCGGGCGACGGCGAGTGCGCGGACGACGGGGACTACAACGAGGACCCGGAGCTCAGCACGACCCTGGTCGGCCTGCCGTCGAAGGTCGTGGCGGGCAGCGGCTTCCACGGCTTCAAGTTCCAGGTGAAGAACGACTCGGACCGCAGCTACCAGCGGGTCGACTTCGGGCTGTTCGCGGGCACGGTGCACGAGTCCGCCCCGGACGGGACGGGCAAGTACCTGACCCTGCAGTACAAGGACCCCGAGACCGGCGCCTGGAAGGCGATCTCCACCGACGAGAACGACGCGGGCTCCGGCTACATCGGCTACACCGATGTGCGTCCGCACGAGACCCTTACGGTCGACCTCCGGCTGAGCGTCGCCAAGAGCGCGCCCGAGGGCTTCGGCTACGCCATCAGCGTCGGCGTCTACGCGGACGACGAGGGCAACTGCGTCTACTCGACCGGTGAGTACTACGAGTTCGACGTACTGAAGGCGGGTTCGGAGCCGGGCAAGGTGCCGCCGGCCGACCCGAAGCCGCAGGGCGGCAAGAAGCCGCTGCCGCAGAAGCCGGAAGGCAACACGGAGATCAGCCCGCAGGGCAGCCTGGCCGAAACGGGTTCCTCCTCGGCGCTGCCGATGATCGCCCTGATCGGCGGTGTGGCGATGGCCGCGGGCGGAGGCGCGGTCTTCGTGGTCCGCCGCCGTCGCGCCACCGTCTGACGCTCCTGAGTCCGACGGTTTCCAGGGGGCGGGGCGGGCTGGTCACCGGCCCGCCCCGCCCCCTCCGCTCAGGCCGGGGAGCCCGGCGGGACCTTCGGCACCGGCAGCAGCGGAAGCCTCAGGGCGCCGAAGGCGTCCGCCGGTACGGCGGGGCTGCCCGGCGGAACGGGCTGGAGGCGTTCGTACGGCGCCTCCGGGGACGGGCGGGGGTCGCGCTCGCCCTTGTTGGGCCACAGGGACATCGCCCGCTCGGCCTGGGCCGTGATGGTCAGGGACGGGTTGACGCCCAGGTTGGCCGAGACGGCGGCGCCGTCGACCACATGGATGCCCGGATGGCCGTAGAGCCGGTGGTACGGGTCGATGACGCCCTCCTCCGGGGACGCCCCGATCGGGCAGCCGCCGAGGAAGTGGGCGGTCAGCGGAGTGCCCATGAGCTCGCCCACGTTGCTGCCCGCGAAGCCGTTGATCGAGTCGGCGATATGGCGGGCGGCCTCGGCGCCTTCGGGGATGTGGTCGGGGTTGGGCTCACCGTGGCCCTGGCGGGCGGTGAGCAGCCCCTTCCCCGGCCCCTTCGGTTTGCGGTAGGTGGTCACCGAGTTGTCGTGCGTCTGCATGACCAGGCCGATGATGGTCCGCTCGGACCATCGGCGGTTGGACAGCGAGCGCACGGCCAGGCTGGGATGCCGGAGGTTGGCGCCCAGGAAGCGCAGCCAGCGCGGAAGACGGCCGCCGTGCGGGATCTGCAGGATGGAGAGCATCCCCATCGCGTTGGAGCCCTTGCCGTAGCGGACCGGCTCGATATGGGTGTTCTCGTCGGGGTGGATGGACGAGGTGATCGCGACACCCCGGGTGAAGTCCGCCCGCTCCTCCCCGCCCCGGGCCCGGCGGTAGCGGCGGTCCGTGGTCTGCGCGCCCACCAGGGCCTCGGAGTTGGTGCGGGTGAGGATGCCGAGCCGCTCCGAGAGGCGCGGCAGCAGCCCCTTGTCCCGCATCGTGTGCAGCAGCGTCTGGGTGCCGTACGTACCGGCGGCGAGGACGACGTACCGGGAGCGCAGCGCCTTCGGCTTGCCCTTACGGCGGTTGTCGGTCGGGACGGTGGTGACCGTATAGCCGCCATGCGGATCGTCGCAGAGGGCGACGACGGTCGTCATCGGGTGGACGACGGCGCCGGCCCGTTCGGCGAGGTGGAGATAGTTCTCGTTGAGGGTGTTCTTGGCGCCGTGGCGGCAGCCGGTCATGCACTCACCGCACTCGGTGCACGCCTTACGGGACGGTCCGGAGCCGCCGAAGTACGGGTCGGGCACGGCCTGGCCCGGCTCGGCCCTCGTGGCGCCGTCGGCGTCGTGGCCGTCCCCGAAGAAGACCCCCACGGGCGCCATATGGAAGCTGTCCCCCACGCCCATCTTCTCGGCGGCCGCCTTGAGGTGGACATCGGAGGGGGTGAGGGTGTGGTTGAGGCGCGCCCCGAGCATCCGCCGCGCCTGGTCGTAGTAAGGGCGCAGTTCCTCCTGCCAGTCGGTGATGTGCCCCCACTGGCGGTCCCGGAAGAACGGCTCGGGCGGTACGTAGAGCGTGTTGGCGTAGTTGAGCGAGCCGCCCCCGACCCCGGCGCCCGCCAGCACCATGACCTTGCCGAGGACATGGATGCGCTGGATGCCGAAGCAGCCGAGGGCCGGGGCCCAGAGGTAGTTGCGGAGGTCCCAGGAGCTTCTGGGCAGGGTTTCGGGGGTGAAGCGGCGGCCCGCCTCCAGGACGCCGACCCGATAGCCCTTCTCGGTCAGGCGCAGGGCCGATACCGACCCGCCGAACCCCGAGCCGATCACGATCACGTCGTAGTCGAACTCATCGTCGTCGCTGTCATCGTTACCGCCGCGTTCCTCGCGGTCATCGAGCGCGCCGACCGCGTGGGCGGCGTCGAAGTCCTCGTCGTGCCCGGGCTCTTGCTGCCGGTTTTGGGCAGACTTCTCCCCTGCCACTGGTACCTCCATTGAAATGTGCTGGTCAGCGCAGGCGCAGTGCCTTGAGCGCGCGCAGGCTGCGGGTTATGAAGTCCGCGTATTTCTCGTCCGTCATCCCGAAGGCCGGGCCGAGCGGCATCAGCCGCTGCTGGGCGACCGTCTGCGGCTCGGTGAACCTGAGGATGCCCTCGGAGCCGTGGCGGCGGCCGAGTCCGGAGTCGCCCATGCCGCCCATCGGAGAGGCGACGCTGCCGAAGGCGGCGGCGTAGCTCTCGTTGAGGTTGACCGTGCCCGCGCGCAGCCGGGTGGCGACCGCGCGCCCGCGCCGGGCGTCCTTGGTCCAGACGCTGGCGTTCAGACCGTAGGAAGTGGCGTTGGCGCGCTCGATCGCCTCGCCCTCGTCGCGGAAGCGGTAGACGGAGACGACCGGGCCGAAGGTCTCCTCGGCGCAGACGGCCATCGGGGACTCCACGCCGTCCAGGATCGTCGGCTCGTAGAAGTACGGGCCGATGTCCGGGCGGGCGCGGCCACCGGCGAGCACCGTGGCGCCCTTGGAGACGGCCTCGTCCACATGGCGGGTGACGGTCTCCAGTTGGCGCTCCGAGACGAGCGAGCCCATCTCCGCCCCGTACGCGAGGGCGGTGCCGAGCCGTATGGCCTTCGTACGGGCCACGAAGCGCTCCAGGAAGGCGTCCGCGATCGACTCGTGGACGTACAGCCGCTCCATGGAGATACAGAGCTGCCCGGCGGAGGCGAAGCTGCCGCGCACCGCGCCGTCGACCGCGCGGGCGAGGTCGGCGTCGCGCAGCACCAGCATGGCGTTCTTACCGCCGAGTTCGAGGGAGCAGCCCACCAGGCGGGCGGCGGCGGCCTGGGCCACCTCGCGGCCGGTGCGGGTGGAGCCGGTGAACGCGACGTAGTCGGCGCGCTCGACCACGGCGGGGCCGACCACCGGACCGTCCCCGATCACGACCTGCCACACCCCGGCCGGCAGTCCGGCCTCCACCATCAGCTCGCGCGCCCACAGGGCGGACAGCGCGGTCTCGGTGTCGGGCTTCATCACCACGGCGTTGCCCGCGACGAAGGCGGGGATCGCATCGCCCACGGAGAGCTGGAGGGGGTAGTTCCAGGGCGCTATGAGGCCGACGACGCCGCGCGGCTGGCGCAGTTCGGTGACCTTGGTGAGGGTGGGCACCGCGCCCAGATGCCCCTTGGGGCGCAGATAGGCGGGCGCCTTACGGCCGTAATGGCGGGCCACGATGGCGACGCCCTGGACCTCCTCCTGGGCGTGCAGCCGGGTCTTGCCGGTCTCCAGCTGGATCAGGTCCAGGATCTCCGGCTGGCGGCGCAGCAGCAGATCGTGGAAGCGGAGGAGGACGGCGGCGCGCCGGCGGACGGGGGTCGCGGCCCAGGCCCGCTGGGCGGCACGGGCGTTCTCAAACGCGGTGGCGACGTCCTCGGGGGTGGACTCGGGCAGGGCGGAGGCGAGGACGTCCCCCGTAAACGGGGTGTGGCTGACGGTGGTACCGCTGCCGGCGACGCCCCGGGTGAGCCGGGTGATCAGCTCGGGAGTGACGACGTCGGCGGCGGTGCGGGTGCCTTCGGGGGCCACCGGGTTTCCGGTGCCGCCCTGCGTTATGTGCGAGTCCGTCATGGGGGCGAGAGTAGGCCCGCCCGGCGGCTTTGGGTACCCGGCGGTAACAACTTTCGTCCGGCAGCCCCCGGCGGACCCGCCCAACTCCCTCAGAGCTTGTCGATCTTCAGATTCCGCACGATCCGCTCGTACAGCTTCTCGCCCTCCTCATGGGCGTCGCCGTCGGCGGGTATGGAGACCGTCAGATCCCATGCGACCTTGGCCTTGTTGACGTAGAGGTGATCGCGCTTCTGGTACCGGATGGGGTTCTTGTTGCTGCTGGTGCCGTACGGCAGATAGGAGGTGGTGACGTCCCGGGCCTCCTTCCCCTGCTGCTCGGTCTTGGCCGTCTCGCTCGTGGCGTCCTCGACCGTCGACCCGCCGCCGTCCTTGTAGAAGGCGACGATCTGGTTCGCCGCCGCGTCGAGGCTCGCGGGGTCGCTCTCGCCGTCGGGTGTGGAACGCCTCAGGGACACGGTGAAGACACCGCTGGGGTCGTAGTAGGTGACCAGCGGGTTGTCCGAGTCGCTGTCGTCCTGGACCCGCCGGTACTCGCCGGGCACGGCCAGGGACGCGCCCACGACATCGCGCTCCTCCCGGACCGTCCAGCCCGCCGGCAGCCCCTCACTGGAGAACGGCTTCATGACCACCAGCACCACGGCGGCGGCCACCACCAGCGCCAGACCGCCCAATCCGAGCTGCGCCTTACGGTTCTTGTGCAGGATCGGCGGCACGAAGCGGCTGCCGGCGGACTGCCCGCCGCCCGGTGCGTATCCCGCCGTCGCGAGCATGGTGGGCACCGACTGCGGCTCCCGCGCCGCCGCTTCCAGGGCCTGCCGCACCTCGGGCGCCGCCGGGCGCATCGCCGGGTCCTTGCGCAGCAGTTGCATGATCAGCGTGGCGAGCGGCCCGGTGGCACGCGCGGGGACCTGCGGTTCGGAGCCGAGCACGGCCTGGAGAGTCGCGGGGGCGTGGGAGCGGCGGAACGGGGACATGCCCTCGACCGCCGCGTACAGCACGACGCCGAGCGACCACAGGTCGGACTCCGGCCCCGGCCGCTGGCCCAGCACCCGCTCGGGCGCGATGAACTCGGGCGAGCCGACGAAGCCCCCCGTCTCGGTGAGCCGCTGCTCGCCCTCGATCTGCGCGATGCCGAAGTCGGTGAGCACCACCCGCTCGCTCCGGCCGAGCAGCACATTGTCCGGCTTCACATCGCGGTGCAGCACGCCCGCCTCATGCGCCGCCGCCAGCGCGCCGAGCACGGCGAGGCCGATCCGGGCCGCCTCGCGCGGATCCAGCGTGCCCTCCATCAGCCGGTCGCCCAGGGACTGGCCGCGCACCAGCTCCATCACGATCCAGGGGCGGCCGTCCTCGACCACCACGTCATGGACGGTGACGACGGAGGGGTGGTCGATCCGGGCCGCGGCGCGCGCCTCGCGCTCCATCCGCTGGTAGACGGTCTGCCGCTCGCGCTCGGGGAGATTGTCTGGGACGCGCGGCTCCTTGACCGCGACATCGCGGTCCACGATCTGGTCGTGCGCCCGCCAGACGGTGCCCATACCGCCGTGGCCGAGGCGGGAGACGAGCTGATAGCGGCCACCGATGAGCCGCCCGCTGCTCGGGTCCTGGGCCCCGGGGGAAGGTTGCTGTCCGGCGGATGGCTGGGAGCCGCTGCGCGGATCGGCGAACCGCGTCGGCTCGTACGCGCCCCACGACGGCCCCGCCGCCCCGGCCGCCTGGCCCGGCTGCTGGGCCCCCTCGGGCGCTTCGGGTGTGTCGGGTGCCGCGGGTGCCTCGGGTGGCGGCTGGGGCGCCGGCACCGGGGCGGCCGGCGCGTGCGGCGGCCGCAGGCTGTAGCTGGTGGGCTCGTTCGCCCGTCCCCCGTCGTTCGTCATGCGCCCATCATTACCCAGGGTGCGGCACCGTCCGCCACCGCGGGGAGGCCACCGTGGACGCTCGTGACAAAGCCGTTGCGACCCCGTTCAGTTCGCCGTGCCGGGGCGCGAGAACGTGGCGGCGGCGGTATCGAAATGCTGCTTACCCACAGACTTCTCACCAACTGGGGCGGACAGCCACAGGTCGTACATTTTCCCGTTTTCGTTCCAGCTCAAGTCGTATGTCTGCCGTGAGCCGCCGTCGTCGGCCGAGCCATTCCAGATGAACGCCCACAGGGCGGCGGGGCGGCCGTTGTGCTCCGTCTCGATGACCTGGCCGCTGCGGTAGCCCGGATAGTCCTGCGGGCCCTTGGCGTCCGCCTTACGGCTCAGCCCGAGGGGGCCCTCGGCGCTCTGCTCCTGGACATGGATCCCGATCCGGAACTCCATACCGGGCGAGTTGTAGTAGACCCGGGGCGCCTTGTACTCGCGGGCGAACCCCTCGGGCACGGCGAGCGAGAAGCCGAGCGGGTCCTTGACCAGCTCATAGCCGTCGGGGATCCGGGCCTCCGGGCCCGCCGTGGAATCCGCGTCCTTCACGGGACGCTGCGGCGCCTTCTCAGGGGCGCTCGGGCTCCGCGAACCCCCCTTGTCGGCGCTCTGGCTCGTACCCCCGCCCTTCGCCGTGCCGCCCTCACCGCCCCCGTCGTCCAGCAGCGCCACGACACCCGCCGCCACACCGGCGAGCGCGACGACCGCGGCGGCCGCCGTAAGGACGGCACGGCGGCGCGCGCCACGACCGGAACGGGACCAGGCGGCCGGGGCGGACGCCGGGACGGAGGCGGAGGCGGAGGCGGGCGCGGCTGCCGGGGCGGGGGCAGGGACGGGAACGGGAGCGGGCACGAATGCCGATGAGCCCCGGCCGTCGGGCCCGATCGGCACGCTGGGCTGGGTCGGGGTGTACTCCAGGGGGATCTCCGGGGTGTCGCCCACCTCCTGGGCCATCCGCAGCATCCGCTCGACCTCGTCGCCGCTCAGCCGCTCCTCCGGATCCCGCCGCAACAGCCCCTCGATGACCGGCTTCAGCGGTCCGGCCGCCTCGGGCACGGGGATCTCGTCGAAGACGACGGCGTGCAGCACGGCGGCCAGGGACTCGCGATGGAACGGGGATTCACCGCCCACCAGCGTGCAGATCAGCACCCCGAGCGACCACAGGTCCGACTCCGGCCCGGTACGACGCCCCGACATCCGCTCCGGTGCGGTGTATTCGGGCGAGCCCACGAACGAGCCGGTCTCGGTGATCGTGGTGGACCCGGTGACCTGCGCGATCCCGAAGTCCGTCAGCACGACCCGCCCGGTGCCCGACTCCACCAGCACATTGGCGGGCTTGATGTCCCGGTGCAGCACCCCGCGCGCATGCGCGGCCCGCAAGGCGTCCAGCAGCACGGCCGCGATCCGCCCTGCCTCACGCGGCCCGACGGGGCCGTGCGTGCCCAATCGGTCGGCGAGCGAGAGCCCGTCGACCAACTCCATGACGATCCAGGCGCATTCGTCCTCCTCGATCACATCGTGGAGGACGATCACGTTCGGATGCTTGATCTGTGCGACGGTCCGGGCCTCGCGCAGGGTGCGCTCGCCGCGCAACTGCGAGTCGAAGGCCGTGAGCCCCTCGTCCACATGGAGTTCCTTGACCGCGACATCACGGCCCAGAAGCTCGTCGACGGCCCGCCAGACCGTGCCCATTCCGCCGCGTCCGAGCCGCGTGGCCAGCCGGTAGCGGTTGGCGATCAGACGGCCTTCTCCCCCGGTACCCATGGGCTCATCTTGCCTCACCCCGCCGAAGCCCTCGAACACCGGACCACGGAGCCGCCCTTACGGGCGATTGAGCATGGGCGCGGCATGCGGGAACGTAGGTCATGCCGATGTTAAAGGGGGCGGACCGCGGCCGCCCCCCATCGGGCCCCCTTTTTTTAGGGCTCGGTTCGCCTCCGGGTCGCTTCAGCCGCTGTCGACGGTCGACCGTGCTCGGTCGCTCGTTCCTCGCTCCCTGCGCGCGCTCTCCCTTACGACAGCGACGCGCCCCTTCGGCTCACTCGCCGGAAGACCCCAGCACCCCATGCTCTACGGCGCCCCGCGGCTCAACCCAGTTACCCGCTACCGGGTACCCCTTCCGGTGGCCCGGGGGCGCCCCGGAGGCGAACCGAGCCTCCAAAAAAAGGGGGCCGCCCCGCGGCGGGGGTCCACGGGGCGGCCAGTCAGGGGGCGCAACAGACGAAGCGCCGGGTGGGGCTTGGTCAGTTCGTGACCTTCCAGGTGCGGGAGTCGGTCAGCAGCTTGCGCAGTGCCGGGTCCTTCACCGCACTCGTGCCGTCCGTCGCCTTCGCGGTGACGGTGTGGGTCGCCCCGTCGCTCGGGACACCCAGCGTGGCCGGGGTGACGCTCGTCTTACCGTTCGCGGCGGTGACCTCCGCGCCGTCCACGTACCACTTCAGCGACGCGCTCTTGGGGACGCTCACCTGGATGCCCGCCGACCGCTTGAGGGCCGTGGTGGTGGCCGTACGGCTGCTGAGCACGCCGGCATGGCTGTTGAAGCCCGCGATCATCGCCTCGCGGCCGGGGAGGCTGAACTCCCGCCCCAGGGTGCGCATGATCGAGTTGTCGGTGGGCCGGTTGATGCCCTTGGGGTAGTAGCGGCCGCCCTCGTAGGCGCCGACCGTGCCGCCGTCGGGCGAGGTCTGGCCGATCCAGCGGTACCACTTCTTCTGCTGGGCGGTCATCTGGTCCGCGGTCAGCTTGGTGGCGTTGCCCTCGTCGGGCTCGGCGCCGGTGTAGGTGCCGTACTCCGGGTAGAAGTACTCGTCGGCCAGCTTGCCGAGCGAGTGACCGGTCTCGTGGACCGCGATCTGGTCGGAGTCGGCGTGGTCGGAGGAGGCGGTGGCGATGCCGTCGTAGCCGACCTGCGAGGTGAGGGTGTAGCCCGCACCGCCGTACTTGGTGGAGTTGGACAGGACGACCACGAGGTCGGCCTCCGGCGCCTTGGCCGCGTACGACTCGACCTTGGCGGTGTCGACGCACAGCAGCCGCTCGATGTCGTCGCACCAGAAGTACGAGCCGAGGGCGGTGTCCTTGACGACGTCCCTGGACGGGTCGCCGGAGACGCCGGACTGGTTGGAGACGGCGTCCACGGTCCAGACGTTGAAGAGGTCCTTGTACGAGGCGTACGGCTCCACGGCGGACATCTGGTCCCACTTGGAGCGCGCGTCGGCCTGGAAGTCGGCCTGCTGGCCCGCGGTGTAGCCGTCGCCGATGAAGACGACGTCCAGCTTGTCGGCCGTGGTGCCGTTGTCGATGACCGAGGCGACCTTGCCGTCGGCGGCGGTCTCCTTGGCGGACAGCGAGCGGGCGGCGCGGTTCAGCCGCTCGGGGGTGGCCGCCGGGACCTCGGTGTGGCGGGGGTGGCCGCCCGGGCCGGTGAAGTACTCCACGTCCAGGGCGCGCTGCGACGAGGCCGCGCCGGCCGGGCCGGACGAACGGGACGAGTCGGCCGCTCCCTGCGAGGCGGTGGCCGGCGCGGACATGGCTGCGGCCGCCGCCAGGGCGATGCCTCCGGCGACGGCCGCGGTGCGCAGGGAGATGCGGCTGCGTATGCGGCTCCGTATGCGTCTGCGCACGGTGACTCCCGAAAGTCTTCGCGATAAGCGGCCAGTTAAGCAGGATTAATTCGCCGCTCAACCTAAGGGGTCCGGGGGTCGTGGGCAATGGTAATTAGGGAAGTGGCTAGGAAACCGGGCACCGCACAACCATGTGGGGCCGTCGCCACTCGTCATCCCCTCTCGTCACGCGCCAGCCGCAGCAGCCGGTCCAGCACCCGGCGGCCTCCGGCCCGGATCCCGTCGTGCTCGAACTCGTCCGTCACCCAGGTGCGCACGCCCCGGATCGCCCGGGCGGTGGCCAGGGAGTGCGCCGTGTCCACGTACAGGTCGTCGTGGTAGATCACGGCGGCCACCGGCACGGTGTTACGGGCCAGCCGCTCGGTGTCGTACAGCGGGCCCCAGCCGGTGCGCTCGGCGAGCAGTTCGGCGGTGCGGCGCAGTGGGCGCAGCGCGGCGTGGGTGTCCAGCATCCAGGGGTGCACCGTCTCGCCCGTAAGGAGCACCGGACGGTCCTCCGTGACCGCCTTACCGGCGTCGAACGCGGGGAATTCGGCGCGGACCCGCTCCGCGGACCAGTTCGTGGCCCGGCCGTCCTGGGCGTAGATGGACTCCAGCAGGAGGCTGAAGAGGGGTGTGGCGGCGCGGGAGAGCACCGCCGCCACCTGCTCGCGGAAGGCGTCGCCCAGTCGCGGCCCGTCGGCGGTGGGGACGAACGCGTCCTCCAGGAGGTAGTGCAGCCGGTGCGATCCGTCGCCGGTGCCGAGCAGGAAGCCGAGCTGCTGGAGGGCGGGGACGGTGAGCCGGGTCCCGTCCGTCAGCGCCTCCTCGTGGTCGGTCAGATGCCGCACGAGGGCACGGACGATGGCGGCGTCGCGCGGATAGCGGGCGTAGTGGGCGAGGATCTTGCGTTCCATCCGCGGGTAGGCGGCCCGGTAGACGGCGTCCACGTCGGTTTCGGGGTCGATCGCGGGCAGTCCGCCGGCTATCAGGACCGCGTCGAGCCCCTCGGGCGCGTGGGACAGATAGCTCACGGCGCAGAAGCCGCCGAAGCTCTGGCCGAGGACGGTCCACGGGCGGTCCCCGATGAGCCGGCGCCGGATCAGCTCGCAGTCGCGGACGATCGCGTCGGCGCGGAAATGGGAGAGGTACTCGGCCTGTTCCGCGGGGCCGCCGCGCAGCGGCAGGGTCTGGCGGTTGGCCGGGGTGGAGCGGCCGGTTCCGCGCTGGTCGAGGAGGAGCACGCGGTATTCGTCGAGCGCGCGGTCCAGCCAGCCGTAACGGCCCACCGGACGGTCCGCGCCGCAGCCGGGCCCGCCCTGGAGGTAGACCAGCCAGGGGAGCCGGTCGCGCTCGGCACCAGTTTTCTCCGCGGCGACGACCTCTCGTGCGTAAAGCCGGATCAGCTCGCCCTCGGGAGCCTTATGGTCGAGCGGTACGTCGAAGTGATAGTCGGCGAGGAGCAGTTCCGGCTGACGGACGGTCGTCACGGCGCCCGGCCCGGCCGGTACCGCTGTGCTTGCCTGCTGCATCCTTCAATCCTCACGTTAAATGAACTTAGCCCGGCGCTTAAGCTACCGCCGGGGAGAAGAGGGCACGGTGGCCGACAGAAGCGCCGGTGACGGGCGGACGGCGGGAACGGTGACGGGGGCGGAGTCGACCACCGAGATAGGGCGCCGGGTTCTCAGACTCCGTACGGAACGCGGCTTCACCCAGCGGCAGCTGGCCGAACCCGCCTACACCGCCGCCTATGTCTCCACCCTCGAGGCCGGGAAGGTACGCCCCTCCGAGGCCGCGCTGCGCCATCTCGCCGACCGGCTCGGCATCAGCTACGAGGAGCTGACCACCGGCCGCTCACCCCGTGACGCCACCCGGCTGCGCGCCGCCGTCACCGACGCCCGGCGGGCCCTGGCGACCGGCGCCGCCGAGGACGCCGCCGAGCTCTTCGCGGAGGTGCGCGACGAGGCGGAGCGGCTCGGGTTCGCCGAGGAGCGGGGAGCGGCCCTGCTGGGGCTCGGCGACTGCGCGCTGGAGACCGGTGACCTCACCGTCGCCCGGGACCACTTCGAGGCCGTGGAGCGGCTGCTCGCCGGTGAGCCGCTGCCCCGCCGGATCCCCGCGATCCGCGGCCGGGCCGTGGCCCATCTCCTCGCGGGCGAACTGCGCTACTCCTGCTATCTGCTGGAGAGCGCCATCGACGAGCTCAACGCCTCCGGGCTGCACGATCCGTACGCACTGCTGCTGCTCTATACGGCCGCCATCGCGCCCTATATGGACATGGGGGCGCACGCCCGTGCCGTACGCGCCGCCGAGTTGGCGCTCGCGCTGGCCCCGAGCGTGGACGACCCGGGGCTCATCGCCCGGATGCACCGCGGGGTGGCTCGCACCCTGATCGCCGAGGGGCGCACCGCCGAGGCCGACGCCTCCCTGGCCAAGGCGCAGGAGCTGTACGAGCAGCTACGCATCCACACCGACCTGGCGCACTGCCACTGGATGCGCGGCTATGTGCACGCCCAGGACGGCAATCTGGAGCGCGCCGAGCGCGAACTGCGCACTGCCCGGGACATGCTGGCCTCCAAGCGGGCCGCGCTGTTCACCGTGCAGGTCGAGGTCGAGCTGGCGGACGTGCTGCGCCGGCGCGGCCGTACGGCCGACGCGGAGGCCCTCTTGCTGCCGCTGCTGGCCCGCACCCCCGCCGAGGGGGCCGCGGAGGCCACCGGGGAGCCGGACGCCGCGGCGGACGAGGTCGGGCTGACCGCGGACCGCGGCGCGGTCCACGCGGGCGGCGCACACCGGCTGCTGGGCCTGATCGCGGACGAACGGGGCGACGCCGAGGCCGCGGAGGAGCACTACTGCGCGGCGCTGTCCCTGCTCGAACGCACCGGCGCGGCCGGTGACCTGGCCGATCTGTGCCGGCTGCTGGGCGACCTGCTGCGCCGGGAGGGCCGCCTGGAGGCCGCGATGGACGCCTACCGCACCGGGCTCGGCCACCGCGCCGCGCCCGGCACCACCACCCTGGGCCCGGCCCCCGCCGAGCCCCCCATGTGAGGCGTCCATCGGTCCCTCCCCGCCCCCACCGACCGCCCACCCGGCCCCTCCCCGTACCTTCTCGGGGGGCCGGGCGGCGCCTGGGCAACCGGTCGGACGACCGGCGCCCGGGTCGCCGGTGGGGCGCCTGGTCGGGGCGCACCACATGACGGGCGGTCGGAGAGACGACTCAGGCCGCCGCGTGTGGGGGTCGCGGCGGCCTGACCGCGGCAACACTCCGTCTGCCGTTTCCGCCGACCGCGCATCGGGAGGCACTCCGGCGCGTTCACGGGGCTGGGGTTTCGGGACGACCCCACGGGGTGATGCGGCTTGAGAACCACTCTGCCTGGTCGGAGCCGCCGGGGAAATCCACCATTGGGCGTCCGTCACCCCCGCCGGTCGGCGGGGGTGTTCCCGCCCACTGACGGAGCCAACCACTCCATATTCGCTCTCCGATGAGGCAGGCTGTCCGGGCAATGGGCATGACAGCTGAGGAGAGGGAGCGGCCGGTGATTCGTGTTGCTGTTGTGGACGACGAAGCGCTCGTACGATCCGGTCTGCGACTGATCCTGGGCACGGCCCCGGACATCGACGTGGTGGCGGAATGTTCCGGAGCCTCCGCGGTGGCCACGGTGCTGGGCAGCAAGGCCGATGTGGTCCTCCTCGACATCCGGATGCCGGATGCCGACGGCCTCACCGTACTGAGACAGTTGCGGGCCGCGCCCCGCTCCCCCGCCGTGGCCATGCTGACGACCTTCGACGTCCAGGAGTACCTCGCGGCCGCGCTGCGCGCCGGAGCCGCGGGGTTCCTCCTCAAGGACACCGATCCGGAACAGCTCGTACGGGCCGTACGCACCCTCGCCGAGGGCGGCAGCGTCCTCGACCCGGCCGTCACCCGCGCCGTGATCGGCGGCTATCTCGCCGCCGAGGCGGAGGCGACGGCCGCCGAGGCCGTCGAGGCGCTCACCCCGCGCGAACGCGAGGTGCTGGCGCTGCTGGGCGAGGGGCTGGCCAACCCCCAGATCGCCGAGCGGATGGGGCTGGCGCCCAGCACCGTCAAGGACCATGTGCGGGCGGTGCTCGGCAAACTGGGCGGGCTCAACCGCGTCCAGGCCGCGATCGTCGCCGACCGCGCCGGGCTCGTCACGAGCCGGCCGCCGATAGGCGGCGCCCGATGACCGTCTCCCCGCTGCCGCCGCGCAGTTCGTCCCCGGGTACGCCGGGCGCGTCCCCGGCCTCGTCGCCCGCGTCTGCCTCCTCCGCCCCCTCTCCCTCCCCTGCCTCCGCCGTCTCCTCGCCGCTGTCCGTCTCCGCCGGCCGGTGGCGGCCACCGCGCCGGGTCATGCGCTGGGGATCGCTGATCGTCCCCGTCCTCCTCGCGGTGGCCGACGCACTGCTCGTCAACGGCGTCACCTTCGGGCTGGAGCTCAACGTCTCGCTGGCGGCAGCAGCCGCGCTGCTGGTGCGCCGGCGGCTGCCCGCACTGGTCTTCCTGATCACGCTGCCGGGAATCCTCATCGGCTACGTCTGGTTCGCGCCGATGATCGCCCTCTACACAGTGGCCCTGCTCCGCCCCAACCGCCGACTGCTGGGGATCTCCGCGCTGCTGCTGGCCGCCGCGCACTTCATCCCCTGGCCGGTCTCCGACTTCGAGCCGACCGCGTACCGGGAAAACACCCTCACGCTCATCGACGCGTGCGTGACCTCGGTGGGGCCCATCGCACTGGGCCTCCTGGTGCGTACGCGAGGTGAACTCGCCGCCCGGATCGAGGATCTGACCCGCAGCCGCCGCCATGCGGACGAGCTGCTCGCCGAGCAGGTGCTGTCCACCGAACGCGCCCGGCTCGCCCGCGAGATGCACGACGTGGTCGCCCATCAGGTCAGCCTCATCAGCCTGCAGGCCGGGGCGGTGCAGATCAGCGCCGAGGACGCGAAGGCGCGGGAGGGCGCGCGGACGATCCGCGAGCTGTCCGTACGGACCCTGGACGAACTCCGCCATATGGTCGGCATCCTGCGCGCGGCGGGCGGCGACCACGAGGAGCTGACCCCTCAGCCCCGGCTGGCGGATCTGCCCCGGCTGATCGAACTCAGCGCGCTGAACGTCAGCTTCGAGACGGACGGCGCGACGCGGCGCCCGGCCCATCCGGAGGCCGTGGAACGGGCCGCCTTCCGCATCGTCCAGGAGGCGTTGACCAACGTCCGCAAGCACGCGCCGGGGGCGCGGGTGACGGTACGGGTGAACGACGCACAGGCGGCGGGGCCGGAAGCGACGGACGGGCCGGGAGAGGCTCACGAGGCGGCCCACGGCGCGGCTCAAACGGCGGCTAAAGGCGCGGCTCAATCAGCGGCTGAAGACGCGGCTCAAAAAGCGGAGGAGACACGGGGCCTGCGGGTCGAGGTGCGCAACGGCCCGCCCGACGCCTCCGCCGTGGCCCCGGGGCTGCCGGGCGGCGGTCACGGCCTGGTCGGGCTGCGGGAGCGCGCACAACTACTGGGCGGCACGCTGGAGGCAGGGCCCACAGAGGAGGGCGGCTTCGTCGTACGGGCCGACTTCCCCAAGACCCCGCGCGTCACGGGAACGGCATGAGCGGGCCACGAACAGCCCTGGGAGGCGGGCGAGCGCCCCTGGGCGGACGAGCACTCCTAGGCGGACGAACGCCCCTAGGCGGACAGCGGGTCGGCCGCCTCCTCGTCGTCCCCGTCCAGCTCCGTGGCCGCCCCCAGGTCGGGATAGACGTCGAACAGCCGCCGCACCCCCAGGGCCGCCAGCACCCGGTGCACATGCGAACCGTGCGCGGCGTCCTGCGGCGGCAGGATCAGCCGCAGCCGACCCGAGCACGACCGCATCAGCCGCCGCGCCGCGATCAGTACGCCAACCCCGCTGGAGTCGCAGAAGCGAACCTCCGAGAGGTCCAGAACCAGCCAGTGGCGGCCCTCGGCGACCGCGTCGTGGATGTGCTGCCGGACTGCGGGCGAGGTCACCAGGTCCATCTCTCCCGAGACCTGGAGAACGACCCACTCCCCCCGCCGGTCCTCCATCACCTTCAACGTCACGCGCCCGAAGCCCTTCGCTCGCCCCTAACCGGAATTTGCTGTTCACGGGCGGCTGCCCGCCCGTCGGCGCATGAAACTCCCCCAGGCATACGCCTTGAGGGACGACCCTATGCCGCGCCGAAGCGTTTCGTCTCCCCGATGCTGCGCAAAGCGACCGGGCCAATACCATGTGCGGCCCGTTTCTCGCGCACTTTGCCTGATGGACGCGTGTTGTGTGAGCAACCGGCATTACATTCGATATGAACGTGGGCATAGTGCCTGGAGGGCCGGCCGGACGACTCGGGAATGGGGGCCGCATGGCAAATGACGCACCGCCCCGCTGGGACCGCAGGATGCAACAGCGTCTGGCACGCGGTGAAGCGGCCGCACTCGCCGAGCTCTATGACCGATTCGCGTCACTTGTCCATAATCTGGCGCATCGAGTCCTGGAGGACGAGACGGCCGCCGACCGCGTCACCCGGGAAGTCTTCGGCTACGTCTGGGAGAACCCGGACGCGTACGACCCCCAGCAGGGCTCGCTGCGCGCCTGGATCGCCATGCTCACCCAGCGCCAGGCGGTGCACCGGCTGCGCGAGTCGCAGACCGCCCCGGCCGACGCGGGCACGCTCACGGCCGAGGCCCTGGAGGAGCGGATCCACGAGGTGTCCGTGGCCGCCCGCGCCGACTACATCGTCACCTCGATGCCCGCCCCGCTGCGGGCCGCCCTGGAGCTGGCCTACTTCGACCGCCGCGACTACCGCGAGGCCGCGGCCGCCCTCGGGGTGACCGAGGACGAGGCCAGGCGCCGCCTGCGGCTCGGCCTCCAGCTCCTCTCCACGGCCCATGTCCAGCCGCCTCGCGCGGTCTCGCCTCCCGGCTACGGACGGGCGCTGTGACCGGGCGCGGCGGGCCGGACCCGTACGACGACGCCTACGGCGAGAGTTCCGGCCCCGGGGACGGGGACGGGAGAGACGGGCCCGGACGGGGCAGCGACCCGGGTCTGCCGTCCCACCCCGCCGGGCCACCCCGCATACCGCCGCCGCGGTCGGCCGCCGAGGACAGCGGCCACTGGCCGGGCGCCCTGGACGGCGGAATCCCCGCCCCGCGCCCGCCCACCGCGGACGAGACACCGGCGGGACGGACACCGGAGCCCGCCCCGAAACCCGCCGCGGGCCCCGAGCCGGAGCCCGCTCCGGGCCGCGAGCCGGAGTCCAGCCTGGGCCCTGACCAGGAACCGACCCCGGGCCCCGACCCGGAACCGGCCGTAAGTCGCGCCCCGGAACCGGACCCGGAGCCGGAGCCGCCCACCCCCGCGCCCCTGCCCACGCCCGCACCACCGGCACCGCCCCTGCCCGCGCCCGCACCACCGGCCGCGCCGCTGGCGGCGCCCACGCCCTCGGCGGCCCATCCGCTCTCGCACGATCTGCTGCGATCGCTGCTCGGCGCCTGGGCGCTGACCGCGTGCTCGCCGGACGAGACCGCGGCCGTCGAGGCGCATCTCAACCACTGCCCCTCCTGCGCCGAGGAGGCGCTGCGGCTGCGCGACGCCGTCGGGCTGCTGCACACCGAGCACAGCCTGGACCTCGATCCGATGCTCCGCTCCCGGGTGCTCGCGGGCTGTCTGGGCCGCCGCCCGGCCCGGATACCCATGCCCGGCTGGGCCGGTGCGTACGACGCCGAGGCCGCCCGGCTGGACGCGCTGCTGCGTGACATGGGCGAGGCAGAGTGGCGTGCGCCGGTGCGGCTGAAGTGGTTCGACGGGCGGCGGCTCACCGGCCGGGACACCACCGTCGCCGGGGTGATCGGCCATCTGATGGTCGTCGACGGCATCATCGCCGCCTCCCTCGGCCTCCCCGACCCGCTCGGCGCCGACGCCCCCCGCTCGCCCCAGGCCCGTACGGAGGCGTACTGGTACCACGAGCCCGGCGCCTCGTACGGAGCCGGTCCGCCCGGGGCGGTACGGGAGTTGTGGCGTGAGCAGGGCCATGCGCTGGTCCGTACGGTGTCCTTCGCCGGGCGCGGGGTCGCCGAGCTCGACGCGCCGTACGGGGACTTCGCGCTGCCGATCCGCGACGCGTTCCTCGACCGCGCCCTCGAATGCTGGGTGCACGCCGGGGACATCGCCGAGGCCATCGACTACCCCTATGAGCCACCGGCCTCCGCCCACCTCAGAGCCATGATCGACCTGTGTGCCCGGCTGCTTCCGGGGACGCTGGCCGAGCGGCGCCGGGCCGGGCTCGCGGCCCCGCCCCGCCGGCTGGTCGAGGCGGGCACCCCGGGCCGTACGCTCCATCTGCAGGTCGAGGGCACGGGCGGCGGCGACTGGTACATCGCGCTGGACTCCCCGGCGGCGGTGGCTTCACCGGAGGAGGCGGTGGCGACGATCGCCCTGGACCAGGAGGCGTTCTACCTGCTGGCGTCCGGGCATGTGCCGCCACAGGAGGCGGCCGCGGGCCTGTCCGGGGACACCGAGGCGATCCGGGACGTCCTCTTCGCCGCCGCTTCCCTCTCGCGCCTCTGAGTCGTGCTGTCTCCGAATCAGAGGCGCGTCAGCCGAATCAGCCGAAGACGACCGTACGGTGGCCGTTGAGCAGCACCCGGCGCTCGCTGTGCCACTTCACGGCGCGGGCCAGCGCCTGGCACTCCACATCGCGGCCGACCGCCACCAGTTGGTCCGGGGTCAGCTCATGGCCGACGCGCTCGACCTCCTGCTCGATGATCGGGCCCTCGTCCAGATCGGCGGTCACATAGTGGGCCGTCGCCCCGATCAGCTTGACCCCGCGCGCATGCGCCTGGTGGTACGGCTTGGCGCCCTTGAAGCTCGGGAGGAAGCTGTGGTGGATGTTGATGATCCGGCCCGACAGCGCCTTGCACAGATCGTCGGAGAGCACCTGCATATAGCGGGCCAGCACCACCAGCTCGACATGCTCCGTGCGCACCAGGTCCAGCAGCCGGGCCTCGGCCTCCTGCTTGGTGTCCTTCGTCACGGGCATGTGGTGGAACGGAATCCCGTACGAGCCGACCAGCTCCTCGAAGTCCGTGTGGTTGGAGACCACCGCGGCGATCTCGACCGGCAGCGCGCCGATCCGGGACCGGAAGAGAAGATCGTTCAGGCAGTGCCCGAACTTGCTGACCATGAGCAGAATGCGCATCTTGCGATCGGCGGGATGGATCTCCCAGTCCATCTGGAAGGAGTCGCCGACCGTCGCGAAGCTGGCCCGCAGATCCTCCACCTTCACCGGTGAGACGGCGCGGAAGGCCACCCGCATGAAGAAGAGCCCGGTGTCGCGGTCCCCGAACTGCTGACTGTCCTCGATATTGCAGCCGGTCATGAACAGATAGCTCGACACGGCGTGCACAATGCCCTGCTTGTCAGGGCATGACAGCGTGAGGATGTACTGGTCGGGGACGGAATGCGGCTCGCTCATGACTCCATAGCGTCCCACACCCGCGACGTGGTTCAGACCGCTTGCGTCATGATCGCCAGTACTTCGAGGGTGCGTGGCGGCACATCCGGGTCCTCACCGTCGTTGGTGGCCAGCCGCACATGGGCCTCGCGGGCCGCCCGCACGGCCTCCGGCCAGCCATGGTGTTCGAGGTAGGCCGAGACGAGGGCGTCCGCGCCCACCTGGTGCATGATCCTCAGCACCCGCAGCACGGCGACATCGACCAGCGCCGCCTCCTGCGAGTCACGGAAGATCGTGCCGACGTACTTTTCGGCGGACCAGTTGTCCAGCCAGGTGTCCTCGACGAGCCGGTAGACGGCGTCCGTCACATCCCCGTACCCGGCCTGGCCGGCCAGCCAGCACTCCTGCTGAAAGACGGGATCCGAGAGCATATGCAGCGCCGAGCGCACATTGGTGCGCCAGCGCCACCAGGGCATGTCGTTGACAGGCATGCCTCCCATGGTGGTCGAGCGGCGGGCGCGACGGGAAGACTTCTCCGAACCTTGCACAATCACCGATCGTACGTTCTTCACACATAGCGACGGATCGGCCCCCGGAGTTCACCTCTATGACACCGTTCCTTGTCTTGTCATAGCCGCGCCGTTCCTCGCGACGGGACAGGCTCGCTTGTCATGACCGGTCGGCGACGCCCTTCCTCCCGCCTCTTCCGAGCCGCCGTCGCGGCGATGTGCACGGCGGTCGGCGCGTCGCTGCTGACCGGCTGCGGCGGGATGCTGTCGAACAAGAACGACAGCGACCCCATCACCGTCATGACGTGGGCCCCCGAGAGCACCAAAGCGACCAATATGCCGGGAATGCCCGCAATGGCGAAGGCATTTGCCCGCTGGGTCAACGACTCCGGTGGCATCCACGGCCGCAAACTGCAGGTCGTCACCTGCAACGAGCGCAACGACGCCGTCCAGGCCGCCCGCTGCGCCCAGCAGGCCAAGGACGAGAAGGCCGTCGCGGTCGTCGGCTCGTACAGCCAGTACGGCCGGGCCTTCATCTCCCCGCTGGAGGTCGCCGGCATCCCCTACATAGGCGGCTACGGGGTGACGCAGGAGGAGTTCGACAGCCCGTACTCCTATCCGGTCAACGGCGGCCAGGCCGCCCTGCTGGTGGGCAACGGCCGCCAGCTTGCCTCCCGCTGCGAGCGCACCGCGCTCGTGCGCCCCGACACCATCGCGGGCGACGAACTCCCCCAGCTCCTCAACACCGGCCTCCGGGCGGGCCGGCGCGACGCCGCCCATGACGTCCGCGCCTCCGAGGACGCGGGCGACTACAGCGACCAGGCCACCAGCGCCCTGGAGAGCGTCGGCGCCGACAGCTCCCTCGGCAGCGCCGCCCAGGGCGCGTCCCTGGACAGCTCCTGCGTCACCGCGGCGCTCGGCAACCGCACCGGCACCTTCTTCGACTCCTTCCGCCGGGTGCAGGAGAACCATCCGAAGGTGCGGCTCGCCTCCATCCTCGGCGGCGTCCGGCAGTCCCTCATAGACTCCACCGGCGGCAGCTCCAGCCCTCTGGAGGGCACCTACGCCACCGGCTGGTACCCGGCCGGGGACGATGCGCGCTGGAACCCCATGAAGAAGGTCATCAACAAGTACGCCTTCGACGACAACCGCATCGACCCGGACGACCCCGGTACGCAGACCACCTGGATCGGCTACACCGTGCTGCGCTCGGTCCTGATGTCCCTGCACGCCGACGACATCAGCGCCCGCACCGTGCGCAACGAGCTGGACAACGGCCACGCGGTCAACACCGGCGGGCTGACGCCGACGCTGCGCTGGGGCTACGACGACACGCTGCACGTGCCCAACTACTCGCGGATCGTCAACGCGGACGTCACCTACCAGATGGTGCGCGACGGCCGACTGGTCGCGGTGCGCAAGGGGTTCGTCAACGTGTCCAAGATCCTGGAGCAGTACCACCCGGCGGACTGAGCCGCCGGCACCGGGCCGACTGTGCCGCCGCCGAGCCGCTGACACCCTGCGGACCGGGCCGGGGACGGCGGCACCGCCCCCGGCCGTCCGGTCACAGTTCGGTGGCCTGGTGCGAGGTGAGGCCGTACTGGGAGGCGATCGGGTTCCACAGCCCCGAGGCCGTCTTCTTGGCCTGCGTCGCCTCACCGCTCGCCCGCTCGGCCGCCCCGACCCGGGGCGTACGGCGGGCCTTGCCCTTGGGGCAGCCCCTCTTGCCACCGACCTGATCGGCCCAGGCCGCGTACTCGTTGTCGGCCCTGGCCGAGGACTTCCACGCCTTGGTGAGAGCCGCGGTCAGCCGCGCGTTGTCGGGCAGCTTGTCCACCGACAGCTTGCCCAGCCGGGTCACCAGGCCATTGCGCTGGCCCGCGGCCGTCCGCAGATCCGATGCCGCCGTGGACAGGTCCTTGCAGGACTTGATGTTGTCCACGGCCTTGATCACCGATGCGCGGCTGTTGTTGCTGTCGGCGAGCAGCGCGTCCAGCGCCTTCGCCTGCGGCTCGGCGGGGTCGGCGGATTTGGACGGCTCCTCTTCACCGGCGCTCGGCGAGGAGCTGCTCAGCGTCGAGTTGTCCTTCTTGTCGTCGTCGCCGCCCATGCTGAGCGCGGCTCCGGCGGCGAGCCCGGCGATACCGCAGCCCGCCACCACGATGCCGATGAGCATGCCCCGCGACATCCGGCGCCGCCCACCGCCGCCACCGCCGCCACCACCGGACGGCGACGGCTGCGGAACGTCCTGGGCGAACTGCGGAAGCTGCTGGGTCTCATGGGCGCCTTCGTCACGGAACAGACCGTCGAACTCCGAGGGCGGCGGCCGGTCCCCGGGACGGCCGGGACGGATCGCGTACGGGGCGCTGCCGGGCCGCTCCGGGACGTTCGCCGCGGGCGCGGGCACGGGTGCGTTCGGCACGGGTGCGTTCGGTGCGGGCGGCGTGGGCGGGAGCACCGCGGTCTCTTCCGCGGCGGCCGGCTGGCGATGGGCGCCGCCCCGGCGGCCGGGGCGGACGGCGCGAAGCTGGGTGGTGGACTCGGCGGGTGACTCGGGCCGGTTCTCGGGCGGCAGCGGCGCGCTCTTGACCGTGGCGAGCGTGGTGGTGGGGGTGTCCAGAGGCGGCGGGGCCTCACCCGGGACCGGGGGTATGAACTGGGTCTCGTCGGCGTCCCCGGCGGGCTGCGGCGGCAGTACCTGCGTCTCGTCCGCGGCCTGATACGGCGGCTGAGCCGGTCTCTGGGGGGCCGACCAACCCTGCTGCTGGCCGTAAGGCTGCCCCTCGGGCGACCCGTAAGGCTGCGCTCCAGGCGACCCGTAAGACCCGTCGGGGGCCCCGTAAGACTGTTGTCCCCCAGCCGGCCCGTAAGACCCGTCGGGCGACCCGTAAGGTTGTCCCCCAGTCGGCCCGTAAGACTGCGCCCCAGGCGACCCCCCGTAGGTCTGCCCCTCGGGCGGCCCGTAATGCTGCCCCTCGGGAGGCGGCGGCGCGCCGAACTCCCCCTGCGGCGGCAGTTCCGGAGCGCTCTGCGGCCCCCAAGGCTGCCCCCATGCCTGTCCCCCGGCCGGGGCCGCCTGGTGGCCGTCCGAGGGCTTGTAGTCCCCCTGGGCGGGCATCACAACCCCCTCGCGCACAGGCTGCGCGGGCGGGACCGCGGGAAGCCGCGGCTCATTCCCCTGACCGCTCTGTGTCACCGGGACTCCTTGGTTATACGGGACTACGGAATCGTCGGCTCACGCTACCGGTTCCCCAGACGGCGCGATGCCCATGAGCCCAGGGGGACGGCGAGAGACTGGTCACCGCGACATGGGGCACACCGCCGCGATCAGGGGTTATATGAACCCCACCCGTACCACCGGTCATCACAAGGGAACGCACACCCCAACACGCGCACCCAACGCACGCACCTCATCACACCCACCAGCACCACGCGCACCAGCAGCCACAACGCGACGCACACCCCATCACTCCCGCACCCCACAAGGACCCACACACCCCCGCGCCCAGCGGAAATCTCAGGCGACGGCCTCAGTCGACAATGTCAGGCGACCGTCTCAGGCGACCTGCATCTGCATCCGCGCCCCGAACTCCCGCACCACCGGCTCGTCCCGATACGGCTCCAACCGCTGCTGGAAGTCGTCCAGATACTCCGCCCCCCGGTTGGACCGCAGCGTGCCCAGCAGATCCACCGCCTGGGTGCCGACATGGCACGCGTGCTCCACGTCTCGCTGCTGCACATGCGCGGTGGCCAGCAGCAACAGCCCGATCGCCCGCCGCCGCACCCGCCCCTCCGGAAGCCCCTCCAGGGCCTCCTCGGCGCGCCGCCGGGCCTGTTCGGCCTGGCCCAGGTCCCGGTGACAGTGGGCCAGCTCATCGGCGAGATAGGCATGGCCGAAGTGGCGGATCCAGGTGGGGTCGTCACCCGTGACGGAGCCCGAACCGCTCCCCACCGCCCGCTCCAACGCGTCCAGCGCGCGCCCGGCCGCGGACTGGCAGGCCCGTGCGTCCCCCATCAGGGCGTGGCCGCGCGCCTCGGCCGCCAGGAACATCGATTCGGCGCGCGGCGGCACCTGGCCGCGCGCGCCCTCCTGCGCGGCCTTCGCCAACTGGGCGATCTCCCGGGGATTCCCGAACTGGGCGGCGAGGTGGCTCATGCTGGCGGCGAGCACATAGCCGCCGTAGCCCCGGTCCCCGGCGGCCTGGGCGAGCCGCAGCGCCTGGATGTAATAGCGCTGGGCGAGACCGGACTGCCCGGTGTCGACCGCCATATAGCCCGCCAGCTCCGTCAACCGCGCGACGGCCGCGAAGAGTTCACGGCCGACCGCCTCGGTGTACGAACCGGCCAGCAGCCCGGAGACCACGCTGTTCAGATAGTGGACGACGACGGGGCGCACATGGCCGCTGCCGTAGCGGTGGTCCAGGTCGACGAGGGCGTCCGTCGTGGCCCGCACCGCCGCGACGTCCGAACGCCCCACCCGGGCGCCCGCGGTGCGCGCGACCTGGGCGTCCGCACCGGTGATCAGCCAGTCGCGGCTGGGCTCGACCAGTGCGGAGGCGGCGACCGTCGAACCGCTGAGGAAGTCGCGGCGCCCCACATCGCTGCGCCACAGCTCGCAGACCTGCTCTATCGCGCCGAGGACGGTGGGCGAGAACTGCAGACCGACCCCGGAGGCAAGGTTTTTGCCGTTGGCCATGCCGATCTCGTCGATCGTGACCGTACGGCCCAGCTTGCGGCCGAGCGCCTCGGCGATGATGCCCGGCGCCCGGCCCCGGGGCTGCTGACCACGCAGCCAACGGGCCACCGACGTCTTGTCGTACCGAAGATCGAGACCGTGCTCGGCGCCGCACATATTGACCCTGCGCGCCAACCCGGCGTTGGAGCAGCCGGCTTCCTGGATGAGCGCCTGCAGCCGTTCGTTCGGCTGCCGCGCCACAAGCGGCCTAGCGGCCATGGCGTTACCCCCTGTGACTGCTTGCGTTCTCGGCGTATCCGTCTCTGTTGCTGAGTGATGCCCCGCAGGTATCGCAGGTATACGGCGAATGCGGAACTTGCCCGTATTGACCGCATCGACCGCATCGTTCGCGTACGGCGCCGATACGAGTCCGGGCACGCCCTCCCCCTGGCGCCGCGGCATGGCCGCCGGACACTCGCACGCCTGTCACGCATGGTGGTTACCCGCTTACACAGGCGCAACCCCACACGCGCCCCCGGCTGTGCACCCATGCGCCCCGCCGTGCCGTCCCCGCGCACCCCGGGCCCCCGGCGGCCCGCCCGTGCGGGGGTCCGGCCGTAACCCCTGTTGACGGCGGAAGTTGTCCTTGCGTGGAAGAGACCATGGACGTGACAGGACCATCGCGGTTCCCCACGGGAACCTCGCAGATCCCTCAGCAGCGCGGGGAGCGGCTGCGCGACGCGGCGGTGCGATATGCCGAGGAGCGGCATTGGGACGTGCTCTCCGGCGCCTGGCTGGAGACCGTGGACGGAGTGGAGCGCTGCTCCTGCGGAAGCGCCGACTGCCCGGCCCCCGGCGCCCATCCGACCGGCCGGGACTGGGTGAACCAGGCCACGGGCAGCGCGGTCGTGGTCCGCCGCATGTGGGCCAGGACGCCGCGCGCCTCCATCCTGCTGCCCACCGGCCGCACCTTCGACGCGCTCGACGTACCGGAGTCGGCGGGCTGTCTGGCGCTCGCACGCATGGAGCGCCGCCAGGTCGAGCTGGGTCCGGTCACCTGCACCCCCGGGCGCAGGATGCTCTTCTTCGTCCTCCCGGGCGCCGCCGCCAAGGTCCCCGACCTGGTGCGGAATCTGGGCTGGCCGCCGAACGCGATCGACCTGGCCGCGCGCGGCGAGGGCGACTATGTGGTCGCGCCCCCGACCCGGGTGGGCCTGCGCGGCCCGATCCAGTGGGCCCGGCGGCCCACCGCCGCCAACCGCTGGCTGCCCGACGCCCAGGAGCTGGTGAGCGCCCTCGCCTACGCCTGCGGCCGCGAGCGCCGCTGACCACCCCCCGGGCCGCTGATGCCCTGCGCCACTGACCACCCCCGGGCCGCTGATGCCCTGCGCCGCCGGCACCCCGTACCGCTGAGACACCCCGTGCCGCTGGCACCCCCGGAGCGCTCCCCAGGTCAGCCCCTATCGTGGAGCGACGGACGGGGGCGCCACGACCGGCCCCCGCGTGACTCGTCCCACAGAAAAACGGGGGAAACCGGTGACTCAGGAGCAATCAGCAGCCAGCACACAGCCGTCCAGGGCCGCCGCCGTACGGGTGAGCGGCCTGTGGAAGCGCTACGGAGAGCAGATCGCGGTCGCGGGGATCGATCTGGAGCTGCCCGCCGGGCAGTTCATCGGCCTCGTCGGCCCCAATGGAGCCGGTAAGACCACCACGCTTTCGATGATCACCGGCCTGCTGCGCCCCGACTCGGGAACCGTGGAGATCGGCGGGCACGACGTCTGGCGGGACCCGGTCGAGATCAAGGCGCGGATCGGGGTGCTGCCGGAGGGACTGCGGATGTTCGAGCGGCTCTCCGGCCGGGAGCTGCTCACCTACACCGGGCGGCTGCGCGGGCTGCCCGGTGAGGAGGTCGACAAGCGCGGCACCCAGCTCCTGGACGTCCTGGATCTCGCGGGCTCCCAGAACAAGCTGGTCATCGACTACTCCACCGGTATGCGGAAGAAGATCGGACTGGCCGCCGCGCTGCTCCACAACCCGGAAGTCCTCTTCCTCGACGAGCCCTTCGAGGGGGTCGACCCGGTCTCCGCCCAGACCATCCGCGGCGTCCTGGAGCGCTACACCCACTCCGGCGCCACCGTTGTCTTCTCCAGCCATGTCATGGAGCTGGTGGAGTCGCTGTGCGACTGGGTGGCGGTGATCGCGAGCGGCCGGATCCGGGCCCATGGCCCGCTGGCCGAGGTGCGGGGCGACGCACCCTCCCTGCAGAACGCCTTCCTGGAACTGGTCGGCGCCAACCGGCGCGAGGCGGGCCAGAGCCTCGACTGGCTGGGCGGCGGCGCCCGATGACGCTCACCGACCCGCTCGACGCCAGGGGCCCGCTCGGCACCGCCGCGCCCGCGCCGCCCGCCGTCCCCACCGTCTCCCCGACCCCCGTCTTCGTCTCCCTGAAGCTGGCGCTGCTGCGCAACGGGCTGCGCCAGTCCAGCGGCCGGCGGGCCGCGTATATCACCTCGCTGGTGCTGGCCATGCTGTTCGCCGTGTTGCAGCTACTCGGTCTGGTGCTGCTGCGCGACACGAACCACGTCGACGCGCTGGTCACGCTGCTGACGGCGGTACTCGCGCTCGGCTGGGCGGTGATGCCGCTGTTCTTCCCCGGCGGCGACGAAACCCTCGACCCGACCCGGCTGGTGATGCTGCCGTTGCGGCCTCGCTCGCTGATCACCGCACTGCTGGTGTCCTCGCTGATCGGCATCGGCCCGCTGTTCACCCTGACCCTGGCGGCCGGTTCGGCCGTCGCCGTCGCGCACGGGGCGGCGGCCGCGGTGGCGGCGGTGGTGGCCGTGGTGCTGACGGTGCTGGTGTGCGTGGCGCTGGCACGTGCCGTCGCCACGGCCAACACCCGGCTCCTCACCAGCCGTAAGGGCCGCGACCTGGCGGTGCTCAGCGGTCTGTTCGTGGCGATCGGCGCGCAGTTCGTGAACCTCGGGGCCCAGCAGCTCGGCGGTAAGAACGGCCTGGCCGTACTGGAACCGGCCGCGCAGGTGCTCCGCTGGGTGCCGCCCGCGGCGGCGATCGACGCCGTCCAGGGCGTCAGCGACGGCTCCTACGGGGTCGCCGCGGCCCAGTTCGCGCTGACGGCGGGCGCGTTGGCGCTGCTGATGTGGTGGTGGACGGGCACCCTCACCCACCTGATGACCACCCCGGACGCCTCCACGCTCCAGGCGGCGGCGCCGCGCGAGCGGCGGGGCTCCGGCGCGGCCGACACCCCGGACGCCTCGGGCCCGTTCGCCCGGCTGCTGCCCGCCGGCCGCAGCGGCACGGTGCTGCTGCGGACGCTGCGCTATGCCGTACGGGACCCGAAGACCAAGTCTGCCTGGGTCACCTCGCTGGGCGTCGGCCTGCTGCTGCCCTTCGTCACGGCCGTCCAGGACAACGGCTCGGTCTACTGGGCCTGCTGGGCGTCGGGCATGCTCGGCATGCTGATGTACAACCAGTTCGGCCAGGACTCCTCCGCCTTCTGGATGGTCGCGCAGACGATCTCCTCACCCCGCGACGCCTATCTGGAGCTGCGCGGCCGCACGCTGGCGCTCCTCCTGGTGGCAGTGCCGTACATGGCGGTAGCGGTGCTCGGCTCCGCCGCCCTCCTGAACAAGCTGTCGGCCGCTCCCGAGGCGCTCGGGCTCGCCCTGGCGCTGCTCGGCTCGATGCTGGCGACCGGCGCCATGGCCTCCGCGCTGGCCCCGTACTCGATTCCGCAGGACAGCGGTTACAAGAACGTCGCCCCGGGGCAGGCGGGGATCGCCTGGATCAGCCTCCTCGTCGGGATGGTCGTGGGCTCCGTGCTGTGCGCGCCGGTGCTGGGCCTGACGATCTGGCTGCATGTCTCCGGGGCGCACGGCTGGCTGTGGGTGGTGTTCCCGCTGGGCGCGGTGTACGGCGCGGCGCTCGCGGAGACCGGCCTGCGCATGGCGGCACCGCGGGTCGCGGCGCGGCTGCCGGAGATCCTGGCGGCGGTCAGCAAGGGGTGAGCCCCAAGCACGCAGCGCATCGGCGGGGCCGGGGACTCACCCCGGCCCCGCCGATGCGTGGTGGTGTCGCACGAGCCGCCCGCACCTCAACTGCCGTAACGTTCCGGCTAGTCGAGGTACTTGCTGTACACCCAGCCTCTGGTCCCGGGCCGGATTC
This sequence comes from Streptomyces sp. NEAU-YJ-81, assembly GCF_017592595.1. Classification (NCBI taxonomy): domain Bacteria; kingdom Bacillati; phylum Actinomycetota; class Actinomycetes; order Kitasatosporales; family Streptomycetaceae; genus Streptomyces; species Streptomyces sp. NEAU-YJ-81. The sequence goes on along the minus strand of NZ_JAGFNO010000001.1, from coordinate 1,053,185 downwards.
CGGTCGTCGTCCGCCTGAGGATCTTTCCGTAGGACCAGCTCTTCTCAAAGCCCCGGGTGCGGCAGAAGTACCGGAAGGAATCCCCCCGGTAAAGCGTCCCTATGGCGCGGTACCGCTTTCCCGGTCCGGTACGGAATCGCGCCCCACTGGTGGAGACCTTGAAATTGACATCCGGGGAATTGAACTGACACGCCGATGACCCCACCGCCGACGCCGTTGGCGCCAGGGCCACGGAACCGCCCAGCATCAGCGCCGCCGCGAGCACGACCATCGAGGCTTTACGTTGGATCTTCACGCAATCACCCCCCGTGATCGGTTAATTCACTGCATGATCGGTTAATTCACTGCGCGCCGAAGAGCGTAGCACCCGTCAATCCGGGAGCTCATGACCCGGTAAAGCCCCGACGGTCCCGCGGCGAGTCGCCGGTGTACCGGTGCATCTGACAACAAGTTGAAAGCCGAAGGGAATTGTCAGCCGAGTGCGTCCGGGGTGAGCCGCGCCGCATCCGTATGGCCCGACAGCGCCATCGTCAGCTCGAACTCGGCCAGCAGGGAGCGGATCACATGCTCCACCCCCGGCTGCCCGTCCAGCCCCAGCCCATACGCGTACGGCCGCCCCAGGAGCACCGCGCGGGCGCCGAGGGCGAGCGCCTTGAACACATCGTCACCGGTGCGCACCCCGCTGTCGAAGAGCACCGCGAGCCGGTCGCCGACCGCCGCCGCCACCCCCGGCAGCGCGTCGGCCGCCCCGATGGAGCCACCCACTTGGCGGCCGCCGTGGTTGGACACGACGACGCCGTCCATCCCCGCCTGCTCCGCGCGCCGGGCGTCGTCGGGGTGCAACACCCCCTTCAGCACGATCGGGCCGTCCCAGTGCTCACGCAGAAACGCCAGGTCCTCCCAGGTCTTCCCGGGGTCGCCGAACATCTGCACAAAGTGCAGCACCGCGGCGTCCCGGTCCTCGTGGACCGGTTTGGCGAGCCCGGCCTGGAACGCCGGATCGGTGAAGTAGTTGGCGGTTCCCACACCGCGCAGAAACGGCAGATACGCCTGGTCGAGATCGCGCGGCCGCCAGGCCAGCAGCGGGGTGTCGAGGGTCACCACAAGGGCCGTGAAACCACACGTCCTCGCCCGGTCCAGAAAGCTCCTGGTGACCTCGCGGTCCTTGCCCCAGTAGAGCTGGAACCACCGCTCGCCGTCCCCCATCGCCTCCGCCACCCGCTCCATCGGCGTACTGGACGCCGAGGACAGGATGAACGGCACGCCCTGCGCCGCGGCGGCCCGCGCCGCCGCGCATTCGGCATCCGGGTGCATGATCGACAGCACGCCGATGGGCGCGAGCGCGAGCGGCGCGGGCAGCCGGGTGCCCAGCAGCTCGACCGACAGATTCCGCCGCCGTACGTCACGGAGCATCCGCGGCACGATCCGATGCCGGTCCAGCGCCGCCCGGTTGGCCCGCTCGGTGCTGCCATTGCCCGCGCTGCCCGCGACATAGCCCACCGGCCCGGGCCCCAGCCGGGCCTCGGCCAGCTCCTCGAGCCGGGTCAGATCGGCGGGCAGCCGGGGAACGGCGCCGGTCATCCCGTTCAGATAGATCTCGTACTGAAATGCCGCCCAGTCCCTGCCGGGTTCCGGATCCGTGATGTCGCCGCCGATCATGTGCTTCCCTTCACCTGTCCATTACTGGTCAATTTCCCATTGCCGCAAGGGAGTAGAGGACTCGTAGGATCAACGAACCGTCGGTCGCGTTCAAGGGATCACACCGGAACGCGACGGAGACAGTTCCCGCATTGGAGTTCCACCGTGCCACTGACCAAGACAACGTGGCTGCGGGGCGGCGCGCCCGTCGCCGTACTGGCTCTCACCCTGACCGCGTGCGGACCATTCGGGGAAAAGGGCGATACATCCGAGAAAGCGCGGCACACATCCCGCTCGGAGGCCGCCGACGGAGATCAGGGTGGGGCGCAGACGGTGGGGATGCGGTCGGGGGGTGGGTTGTTCTGGCCGGGTCAGACCGGTACGCGTCCGTTCAAGGAGGACACCGGGGTCGAGCCCACGTATCGGATCGCGGCGCAGAAGGTCGACATCGGCACGGCGGACGAGGCGAAGGCGCTGGCGCCGGACCCGGCAGCCGCCAAGGGCTTGGTGCCCGCAGTCGCCTATGTGAAGTACACCCATCTGCGCGGGGCCACCGTGCGGGAGTATCCGCGGGTCGGGGACTACGCGGAGGTGTACGCGGACGGCCGGCGGGGAGCGAAGGTCGTGGGCGATGCCGGGCGGCCCAAGGGCTGCGCGGACCCGGACGAGATCAAGGACTGGAAGAACGGTCAGAGCTATCTGCTCTGCACCACCTTCCTGATTCCCGCACGGGCCAGGGAGGTCGATGTCATGTGGACGGAGGTCGGCGGCGAGCCGTTCACCTGGGCGTTCTGAACCGGGGGTCGCGCCGCCGTCAGACGGGCAGGGCCGAGGCCAGGAACGGCTCCACGGCGCGGCGCCAGCCGTCCGGCTGGTCGTAGTGGACGAGATGGCCCGCGTCCACCACCTCCGCATACTGCCCGCGCGGCAGGACGCGGACCATCTCCTGCGCCTCCGCACGGCCCAGCTCGCCGTCCAGCCCGCGGACGACCAGGGTGGGGCACTCGACCAGCGCGAGCTCTTCCCAATGGGCGTCCTGGATCCAGGTCTCACGGGCCTTCAGCATCTGGCGGCAGGAGAATGCCGGGCGCCAGCCGTCCGAACGCTCGGCCATGACCTCGGCGAAGAAATCGCCCCGGGCCGGATTCGGCCGCTCCAGCGTCGGATCGTCCTCACCGAACCACTTGCGCACATCGGCGAGGGTCGCGAACGGCACCGGCCAGGAGCGGAACCATTCGGCCCACTCGCGCTGTGAGGCGGCGCCGAGGGCCGAGGCGCGCATATCGCAGATGACCAGCGCCCGGACCAGATCGGGGCGGCGGGCCGCGAGCTGCCAGGCGGTGAGGGCGCCCATGGCATGACCGATCAGGGTCACGGGGGCGAGGCCGAGCTGCTCCACGGCCGCCTCGGCATCGTCCACATAGGTGGAGCGGTCGAAGGGCCCCTCGGCCGGCTTGTCGCTGCGGCCATGGCCGCGCTGGTCGAGGGCGACCGCCCGATGGCGGGTGGAGAGCCAGCGGGCCGTCTCCGCCCAGTGGGCCGCCCGGCCCAGCAGCCCATGGAGCAAGAGCACTCCGGGGCCCCGCGCTCCCTCACGGCCAGCGCCTGCCTTGGGCGGATCGGTGAACTCCCAGGCGGCGAGCCGCACGCCGCCGGTCCCGCTCACCTCGATGCGTCGCACCATGTGGTCTGGCACCTCCAGCCCTCTCTCGAACACCCTCACAGTATCGAACTCATATTCGAACACGGTGCTGTTACGTCCAACACCCCTCGTTCGAGTGACCACCGTCAGGGGTTGATCGTCTGTGCCATGGGGAGACAGCTAGCGGGAGGCGGACTGCTCGGGGAAGGGAGTCCGCGGGGGACGACCCTGAGAGCTCGGGGCTCCGGGTCACCAGGGCTCCGGGTCGCACCGGCCGCGTTCGCGCGGTCCGTGCGGCCCGGGGCCCAGCGGGGGGACATGGGGAAGCGGAGCCCCGGCACCTGACGGCACCGGGGCCCTCGCTGAAGAACTCCCCCTCGGCGGCACAGCCTCTCGGGCCCACCGCGGCCCCCTCCCCTGACGGCCTGCGCGTCAGCGACAGCGTCGCACGCGTCGGCCCCGCCCGCTCGGTTTCTCTCGACTCCGGTTTCGGGAAAATCCGTCGTCGCAGGTCGTGACGGCCGAATCGACTGAACGGGGTGTATCGGTCAGCGTGTCGAAGCGCGCGAGGGTGTGCGGGGGTGTATGCGCGAGGCGTTGGGGCGCCGGGTCCCCGGGTCAGGAGCGGGGCGGGTCGGAGCGTCCGCGCGCCGCGCGCCGGGGGTCGGAACGCGGTCGAAACGGTGGGGTCGGGGGAATCTCTGGAGGTCGAGGATCAGGGCAGGGGTCGGGGATTCAGGGTCTGGAACAAGGCAGGGAGGTCGGGAGCCAGGATGAGAGAAGCTCGCGCCCGGCCTGGGTCAGCGCTTGGCCACGAAGACATGCGAGGCGATCTCCGCCTCCAGCTCCGCCGCCTCACCGCTGCTGCCGACCAGCACCCCGCCCGGCGACTCCGTGACGCTCACCACGGAGCCCGGCTGCACCCCGGCCCGCCGCAGCGTGTACATCACCTGGGCGTCGGCCTGGATGGGCTCGCCGATGCGGCGCACCACCACCGTCTTGCCCTCCGAGCCGGGCTCCAGCTCACGCAGGCTCACCATGGACTCGTCCAGGAACGGATCGGCCTCGGCCTTCTCGCCCAGCTCCTCCAGGCCCGGAATCGGGTTGCCGTAAGGCGACTCGGTCGGATGGCGGAGCAGCTCCAGCACGCGCCGCTCCACCGCCTCGCTCATCACATGCTCCCAGCGGCACGCCTCGGCGTGGACCTGCTCCCACTCCAGCCCGATCACATCGACGAGCAGGCACTCGGCGAGCCGGTGCTTGCGCATCACCCGCGTGGCCAGCCGGCGGCCCTCCTCGGTCAGCTCCAGATGACGGTCGCCCGCGACCGTGACCAGCCCGTCGCGCTCCATTCGCGCCACCGTCTGGCTGACCGTCGGGCCGCTCTGCTCGAGCCGCTCCGCGATCCGGGCGCGCATGGGGACCACGCCCTCCTCCTCGAGCTCGAGGATGGTGCGGAGATACATCTCCGTGGTGTCGATCAGTCCGGACATGCGTGCCCCTCGAAGTGTCGTGCGGTGGCCCTCAGCCAATTCTGACGCATCCCGCCGACAACGGGGCCGAGACGGCCTCTTCCGTCGCATGGGACCGGGCTGCTATTGACAGCGTCATGATCGGAAACCCCCACAGGGAAGGCGACGCGTTGATGAACGAGTCCAAACCGGCCGGGCAATTCTTCGACGCGGCCATCGGCCTGCTGCGGCAGGTGCGGGACGAGGAGGGCGAGCATATCGCCGCGGCGGGCAGCCTGATCGCCGATACCGTCGCCGCGGGCGGCCGCCTCTTCGCGTTCGGCGCCGGGCACTCCTCCCTGCCGGCGCAGGACGTCGTCTACCGCGCGGGCGGGCTCGCGCTGATGAACCTGCTGCCGGTGCCGGGTGTGGTGGGCGTGGACGTCATGCCCGCCACCCTCGGCAGCGCGCTGGAACGCGTCGACGGGCTCGCCACGACCGTCCTCGACAGCAGTCCGCTCCGGTCCGGGGACCTGCTGGTCGTGATCTCGCTGTCCGGGCGCAACGCCCTGCCCGTGGAGATGGCGATGAGCGCTCGGGAGCGCGGTGTCAGGGTGATCGGGGTGACCTCGGTCGGCTACGCGACCGGCACGACCTCGCGCAACTCCTCCGGTGGCTTCCTCAAGGACCAGTGCGATCTGGTCATCGACAACAAGATCGCGATCGGGGACGCGGAACTCACGGTGGACGGCGTCGGCGCGCCCTTCGCGCCCGCGTCCACCGTCGTGACGAGCGCGATCATGCAGTCCATGGTGGCGGCCGGGGTCGCGGAACTGGCCGAGCGGGGAATCGAGCCGCCCATGCTCAGGTCGGGGAACGTGGACGGCGGGCATGAGTGGAACCGCAAGGTGATGACCGAGTACGGGGACCGGATCTTCTACCGAAGGTAAGACCCTCGCCGGGAGCCTTTACCGGTGGTGAGCTCCTACGGGCGGTGGTCCCCGCCGGTGAGCGCGCAGCGGGGGTGGCTTCCCCCACCCCGCCCCTTCCCGAATCCGGGCCCCGGCCCCCGGCCGGGGCCCCGCTCCTCAAACGCCGGAGGGGCTGGATTGGCCGCGGGCGGCGGGCGCGCGGCGCCTCCCGGCCCGGGACGTCAGTGGCGGCGCGGGGCGTCAGCGGCGGCCCATGGCCAGGTCCACCGAGGCCGCGACGCGGGCCGCGACGTCCTCCGCGTACGCCGCGTCCGTACGGTCGAAGGCCCGGCGGCTGGAGGTGCGCAGGAAGGTGACCACGCCGAGGGTGCGGCCGCGGCTGCGCAGCACCGCGCAGAGGCCATGCACCGTGCCCTCCGGCCATTTTCGGGTCACCGCCCACTGGGCCGCCGCGGGCTCGTCCGAGCGTCTCGTGCTCGCCCGTACCGAACCGCAGCGGTCGACCGCCTGGAGCGCCGGATGGCCCTCCGGGTAGCCCAGCGGGATGCCGCCCGGGACGACGGGCGGGCAGGGGCCGGGTGCGCCGGTGGGCGTGGCCGCCGCCCGGACGAGCCGGACCCGGTCCGCCGGGTCGCCCGGCGGCGGGTCCAGGACCAGGTCGATCAGGGCGTGATCGGCGAAGCCCACCAGCGCGAAGTCCAGATGGGCCGAGGCCGCCTCCATCGGGTCCTCGCATTCGGCCGCCGCCCGCGCCGCCCGGTGCAGCTGGTTGCCCCGGAAGCGCATCCGGGCGCTCTCCTGCTCCCGGCCCTTCGCCTCCGTCACGTCCTGGAAGATCCAGGCCACGCCGAGCGGCACCGGCTCCTCGGTGAGCGGCGAGGCCAGCCGGAGGAAGCCGCTGCGCCAGCAGCGGTGCCGCGCCGCCGCACCGGCCTCGCCGCGGTCGGCTCCCTCACCGCGCACCGCCTCGTCGTCGTCGAGCAGTTCGTAGCGCACGCTGTCCGCGCCCTCGAAGCCGTCCGCCGCGTCGGCGTCCCGCAGCGTCACCCACAGCTCGGTGGGCGCCGGGGGCGCGCCCTCCGCCAGGACGTGCTGCAGCGCGGCCTCCGCCTCCTCGACGCCCTGGTCCAGGAAGTCGCCCAGCGGCCGGCCGGGCGCGGCCTTACGGGCCGTACGCAGCGCGCCCGCGGCGCTGGCGTTGACGACGGCCACCCGCAGATCCGCGTCGACCAGGACCACGTTCCACGACGCGTCCTCCAGGAGCGCCTCGCTCAGCGCGATCGACCGCTCCAGGTCGACCTGCGCGTGCACCTCGCTGAAGGCGCAGTAGACCCCGGCCGGGTGACCGTCCGCGCCCGCCACCGCCGAGGACTGCGTGCGGACCAGGACCCGGCCGCCGTCCTTGGTCAGCAGCGCGAACTCGTGCACCCGGCGTCCCGTGGCGCCCATGGCCTCCGTAAGGCGCGCGTCGACGTCCCGTGCGTCCCCTGGGCGGGCGGCCCAGCCGCCCAGCCCCTTACGCCCGACCGCCTCCGCCGCCGTCCAGCCGAGGATGCGCTCGGCCTCGTGGTTCCAGTGGGTCACCGTGCCGTCGGCATCGAACGCGCACAGGGCGGCGTCCATCCCGTCGAGCAGCGCCGCGAGCAGTTCGGAGTCGGGCCGCTCGGGCCCGTCCGGGCACTCGGGCCGGACGGACGCCGACGCGGCGGCGCCCGCCTGTCCGGGGACCCCCCGCGAGGATCGGGCGGAACGCGCTGGCCCCGCGGGTTCGGAACGTTGTGAAGCGCTCACCTGAGACCCCTTGCTCGACGTGGCTGTCTGTTGTGGGGCACGTCGGACATTGAACTCGAACGTGACACGCGCCACACCGCATTCGTCGAAATCGTTGCCACACGGAAATTCGCTTGTGTGTGGCAGGAGGCGCTTCTTAGGCTTGCGGTACACGAGAAGGGAGGTGGTTCGGCAGATGTATGAAATCCGGACGCGTGAGGTGACTGCGGGCTAGCAGTCCGTCGTCGCGCTCTGCGCATCGCCGGACTGGCGCACGAAAGAGGTGCGCAGCCGGCCAATCCCATGCAGTCACCCGACCCGCGGGTCGCCGGTACGTCCGACCGGCCCCCTTCCGCCTCAGGGCGTCAGGGGTAAAGACCCGCGGGTTGTCCGCGTTTTCGGGGCTCTTCACGGGCCTCAGGGCTCTTCAGGGGTACGCCTCAGGGGCTTGTTCTAGCAGCCTCACGGGCGTGTTCTCGGCGGCCTTACGGTCCTCACCGACCCGAGCGCCGCCCTCCGCACGCGCCTCCCCTACGGGTACAGCCGCTCCACCCGCCAGCCCTCCTCATCGGCCAGCCGGACGTACCGCAGCCGGTCGTGCAGCCGGTTCTCCCGGCCCTGCCAGAACTCCACCGCCTCCGGCACCACCCGGAACCCGCCCCACTCCGGCGGCACCGGCACCTGCTCCCCCGGCGGATAGCGGTCCGCCAGCTCCTCGTACGAGCGGTCCAGCTCCTCCCGCGAGCCCACCACCGAGGACTGCGTGCTCGCCCACGCCCCGAGCTGCGAGCCGTGCGGCCGGGTCCGGAAGTACGCCGCCGTCTCGTCCCGCCCGGTGCGCCGCGCGGTGCCCGTGACGATCACCTGCCGGGCGATGGGATGCCAGGGGAAGAGCAGCGCGACATGCGGGTTCTCGCCCAGCTCACGGCCCTTGCGGGAGCCGTAGTTGGTATAGAAGACGAAGCCGCGCTCGTCGAAGCTCTTCATCAGGACGGTGCGGGAGCTGGGGCGGCCCGCCGCGTCGGCCGTCGAGACGATCATGGCGTTCGGTTCGAAGAGCCCGCTGCCGACCGCGTCCTCGAACCACCGGGTGAACTGCCGGAACGGATCGCCCGCGAGATCCGCCTCGTCGAAGCCGGCCGCGCGGTAGTGCTCGCGCATGGCGGCCGGGTCGTACGTACGCGCGGAGGAAGCCGAGGGCTCCGAGTCAACGTGAGGCACGGGCATATCTTGCAACATCATCGGTCCTTCGCACGGGCTGCCCCGGAAGAGCGATCTCCCTCCCCCGCCTTACCGCCCCGTAACCCTCCCGCGACGCGCACCGCGTGTGCCGCTTCTCACGCTTCCCCGTGGCGAGCGCACGCACCAGACTGAGGCTGACCATGCGCCTGTCGGCGCCTGGCAGGCACCACCCCCCGTGTCCTGGAGGTCACTCCCCGCCGCGGTTGGGTGACCACTACCCGCACGGGGCACATCACCGGAGTGACCGGTACGGACCGCGAGCCGTGTCAGGCGGCCGCGTAACCGTTCCGGCACCGCCGTCGTCCGCAGCATGAGGAGCCGCCTGATGTCCGACTTCGTACCCGGACTCGAAGGAGTCGTCGCGTTCGAGACGGAGATCGCCGAACCCGACAAGGAAGGCGGCGCGCTGCGCTACCGAGGCGTGGACATCGAGGACCTGGTGGGCCATGTCTCCTTCGGGAACGTGTGGGGTCTGCTGGTCGACGGTGCCTTCAACCCGGGGCTGCCGGCCGCCGAGCCGTTCCCCATCCCGGTCCACTCCGGGGACGTCCGGGTCGACGTCCAGTCCGCGCTGGCCATGCTCGCGCCCGTCTGGGGCCTCAAACCGCTGCTGGACATCGACGCGGAGCAGGCCCGTGAGGACCTGGCGCGCGCGGCCGTGATGGCGCTGTCCTACGTCGCCCAGTCGGCCCGCGGCCAGGGGAAGCCGATGGTGCCGCAGCGGGAGATCGACAAGGCCGGGACCATCGTGGAGCGCTTCATGCGGCGCTGGCGCGGTGAGCCGGACCCCAAGCATGTCGCCGCCGTGGACGCGTACTGGACCTCGGCGGCCGAGCACGGGATGAACGCCTCCACCTTCACCGCCCGCGTCATCGCCTCCACCGGCGCCGATGTCGCCGCCGCGCTCTCCGGCGCGGTGGGCGCCATGTCGGGGCCGCTGCACGGCGGCGCGCCCTCCCGGGTGCTCGGCATGATCGAGGAGATCGAGCGCACCGGGGACGCCACCGGCTACGTCCGGCAGGCCCTCGACCGGGGCGAGCGGCTGATGGGCTTCGGCCACCGCGTCTACCGCGCCGAGGACCCGCGGGCGCGGGTGCTGCGGCGCACCGCGAAGGAGCTGGGCGCGCCGCGCTTCGAGGTCGCCGAGGCGCTGGAGCGGGCCGCCCTGGACGAGCTGCACAACCGGCGGCCGGACCGGGTGCTGGCCACGAACGTGGAGTTCTGGGCGGCCATCGTGCTGGACTTCGCCGAGGTCCCGGCGCCCATGTTCACCTCGATGTTCACCTGCGCCCGCACGGCGGGCTGGAGCGCGCACATCCTGGAGCAGAAGCGGACGGGCCGTCTGGTCCGGCCGTCGGCCCGGTATGTCGGCCCCGGCACGCGCAGCCCGCACGAGATCGACGGGTACGGGGACACCAAGCGGTAGTTCGGGCGGCGAGGGGTTGCGCGGAAGCCCGAGCTGCGGCTCGGGAGCCGAGCCGCAGCCCAGGAGCCGAGCCCAGCCCAGGAGCCAAGCCCTGGCTCAGGAGGCGGCCGGGGAAGGGTGGCCGGGGTCCTGCGGGGTCAGGATCATCTCCAGGATTGCCGACCACTGGGCCACCACCCGCTCCCGGCGGTGGCCGTCGTCCGTCAGGAGGTTGGCCAGGCCCAGGCCGCGTCCCATGTCGAGCAGGCCCTGGACGGCCTCCCGGACGCCCGGCACCGACTCGTCGGCGCCCAGCAGCTCCACGGCCATCCGATGGGTCTCCCGGCCGATCTTCGCCTCCAGGGCGGTCACCCGGGCACCCAGTTGCTCCTCGTACGAGGCCGCCACCCATAGCTGGAGGGCGGCCCGGAAGAGCGGGCCGGTGTAGAGGGTGATCAGCGCCTCGACCACCGTGTGGACGCGGCCCTCCCCATGCGGGGCGGGGAGGGCGCGCAGCTCCGCCGAGCGCTCCTCGGCGACATGCTCGACGGCGGCCGTGAAGAGGTCCTCACGGGTCGGGAAGTGATGCTGGGCCGCGCCCCGCGACACCCCGGCCCGCTCGGCGACCACCGCGACCGTGGACCCTGCCCAGCCGCGCTCGGCGAGGCAGGCCACGGCGGCCTCCAGCAGCCGCCTGCGGGTCGCGCGGCTGCGGTCCTGCTTGGGGTCGCGCAGTGCCGTACGGGGGGTCATCGGGACGCCCCCGCGGCCCCGGCGTCCGGCGTGGCCCCAGCGTCCCCCGTAGCCCCGGCGTCCCCCGCGGCCTGAGCGTTCGGCGCCGCGTCGGCCGTGGCCCCCGCGTCGGCCGCCGCCTCCCGCGCCCACACCGGCTCGCGCCGCTCCAGGAACGCCGTCATGCCCTCCCGGGCCTCCTCGGAGGCGAAGAGCCGGGCCGACAGCGCGGCCAGCGCTTCGCCGTCCCGGTCGAAGGCGCGCAGCACATCGGCGGTCACCAGCCGCTTGGACTCGGCGAGGCCCTGCGGGGAGCCCCGGCGCAGCCCGTCGAGGACGGGCGCCAGCGCCTCGTCCGCGTCGCCCTCCGGGTCCGCGATCGTCACCAGCCCGATCCTGGCCGCCTCGGCGGCGTCGAACCGCTCGCCAGTGAGGTAGTAGCGGGCCGCCGCGCGCCGGTCCAGCCGGGGCAGCAGCGGCATCGATATGACGGCCGGGGCGAGGCCGAGCCGCGCCTCGGTGAAGGCGAAGCCGGCGCCGCGCCCGGCCGCCGAGATGTCGCAGGCTCCGAGCAGCCCGAGCCCACCGGCCCGCACATGTCCGGTGACGTGTGCGACGACCGGCTTGGGCAGCTCCACGATCGACCGCAACAGCGCCACCAGTCCGGCCGCACCGGACGCCGAGGGCGGTTCGCTCAGATCCGCGCCCGCGCAGAAGGTGGTGCCGGTGTGGGTGAGCAGCACCGCCCGGACGCGGTCGTCCCGCCCGGCCGCCGCCAGCGCCTCGCGCAACTCGGCGACCAGGCGCGTCGAGAGGGCGTTGCGGTTGTGCGGCGAGTCCAGGGTGAGGGTGGTGATACCGCGCGCGAAGGCGGACCGTACGAGAGGCATGGGCACCGCGGTGGGGTCTCCGGTCAGCGGGCCATCGGTCGTGGGGCCGTCGGTCATGGGGTGGTCGAACTCCTTTCCCTGGCGCGCAGTTCACGCCTCAGGATCTTGCCGGTGGCCGAGCGCGGCACGGTGTCCGTGAACTCCACGCGGCGCACCTTCTTGTACGGGGCCACCTGTCCGGCAACGTACGCGATCAGGTCGTCCGCCGAGATCCGGGTCCCGGGCCGGCGCACCACATACGCCTTGGGGATCTCGTTGCCCGCCCCGTCCGTCACCCCGATCACGGCGGCGTCGGCGACGGCCTCATGGGCGAGCAGCACGGCCTCCAGGTCGGCCGGGGCGACCTGATAGCCCTTGTACTTGATCAACTCCTTCACCCGGTCCACCACATACAGCCAGCCGTCCGCGTCCACATGCCCGACGTCGCCGGTGTGCAGCCAGCCCTCGGCGTCGATCATGGCGTCGGTGTCCTCGGGGCGGCCGAGATAGCCCTTCATCACCTGCGGTCCGCGGATGACGATCTCGCCGTCCTCGCCCACGGCCAGGTCCTCGCCGGTTTCCGGGGCCACGATGCGCATCTCGGTGCTCGGAAGCAGCTTTCCGACCGTCCCCGGTGGTGCGTTCTTCGCGTCGCGCGGCACCAGATGGCAGCCCGGCGACAGCTCCGTCATCCCGAACGCCTGCAGCAGCGGCGGTACGCCGAGCCGCCGGGCGCACGCCTCCGCGAGCCGGGCGTCCAGCGGGGCCGCCGCGCTCAGCACGTACCGCACCGACGACAGGTCATGGCCGTCCACCGCCGGATGCTTGGCGAGCGCGAGCACGATCGGCGGGGCCACATAGAGCGCCTGGGCCCGGTGCTTCTCGATGGCGGCGAGGAAGGTGTCGAGTTCGAAGCGGGGCAGCACGATCACCGTGGCGCCCTTGCGGAGCGGTGCGTTCATGAGCGCCGTAAGGCCGTAACTGTGGAAGAACGGCAGGACCGCCAGCACCCGCTCCCCCGGCTGGTTGGGGACCAGCGTCTCCACCTGCGCGAGGTTGGTGGAGACGTTGCGGTGGGTGAGCATCACGCCCTTGGGGGTGCCGGTGGTACCGGAGGAGTACGGCAGCACCGCGATGTCCTGGGCCGGGTCGATCGCCACCACCGGTTCGGGCGCGGTGCTCCTCATCATGGAGCGCAGCGAACGATGGCCGCTCGCCTCATCGCAGACGAAGATCTCCCGTACCCCGCCCGCCCGTTCGGCGGCCTGCCGTGCCACGCCGAGCAGCGCCGAGACGGTGATGACCCAGGACGCGGCCGCGTCCCGGAGCTGCTTGGCGAACTCCTCCGGCGTCGCCAGCGGATGCACCGTGGTGACCGCTGCCCCGGTGCGGGTCGCGCCATAGAAGGCCGGTGGGTACATGATCGAGTTGGGGCTGTGCAGTGCCACCACATCGCCCTTGCGCACCCCCGCCTCGGCCAGCGCGGCCCCGATCCGGCGCGATGCCCGATCCAGCGCGGCATAGCTCAGGGCCGCCCCGGTCACGCCGTCCACCAGCGCGGTCAGGTCGCCGAACTCCTCGGCCGCGCGGGCCAGTACGGCGTCGTGGATGGGCAGATCGACAGGCGGGACATCGGGATACTCGCTGCGCAGCACCATGGCCGTTCCCCTCAGCTCTGATGGACCTACCTGTCCGTTCTGCCCAGCTCGTGAGACCGGTACGGCGGCGTCCGGTACAACGCCCGTAAGGCCGGTACGGCGCCTCCGGCAGGCCCTCGCAGCGGAAGGCTCAGCGAGAGGTCAGTACGACTTCGGCAGCCCCAGGGTCTGGTGGGAGACGTAGTTGAGGATCATCTCCCGACTGACGGGGGCGATCCGGGCCACCCGAGCGGCCGTGATCAGCCGGGCCAGCCCGTACTCGACGGTCAGGCCGTTGCCGCCGAGGGTGTGCACGGCCTGGTCCACCGCCCTCACCGTGGCCTCCCCGGCCGCGTACTTGGCCATGTTGGCGGCCTCGCCCGCGCCCGCGTCATCGCCCGTGTCGTAGAGGTACGCCGCCTTCGCCATCATCAGCCGGGCCAGCTCCAGTTCGATATGGGCCTGGGCGAGGGGGTGGGCGATCGCCTGGTGGGCGCCGATGGGCTCCTTCCACACCTGGCGGGTGCGGGCGTAGTCGACGGCCCTGTCGAGCGCGTAGCGGCCCATCCCCAGCCCGAACGCCGCCGTCATGATGCGCTCCGGGTTGAGCCCCGCGAAAAGCTGGAGCAGCCCAGCGTCCTCGTCGCCCACCAGCGCGTCGGCGGGCAGCCGTACGTCGTCCAGCACCACCTCGAACTGCTTCTCCGCGGCGGCCAGTTCCATGGGGATGTGGTGGTGGGAGAAGCCGTGCGCCTCGCGCGGGACGATGAACAAGCAGGGCTTGAGCTTCCCGGTCCGGGCGTCCTCGGTGCGGCCGACGATCAGGGTCGCGTCGGCGATGTCCACGCCCGAGATGAAGACCTTACGGCCGTTGAGTATCCAGCCGCCGCCCTCCTCCCGGCGGGCGGTGGTGGTGATGCGGTGCGAGTTGGATCCGGCGTCGGGCTCGGTGATGCCGAAGGCCATGGTGAGGCTGCCGTCGGCCAGACCGGGCAGCCAGCGCTCCTTCTGCTCGGCGGTGCCGAACCGGGCGATGACGGTGCCGCAGATGGCGGGCGAGACGACCAGCATGAGCAGCGGGCAGCCCGCGGCGCCCAGCTCCTCCAGGACGATGGACAGCTCGGTGATGCCGCCGCCCCCGCCGCCGTACTCCTCGGGGAGGTTGACGCCGAGATAGCCGAGCTTGCCTGCCTCGGCCCACAGTTGGCGAACGCCGTCGCGCTCCTGGGGGCCGCCCGGGGCGTGTCCCTTGGCGAACGACGACACCGCCGCGCGGAGCGCCACGCGCTCCGGGGTGTCCACGGGCGTATGCGGGCTGGTCATGGACGGCTCCTCCCACTTGCGATGCGTTGTGCGGGCCGTGTGCTGTCCCGCACGGCCCGGACGGGCTGTCCGGGCCCGGACGTTCTGCGTGGTGCGCCGGGGTTCGTCACTCCCCCGCCGCCACGACGGCGAGCAGGGCTCCGACCTCGACCTGGCGGCCGGTGGTGGCGTGCAGGGCGGTGAGCACCCCGGCGGCGGGCGCCGTGACGCGGTGCTCCATCTTCATGGCCTCCAGCCACAGCAGGGGCTGTCCGGCCTCGACCCGGTCCCCGACCGCCACCTCGGCGACCCGGACGACCGTGCCCGGCATGGGCGCCAGCAGCGAGCCCGGTTCGGCACGGGTGGTGGGGTCGGGGAAGCGGGGCAGCGCGGTGAACACATGGCCGCCCCGGGGAGTGTCGACGTAGCGGCGGTCCCCATAGGCCGTCACCTCGAACGTCCGCCGGACCCCGGCCACATCGAGGACGACCCGCCCCGGGGTGACGTGCGGCCCAGGGTCGGTGCCCAACCCCGGTTCCGCGCCGCGCCCCGCTTCGGCGCCCAGCACCCGGACGTCGGGCATGCCCTCCGCGAGCAGCCCATCGCGGGTGAGGCGGTAGCGCACCTCGTGCTCGGTGCCGCCCGGTTCGGCGCGGTAGCTCCTCAACTGCGGCTGGGAGGGCACGTTCCGCCACCCGCCCAACCGCCCGGCCACGGTCGCGGTCCCCGGCCGCCGCGCCGCATCGGCCAGGGCGGCGGCGAGGGCGGCGAGCGAGGCCGCCTCGTCGTCGTCGGAGGCGGCAGCGGTCAGCTCGGCCAGATGGCGTTCGAGGAAGCCGGTGTCCATACGGGCCGCCGCGAACTCCGGGTGCCGCAGGGCCCGTACGAGCAGCTCCCGGTTGGTCACCGGGCCGTGGATCCGGGCCCGCTCCAGCCCGTGGGCCAGCCGCCGCACGGCCTCCGCCCGGGTGGGCGCGACGGCGATGACCTTGGCCAGCATCGGGTCGTAGTGGACGCCGATCGCGTCCCCGTCGGCCGGCCCGGAGTCGACCCGCAGCCCGGCGATCTCCAGCCGGTGCATGATCCCCGTCTGTGGCCGCCAGTCACGCGCCGGGTCCTCGGCGTACAGCCGCGCCTCGACGGCATGTCCCCGGGGCGCCGGAGGCTCGGCGTCGAGGGACTCCCCCTCCGCGATCCGCAGTTGCAGCGCCACCAGGTCAAGGCCGTAGATCTCCTCGGTGACCGGGTGCTCGACCTGCAGGCGGGTGTTCATCTCCAGGAAGTACGCCCGCCCCGCGGGCGAGACCAGGAACTCCACCGTGCCCGCGCCCTCGTAGCCTATGGCGCGCGCCGCGTCCGCCGCCGACTCGGCCAGGGAGCGCCGCAGTTCCTCGTCGAGGCCGGGGGCCGGGGCCTCCTCGATGACCTTCTGGTGGCGGCGCTGGAGGGAGCAGTCGCGGGTACCGAGGATCCAGACGGTGCCGTGGGTGTCGGCGAACACCTGGACCTCGACATGGCGGGCGCCCTCCATATAGGGCTCCACGAAGATCTCACCGTCGCCGAAGGCGGAGGCCGCCTCGGCGCGGGCGGAGTCGAGTTCGGCGGGGAGGGCGGCCAGCTCGCGGACCACCCGCATGCCACGGCCGCCGCCGCCCGCCGCCGCCTTGACCAGCAGGGGCAGATCATCGGCGGTGGCCTCGGCCGGGTCGATCGCGTCGAGCAGCGGCACGCCCGCCTTGCGCATGATCTCCTTGGCGCGGGTCTTGGAGGCCATGGCCTCCATCGCCTCGGGCGGCGGCCCCACCCACACCAGCCCCGCGTCCCTTACGGCGCGCGCGAAGTCGGCGTGCTCGGAGAGGAAGCCGTAGCCGGGGTGGACGGCGTCGGCCCCGGCTGCCAGGGCGGCCTTCACGAGGAGGTCGCCGCGCAGATACGTGTCGGCCGGGGCGTCGCCCGGCAGCCGTACGGCGGTGTCGGCCTCGCGTGCGTGGGGCGCGCCGGCGTCCGCGTCGGAGTGGACCGCGACGGTGGCGATGCCGAGGTCACGGCAGGTGCGGACGATACGCCGCGCTATCTCGGCGCGGTTGGCGACCAGGAGGGAACGAATCACGGGTTCCTCACTCACATCCGGAAGACGCCGAAGCCACCGCGCGCGCCCTCGACCGGCGCGGTGTGCAGGGCGGACAGACACAGGCCGAGCACGGTGCGGGTGTCGCGCGGGTCGATGACGCCGTCGTCGTAGAGCCGCCCGGAGAGGAAGAGCGGCAGCGACTCGGACTCGATCTGCTGCTCCACCATGGCGCGCAGCGCGGCGTCGGCCTCCTCGTCGTACGGCTGCCCCTTGGCGGCGGCGGACTGCCGGGCGACGATCGACATCACCCCGGCGAGCTGCTGCGGGCCCATCACGGCGGATTTGGCGCTGGGCCAGGCGAAGAGGAAGCGGGGGTCGTACGCCCGGCCGCACATCCCGTAGTGACCGGCGCCGTACGAGGCGCCGATGAGCACCGACAGATGCGGGACGCGGGAGTTGGAGACGGCGTTGATCATCATGGCGCCGTGTTTGATGATCCCGCCCTGCTCGTAGTCGCGGCCGACCATATAGCCGGTGGTGTTGTGCAGGAAGAGCAGCGGGATGTCGCGCTGGTTGGCGAGCTGGATGAACTGCGCGGCCTTCTGGGACTCCTCGCTGAACAGCACCCCCTGGGCGTTGGCCAGGATGCCGACCGGATAGCCGTGCAGCGCGGCCCAGCCGGTCACCAGGCTGCGCCCGTACAACGGCTTGAACTCGTCGAAGTCCGAGCCGTCCACGATCCGGGCGATCACCTCGCGCGGATCGAAGGGGATCTTGAGATCGCCGGGGACGATGCCGAGCAGCTCCTCGGCGTCGTACTTCGGCGGTTCGGCGGGCCCCGGATCGGCCTGCGCCTTGCGCCAGTTGAGGCGGGCGACGACGCGGCGGGCCTGGCGCAGCGCCTCGGGCTCGTCGGTGGCGAAGTAGTCGGCGAGGCCGGAGGTGCGGGCGTGCATCTCGGCGCCGCCCAGCGATTCGTCGTCGCTCTCCTCGCCGGTGGCCATCTTCACCAGCGGCGGACCGCCCAGGAAGACCTTGGAGCGCTCCTTGACCATGATCACGTGGTCGGACATCCCGGGGATGTACGCGCCTCCGGCGGTGGAGTTGCCGAAGACCACGGCGATCGTGGGGATTCCGGCGGCGGACAGCCGGGTGAGATCGCGGAACATCGCCCCGCCCGGGATGAAGATCTCCTTCTGGGACGGGAGATCGGCGCCGCCGGACTCGACGAGGCTGACGAGCGGGAGCCGGTTGGCGCGGGCGATCTCATGGGCGCGCAGCGACTTCTTGAGCGTCCAGGGGTTGCTGGCCCCGCCGCGTACGGTCGGGTCGTTGGCGCTGATCAGGCACTCCACACCGGAGATCACCCCGATGCCGGTGACGAGCGAGGCCCCCACCGGATACTCGCTGCCCCAGCCGGCCAGCGGCGACAGCTCCAGGAAGGGGGTGTCGGGGTCCAGCAGCAGCTCGATCCGCTCGCGGACCAGCAGCTTGCCGCGCTTGCGATGGCGCTGAACGTACTTCTCACCGCCCCCGGCGAGCGCCTTGGCGTGCTCGCCCTCCAACTCGGCGAGCTTGGCGAGCATCGCCTCCCGATGGGCCGTGTGATCGGCGCCTGCGGGGTCGAGCGCGGACGCGAGCGCGGTCACAGCGATACCTCCGGGATGTCCAGGCGGCGAGAGGGCGACCCGTCGCCGACGGCTGTGGCCCGGGGACCGGAACGGGCGGTCAAAGCAGTACCTCCGGTATGTCCAGATGGCGTGAGCGCAGCCATTCGCCGACGGCCTTGGCCTGGGGGTCGAAACGGGCCTGCGCGGCGACGCCCTCGCCGAGCAGACCCTCCACGACGAAGTTCAGGGCCCGCAGCCGGGGCAGCGGATGGCGGGTGATCTTCAACGGGGCCGTCTCCGGGAGCAGTTCGCGCAGCCGGTCGACGGTGAGGGTGTGGGCCAGCCAGCGCCAGGCGTCCTCGCTTCGCGCCCAGACGCCGATGTTGGCGCTGCCGCCCTTGTCGCCGCTGCGGGCCCCGGCGACCGCGCCCAGCGGGGCGCGGCGGGTCGGCCCCGGCGGCAGCGGCGGCGGAAGGGGCGGCTCGTCCGCCGAACCCCCGGCGGCGGGCGTGGTGGGGGCCGGGGGGATGGTCAGCCGGGAGCCGTCCGGCAGTACGGCGGTGTGCGGCACGGTGTCGGCCGGGGTGTCCACGGCCTCGAAGACGCCGTAAGGGGAGCCCTTTCCGGGCGGGGCGGTGACATGGAAGCCGGGGTAGCTGGCGAGGGCCAGTTCGACGGCCGCGCCGCTGATCGCCCTGCCCACCGCCGCCGGATCCCGGTCGCGGACCACCAGCCGCAGCAGCGCGCTCGCCTCCTCCTGCACGGCCGCGTCGGGGTGGTCCGTACGGGAGAGGGTCCAACGGACCTCGGCGGGGCGGCGCTTGCTCATCGCCCCCTCCATCTGGTCCCGTACGAGCGCCGCCTTGGCCTCGATGTCCAGGCCGGTGAGCACGAACACCACCTCGTTGCGGTGGCCGCCGAGCCGGGTCAGCCCGGTCTTGAGGGTGCGGGGCGGCGCCTCACCCCGTACGCCGTGGACGCGCACCCGGTCCGGGCCGTCCGGGATGAGCCGCACCGAGTCCAGCCGGGCGGTGACATCCGGGCCCGGGTAACGGGCGCCCGCCGTCTCGTAGAGGAGCTGGGCGGTGACGGTCCCGACCGTGACGGCGCCGCCGGTGTGCGGATGCTTGGTGACCACGCTGGAGCCGTCGGGGTGGATCTCGGCGAGGGGGAAGCCGGGGCGGCGGAGGTCGTGCTCGGTGAAGAACGAGTAGTTGCCGCCGGTCGCCTGCGTACCGCATTCCAGGATGTGCCCGGCGACCACGGCTCCGGCGAGCGCGTCCCAGTCGTCGGCGGCCCATCCGAAGTGCGCCGCGGCCGGGCCCGTCACCAGCGCGGCGTCCGTCACCCGCCCGGTGACCACCACATCCGCGCCACCGCGCAGACAGGCCGTGATACCGGCGCCGCCGAGATAGGCGTTGGCGGTGACCACGCCCGGCCCCCAGCCGCGGGCGCCGAGGAGGTCGTCGCCCTCGACATGGGCGACCCGGCAGGCGATGCCGAGCCGCTCGGCAAGGGCGCGGATCGCGTCGGCCAGCCCGGCCGGGTTGAGCCCGCCCGCGTTGGTGACGAGCCGTACGCCGCGCTCCATGGCGAGCCCCAGGGTGTCCTCGAGCTGGCGCACAAAGGTGGTGGCATAGCCCCGCGCCGGGTCCTTGGCACGGTCCCGGCCCAGGATGAGCATGGTCAGCTCGGCGAGATAGTCCCCGGTCAGCACGTCCAGGGGGCCACCGGTGAGCATCTCGCGCACCGCGTCGAAGCGGTCGCCGTAGAAGCCGGAGGCGTTGCCGATACGGAGGGGTGGGGGCGGCGGGGTCACGGGGTGCCTCCGGCGCGGTCGCCGCTCGCGCCGCCGTCACCCGTGCCGTCGCCACCCGCCGGGTGACCCGCTCCCTGCCCCGGGGCGCGGCCCTTGCCGGGCGGGCCCGCGAACGCCTGCGCGATGTCCAGCCAGCGGTCCGCGTCCGCCCCTTCGGCCCGTACGGCCAGATCGTCGCGGTGCGCCCGCTGGGTCACCAGCAGACAGAAGTCCAGCGCGGGCCCGGTCACCCGCTGGGCCGCGTCCTTGGGCCCGTACGTCCACAACTCACCGTCCGGGCCGGTGAGCTCGACCCGGTACTCCTCGGCCGGCGGTTCCAGCCCCCGCGCCGCGTACGCGTAGCCCCGCGCCCGGACCCCGATCCGGGCCACATGGCGCAGCCGGGCGGTGGGGGCCCGGCGCACACCCAACGCGTCGGCGACGTCCTGCCCGTGCGCCCAGGTCTCCATCAGCCGGGCGGTCGCCATCGACATCACGCTCATCGGCGGCCCGTACCACGGCAGCCGGGCGCGCGGCGGCTGCGCGGCCAGCGTCCGGAGCAACCGCTCCCGCCCCGTGCGCCAGAGCTCCAGCAGCGCCTCGGGCGGCTCGGCCGCCCCGCGCTCGGCGCCCTCGTCCACGAACGCCTCCGGCGCGGTCCACGCCCGGCGCACCTCGTCGGCGAACCCCTGCGGGTCCTCGACGGCTTGTACGGCCCGCTCGTCGGTCCACGCGAGATGGGCGATCTGGTGCGCGATGCTCCACCCGGGCGCGGGCGTCGCCGTACGCCACTCCGCGCCCCCGAGCCCGGCCACCAGACCGTCCAACTCGTCCCCCTCCGCCCGCAGATCGCCGAGCAGAGCCTCCGTCTCGGACACGCGTCGCTCCCGTCGTCGGGTCAGTCGTGTGTCGGCTGTCCTTCGTTCTTGTCGAGCGAGGGTGGCAGCGCGACAAGAAACAATCAAGCACGCTTGCATGATTCAGCCGGTTGGGACACGACGCCAGGGCTGCGCCCGCCCCCGGGGCGAGCGCAGGGGCTCAACGCGCCGGGGGGCAACCCGGTGCAGCCCGGCTGTCCGGGGGAGGCACAGACGGAACCCTGCACTGGTCAGGGTGACTGACCGACATTTCGCCGCGTTTGCCCAGGGGTACGTGTCCCTTGTCGAAGCCCGAAGGAGCTGAGCATGCCCGACAACAGTCAGGACCACATCGGTGCACGGCTGCGCGACATCCGGAAGCGTCGGGGGCTGACGCAGCGCGGCTTGTCGGAAGCATCGGGAGTCTCCCTCTCCTGGATCAGGAAGCTCGAACAGGGCGAACAGCAAGACACGCGCCTCGAAACCGCCCGGAAGCTCACGGCGGCGCTGGGCGTGTCCACGACGCGGCTCATCGCAGGACATCGCGAGGACGACGCCGACGAAGCCACGTTGGAACAGTGGGGGCCAGTACGCCACGCCCTGACCTCCCCGGTAGGCGATCGCGGTGCCGACCAGGCCCCCACCGTGGACGGGGTCAGGGCGGCGATCAAGGCCGCGCTGCCCCTCTTCTCCGGCGACCGGTTCGCCGACCTGCGTCCTGTACTCCCCTCCCTCTTGCGTGACGCCGACATGCTCGCCGCGCTCGACCCACGCGGTCGGCACCTGCGGGGGCGGTTACTTCAGCTCACCGGCTGGCTCATGGTGCAGACGCGCCAGTTCGACGCCGCCGAAACAGCCCTCACCAAAGCGCTGGACGACGCGATGGACCGGCTCGACGGAGCCGCCATCGCGAGTACGCGCTGCTGGTTGCTGCTGCGCCGGGGCCGACTCGCGGCTGTGATGAGCCGGAGGACGACCCCGCGCCTGGGGAGGCGGCGGAGTCGTCGTAACCGGACTTGGGCGTCAGGGCAGCCGTTCCGCCAGGACCTCCGCCAGGTGCCGGCTCTTCCGGCCCGCCAGTTGGTTCAGTTGGGTGCGGCAGGAGTAGCCGTCCGCCAGGATCTCCGTGCCGGGGTCCGCGGCGCGCACCGATGGCAGCAGTTGCTCCTCGGCGCAGGCCACCGAGACGTCGTAGTGGCCGTCCTCGAAGCCAAAGTTGCCCGCCAGGCCGCAGCAGCCGCCGCTCAACGCGCCCGTAAGGCCCGCACGTTCACGTAGGCGGCTCTCGGCGGCGTCGCCGAGGACGGCGTGTTGGTGGCAGTGGGTCTGGCCGACGACGGGGCGGTCGACCTTGGAGGGCCGCCAGTCGGGGGCGTACTCCTCCAGGGCCTGGGCGAACGTCGAGACGGACTCGGCGAGGCGCGCGGCGCGCGGGTCGGCGCCGAGGAGTTCGGGGAGGTCGGTGCGGAGGGCGGCGGTGCAGCTGGGTTCGAGGCCGACCACCGGAAGTCCGGCGTCCAGGGCCGGGGCCATGACGTCCAGGGTGCGCCGCATGACCGCGCGGGCGCGGTCGAGCTGGCCGGTGGAGACCCAGGTCAGGCCGCAGCACACGGGCCCCGGCGGGACGACCACCCGCAGCCCGGCCGCCTCCAGTACGGCGACCGCCGAGCGGCCGACGGACGGGGAGAGGTGGTTGGTGAAGGTATCGGGCCACAGCACGACGGTGCGGGCACCGTTCCCGGCGCGAGGCACCGTACGGGCATGCTCCCGCCACCACCGCGTGAAGGGCTCCCGGGCCAGCTCCGGGATGTCGCGCTCGGGCGCGATCCCGCCCATGCGCTTGGCCAGGGCCGCCAGCGGGGGTACGCCCGCCAGGGCGTTGGCGGCGGGCGCGGCCCTCAGGCGGGAGGCGGCCCGGAGCCACACCGGCAGCCAGCCCATCGAGTAGTGCGCGGCGGGCCGCACCCGTCCCTCGTAGTGGTGGTGCAGGAACTCCGCCTTGTACGTGGCCATGTCGACCTCGACCGGGCAGTCGCTGCGGCAGCCCTTGCAGGACAGGCACAGGTCGAGCGCGTCCCGTACCTCCTCCGAGCGCCAGCCGTCCTGGACGACCTCACCCGCGAGCATCTCGTGCAGCAGCCGGGCGCGGCCGCGGGTGGAGTGCTTCTCCTCGCCGGTCACGCGGTACGACGGGCACATCACCCCGGAGCCGGACACCGACTCGTTACGGCACTTGGCGACGCCCACACAGCGCCGGACGGCCGCCGAGAAGTCCCCCTTGTCGTGCGGATAGCCGAATTCGACGTCCACCGGGCGCCTCGGCAGGGGATCGAAGCGCAGGTTCTGGTCCAGGCGCTGCGGGCGGGCCAGGACGCCGGGGTTGAGGCCGCCCTCCGGATCCCACAGGTCCTTGAAGCGGGAGAAGAGGCCGACCATCTCCGCCCCGTACACGCGCGGCAGCAGCTCGGCGCGGGCCAGCCCGTCGCCGTGCTCACCGGAGAGCGAGCCGCCGTGGGCGACGACGAGATCGGCGAGGTCGGAGGAGAAGGCGCGGAAGATCCGGATCCCGGGCTCGGTCAGCAGGTCGAAGTCGATGCGGACGTGGATGCAGCCGTCCCCGAAGTGCCCGTACGGCGTGCCGCGCAGCCCGTGCTGGGTCATCAGCGCGCGGAAGTCACGCAGATAGGCGCCGAGCCGGGGCGGCGGCACCGCGCAGTCCTCCCAGCCGGGCCATGCCTCACTGCCGTCCGGCATCCGGGTGGCGGTCCCGGAGGCGTCCTCGCGCACCCGCCACAGGGCGCGCTGCCCGGCCGGGTCGGCGACGACGGTGTGGCCGGTGGTGGCCTCGGCGGCGGCGCGGGCCACCTCCTGGGCGCGGGAGAGCGCCTCCTCGCGGGTGGCGCCGCCGACCTCCACGAACAGCCAGGCGCCGCCCTTGGGCAGCCCGGAGGCCCCGGCGACCAGATCGGCGGCCATGCCCTCGACGGTCAGCGGACCGTACGGCAGCAGGGTGTGCGCGGCCTCGGCCGCCGCGCTCTCGTCGGGGTAGCCGAGTACGGCCAGGGCGCGGGCGGCGGGCGCCTCCACCAGCCTTACGGTCGCCTCCGTGACCACCCCGAGGGTGCCCTCGCTGCCGGTGAGGGCGCGGGCGAGGTCGGCGTGCTTCTCGGGCAGCAACTCGTCCAGGGCGTAGCCGGAGATCCGGCGGGGCAGCTCGGGGAAGCCGGTGCGGAGCAGGGCCAGGTGGTGACCGGCCAGGGACCGTATGCCGTCGCGGAGCCGGGCGGGCAGGTCGTGGAGGCCCTGGACGGCGCGCACCCGCTCCCCGCCGTAGGTGAGGACGTCCAGCTCGTGGACGTTGTCGGCGGTGGTGCCCCAGGCCACCGAGTGGGAGCCGCAGGAGTTGTTGCCGATCATGCCGCCGAGGGTGCAGCGGCTGTGGGTGGACGGGTCGGGGCCGAAGGTCAGCCCATGGGCGCCGGCCGCCGTACGGAGGTCGTCGAGGATCACGCCCGGCTGGACGACGGCGGTCCGCCGCTCCGGGTCGAGCGAGACGATGCCGCGCATATGGCGGGTGAAGTCGAGGACGACGCCGAGCCCGGTGGCCTGCCCCGCGATCGAGGTCCCGGCGCCGCGCGCGACCACCGGCGCCCCGCGCTCCCGGCAGACGGCCAGCGCCGCCGCCACATCGTCCGCGTCCCGGGGCGCGACCACACCGTCCGGCACCCGTCGATAGTTCGACGCGTCCATGGTCATCAGGGCCCGGCTCGCCGTATCGAAGGAGACGTCCCCGCGGACGGCCCGCCGCAGCGCCTGCTCCAACTCGTCTGCCTGGTGATCAGCCATGCCTCCATGGTCCACGGCGAGAGGGCCATTGAGAATGTCCAATTCCGATTCATGGCCGTCGCGTTCCCCGATCGCCCCTACACCGGCCTCACCTCCCGCGTCAACAGGATGTGGACGTACCGTCTCAGCCGCTGGACGCACGGTCGGACCGCGGGGGCCGACGGATTAGGCTTCGGTCGTGGCTGAGATCCGGATTCCCGATGACATCAAGCCCGCCGATGGACGCTTCGGCTCGGGCCCGTCCAAGGTGCGCACCGAGGCGCTGAGCGCCCTGGCCGCCACCGGAAGCTCCCTGCTCGGCACCTCCCACCGCCAGGCCCCGGTCAAGAACCTGGTCGGCGCGGTGCGCGAAGGGGTGCGTGAGCTCTTCCAACTCCCGGAGGGGTACGAGGTCATCCTGGGCAACGGCGGCTCCACCGCCTTCTGGGACATCGCGACCCACGGGCTGATCGACTCCAAGTCCCAGCATCTGTCCTTCGGCGAGTTCTCCTCGAAGTTCGCCAAGGCGGCGAAGCTGGCGCCGTGGCTGGAGGAGCCCACGGTGATCTCCTCCGACCCCGGCACCCACCCGGAGCCGCGCGCCGAGAGCGGCACGGACGTCTACGCCTTCACCCACAACGAGACCTCCACCGGTGTCGCCATGCCCATCCAGCGGGTGGCCGGCGCCGACGAGGGCGCGCTGGTGCTGGTGGACGCGACCTCCGGGGCGGGCGGTCTGCCGGTGGACATCGCCGAGACGGACGTCTACTACTTCGCGCCGCAGAAGTCCTTCGCGGCGGACGGCGGTCTGTGGATCGGCGTGTTCTCGCCCGCCGCGCTGGAGCGCGCCGCCCGGATCCACGCCTCCGGCCGGCACGTCCCGGAGTTCTTCTCGCTGCCGACCGCGATCGACAACTCGCTGAAGAACCAGACGTACAACACCCCGGCGCTGGCGACGCTCTTCCTGCTCGACGACCAGCTGAAGTGGATCAACGGACAGGGCGGTCTGGACTGGGCGGTACGGCGCACCGCGACCTCGTCGCGCACGCTGTACGGCTGGGCCGAGGAGTCCAAGTTCGCCACCCCGTTCGTGGCCGACCCGGCCAAGCGGTCGCAGGTCATCGGCACGATCGACTTCACCGAGGAGATCGACGCCGCCGCGGTCGCCAAGGCGCTGCGGGCCAACGGCGTCGTGGACACCGAGCCGTACCGCAAGCTGGGCCGCAACCAGCTACGGGTGGCGATGTTCCCGGCCGTCGACCCGGCGGACGTCCAGGCGCTGACGGCGTGCGTGGACTACGTCATCGAGCACCTCTGAGGCGCGAGCACCTCTGAGGCGCGGTTTTACGCCCGTACGCAAGGGGCCCGCGGCCGAGCACCGGCCGCGGGCCCCTTCGCATGCGCTGACGATCTCGCAGCGCTGACGGTCTCGCTTGCGCGGACGATCTCGCTTGCGCTGACGATCAGGAGCGGCCCCGGCGGAAGAGCCTGCGCAGGCCGAGGAACACGACCAGCGCACCGGCGAAGGTGACCCCGGCCTTGACCAGGTTGCCGTTCTTCTCGTCCTCGGTGAGCTTGCCGTCGACGCGGTCGGAGTACTTCCCGTTCTTCTTCTGCTCCTTCGCGGTGGCGTCCGGCAGCAGCTCCCCGCCGAGGTCGACCGGCGTCACCTTGGAGCCCGCGCCCTCGGTGCCGTACATGAGCGTGCCGCCGTCCGGGGTGAAGGTGACCGACTCGCCCTGCCGCTGCAGGGGCAGCCCCGGCTCCTCCTCGAGCCGCGTCGGCTTTCCGTCCCGCCAGCGGTATTCGGCGGCCGAGAAATAGCCGCGGAGGACGAGCCGGGTGCCGTCCGGGGCGAACGCCCCGTCCGTGACCTCCATGTCGAGGTCGGAGACCCGCCGGAAGACATTCACCCCCGAGGGGCTCAGCGTGGCCGGTCCGGCGTACAGCCCGGCGTCCTCGTCGCTCTTGCTGGCGATATAGACGCGGCCCGTCTTGGGATGGACCATCAGCGCCTCGGCGTCGCGCGGCCCGCCCTGGTACTTGACGGTGAACTGGGTCGCGGTGACGGTGATGTCCTTGAGCTGCTTCGGCTCGGGGAAGCGGTAGATCCACACATGGGACCACTTACCGCCGAGGTTGTCGCCGATGTCGCCGACGTAGAGATTGCCGTCCGGCCCTATCGAGATCGCTTCCACATCGCGGGGATCCCCTATGCCGCGCAGGGTGACCCGCGCGACCGTCTTGCCGGTCCTGCCGTCGACGGCGTAGACGTACGGCCCGTCCGAGCTGTCGTTGTGCGTCCAGTAGACGCCGGGGTGGAGGCGGCTCGCGGCCAGGCCGCTGGACTCGGTGATCCGTGGATCCTCGATCGTGAAGGGAGACGGCGACGACGAGTCGTCGGCGGCGGCCGGGGCGGCTGCGGACACGGTCAGCAGCGCGGCGGCACCGAGTACGAACGGAAGCGGACGCATGGGCCCAAGCCTGCCATCCCGCCGGGGGCGTCCGGCGCCAGAACCACGCCGGAGGACTCCCTC
Organism: Streptomyces sp. NEAU-YJ-81; assembly: GCF_017592595.1. NCBI lineage: Bacteria > Bacillati > Actinomycetota > Actinomycetes > Kitasatosporales > Streptomycetaceae > Streptomyces > Streptomyces sp. NEAU-YJ-81. Next base: position 1,025,867 of record NZ_JAGFNO010000001.1, on the reverse strand, counting down.
CGGCCAGGCACGGAGCGACTCGCCCACCAGGCGCCGAGCGACTCCCCCGGCCAGGCGCCGAGAGGCTCCCGCCACCCATGTATGACTCCCCCGTGCATGACTCCGGCGATCACGGGCAGATAACTTCTGTCAATTATTTGTGCGGGCGGCCAGCCCGAAATAACCCGCAGATTATTTGACCTCATCCGGGGATTATTTCGGCGAGAAATTTATCGGTCATTGACGGCATAGCGGGCGGCGGCATTGCAATGCAGAAAGGCCCCGCTTACGGTCTGGGCTCATGAGCGAATACAGCCAGTCCTCTTATGCGCAAAGCGCGCCCCCCATGCATTCCGCAGGGGCCCCGAGCGGCGGTGCCGCACACGCGTCACCGGCCGCACCGGCCGCGCCGTCCAAGAAGATCGCGATCTTCGCGATCGTCGGCTCGGTCATCGCACTGGTCGGCTCCATGGTGAACTGGGTGGTCTCCGACGCCGAGGGCGCCACCGGGGGCATCAAGGGCATCGACGGCGATGGCATCATCACGCTGATCATCGCCCTGGTCGCGGGGATCCTGTTCATCGTCGCCATGGCCACCAAGAAGGCGGCGCTCTACCTGGTCGGCGGGGTTCTGGGGCTGGCCATGGCGATCGTCGCGGCCATCAACATGGCGGACCCCGAGCGGCTGGTCACCCAGAAGCTGAAGGACGACGAGGGAGTGTCGCAGAAGGTCGCGGAAAAGGCGGCGGAGCAGGCCGCGAAGCTGTACGAAATGACCGCTGGACCGGGGCTCTACATGGTCCTGATCGGCGCACTGATGGCCCTGGCCCTCGGCGCGCTCGGCTTTATGAAGGCCCGCGCTGCCCGCTGATCAAAATAGGTCGGCCTCAAGAAATCCCATGACGCCCGCTTTTTGACCGCACGGGGGGCCAAAAAGCGGGCCTTCGGGTTTTCCACGGGAATTCACAACCGCCGGCAGTCGCCGGGGCACCGATGCCCCGGCCCGCCCCCTTGATTAGAGCGCACTCCAACGGCTTGGCTGATCCCATGGAGTACACGCAGCTTGGACGCACAGGTCTCAAGGTCAGCCGGATTGTCCTCGGCACCATGAACTTCGGTCCGCAGACCGAGGAAGCCGACAGCCACTCGATCATGGATGCCGCGCTCGACGCGGGTATCAACTTCTTCGACACCGCCAATGTGTACGGCTGGGGCGAGAACAAGGGCCGCACCGAGGAAATCATCGGGAGCTGGTTCGCCAAGGGCGGCGGGCGGCGCGAGAAGACCGTCCTCGCGACCAAGGTGTACGGAAACATGGCCGCCGAGGGTGAGCCCTGGCCCAACTCCGACAAGCTCTCGGCCGTCAACATCCGCCGGGCCGTGGACGCCAGCCTCAAGCGGCTCGGCACGGATTACATCGACCTCTACCAGTTCCACCACGTGGACCGCTCCACCCCGTGGGACGAGATCTGGCAGGCGATCGACGTCCTCGTCCAGCAGGGCAAGATCATCTACGCGGGCTCCTCCAACCACGCGGGCTGGCACATCGCCCAGGCCAATGAGACCGCGGCCCGCCGTGGCTCGTACGGGCTGGTCAGCGAGCAGTGCCTGTACAACCTGGCCGAGCGCCGCGCCGAGATGGAGGTCATCCCGGCCGCACAGGGCTACGGCGTGGGCATCATCCCCTGGTCGCCGCTGCACGGCGGACTGCTCGGCGGCGCGCTCCGCAAGGAGCGCGAGGGCGGCGGATCGCGCAGCACGTCGGGGCGCAGCGCCGACGCGCTGAAGAACACGGCGGTGCGCGATCAGATCCAGCGGTACGAGGACCTGCTGGCCAAGCACGGCATCGAGCCCGGCGAGGCGGCCCTGGCCTGGCTGCTCACCCGCCCCGGGGTGACCGGCCCGATCGTGGGCCCGCGCACGGCCGAGCAGCTGGCCTCGGCGGTACGCGCCGCGGAGCTGAAGCTGAGCGAGGAAGTGCTGACGGAGCTGGACGAGATCTTCCCGGGTCCGGGGCCGTCGCCGGAGGCGTTCGCCTGGTAGCCGCCGCCGGGCGGTAGCCGCAGAGGCGGTCGCCGCTGGGGCGGTAAGCGAAGGCGCTGAGGGGCGTGGGCCGTACGCGGCCCGCGCCCCCTGCCTTTACGCGTCCTATGGCGGCTCTAGCCGCCCAGGGCGGCCGCAGCGGCGACGACGACGAGAATCAGCACCAGCGCGCCGCTCATGATCATGTTTCTGGTCTTGGGGTCCACAGGCTTGAGATTAGCCGGACCGCTCAGTGGCCCATCAGCCGGACCGCTCAGTGCCCCAGCGGCCACGCCGCCAACACCTCGTAGCGCGGCTGCCGCCCGGGAACGCCCGGGGCCGGTGGATGGCTGCGGACCAGGCAGAGCTCGCCCACGGTCCACTCCCGGCCCGCGAAGTCGGTGAGCCCGTCCACGTACGGCACCAGGCTGGTGGCGGAGCGGTGGCGGGAGGAACGGGCACGGGCGATGGTCAGATGCGGATGGTACGGACGGTGCCGGTCCATCGGGACCCCGATCCGTCGGCCCCCCGCCTCGGCGGAGTCGGCCAGCCGCCGCAGGGTCTCGCTGTCGCCGTCGACGCCCACCCACACCACCCGGTCGTCGAACCGGCCCCCGCCCGCCAGCCGCAGCTCGTGGGCGCGATGCCGATGGGCGGCACGGGCCAGCCGGGTGTGCAGCTCGGGCAGCACCTCCTCGGCCACCTCGCCGTAGAAGGCGAGCGTGAAGTGCCAGCCCTCCCGCTCGGTCCAGCGCAGCCCGTCCGCCCCCGGCAGCGCCTGGAGCGCCTCGACCCGCGCGGCCAGCTCGGCGACGGCCGCGTCCGGCGGCAAGACGGCGGCGAAGAGTCTCATCCGCCCAGTCTCCCCCACGGGGCGGGAAGGGGCTCCGCCTCTTTGACCCCGCCGAGGCTCCGCCCCGGACCCCGCTCCTCAAACGCCGGAGGGGCTGAGTTCCGTGGTGGGCTCAGGCCGTGGCGGCGAGTTGCTTGTCCTCCGGTGTGCGGGGGACGAAGACCACACGCGGGTGGCCGCGGCGGAGATCCAGCTTCACCCGCAGACCGCCGGCCCGGACCAGGAGCAGCCCCACCGTGCCCGCGGCGGCGGCCGAGACCAGACCGCCCGCGGCGAAGCCGACGCGCGCGCCGCAGGTGTCGGTCAGCCAGCCCATCAGCGGGCCGCCGATCGGCGTACCGCCGACGAAGACCATCATGAACAGGCTCATCACCCGGCCCCGCATCGCGGGATCGGTCGCGAGCTGGACGCTGGAGTTCGCGGTCACGTTGAACGTCAGGCTGAAGATCCCGATCGGCACCATGAGCGCCGCGAAGAGCCAGAAGTACGGGGTCGCCGCCGCGACCATCTCCAGCACGCCGAACATCAGCGCGGCCCCGACCAGCAGCCGCCGCCGGGCCACCACGCGTCGGGCGGCCAGCAGCGCACCGGCCACCGAGCCGATCGCGATCAGGGTGTTGAGCAGGCCGTACGTACCGGGTCCGGCGTGGAAGACATCGTCGGCGAAGGCGCTCAGCCAGATCGGGAAGTTGAAGCCGAAGGTGCCGATGAAGCCGACGAGCACGATCGGCCAGATCAGATCGGGGTTCCCGGCGACATAGCGCAGCCCTTCCCGAAGCTGCCCCTTGCCGCGCGGCGCCCGCTCGACCTTGTGCAGCTCACTGGTGCGCATCAGCAGCAGCCCGATGATCGGGGCGGCGAAGGAGAGTCCGTTGATCAGGAAGGCCCAGCCACTGCCCACGGCGGTGATCAGCACACCGGCGACCGCCGGGCCGACCAGCCGGGCGGACTGGAAGTTCGCGGAGTTGAGGCTCACCGCGTTCCGCAGGTCCTTGGGGCCGACCATCTCGTTGACGAAGACCTGGCGGGTCGGGTTGTCGACGACGGTGACCATGCCGAGCAGGAACGCGATCAGATAGACATGCCAGACCTGCACATGGCCGCTGAGCGTGAGGGCGGCGAGGGCGAGCCCGCACAGCCCCAGCGCGGTCTGGGTGAACAGCAGCAGCCGCCGTCTGGGACATCGGTCCGCGAGGACCCCGCCGTACAGTCCGAAGAGCAGCATGGGCAGGAACTGCAGCGCGGTGGTGATGCCGACGGCGGTGGAGGAGCCGGTGATGCTGAGGACCAGCCAGTCCTGGGCGATCCGCGACATCCAGGTGCCGGTGTTGGAGATCATGGCACCGGTGGCGAACAGCCGGTAGTTACGGACCTTCAGCGAACTGAAGGTCCCGCCCCGGGTGCGTCCCGTGGTGGCGGGGGATGCGGGGTCCGGTGCGGAGTGTGTGGGGTGCTTCGGTGCGGGTGCGGAGTCTGCTCCGGGTCCCGTACTCAAGTGTGTTCGCCTCCTGGCTGCCTCGGTTGTTCTTACAAATGCGCGAGCTTCTCCAGCACGGGCGCGGCGGCGCGCAGCACGTCCCACTCGTCCTCGGTCAGCTCCCCGACCAGCTCGGCCAGCCAGGCGTTGCGCTTGCGTCGGCTCTCCTCGAGCATGGCCTCAGCCCGCTCGGTCGGCGAGACGACCTTCTGCCGCCGGTCCTCCGGATGCGGCTCAAGCCTGACGAGTCCCTTGGCCTCCAGCAGGGCCACGATGCGGGTCATCGACGGCGGCTGGACGTGCTCCTTGCGGGCCAGCTCACCGGGGGTGGCTGAGCCGCACTGGGCAAGCGTGCCCAGGACCGCCATCTCGGTCGGGCTGAGCGACTCGTCCACCCGCTGGTGCTTGAGCCGCCGCGAGAGACGCATCACTGCCGACCGCAGGACGCTCACGGCGGCCGCGTCATCGGGGCGCGCCTCCGCATTGTGCTGGGAGCGGGACAGATCCGGCATGGTCTTTAGCATAACTCATTACCTCGCCTAATGAAAACCCTGGTTACGTCCCTATTTCTATTTCACCCGAACGAGTGAGTTGACTCCGGGTAGTGACGCTCGGCGAAACGCCTGAGCGCCCAGGACACCTACGGTCCTGGGCGCTCAGGAAGGGACGACATATGCCAGGGCGGGTGCGCCAGGGCGGGTGCGCCAGGGCAGAACGACGACTCGACTCAGACGCCGACTCGGCTCAGGAGACTACGGCTCGGCTCAGGAGACGCCGAGCGCCTGCTCGATCGGGTTGAGCAGGAAGTACACCAGGAAGCACAGCCCCACCGCGCCCAGCAGCCACGGGATCTCCCTGGTCCGCCGGGTGGCGATGCGCAGCAGCAGGAACGAGAGCACGCCCAGCCCGATCCCGTTGGTGATGCTGTAGGTGAACGGCATCGAGATCATGGTCAGGAAGGCCGGGATCGCGATCGTGAAATCGCTCCAGTCGATCTCCTTGACGTTCGCCGCCATGATCAGGAAGCCGACGACCACCAGCGCGGGCGTCGCGGCCTGCGAGGGCACCACCTTGGCCAGTGGGGTGAAGACCAGCGCGAGCAGGAAGAGACCGCCGGTCACCACGTTCGCGAGTCCGGTGCGCGCCCCTTCCCCGACGCCCGCCGTGGACTCGACGAAGCAGGTGTTGGCCGAGGCCGAGCCGAAGCCGCCGCCCGCGACCGCGACGCCGTCCACCATCAGGATCCGGCCCATGCCCGGGAGCTGCCCGCGCTCATCGGTCAGCCCGGCCTCCTCGCCGACGCCGATGATCGTGCCCATCGCGTCGAAGAAACCGGACAGCAGCACGGTGAAGACGAAGAGACAGCCGGTGAGCAGGCCGACCTCATGGAAGCCCCCGAAGAGGCTGACATGGCCGACCAGGCCGAAGTCCGGGGTGTCGACCACCTTCTCCGGCACCTTGGGGATGGTCAGCCCCCACTGGGCGTCCGGGATGTGGGCCAGGGAGTTGATCACGATCGCGACCAGGGTCATGGTCACGATGCCGATCAGGATCGCGCCGCGCGTCTTGCGGACGATCAGGATGAACGTGAGCGCGAGACCGGCCACGAACACCAGCACCGGCCAGCCCTGCAGCCGCCCGGCTACCCCAAGACCCAGGGGGACGGTGGTGTGCGCGGAGTCGGGGTTACGGCTGACGAAGCCGGAGTCGACCAGGCCGATCAGGGCGATGAAGAGCCCGATGCCGATCGCGATCGCGCGCCGCAGCCCGGCCGGGATCGCGTCCATCACCCGCTGCCGCAGCCCCGAGGCGACGAGGATCATCAGCACCAGACCCGCGAGCACCACCATGCCCATCGCGTCCGGCCAGCTCATCTTGGGTGCGAGCTGCAGCGAGACCACGGCGTTGATGCCAAGGCCCGCGGCGAGCGCGATGGGGACGTTGCCGATGATCCCCATGAGCAGCGTGGTCAGGCCCGCGATCAGCGCGGTGGCGGTGACGAGCTGGCCGTTGTTGAGCTGATGCCCGAACTTGTCCGTACCGGCCCCGAGGATGATCGGGTTCAGTACGACGATGTAGGCCATCGCAAAGAACGTGGCCAGGCCGCCACGGATCTCCCGGGAGACCGAGGAGCCACGCTCACTGATCTTGAAGAACTTGTCGATGCCGTTCATGGGGGGAATCGGAGCCTGTTCGCTGGCGTCGACCGGCGCGGGGGCCGAGGGGGACATGGATGACCTCAGTCTTGCGTGAACATCAACAGCGGGTCTTTTGGACGATCGAACAAGACATTCCAGCCAGACCCGAAAGCATTGAGTATGAAACTATTAAGGCCCGATCGCCAAACCGGTCCCGGCACGGCCCCGACCGGGCCCATGACCGGCCCCCTTAAGCTGTGGCCATGACGAAGTGGACCCCCAAGCACGAGGCGCCGGAGCCGCTCGAGGGCAATGTCGTGGCCACGATCACCGGCGGCACGATCGTGTGGTTCGTCCTCTTCCTCGTCCAGCTGCCCTTCTACCGCTGGTTCGACGAGCACGGACATCTGTGGTGGCTGTGGACCTGCCTGGCCGGCGGCGCCCTCGGACTGCTCGGCGTCTGGTACGTACGGGCCCGGGACACGGCGATCAACGGCTCGCGGAACGGCGACGCGCAGAGCGGCTGACGTACGGAACGACCCGAACGACCCACGCCGCAGAACAGCCGCCGCGCCCACCCTGAGCACGCACGCCACGCACCCGCGATGGCGACCGCACCCGCGGCGGCGCGGCGCCGGACCGTCGCCGTTCCCGGCGGCGATCCGGCGCCCTGGCCTGGTGCGCGGGCGCGCTCCCCTCCTTGCGACGCACCCGCTCACCCGTCTGTGATGCACACAGAAAGATGAGGGCCCCGCCGCGGAGATACGCGGGCGGAGCCGGATGCGACAACTGTACGATCTTCACGGGCCGTTCACAATGTTGCGGAAGCCTCACGGCGCACACTTTGTTCGGGAACTACCGTCTTGTGGCAGCCAACTCACCAGTAATGTGAGGGATATGACCGGTAACCGCTTTCGTGCCGATGAGATCGACACCAGCAAGCCGCACTCGGCCCGCATGTACGACTACTTCCTGGGCGGTAAGACCCACTACGCGGTCGACACCCTCGCCGCCGAACAGGTCGAGGCCGTCTGGCCCGACGTCAAGCCGTGGACCCGCGCCAACCGGTCATTCATGCACCGCGCGACCCGCTGGCTCGCGCGCGAGGCGGGCATACGGCAGTTCCTGGACATCGGCACCGGTATACCCACCGAGCCCAACCTCCACCAGGTCGCCCAGGAGATCGCCCCGGACTCCCGGGTCGTCTACGCGGACAACGACCCCATCGTGCTGGCCTACGCCCAGGCCCTGTTGCTCTCCACACCCGAGGGCCGCACCGCCTACATCCACGCGGACGTGACCGAACCGCAGGGCATCCTGGCCGCCGAGGATCTGACCGACACCCTCGATCTGTCCCAGCCGATCGCCCTGTCGCTCAACGCGATCATGCACTTCATCGCGAACGAGCAGAAGCCGTACGAGATCGTGCGAGAGCTGGTCGAGCCCCTGGCGTCGGGCAGCTACCTCGTGCTCTCGCACGGTGGGCTCGACCCCCGCGGCGGGGTCTCGGATGCGGTGACCAACCTCTACCGCAGCAGCGGCATCCATGTGCAGGGCCGCACCCAGGAGGAGGTCCTTCCGTTCTTCGACGGGCTGGAGTTGGTCGACCCGGGCGTGGTGATGCCCCACCGCTGGAAGCCCGATAACGAACAGGCCAGGGCAGAGTCGGAGGCCAAGGACCTGTGGATCTTCGCGGGCGTAGCGCGTAAGCCCTGACCGGGCGGACAAGACCTGACCGCGCGGGCAAGACCTGACCGGGCGGGCAAGACCTGACCGGGGGCGCAGAAGCCCTGCCCCCGGGGCGCAGGCCCTGACCGGGGCGCAAGACGTGACCCGAGGCGCAAGCGCCGCCCCGGGCAAGACCTGACCCGGGGCGCAAGCCCTCACCGGGCGTAGGCCCCGCCTCGGGGCACGAGCCCCACCCCAAGGCAGAAGCCCCGCCCCGGGCAGCCCCGGTCCGTCCGTCGTCGAACAGCCCCGGGCATCCGTCAGCCGGACAGCCCCCGGGCGTCCCTCAGTCGAACCAGCGGGCCCGCGCCAGCTCCTCCGTACGGGTCAAGTCCTCCAGCAGGGCCGCCACCTCGAACCGGCGGGACCAGTGGCCGGCGGCCCAGGCCAGACCGGCCGCGACGCCCTCGACCGTCGAGGCGTGCAGGGTGCCGTCCACGTACCGCCAGTCCAGCTCGTCCTCGCCCTCGATCAGCAGCTCTTCATGCTCGATGTACGACAGCGGGGCGCCCGGGAGGAGTTCGCGGACCGCCTCGGGCACCTCGTGCGGATCGCCCTGTGAGGTCACCCGCGCCGGGTACGCCTCGCTCAGCCGCCGCACCTGGAACAGCTCCGCCAGCTCCGCCGCCCGGGTGGGCCGTACGGGCAGCAGCGCCCGGCCGTCCGCCTCGGCCAGCGGCATCAGGTCCGGGGCGTCCGCGACCAGTGCCTCGCCCGCCTCGACCACCGTCGGCTCGCCGTCCACGATGGCGCGTACGTCGTCGGGCAGGGTCACCTGCTCGGGTTCCAGGTCGGCCAACTGCCCGTAGATGGCGTGCAGCTGGGCGGGGGTCACCTCGCGGTCCGGGTCGGCGAGGCGGGCCAGCAGCTCGGCGGCGCCCCCCGGTTCGTCCAGCAGCACGGCGACGGAGGTCCGTACCCCCAGCGCCCGCAGCACCTGCTCGTCCTCGAACCCGGCCGCGTCCACCGCCTCGTACAGCCCCGCCAGCAGCGGATCGCCCCCGGCCGCGCGCAGCCCGGCGGGGCGGCGGCCGTCCAGCACCGGATTGCCGCGCAGCCACCACGCGGTGTACGAGCGCACCGTCTCCGTCGTGCCGTCCGGCAGCAGCACCCGCACCGGCGCGGTGAGCGCGTCGCGCAGCGGCGGCTGGGCGAGCATGGCGAGCGCCCGCGGCCAGGCGTCGTCGTCGACCAGGTCCAGGTCCCGTACGGCCACGATCTCGGTGGCCACCGGCGGCACCGGCGTCTGCGGCAGCCGGTCCAGCACGTCCTCGCACCACACGTCGACGGCGTCCAGCACGCCGACGTCGTCCGGCTCGGTGAAGTCGCCTTCGCGCGGCTCCAGTTCATCCGGGTCCAGCACCACATCGGTGGCCCTGACCAGCGTGAAGACCGCCAGCACACCGACCGCGGCCAGCGGCTGCTCACCCCAGCGCTCGGCCAGCTCGGCGTCGCACGCGGCCAGTTCGCCCTCCCGCATCACCTGCTCGAAGGCGCTGCCGGGAAGGACCAGTTCACCCGCCGGGGCCAGCTCCCCGTCCTCGTCCGGCAGCGCGAGCGCGGCCAGCCAGGGCTCGTCGCCGGGCGCCAGCCGGGCCTGCTGGACCAGGCCGAGGACGGTGTCGGCCAGCGTGTCGGCGTCCAGCGCCGCGCCGAGGGCCTCGCCCTCCTCCGCGAACGGGTCGTACTCGTCCTCCGCCTCCAGCGAATGCGCGACGGCGGCCCGCACCTGCGGGGTCGTCAGCACGGCGCGGGGGGTGGCGGGGGTCGCGCCGAGCTTCTCCAGGAGTGGATGGGCGGCGTCCGGATGTGCAACTTTCAGGCCGAGGCGGGCGAGGGTGCGATGCGTAGCGCCGACCGCGCCGCCGCGCTCGGGGGCCTCCGTGGTCCCGGTGATCCCGGCGGACTCGGCGGTTCCGGCCATCCCGGCGGACTCGGCGGCCCAGGCGGCCCCGGGTGACTCCGCGGCCCCGGCGATTCCGATGCTGTCCAGGTCGCCGTCTGCCTCGCCCGGCAGCGGCAGCAGCACCTGCCGGGGCCCGATCGTCGTCCGGCCGTCCGCCAGCGGCACCGGCAGCCCGCTGAGCCGGTCCGGGTCGATTCCGCCCAGCGAGTCGTACAGCCGCCGCCACCAGGCCGGGGCGCGCTCCACGCCCGCGAGCCGGTCGATGAGCTCGCCCAGCGGCACTCGGGCCACGCCCAGCACCCGCAGCTCCGAACGGCGCTCCAGCCCCGCGGGCAGCAGCGTCGGGAACAGCTCGGCCAGCACCTCCACCGTCTCCGCGCCCGCGCCCTCGACGACCTCGGCGTCCCGGGGCCGCAGCGCGTGCGGCTCGCCCTCGAAGCCGCCGCGCGCCAGCACGTCGTCGTCCCAGTCGGCCGGGGAGTCGGCCGCCGCCACCGGCGGGGCGGCCGCAACGGCCGCGTCGCCCGCCGCGGGGCCGCCCTGGGCGGCGTCCGGGCCGAGCGCGTCCGGCGACCCGAGCCAGCCCTCCACGGCCTCGGTGCCCGCGCCCACCGCCGGTGCGGCGGCGCTGGGCAGGAAGGGCACCCTCGGCAGCCGCTCCAGCACCCTGCGGCGCAGCTCCCCGTCCAGCTCGCCCCGGCCGAGCTGGCCCGGGACCAGGTCGATCGTGCCGACCGAGACCGGATGCCAGTCGCGCAGCAGCGTCGCGTACGACTCGGCCGCGCGGTCCAGCAGGAAGTCCGTAAGCGGGCCGGGGGCGGTGTGGCGGCGGGTGGGCTCCAGCGGGAAGGACGCGATCAGCAGCGCCGGCATGCCCAGCGGCTCATCGGTCGGCGTCGGGGCGTGGACGACCGGGGCGGTCGCGGACCGCATCGGCGCGCCCTCCGCATCCACCGGAACCGCCCAGGTCACCGACCACACCGGGCGCAGCCGCTCCTCCACCGGGCGGTCGGCGAGCAGCTCCGGCTCCAGCCGCCCGCCGGCGCTCTCGGTGCGCCAGCGCGTCGTACCGCGGGCGCGGCTGCCCTCGCGGCTGTCCTCGCCGGTGTCCTCTCGGCTGCCCTCGCCGGTGTCCTCGATGACGGTGTACGGGCCCTCCTGGCGGCGGCGCAGCGTCCGGGTGCCCTCGACGGTCTCCACCACGACCTCGGCCAGGCCGGGGAGGGTGAGCAGCAGCGCGTCGTCGATCCCGGCCAGCAGCCGCTCGGCCACGTCCAGGGCGGCGCCGTCGCGCAGCGGCAGCACCACGACGGTGTCGTAGCCGGCCGGGGCGATCCCCTCGGCGGGCAGCGGCAGCCGCAGCAGCGGTACGTGGCCGTCGCGGCGGCGCAGCTCCTCGGCGAGGCCGGGGCTGGTGGCGGTGGCGTGCTGGGTCAGCTCCCGCGCCTCGGCCAGCGACCAGCGCACCCCGCCGGTGCGGCCCACGACCGCGGGCTCGTCACTCACCGCGAGCACCGCCGCGAAGCCGACGCCGAACCGCCCGACCGCGCTCTCCGGCTCGTCCCGCTTGGCCGACGCCCGCAGGGTGGACAGCGACTCGACCCCGACCGCGTCCAGCGGCGCCCCGGTGTTGGCGGCGGCCAGCACGGCGGGCTCGCCATCGATGGCCGGCCGCAGGGTCAGCCGCAGCCGTCCGGGCACCCCGGCGCGGGCGGCGGCGTCCGCCGCGTTCTGGGCCATCTCGACGACCAGCCGGTCGCGATGGCCGCCCAGCGCCAGATCCTCCTCGGCGTTGGCGTCCTCCCGGAACCGGGCGGGCGACGCGGCCCAGGCGTCCAGCACGCCGCGCCGCAGCCGCGCGGTCCCGAACGGGTCCGCGTCCTCGGTCGCGCCTCGCACCATCGCCGTGCTGCTCACGTCTCGCCTCCGGAGTTCCTGGTCGGGGTCCGTCCTGCGCCGCGGCTCCACACCGCCGAGTCCCCCGCGGTGCGGCTCGCCCCACCGCGCTCGTCGTTCCCTCGCGTGTCGCCCTTGCTAGCCGCGAACGTACCGCTATCCGCGCCCAAACGACGCCTCGGGCTCCAGACAACCGGATTCCCCGCCTCAGCCCCGGGGCTGCCCGCCTCCCAGGTCTTCTTCCCCGCCTCGCCCCGAGCCCCTCGGCCCCCGGGGCGTCCGGCCCCCCGCTCAGCCCTCCGCCCAACTCGGCCATGCTTCCACCGGCAGGCCGCCCCGCAGGGGCAGAAACCGGTGCGGCTGGGCTCGCCGTTGGACCTGACGACGGGCGGCTGCGGGCAGATCGGACGCATGGACCGGGCCGGGCACGGCCGGACCGTGTCGCACAGGGCCCCCGCCGGGCGCGCGTCGCACAGGGCCGCCCGCCGGGCGCGCGTCGCACAGGCCCGCGTCGCACAGGCCCGCGCCGCACAGACCGCTTCGTGCCGCGCCGCCCTGCACAGGCCCGCCCGCCCGGGCGCGCGTCGCACAGGGCCGCCCGCCGGACGCGCGTCGCACAGGCCCGCCTCGCACAGGCCCGCGCCGCACAGGCCCACGCCGCACAGACCGCTTCGTGCCGCGCCGCCCTGCACAGGCCCGCCCGCCCGGGCGCGTGGGGCTCCCGGCCGCACCTGCCCACACGTCGCCGGACGAGTCCGGGAGGCGCGTGTCCGGGCAGCGGCGGACAGCAGCCGTCACGGGCACCCCACTGGGCGGCAGCAGCGGGGTCCGCAGCCGCCATCGCGGCGACGGCGCGCCCGCCAGGCGGACCACCCGGTCGGGCCTGAGGCGAGTCTCAGCGATGGGCTGGCTACGGCGCGCCCGCCAGGGCGCCCCGGCAGACCGCCTCAGCTGTGGCCCAGTTCCTCCGGCGGGGTGTCCGCCTCGACGGAGCCGCTCGCGCGGTCCGGGTGGAGGGGGAGCGGTTCGACAACGGTCTCGTCGACCACGGGCGCGGACGGGCGCGGGGGCTTGGGCATGACGGCCGCCTCGGAGTGGGCTCCGCAGCCGTACGAGAGGGAGACGACGCGGCCGTCCGCCGGGCTGAACTCGTTCGCGCACACCCCGAACGCCTGTCCCAGCGAGCCGCCGAGGGGCATCAGGAAGCCGCAGGTCGCGCACGTGCCGGGGGCCGCCTGGGCCATGGGGGTCTGGGCGCCGTACGCGTCGTCCCAGCGGTCGGCCGCGACGTGGAGGCCGTAGCGGGACAGCACCCGGGCGCGCCGCATGCCCAGCTCCTCGGCGATGGCCGCGATCGAGCCGGTCTTGGGCGCGGCGGTCTGGGTGACGGGGGCGCCGGCCGTCACATCGGCCTCCTCCACCGCCGCGAGCTGCTGCATCTCCTCCGAGACCACGGAGTTGGGCGGCGGGATGTCCTCGCCCGTGTAGCCCGGCTCCAGGCGCAGGTCCTCGGCCTCGGTGGGGAGCAGATCGCCCGGCCCCATGTCGCCGGGGCGCAGCCGCTCGCTCCAGGGCACCCACTCCGGCGCGAGCAGCGCGTCGGGGCCGGGGAGCAGTACCGTCTCGTCCAGGGTGACGGCCTTCGCGCGGGAGGCGCGGGTCACGGTGACCGCCCAGCGCCAGCCGCGATAGCCGGGATCGGGGCTCTCGAAGAGATGCGTGACCACGCGGTCGCCCTCGGCGACAGCGCCCATATACTCGCCGACCTTCCCCGGAAAGGCGGCTTCCATGGCCGCCTCGCGGGCGAGTTCGACCGCCTCGGCGCACAGGCGGTCGGGGGTACGGCTTCGCATCGCACTCACAGGATCGATTCTCTCTTCCACGCCGTCGCAGCCGTCTGACCTGGTGCGCCAGCCGTACGGCCGGAACGCGGGACGGCGGACGGAGCGGACCATGGGGCCGCGTCGACGTCCGCGCCCATCCGGCCTTCGGGCGCACCTTGTACGTCCCATTCTGCGGGATGGCTACTCGGCACGCGGCCAGGAACGACCCTCGGTGGCGCGGTTACGCACGCTACCTTGTCCGGCCGCGCAGCCCCTACCCCCGTCCCATGCCTGTCCCATACCCGTCCTCGGCCGCCGTGCCGTCCACCCGCTGCCCGCCCGCCCCCGGGAAACCGCATTTCCGCTGGACAGCGGGGTGTTGCCGATCCCCGCCGACGGCGCCGCCATCCGGAAAGCCGTCGAAGGTCTGACGCCGGGGCCGCGTTGGCTGCACCATGGTCAGGTGGCAGGCAAGGGGTGGTACAGCGGCGGTTCGACCAGGCGGTCGGGCCGCTGGGTCGCCCATGCGCTCCGTCTGCCCTTCGCGCTCCGTCTCCCCTTCACCGCGGCCGGGCGGGGCATCCGCCGGGCCACCCATGCCCATGGGGCCGGGGAGTCGGGGCTCGGCAAGCTGATCGAGCTGCACGCGGTGAACTCCGCGGGCGACATGCTGATCACCGTCGCGCTCGCCTCCACGATCTTCTTCTCGGTCCCGACCGACGAGGCCCGCGGCCGGGTCGCGCTCTACCTGGTCATCACCATGGCGCCATTCGCGCTACTCGCCCCCGTCATCGGCCCGCTCCTGGACCGCCTTCCGCACGGCCGCCGCGCGGCCATGGCGGGCGCGATGCTGACCCGTACGGTGCTCGCGCTGACGATGGCGGGCGCGGTGGCGGGCGGCGGCCTCGAGCTGTATCCGGCGGCGCTGGGCGTGCTGGTGGCGTCCAAGGCGTACGGAGTCGTCCGTTCCGCCGTCGTGCCACGGCTGCTCCCACCCCACTTCTCCCTGGTCAAGGCCAACTCACGGGTCACGCTTGCCGGGCTGCTCGCGACCGGCGTGGCAGCCCCGCTGGGGGCCGGGCTGCATCAGATCGGCCCGAGCTGGCCGCTGTACGGGGCGTCCGTGATCTTTATGCTGGGCGGGTTCCTGTCGTTCACCCTCCCCCACAAGGTGGACTCCGCGAAGGGCGAGGCCAGGGCGCAGCTGACCTCGGGACAGCGCCATCTGCATCTACCGGTGACGGTGACGGTGCGTAAACCCAAGGCCAGGGTCGGCGGGTCCAGGACCGCCTTCTGGACCAACTTTTGGAGCACCCTTCGCGGGAGCCGTTCCGGGCGGCTCGGCCTCCGTACGGTCGGCCCCTCCGTACTGCACGCCCTCCAGGCGTGCGCCGCGCTGAAGACCCTGTCCGGATTCCTCACCCTCTTCCTCGCCTTCCTCCTCCGCGACCAGCCCGTGGGCGGGCTCGGCCCCGAGGTCTCGCTCGGCCTGGCCGCCGTCTGCGCGGGCGGCGGCAACGCGCTGGGCACCGCGATCGGCGCCTGGCTGCGGGCGCGCGGCCCGGAGCGGATCATCGCGGTGGTGCTGAGCTCGGCCCTGGCCGTGATCATCGTGTCGGCGGCCTTCTACGGCGCGGTGACAGTCGCCGCCGTGGCTGCCACGGCCGGCATCTCCCAGGCGCTGGGCAAGCTGTCGCTGGACGCGCTGATCCAGCGCGACGTCCCGGAGGAGGTCCGCACCTCCGCGTTCTCCCGCTCCGAGACGACGCTCCAGATGGCATGGGTCCTCGGCGGCGCCATCGGCATCGTGCTGCCGCTCCACGGGGTGCTGGGGATGGCGGTCGCCGCGGCGGTGCTCGCGCTGGGCGTGGCGCTGAGCGTCCGCGGGCTGCTGAGCGCCTCCCGGCAGGGGGCGCCGTATCCACGGGTGGCTTGAGCGGCGCGTGGGCGGGGGCCTGTGTCCGCGTGCGCGGGTGGCCTGATTCGCGTGCACCGGCGGCTGGGCTGAATTGCGTGCACGGCGACTGGGCCGGCTCGCGTCTGCGGCTGGGCTGAATTGCGTGCACGACGCTGGGCTGGCTCGCGTCTACGGCTGGCCTGAATTGCGTGTACGACCGCTGGGCCGGCTCGCGTCTACGGCCGGCCTGACCCGCCTCCACGGCTCGCCTGACCCGCGCGCGAAGTGATCGGGGCGGCCCGATAGCCTGCCCGCATGACCGCTGCGCTGTTTTCCAGGGGCAAGGGCCGCCGCGCCGCCACCGCCGCCTGTGCTGTGTCCCTCGGGCTCGTCGCCCTCTCCGCATGCGACAAGCCGACCCCGCTGGCAACGGTGACGGTCGGTTCGGACACCGTGACGGCCGAGGCGAGCGACGGCTGCTACGGCGACGGCAAGGACCTGAGCTCGGAGAAGTTCAAGGCGTGCCTTTCCGCCAAGCCCGAAAAGACGATCAAGGTGACCTCCGGAGACAAGGTGCGGATCGGGGTGGACCCCGAGATCGCCAAGTCCAGCTGGGGCCTGATCGCCAACAACCCGGTCATGGCCGAGGCGAGCAAGGAGACGTACCGCAGCTTCGACAGCGACACGCTCTTCGCCCAGCAGAACCCGCAGACGGGCCAGACCACGCTCGAGAAGAAGGTCACGATCACGATCGCCGAGCTCGGCAAGAGCAGCCAGGGCGTCAAGGGCATCTGGCGCTTCACGCTGGAGCGGGACTCCTGACAGGATTCCTGACGTACGGGACTCCGTAGGACGCAGCGCCGCCCTACGGGGCCTGGCCGCACTGGGAAAACTGGGCACGTCGAGAGAACCCGACGCACCAGGAGAACCAGCCCCAGGAGAACCAGCCACGCCGTGACAAGGGGGAACCGTCCATGCGCGTACTGATCGTCACGGCCGTGTCCGCCGAACGGGACGCCGTGGTGCGGGGCATCGGCGCCACGGCCCCCGAGGTGGCCGAACTCCCCGTCCCCGGCGGGATGATCCACCGGCTGAGCCCGGTGCCGCCCACCGGGCCGCCGCTCACCGTGGATGTCCTGGCCGCCGGGGTCGGCCCAGCGGCAGCGGCGGCCGGAGCCGCTGCCGCCCTGACCGCGGCCGCGGTCGCCCGTACCCCCTACGACCTCGCCGTATCGGCCGGTATCGGCGGCGGCTTCACCACCGAGCGCCCCGACGCCACCGCGCACCCCGAAGCCACCGAGCGCCCCGGCACCGCGCGGCCTGCCGCCACCGCGCGCCTCGGCTCCATCGTCGTCGCCGACGCGATCGTCGCCGCCGACCTGGGCGCCGAGACCCCCGACGGCTTCGCCGCCGTCACCGACCTGGGCTTCGGAACCGTCGAACACCTCCCGCCCGCCCCGCTCGTCGCCGCCGTCGCCGAGGCGACGGACGCCGTGCGCGGCACCGTGCTCACCGTGTCGACCGTGACCGGCAGCGCCGAACGGGCCGCCGAGCTGCTGCGCCGTCATCCGCACGCCGCCGCCGAGGCCATGGAGGGCTTCGGCGTGGCGGAGGCCGCCGCGGCCCAGTCCGTGCCCGCTCTGGAGGTACGGGCGATCTCCAACGCCGTCGGGCCGCGCGACCGGGCGGCCTGGCGGATCGGGGAGGCGCTCGAGGCGCTCACAAGCGCCTTCGGAACCATCGCCCCCCTCCTCGGCACCTGGACCTTGGACCCGGAAGGAACCCGGCAGTGACTGAGCCCCTGAAGATCGCCTACTCCCCCTGCCCCAACGACACCTTCGTCTTCCACGCCTGGGCCCACGGGCGCGTCCCCGGCGCGCCCGCACTCGATGTCACCTTCGCCGACATCGACATCACCAACGGGATGGCGGAGCGCGGTGAGTTCGATGTGCTGAAGGTGTCCTACGCCGTACTGCCGTGGGTGCTGGACGACTACGCGCTGCTGCCCTGCGGCGGGGCGCTCGGGCGCGGCTGCGGTCCGCTGGTGCTCACGCGGCAGCCCGGGGAGGGGCAGCAGTTCACCGGCAAGGACCTGGCGGGGAAGACGGTCGCGGTGCCGAGCGAGCGTTCGACCGCGTATCTGCTCTTCCGGCTGTGGGCCGCCGCCGAGGTACCGGGCGGGGTCGGCGAGATCAAGGTGCTGCCGTTCCACGCGATCATGCCCGCGGTGCGGGACGGCGAGGTCGACGCCGGGCTCGTCATCCACGAAGCCCGGTTCACCTATCAGAATTACGGGCTGCACTGCCTGGCTGACATGGGCGAGCACTGGGAGCAGACCACCGGCCTGCCGATCCCGCTCGGCGCGATCATCGCCAAGCGCTCACTGGGCGACGAGCGGCTGCGGGAACTCGCCGACGCCGCCCGGACGTCGGTGCGGATGGCCTGGGACGACCCGGAGGCGTCGCGGACGTATGTCCTGGAGCACGCCCAGGAGATGGACCCGGCCGTCGCCGATCAGCACATCGGGCTGTACGTGAACGAGTTCACCGCCGACCTGGGCGAGAACGGCTACGCCGCGGTGCGCGGGCTGCTGACCCGCGCGGCGGCCGAGGGGCTGGTGCCGCCCCTCGGCCCCGGGGCGCTGGACGCGGTCTGACGTTCCGCCGGATTCCGGCGCTCTGATGGATTCAGGCGCTCCGGCGGATTCGGATTCCGGCACTCCGATGAGTTCCGGCGCTCCGATGGATTCCGGCTGATGGATACCCGTGCGGCTCCGCCCAGCGGGTATCCGTCCGCCTCCGCCTGACGGGGTGTCGTACGTGCCGGGCCGATCAGATCGGCCGATCAGTCGGCCTATCAGGTCAGCGAGCAGGTCAGGCGATCAGGTCATACGTCGAGCTGGTCGGCCACCGCTCGCAGCATGCCCGCGATCTTGTGGCCGTGTGCCTTGTCCGGGTAGCGGCCGCGCTCCAACTGCTGCGTCACGTTTTCCAGCAGGGTGGTCAGATCCTGGACGATCGACGCCAGCTCATCCGGCTTGCGCCGCTGGGCAGCCGCCACGGAAGGGGTCGGGTCGAGAACGGTGACGGACAATGCCTGGTCTCCGCGGTTTCCGGCCACCACGCCGAATTCCACGCGCTGCCCCGGCTTTAGTAGGTCGACGCCTTCCGGGAGCACCGACGAGTGAACGAAGACGTCGCCACCGTCATCGCGGGAGAGAAAGCCAAAGCCCTTCTCACTGTTGAACCACTTGACCTTGCCGGTAGGCACGTCTGTCTCGTCCTCGTCGCTCGTCGGAAAACACGGAAAAACGGCTCTCGATAGCACTACAGCGGGTCGTAAGACCCGCCACCACCAAGGCTAATGGTCCCGAGCCTGGTGACAAGACGTACCCGGGTGGTTCCTATGCGCGCTCTGGCACGGATCTACCCTGGTGCGGTGAGTAATGAAACCCCGCACCATGGCGGCTCCCCCAGCTACCCCCGGGAGGCACCCCTTCCCGGCGACCGGCTCATCCGGTCCGGCGTCATCGTCTTCGCCATCGGAGCGGTGGCCACGCTCGTCACCGTCGCACCGCTTTTCCTCGGCGCGGATCCGCTGCCGTCGGTGGCGTACTTCATGTGCATGCTGATGGGGGTCGGCTTCGCCCTCGCCGCCGCGGGGCTGTTGCGCTCCATCGCGGCGCAGCGGCGGCAGGCCGCGGCCGCCCACGTGCCGCCGTCGACCGTACCGCCAAACGGGTGAACCAGCCCCGGGGTCTGTTCAGCCCCGGATCTGCGTCAGCGAGCCGATCAGCCTGCTGTGCGACCGCTTACCTGCCGTGCGACCGCCTAGGCGTGCCCACCTATACGTGACCGCCTACGCCTGACCGCCTATGTGACCCGCCAGCCAGGCCGGGAACGCCGTCAGATCGTCCAGGACGACATCCGCGCCGGCCGCCAGCAGCTCGTCCGCCGGGCAGGGCCCGGTGGCGACCGCCACGGACAGCGCACCGGCCGTACGAGCGCCCCGTACGTCACCCGTGTGGTCCCCCACGTACACCGTCGCCCCGTACTCCCGCAGCGCCTCCGCCTTGGCCTCGGCCCACAGCCAGCCGATGACCGCGTCCGCCTCGATGCCCAGGTGGCTCAGATGCAGCTTGGCGTTGGGCTCGTGCTTCGCGGTGACGACGATGGCGCGGCCCCCGGCCCGCCGCACGGCCTCGATCGCCTCACGGGCCCCGGTCATGGCCGGGGTGGGCCCGATCGCGTACTCCGGGTAGAGCTCGCGGTAGAGCTCGCCCATCTCCTCGACGCGCTCGTCGGGGAACCAGTGCACCAGCTCCTGCTCCAGCGGCGGGCCGAGCCGGGTGATGGCGAGGTCGGAGTCGATGTAGGTGCCGGTCCGGGCCGAGAGCGCCTCGTACGCAGCCCTGATGCCCGGCCGGGAGTCGATGAGGGTCATGTCGAGGTCGAAGCCGACGGTCACCGTGTGTGACCCGGCGTCCGCGGCGAAGCCCGGGTCGGTGGTGGGGGCGGGGGACGGAGCGGAGTACGAAGACATGCCCGCCATTGTGCCTCGACCCACCCCATAGACTTAGCCTCGCCTAACTTCGTAGCCGACGAGCGAGACGAACGAACGGAAGCGATGACCGCCGACCGGACCAGCAGCCGCCCTCCCAGAGCCTCACTGGTCCGCCGCCGCCTCGGCTGGACGGCCGCGGCCGTCGTCGCCCTGCTGCTCGCCATCCTGCTGAGCCTCGCCGTGGGCAGCCGCCAGATCGCGCCGAGCGCGGTGCTGGACGCGCTGCTGCACGGCGGTTCGAGCGACGCCGCCGACATCGTGCGGTCCCTGCGGCTGCCGCGCACCGTCATCGGGCTGATGGTCGGCGCCGCGCTCGCCATGGCGGGCACCGTGATGCAGGGCGTCACCCGCAACCCGATCGCCGACCCCGGCATCCTCGGCGTCAGCCAGGGGGCCTCGGTGGGGGTGGTGCTCGCGATCGCCTTCGCCGGGGTGCACACGCTCAACGGCTATGTCTGGTTCGCCTTCGCGGGCGCCGGGCTGGCCTCGGTCGCCGTCTACGCCATCGCCAGCAGCGGGCGGGGCGGCGCGACCCCGGTCAAACTCGCCCTCTCCGGCGCCGCGATCAACGCGCTGCTGGTGTCCGTGACGACGGGCGTGCTGACGACGAAGGCGGCGGCCCTGGATGAGTTCCGCTTCTGGCAGATCGGCTCGCTCGCCGGGCGGGACACCGAGATCGTGGGCCAGATCTGGCCGTTCCTGCTGGTCGGCACGGTGCTGGTGATCGCGGTGGCACGCGGTCTGGACGCGCTGGCGCTCGGCGAGGACGTCGCGAAGGGGCTCGGCCAGAACGTGGCGGTCGTACGGGTCGTCGCCGCCCTCGGCGCCACGATCCTCACCGGGGTCGGGGTCGCCGCCGCCGGTCCGCTCGCCTTCGTCGGCCTCGCGGTCCCCCATATCGCCCGCGCGATCGTCGGGACCGACCACCGCTGGGTTCTTCCGATGGCCGCTCTGATCGGCCCGGTGATGCTGCTGGTCTCGGATGTGGTGGGCCGGATCCTCTTCCCGCCGAGCGAGGTCCCGGCGGGCGTGATGACCGCGCTGATCGGGGTGCCGTTCCTGGTCACGCTGGTCCGCCGGAAGACGGTGGCCGCGTGACCGCCACCGAAAGCCGCACTGACGGCGGCGCCGAAAGCCGCACTGACAGCCCCACCGACAGCCGCGCCGACCGTCCGGGGGTCCGTCCGGGTGTCCGTCCGGGTGTCCGCCCCGCCGGGTACGGCCTGATCCGCATCAAGGGCGACGGACGTGGCGGCCATGACGTGCGCGACCTCCGTGGCGGATCGTTCCTGCTGCACCGCCGCTCGGCCCTCGTCGCGATCGGGCTGGCCCTGGCCACCGTCGCCGTCTGTGTGGCGTATCTGTGCGTCGGCGAGAGCTTCATCGCCCCTGCCGACGCCGTGAAGGCCGTCCTGCACACCCAGTGGGGCCTCGGGCAGGCCACCCCGAACGATCTCGTCGTCGGCACGCTGCGGCTCCCCCGGATGACGCTCGGTCTGATGGTCGGCGCCGCCTTCGGCATCGCGGGCGCGCTGATCCAGACGGTGGCCCGCAACCCCCTCGCGAGCCCGGACATCATCGGTGTCAGCCAGGGCGCGAGCGCGGTGACCGTGGGCGCGATGACCTACGGGGTCACCTCCTTCGCCGTCCTGCCCTATCTCTCCGTCGCGGGCGGTCTCGCCGCCGCCGCGCTGGTGTACGTCTTCGCCTGGCGCGGCGGGTTGCAGGCGGCCCGCTTCGTGCTCATCGGCATCGGTTTCGCCGTCGCGCTGCGCTCGATCACCCATCTCTTCCTGACCAAGGGCGACTATCTCGTGGCCCAGCAGGCGAAGGTGTGGATGACCGGTTCGCTCAACGGACGCGGCTGGGACGAGGCCGGTCCGCTCGGCTGGGCGCTGCTGGTGCTGCTGCCCGGGGTGCTGTGGGCGGCGCGGGCGCAGCGCACGGTGTCCCTGGACGACGACACGGCGACCGCGCTGGGCGTACGGCTCGGGCGGGTACGGCTGGGCCTGGTGTCCCTCGGCGTCGTGCTCGCGTCGATGGCGACGGGCGCGGCCGGCCCGGTGGACTTCGTAGCGCTGCTCGCCCCGCAGATCGCCCGCCGGATGACCCGGACCGCCCAGATCCCGCTGCTGTGCTCGGCCCTGGCCGGAGCGTTCATCGTCGTCACCGCGGATCTGCTGGCCCGCAAGCTGTTCACGCCGACCGAACTGCCGGTGGGCGTGCTGACCGCCGCGGTCGGCGCCCCGTATCTGATCCACCTGCTGCTGTCTTCCGGGGGACGCGGCCGTAAGGGAGGCACCGCCGCATGACCGCTTCGGCGTCCACATCGGGTACGACGGGAACGGGCAAGACAGGAGCTAGTACCACGGGAGCGAGTACGCGTACGCCGGAAACGGATCCGGTGGAACCCGCTGCCCCGAACCGGCTCACCGCCCGTGAGCTGACCCTGGCCTACGAGGACCGGACCGTCGTGGACGGGCTGGACCTGGCGATACCCGACGGCGAGGTCACGGTCATCGTCGGCCCCAACGCCTGCGGCAAGTCCACCCTGCTGCGCGCCCTCGGGCGGCTGCTGCGGCCGCGCGGCGGCGCCGTACTCCTCGACGGCACGGATCTCGCCCGTATCCCCACCAAGAAGATCGCCCGGGCCGTGGGGCTGCTCCCACAGACCCCGGTCGCGCCCGAGGCGATCACCGTCGCCGATCTCGTCTCCCGTGGCCGCCAGCCGCATCAGCACTGGTGGCAGCAGTGGTCGGAGGAGGACGAACGAGCCGTCACGGACGCCATGGAGCGTACGGACGTGACGGCGCTCGCCGACCGCCCCGTGGACGAGCTGTCCGGCGGGCAGCGGCAGCGCGTATGGATCGCGATGGCGCTCGCGCAGGAGACCGATCTGTTGCTGCTGGACGAGCCGACGACGTATCTGGACATCTCCCACCAGGTGGAGGTGCTGGACCTGGTGCGCCAGCTCAACCACGAACGCGGCCGTACGGTCGTCGCCGTCCTGCACGACCTCAACCAGGCCGCCCGCTACGCCGATCATCTGATCGCGATGAAGGAGGGCCGGATCGTGGCACGCGGCCGCCCGGCGGAGATCGTCACGGCGGAGCTGGTGCATGAGGTGTTCGGCCTGGACTCGGTGGTCGTCCCCGACCCGGTCACCGGCAGCCCCCTCGTCGTCCCGGGCACGCCTTGGCATGCCGAGCAGGACTGAGCGGCGGCGGGGGACGGCACCGCCCAGCGTCTGCTTCCGGGTTGAGCCTCACGGTAGCCCGGTGTGAACCCCACGGGAGCTGCCGGAGCAAGCCCCCCACCGGGCCCTCGGACCTCAGCCCTTGCGCCTCGCCCGCCACAGGAGGAAGAGCACCGAGGCGATGGCCGCGCCCCGGACGACGAACGGCCAGGTGTCGGTCAGCGCGTCCTTCCACCCGTCCTCGGGGATCGGCTGGCCCCATTTGCGGGCGGCCCGGCCCCACAGCCAGACCCCGGATCCGGCCGCGACCAGACCGGGTATGCCCATCGAGGCCCACTTCGCCCCGGCCGGGGAGTGGCGGTAGGTGCCGTAGTAGGCGATCACCCAGCCGAAGGCGATCAGGATGATGTTGCCCATGGCGGCGCCCGCCACGAGGAGTCCGACCGCCACCAGCAGTATCGGGCCGAGCCCGGCCAGCCATTTGGCGACGCCGACCCCGCCCCCACCCGCAGGCTGATCGGCCGCCTTACCGGGCCCGAGCAGCACCCGGCGCAGCGCACCGCGCTGCTTGCCCCCGGCCCCGGCCGCAGCCTTGGCCTTCGCCTCCTCTGCGGCCTGGGCCTCGGCGGCGGCGGCCTCTTCCTCCGCCGCCTTCTCCTCGGCCTCCCGCCGCTCTTGGCGTTCCTGCTCGGCCGTCTTGCCCTTGCCGAGCAGTTCGGGGATCTCGATCCCGCCGGTGAACCCCTCGACCGAGCCGTACTGCGCGTCGCGCTGTTCGGGCTGGGCGAACGGCCCCGCCTCCACATGCCACCAGTCCATGTTGGACTCGCGCGGGCTCAGTTCGTCCTCCCCCGCGAGATGTGGCGGGGAGGCGGCGTTGGACGGGGGCGTGGCGGGGGTGGAGGGCCTCGGCTTGAGCAGGGAGGGGGAGCCGTCGCCCGGGCCGCCGCCGTTCCGGCCGGCGCCGGGCGCCCCCGGGGCGTCCTCCTCGCGCGGGGTGGGGACCTTACCGGTGAGACCGCTGCTCTTGGCGAGCCCGGCCAGTCTGTCGCGGGCCGCCCGCGCCGCCCCGGCGGCTCCCCGCGGCGACCCACCGCCGCCCGCTCCATTGCCCGCGCCGCCGACCGGGCCACCACCCGCCGGGCCCCGCTCAGCGCCCGTTCCCGAGCCCGGGTCAGCGCCCGTTCCCGAGCCCGGGTCGGGGGGCCGACCGCCCGCGGCGGCCACCACGTCGGCCGGTGAACCCAGCTTGGACAGGATCCGCTTCACCCCGGCCGGGCTGTCCGCCCCTCCGGTGGTCCGGCGATGGTCGATATCGGCCCGCAGCCCGGAGACCAGTCGCATGCGTTCACCGGACGACAAACCCTGCTGCTGAGCCAGGTCACCGACACGGCTCAGATAGTCGTAGACGAGCTTTTCGCTCTCGATCCCCACCAAGACCCCTGAGAATGCGCACGGTCGGCGTATCAGTCGGCTCCGACGGTACCGCGCGGAAGCGGAGTCCCGCCGCACCCCCTGCGTCCCGCACCCCGCGGGTACTGTGGATCGAATGAGCAGTTCATGGAATCGGGAAGGCTGAAATGCCCGAAGAGACCAGCTCGCGCAACCGGGAGGCATGAGTTGCCCGCAGACACCGGCCGTGGGGACACCGGCCACGGGGACGGCGGCCCACGGGACACCGGCCCAGGGGACGGCGGCCACGGCAACCGTGGTCGCGGGATGCCGCGCACACTCGCCGAGGAGCTGCGGACCCGGCCCGACGACGCCCTCGCCGCCCTGTTGCGCGCCCGCCCCGATCTGCTCTCCCCGGTCCCGAACGACCTCACCCAGCTCGCCACCCGGGCCGGCACCCGCGCCTCGGTGGTACGGGCCGTGGAGCGGCTCGACCGGTTCGCGCTGCAGACGGCCGAGGCCCTGGCGGTCGCGCCAGACCCGTGCCCGTACGAAACCCTGCGGGATCTGCTGACGGGCGATGAGGGCGCGGAGGAGGCCGCGGGCCAGGGGGAGGAGGCTGGGGGTCAGGGGGACGCCCGGGGTGCGGGGGAAGCCGACGGTGCTGGGGATGTTCAGGGTCCCGGAAACGCCTCGCCCGTTGAGCCCGCGGCGCCCGTCGGTCCCACGTCGGGCATCGAGGCCGCCTCGCCCCTCAGCCCCGCCACCCCCACCAGCCCCCCACCCGGCACCGACGCCGCCCTGGGCGCCGAGGAACGTGCGGCGATCGCGGCCGAGCTGCCGCGTGCCGTGGCCACCCTGCGCGACCAGGCCCTGGTCTGGGGCGGTGACGACCGGCTCCGCCTCGTCCGCACCGCCCGCGAACTGCTCGCGCCCTCGCCCACCTCACCCTCCCCGACCGGTCTCGGCCCGACCGTCCAGGAGGCCACGTCCGGGATGTCTCCGGGCCGACTGCAGGAGCTGCTGGCGGGCGCCGGGCTGCCGCCCACGCACGACCCGGTCACGGCGGTGGCGGCCCTGGCCGGGCTGTTCCGGGACCGCGCCCGGATGGCGGCGCTGCTGGACGGGGCACCGGCGGGCGCGGCGGGCGTGCTGTCCAAGCTGACCTGGGGACCGCCGTACGGGGAGGCGTCCGTCGCCTCGCCCACCCCGCCCGTCGGCTGGCTGCTGGACCGCGGACTGCTGCTGCCGTCCGGGCCGCGCAACGTGGTGCTGCCCCGCGAGGTCGCCCTGCATCTGCGCCGCGGCCGGGCGCACCGCGCCCCCGAGCCGCTGGCCCCGCCGCTCTCGCCGACCACCGAACACGATCCACAGGCTGTGGATAACACTGCCGCGGGCCAGACCTTCACCGCCCTGGCCACCGTCGAGGAGCTGCTGGGGCAGTGGGAGAGCGCCGGACCTCCCGTGTTGCGCGCGGGCGGGCTGAGCGTCCGGGACCTCAAGCGGGCCGCCGTGGCACTCGACGTGGCCGAACCGGTGGCCGCCTTCTGGATCGAGCTGGCCTACGCGGCCGGGCTGCTGGCCTCCGACGGTGAGACCGACGAGCGATACGCCCCCACCCCCGCCTACGACGACTGGCTGCGGCTGCCCGCCGAGGAGCGCTGGGCGCGGCTCGCCGCCGCCTGGCTGCCCGCGACCCGGACGGCGGGGCTGGTCGGCGGCCGGGACAACCGGGGCCGCACCCTCGCCGCGCTCGGCCCGGACCTGGACCGCTCCCCGGCCCCCGAGGTCCGCCGCCGGGTCCTCGAACTCCTGGCCACCCTCCCGCCCGGAGCCGCGGCCGCCCCCGACGTCGTGCTGACCCGGCTGCGGTGGGAGCGGCCGACCAGCCACCGCGGGGCCCCAGCCGCAGCCGGTGCCGTCCCTGGTGCCTCCTCGCCCAGCGGGTCAGCCGCCAGCGCCGTCTCGCCCATCGGGTCCATCCCCGGCGCCACTTCCCCCACCAGGGAGGACCTGCGCTCGCGGCTGGCTCGCTGGGCCGTGGCCGAGGCCGAAATGCTCGGGATCACCGGCCGGGGCGCGCTCTCCTCGCACGGCCGCGCCCTGCTGGAACGCCACCCGGACGAGCCGCCGGCCGCCAGGAGCGACATCGCGTCCGCGCACGCTGCGCGGCTGCTCGCGCCGCTGCTCCCCGAGCCCCTCGACCACGTCCTGCTCCAGGCTGACCTGACCGCCGTCGCGCCCGGCCCCCTGGAACGGCCGCTCGCCGAGACGCTGGGCATCCTCGCCAACGTCGAGTCCAAGGGCGGCGCGACCGTGTACCGCTTCACGCCCGAGTCCGTACGCCGTGCGCTGGACGCCGGTCGGACCGCCGACGATGTGCACACCTTCCTCGCCGCGCACTCCCGCACCCCCGTGCCCCAGCCGCTCACCTATCTCGTCAACGATGTGGCCCGTAAGCACGGCCGACTGCGCATCGGCACCGCCTCCGCGTATCTGCGCTGCGACGACGACGCGCTGCTCGCCGAGATCCTCGCCGACCGCCGCTCGGCGGGGCTGCGGCTGCGCCGCCTCGCTCCCACCGTCCTGGCCGCCCAGGCGCCGCCGGACACGCTGCTGGAGGGGCTGCGGGCGATGGGGTACGCCCCGGCTGCCGAGTCCGCCGAGGGCGATGTGCTGGTCAGCCGCCCCGAAGCCCAGCGCACCCCGCCCCGTACACCGCCCGTTCCGGTCCCCGAGGGCCCGCCGGTGGCCGACGGCACCCTGCTGGGCGCGGCCGTGCGCGCCATCCGGGCCGGGGACCTCGCCGCGACCGCGCCCCACAAACCGGCTGCCGCGTCCGGAGCCGAGGCGGGGTCGGATGCCGGCTCCGGTTCCGAGGCTCGTTCCGGGGCCGCCGCCGGCGGGGACCGGCTGCCCCGCACCACCTCCGCCGACACCCTCGCCACCATGCAGGCCGCGGCCCTGACCGGCTCCAACGTCTGGATCGGCTACGTCAACGCGAACGGCGCGGCCACCCAGCGCGTGATCGCCCCGGTCCGGGTCGAGGGCGGCTTCGTCACGGCGTACGACCACACGGCGGACGAGGTCCGTACGTACCCCCTGCACCGCATCACGGGCGCCGCCGAACTGGCCGAGGACGCGACGTAGGCTCAAATCAGCCCGTCCGGCGCTTGAGGACACGCCCGCAGGGCGTCCGCGGGCTGGATCCGCGGGCTGGGGGCCACGGCACGTAGGGACAGCTCACCCCGCGGGCGGTACCTCGGTCCCCCGCCGGGTCCAGCGGTGCCACCAGTGGCGGCGGCGGGGGTGCAGGGCGTGGCCGAGCCAGCGGCCGATCACGACGTAGCCGAGCAGCGCGCCCGCGGTGTTGAGGATGACGTCGTCGATGTCGAAGGCCCGGCCCTCGACGATGAGCCCCTGAACGGTCTCGACGGCCACCATCACCAAGGCCGTCACCACCACCACCCGCACCGCGCCCCGCGCCTTGGGCAGCAGCATCGGCAGCAGCACCCCGAAGGGGGCACCGAGCAGCACATTGCCGCCGATCTGCTTCACCGTGTCCTGGAAGGCGGGCTGGTCGACGTAGGCGCGCAGCGAGCGTCCCGGATGCAGATTGGTGTGGACGAGGTCGACGGAGCCGGGCTGGGGCACGAGCGTGGCCTTGGCGAGCGCCGCCGCGAAGCCGACCATGCAGACGAACGCCAGGAGCAGCACCAGCAACCGTGCGGCGCGCGCGCCGAACGACTTGCGCTGCAGCAGCGCCGTCTCCGGGGCGCCCTCGGGCTCCGCGGGCTTGGCAGCCTTGACAGGCTTGGCGATCCGGGCTTTCCCGGTCCGGGCTTTCGTTGACGGGGCCTTCGCGGACTCAGGCTTCGCAGCCTGGGCCTTCGCGGTCTGCGGCTTCGCGGACTGAGGCTTCGTGGTCTGCGACTTCGTGGACTGCGACTTCGTGGACTGCGGCTTTGTCGTCCGGGACCCCTTCGCCAGAGCCCCGCCCGCCCGCGGCCCCCTCTTCTGGCCGCTCGCCCTCTTCTCGCCGCTCGCCGCCTTCTGGCCGCCCGTCGTCCGGGAACCCTCCCGCGGCTTCTTCTCTCCCGGCTTCTTCTCCCCCGACCGTTTCTCCGCTGTCCGCTTCTCCGCCGTCCGCTTCTCCGCCGTCCGCTTTACCGTCGTCCTCTTGTCCGCCGTCCGCCGGATCTCCCATCCAGCGATGCTGATCACAGGGACTCCCTCCCGCCCATGGCTCTGTTGTCGCGGCGCTGTCGTCGCGGTTCCGTCGGTCCGTGTCCGTCTTCGCCGCTTGCCCGTAGCCGCCCGTTGTATCCCTGCGGCTCTCCGCCATGCCTTCTCGATGGGGGACACTGGTTCTTTGGCCGGCAGCACGAAAGGACCCAGGCGCGTGAATGGACCCCTCATCGTCCAAAGCGACAAGACGCTCCTGCTCGAAGTGGACCACGAGCAGGCAGGCGCCTGCCGCCGCGCCATCGCGCCCTTCGCCGAGCTGGAGCGGGCGCCCGAGCACATCCACACCTATCGGGTGACCCCGCTGGGGCTGTGGAACGCCCGCGCCGCCGGGCACGACGCCGAGCAGGTGGTCGACGCCCTCGTCGCGTACTCCCGCTACCCCGTCCCGCACGCCCTCCTCGTCGACGTCGCGGAGACCATGTCCCGCTACGGGCGGCTGCGGCTGCTCAAGCACCCCACCCACGGTCTGGTCCTGGAGACCAGCGACCGCCCGATCCTCGAGGAGATCCTGCGGTCGAAGAAGGTCCAGCCGCTGGTCGGCGCCCGGATCGACCCGGAGACCGTCGTCGTCCACCCCTCCGAGCGCGGACAGATCAAGCAGACGCTGCTGAAGCTTGGCTGGCCCGCCGAGGACCTGGCCGGGTATGTGGACGGCGAGGCCCACCCCATCGAGCTGCACGAGGACGGCTGGGCGCTGCGGCCGTATCAGACGCAGGCCGTGGAGGGCTTCTGGCACGGCGGCTCCGGTGTCGTCGTGCTGCCCTGCGGTGCCGGAAAGACGCTGGTGGGGGCGGGTGCGATGGCCGTCGCCAAGTCGACCACCCTGATCCTGGTCACCAACACCGTCTCCGCCCGGCAGTGGAAGCACGAGCTGGTGCGCCGCACCTCGCTCACCGAGGAGGAGATCGGTGAGTACAGCGGTACGCGGAAGGAGATCCGCCCGGTCACCATCGCCACGTACCAGGTGCTCACCACCAAGCGGAAGGGCATCTACCCGCATCTGGAGCTGTTCGACTCCCGCGACTGGGGCCTGGTCGTCTACGACGAGGTGCATCTGCTGCCGGCGCCCGTCTTCAAGTTCACCGCCGATCTGCAGGCCCGGCGGCGGCTCGGGCTCACGGCGACGCTCGTCCGGGAGGACGGCCGGGAGTCCGATGTCTTCTCGCTCATCGGGCCCAAGCGCTTCGACGCGCCCTGGAAGGAGATCGAGGCGCAGGGCTATATCGCGCCCGCCGACTGTGTCGAGGTCCGGGTCAATCTGACCGAGGCCGAGCGGCTGACGTACGCGACCGCCGAGACCGACGAGAAGTACCGCTACTGCGCCACGACCGACTCCAAGCGGAAGGTCACCGAGGCGCTGGTCGCCCGGCACAAGGGGCAGCAGACCCTGGTCATCGGCCAGTACATCGACCAGCTCGACGAGTTGGGCGAGCACCTGGACGCGCCCGTTATCAAGGGCGAGACCACCAACGCCCAGCGGGAGAAGCTCTTCGACGCCTTCCGGGAGGGCGAGCTGTCGGTGCTCGTCGTCTCGAAGGTCGCCAACTTCTCCATCGATCTCCCCGAGGCCACGGTCGCCATCCAGGTCTCCGGCACCTTCGGCTCCCGCCAGGAGGAGGCCCAGCGGCTCGGCCGGGTGCTGCGCCCGAAGGCCGACGGCCACCCGGCGGTCTTCTACTCGGTGGTGGCGCGCGACACGATCGACCAGGACTTCGCGGCGCACCGGCAGCGGTTCCTGGCCGAGCAGGGGTACGCGTACCGGATCGTGGACGCGAGCGAGCTGCTCGCGGACGAGGACGTCTGACGTTCGGCCGGTCACGGTCACCCGGTCACCTGCGGCCGTTGGGCACGCTCCCATGGCCATGACATGCGGCCATGACATGTGTCATGGGTGACCCGTGATCGCCGACTCTGCCCGGGGCGTTCCCCGC
Source organism: Streptomyces sp. NEAU-YJ-81 (assembly GCF_017592595.1). Classification (NCBI taxonomy): domain Bacteria; kingdom Bacillati; phylum Actinomycetota; class Actinomycetes; order Kitasatosporales; family Streptomycetaceae; genus Streptomyces; species Streptomyces sp. NEAU-YJ-81. Next base: position 994,818 of record NZ_JAGFNO010000001.1, on the reverse strand, counting down.
CCGGAAGGATCGTGAGTGTCAGCAGGACATGGCACCACACGACGCCGAAGGGGCGGGGACATGGGCATCAGCATCCGCAAACGCAAGACCGCGACCACCGACATCGACCTGAGCGACATCAAGCCGCTGCCGCTGTGGTTCTTCGGCTTCGAGGGCGTCATGGGTGCCGCGTACGACCTGACCAAGGCGTGGGACGACGCCTGGATGGTGCTCATCGCGATCGCCTTGGTGAACGTCGTCGTCGCGGCGACCGTGCTGCGCCGCCGGGTGAAGCTGATGCGCGCGATGCTCAAGAACGCCCACACCCGGAAGATCGCCATCGGGCTGCTCGCGCTCCGCGTCGGCCTCCATCTCGTCCTCGCCGCCGTCGGTGCCCCGGTCACCTCGGTCGCCGGACATCTGACCGTCGCGGTCCTGATGGGCGCGACGACGGTGACGCTGCTGTGGTTCAACCAGCGCGTGACCTTCCGCGCCCTGCGGCTCGCCTGAGACAAAGGCGGAGCCCACGCAGGGACCCGCACAGACGGAGGCCCACAGCCCCACACGAGGCCCGCCCGCGAGCTCGCCCGGCCCCTTCCCCGGGGGCCGTCATAATTCATTCGCCTCCCGGACATGCCCTGGCTACAATCGCCGGTCTTGCCGCCTCCCGCGTTCCGAACGGGAGAGCCGCCGCCCGGACGGAAACCGGTCGGCATCTCTGACCGCGCATCCGTACCGCGCACCCGCTTTGTGTACTCGCTTTGTGCACTCGTTGTGTACTCGCTCGCCGGAGGCTACGCCGTGCCCTCGCACGCCCCTGACCACGCAGATCCCCTCTCAGACCCTCGCTCGGACCCGCTCCCAGCCCCTCTCCCGACCCCCCACGCAGCAGACCCCCTCGCGCGGGAGCGCACCCATCTGACCGACTCCCGCGCCGCGCTGCGCGCCATGCGCGCCGACGTCGAGGCCCTCGACCTCCGGGACGTCGCCGCGAACTGGGTCAACGCCGCAGCGTTGCACCACCAGGTCAGCGAGCGCATCAAGGCCCTCGCCGACCTCGCCGACACCCCGCTCTTCTTCGGCCGGCTCGACTATCTGCACGCACCCGGCGCGGAGACGGCGGAGGGCGCGGAGGGCGAGCGCTTCTATATCGGCCGCCGCCATGTGCACGACGCGGACGGCGACCCGATGGTCATCGACTGGCGTGCCCCCGTCTCCCAGCCCTTCTACCAGGCGTCCAAGACCAGGCCGATGGACATCGCGCTGCGCCGCCGCTTCGGCTACACGGGCGGCGAGTTGACGGCGTACGAGGACGAAAGGCTCTCCGACCCCACCGAGGCCGAGCAGACCAGCAAGCTGCTCCAGTCCGAGATCGAGCGCCCGCGTGTCGGCCCGATGCGGGACATCGTCGCGACGATCCAGCCGGAACAGGACGAGATCGTCCGCCAGGGGATCGGCGGCACCATCTGCGTCCAGGGGGCGCCGGGCACCGGTAAGACGGCCGTGGGGCTGCACCGGGTGGCGTATCTGCTGTACGCGCACCGCGAGCGGCTGGCCCGCTCCGGCACCCTCGTCATCGGCCCGAACCGCTCCTTCCTCCACTACATCGAGCAGGTCCTGCCCGCCCTCGGCGAGTTGCAGGTGGCCCAGGCGACCGTCGAGGACCTGGTGACCCGCCCGTCCCTGGGCGCGGAGGCGCGGGGTACCGACTCCGCCGACGCGGCCCGTATCAAGGGCGACGCGCGGCTGGCCGAGGTGCTGCGCCGCGCCCTGCGCTCGTATGTCACCGCCCCCACCGAACCCTGTGTGGTGGTGCGCGGCTCACGCCGCTGGCGGGTGCCCGCGTATGAACTGGAGGAGATGGTCGAGGAGTTGCTCACCCGCGACATCCGCTACGGCGCGGCCCGCGAGGCGCTTCCACAACGCATCGCGCACGCCGTGCTCGTCCGGATGGAGCAGGCGGGCGAGGCGCCCGACGACCGGGTCCAGGACGCGGTCGCACGCAACGCGGCCGTCAAGGCGGCGGTCAAGGCGGTCTGGCCGCCGGTCGACCCGGCCAAGCTGGTGCTGCGGCTGCTCTCCGACGCCGACTTCCTGGCCGAGCACGCGGAAGGCGTCCTCGACGCCGACGAGCAGAAGACCGTGCTGTGGGCGAAGCCGGGGCGCGGCGTGAAGTCCGCGAAGTGGTCCCCGGCGGACCTGGTGCTGATCGACGAGGCCGCCGATCTCATCGAGCGCACCCCGTCCCTCGGGCATGTGGTCCTGGACGAGGCGCAGGACCTGTCGCCCATGCAGTACCGCGCGGTCGGCCGCCGCTGCAGCACCGGCTCGGCGACCGTGCTCGGCGACATCGCCCAGGGCACCACCCCGTGGGCGACGGCCAGTTGGGAGGAGGCCCTGACCCATCTGGGCAAGGACGGGGCGGCGATCGAGGAGCTGACCCAGGGATTCCGGGTGCCGCGCGAGGTGATCGCGTACGCCTCGCGACTGCTGCCCGCCATCGCCCCGGGCCTGTCGGAGGCCACCTCGATCCGCGAGGCGGCGGGCGACTTCTCCGTCCGGGCCGTGGACCCGGCGGAGCTGGACGCGGCCGTGATCGCCGCCTGCCACGACGCTCTGACCCACGAGGGCTCCGTCGGCCTCATCGCGGCCGACGCCCGCGTCCCGGCCCTGGCCGAGGCCCTCGACGCGGCGGGCCTGACCCACCTCTCCCCCGGCGAGGAGACCAGCGCCGAGGCCCGGCTCACCCTCGTCCCGGCGACGCTGGCCAAGGGTCTGGAGTACGACTACGTGGTGCTGGACGAACCGGCCGCGGTGGTCGACGGCGAGCCGGACGAACGCACCGGGCTGCGCCGCCTGTATGTCTCCCTTACCCGTGCGGTCTCGGGGCTGACGGTCGTCCACGGGGCGGCGCTGCCGGAGCGGCTGAGCTGAGCTGACCTGAGCTGAGCCGGCCTGACCGTTATGCCTCGGCTTCAGCGATCTGCTGCTCGTATCGCTTGAGGGCGTCCGGGGTGACGGGCGCGAAGAAGTTGACGAGATTGCCGTCGGGGTCTTTGAACAGCAGCGAACGGTTGCCCCAGGGCTGCGTCGTGGGCTCGTTCACGATCTCGACGTCGAACTCCTTGAGCCTTTCGTACTCACCGTCGACATCGGCGACGCGGAACTCCACGATCACGCTCTGGTTCGCCGCGGGCCGGGGCGCCTGCTCACCGAGCACCCGCACCGTGCGGGTGCTCGCAAGGGCGAGAGTTCCGCTCGATGTCATGAGCTCGGCGAAGTCGTCCGTATACCGCTTCGCCGTCAGGCCCGTGGCCCGCTCGTAGAAGTCGGCGATCCGGGCGACGTCCTCGGTGATGATGCGGATCGAGGCGAAGTGCATGGCAAGCTCCCGTGAGGTGTTGTGTGCCGTGCGGATGACCGTACGGTCGATACCGGGCAGAAACCGCCCGGTATCGAGCCCCGGTTTCCGGGCCGGTTTCCGGGCCGGTTTCCGGGCCGGTTTCCGGGCCGGTTTCCGGGCCGGTTTCCGGGCCCGGTGTGCAGGCCCGGTGTGCAGGCCCGGCATCCAACAGGAGCTTGTCGGCACAGCCGCCGCGCGGCACGCCCTCAGGCGACCGGAACGGGCGCGTCCAGGGCCGTACGCCACCGGCCGACCGTGGCCGCGTCCACAGGGCCGGCCCATCCCGCCGGGCGGGCCGCGCCGCCGATGTGGAAGGCATCGATCCCGGCGGCGCGCAGGGCGGACAGATGGTCGAGGCGCAGCCCGCCACCGGCCATGATGCGCGGCTCATAGCCCGGCGTACCGGTCCGCGCCGCCTCCTCGGCCAAGGTCGGCAGACCGTCGTCGACGCCGCGCGCGGACCCGGCGGTGAGATACGTGTCGAGGCCGGGGATGTCGGCGAGCCGCTTGCGCAGCCCGTCGCGATCCGCGGCGCGGTCGATGGCCCGGTGGAAGGTCCAGCGGCTCTCGTCCACCCCGCCGCCCGCCCGCACGACGTCGGTCAGGGCGGTCACGGCGGCCAGGTCGACCCCGCCGTCGTCGGTCAGGAAGCCCAGGACGAACTCGTCCGCCCCCTCCGAGTGCAGCGCGGCCGCGGCCTCGCACAGCGCGTCGAACGCGGCGGGGTCCCCTGCCGCGAAGCCGTCGGCGGCGCGGAGCATCACCCGTACCGGCAGGTCCACGGCCGAACGGACGGCGGCGAAGGTCTCACGGGAGGGGGTGAGCCCGTCGGCGGCCATGTCGGTGACCAGTTCGAGGCGGTCCGCCCCTCCGGCCTGTGCGGCGATTGCGTCCGCCGGGTTCAGGGCGATCACCTCGAGAATTGGTCTAGACATGCTCCACAGCTTGCCACACCGCGCAAGAGGGCAAACCGCTACCCCACAATTGGCCCATGCCCGCACCCGCGCCCGCCCGCCATCCGGCCCATGACGCCCTGCTCACCCGCTGGACGGACCTCCTCACCAGCGCCCGCGAAGCCACGGTTCCATCTCCCGCCCCCTACGGCGAGGACCTCCTGACCCGCTGGGCCGAACCCCAGCGCCGCTACCACACCACCGATCACCTGCTCGCGGTCCTGGACCGGGTGGACGAGCTGCTCCCCCACGTCCAGGCCGCCGACCCCGCCGCCATCCGGCTCGCCGCCTGGTTCCACGACGCCGTCTACCTCCCCGACCGCTCCACCAACGAGGAACGCAGCGCCCGCCTCGCCGAACGCGCCCTCACCGAGGCCGCCGTCCCGGCGCCCCGCACGGCCGAAACCGTCCGCCTCGTCCTCGTCACCCGCGACCACGACCCCGCCGAGGGCGACACCAACGGCGAAGTCCTCTGCGACGCCGACCTCGCCGTACTGGCGGGCTCCCCGGCCGCCTACGGCGCCTACGCGGCGGCGGTCCGCGAGGAGTACGGCTTCGTCCCCGACGACGCCTTCCGCGAGGGCCGCGCGAACGTCCTCCGCCACCTGCTGGGCCTGTCCCGCCTCTTCCGCACCCCGGAAGGCCACGCCCGCTGGGAGGCCGCCGCACGCCGCAACATGACCACGGAGCTGGAGCTGCTCAGTGCGTAACATGTGCCGTTCGCGGCTCAACCCCGAGCTGCGCATGGTCCCGCTCGGCCCGCTGCGCAAGAACCTCGCCGCGACCGTCGACGCCCTCCAGCAGGTCTTCGCCGACGTCGCCGCCCGCGGGGGCACCCTCCCGCTCGCGGAGGCCCAGCAGCCCGTACTACCTCGCGCAAGCCGCCTGACGCAGGTGCTCACCCCGGCAGCTCCGCATCAGCGCGCCCCTGGGCGCCGCACTGCCCTGTCCGTTGCTCCCCACCACGCGTTGAGTCACGGATGGAACCGCCACCGGCCTTCAGAAATGACATCCAACTTGCCGTCCCTGACGCGAACGGCCGTCTCGTCATCGATGAAGTAGATCGGGAAGTCCGCCCGCGCAGCGATGCGATCAGCCCAGGCGTCGTCCCGCTCGGGGAAATCCGGCGAGTACAGGTGAGGCTTGAGATACCAGTCGAAGAGACCGAACGGCGGCTCCACGGTCGTCGCGCCGAGCACGTGGAGGTCCGTGGTGTCCCCGATGACGTCGGCGGAGTGTCCGGTGAGATTACGGCTGAAGATCATTGATCCGGCGCTGACCCCCACATAGACCCGGCTCTCCAGCGCCTCCAGGAAGCCGTCGGCCAGGCCGTTGCCGGTGATGCTGCGCGCGAGGTGGTAGTGACTGCCGCCCTCGACATAGATGACGTCGGCATGGAGCAGCCGGTCGAGCACCATCTGCCGGGGCAGGCCGTTCAGCTCCAGGACGTCGAACTCCCGCCAGCCGAGGCCGTGCAGCCGGTTCATGTCCGCGACGAACCACCCGTGGTCCCCGGGCTCGGCAACGGACGCCGTAGGAACGAACACGACGTTCGCCGACCCGAACGGCTTTCCCAGCATGTCCCGCAGCGCATCCCGCAGTGTCTCGTTGCGCAGGCCACTCGCCGTCAACAGAAGCTCCATCGGGCGAGCCAACCACGGCTGACAGGCGCGCGCAACGAACCCATGATCACCACCGCCGTCATGGCATGGCATGGCCGCCGGCCAGTGCGGGACAGCTTCTCCGCGTCCAGCACCGGCAGTATCGACGCGGTCGCCGGTCCCGGTGCCGGTGCCGCTGTGGCCAGATAGGCGGCCCATTCGTCCGGCGCCCGGGCCGTTCAGTTCGCTGCCAGACCACCCCATCGAGTGAATGTTCGAGAGTCGAGCATCTCACTGTTCCGCGCAGGAATGCCGAGGTCATGCCATGGCGTTGAGCCTGGCATGCCCTCCTCCTCCCCAGCGGATTCCGCTCGCTCCCGCATGCCCTTGGCGGTCTACGTCCTCGGGCTGTCCGTCTTCGCCCTCGGTACCTCCGAGTTCATGCTGTCCGGGCTGCTGCAACCCGTCGCGCGGGACATGGGGGTGTCCATCCCCACGGCCGGGTTGCTGATATCGGCCTTCGCGATCGGGATGGTGGTCGGGGCGCCGGTGCTGGCGGCGGCCACGTTGCGGCTGCCGCGGCGGACGACGCTGATGGCGCTGCTGACGGCGTTCGGGCTCGGGCAGATCGCGGGGGCGCTGGCGCCGTCGTACGGGGTGCTGTTCGCCTCGCGGGTCGTCAGCGCGCTCGCGTGTGCCGGGTTCTGGGCGGTGGGCGCCGCGGTGGCCGTATCGCTGGTGCCGGTGAACGCGCGGGCGAAGGCGATGGCGGTGATGGTCGGCGGGCTGAGCATCGCGAACATCGCGGGGGTCCCCGCCGGGGCGTTGCTCGGGCAGCACGCGGGGTGGCGCGCCGCCTTCTGGGCGGTGGCCGGGCTGTCGGCGCTCGGGCTGGTCGGAGTCGTGGCGCTCGTACCGCGTACGGAGGTGCCGACCGGGGACGACCGGCCGCGGCTGCGGGCCGAGTTGCGCATCTACCGCGACCGGCAGGTGTGGCTGGCGCTGGCCGCCACCGCGCTGAGCGGTGGTGCGGTCTTCTGCCTGTTCTCCTACCTCGGGCCGCTGCTCACGGATGTGGCGGGGCTGGACGAGGGCTGGGTGCCGACCGTGCTCGCGCTGTTCGGGGTCGGCGCGCTGCTGGGTACGGTGCTCGGCGGGCGGATCGCGGACGCGCATCTGTTCGGCACGATGCTCGGGGGCATCACCGCCTCGACGGTCGTGCTGAGCGCGTTGGCGCTGACCGCGCACAGCGCGGTCGCGGCCGTGACGTTGGCGCTGCTGCTCGGCTTCACCGCCTTCTTCACCGCGCCCGCGCTCAACGCCCGGATGTTCAACCTCGCGAACGCCGCGCCCACGCTCGCGGGCGCGACGAACACCTCGGCCTTCAACATCGGCAACACGGTGGGCCCGTGGCTCGGCGGCCTCGTCATCGACCTGGGCTGGGGCTACCCGGCGGTCGCCTGGACGGGTGCGGCACTCGCCGGTACGGGCGTGGTGACGACGGTCGCCGCGATGCGCCTGCACCGGGCGGCTGGTGCCTCGCGCGTCATCGCCACGTCGGCGACGTACTCCCCGGCGGATGCGGAAGCGGCCCCCGACCCGTCGCGCACGACGCGCTGAGAGACCCCGCCTCGCCGCACGGGCGCGGCCACACCGCCCGCGCGGGGCACTCACCTTGGCGCCGGGGCCGAGCTTGACGCCCGCCATACCGCCCGTGGCGCGGCTGCCCTCAGCCGCTCGGGGGCACGAGCGGCATCGCGGCAGCGCGCGCAGACCTACGCGCGGTGGGGGCGTGGCGGCCACTCCGGGCGGCCGGTTGGCAGGGCGGGCCGCAGGACCGCCCGCACCGGTCAGTCCGCGTTCGCGGCTCGTTTGGGGCGGCGCAGGCCCGCGGCCTTCAGACGGCGGAGGAGTTCCTTGCTGCCCACCTCCTCCGCGCCCGCCCGTACCGCCTTCGCGTACAGCTCGCTCGGCAGGTCGTAGTGGTCACGGTCGAAGCCTCGGCGCGGGGCGCCGATGCGGGCGGCGAAGGCGTGGAGTTCGGTGTAGGAGACATCGCTGACCAGGTGGGACCACAGGCGGCCGTGGCCCGGCCACGAGGGCGGGTCGATCAGTACGGCCATCAGAGGGTGGTGCCCAGCGATCCCACCGGCGCCACCGCGACCGCCGTCTTGCCGCAGACCCAGTGCGGGTTGGGGCCCAACTCGGGCTCCACGTCGAGGGCGTGGAGGTCGCCGCCCTGGGTGCAGACGGGGCACAGCGGCCATCGGCCGTACCGTTCCAGCAGGGCGTCCTGGACGTCCTGGGCGACCAGACCGGCCACGTACTCGATGCCTTCCGGCCACTGCTCGACCCACCACCGCCGGTGCGCGATCGCGTCTTCGACCAGCGAGACGATATCGGCCCGGGCGACCTCGCCCGCCGCGAGGTCGGCCAGGACGAGGGCGCGGGCCGCGTGCAGTGCGTGTTCGAGCTTCATGGGTCCCATTGTCACCTTTGCTTCCTCCTGGCGCCTGTTTGCTTCATCCTCGGTCTCGCTCCGTCTCGCTGCGTCTCGCTCCGTCTCGCTGCGGCCCGCCGCGCGGAGGGTTGACGGGCCCCATGGCCGGAAATAGTTTTCGCGGATGAGCAGCGACCTGAAGGAAACTTTCATGCCACCACCGCAATCCGACCCCACCCCGCCCCCTCCGGCCGCCCTCGCCGCGAAGGTCCGCACGTTAGGCCCCTCCATGACCCGCTCCATGCAGCGCGTGGCCGAGGCCGTGGCGGGGGATCCGGCCGGATGCGCGGCGCTCACCGTCACCGGGCTCGCCGAGCGGACCGGCACCAGCGAGGCCACCGTCGTCCGCACCTCCCGACTGCTCGGCTACCCCGGATATCGCGATCTGCGCATCGCGCTCGCCGCGCTCGCCGCACACCAGGCCGCCGGGCGGGCCCCGGCCGTCACCGCGGACATCGCGGTCGACGATCCGATCGCCGACGTGGTCACCAAGCTGGCGCGGGAGGAGCAGCAGTGTCTGGCCGACACCGCCGCCGTCCTGGACACCAGCCAGGTCGAGGCCGCCGTCTCGGCGCTGGCCACGGCGCGCCGGATCGATGTGTACGGGGTGGGGGCGTCCAGCCTCGTCGGGCAGGACCTGGTCCAGAAGCTGCTGCGCATCGGGCTGATAGCCCACGCCCACGCCGATCCGCATCTCGCGGTCACCAACGCGGTCCAGCTGCACTCCGGCGACGTCGCCATCGCGATCACCCATTCCGGGCGTACGACGGACGTCATCGAGCCGCTACGGGTGGCCTTCGAGCGCGGCGCGACCACCGTCGCGATCACCGGACGGCCGGACGGCGAGGTCGCGCAGTACGCGGACCTGGTGCTCACCACCTCCACCGCCCGTGAGAGCGAGCTGCGCCCGGCGGCCATGTCCAGCCGCACCAGCCAGCTCCTAGTGGTGGACTGCCTGTTCATAGGGGTCGCCCAGCGGACGTACGAATCGGCGGCGCCCGCCCTCTCCGCGTCGTACGAGGCCCTCGCGCACCGCCACGACCCGCGCCCCGGGCATCGCTGAGCCGGGCCGGTCCAGCCCGAGGTTCCACCCTCGGGCCACCCCCGACCCCCGACCCCGCCCCTCTCCGCCTCTTCACCCCCCGCCCTCACCCTGACGTACCGGAAAGAGCCGCTTCACCATGACTTCCGCCGACTTCGCAGCCGACCCCACCGACTCCGCAGCCGACCAGGACTCCACACGGCTCCGCGCCCAGCTCGACACCCTCACCACCGAGGCGTTCCGCCCCGAACTCGCCGAGATCGACCGCCTCGAAACCCTGGAGATCGCCCGGATCATGAACGCGGAGGACGCCGGCGTCCCCGCCGCCGTCGCCCTCCAGCTCCCCCGCATCGCCGCCGCCATTGACGCCATCGCCGCGCGGATGTCCCGTGGCGGCCGTCTCCTCTATACGGGCGCGGGCACCGCCGGACGGCTCGGGGTGCTCGACGCGAGCGAATGCCGGCCCACCTTCAACACCCGGCCCGAGCAGGTCGTCGGGGTGATCGCGGGCGGCCCGGAGGCCGTGGTGACCTCGGTCGAGGGCGCGGAGGACAGCGCGGAGCTGGCCGCCCGCGACCTGGACCTGCTCGGGATCGGCCCCGATGACACGGTGATCGGCGTCTCGGCCTCCGGCCGCACCCCGTACGCCGTGGGCGCGGTCGAACACGGCCGACGGCTCGGCGCGCTCACCATCGGACTGTCCTGCAACGCCGACTCGGCGCTCGCCGCCGCGGCCGACCACGGCATCGAGATCGTCGTGGGGCCGGAGCTGCTCACCGGCTCGACGCGGCTGAAGGCGGGCACGGCCCAGAAGCTGGTGCTCAACATGATCTCGACCATCACCATGATCCGGTTGGGCAAGACCTTCGGAAATCTGATGGTCGATGTGCGCGCCTCCAACGACAAGCTGCGCGCCCGCTCCCGGAGGATCGTCTTCCTGGCGACCGGCGCCTCCGACCAGCGGATCGAAAGCGCGCTGGCGGCCACGGACGGCGAGGTGAAGAACGCGATCCTCACCATCCTGGGCGAGGTGGACGCCCCGACCGCCGAGAAGCTGCTCGCCGAGGCGCACGGCCATCTGCGCGCCGCCCTCGACGCGGCTGAGGAGTAAGCCCCGGATACGCCGGGCCGCAGATACGCCGGACCCCGGATCCGCCCGCCCACCCCCAAAAAACGCCGTCGGGGCGGCACCCCTGGGAGAGGGTGCCGCCCCGACGTCCTGGACGGTACGACCGACCGGCGAACGAACGCGCCGAGTCGATCAGAAGTCCATGTCACCGCCCGGCATGCCGCCCGGAGCGCCCGCCGGGGCGGCCTTCTCCGGCTTGTCGGCGATGACGGCCTCGGTGGTGAGGAACAGCGCGGCGATCGACGCGGCGTTCTGCAGCGCGGAGCGCGTGACCTTGGCCGGGTCGATGATGCCCTCGGCGATCAGGTCGACGTACTCACCGGTCGCGGCGTTGAGGCCGTGGCCCGGGGTCAGGTTGCGCACCTTCTCGACCACGACGCCGCCCTCGAGACCGGCGTTGACCGCGATCTGCTTCAGCGGGGCCTCCAGGGCCAGGCGCACGGCCTGGGCACCGGTGGCCTCGTCGCCCTCGAGCTCCAGCTTCTCGAAGACCGAGACGGTCTGCAGCAGGGCCACGCCACCACCGGCGACGATGCCCTCCTCGACGGCCGCCTTGGCGTTGCGCACCGCGTCCTCGATGCGGTGCTTGCGCTCCTTGAGCTCGACCTCGGTGGCGGCACCGGCCTTGATGACGGCCACGCCGCCGGCCAGCTTCGCCAGGCGCTCCTGGAGCTTCTCGCGGTCGTAGTCCGAGTCCGAGGACTCGATCTCGGCGCGGATCTGGTTGACGCGGCCCTGCACCTGGTCGGTGTCGCCGGCGCCGTCCACGATGGTGGTCTCGTCCTTGGTGACGGTGACCTTGCGGGCGCGGCCGAGCAGGTCCACCCCGGCGTTCTCCAGCTTGAGGCCGACCTCCTCGGAGATGACGGTGCCACCGGTAAGGATGGCGATGTCACCGAGCATGGCCTTACGGCGGTCACCGAAGCCCGGGGCCTTGACGGCGACGGACTTGAAGGTGCCACGGATCTTGTTGACGACCAGGGTGGCCAGGGCCTCGCCCTCGACGTCCTCGGCGATGATCAGCAGCGGCTTGCCCGACTGCATGACCTTCTCGAGCAGCGGGAGGAGGTCCTTCACGCTGCTGATCTTGGAGTTGACGATCAGGATGTACGGGTCGTCGAGCGACGACTCCATACGCTCCATGTCCGTCGCGAAGTACGGGGAGATGTAGCCCTTGTCGAAGCGCATGCCCTCGGTGAGCTCGAGCTCGAGCCCGAAGGTCTGCGACTCCTCGACGGTGATGACACCTTCCTTGCCGACCTTGTCCATCGCCTCGGCGATGAGCTCACCGATCTGGGTGTCGGCGGCGGAGATGGAGGCGGTGGAGGCGATCTGCTCCTTGGTCTCCACGTCCTTGGCCTGCTCGAGAAGCTGGGCGGAGACGGCCTCGACGGCCTTCTCGATACCCCGCTTGAGCGCCATCGGGTTGGCACCCGCGGCGACGTTGCGGAGGCCCTCCTTGACCAGCGCCTGGGCGAGGACGGTCGCGGTCGTCGTGCCGTCACCGGCGACGTCGTCCGTCTTCTTCGCGACCTCCTTGACCAGCTCGGCGCCGATCTTCTCGTACGCGTCCTCGAGCTCGATCTCCTTGGCGATGGAAACACCATCGTTGGTGATCGTGGGGGCGCCCCACTTCTTCTCGAGGACGACGTTACGGCCCTTGGGGCCGAGGGTGACCTTGACGGCGTCGGCGAGCTGGTTCATCCCGCGCTCGAGGCCGCGCCGCGCCTCCTCGTCGAACGCGATGATCTTGGCCATGTGAAGTGGTCCTCCCAAGACGGGGTGGATTGCTCCGGACCGCGCTGGCGCCCGCGACGGACGGCCTGCCTGCCGTACGGTTCCTTGCCCCGCATGGCCTGGCGGGCCTCACCGACCCGGTCCTTCTGTCACTCTCAACGTCAGAGTGCTAACGCCAATGATTAGCACTCGGACCTATAGAGTGCAAGCGGCCGGAGGCCATCCTTGGGGGGTGGCGGCCGGGCGACGGGTGGGCGCAAGCGGCCGGAGGCCATCCACCCCCGGGGACGAAGCGACGCCAACCCCGTAACAATTCAGCGCGGACACGCCGAAGGGTCCGTACCCTGGCCGGGACACGGACCCTTCGGACTGTACTGTTCAGCTGCGTCGCGTCGGCGCGTCAGCCTACGGCCACGCGGACCATGTCGGCCTGCGGGCCCTTCTGACCCTGCGAGATCTCGAACTCGACCCGCTGGCCTTCCTCGAGGGTGCGGTACCCGTCCATCTGGATCGCGCTGTAGTGGACGAACACGTCCGCACCACCGTCGACCGCGATGAAGCCGTACCCCTTCTCCGCGTTGAACCACTTGACGGTGCCCTGAGCCATTCCTAACTCCCCTATTGCTGGCCCTTGCGCAGGACCGCACTCCGCGGACCCGGGTCAGACCTCACCCCCCGGATGTGGGGGGTGTGCGCCGGAACGCGTCGACCGCCGCTGAATGTATCCGTCCCAACGCCCTCTGCAACAGGTCAATCGGACGAGAATTCTGGGCACGGCCGAACGGTTAAAAGTGAGAATTTATGTGAAGTTCGGGCAAGCCGGGCGGGACATAGGGAACCAACCCGACAATTCGCGCTCACACTTTACGCACAACTTGACGAGTTCTCATATGTGGTTCCGGCCCGGGGGCCATCGGGGATTCCGGGCAACTGTATCGCGATTCCACACACGGAATCGCCCCGTCCGGTTGTCCCCGGACGGGGCGATGCCAAAGGTGAGGAGGGTGGACGCGGGGTCAGCAGCCGCCCGCGACCGCCGGGATGATCGAGATCCCGGCACCGTCCGGGGTAGCCGTGGCCAGGCCATCGGCGAAGCGGACGTCATCGTCATTGACGTAGACGTTGACGAAGCGGCGGAGCTTGCCGGTGTCGTCCAGCACGCGGGCCGCGATGCCCTGGTGGTTCTTCTCCAGGTCCGCCAGGACCTCGGCGAGGGTCGCGCCCTCGGCGGGGACCTCGGCCTGACCGGCGGTGTAGGTGCGCAGGATGGTCGGGATTCGGACGTTGACGCTCATGCGAGACCAGCCTCTCGGAACGAGTCAAGGGTGGGGCGGATGATGGCGGAGGGACCCGTGGTGGGGGCCACCGCGTCGAGGGTCTTGAGGCCGTCGCCGGTGTTGAGCACGACGGTCGTCAGGGACGGGTCGAGCAGACCGTCCTCGATCAGCTTCTTGGTCACGCCGACGGTCACCCCGCCCGCGGTCTCCGCGAAGATCCCCTCGGTGCGGGCGAGCAGCTTGATCGCGTCGACGATCTGCTCGTCGTTCACGTCCTCCACCGCGCCGCCCGTACGGCGGGCGATGTCCAGGACGTACGGGCCGTCCGCGGGGTTGCCGATGGCCAGCGACTTGGCGATGGTCTGCGGCTTCTGCGGCCGGACGACGTCATGGCCGGCCTTGAAGGCGGCGGAGACCGGGGAGCAGCCCTCGGCCTGGGCGCCGAAGATCTTGTAGGGCTTGTCCTCGACCAGACCGATCGCGATCAGCTCCTTCAGCCCCTTGTCGATCTTGGTTAGCTGGGAGCCGGAGGCGATCGGGATGACGATCTGGTCCGGCAGCCGCCAGCCGAGCTGCTCGCAGATCTCGTACGCGAGGGTCTTGGAGCCCTCGCCGTAGTACGGCCGCAGGTTGACGTTGACGAAGCCCCAGCCCTCGCCCACCGGGTCGCCGATCAGCTCGCTGCAGAAGCGGTTGACGTCGTCGTAGGTGCCCTCGATGCCGACCAGCTCACCGCCGTAGACCGCGGCCATGACGACCTTGCCCGCCTCCAGGTCGTGCGGGATGAAGACGCAGGAGCGGAATCCCGCACGGGCGGCGGCGGCGCCGACCGCGCCGGCGAGGTTGCCGGTGGAGGAGCAGGAGAGGGTGGTGAAGCCGAAGGTGCGGGCGGCCTGGACGGCGATGGCGACGACCCGGTCCTTGAAGGAGTGGGTGGGGTTCCCGGAGTCGTCCTTGATGTGCAGCTCACCGGTGACGCCGAGCTCACGGGCGAGGTTGTCGGCCTTGACCAACTGGGTGAAACCGGGGTGCAGGCTGGGCAGGTCCGCCACGTCCGCCGGGACGGGCAGCAGCGGGGCATAGCGCCAGATGCTGTTCGGACCGGCCTCGATGCGCCGGCGCAGCTCCTCCGGGTCGCCGGCCGGCAGCTCGTACGCGACCTCAAGCGGCCCGAAACAGACCTCACACGCGAAGATCGGGCCCAGATCGAACCGCTCACCGCACTCCCGGCAGGACAATGCGATGGCGGGACCGAAGGCACCGGAGGCGTCGGAGGTGGAGGAAGTGGTTGAGCTTTCTACTGACTGCACAGCCATGGATGGCGAGGCCCTTTCTCCTCATCTTCCTCGCGACGCATTTCGCCACGAGACGGAATTGGCACCTTCCCGAGCTGGGAGCCTCGCTGCGGAATGCGAGATCAGCTGGAGGGTTGCCGGGGCTTCAACGGGCCGTTCCCTCTGCCCCTCTGGATGAGCGGTATGGCACCGGGCGGACCCGGGCGTTTGTCAGCACGGCATCATCACGGGCTTCCTCGGTAAACACCGAGGTCGACCCCGACATACGACGGCCATGCGCGTTGTTCAAGACTGTAACCGACGGCCCGGATGGTTGAGCTAGCCGTCCGATGCGCGAGATGGATCACAGCGACCACGGCAGGGAGAGACACAGGTGCTGGATGAGGTGGAGCGCTGGCTGAAGCACCGCTCCTGGTCGGCCGACGACCGGCCGCTGGACCGCCTGCTGGACGCGAAGCGGGGCTCGGCGACGACCCTGAGCGTGGTCCTGCCCGCCCTGAACGAGGAGGCCACGGTCGGCGAGATCGCCGCGACAATCCGCCGGGAGCTGATGGGCGAGGCGGCGCCGCTGGTGGACGAGCTGGTGGTGCTGGACTCCGGCTCGACGGACCGCACCGCCGAGGTCGCCGCGGCGGCGGGCGCCACCGTCGTCCCCCGCGACTCGCTGCTCCCCCGGCTGCCCGCGCTGCCCGGCAAGGGCGAGGTGCTGTGGCGGTCCCTGCTGGCCACGAGCGGCGACATCATCTGCTTCATCGACGCCGACCTGCGGGAATTCGATCCGCGCTTCGTCTCGGGGATCGTCGGTCCGCTGCTGACCGACCCCACGCTGCAGCTCGTGAAGGGCATGTACGACCGCCCACTCGGCGAGCTGGCGGGCCAGGGCGGCCGGGTCACCGAGCTGGTCGCCCGCCCGCTGCTGAATCTGCACTGGCCCCTGCTGGCCGGATTCGTCCAGCCGCTGGGCGGTGAGTACGCGGCGCGCCGCACGCTGCTGGAGCGGCTGCCCTTCCCGGTCGGCTACGGGGTCGAGCTGGGGCTGCTGGTCGACGCGCTGCACACGGTGGGTCTCGACGCGCTCGGCCAGGTGGACATCGGGGTGCGCAAACACCGCCACCAGGACGGGCTGGCGCTCGGCCGGATGGCGGCCGCGATCTACCGCACCGCGCAGCTGCGGCTGGCCCGGGGCCATTTGGTGCGGCCGCGGCTGACCCAGTTCGACCGGGGCGACAACGGCTTCGAGCCGCGCACCACGGCTGTGGACACCGAGGAGCGGCCGCCGATGATCGAGATACCGGAGTACGCGGAGCGGCGCGCGGCGTGACGCACCCGGGCGGCGCGGCGTGATGACCCCGGGACCCCGGCATCAGGCGATAGCCCCTACGGGGCGGAAACAGGCCGCCCCATACCGCCTACGGGGCAAGAAACCGTACGTACGTTTGCGCGGGGTCGCGGCTGGCTAGGCTCGCGACATGGCAGTTCCGCGCACCGCCCCGATCCTGGTCGCGTCCAACCGTGGTCCGGTCTCGTACACCCTGGGCGAGGACGGCTCGCTCACCGCCCGGCGCGGCGGTGGCGGGCTGGTCTCCGGCCTCAGCGCCATCGGCCCGGACGCGAACGCGGTGTGGGTGTGCGCGGCGCTCGGGGAGGGTGATCGCGAGGCGGCCCGGCGCGCCGGGGAAAACCATCTGAACCCCGGTGACACCGGCGGCCAGCAGGTGCGGATGCTCGACATCGCGCCGGATGTCTTCGCCGCCGCGTACAACGGCATCGCCAATTCGGTGCTGTGGTTCATCCACCATCTGCTCTACCAGACCCCGGTCGAGCCGGTCTTCGACGCGGAGTTCGCCGACCAGTGGGCGGCTTACGAGACCTATAACGCGGCCTTCGCGGACGCGCTCGCCGAGGAAGCGGTGGACGAGGCCGTCGTCCTGGTGCAGGACTACCACCTGGCGCTGGTGCCCGCGATGCTCCGCGAGCGGCGCCCCGACCTGCGGATCGGTCACTTCTCGCACACCCCCTGGGCCCCGCCGGACTACTACCGGCTGCTGCCGGACGACGTCGCGGCGGGTGTGCTGCGGGGCATCCTCGGCGGCGACCGCGCCGCGTTCCTCACCGAGCGCTGGGCCGGCGCCTTCGCCGACTGCTGCGCGGCCGTGCTGGGCGCGGAGATCGTCCGGGACGGCGACGGTGACGGTGACGGCAACGGCGACGGCCCGCCGACGGCCGTGCGCTTCGAGGGGCGGGAGACCCGACTGGGCGTCCACGGCCTGGGCGCGGACGCGGACTTCCTGCGGCAGCGGTCGCGGCAGGCCGATGTGGACGAACGGCTGAGCAATCTGCGGGCGCAGATCGGGCCGGACCGGAAGTCGATCGTCCGGGTGGACCGCACCGAGCTGTCCAAGAACATCGTGCGCGGGCTGCTGGCCTACCGGCGGCTGCTGGAGACCCACCCCGAGTGGCGGGAGCGCGTGGTGCATGTGGCCTTCGCCTACCCCTCCCGCCAGGACCTCTCGGTCTACCGCGACTACACCGAGCGGGTGCGGCGGCTCGCGGACGAGATCAACGCCGAGTACGGCACGGAGGGCTGGACCCCGGTCGCCCTGCATGTGAAGGACGACTTCGCACGGTCGCTGGCGGCCTACCGACTGGCGGACGTGGCGCTGGTCAACCCCATCCGGGACGGGATGAACCTGGTGGCCAAGGAGGTCCCGGTGGTCTCCGAGCGGGGATGTGCGCTGGTGCTGTCGCGGGAGGCGGGGGCGTACGCCGAGCTGGGCGACGACGCGCTGGTGGTGAACCCGTACGACGTGGAGGCCACGGCCCGGGCGCTGGACGAGGCGCTGCGCATGAGCGACGGCGAGCGCGCGGACCGTACGAAGCGACTCGCCGCCGCCGCGACCGCGCTGCCGCCCCAGGCATGGTTCCTGGCGCAGTTGCGGGCGCTGTAGGGGCGAGGGTTTCGCGGTGGCGGCGGGCTTCTGAGCCACGGACCTACGAGGTGACCGGCGCGGTCCGGGCGGGCTCTACGAAGCGTTGGCGCCGCTGACCGCGTCTGCCAGGGACGACAGCAGCTCCACCACGCCCGCCGGGCCGTCGACCACCAGGTCGGCCCGCTCGGCGAGTTCGGTCACCTCCGTGCTGCCGCTGCACACCAGCACCCCCGGCACACCCTCCTCGCGCAGCCGCTCCACCGCCGCGAACGCGGCCAGGTCGCCCAGGTCGTCGCCCGCATAGAGCACGGCTTCCGCGCCCGTCCGCCGTACGTACTCCGTGAGCGCGACGCCCTTGTCCATGCCAGGGGGCCGCAGCTCCAGCACCAGTCGGCCCGGCTCGACGATCAGCCCATGGCGCTCGGCCAGGGCGTGAAGCGGCGCGCGCAGCAGCTCGAACGTGGCCTGCGGGTCCTCGGCACGGCGGGTATGGACGGCGACGGCGCGGCCCTTGTCCTCGATCCAGGTGCCCTGCGAAGCGCCGTACTCATCGAGGACGGCGGGGAGTTCGGCCTGGACGGCGGCGACGCCGGGGTGCGGTTCGGGTGCCTGGACGGCGCCGCTCGCCGCGTCCCAGCGCTCGGCGCCGTAGAGACCGAGGACGACGAGCCCGTGCAGCCCCTCGGCCCCGGCGAACCCGCCGTACCGGACGGCGACCTCGGCCGGACGGCCGGTGATCACCGCGGCGGAGCGCAGCCACGGGGCCAGCCGGGAGAGCGCGGGGACGGCGCCGGGGTGGGCGCGGGCCCGGTCGGGGTCGGGGACGATCTCGGCGAGGGTGCCGTCGAAGTCGAGTCCGACGACGGCGCGGCCGGGCCGTTCGAGGAGGGCGGCGAGGCCCTCGCGTCCGACGGCGGTGGTAGGTACGGGGAGGGGGTGACTGCCCATAGCGCTGCCCATGGCGGTGACCCTACCGGGCCCGGCGGCACCACGGGCTTCCCCCGGGCGTCCCACCGGTGAACGGCGCAGGGAGGTCCCACCGGTGAACAGCTCCTAGCCGCCCCGTCGGTGAACCGCCCCGGCCATCCCTCCCCCCGATGGACGTCAGCGCCGTTCGCGGCGCTCGTCCCTGACCCGCCGCAGCCGGTTGACGGTCACCGGGTCGTGCTCCAGGGCCCTGGGGTCGTCCAGCAGCGCGTTCAGCAGTTGGTAGTAGCGGGTCGGGGAGATGCCCAGCCGCTCCCGTATCGCACGCTCCTTGGCGCCGGGGCCCGGCCAGCCGCGTCGCTCCACGGCGAGCACGGCCACGTCGCGGTCGGACAGCCCGTCACCCGGGTCCGGCTCCTGGTCCTGGTCCTGCCCCTCAGCCGGGCTCTCGACCCGGTCCCGGCCCCCGTCCTGCTCCCCGCCCCCGTCCCCGCCCTGGTCGGCAGGGTCGTCGGAAGGGCCGGGGGCGGGCGTGTCCACTGTCATGCCCCCGCATTCTCCATGGCGTCGGCCTCGCGCTGGATCTGGCCCAGCACGCTCGTCGGGTCGCCGCCCTTGGCCACGGTCGAGCCGATCTTCTGCTTGAACAGCTTGCTGACCTCCGCCCAGGAGGTCTTGTCGGCCGGGTAGAACTCGGCGCTCTCCAGCTCGTCGAGGAACCGCCACAGCCGCTTGTACTCACGGTCGCCGAGCATCGTCTGCTCGACGGCGGTGGTCACCGGCAGCAGGTCGTACTCGGTGACGAAGTCCAGCACGTTCTTCTCGGTGTAGACGAAGTCGAGGAACTTCCCGATCTCCTTACGGTGGCCGTTCTGCTTGAAGGCCATCAGCCAGTCGGCGACGCCCATCGTCGACGGGGACTTGCCCCTGCGGCCGGGCAGGGGCGCGGTGCCGTAGTTGATGCCGTGGCCGGACGCCTGCTGCATCAGGGTCGGGTGGCCGTTGAGCATGCCGACCTCGCCGCGGGTGAAGGCGTCGAAGGCGTCCTGCCGGTTGGTGCGGGCCGGGGAGCCGGGGCCGGTGAGGTCCGCGCCGACCAGTTCGTCCCGCAGCCATTCGAAGGTCTTGATGTTCGCGGAGGAGTCGATGGTGTAGCTGCCGTTGGTGTCGGTGTAGCCGCCACCGCCGCTGAGCATCCACATCATGGTCTCGGCCTGGCACTCCTCGGGGCCGAGCGGCAGCGCGTACGGGATCTTCACCCCGTCGGCCTTGAGCCGGACGGCCGCCTCCTTGAGCTCGTCCCAGCTCGTGGGGGCGGAGGATATACCGGCCTGGTCGAAGAGCTTCTTGTTGTAGAAGAGCAGCCGGGCGCTGGCCACGAACGGCACCCCGTACTGCACTCGCCGCACCTCGCCCGCATGGGCGATCGAGGTGATGAAACCGGCCTGGGTGGGGATGGCGAGCATCTCGTCGGCGCGGTAGAGCTTGCCCTGCGCGGCGTAGTCGGCGTACGCGCCGATCTGCGCGATGTCCGGGGCCTGACCGTTCTTGACCATCTCGGCGACGCGCCGGTCCACTTCGGTCCAGCTATAGACCTTGACCTCGACCTTGATCCCGCTGTTCTTGGCCTCGAAGGCCCGGGCCAGCTTGTTCCAGTACTTCTGGGAGCTGTTGGCGGTGCTGTCGCCGTAGTCGGCCGCGACCACCTTCAGCGTAGCGTCACCGTCCGAGCCGGAGCCGTCGCTGCCACAGGCCGTGAGCCCGGGTGTCGTCGTCACCGCCGCGACACCCGCCGTTGTCAAACCCAAGAACCGTCGCCGCTGCACCGCTGTTTTCCCACCCTATGGCTTGTTTCATCCTCCAGGGTCCTCCCCCGAGGTCGAGCGAGTCTGCCTTGCAAACCTCCACAAGGTCTACACCATGGGCATATCGCTTCGATATCGGTGGCTCACTTGCCCAGGTGAGCGGGCTGTTACACGCCAAAGTGCGATGTGTCACCCACTCACAAACGGAAGAGCAGGTTCATACCAACTCCCTTACCGGCAACGGCGTGATCTCCTGACGAGAAGCGGCGAGTGGACTAGACCTCTCATGGTGGATCGCGCGAGACTGTTCCATGTGAAACACGTCATCGCCCTGGATGTGGGCGGCACCGGCATGAAGGCCGCCCTGATCGGGGCGGACACCACACTCCTCCATGAGGCCAGGAGGCCCACCGAGCGGGAGCGCGGACCCGAGGCGGTCGTCGCAGCGATCCTCGACTTCGCCGCCGAGCTGCGCGAGATCGGCGAGCGACGGTTCGGCGGGCCCGCGGTGGCCGCGGGGGTCGGCGTGCCCGGGGTCCTGGACGAGGGCCGCGGGGTGGCCGTCTTCGCCGCCAACCTCGGCTGGAGCGACGTCCCGCTGCGCGCGCTGCTCACCGAGCGGCTGGGCGGGATCCCGGTCGCGCTCGGGCACGACGTCCGGATGGGCGGGCTGGCCGAGGGGCGGATAGGAGCGGGCGAGGGCGCGCGGCGCTTCCTGTTCGTATCCGTCGGCACCGGCATCGCGGGCGCCATCGGCATCGACGGGCGGATCGACCCCGGAGCGCACGGTTCCTCCGGCGAGATCGGCCATATCGTCGTCCGGCCGGGCGGCCCCGCCTGCGGCTGCGGTCAGTCCGGCTGCCTGGAGACGCTCGCCTCGGCGGCGGCGGTGGGCCGCGCCTGGGCCGGTGCGAGCGGTGATCCGGCGGCCGACGCCGCCGACTGCGCCAAGGCCGTCCGGTCCGGCGATCCGAGGGCCGTGGCCGTATGGGGGGAGATGGTGAGCGCGCTCGCCGACGGTCTGGTGACCGGCCTCACCCTGCTGGACCCCGGTGTGCTGATCGTCGGCGGTGGGCTGGCCGAGGCCGGGGAAACCCTGTTCGCGCCGCTGCGCACCGCGGTCGAGGAGCGGCTCACCTTCCAGCAGCTTCCCCGAATCGTCCCGGCGGCCCTCGGGGACACCGCCGGCTGCCTGGGCGCGGGTCTGCTCGCCTGGGATCGACTCTCCACGGAGGTAACCGCCTGATGGTCCAGCGAACGGTTCTCACAGGCGCCCGGGTGGTCCTGCCGGGAGGCGTGGTCGACAACGGGCGGGTGACGGTCGAAGGCACGCGCATCACCGCGGCGGGGCCGGCGGCGGATACCGCGCCCGGCCACGGCGAGGCGGCAGTGGAGGCGCTCGACCTGCCGGGCCGCTGGATCGTCCCCGGCTTCATGGACCTGCATGTGCACGGCGGCGGCGGTGCCTCGTTCTCGGCGGGCACCCCCGAGGAGTCGCTGACCGCCATCCGTACGCACCGGCTGCACGGCACCACCACGATGCTCGCCTCCACTGTCACGGGCGATCTGGACGACCTCGCCCGGCAGGCCGCCGTCCTCTCGGAGCTGGTGGAGCAGGGCGAGTTGGCGGGCATCCACTTCGAGGGGCCGTTCATCTCCCCCCACCGCTGCGGCGCCCACCAGCCGTCGCTGCTGCGCGCGCCCGATCCGGCGGATGTGCGCAAACTGGTGGACGCGGCGCGCGGCACCGCGCGGATGATGACCCTCGCCCCCGAACTGCCGGGCGGGCTGGAGTCCGTACGGCTGCTGGCCGACAGCGGAGTCCTCGCGGCCGTCGGCCACACCGACTCGACGTACGAGGCGACGCGGGAGGCCGTCGAGGCGGGCGCGACCGTGGCGACCCACCTGTTCAACGCGATGCCGTCGCTGCTGCACCGCGCCCCCGGCCCGATCGCCGCGCTGCTGGAGGACGAGCGGGTCACCATCGAGCTGATCAACGACGGCACGCATCTGCACCCCGCCATGCTGGAGCTGGCGTTCCACCGGGCGGGCGCGGACCGGGTCGCCTTCATCACCGACGCGATGGGCGCGGCGGGCATGAACGACGGGCGCTATCCGCTCGGCCCGATGGAGGTCGAGGTCAAGGACGGCGTCGCGCGGATCAGCGACGGGCCGACGGCCGGCTCCATCGCGGGCTCCACCCTCACCCTGGACCGTGCCTTCCAGCGGGCCGTCACGATCGACGGGCTCAGCGTCGAGCAGACCGTAAGGGCGCTGTCCGCGACCCCCGCCCGGCTGCTGGGCATCGCCGACCGGGTGGGCTCGCTCGAGGTGGGCAAGGACGCGGATCTCGTCGTGCTCGACGACGACTTCCGGCTGCGGGGCGTGATGCGCCGGGGCGGCTGGGTGGTCCATCCCGAACCGAGCTGAAATGCCCTGATTTCAGGCGGCGATGACGGTGACCGGAACGACACGGAGGTCTGGGCCGAAGCCACTCGTTTTGGCATGATCGCTCGGGCACGGGCATCGCATGAGTGCGGGCACGGGCACAGGCATGAGTGCGGGCTCGGGCCCAGGCACGGGCACGCACGGCTCGGCACACAGTCGCGTTCAGCACAGGAATCTCCGTCCGGCGGGGGGACGGGAGAGGGGATGCCAGGGTGATCCTCACGGTCACGCTCAACGCCGCCCTCGACGTCACCTACCGGGTGCCAGAACTGCGTCCGCACACCACCCACCGCGTCACCGAGGTCACCGAACGGCCCGGCGGCAAGGGCCTCAACGTGGCCCGGGTGCTGGCCGCCCTGGGCCACGACACCGTCGTCACCGGCCTCGTCGGTGGGGTCACCGGCGCGGTGCTGCGGCAACTGCTCGGCAAAATCGCCGTGCCCCGCACCGGCCCCAAGGCACCGCACGGAACGATCACCGACGCACTGGTCCCGATCGCCGGGACCACCCGGCGCACCATCGGCGTCGTGGACGCCACCACGGGCGACACCACCCAGCTCAACGAGCCCGGCCCGATCGTCACCACCCCCGAGTGGTCCACCTTCATGGACGCTTACGGCCGGCTGCTGCGCGAGGCGTCGGCGGTCGCACTGTGCGGCAGCCTGCCACCCGGGGTCCCCGTCGGGACGTACGCCCAGCTCATCCGGGAGGCGCATGCGGCGGGCGTGCCCACCCTGCTGGACACCAGCGGCGAACCGCTGCGCCGGGGCATCGCCGCCCGCCCCCATCTCGTCAAGCCCAACATCGATGAGCTCGCCGGGCTCACCGGCTCCACCGACCCGCTGCGCGCCGCGCGCGACGCCCGGCGGCGCGGGGCGCGCGCGGTGGCCGCCTCGCTCGGCCCGCACGGCATGCTCGCGGTCACCGCCCACGGCGCCTGGCGCGCCGCCCCGCCGCGCCGACTGGCGGGCAATCCGACCGGGGCCGGGGACGCGGCGGTCGCGGGGCTGCTGTCCGGGCTGGTCGAGGAGGCGCCGTGGCCGGACCGGCTCGCCCGCGCGGTGGCCCTGTCGGCGGCGGCCGTACGGGCCCCGGTGGCGGGCGAGTTCGACCGGGCGGTCTACGACGAGGTGCTGGCGGGAGTCGAGGTGACGGAGTACCCGGCGGCGGCGTGAGGCCGCCGCGAGCACCGCCGTACGTTCAAAAGCCCCGCACCCTCTTGGGACCCCGGCGACCTCTCCGGGGCCCCGACCCTTGGCAGTACGGGCCTAGCCCTTGGCCTTGTCCAGCCGCATCTGGTCGATGTTGGCGTTGCACTTGTCGCCGTTCTCACACGACACGGTGATCGTGTTGGTGCCCTTGCTGAGCTGGACGATCGACCAGGTCTCCGTCCAGCCCTTCTCGAAGTCACCCTTCGGCGCGCCCGCGAAGTTCTTCATGTTGAGCGGCCGCGCCTCCTTCTTGCCGTTGATCGTCAGCGACATGCTCTGGTCCTCGCCGGGCACGCCGTACGTGACGTACAGCCGGTACGACTTCGCCTTGTCCACGTCCACGCTCCAGGTCGCGGACGCGCCCGGGGCGTTGACGCCGACGTAGGAGCCGCCGTCGGCCTTGGCGCCCTGGATGGCGCTCGCGGCGGCCGCGCCGCCGGTCAGCCGCATCTTGGCGGCGTCCTCGGTGGGCAGATTCTCGTCCGGGGCCTTGGAGGGCCCGGAGGACTCGCCGGGCCCGACGCTGGAGCCCGCCGTGGGCTGGTTCGTCGGATCGGTCTGGTCGTCCTTCTTGTCGTCACCGTTGGTGATCATGGCGACGCCGATGCCCACGATGACCACCGCGACCACGGCCATCGCACCGACCAGCAGCCCCTTGTTGTTGGGGCCCCGGCCGCCTCCCCCATGGCCGCCGTGCGGGACGGCCGCACCGGGCTGGCGGGGTGCCCCGCCGGGCAGCGTCTCGGGGGCGGCGTAGTGGGCGTTCTGCCGACCGTAGCCGCCCTGCTGCTGGCCGTACCCCTGCGGCGGCTGGTTCGGGATCTGCTGGCCGTAGTTGCGCTCGCCCACCGCACGGACCTGGTTGTAGGAGGTGCGGGGGACCCCTGGCTGAGCCGGACCTGGATAGCCGTAGCCACCGGTGCGGGGGGCGGCACCCGGCTGACCCGGCTGGCCCGACTGACCGCCCTGGTCCCCCTGGTCCCCTTCCGAGCGGTACAGGTAGGCGAACGGGTCGTCGTTCTCCGGTGTGCCCGAGCCGTTGTTGCCGGCCGTCATCCCTCGTCACTCCCCTATGCATATGGCCATCGGCGCAGGATCAGAACGCGCCACGACAGCTCATATCAGGGTCGAGAGGGCCTCAACAGGGCGTGTGCTGTCCGGATGGCCAATATTCACGATCGGTTCACTGTCGGCGGCAGGGCCGCATCGGCGCAGCCTACCGCGACCGACCGCTCCCACACCTCATTCGGCCGGTCGGTGCACCCCTCCTACCCCCCGACATATCTCACAACCACCCACCGGCACATCTCACAACCGCCCGGCCGCACGGCCACGCCCACACACCCGCACAGTCACGCCCGCATGACCCGCACACCTCATCCGGCCCGGCGGCGCTCCTTGGAGCGGGACCGCTTCTCGATGTACATCCGCTGGTCGGCGGAGTGCAGCACCTCTTCGGCCGACATTCCGCAGCCCGCCCAGCCGATGCCGAAGCTGGCACCCACCCGGACGGCCCGGCCGTCGACCCGGATGGGTGGGGTGATCGCGTTGCGCAGCCGCACCGCCAGGTCCTGGGCGTCGGCCCGGCCGAGGCCGTCGGCGAGGACGACGAATTCGTCACCGCCGAGGCGGGCGACCGTATCCCCTTCCCGCACGCCGTTGGTCAGCCGGCGGGCGACCTCGATGAGCACGGCGTCGCCCGCGTGGTGCCCGAAGCGGTCGTTGATGGACTTGAAGCCGTCGAGGTCGCAGAAGAGCACCGCGAGCCCCTTATGGCCGTCGTCGGCGTTGGAGTCCTCGTTGGGCGGGATGGTGTGCACATGGCCGTCGAACGGGACGCTCTCGGCGGGAGGCGGAGTGCCGAAGCACTCGAAGTCGTCGAAGCCGTGCAGATGTCCCGCCGCGTCGACATAGACCCCGCCGCCACCCGCGCCGTCGGGCGAGGCGGCCTCGTCGTCGTAGCCCCCGCCCGGCCGGGGCGGGGTGGCGCACAGCCGGGCGGCGAGCCGGGCGCGCAGCTCGGCGCTGTTGGGCAGGCCGGTCAGGGAGTCGTGGCTGGCCCGGTGGGCGAGCTGCAGCTCATGGCGCTTGCGCTCCTCGATGTCCTCGACATGGGTGAGCAGGAAGCGCGGGCCGTCGGCGGCGTCGGCCACCACCGAGTTGCGCAGCGAGACCCAGACATACGAACCGTCGCGGCGGGCCAGGCGCAGCTCGGCGCGACCGCCCTCGGCGGAGGTGCGCAGCAGGGTGCCGATGTCCTCGGGGTGGACGAGGTCGGAGAAGGAGAAGCGGCGCATCGCGGAGGCGGGACGGCCCAGCAGCCGGCACAGGGCGTCGTTGGTGCGCAGCAGCCGGCCGTGCTGATCGCCGCCCATCTCGGCGATGGCCATACCGCTGGGCGCGTACTCGAACGCCTGCCGGAAGGACTCCTCGCTGGCGCGCAGCGCCTGCTGCTCGCGCTCCAGGCGCAGCAGGGCGCGCTGCATATTGCCGCGCAGCCGGGCGTTGCCGATCGCGACGGCGGCGTGGAAGGCGTACATCTGGAGGGCCTCGCGGCCCCAGGCGCCGGGGCGGCGGCCGTTGCGCGGTTTGTCGACGGAGATGACGCCGATGAGCTCGCCGCCGGAGGCGCCCGCCGCGTAGAGCGGGGCGAACAGGCGGTCCATGGGGTGCCATTCGTCGGGAAAGCGGGGCGCGGGGCCCGGGGTGTGCCACTGCGGGACGTCGTCGTCGTCGAGGACCCAGCCCTCGCTGTACGGGATGAAGCGCAGATCGCCCCAGCGGTCGCCCATGGACAGCCGGCGCTCCCAGGAGCAGCGGGAGCCGACCCGCCCGGCCATGAGCGCCTCGGCCCCGGCGCTGCCGCCGACGGCGGCGACGACGAGGTCTCCGTCGGGGCGGACGAGATTGACTGCCGACAGCTCGAACCCGAGTCCGGCGATGACGCCGTCGGCGACGGCCTGAAGCGTGTCGGCGAGGCTGCGGGCGGTGTTCAGATCGGCGACTACCTGGTGCAGCTGCCGCAGTGTCGCAAGGCGGATGTACGGCTCCGACTCGGTCTCCATCGATCGCACTCCCCCGAGACCTCGACAGCAAACTCCTGGCGTCTTGTCGTCCGATTGCCACGGCCACTGAATCACAGCGAGCTGTTCACTCGGTACACAGGGTCAACAATTACTGCCTGCTGTGACTCATGTCACAGAACGTATTCACTTCTTTAACAGAGGGGGTGGGAGCGCTCCAAGTTTTTGTGAACGCAAATTCCGGAACGGCGATACCTGGCCATGCAAGGCGACCGCCCGAACAGCCCGAACACCCTCCCATCGACG
Organism: Streptomyces sp. NEAU-YJ-81; assembly: GCF_017592595.1. NCBI lineage: Bacteria > Bacillati > Actinomycetota > Actinomycetes > Kitasatosporales > Streptomycetaceae > Streptomyces > Streptomyces sp. NEAU-YJ-81. The sequence continues at coordinate 967,252 of NZ_JAGFNO010000001.1, read as the reverse complement.
CCCGGCCTACGGCCGACGGCCTAAGCCCGCCATGGTCCCCGGGCCCGATGCGGGGAGGGGACGGGGGCGGTTAGCGTCGAGGGGTGTTCCCGACGACTCCTTCCAGTCCAGCCGAGCCCGCCGTCCCCCATGCTGGTGGGGTGAGTGAGGACGAGTTCCGTGCCGCGCTGTCACGGCTCACCGCGGGCGTGGTGCTGGTGACCGCGCATGACCCGGAGGAGGGGCCGCGCGGCGAGGACGTCGGCATGACGGCCACCGCGTTCATGTCAGTGTCACTTGACCCGCCGCTGGTGATGGTGAGCGTTCGCAACGGTTCGCGGATGGACGAGCTGCTGGAGCGACAGCCGCATTGGGCGGTATCGGTCCTGTCGGAAGGTCAGCGACACATTGCAGGACGATTCGCCATGAAGGGGCGCATCAGCGACAGGTTGCTGTTCGAGGACATGCCCGTGGTGCGGGGCGAGCACACGGACGCCCCGCTCGCGGTGGGCGCGCTGGCGATGCTGGAGTGCCGCACCGAGCAGCGGGTGACGGCCGGGGACCACACGCTGGTGGTGGCGCGGGTGCTCGCCGCGGCGGCACCGGCCGCGGAGGGCGGGCCGCTGACGTATTTCAGGGGGCGCTATCGGGCGCTGGGGTGAGGGCGCCAGGGGGTGGAGGCCGAAAAGTAAGGAGCCGCGAGTCCGGTCGGCCCGGTTCCGGTCGGCCCGCCGGTCGGCTCGGCCCCAGTCGGCCCCGGGCCCGGTGCTACGTCCAGCCCCGCCCCGTACGCCCCCGCTTGACGTCACTGCGCTGCTTCTTCTCTCGCAACCGCCGCTCGTTGAGGCCCCGGGGGATCCGGGTGGGGCGGCGCGGTTTGGGCGGTGGCGCGGTCGCCTCCGCGAGCAGCGATGCGAGCCTTACGGCGGCCGTCTCGCGGTTGCGCCACTGCGAACGGTGCTCGGCGGCCCGTACGGCCACCACCCCGTCCACCAGCCGGCCCGCCAGCCGCTCCAGCGCGCGCTCCTTCCACACGGGCGGCAGCGCCTCGGTGCGGGCGAGGTCGAAGCGCAGCTCGACCCGGCTGTCGCTGGTGTTGACGTGCTGTCCACCGGGCCCGGAGGACCGCGAGAAACGCCACATCAGCTCGGCCTCCGGCAAGGAGACGGAACCTCGGATGACATAGGGCGCGGGCATGCGTCCATGGTCGCCTGCCGACCCCGGCGGCGTCATCCGGTTATCTCGTCACACCGCCGCATCAGGGTTTGGCAAAGAAAGTAAAGGGAGCTGGAACCTGTCGGGCTGTTCGTGGCGTTGTGGAGGGTGACGACGGCTTCGCCCGTCGCCTCGAATCATCGAGACCACGAAAGGGACTCCCCATGGCTGTAAGCCTGTCCAAGGGCGGCAACGTCTCGCTCACCAAGGAGGCACCGGGCCTGACCGCCGTCACGGTCGGCCTCGGCTGGGACGTCCGCACCACCACGGGCACCGACTTCGACCTCGACGCGAGTGCCATCGCCGTGAACGCGAACGGCAAGGTCTACTCCGACCAGCACTTCGTGTTCTTCAACAACAAGTCCACGCCGGACCAGACCATCGTCCACACCGGTGACAACGTCACCGGCCAGGGCGAGGGCGACGACGAGCAGATCAACGTCAACCTGGCCGGTCTGCCGGCCGACGTGGAGAAGATCGTCTTCCCGGTCTCGATCTACGACGCCGAGTCCCGCAGCCAGAACTTCGGCCAGGTGCGGAACGCGTTCATCCGCATCGTCAACCAGGCCGGCGGCACCGAGATCGCCCGCTACGACCTGAGCGAGGACGCCGCGACCGAGACCGCCATGGTCTTCGGCGAGCTGTACCGCAACGGCGCGGAGTGGAAGTTCCGTGCCGTGGGCCAGGGCTACGCCGCCGGTCTCGTGGGCATCGCCCAGGACTTCGGCGTCAACGTCTGAGGTTTCACCGGCGCGGAAACACTGAGGGCCGCCCCACACCAGGGGCGGCCCTCGCCATATCGGCGCCCATAAGGCGCTCATAAGGCCCTTATAAGGGGAACGGGGTCAGAACTCGCTGGTGTCCAGGTCGAACCCGAGCGGTTCGGGCAGCGACAGCGGCTGGGAGATGTCGACCTCGACCTTGCGGGTGTACCTCTTCCCGGCGGGCAGGGAGTGCAGTACGGCCTGGTTCCGTTCCCGGTCGATCAGCAGGTAGAACGGAATGCCCGCCGCCGCGTAGCCCCGCAGCTTGGGCCCCCGGTCGTTGTCGGCGGTCGAATGCGAGGTGACCTCGCCGACGAGCATCACCGCGCCGGGGTCGTGGTACTCCAAGGAGTCGTCAAAGCTCCCCTTGGGCGCGATGACGATATCCGGGACAACCTTGCCGGTGGCCGAAGCTCCAGGAACGAGGAGCCCAAGCCCGGTACGTGTCCGCAATTCCTTGTTCGTACGACGGCTGGTCACCTGGTCCGCAACCTCGGACACAATCTCTTCGTGCTCACCGTTAGCGGGAGGCACCACGTGGATTTCTCCTTCGATCAGTTCCACGCGCCATCCCTCGGGGGCTGCCGCGCTCAACGCCACGAAGGCTTCCTCGACCGATGAAGCGGTGCTCTCGCCACTGTCCGTGCGCGCTTCGCGCTCGGGGGCCGTCAGTGCCACGGTGGACCTCCTTCGTACGGAGCGATGCTTCCAGCGTAGGCGAGCGGTCTCGGACGGCCCGGCCCGTAGCCACCCTTTCGGAGGACGATCAGCCCCGCGCGCCGAAGGCGCCCGAGACCGCCTGGGAGAGGGCCTGCTTGCGGCGGTCGTGGGCCGCGGGCGGGTCGTCCGGGGCGGCTGTGGCGGAGAGCCCGGAGGCGGACCAGGTCAGGGCCATGGCGAGCAGCAGTGCGAGGACGTCCTGGGGGTCCATCGAGGCGGTGACCCGGCCGTCGCGCTGGGCATCGGCGATCGCCTGGAGTTTGGTGGCGACATTGGCCGATGACTCGGTCACCAGATTGTCGGTGGCCACTCCTTCGAGCCTCGCCCAGGTGGCCAGGCGGATCAGCTCCGGGCGTTCCACGGCGGTGTCGTACAGCCGCACGGCGTACTGGGGGAGGTCGTCGGCCGTGAACGGCACGGAGTCGACGACGGCGTCGGCGTGGAGGCGGAAGACGGCCCCGAAGAGGCCGAGCTTGTCTCCGAAGTAGGCATAGAGCTGCGCCTTGTTGATGCCCGCGGCGGCCGCGATGCGGTCGACCCGGGCGCCCGCGATGCCATGGGCGGCGAAGTCGGCGGTGGCCGCGTCGAGCAGGCGGCGGCGGGTGGCATCACTTTTCCGGGGAGACACGGGGCTCAGGTTACCAACTGGTTAGTTGCCAACGCGGGCGCTGCCACGTAGCGTACAAAAAACCAACCAACTAGTTAGTTAGAAACGAGGTGGGGCGCATGACCGTGCGCGCATACGCGGTGGAGCGGGCCGGTGGCCCTGTTCAGCGGCTCGAGTACGCGCCGGAGCCCCTGGGACCCCTGGAGGTCGACGTCGCCGTGACGCACTGCGGTGTCTGCCAGACCGACGTCGCCATGGTCGACGACGCGCACGGCATCTCCCGGTTCCCGCTGGTCGCGGGCCATGAGTCGGTCGGCGTGATCGAGGCCGTGGGCAGCGCCGTCGACGGCAGGCAGCTTGCCGTCGGCCAGCGGGTGGGCGTCGGCGCGGTGGCGGGGGCGTGCTTCGCCTGCGAGTGGTGCCTCAGCGGTCGGCAGTATCTGTGCGCGGACAAGGACGACACGGTCCTGCGCGGCGACCGCGGCGCGTTCGCCACCCGGGTGCGGGCGAGCGACTGGCGGTATGTCCAGCCGATCCCCGACTCCCTCGCCTCCGAGCACGCGGCGCCGCTCCTGTGCGCCGGGATCACCGTGTTCTCGGCGATCACGCGGAACGGGGTCCGGCCCACCGACCGGGTCGCCGTGGTGGGGGTGGGCGGTCTGGGCCACCTCGCGATCCAGTTCCTCGCCAAGTGGGGCTGCCAGGTGACCGCCATCTCCTCGACGGCGGCGAAGGCGGACGACAGCCGCCGGTTCGGCGCCCATGAGTTCGTCGCCGCGGAGGAGGGGCTTCAGCGGGTCTCGGGCTCGTTCGACTTCATCCTCTCGACCGTCTCGGCCGACCTGCCGTGGGACGCGTATCTCGCGGCGCTGCGCCCGCAGGGGACGCTGTGCGTGGTCGGCGTTCCCCACGGGCCTTTCGGCTTCCACCCGTTGAGCCTTCTGCTGGGCGAGAAGCGGCTCGTCGGCGGCCTCGTGGGAGCACCGGCGGAGAACCGGCAGATGCTGGACTTCGCGGCGCGGCACGGCATCCGCCCGGCCGTCGAGACCTTCCCGGTCGCGCGCCTGGACGAGGCGCTCGACCATGTCCGCCACGGACGCGCGCGCTACCGCGCGGTGTTGGAGTTCTGAGCTCCCCCCGTCGCCCGGTCGAGCGGTGGGACGGTGCCGGTGCCGGTGCCCGTGGTGAGGGTGTTACGCGCCGTTCGGCACACAGATCGTCTTCTCGTCGCGTACACAGCAACGCCGCCCTCCGCGCCCGCCGACCGGCCCGCCGCGCTCGCCACCTGGGCGATTGGCCGGTACCGGCCCCCGGAACGGCCGGATGCACCAACACGACGGGGGCATGACGTAGCGGCATAAGTCGGCATCAAACCGCTGTTGTTGCCTCATGCCTCGCTGACCGAATTCGCCCCCACTTGAACAACGTCGAGTCAAATTCTTGTTACGCGCCTACCCGAATCGATCGTTCGATGACAATCTCTGGTCGGCCCGCTGCGCGTCCTCTGACTCCGCAGTAGGGCCCTCTCGCACCACTATGTGCACCACTCGCACCACTCCTGCTCGACCGGACGGCCCACCCATAGCCGTCCGTACCCCCTACACAGGGCCGCGACCCGGCGGCCCCAAGGCAAGGAGACCGAGTGAGACCCATCGCTTCCTCCCCCCGTAAGAAGACCGTCCGCGTGGCGGCGCTCGTCGCCTCCGCCGCCATGGTCGTCATCGGTGTGCAGTCCGGCCAGGCCAGCGCCCAGCCGGAGCGCTCCCGCGAGGCGGGCGCCACGGCGCTTCCGCTGACCGCCACCGAGCGCGCCACCGCGATCAAGGCGGCCCAGGCCGACGCCTCCGCGCAGGCCGAGTCCCTCGGACTCGGGGCCAAGGAGAAGCTCCTCGTCCGCGACGTCATCAAGGACGCGGACGGAACCGTTCACACCCGCTACGAGCGCACCTACGCGGGGCTGCCGGTCCTCGGCGGCGACCTGGTCGTCCACGAGAAGACCAGCGGCGCGCGCTCCGTCAACAAGGCCACCGGCACCCGGATAGCGGTCAAGAGCACCGACGCCGCCGTGACCCCCGGGGCCGCTTCCGGCACCGCGCTGAAGGCCGCGCCGAAGGCGACCACCGGCGAGAAGGCCAAGTCGCCGCGGAAGGTGGTCTGGGCGGCCACCGGCAAGCCCGTCCTGGCCTGGGAGACCGTCGTCACCGGGACGCAGGCCGACGGCACCCCGAGCGAGCTGCACGTCGTCACCGACGCCACCACGGGCGCGAAGCTGTCCCAGTGGGAGGGCGTCGAGACCGGCACCGGCACCAGCAAGTACAGCGGCACGGTGCCCCTGGGCACCACCAAGAGCGGCTCCACCTACAGCCTCACGGACTCCACCCGTGGCAACCACAAGACCTATGACCTGAACCAGGGCAGCTCGGGAACCGGCACCCTGTTCACCGACGCGGACGACGTATGGGGCGGCGGGCGCCAGACCGCCGGCGTCGACGCGCACTACGGCGCGGCCGAGACCTGGGACTTCTACAAGGAGTTCCTGGGCCGCAACGGCATCAAGAACAACGGCGTGGGCTCGTACTCCCGCGTCCACTACGGCAACAGCTACGTGAACGCCTTCTGGCAGGACTCCTGCTTCTGCATGACCTACGGCGACGGCTCGGGCAACGCCAACGCGCTGACCGCGATGGACGTGGCCGGCCACGAGATGAGCCACGGCGTGACCGCGGCCACCGCCAACCTCAACTACGCCGGTGAGCCCGGCGGCCTCAACGAGGCCACCTCCGACATCATGGCCACCGCGGTGGAGTTCTACTCGGGCAACTCCGCGGACGTCGGTGACTACCTCATCGGCGAGAAGATCAACATCAATGGCGACGGCACCCCGCTGCGCTACCAGGACAAGCCCAGCAAGGACGGCGCGTCCAAGGACTACTGGTCCTCGACGCTCGGCAACATCGACGTCCACTACTCCTCCGGTCCCGCCAACCACTTCTTCTACCTGCTGTCCGAGGGCAGCGGCGCGAAGGTCATCAACGGCGTGAGCTACAACAGCCCGACCTACGACGGCTCGACCGTCACCGCGATCGGCCGGGACAAGGCCATCAAGATCTGGTACCGGGCCCTGACCACGTACTGGACCTCGACGACCAAGTACGCGGGCGCCCGCACCGGCACTCTCAGTGCCGCGGCCGACCTCTACGGCTCCAGCTCCACCGAGTACAAGGCGGTCGCCGCCGCCTGGACCGCGATCAACGTGAAGTAAGCCCCGAAGGATGCCCGGACGGGCCGCACCGGGGAACACCGGTGCGGCCCGTTCCGGGCGTGCCCCGTCATCCCTGTCGTAGCCGGTGGTCGCCACTTACGCTGCTGTCATGACTCAACAGGTACGCGGCGTGGTAGCCCCCGGCAAGGGCGAGAAGGTCAGGATCGAGACGATCGTGGTGCCGGACGCCGGCCCCGGCGAAGCGGTGGTGCGGGTCCAGGCGTGCGGCGTCTGCCACACCGATCTGCACTACCGGGAGGGGGGGATCAACGATGAGTTCCCCTTCCTGCTCGGCCATGAGGCGGCGGGCATCGTGGAGTCGGTGGGCGAGGGCGTCACGGAGGTGGCCCCCGGCGACTTCGTGATCCTCAACTGGCGGGCCGTCTGCCACGAGTGCCGGGCCTGCCGCCGCGGCCGCCCCTGGTACTGCTTCAACACCCACAACGCGAAGCAGCCCATGACGCTGACCGACGGCACCGCGCTGACCCCGGCGCTCGGCATCGGCGCGTTCGCCGAGAAGACGCTGGTGGCCGCCGGGCAGTGCACCAAGGTCGACCCCTCGGCCTCGCCCGCCGCGGCCGGGCTGCTCGGCTGCGGCGTGATGGCCGGGATCGGCGCCGCGCTCAACACGGGCAATGTCCAGCGCGGTGACTCGGTCGCCGTGATCGGCTGCGGCGGTGTCGGCGCCGCCTCGGTCGCCGGGGCGCGGCTGGCCGGGGCCGCGAAGATCATCGCGGTGGATCTGGACGAGCGGAAGCTGGAGTGGGCCCGCTCGCTGGGCGCCACCCACACCCTCCACGCGGGCAGCGCCGATGTCGTCGAGGCCATCCGGGAGCTGACCGACGGCAACGGCGCGGACGTCGTCATCGAGGCGGTGGGCCGCCCCGAGACGTACCAGCAGGCGTTCTACGCCCGCGATCTGGCCGGCACGGTCGTCCTGGTCGGCGTCCCCACCCCCGAGATGAAGCTGGAGCTGCCGCTCCTGGACGTCTTCGGGCGCGGCGGGGCGCTCAAGTCCTCCTGGTACGGGGACTGTCTGCCGTCCCGCGACTTCCCCATGCTGATCGACCTCTACCAGCAGGGCCGCCTCGACCTGGACGCGTTCGTCAGCGAGACGATCGGGCTCGAGGACATCGAGGAGGCGTTCGCCAAGATGCACCGCGGTGAGGTGCTCCGCTCGGTGGTGATGTTCTGATGACCCCTCCGCCCGTACGCGTCGATCACCTCGTCACCTCCGGCACCTTCTCGCTGGACGGCGGCACCTGGGAGGTGGACAACAACGTGTGGCTGATCGGCGACGACCACGAGGTGTACGTGATCGACGCCGCGCATGACGCCGAAGCCATCGCGGACGCCATCGGCGACCGCCGGCTGCTCGGCATCATCTGCACCCACGGCCACGACGACCACATCGACGCGGCCCCGGCCCTCGCCGACCGCACCGGCGCGCCGATCCTGCTGCACCCCGAGGACGAGGTGCTGTGGCGGATGCGCCACCCGGACCGCGCCCCGGACAAGCCGCTGGCCGACGGCGACGTCCTCACCGTCGCGGGGACCGAGCTGCGGGTGCTGCACACCCCCGGCCACTCCCCCGGTGCGGTCTGTCTGCACGCCCCGGCGCTGACCACGGTCTTCTCCGGGGACACCCTCTTCCAGGGCGGCCCCGGCGCGACCGGGCGCTCCTACTCGTCCTTCCCGACGATCATCGAGTCGATCCGGGAGCGGCTGCTGACGCTGCCCCCGGAGACGGTGGTCCGCACCGGCCACGGCGACTCCACGGCCATCGGGGACGAGGCCCCGCACCTCGACGAGTGGATCGCGCGGGGGCACTGAGCCCCTGCCGGTCGAGAGGCCCACGAGCCCCCGCGGCCGAAAGGCCCACGCGCCGACACGACCAGCGGATCGCGCGGGGGCACGAGCCCCCGCGGTCGATCCGCCCCTCGGCCCCCGGCCCCGGGGCCGCGCTCACCAGACCGCGGCCCCGGGGGCCGTTTCGGCCACCGACACCGGGCGCTGGAAGGACCGGTCGTAGTAGACCAGCGGGGCGTCCTCGCCGACGTGGGCCGCCACGACCCGGCCGATGAGGACGGAGTGGTCGCCGCCGTCCACCACGCGGTGCAGTGCGCAGGCGACCCGGGCGACCGCGTCCGGGATGCCCGGCAGCCCCAGCTCCATCGGCAGGGTGTCCCCCGCCGCGAACCGGTCCACACCGGAGGCGGCGAAGCGCTTCGCGATGTCCGCCTGTCCCTCCGCCAGGATGTTGATCATGAAACTTCCGGCGGTGGTGAACGCCTCATGGGTGCTCGCGGTCTTGCCCAGGCAGATCAGCACCAGTGGCGGGGCCAGGGACAGCGAGCTGAACGAGCTGCCCGTGAACCCCCATCTGCGCCCGGACGCGTCGACCGTCGTGGCCACCGTCACGGGGGCGGGCACCCGGGCCATGGTCCGGGTGAACTCCTCAGAGGTGATGGTCATCGACGCTTCACCACTCGTCCTCCAGCAACTCGATCTCCTCCTGCTCCAGATCCGACAGGGCGAGGTCCGAGGGGGTGTGGCCGCCCGCGCCGGGTCCGGCCGCATGGAGCGCCATCCCCTCCAGGGCGCGCAGCCACGCCTCGCCGACCTCCCGTACCTCCGCCTCGGACAGCACATCCAGGGCGTAGGTCCACGTCACCATGAGCTCCGGGCCACCGGGGCGGTCGATGGTGACGGCGTTCAGCTCCAGTCCGTACGGAGTGCCCGGACCGTCGGCGCCGAGGTCGAGCCCGAGCGCCTCCGAGGCCGGGCGCCAGTCGCCCCCGGGCCCGTCGTGGAACTCGACCCGGCCCAGATAGTTGAAGCCGATCCGCGGCACGGCCGACCCGGCCAGTTCCGCGGCCGTCTCCCGGTCCAGATGGCGCAGCAGGCCGTAGCCGATCCCGGTACCGGGCACCGCGCGCAACTGTTCCTTGATCCGCTTGACCACCCGTCCGGTGGCCGGGCCGCCCGACCACAGGTCGCCCCACTGCACCTGGCCGGGGTCCAGCCGCACCGGGTGGAGGCTGGTGAACCAGCCCACCGTACGGGAGAGATCCACACCCCCGACGCTCTCGTCCCGGCCGTGGCCCTCCACGGCGACCAGTACCGAGGTGGCCGACGAGCCCAGCCTGCGGCGCCGGTCGGCGATCGCCAGCGCCAGCGCGCTCAGCAGCACGTCGTCCACACCGCAGTGGAACACCGACGGCACCTGGCCGAGCAGCGGCGCGGTCCGCGCGGCCGGCAGCGTCATGGTGACGCGGGCGACCGGTCCGGCCGGGTCGTGCCCGGAGGCCGACGCGGCTCCGTCTGGCTGGGCGTCCGTGGCCCTGCCTGACTGGGCGTCCGGGGCCCCGCCTGGCTGGGCGTCCGGGGCGCCGAGCTGGGCGTCCGGGGCGGACAGGATGTCCGTCCACAGCGGCAGTTCCGCCCGCCGTTCCGGCCTGCGCACCTCGGCCGCGAGCTGTTCGCTCCACCGGCGCACCGAGGTGCCCACCGGCGTGAGTTCCGGCTCCCGTCCGGCGGCGACGGCCGTCGCGATGTCGGCGAGGTCCCGCAGCAGGATCCGCCAGGACACCCCGTCGACCACCAGGTGGTGGGCGACGAGCAGCAGCCGTCCCGGCCGTCCGGGACCGGCGTCGAACCACACCGCGCGCAGCATCTCGCCGTCCCGGGGGGCCAGCTCCGCACGGGCCTCGGTGAGGGCGCGGTCGAACAGCGGGGGAAGATCCCCGGCCGCGGCTTCGGCGATGCCGACCCGGCGGACGCGGTCCGCGCAGGACACCGCCCCGGCCGGTGGCACGCTCAGCCGCCAGCCGCCCTCGTCGTCCTCGCCCAGCCGGGCGCGCAGCACATCGTGCCGGTCGTGCAGCGCCTGGAGCGCGGTGGTGAGCGTCGGCAGGTCCAGGCCCGCCGGGGTCCGGACGAGCATCGGCTGGCTGAAGGAGTCGATCGCACCGCCCCGCTCACGCAGCCAGTGCATGATCGGCGTGGGGGCGAACTCGCCGACGGGGTTGTCCGGTTCGCGGGAGACCGCGTCATCGAGCACCTCCGCCACCGCGGCGAGCCCGGCCACCGTCTTGTGCTCGAAGACGTCGTTGACGGCGAGGACCAGACCCGCCGCGCGGGCGCGGGCGATGAGCTGCATCGAGACGATGCTGTCGCCGCCCAGTTCGAAGAAGCTGTCGTCGATGCCGACCGAGGACAGCCGCAGCACCTCGGCGAAGACCGCGCACAGCGCCTCCTCGACCGGGTTCCGCGGGGGCCGCGAATCGGCCGCCGCGCCGAAGCTCGGCGCGGGCAGCGCCTTGCGGTCGAGCTTGCCGTTCGGGGTGAGCGGCAGCCGGTCCAGGACCACGAACGCGGACGGGATCATGTACTCCGGCAGCGACTCGCCGAGCGTCGTGCGCAGCAGTCCGGGATCCAGCGCCCCACCGGGGGTCCGCGGCACCACATAGGCGACCAGCCGCGCGCTGTCGCCCTGGTCGGCGCGGGCCAGCGCCACGGCCTGGCCGACCGCCTCATGGGCGGTCAGCACCGTCTCGATCTCACCGAGCTCGATCCGGAAACCGCGCACCTTCACCTGATGGTCGGCCCGGCCCGAGAACTCCAGTCGGCCGTCGGCGGTCCGGCGGACGATGTCGCCCGTGCGGTACATGCGCTCGCCGGGGCCGCCGAACGGGCAGGCCACGAACCGCTCCGCGGTCAGCGCGGGCCGGTTGTGGTAGCCCCGCACGACGCCCGCGCCGGCGATGTAGAGCTCGCCCGGCACGCCGGGGGCGACCGGCCGCAGCCGGTCGTCCAGCACATAGACCTGGGTGTTGGCGATCGGGGTGCCGATCGAGGGCACGCCGTGGCCGTCCATCAGGTCCGCGGCCGTCGACCAGATGGTGGTCTCGGTCGGTCCGTAGAGGTTGGTCAGCCCGGCGGCCGACGTACGCAGCCGCGTGGCCAGGGCCTCCGGCAGCGCCTCACCGCCGACCAGCACCCGCAGCCCGCGCACGCCCTCCGGCGACGCGGTGACCATGGCCTGCCACAGCGACGGCGTCGCCTGGACGATGCCCGCCCCGGTGTCCTCGGCCATCCGCAGCAGCGCGGCCGGGTCGCGCACGGTGTCCCGGTCGGCGATCACCACGCCCGCGCCGCACAGCAGCGGCAGATAGAGCTCCAGCGCCGCGATGTCGAACGACACCGTGGTGACCGCGAGCAGCCGGTCGGCGGGGCCGAGGCCGAACCGCTCGGCCATGTCGTCCAGGAAGTTGCTCAGCGCGCCGTGCGGGACGACCACGCCCTTCGGGCGGCCGGTCGAACCGGAGGTGTAGATGACATACGCCGGGTGGTCCGGCGAGCACACCACACCGGGCGCGGCCGTGGGCGCCGCCGCCAGCTCGGCGACGGTGGCCGGATCGTCCAGCACCAGCGCCGGTACGCCGGCGCCCACCGCACCACCGGTCGCGGCGGCCTCCTGCCCACCGCCGTCCCCGCCGCCCGCCATAAGCAGCGGCGCGGTGCCGGTGGTGACCAGGGCCAGCGCGGGGCGGGCGTCCTGGAGGGTGTAGCCGATCCGGTCCTTCGGATGCTCCGGGTCCAGCGGCAGATAGGCCGCCCCGGTCTTGAGCACGGCCAGCAGGGCGACGAGCAGGTCCGCGGAGCGCGGCAGCGCCACGGCCACCAGCCGCTCGGGGCCCACCCCGCGGGCGGTCAGCAGCGTGGCGAGCCGGTTCGCCCGCTCGTCAAGCTGGGCGTAGGTCAGCTCGACACCGCCGGAGACCACCGCGACGGCCGACGGGGTACGGGCGGCCTGCGCCTCGTACAGCTCGTGGACCCGGCGTGCGGGCAGCGGACGCGCGGTGTCGTTCCACTCGACCAGCACCCGCTCGCGCTCGGCCGCCGACAGCACGTCGACGTCGCTGATCCGCAGCCCCGGGTCAGCGGTCACCGCCTCCAGCACCTGGATCAGCCGCCGGACCAGCGTCTTCACGCTGTCCGCGTCGAACAGATCGGTGCTGTACTCGCAGACGCCGGACAGCGCGCCCGGCCGCTCCGGCCGTTCACCGAAGGCGAAGCTCAGATCGACCTTGGAGACGCCCAGGTCGACCAGCTCGGGCCGCAGGGTCAGCCCGCCCAGCGCGGTTTCAGCGGCCGGCATGTTCTGGACCATCAGCATGACCTGGAACAGCGGATGCCGGGCCAGGGACCGCTCCGGGTCGACCACCTCCACCAGTCGCTCGAACGGGAGGTCCTGGTGGGCGTAGGCGTCCAGCGCGGTGCGCCGCACCCGGTCCAGTAGCTGGTCGAACGTCGGGTCGCCCGAGGTGTCGGTGCGCAGCACCAGCGTGTTCAGGAAGACGCCGATCAGGTCCTCCAGGGCCTGGTCGGAGCGCCCGGCGATGGGGCTGCCGACCGGGATGTCCTCTCCTGCGCCCAGCTTGGTCAGCAGCAGGGCCAGCGCCGACTGCAGCACCATGAAGGTGCTGACCCCGCGGGCGCGGGCCAGCGCGGTGAGCCGGTCGTGCAGCCCGGGTTCGAGCGCGAAGTCCAGGGTGCGTCCGCGATGGCCGGCCACGGCCGGCCGGGGCCGGTCGGTGGGCAGGGTCAGCTCGTCCGGCAGCCCGGCGAGCGCCTGGCGCCAGTACGCCAGTTGGCGGGAGGCCAGGCTCTCCGGGTCGTCCTCGTCGCCGAGGTGGTCGCGCTGCCAGAGGGTGTAGTCGGCGTAGCTCAGCGGCAGCGGCGCCCAGTCCGGGGCCCGGTCGTCGCAGCGGGCGGCGTAGGCGGCCGACAGGTCGCGTACCAGCGGCGCCGTGGACCAGCCGTCGGTGGTGATGTGATGGATCACCAGGGCCAGGACGTGCTCGGTCTCGCCGAGCACGAACAGGCTGGTGCGCAGCGGGAGCTGGACGGTCAGGTCGAACCCCCGGGTGGCGGTCGCCTGGAGCTGCTCCGGCAGCGCGGCCTCGGTCGTCTCCACCACGGTCAGCGGTACCCGCACCGCGCCCGGTTCCCACACCTGCTGCCGGGGCGAGCCGTCGGTCTCGGGGAAGACCGTGCGCAGGCTCTCGTGCCGGCCGATCAGGTCGGACAGCGCGAGCTCCAGCGCCGCCCGGTCCAGCGCCCCGGACAGCCGGAGCACCACCGGCACGTTGTAGGTGGCGCTCGGTCCCTCCATCCGGTTGAGGAACCACAGCCTGCGCTGGGCGGACGACAGCGGGAGCACCTCGGGCCGCTCGCGGGCGGTCAGCGGCAGCCGCGCGGCCGCCTCCCCGCCCAGGGTCCTCGCCAGCGCCGCCACGGTCGGGGCCTCGAAGAGCGTGCGGACGGACAGCTCGACGGCCAGGACCGAACGGATCCGGTTGACGATCCTGGCCGCCAGCAGCGAATGGCCGCCCAGATCGAAGAAGTTGTCGTCCACTCCGACCGCGGGCACGCCGAGCACATCGGCGAACAGACCGCAGAGGATCTCCTCGCGGGGTGTGCCCGCCGCGCGGCCCGCCGACGCCGGCGCGTACTCCGGGGCGGGCAGCCCCTTGCGGTCGAGCTTGCCGCTGGCGTTCAAGGGCAGTGCCTCCAGCACCACGAACGCGGACGGCAGCATGTAGTCGGGCAGCGACCCGGCGAGCGTGTCGCGCAGCGGGCCCGGCTCCGGTGCCTCACCCGGGTCCTGCGGCACCACGTAGGCGACCAGCCGGCGTTCGCCGCTCCGGTCGTCCCGGGCCACCACCGCGCAGTCGGCCACGCCCTGGCAGGCCGACAGCGCGGCCGCGATCTCCCCCGTCTCGATCCGGAATCCCCGGATCTTCACCTGGTCATCCGCCCGGCCCAGATACTCCAGCAGACCGTCCACGGTCCAGCGCGCCAGATCACCGGTCCGGTACATGCGCGCACCATCACCGGCGAACGGATCGGCCACGAACCGCGACGCACTCAGCCCCGGCCGCTTCAGATACCCCTGCGCCACGCCGCCACCGGCCACGTACATCTCCCCCGCCACCCCTGGGGGCACCGGGCGCAGCGCACCGTCCAGCACATAGATCCGCAGGTCCGGAAGGCCCCGGCCGATGAGCGAGCCCGCGCCCGAGGCCGCCAGCTCCGCGTTCAACGGCAGATGGCTGACGTGGACCGTGGTCTCGGTGATGCCGTACATGTTCACCAGCAGCGGCGCACAGGCGGCGCCCGCACCGTGCCGTTCGTACCAGTCCGTCAACCGTCCCAGGTCCAGCGCCTCACCGCCGAACACCACATGGCGCAGCGCCAGCCGGTCGCCGGTCCCCGGATCCTCCCGGTCGGCGTTGACGAGCTGGTAGAACGCCGATGGCGTCTGGTTGAGGAAGGTCACCCCCTCATCCGCCAGCAGCCGCAGAAAACGCTCCGGCGCACGGGACACGTCGAACGGCACCACCACGAGCCGGCCGCCGTGCAGCAGCGGGCCCCACAGCTCCCACACCGAGAAGTCGAACGCGTACGAGTGGAACAGCGTCCACACATCGTCCGGGCCGAACGCGAACCACTGCCGCGTGTGCTCGAAGAGCCGCACCACATTGGTGTGCGAGACCACCACACCCTTGGGACGCCCCGTCGAACCCGACGTGTAGATCACGTACGCGGGTGCTTCCGGCACGAGCGGCGCGATCCGGTCGGCGTCCGTCAGGTCCGTACCCGGCAGCCCGGCGAGCCGGCCCGCGACCGCCTCATCGCCCAGCACCACCCGCGCCACGCCCTCCGGCAGCGGCACCTCGACCCGGGTGTCGGTCACCACGAGCGCCAGGTCCACGTCCGCGACCGTGTAGGCGATACGGTCCGCCGGATAGGAGGGGTCGATCGGCACATACGCGGCGCCCGACTTCACCACCGCCAGCAGCGCCACCACCAGGTCGATCGAGCGGGGCAGCACCAGGCCCACGAACCGGCCAGGCCCCGCGCCCTCCTCGACCAGCAACCGCGCCAGCGCGTTGGCCCGCTCGTTCAGCTCCCGGTACGTCGGGCCGTCCCCGCCCAGGGACACCGCCCGCGCACCGGGACACTCCCGCACCCGCGCCTCGAACAGCTCCGGAAGGGTGGCCACGACCTCACCGGCCGCATCCCCGTTCCACTCCACCAGCACCCGCCGGCGCTCCGCCTCGGAGAGGAGGTCGATCTCCGTCACGCGGACGGCCGGGTTGGCCGCCACCGTCTCCAGGAGGCGTACGAACCGGTCGGCCAGCGTCTGCGCGCCGGTCCGGTCGTACAGGTCAGTGTTGTAGACCAGCGTGCCGGTCATCCCGGCCGGGGAGCCGTCGGCGTGGAAGGTCTCGCCGATGGCGAAGTCGAGGTCGAACTTGGCCGTGCGGTTGTTGGCGGGGTGCAGCCTGGTGTCCAGACCGGGGAAGCGCAGCTGCAGCTCGGGGATGTTCTCGAAGGTCAGCATCGTCTGGAACAGCGGGTGCCGGGAGAGCGACCGGTCCGGGCTCAGGGTCTCCACCAGCAGGTCGAACGGCACCTCCTGGTGGGCGTAGGCGGCCAGGTCCGCTTCCCGGACCCGCTCGACCAGCTGCCGGAAGGTCGGATCGCCCGACACGTCGTTGCGCAGCACCAGCGTGTTGACGAAGAAGCCGATGCCGTCCACCAGGGACTCGTCGTTGCGGCCCGCGATGGCCGTGCCGATCGGGATGTCCTCGCCCGCGCCCAGCCGGGACAGCAGCCCGACCAGGCCCGCCTGCACCACCATGAAGAGGCTGGCGCCGCTGGAGCGGGCGATGTCGGTCAGCGCGGTCTGCAGCTCGGGGCTCAGGGACAGCGGCAGCCGGTCACCGTCGTTGCCGAGCACCGCCGGGCGGGGCCGGTCGGTGGGCAGCTCCAACTGTTCGGGCAGACCGGCCAGGGTCCGCTTCCAGTAGTCGAGCTGACGGCCCAGCAGGCTGTCCGGGCCGTCCTCGGCGCCCAGCAGCTCGGCCTGCCACAGCGTGTAGTCCGCGTACTGCACCGGCAGCGGCCGCCAGGTGGGGGCGGATCCGGTGCGCCGCGCGGTGTAGGCGGCGACCAGGTCGTCCACCAGCGGGCCGAAGGACCAGCCGTCGGCGACGATGTGGTGCACCACGATCAGGAAGACGTGCTCGGTGGGGCTCAGCACCAGCAGGTCCGCGCGGATCGGCAGTTCGGAGGCGAGGTCGAAACCGCGCCGCGCCACCTCCGACAGCGCCTCGTCCAGCCGCTCCTCGGCCACTTCGGAGACCCGGATCTCGGCCTGGGCCCCGTCGGCGTCCAGCACGACCTGGGAGGGCACACCGTCGCGGTCGGGGAAGAGGGTGCGCAGGCTCTCGTGCCGGGCGATGACGTCGTGCAGCGCGGTGTAGAGCGCGCCGCGGTCGAGCCGTCCGGTGAAGCGCAGCGACACCCCCAGGTTGTAGGTGCCGTCCGCGTGGTCCAGTTGGTTGATGAACCACAGTCCGCGCTGCGGGTACGCCAGCGGCACCAGTTCGGGGCGCTCCCGGGGCGTCAGCGGGGTGCGCGCCCCGGTGGCCCGGTCGACCAGCTTGGCCAGCTCGGCGACGGTCGGCGCGTCGAACAGGTCGCGCACCGCCACGTCGGCGCCCAGGACGGCCTGGATGCGCAGCACCAGCCGGGTGGCGAGCAGGGAGTGCCCGCCCAGGGAGAAGAAGTTGTCGTCCACCGACACCGAGGCCAGTTCGAGGATCTCGGCGAAGAGTCCGCACAGCACCTGCTCCTGCGGGGTCCGCGGCGCCTTGCCCGCTCCTTCGCCGGTGAGCTCCGGCTCCGGCAGCGCCTTGCGGTCGAGCTTGCCGTTGGGGGTGAGCGGAAGGGCGTCCAGGGCCAGCACGGCGGAGGGCACCATGTAGTCGGGCAGCGCCTCGGCGAGCTGGTCGCGCAGCGCGGTCGTATCGAGGCGGTGGCCGGGGGCGGGCACCGCGTAGGCGACCAGCCGCTTGTCCCCGGGGCGGTCCTCGCGCACGATCACGGCGGCGGAGGCGACACCGGGTTGGCGGGCGACCGCGGCCTCGACCTCACCGGGTTCGATCCGGAAGCCCCGGATCTTCACCTGGTCGTCGGCGCGGCCGGCGAACTCCAGCACCCCCTCGCCGGTCCAGCGGGCGAGGTCGCCCACCCGGTACATCCGGCTCCCCGCCGGACCGTACGGGTCGGCTACGAACCGTTCCGCGCTGAGCGCGGGCGCCCGCCAATAGCCGCGCGCCAGGCCCTCGCCGGCGATGTACAGCTCGCCGACGACGCCCGGCGGCACCCGGCGCAACTGGCCGTCCAGGACCTGGGCCCGGGTGTTGTCCAGCGGGGCACCGATCGGTACGACGTCGGGCACCTGGTCGGCGGAGGTCACCCGGTGGGCGGTGGCGAAGGAGGTGGTCTCGGTCGGGCCGTAGGTGTCCTTGAACACCATGCCGGGGAAGCGCTCGAGCAGGGCACGCACCGCCGTACCGGGCACGACGTCGCCGCCGGCCAGCAGCTCCCGCACACCGGTCAGGCAGTCCAGGTCGTTCTCTGCCACGACGCGGAACAGCCCGGCGGTCAGGTGCAGTCCGGTGATGCCGTGCTCGGCGATCATCCGGCGCAGGGTGCGGACGTCCATGTCCTGCGGCGGGGCGATGACCACTGTGCCGCCGGTGAGCAGCGGCACCCACAGCTCGTAGTTGGCGGCGTCGAAGGCGTGCGGCGCGTGCAGCAGCACCCGGCGGTGGGCGTCGGCGGCGAAGCAGCCGTCCAGGGCGAACGCCAGCAGATCGCGGTGGGTGACCGCGACGCCCTTGGGGCGGCCGGTCGAGCCGGAGGTGAACATCACATACGCGAGCCGCTCGGAGTGAACGGCCACCGCGGGAGGCTGGTCCGGATCGCCGGTCAGGTCGGCGAGGTCGTCGAGGTCGCCGTCCACCACGACGGTGGTGGCCCGGTGGGTGAACTCCAGCTCCGGCTGGGCCAGGTCGACGAGCAGCACCGACGGTTCGGTCCGCTCCATCACCTGCTCCCAGCGGCTCTGCGGGGCGCGCGAGTCCAGCGGCACATACGCGGCACCGGCCTTGAGCACGGCGAGCAGGGAGACGACGAGCTCCACCGAGCGCTGCTGGAGCACGGCCACCCGCGCCTCCGGGCCGACGCCCACGGCGAGCAGCCGGTGCGCGAGCCGGTTGGCGCGCGTCTCCAGCTCCCGGTAGCTGATCTCGGTGCCGTCGGCGGCGATGAGCGCGGCCGCGTCCGGGGCGGCGGCCACCCGCTCGGCGAACCGGGCGGGTACCGAGCCGGTGAGCGCGGGCACTTCGCGGACCGCACCGGCCCACTCCACGGCCAGCCGGCGGGTCTCCTCGGGCGCCAGGACGTCGATCTCGGCGATGCTCGTCCCGGGCCGGGCGACGGCCGACTCCAGCACCTTCAGGAACCGCCGCACCATCCGGCGCACGGTCTCGGCGTCGTACAGATCGGTGGCGTACAGCACCTGTCCGCCGATCCCGGCGGGCGCTCCCGCCTCGTCCCGACGCTCGCTGAAGTCGAATTGCAGGTCGAACTTGGCGATGGTGAGGTCGCCCGGGGCCACCGAGGCGGTCAGCCCGGGCAGGTCCAGCGTGCGGTCCGGGTGGTCCTGCATGCTCAGCAGGATCTGGAACAGCGGGTGCCGGGACCGCGAGCGGTCCGGGTTGAGCACCTCGACCAGCCGCTCGAACGGCACGTCCTGATGTGCGTAGGCCGCCAGGTCGGCCCGGCGGACCCGGTCGACGAGGTCGGTGAACGACGGCCGCCCGGAGGTGTCGGTGCGCAGCACCAGCGTGTTGACGAAGAACCCGACCATGTCGTCCAGGGCCTCGTCGGTCCGTCCGGCGATCGGGCTGCCGACCGGGATGTCGTCGCCCGCGCCGAGCTTGGACAGCAGCACGGCCAGCGCCGCCTGGAGCACCATGAACACGCTGGCGCCGCCGGCATGGGCGACGGCGAGCAGCTCACGGTGGAGTTCGGGGCCGATCTCGCAGTCCAGTACGGCGCCGCGGTGGCTCGCCACGGCGGGCCGGGGCCGGTCGGCGGGCAGGGCCAGTTCCTCGGGGAGACCGGCCAGCGCGCTCTTCCAGTACGCGAGCTGACGGGCCAGCGCACTGGTCTCGTCGGAGTCCTCGCCCAGCAGCGACCGCTGCCACAGGGTGTAGTCGGCGTAGGAGACCGGCAACGGCTCCCAGCCGGGGGCCCGGCCGTCGCAGCGGGCGGTGTAGGCGGCCGACAGATCGCGCACCAGCGGCGCCAGGGACCAGCCGTCCCCGGCGATGTGGTGGACGACGACGGACAGCACATGCTCGCCGCCGCCGAGGTGGAACAGCTCGGCGCGCAGCGGCAGTTCGGCGGCGAGCTGGAAGCTGTGGCTCGCGGCCGTCGCGAGGGCGGCGGGCAGGTCCGCGGCGGTGACCTCGGACGCGTACGGCAGCGGCGGCAGTTCCTCGGCGGCCACCAGATGCTGCCGGGGCTCACCCGCCGTGTCGGGGAAGACGGTGCGCAGGCTCTCGTGCCGCAGCAGCACATCGCGCAGCGCCGCCCGCAGCGCCGCGACGTCCAGGTCGCCGGACATCCGCAGCAGGAAGGGGATGTTGTACGTGGGGTTGGGGCCGTCGAGCCGGTCGAGGAACCACAGCCGGGCCTGGGCGAACGACAGCGGCATGGGGTCGGGCCGGTCCACCGGGACCAGCGCGGTCCGCGCCGCCCGCGCGGTGTCCAGCAGTTCGGCGAGCGCGGCCACGGTGGGCCGGTCGAACACCTCGTGCACGGCGAGTTCCACGCCGAGCACGGAGCGGGCCCGGCCGGCGAGCCGGGTGGCGGCCAGCGAATGGCCGCCGAGGGCGAAGAAGTTGTCGTCCACCCCGACCCGGGGCACGCCGAGCACCTCGGCGAACAGCCCGGCGAGCACCTGCTCGCCCGGGGTGCGGGCGTCGCGTCCGGCCGCCCCGCCGGCCACCTCGGGCTCCGGCAGCGCCCGAGCGTCGAGCTTGCCGCTGGGGGTCAGGGGCAGCGCGGGCAGGGTGACGAACGCGGCGGGCAGCATGTAGTCCGGCAGCGACTCGCCGAGCTTCTTGCGCAGCAGTCCGGGATCCAGCGCCTCACCGGGGGCCTGCGGCACCACATACGCCACCAGTCGGCGCTCACCGCCCCGGTCGTCGCGGGCGACCACGGCGCAGTCGGCGACGCCCTGGCAGGCCGACAGCGCGGCCGCGATCTCGCCGGTCTCGATCCGGAATCCCCGGATCTTCACCTGGTCGTCGGCGCGGCCCAGGTACTCCAGCAGCCCGTCGGCGTTCCAGCGCGCCAGGTCACCGGTGCGGTACATCCGGCTGCCGTCGCCCGCGAACGGGTCGGCCACGAACCGGGAGGCGCTCAGGCCGGGCCGCTTCAGATAGCCCTGCGCGACACCGGCGCCCGCCACGTACATCTCCCCGGCCACGCCCGGGGGAGCCGGGCGCAGCGCGCCGTCCAGCACCCGCACCCGCAGATCGGGGATGCCCCGGCCGATCAGCGAACCGGCGCCCGCGGCGGCGAGTTCGGGGTCCAGGGCGAGATGGCTGACGTGCACGGTGGTCTCGGTGATGCCGTACATGTTGACCAGCAGCGGTGCGCAGGTGGCGCCCTCGCCGTGCCGTTCGTACCAGTCGGCCAGCCGCCCCAGGTCCAGCGCCTCACCTCCGAACACCACATGGCGCAGCGCCAGCCGGTCGCCGGTCGCCGGGTCCTCCCGGTCGGCGTTGACGAGCTGGTAGAAGGCCGACGGGGTCTGGTTGAGGAAGGTCACCCGCTCGTCCGCCAGCAGCCGCAGGAAGCGCTCCGGCGACCGCGACACCTCGAACGGGACCACCACGAGCCGCCCGCCGTGCAGCAGCGGACCCCACAGCTCCCATACCGAGAAGTCGAAGGCGTAGGAGTGGAACAGGGTCCACACCTCGTCGGCGCCGAACGGGAACCACCGGCGGGTGGCGGCGAACAGCCGGACCACGTTCCGGTGGGAGACCACGACGCCCTTGGGGCGCCCGGTGGAACCGGAGGTGTAGATGACGTACGCGGGGGCGAGGGGCAGCAGGGGCGAGGGCCGGTCGGCGTCCGTCAGATCGGTGCCGGGCAGGGCGGCGAGCCGCGCCCGCACCTCCTCGTCGCCCAGCACCACCCGCTCCACGCCCTCCGGGAGCGCCACCTCGGCCCGGGTGTCCGTCACCAGCAGGGTCAGGTCCACATCGGAGACGGTGTACGCGATCCGGTCCGCCGGATACGCGGGGTCGATGGGCACATAGGCGGCGCCCGACTTCACCACCGCCAGCAGCGCCACCACCAGGTCGATCGAGCGGGGCAGCACCAGGCCCACGAACCGGCCGGGCCCGGCGCCCCGCGCGACCAGCAGCCGGGCCAGCGCGTTCGCCCGCGCGTTCAGCTCGGCGTAGGTCAGCGTGTCCGCGCCGAGGGACACCGCGGGCGCCTCGGGGCACTCCCGCACCCGCGCCTCGAACAGCTCGGTGAGGGTGGCGGTGGCGGCCCGGTCGCCGTCCGGCTGCGCGGAAAGCGCGGCGGTGGCGGCCTGGGCCGCGTCGCCGGCGAAGTCCACCAGCACCTGCCGGCGCTCGGCCTCGGTGGCGATGTCCAGCAGGCCCAGCGGCCGGTCCGGCGCGCCGGTGGCCAGGGCGCGCAGCAGCCCGGTCAGCCGCTCGCCGTGGCGCTCCACCTCGGCAGGGGAGTACAGCTCGGGGCTGGCGTTGAGCTCCACCCGCAGCCCGCCGTCGCCCGCCCGGTTGTCGACGACGACGGTCAGATCGTCGTCGTGGCCGATGGTCAGGTTGTGCACCACGCCCGGGTGGCCGCCGAAGTCCAGGTCGTAGTCGAACATGATGATGTTGACGCGGGGGCCGACCAGGCGCCTGCCGTCGGCCAGCGCGCCGACGTCGCGGCGCAGTTCCTCATAGCGGTAGCGCTGGTGGCGCAGGGCGCCGCGCATCCGCCGGGAGACCTGGCCCAGCAGCTCGGCGACGGTGTCCCCGGGCCGTACGGACAGCCGCAGCGGCACCAGGTTGGACACCATGCCGGGCACGTTCGCGGCGTCGCCGCCGGGCCGGGCCGCGACCGGGAGGGCGAGGACGACATCGGTGCGGCCGGTGATCCGGTGCAGATACAGCGCCTGGGCGGCGACGGCCACCGTCGGCCAGGCCGTACCTACCTCGCGGGCCAGCGACCGGATCGACTCGACGGCGGCCGGCTCCAGTGTGGACACGACGCGCAGCAGCGGGCCGTCCGGATAGCGGGTGGGCTGTGCGGTCAGGCCCTGGGCCTCGGGGCGGTCGGCCAACTGCTCGGCCCAGTACCCCCGGTCGCGGGCGATCTCCTCGGACCCGCCGTACGCGGCGTCGGCCTCGATGAGCTCCCGCAGCCCGCCGTGGCCGGACTCCGGGCACCGCTCCCCCGCCGCGGCGGCCGAGTACACGGCGGCGACCCGGCGCGCGACCATGCCCACGCTCAGGCCGTCCAGCGCGATGTGGTGATGGCGCTGGTACCAGACGTACCGCTCGTCGGCGAGCCGGAACAGCGCGAAGGTGAACAGCGGACCGGCTGTGAGGTCCACCGGCCGCCGCTGGTCGGCCGACGTCCAGTCGCGCACGGCGGCTTCCGGATCGTCCGCTCCGGACACGTCCACGAGGTGGAACGGCCAGTCGAGTCCGGGCGCCACCACCTGGTAGGGGCCGTCGGCGTCCTCGCCGAAGGACACCCGCAGGGCCTCGGTCTCGTCCACCACCCGCCGCAGGGCGGCCTCGAACAGCCCGGTGTCGACGGGGCCCTGGATGTCCACCCGCTCCGCCAGGCCGAAGAGCGGATTGGCGGAATCGCCCTGGACGGCGTACCAGATTCCCCGCTGGCCGTCGGTCAAGCGGAATCGAACACCCTGCGGGAGAGACATGCACTCACTCCACATTCGATGGGAGAAAGGAGACGGTCGGCTGAACAGCCTTCACGGTTCGCAGCCTGTCCGACGCCCGTGAGGTGCGACAACGACAGTGCAAAGAATTGAGTACGTGGCCGGGAGGCGTAGCGGGGCTTCCGATTTGAACTATTCGAGGCGATGTAGGCGCCGCCCCTCACCAAGGGCACCCTGTGAGCCATGAACGTCAGACGGCAGGATGCCGAGCACCGCGAGCGGGCCCCGATGGCGTTGACCGCCGAGGTCACCCACACCACATGTCTCGAGATGTTGCTCGCGGCCCCCTGCCCGGACTTCCCCGTCCTGCCCGGGGTGTGCGTCCTGGAGTATCTGCGGGCGAGCGCCGAGGCCAATCTGCCCGCCCCGGGCCTGCACTGGCGCGCGGTGGACCGGGTGCGGTTCCTGTCCGCCGTCTTCCCCGGTGAGGAGCTGACGGTCCGGCTGACCTGGCAGCGGTCGGGCGAGGACGCGTGGACCGGGCTGGTCACCGCGAGCACCGTGCGCGGCACGGCGGCCTCCGCCCGGTTGCGCTACGCCGGGGAGGCGGACCAGTGATCGAACTCGACGGGGTGCGCCGGCTGCTGCCGCGCCGCCGCCCCATGCTGCTCGTGGACCGGGTGCTGGACGTCGTCCCCGGCGAGCGGATCGTCGCGACGAAGGCCGTCACCTGCAATGAGCCGTGGTACGCGCGGCTCGCCGAAGGCACCCCCGCCGAACAGCTCGGCTATCCGACGGCTCTGGTGATCGAGTCATGGGGCCAGGCCGCCGGGATTCTGGCGCGGCTGAGCGGTGAGCTGCCCGAGGGCATGATGCTGCTCGCCGCGATGAACGACGTCCTGGTGCACCGCACGGTCATGCCCGGAGTGCTGCTGGAGCACCGGGCGAGGATCGTCAGATCCCTCGGTGACCATCTGATCTTCGAGGGGGAGAGCGTGGTGGACGGGGACACGGTGGTGTCCATCGGGCAGATGGTGATGGCGTTCCGCCCCGCGAGCGCGCTGTTCCCGCCGGACGAGGACGGGCGCTGAACCGACGGGGCGCTGCACCACTGACACCGGGCCGCCAGGTGCTCCCGCGGGGAGGCACCTGGCGGCCCGGTGTCGCAACGGCACTCAGGAGTCGGCGGTGGCCAGCCCCGCCTCGTCCGGCCGGAACCGGACCGGCAGGGTCGACATCCCGGTCATCAGATTGGAGTGGATCCGGCGCGGCTCACCGGTGAGCTCGATACCGTCGCTGAAGGTCCGCATCGCGTCCAGCATCTCCTTCACCTCCACCCGCGCCAGATAGGCGCCGAGGCAGAAGTGCGGACCGTAGCCGAAGGTGATGTGCTTGTTCGGCGAACGGCCGAGGTCCAGGACGTACGGGTCATCGAAGACCGACTCGTCGCGGTTGGCCGAGGTGTTCCACAGCGTCACCACGTCGCCCGCCTTGATGGTCCCCCCGGCCATCTCGATGTCGACCAGCGCGGTACGGCCGAAGTTCATCGCGGGGGTGGCCCAGCGCAGCGCCTCCTCGGTGGCCGACTCCAGCGTCACCGAGCCCTCCTTGAGCCGCTTCCACTGCTCCGGCTCACGGCTGAGGCTGTAGAGGGAGTCGATCATCGTGAGCCGGCTGGTCTCATCGCCGCCCAGGATGAGGCTGTAGCAGTTGAAGACGATGTCCTGATCGGTCAGCGGCACGCCGTCGATCTCACTGGCGGTGAGCGTGCTGATCACGTCGTCCTGCGGATCGGCGCGCCGCTCGGCGACCAGGTCGCTGAAGTACAGCAGGATCTCGTTGCGCGCCAGGAACGCCTCCTCCGGGGCCTGGTCCGCCTCGTCCGAGCTGAGCGAGGACTTGGTCAGGCCCAGCAGATAGGAGTGGTCCTTCACCGGCACCCCGAGCAGACCGCCCACGGTGGTCAGCGGGATCACCGAGGCCACCTCGGCCGCGAAGTCCCCCTCCCCCCGGCGGACCGCGTCGGCGATCATCCGGCGGGCGTTGACCCGGACCAGCTCCGCGACCTTGGACAGGGCTCGCGGCGAGAACGCCTTGAGCATCACGTTGCGCAGGTCCTTGTGGCGCCGGCCGTCGGTCACCGCCAGCATCTGGCCGGCGGCCGAGTCGCCGCCCGCCAGCAGCGTCACCAGGACGTTGCCCTTCTCCGAGGTGAGCCGCTGGTTGTCCCGGTAGAGCGCCATCACGTCGGCGTAGCGGCTGACCACCCAGAAGCCGGGTGTGCCGTCGACCGGCGGATGCCAGTGCAGCGGGTGGTCGGCGCGCAGCCGGCGCCAGTACGCGTCCATGTCGTGCTCGAGGTAGGTCCGGGTATCGACCAGGTTGATGGCCGAGATCTCCTCCGGTATCTCGTCGTGGCTCGTCGCTGTCTGCACGCTCATCTCTCCACCAATCGGGTCACTTGAGTTCCCGGAGCTTCTCGTTGAGTACGCGGCCGATCTCGGCGGCCGGTTCGGGCCGCATCAGGTACGGGTGGGCACATCCGATCCGCCGGTACTCGATCCGTCCCTCGACATGGGGCCGCCACCGCTCGGCGCGCCCGGCCAGGTCGGCCGCGGGCACCGACGGGTCCTCCTCGGCCACCAGCACCAGCAGGTCGCCCCGGTAGGGGACCGGTTCATAGGCCATGAACAGCCGGCGGTTGTTGGCGAAGGCACGGGCCAGGGCGGCCACGTTGTCCTCGTCCAGGCTGGCCAGCACGGACTGCCGATCCCGCAGCATGGTCACCACCTGGCCGTGCGTGAGCCGCGCGTCGCCCAGGGCGTCCACGTCGTAGCCCTCGAAGTCCAGCAGCACGCGCAGCGCGTCCTGTTCGTCCGGCAGCCGGTCGGGCAGCGGCTGGGAGCGGTCGAGCGGGTACTCGTCCAGGTTGACCAGCAGCGCCACCTCCTCGCCCGCGGCCTGCAGCAGCGCCGCCATGGCGTGGATGACCGTGCCACCGAGCGACCAGCCGAGCAGGGCGTACGGTCCGGTGGGCTGGACCCGGCGGATCTGGGCGACGTAGTCGGCCGCCATCTCCTCCAGGGTCGCGGGGAGCGCGTCCCCCTCACCGCCCAGTCCGCGGCACTGCAGCCCGTAGACCGGATGCTCGGCGTCCACGCTCCGCAGCAGCGCCGAGTAGCTCCAGCTCAGCCCGCCCGCGGGGTGGACACAGAACAGCGGGGTGCGGCTGCCGTGCTCGCGCAGCGGAAGCAGCACATCCAGCGAGTCCTGCTCCGCGTCGCCGCCGAGCTTCTGGGCCAGTTCGGCGACGGTGGGCGCGGTCAGCACCGTCCGCATGCCGAGCTTCACGCCGAACGCCGACCGGATCCGGTTGACCAGGCCCATCGACATGATGCTGTCGCCGCCCAGGTCGAAGAAACTGTCGTGGACGCCCACCACGTCAAGACCCAGCGCCTCCCGGAACAGCCCGCACAGGATCTCCTCCTGCGGGGTGCGCGGGCCGCTCCACTCGCGGGGGTTGTAGTCGGGTGCGGGCAGCGCCTTGCGGTCGACCTTCCCGTTGGCGTTCAGCGGCAGCTCGTCGAGCACCATGAACGCGGCCGGGACCATGTAGTCCGGTACGGCCGCGGCCAGCCGCTCGCGCACCGCGGCGGTGTCCAGCCCGCTGCCCGCCGCCGGCACCAGATAGGCGGCCAGCCGCTTGCCCGCGCCCTCGTCGCCGCGCAGCACGACCGTGGCCTGGCCCACCTCGGGGTCCCGGGCCAGCGCGGCCTCGATCTCGCCGAGTTCCACGCGGTAGCCGCGGATCTTGACCTGCTCGTCCACCCGGCCCAGGTACTCCAGCTGCCCGTCCGCGTTCCAGCGCGCCAGGTCGCCGGTGCGGTACAGCCGGCCGCCCGGCGCGCCGAACGGATCGGCCACGAACCGGGCCGCCGTCAGAGCGGGCCGGCCCAGATAGCCGCGGGCGAGCTGGCCGCCGCCGATGTAGAGCTCGCCGACGGCGCCGCGCGGCGCGGGCCGCAGCCCCGCGTCGAGCACATACAGCCGGGTGTTGGGAGTGGGCCGGCCGATCGGCACCGCGCCGGACGGGGTCTCCTCGCCCGGCTCCAGCCGCAGCACCGCGCAGCCGACGGTGGCCTCGGTGGGCCCGTACTCGTTCACCACGGCCACGTCCGGGTGGGCGGCGCGCCAGGGGGCCAGCGCCTCGCCCAGTAGCTGCTCACCGCCGATCACCAGCTCACGGGTCGGGGAGCACTCCGGGTCCACACCTGCCAGCAACGGCAGATGCGACGGGGTGACCTTGCAGAACGCGGGCCGGACCCGCCCTTCCGCGGGCTGCTCCAGCTCCGCCACATGCACACAGCCACCGGTCGTCAGCGGGCCGAACAGCGAGGTGACCGCCATGTCGAAGGAGACCGGCGAGTGCAGCAGGGCCCGCTCGCCCAGCGACGGATACGCCTCGGCGGCGTAGTCGAGGTACTGGGCGAACGAACGGTGCTCCACCACGACGCCCTTGGGCCGCCCGGTGGACCCCGAGGTGTAGATCACATACGCGGGGCTCTGCGCATGCCATCGCTGACCTGCGGGAACGGCGGGCGCGGGCCCATCCGACGGCTGGTCCAGCAGCCGCACCGGCGCCGCCGTCTCCGGCAGGCCGGGCGCGATGTCCGAGCGGGTCAGCACCAGCACCGGAGTCGCGTCGGTGAGGACGTGCGCCAGCCGGTCGGCCGGGTCGCCCGGGTCCACGGGCAGATAGCCGCCGCCCGCCTTGAGCACCGCGAGGGCGGCGATCACCAGGTCCGCCGAGCGCGGCAGCGCCAGCGCCACCAGCCGCTCGGGGCCCACCCCGGCCCCGATCAGCTCGGCGGCCAGCCGGTCGGCGGCCGCGTCGAGCTGCGCGTAGCTGAGCCGGGTGCCGTCCGCGGCCAGCAGCGCCGGGGCGTCCGGGGTACGGGCGGCCTGGGCCTGGAAGCGCTCGGGCACCAGGGCGCCGGGCGCGGGCCGGGCCGTGGCGGTGAACTCCTCCAGCAGCGTGCGGCGTTCGTCCGTGGCCAGCAGATCGACCCGGTTCACCGGCTGCCCCGGCGCGCCGATCATGGCGTCGAACGCCCGCACCAGCCGGTCGCCGATGGCCGCCACGGCGTCACGGTCCACGACGTCCGACCGGTAGCCCAGACGCAGCCGCAGGGCGCGTCCCGGCATCGCCACCAGACTGATCGGGTAGTGGTTGGCGTCCGAGCCGTAGGTGCCGATGATGCGCAAACCGTCCTCGACGGCGGGCATTCCGTCGCCTTCCAGCGGATAGTTCTCGGTCACCACGATCGTGTCGAACAGCGTGTCCGGCTCGACCAGGCGCAGCACGTCCTGGAGGCCGAGGTAGTGGTGGTCCATCACCGCCGTCTGCTGGCCCCGCAGCCGCTCCAGCAGCGTCGTCCAGGTGTCGATCGGCTTCAGCTCGGCGCGGACCGGGACGGTGTTGATGAACAGGCCGACCATGGTCTCCACACCCGGGAGGTCCGCGGGGCGGCCGGAGACGATCGCGCCGAACACCACGTCGGTCCGGCCGGTCAGCCCGGACAGCACCACGCTCCAGGCCGCCTGCACGACCGTGTTCAGGGTCACCTCGTGGCGTCGGGCCAGCGCGGTCAGATCCGTGGTGGTGCGTTCGGGGAGTTCCACGAGCAGGTCGCCGGGGACCTCGGCGGTCCGTCCGTCGCTGTCGGGCGCGATGAGCGTCGCGCCGTCCACCCCGGAGAGCACCGTGCGCCATGCTTCGCGTGCCGCCTGCTTGTCCTGCCGGCCGAGCCACGCGAGATAGTCGCGGTACGGGGTGACGTCCGGCAGCGCCGACTCGTCGCCGTCCGCCTCGTACAGCGCGAACAGCTCACGCATCAGCAGGGGGCCCGACCAGCCGTCGAGCAGCAGATGGTGATTGGTCATCAGGAACCGGGCCAGCCGGTCGCCCATGTGGATCAGGGTGAAGCGCAGCAGCGGCGGCCGCTCGGGGTCGAACCGGCGCACCCGGTCCTCGTCCATCAGCGCGTCCAGCCGGGCAGCCCGCTCCGCCTCGGGCAGATGACCGAAGTCCAGCTCGGTCCAGGGCAGTTCGAGGTCGCCGACCACCACCTGTACGGGTCGGCTCAGCCCCTGCTGGCGGAAGCCCGCGCGCAGGTTGGCGTGGCGTCCCAGCAGGGTCCGCGCGGCGCCGCGCAGCCTGTCCGCGTCCAGCGGGCCCGCGAGGTCGATGCCGAGCTGCACGGTGTAGAGGTCGGGCTCGTCCTCGTCGAACTGGGCGTGGAAGAGCAGCCCCTCCTGCATCGGCGTGAGCGGCAGGACGTCCTCCAACCGCTCCGCTCCCGCGGACTCGACCGCCTCGATCTCGTCCTGGGTCAGCGGGACCAGCGTCAGGTCGGAGGGGCTGTAGCCGCCCGCCTCCGGCCGCTCGGCGTGCCTGACCAGGGCGGTGAGCGCGGTCAGCCAGTTCTGGCCCAGCTCGCGGACCTCGTCCTCGCTCAGCAGCTCGCCCGCCCAGGACACATCGGCGACCAGACGAGGGCCGTCCGGCAGGTCCTGGGTCATCGCGGTGATGTCGACGGTGTGCGCGAGCGGGCGCTCGGGGTCGCTGCCGCCGTCGAGGTCGAAGCCGTCCGGGGCCGGCCCCTCGGCCAAGGTGGCCTCCGCGGTCGCCACGGCGGCGGGGAAGCGGCCCAGGTAGTTGAAGCTGATCTGGGGCTCGGTCAGCCGCGACAGCACCGGAGCGGTCTGCGGGTTGAGGTACCGCAGCAGACCGTAACCGATCCCGTTGTCCGGCAGGGCGTGCAGTTGCTCCTTGACCCGCTTGAGCACCCGGCCGGTCGCCGGACCGCCCGCGCGGTACTCGGCCCAGTCGTGCGGGCCGGGGTCGAGCCGTACCGGGAACAGGCTGGTGAACCAGCCGACGGTCCGGGACAGGTCGACGCCCTCGTCGAGCTCTTCACGGCCGTGGCCTTCCAGGTTGACCAGGAGATGGCCGGCTTGGTGGCCCCGCTGGGCGCGCCACTGGGTGACGGCGGCCGCGAACGCGCTCAGCAGGACATCGTTCATCCGGGCGTGGAACGCGGCGGGCACGGTGGTGAGCAGGGCCGAGGTCTGCTCGGTGGGCAGCGTGAGGATCAGCCGCTTGGTCGTCGCGGTGATGTCCCGCGCGGGGTCGAGCGGCCGGTCGGCGAGCGCCGGGTCGGGCTCGGCGAGGGTGTCCAGCCAGAACTTCAGCTCCTCGATCCGCTCCGGCCGCTGGGCGGCGTCGGAGAGCCGCTGCGCCCACTCCCGGAACGAGGTGCCGACGGCGTCGAGTTCAGGGGTGCCGCCGTCCGTCTGCGACCACGCCGTGGTCAGGTCCGGCAGCAGGATGCGCCAGGACACACCGTCGACCGCCAGGTGGTGGATGGTGAGCAGCAGCCTGCCGTCGACGTCCGGGCCGGCGTCGAACCAGACGGCCTGGAGCATCAGCCCGGCCTCGGGGTCGAGCCGGTCCCAGGCGCCCTTGGTCTCCTCCGCCATACGGGCCCGGGCCCGCTCCTCGTCCAGCCCGGTCAGATCGACCCGGCGCAGGCAGTCCGCCGCCCGGACCGCGCCGCGCTCGGGCACCTCCAGGCTCCACACCACGCCACCGGTGCGGCGCAGCCGCATCCGCAGCGCGTCGTGGTGGTCGAGCACCGTCTGCAACCCGGACCGCAGGCGCTGCTCGCCGAGGTTGGCCGGGACCATCATCATGTTGGTCTGGCTGAACCGGTCGGGGCGGCCGCCCCGCTCGCGCATCCAGTGGATGATCGGCGTCAGCGGTACGTCGCCGACCCCCGCTGAGGCCGCGACGGGCTCGGCCGCGGTGGCCCCCGCGGGAGCGTCCTCGACGGCTGTGGCCTTGGCGAGGCCGGCCACCGTCTTGTGCTCGAACACATCCCGCGGCGTCAGCTTGACGCCCGCGTCACGCGCCCGGCGGACCAGCTGGATGGACATGATGCTGTCCCCGCCGGTGTCGAAGAAGCTGTCGTGGATGCCGACCCGCTCCAGCCCGAGGACCTCCGCGAACAACGAGCACAGCAGCTCTTCCCGGGGGGTGCGCGGCCCGTCGGTGGGGGCGGCGGCGCCCGCGTACTCCGGCTCGGGCAGCGCCTTGCGGTCGGTCTTGCCGTTGGGGGTCAGCGGCAGCGCGTCGAGCACCACCACCGCGGCGGGCACCATGTAGTCCGGGAGCGCGGTGGCCGCGTGGGCGCGCAGCTCGGCGCCGTCCAGCGGTGCGGCACCCGTCTCGGGCACCACATAGGCCACCAGCCGCTGGTCCCCCGGGCGGTCCTCACGCACCATCACCTCCGCCTGCGCCACCGAAGGGCGGCTCAGCAGTACGGAGCGGATCTCGCCGGGCTCGATCCGGAAGCCGTGCAGCTTGACCTGCTCATCGGCGCGGCCGAGGAACATCAGCTCACCGTCGCGGGTCCACTTGGCCAGGTCCCCGGTGCGGTACATCCGGCTGCCGGCCGGGCCGGACGGATCGGCGACGAAGCGCTCGGCGCTGGTGCCGGGGCGGCCGAGGTAGCCGCGGGCGAGCCCGTCGCCCGCGATGTAGAGCTCACCGGCCATGCCGGTGGCCACCGGCCGCAGTTCGGCGTCCAGCACATGGACCCGGGTGTTCGGGATCGGCGTGCCGATGGGCGGCTCGGCCACCCCGGACAGCGGGGCGCTGATGGTGGCACACACCGTGGTCTCGGTCGGGCCGTAGGCGTTGACCATCCGCCGCCCGGCCGACCAGCGGCCGGCCAGCTCCGGCGGGGTCGCCTCACCGGCGACCAGCAGGGTGGTGCCCGCTGGCACCTCGCCGTCGCCCATCACCCCGAGCGCGGCGGGCGGAATGGTCGCCTGGGTGACGCGCTGCTCGGCGAGCAGCCCGGCCAGCGGGGCGCCCGGGTCCAGGCGCTCGGTCGGCGCCATCACCAGGGTCGCGCCGACCGGCAGCGACTGGCACAGCTCGGCGAACGCCGCGTCGAAGCTCGGCGAGGCGAACTGCAGCACCCGGCTGCCCGGGCCCAGCCCCAGCGCCTCGGCGTAGCCGGTGGCCAGGGCGGCGACACCGGCGTGCGAGACCACCACGCCCTTGGGCCTGCCGGTGGACCCGGAGGTGTAGATCACATACGCGGGGTGCCGCACCGACACCCACACCTGCGGCGCGGTGTCCGGCGCGCCCGCGACCCGGGCGGCCGTGGCCTCGTCGTCGAGGACCAGCACCGTGGCCGAGCCGGTGGACGGCAGGGTGGCCGCGATGGCCCGGGTGGTGACGACCACACCGGGACGGGCGTCGGAGAGCATGTAGGCCAGGCGCTCGGCGGGATAGGCCGGGTCCAGCGGCAGATAGGCCGCGCCGGCCTTGTGCACCGCCAGCACCGCGGTCGGCCACTCCTGCGAGCGGGGCAGCGCGAGGGCCACGAACCCCTCGGGGCCGGCGCCTTCGGCACACAGGACGTGGGCGAGCCGGTTGGCCCGGCGGTCGAGTTCGGCGTAGGACAGCTCGCTGCCCTCGAAGGCCACCGCGGGGGCGTCGGGGTGCTTCGCCACCTGCCGGGCGAACAGCTCGGGGAAGGTGGCCCGGCCGAGGTCGGGGCGGCCCGTGTCGTTGACGCGGGAGAGCATCGTCCGCTCGTCCTCGGTCAGCACGGACAGTTCCTGTACGCGCAGCCCGGGGTCGGCGGCCACCCGCTCCAGCAGCCGCTCCAGCCGGCCGAAGAGGTCCACGACTGTCCGCCGGTCGAAGAGGTCCAGCCGGAAGTCGACCAGCGCCTGCATACCGTTCGGGCCGCCGTCGGCGGTGGTCCGCTCGTTGAAGGTGAACGCGAGATCGAACTGGGTGGCGTTCACCGGCACCGGATACGCCTCGGCGTCGACCCCGGGCAGCCCGACCGGGGCGCTGCCCGCGGCCTCGACGTTCTGCACGTTCAGCCAGATCTGGAACAGCGGGTGCCAGGCCAGCGAGCGCTCCGGGTTGAGGAGCTCGACCAGCCGCTCGAAGGGCACCTCCTGGTTGGCGTACGCGGCGAGATCGTACTCGCGGACGCGGTCCAGCAGTTCCCGGAAGGTCGGGGCGCCGGAGGTGTCGGTGCGCAGCACCAGCGTGTTGACGAAGAAGCCGATCATCCCCTCGAGCGCCTTGTCGTTGCGCCCGGCGATCGGCGAGCCCATGGGGATGTCGGAGCCCGCGCCGAGCGCCGAAAGCAGCGAGGCCAGACCGGCCTGGAGCACCATGAAGAGGCTGGTCCCGGTCTTCCGCGCGACGACGGTCAGCGCCCGGTGCAGCTCCGGGGAGATGTCCATCTCGACCGTCTCGGCGGTGTAGTCCGCCTCCGGGGGCCGCGGGCGGTCCGTCGGCAGCGCCAGCACATCGGGGATGCCCTCCAGCCGCTTGCGCCAGAAGTCGAGCTGCTGGGCGACCGGGCTCTGTGGATCGTCCTCCTCGCCGAGCACCTCGTAGTTCCACATCGTGTAGTCGGCGTACTGGGCGGTCGGCGGCTCCCAGCCCGGTGCCGCTCCCTGTGCCCTGGCCAGATAGGCGGCGGTGAGATCGCCGGCCAGCGGGCCGACCGACCAGCCGTCGCCCGCGATGTGGTGGAGGAGCAGCAGCAGGACGTGGTCCTCCGGGCCGATCCGGAACAGGGTCACCCGCAGCGGAGTCTCGGTCGCCAGGTCGAAGTCGCGCGCCGCCTGCTCCGCGATCGCCGTGTCCAGGTCCCGCTCGTCCACGGCGGTGACGACCAGGTCGGTCGCCCCCCGCTCCGGGCTCAGGATCAGCTGCCGGGCCGCCCCGTCGGTCTCGGGGAAGATCGTGCGCAGCGTCTCGTGCCGGGCCGTGACGTCGCGGACGGCCGCCCGCAGCGCCTCCTGGTCCAGCCGTCCCCTCAGCCGCAGGCCGATGCTGATGTTGTGGGCCGCGGCGCCGTGCTCGAACCGGTTGAGGAACCACAGCCGGCGCTGTGCGTAGGACAGCGGGATCCGCTCGGGCCGCTCCACCGCGCGCACCGGCGGCCGGGCCGCGTCGGCGCCGCGCAGCCGGGCCGCCAGCCGGGCCACCGTGGGGGCCTCCCACAGGACCCGCAGCGGCAGCTCCACGGCGAAGGCCGCCCGGGCCCGGCTGACCAGCCGGGTGGCGTGCAGCGAATGCCCGCCCAGCTCGAAGAAGTCGTCGTGGATGCCGACCGCGTCCAGGTCCAGCGTCTCCATGAACAGCCCGCACAGGATCTCCTCCTGCGGGGTGCGCGGGGCGGCACCGGTGGACAGCTCGCCGAAGTCGGGCGCGGGCAGCGCCTTGCGGTCGGTCTTGCCGTTGGGGGTCAGCGGCAGCGCGTCCAGCACCATGAACGCCGAGGGCATCATGTACTCCGGCAGCCGCGCGGTGACGGCCCGGCGCAGCGCGGGCACCGGCACCGCCGCGCCCGGGGCCGCGACGACGTATGCCACCAGCCGCTGCTCACCCGACCCGGCCTCGCGGGCCACGACCGCCGCCTGGGCGACCTCGGGCAGTTCGGCGAGCACGGTCTCGATCTCGCCCAGCTCGATGCGGAAGCCGCGCACCTTGACCTGGTCGTCGGTGCGGCCGGCGAACTCCAGCTCCCCGTCGTCCGTCCACCGGGCCACGTCACCGGTTCGGTACATCCGGGTGCCGGGCGCGCCGAAGGGGCAGGCGACGAACCGCTCCGCGGTCAGGTCCGGACGGCCCGCGTAGCCGCGCGCCACGCCCCGCCCGGCGATGTAGAGGTCGCCGAGGACCCCGGGCGGGGCCGGTGACAGCCCGGCGTCCAGGACATAGACCTGGGTGCTCGCGATGGGCCTGCCGATCACTGGCGCACTGGCCGGTGTTGTGCTCGGTGCGCCCGGTGTGGTGCTCGGCGTCCCACTGCCGTCGGGCCCGGCGAGGCGGGCGGCGGTCGACCATATGGTGGTCTCGGTGGGGCCGTAGAGGTTCGTCACCTCGGAGCCGAGTTCGCACAGCCGGGAGGCGAGCCCGGCGGGCAGCGCCTCGCCGCCGACCAGCACCCGCAGCCCGGAGAGCGCCTCGGGGTGCTGGGACACCAGCGCCTGCCACAGGGTGGGGGTCGCCTGCATGACCGAGGCGCCGGTGCTCTTCAGCAGCGCGGCCAGCCTGGGGACGTCGATCACCTCGTCCCGGGTGGCCAGGACCACCCCGGCGCCGGACACCAGCGGGGTGTACAGCTCCAGGCCCGCGATGTCGAAGGCGATGGTGGTCACCGCGGCCAGCCGGTCCCCGGGCCGCAGGGCGAACCGGTCCCGCATGTCCTGGACGAAGTTGGTGAGGTTGTCCCGGGTGACCACGACGCCCTTGGGCCGGCCCGTGGAACCCGATGTGTAGATGGTGTACGCGGGGTGGTCCCCCGCCACCGGGGCGAGCCCCGGGGCCTCGCCGGACAGGGCGGCCAGCCGGTCGCGGACCGCGGGGTCGTCCAGCAGTACCCGCGTCGCGCCACCGGCCGCGGGCACCGAGGTCACCGAGGAGTCGGTCACCACCACCGCGGGCGCGGCGTCGGTCATGATGTACTCGACGCGCTCGGCCGGGTATTCGGGGTCCAGCGGGATGTACGCGCCGCCGGTCTTCCCCACCGCGAGCAGGGTGGCCACCAGGTCCGCCCCGCGCGGCAGCGCCACCGCCACCCGCGTCTCGGGGCCGACGCCGAGCCCGGACAGCAGCCGGGCCAGCCGGTTGGCGCGGGCGTCCAGCTCGCCGTAGGACACCTCGGCCCCGTCCGCGACCAGGGCCACCGCCGCCGGGTCGGCGGCCACCGCGGCCTCGAACAGTTCGGGCACCGAGGTGTCCGGGGCTCCGGCGTCGGGCTCGTTCCAGCCGTTCAGGACGGTGCGCAGCAGTTCGGGCGCGAGCACTTCGGTGCGGCCCACCGGAAGGGACGGGTCCGCCTCGATCCGCTCCAGCATCCGGCAGAAGCCGTCCAGCAGGGCCCGCGCCCGCTCGGCCGGGTACAGATCGGGCCGGTATCCCAGGCGCAGCCGCAGCGTGGGGCCGGGGGTCGGGAACAGGGTGAGCGCGTAGTGGGTGGCGTCCTGGCCGGTGATGTCGGTGATCCGCGGCCCGTCGATGGGCTCGGTGATGCCGTCGGAGTCCAGCGGGTAGTTCTCGAAGACGACGAGGGTGTCGAAGAGTTCACCGGTGACCGGCGTGGACTCCTGTACGGCGGACAGCGGCAGGTGGTGGTGGTCCAGCAGCGCGGCCTGCTGTCGCTGGACCGCCGTCAGCAGCTCGGTCCAGGGGGCGCCGTGGTCCACCCGCACCCGGACCGGCAGGGTGTTGATGAACAGCCCCACCATGGACTCCACCCCGGGGATGTCCGCCGGGCGCCCGGAGACGGTGGCGCCGAACACCACATCGCCGCGGCCGGTCAGCCGGCCGATCAGGACGCCCCAGGCGCTCTGCACCAGCGTGTTCAGGGTGACACCGGCGGAGCGGGCGAGCTCGCCGAGCCGGGCGGTGAGGTCCGCGGGCACCTCGGCGACCAGGTCCTCGGGCAGCACCTCGGCTCCGGGGCCGGCGTCGGGCACCAGGAGCGTGGCCGAGTCCACCCCCGCGAGCGCCTCCTGCCAGGCCCGCTTCGCCGCGGCCTTGTCCTGCCGGGACAGCCAGGCGAGATAGGTGCGGTAGGGGGTGACCGGCGGCAGGGTGGTGTCCTCGCCGCCCGCGCGGTAGTGCTGGAACAGCTCCTGCATCACCAGCGGGGCGGACCAGCCGTCCAGCAGGATGTGGTGGGCGGTGAGCACCAGCCAGAAGGCGTCGGCCGCGACCTTGATCATGGTGACCCGCAGCAGCGGCGGCCGCTCCATGTCGAAGCGCCGCTTGCGGTCCCCGGCGGCGAACTCCCGGACCTTCGCCCGCTGCTCCTCCTCGGAGACATCACTGAAGTCCAGCTCGGTCAACGGGAGTTCGAGGTCCCGGAGGATCACCTGCATCGGGTCGCCGGTCGTGCGACGCCGGAATCCCGCGCGCAGGCTCGCATGCCGCCGTATCAGGGTGGCCGCCGCGCGGCGCACCGCCGGGGCGTCCACCGGGCCCTGGATCCTCACCGCCAGCTGCACCGTGTAGACGTCGAGCGCGTCCGCGTCCTCGGAGTACTGCGCGTGGAAGAGCAGCCCTTCCTGGAGCGGCGACAAAGGCAGAAGGTCCTCGATACGTGTCTGCTTCACTGCACAGGCTCCCTGGGCGTCTTCGTGATGCGATGTGTGACGAGTGCGCAGGCGGATCGGCGGGGCCCTTCTCGCCCGTCGGCGAGGCCCGCCGATCCGACCGTAATGGCGCTGCGGCCCGGCGAAAGCCGCACATAAACAACTCCGAAGTGGGCTACTGCCAGTTGTCCAGTTCGCTCGCGAGCTGGTCCAACTCGTCCTGGCTGACCTCGATCAGATCCATGTCGGACGGAGTGTGGCGGACGCCCTGCGGGGTGTCGGCATGGCGGGCCAGCGCCTCCAGCGCCCGGATCCACGCCTCCGCGAGGTCCCGCACCACGGCCTCCTCCAGCAGCGCCGAGGGCCACTGCCAGAGCACCGACAGCTCGGGTCCTTCCGGGCGGTCCTGGGTGGACGCGGTGACCTCCAGCGCGTGGGCGACCGGCATGTCCGGATCCTCGCCGCCGACCGCGCCGGCTTCGGGGGCGAGCGCCCAGTCGGCGGCCTCGGGCGTGCCCGAGGAGTTGAACCGCCCCAGGTAGTTGAACCCGATCTGCGGCTCGGCCAGGCCCCGCAGCGAGGGCGCGGTGTCCGGGTTGAGATGGCGCAGCAGGCCGTAGCCGACGCCGTTGTCGGGCACCTGGCGCAGCTGCTCCTTGATCCGGGCGAGGACGTCGCCGACGGTCGCCCCGCCGGTCCACACCTCGCCCCAGTCGATCCGCCCGGGGTCCAGGAACAGCGGGTACATGCTGGTGAGCCAGCCGACCGTACGGGACAGTTCGGTGTGCTCGGCGATCTCCTCGCGGCCGTGGCCCTCGAGCGCCACCAGCAGCCCGCCCGCGGCCCCGCCGAAGTGCCGGCGGCGCCAGTCGGCCACCGCCAGGGTCAGCCCGGTGAGCAGCACGTCGTTGACCGACGCGCGGAACATCTCGGGCAGCCGGGTGAGCAGGGTCCGGGTGGTGTCCGCGGACAGCGCCATGGTGATCGCGCGCTGCGTGCGGGTGAGGTCCCGGGACGGGTCGACGGTCAGCTCGGCCAGTGGCTCCGGGGCCTGGGCGAGGCGGCCGCGCCAGACCGGGAGTTCGGCGATCCGCTCCGGCGTCACGGCTTCCTCGGCCAGCGTCCGCGACCAGCGGCGCAAGGACGTGCCCACCGGGTCGAGTTCGGGGGTGCGCCCGTCCCGTACCACCTCCCAGGCCCGTGCCAGGTCCGGCAGCAGGATCCGCCAGGAGACGCCGTCGACGACGAGGTGGTGCAGCGAGAACCACAGCCTGCCGCGCTCACCGGGCCCGGCGTCGAACCACACGAACTGGGCCATCGTGCCGTCCTCGGGGGCGAGCCGGCCCACCGCCGCGTCGCTCTGCTCGGCGAGGCGGGCGCTCCGCGCCGCGTCGTCCAGGCCGGTGAGGTCGACCCGCCGGATCAGGTCCGCCGCGCGGACCGCGCCGCGGGCCGCCACCTCCAGCGACCATTCCCCTTCGGTCCGGTTCAGCCGCGCCCGCAGGGCGTCGTGGTGGTCCAGCAGCGTCTGCACGGCGGTGACCAGCCGGTCCAGGTCCAGCTCTGCGGGCGTCTGCAGCAGCATCGACTGGTGGAACCGGTCGATGGGCCCGTTCCGCTCGCTGAGCCAGTGCAGGATCGGGATCGCGGGGATCTCCCCGATACCGGCGTCCGGGTCCTCCGCCTCGGCCTCGGGGACGGTCCCCGCGGCGGCCGCGAGGGCCGCGACCGTCTGGTGGCGGAAGACGTCCTTCGGGGTGAAGACCAGACCCGCGGCGCGCGCCCTGGCCACCAGCTGGATCGAGACGATGCTGTCGCCGCCCAGGTAGAAGAAGCTGTCGTCGACGCCGACTTCCTCGACCCCGAGCCCCAGCACCTCCGCGACCAGCCCGCGCAGGGTCTCCTCACGGGCGCCGCTCGGCGCACGGGAGGTGCCGCCCTGCTCCGGTGCGGGCAGCGCCTTGCGGTCGATCTTTCCGCTGGTGGTCAGCGGAAGCGTGTCGAGCGTCACGAACGCCGCCGGAACCATGTAGTCGGGCAGCCGTCGCGCCAGCCCGGCCCGCAGTGCGTCGATGTCGAGGTCGCCCGCCCCTGCGGTGGGCACCACATAGGCCGTCAGCAGCCGCACCCCCGGGCGGTCCTCGCGCACGATGGTGGTGGCGCGGTGCACATCGGGGTGGTCCGAGACGGCCGCGGTGATCTCGCCCAGCTCGATCCGCAGCCCGCGCAGCTTCACCTGGTCGTCGGTGCGCCCGACGAACTCCAGCTCGCCGTCGGCGCGTCGGCGCACCAGGTCGCCGGAGCGGTACATCCGCGATCCGGGCGGCCCGAACGGGTCGGCCACATAGCGCTCGGCGGTCAGCCCGGGGCGGCCCAGATAGCCGCGGGCCAGCGAGACGCCCGCGATGTGCAACTCGCCCACGCAGCCGAGCGGTACCGGGCGTAGCCGCTCGTCCAGCACATGCAGCCGCGAGTCGGCGACGGGCGCGCCGAGCGCCGGTACGGCGTCGTCGGTCAGCAGCCCGCTCATCGCCGCCACACAGGTGGTCTCGGTCGGGCCGTACACATTGTGCATCCGCACCGTGTCCCGCCACCGGCCGATCAGCTCCGGTCCGAAGGACTCACCGCCGACGACGATCTCCATGCCCTCGGGCAGCCCGCCTTCGGGCAGCGCGGCCAGGGAGGCGGGGGTGATGAAGGCGTGGGTGACGCCGTACTCGGCGCACAGGTCGAGATACGCCTGTCCGGCGGTGGGCCGGTCGGCCGGGACGACCACCAGCGCGCCGCCCACCAGCAGGCTCATGGCCAGCTCCAGGAACGCCGCGTCGAAGCTGGCCGAGGCGAGCTGCGGCACCCGGGCGCCCGGGCCGACGCCCGCCCGCTCCACCAGCGTCGCGCAGAGCTGCGCCACTCCGGCGTGGGTCACGGTCACGCCCTTGGGCCGGCCGGTCGATCCGGAGGTGTAGATGACGTAGGCGGGGTGCTGGGGCGACAGGGCAACGGCGGGCACGGACGCGTCGGCCGTATCAGAGGGCTCCGCCGCGTCCAGCGCGTCGAACAGCGCCGTGGGCACGGTGGTCCGCGGCAGCCGTCCGGCGACGGCGCCGGAGGTCAGCAGCAGGGCGGGCTCGGCGTCGTCGAGCATGTACCCGATGCGGTCGCCCGGCAGTTCCGGGTTGATCGGCAGATAGGCCGCCCCCGCCCGCACCACCGCGAGCAGCGAGACGATCAGCTCCGGCGACCGCGGCAGTGCCACCGCCACCAGCTTCTCCGGTCCCGCTCCCCGCGCGGCCAGCGCCCGGGCGATCCGCTCGGCCCTCGCGTCGAGGTCGGCGAAGGTCCAGGTCCCTTCCTCGGTGAGCAGGGCCGGTGCGTCCGGGGTGCGGGCCACCCACCCGGCGAACAGCTCCGCCATGGTGGCCGGGGGCACCTCACGGACCGCGGCGTCGTTCCACTCCTCGACGATCCGGTGGCGCTCCCCGGGCAGCAGCACGTCCAGCCCGTCCACCGGTGCGGACGGATCCGCGACGGCGGCGGCCAGCAGCCGCGCCAGCCGGTCCACCAGCATCCGCACCGTGTCCCGTTCGAACAGGTCGGTGCTGTAGGTGAGCGCCCCCTCGATCCCCGCGGGCGCGCCGTCGTCCCGGTGGGTCTCCGACAGGGTGAAGGACAGGTCGAACTTGGCCACGTCGTGGCCGATCGGCTGCGGCCCCGCGACCACCCCGGGCAGTTCGACCCTGCCCTCGGCGGTGTTCTGGAACGCCAGCATCACCTGGAACAGCGGATGCCGGGACGCCGAGCGCTCGGGGTTGATCAGCTCGACCAGCCGCTCGAACGGCAGGTCCTGGTGGGCGTACGCGGCCAGGTCGGTCTCCCGCACCCGCTCCAGCAGCTCGGCGAAGGTCGGGTCGCCGGAGACATCGGTGCGCAGCACCAGTGTGTTGACGAAGAAGCCGACCAGGTCGTCCAGGGCGTCGTCGGTGCGGCCCGCGATCGCCGTGCCGAGCGGGATGTCGGTGCCCGCGCCGAGCCTGCTGAGCAGCGCGGCCAGACCGGCCTGTACGGCCATGAAGAGGCTGGCCCGGTGCTCCATGGCCAGGTCGCGCAGGCCGCGGTGCACCTCGGCATCGAAGCGGAAGGTGACCATATCGCCGCGGTAGCTGATGGCCGGCGCACGGCGGTGGTCGGCGGGCAGCGCCAGCTCCTCCGGCGCCCCTTCCAGGGCCGACCGCCAGAACGCGGCCTGCCGGGAGATGGTGCTGTCCGGGTCGTCCTCGCTGCCCAGCACCTCGTGCTGCCACAGCGTGTAGTCGGCGTACTGCACGGGCAGCGGGGTGAACTCCGGGGCCCGGCCCGCGCTGCGGGCCGCGTAGGCGGCGGACAGATCGCGGCCCAGCGGGGCCATGGACCAGCCGTCGCCCGCGATGTGATGGACCACCAGCGCCAGCACATGCTCGGTCGGGCTGAGCGCGAACAGCCGCCCCCGTACCGGGATCTCGGTGGCGATGTCGAACGCGTACCCGGCGGCCTCGGCGAGCGCCGCCTCCAGACCGGCCTCGGTGACCTCGGCCACCGGCAGCTCGGGCACCACGTCCAGCACCACCTGGCGGGGGCGGCCGGCCACCTCCGGGAAGACGGTGCGCAGGCTCTCGTGGCGGGCGACCACATCGGCCAGCGCCGCGCGCAGCGCCTCCCGGTCCAGCTCACCCGTCAGCCGCAGGGCCATCGGCAGGTTGTAGGTGGCGCTGGGCCCCTCGAACCGGCCCAGGAACCACAGCCTGCGCTGGGCGAAGGACAGCGGCACCGCCTCGGGCCGCTCCCGCGCGGTCACCGCGCGCCGCGCCCCGCCCGCGTCGCCGATCAGCCCGGCAAGGCCGGCGGGCGTCGGCGACTCGAACAGGTCGCGCACACTGAGCTCCGCGCCCAGGGTCGTACGGATCCGGCTGGTCAGCCGGGTGGCGAGCAGCGAATGACCGCCGAGGTCGAAGAAGTTGTCGTCCACCCCGGCCTCGGGCACCCCGAGCACCTCGGCGAACAGCCCGCACAGCGCGGCCTCCTGCGGGGTGGCCGGCTCCCGCCGCTCGGCGTCCTCCCGTACCGGCGCGGGCAGCGCCCGGCGGTCCAGCTTGCCGTTGGGGGTCAGCGGCAGCGTGTCCAGGGCGACGAACGCGCTGGGCACCATGTACTCGGGCAGGGTGGTGGCCAGATGCTTGCGCAGTTCGGCCGGGGCCGGGGCGGTCCGGCCGGCCATCGGGACCAGGTAGCCGACCAGTTGGTGAGCCCCGGGCCGGTCCTGCCGGGCCAGGACGGCCACCGAGGCGACGTCGGGGTGGGCGGCCAGCGCCGTCTCGATCTCGCCGAGCTCGATGCGGAATCCGCGCACCTTGACCTGGTGGTCGGCCCGCCCCACGAACCGCAGTTGTCCGTCCTTGTCCCAGCGCA
Source organism: Streptomyces sp. NEAU-YJ-81 (assembly GCF_017592595.1). NCBI lineage: Bacteria > Bacillati > Actinomycetota > Actinomycetes > Kitasatosporales > Streptomycetaceae > Streptomyces > Streptomyces sp. NEAU-YJ-81. The sequence goes on along the minus strand of NZ_JAGFNO010000001.1, from coordinate 924,185 downwards.
CCAGGTCACCGGTGCGGTACAGCCGGGACCCGGCCGGGCCGAAGGGGTCGGCGACGAAGCGCTCCGCGGTGAGGCCGGGCCGCTTCAGATAGCCGCGGGCCAGCCCGGTGCCGGCCAGGTACAGCTCCCCGACGACCCCCGCGGGCACCGGGCCGAGCGCGTCGTCCAGCACATAGACCCGGGCGTTCCACACCGGGCGGCCGATGGGCGCCGCGGCGGGCCAGTCCGCGGGGTCGGCGGGCAGCGTGGTACCGGTGATCACATGGCTCTCGGTGGGGCCGTAGTGGTTGTGCAGCCGCAGCCACGGGCGTTCGGCGCTGAAGGCGCGCAGCCTCGGGGTGAGCGCCAGCGCCTCGCCCGCCTGGGCGATCACTCGCAGCTCGCCGAGGGCGACACCGCCCTCGAAGGCGGCCTCCGCGACGGCGTCCACCACCAGGTTGGGGGCGTACAGCTCGTTGATCCGGTGCTCCTCCAGCCACCGGGTGAGGGCGGCGGCGTCACGGCGCACCGCGTCGTCCGGGACCACCAGCGTCTTGCCGGTGAGCAGGGTGGTCAGGATCTCCTGGGCGGAGACGTCGAAGCTGATCGCGGTGAACTGCGCGACCCGCGTCCCGGCGCCGCCGCCGATCTCACCGTGGTGCCAGGCGACCAGGTTGGCCATGGCGCCCGCGGGCATCACGACGCCCTTGGGGCGGCCGGTGGAGCCGGAGGTGTAGATGACGTAGACCGGGGCGGCCGGGTGGAGCGGACGGACGCGATCCGCGTCGGTGGGGTCGGTGTCGGCCTGCCCGGCCAGGAGGGCGGCGGTCTCCGGTGTGTCGAGGGCGAGGACCGGGGCCCGGTGACCGCCCGGCAGCACCCCGGTCCGGGTCAGCACCACCGAGGGCGCGGCGTCGGCCAGCATGAAGGAGACGCGCTCGGCCGGGTACTCCGGGTCGATGGGCAGATAGGCCGCTCCGGTCTTGAGCACCGCGCACACCGCCACCAGCAGCTCCGCCGAGCGCGGCAGCGCGATGCCGACCGTGTCCTCCGGTCCGGTGCCCCGTGAGATGAGCAGATGTGCCAGCCGGTTCGCCGCCGCATTCAGCTCGGCGTACGACATCACCGTGTCGCCGTGCACCACGGCCGGGGCGTCCGGCAGCGCATGCGCCTGCCGCTCGAGCAGTTCCGGGAGGAAGGCCCCGTCGAACTGGTGCGCGGTGTCGTTGTAGGTGGTCAGCTGGCGGTGCCGCTCGATCGGGTCGAGCAGGTCCAGGGAGCCGATCGGCCGCTTGGGGTCCTCGGCCGCCCCGGCCAGCACCCGGATCAGACGGTCGACGAGCCGCTGGACCGTCTCCCGGTCGAACAGATCGGTGCTGTACTCCATCCACCCGTCCAGACCGTCCGGTGCGCCGTCGGGTGTGCGCCGCTCGGTCAGCCCGACGAACAGGTCGAACTTGGCCATGTCGCCGAGGTGGTCGTACTGGTCCACCCGCAGGCCCGGCAGCGAAAGCTCGGCCGGGCGGTTGTTCTGCACGGTGAACATCACCTGGAACAGCGGGTGGCGCGCGAGGGAGCGCTCGGGGTTGAGCTGCTCGACCAGGCGCTCGAACGGCACGTCCTGGTTGGCGTACGCGGCCAGGTCGGTCTCCCGCACCCGCTGGACCAGTTCGCGGAAGGTCGGGTTGCCGGAGGTGTCGGTGCGCAGCACCAGCGTGTTGAGGAAGAACCCGACCAGTCCGTCGAGGGCGTCGTCGGTACGACCGGCGATCGGCGTGCCGATGGGGATGTCGGTGCCCGCACCGGACCGCGACAACAGCACCGAAAGACCGGCCTGGGCCACCATGAACAGGCTGGCCTGGGAGGTACGGGCGATGGTGAGCAGCCGCTTGTGCAGCTCCTCGGGGAGGTGGAACGTCACGGTGTCGCCCGCGTAGCTCGCCACCGCGGGGCGCGACCGGTCCACCGGGAGGTTGAGCTCGTCGGGGATCCCGGCCAGGGCATCCGACCAGTAGGCGAACTGCTGGGCGATCGCGCTGTTCTCGTCCGCCTCCTCGCCCAGTACGCGCTGCTGCCACAGCGTGTAGTCCGCGTACTGCACGGGCAGCGGCTCCCACGACGGCGCGGCGTCCTTCAGCCTGGCCGCGTAGGCGAGCGAGACGTCGTGGCCGAAGACGCCCAGCGACCAGCCGTCCCCGACGATGTGGTGCATCACCACGAGCAGGACGTACGTACGGTCGCCGGTGCGGAAGACGCGCACCCGCAGCGGGAGTTCACCGGCCAGCCGGAACCCGGCGGTCGCCTCCTCCTTCAGTGCCTCGTCCAGCCGCTCGGGTGCCGCGCTCAGATCCACCAGGGACAGGTCGAGCTCGGCCTCCGCGGGATCCAGCACCCGCTGATACGGGTCGCCGTCCACGTCCGGGAACACCGTCCGCAGGCTCTCGTGCCTGGCAAGGACGTCCTGGAAGGCATGGCGCAGCGCGTCCAGGTCCAGTTCACCGGTCAGCCGCACGGTGAGCGGGACGTTGTAGATCGGCTTGGCGCCGTCGAACCGGTCCAGGAACCACAGCCGACGCTGGGCGAAGGACAGCGGTACCCGCTCGGGACGCGGCCCGGCCTCCAGCGCGGGCCGGCCGTCCACGGCCTCGTGCAGCCGGCGGGCTATCCCGGCAGGCGTGGCCGTCTCGAACACGGCGCGCAGCGACAGCTCCTCGCCGAAGACCGCGCGGGTCCTGGTGACCAGCCGGGTGGCCAGCAGCGAGTGGCCGCCGAGGTCGAAGAAGTCGTCGTCCACCCCTACCTCGGCCACGCCGAGCAGTTCGGCGAAGAGCGCGCACAGGATCTCCTCCTGCGGGGTGCGCGGCCCGCGCCCGGCCGGCCCGGCCGCGCCGGGCTCGGGCAGCGCCTTGCGGTCCAGTTTGCCGTTGGGGGTCAGCGGCAGGGCGTCCAGGGCGACGAACGCGCCGGGCACCATGTACTCGGGCAGCGCGGCGCCCACGTGTTCGCGCAGCACGGTGGGGGTGGGCACCTCTCCACCGCCCACCGGCACCAGATAGGCGACGAGCCGCTTGTCGCCCGGGGTCGGCTCACGCACCACGACCACCGCACGGTCGATCCGCTCGTGCGCGGCCAGGACCGACTCGATCTCCCCCAACTCGATCCGGAATCCGCGGATCTTGACCTGGTCGTCGGCCCGGCCGGCGAACTCCAGCACGGGCTGCTCGCCCTCGGTGTTCCAGCACACCAGGTCACCGGTGCGGTACATCCGTTCGCCGCCGCCCGCGAACGGATCGGCGACGAAGCGCTCGGCGGTCACACCGGGCCGGTTCAGATAACCGCGTGCCAGGCAGGGGCCGGAGACGTACAGCTCCCCGGTGACACCGGGCGGCACCGGCCGCAGCGCACCGTCGAGCACCCGCAGCCGCGCGGTGCCGAGGGCGGTGCCCATGGGCGGCGCCACCGCGCCGGAGAGCGGCTCGCTGAGGGTGACGCAGACGGTGCTCTCGGTCGGCCCATAGGCGTTGATCATCGTCCGGTCGCCGGACCACGCCTGGACCAGCTCCGGCGCGGACGCCTCACCGCCGACCACCAGCAGGCGTATCGACGGCAGATCGCCCTCGGTGAGCACGGCCAGCGCGGCGGGCGGGATGAGCGCGTGCGTGACCTGGTGCTCGGCGACCAGCTCGACCAGCGCCCGGCCGGGCCGCAGCCGTTCGGCGGGGGCGACCACCAGCGTGGCGCCGGTGAGCAGGGCGGTGTAGGTCTCCCAGACGGCGGCGTCGAAGCTGGGTGAGGAGAACTGCAGCACCCGGCTGCCGGGCCCCACGTCGAACCGCTCGACGTTGGTGGCGACCAGACCGGCGAGACCGGAGTGCGTCACCATGACGCCCTTCGGACGGCCGGTGGATCCGGAGGTGTAGATGACGTAGGCGGGGTTGGCGGACGTCGTCGCCCCCCGCCGCTCGCCCGGCTCGATATCGGTGTCCGGCCTCGCGTCGGTCTCGCGGACGGTGGCCGGGTCGTCCAGCAGCACCCGCGGCGCGGCGCAGACGTCCGGAATCACCTCTGCCGACGCGGAGGTGGCCAGGACCAGCGCCGGGTCGGAGTCGGTGAGCAGATAGGCGATCCGGTCGGCCGGATAGGAAATGTCCACCGGCAGGTAGGCCGCGCCCGCCTTGAGCACCGCCAGCATCGCGACGACCAGTTCGGGGGAGCGCCCCAGGGCGAGCGCGACGACCCGCTCCGGCCCCGCGCCCCGCTCGATCAGGGTGCGGGCCAGGCGGTTGGCGCGGCGGTCCAGTTCGGCGTAGGAGAGGGTGGTGTCCTCGTGGACCAGGGCGACGGCGTCCGGATGCCGCCGTACCTGTTCGGCGAAGAGCGCGGGGATGACGTCACCGCCCGGCAGCGGCTGTGCGGGCATGCCCAGGGCGAGCATGCGCCTCGCCTCGGCGTCGCTCAGCAGGGGCAGTCGGCCGATCAGTTGCTCCGGGTCGGCCGCGAAGGCCGCGAAGAGGCTGCGGAAGCGCTCGCCGAGCACCTCGATGTCCTCGCGGGTGAAGATCTCCTGCCGGTAGCCGAAGTGCAGCCGCAGCCCGTCGCCCGGCAGCGCCGCGATGCTCAGCGGGTAGTGGTTGGCATCGGTGCCCTTGGCGCCCGTCAGCGTGAGGTCACCGGGCAGCTCGGGCAGGTCGTCCCCGCCCATGGGGTAGTTCTCGGTGACGGTGAGCGTGTCGAACAGGGTGCCGTGCCCGGCGGCCCGCTGGATGTCCGGGAGGCTGAGGTGGTGGTGTTCCACCATTCCGGCCGCCTGCCGCTGCACCCCGGTCAGCAGGGACAGCAGGCTCTCCTGCGGGCGCACCCGCACCCGGACGGGCACCGAGTTGATGAACAGGCCGACCATCTGGTCCGCGCCGGCCAGCTCGGCGGGGCGCACCGATACGGTCGAGCCGAACACCACGTCGTCACGGCCGGTCAGCTGCCCCAGCAGAAGCGCCCAGCAGCCCTGGAACACCGCGCTCAGCGTGAGGTCGTTGCGCCGGGCGGTCTCCCGCACCCGGGCGGCCAGCTCATCGGGCATGGTGATGACCTGCTCGGCCGGCGCGATCCGCGCCCCGGTGTCGCCGGGCGCGATCAGCGTGGGCTCCTCCACCTCAGCGAGCACGGTGCGCCAGGCGTTCTCCGCCGCCGCCCGGTCCTGCCGTTCCAGCCAGCTCAGGCATTCGCGGTACGGCGTCACCGGCGGCAGCCCCGAGCCGTCGCCGCGACGGTGGTAGATCTCGAAGAGCTCGAACATGAGCTGGGCGGTGGACCACCCGTCGAGCAGGATGTGATGCGAGTTGAACATCAGCCGGCTGGTGCGCGGGCCCAGCTTGATCAGCGTGAAGCGCAGCAACGGCCCGGTCCCCAGGTCGAACCGGTGCGCCGCCTCTTCGGCGGCGAGCCGCTCCAGCTCCCGCTCCTGGGCCGGCTCGTCGAGCCCGGTGAGGTCGAACTCCCGCCAGGGCACCGGGACTTCCCGCGGAATCACCTGCACCGGCCGGCTCAGCTTCTCGTACCGGAAACTGGCCCGCAGATTGGGGTGCCGGCGCAGCAAAGTGGCCACCGAGTCGCGCATGGCCCCGGCGTCCAGGGGGCCGTCGAGGTCGATCAGGATCTGGGCGACGTAGACATCGAGTTTCTGCTCCCCGTACAGGGTCTGGAACAGCAGGCCTTCCTGCAGTGGCCACAGCGGAAGGACGTCGTCGATGGCTGCTCGCGTCATTATGGAAATCTCCACTCGTCATTCCGGGGTCGCCGACAAAGGGCTCGGTCGCCTGCCACCAGCCTGGATCGCCGAGTTTCATCTCCGGCCGGTCCACCCGGCAACGGCGCTGCAAAAACTTCGTTTTGCGCGTCGCGCGGTGCGGAAGCAGGCCACTTCGAAGAATTCGCACTGCCGCTGACCGGTCGGGTCCGGCCGTGCTGTCATCGGTTCGGCCGCGTGCCGTCAAGCGCCCGCGGGCCCGCTACCCGCACCGCGACTTCAGGGAGTACTGGTGACCAACACCGGCACGCTGTCCCGCTATTGGATGTTCAGCGACGAGTACACACAGGACCCCTATCCCTTCCTCGCCCAACTGCGCGCGGAACAGCCGGTGTGCCGGGTGGAGACCCCGGACGGGGTGCGGGCCTGGGTGGTGAGCCGCTACGACGACGTCCGCGACGCGCTCTCCGACCCCCGGCTCGGCCGGGACATCGGCAAGCTCTACGCGGCGCTGGGCAGGCAGCTCGGCCAGGAGATCAAGCCCGCCGACGAGATCAGCAACCATCTGGCCAACTCCGATCCGCCGCGCCACACCCCGCTGCGCAAGGCGCTCACCTTCGCCTTCACCCCCAAGCGGGTCAGGGGGCTGCGCGACCGCTGGGAGAAGGTGGTCGACGACCTGCTCGACGAGATGGTGCGAACGGACAACCGGGACCTGATCTCCGGGCTCAACGAACCGCTTCCGATCATCACCATCGCGCAGCTCATGGGCGTGCCCGACGCCGACTGGCCGCGGTTCCTGGTGTGGACGAACACCCTGCGCCGGGTGGACGCCAGCGATCCGACGGGCATGATCGCCGAGCACACCCGGCAGTTGTCGGACTACCTCAAGGCGCTGATCGCCACCAAGCAGCGGACCCCGCAGGACGATCTGATCTCCGCGCTGGTCCACGCCGACGAGGACAAGCGGCTGACCGCCGCGGAGGCGCTGTCCACCGCGTTCGCCCTGATGACCGGCGGCAACGACACCACGACCAGCCTGCTCAACGGCTCCTTCGCGGCGCTGCTCACCCATACCGGCGAGGCCGACAAGATCCGGGCCGACTGGAGTCTGCTGCCGAACGCGGTCGAGGAGCTGCTGCGGTTCACCAGCCCGCTGATCAACTCCCTGCAGCGGGTCACACTGGAGCCGGTCGAGCTGTGCGGGGTGAAGATCCCCAAGGACGAGATCGTCATCATTTCGCTGGCCGGGGCGAACCACGATCCGCACGCTTTCCCCGAGCGCCCCTCGGAGCTGGACATCACCCGTCCCAAGCCCGCGCATGTGAGCTTCGGATACGGAATCCACTACTGCCTGGGCTCCCATATGTCCAAGGCGCTGACCGAGTTGGCGATTCGACGGGTCTATGAACGCTTTCCCGGCATCCGGCTGGCCGTGCACCCCTCGGAGGTGCGTTATCAGCCCGGACTGATGGTCCGCCCGATGATCGACCTGCCGGTGCGTTTCTGAACGGCGCACAGCAGCATCACCGCCCGGGACCCGCCGTCAGCGCGCCCCGGGCTCTTTTCTTTCGCTTTCCGGAGGACTCATGGATTTCAGTCTGTTCTACTTCGCCAACAACGATGCCGAGGAGCGCGACCGCTACCGGCTGCTGCTGGACGGCGCCCGGTTCGCCGATGACAACGGCTTCACCGCGGTGTGGACCCCCGAACGCCACTTCCATCCGTTCGGCGGGCTCTACCCGAACCCCTCGGTGACGGGCGCCGCGGTGGCGGCGGTCACCAAACGGGTCGCGGTGCGCGCCGGAAGCGTCGTGGCGCCGCTGCACCATCCGATGCGGATCGCCGAGGAGTGGTCGGTCGTCGACAACCTGTCGGGCGGCCGGGCCGGGGTGGCACTCGCCTCGGGCTGGCACGCCGCGGACTTCGCGCTCCGCCCGGAGAACTACGAGACCCGCAAGTCCGGGCTGATGGAGACGGTCGACACCATCCGCCGGCTCTGGAGGCGGGAGAGCGTGTCCCTGACCGACGGGGCGGGCGAGACGGTGGAGCTGACCATGTTCCCGCCGCCCGTCCAGCCCGCGCTGCCGATGTGGCTGACCAGCGGCGGCACCCCGGCGACGTTCACCCTGGCCGGTGAGAACGGGATGGGGATGCTCACCCATCTGCTCGGCCAGGAGGTCGACGTCCTCGCGCAGCGCATCGCCGAGTACCGCCGGGCGTACCGGGAGCACCAGCCCGCCTCGGCCGGGCAGGGGCATGTGGCCGTGATGGTGCACACCTTCGTCGGCACCGACCGCGACACCGTGCGGGAGACCGTGCGCGAGCCGTTCTCCCGCTATCTGGCCAGCTCCTTCGACCTGCTGATCAAGGCGGCCGAGGCGGCGGGCGCCCAGGGCGCGGACATGTCCCGGGAGCTGAAGAGCATGGGCCCGGAGGACCGTCAGTTCCTGGTGGCCCAGGCATTCGACCGGTACTTCGAGACGAGCGGGATGTTCGGAACGGTCGAGGACTGCATGGCGATGCTCAAGCAGCTCGAGGACGCGGGGGTGGACGAGGTCGCCTGTCTGGTGGACTTCGGTGTGGCGACCGATGTGGTGGTCGGCGGCTTCGAGCACCTGGCCCGCCTCCATGACACCTGGCGTGCGCATCTGGGGAGCTGACCCGGCGGCGCTCCCCCGGCGGGGCAGGCTGAAGCCCGGACGACCGAGAGCGGTCGTCCGGGCTTCGGCTTCGGCCTGGGCGTCTTACGGCCGCGGCTCAGCGCGCGGCGGCCCGCTCGTAGGCCCGGTTGGCCAGCGGGATCACGACGATCAGCAGGGCCACCACCATGATCAGCGAGGCCATCACCGGATGCCGCAGCGGGAACGCCGGATCGGCGCCGTTCCCCGTGGGGTTGCCCCACAGCTCACGCATCCCGGTGGTCAGGGTGGTCACCGGGTTCCACTCGGCCACCGGACGCACCCAGCCCGGCAGGTTCTGGGCCGGGTAGAAGGTCGCCGAAAGGAAGGTGAGCGGCATGGTGATCACCATGGCCACCGAGTTGACCGCCTGGGGATCGCGCAGCAGCAGCCCGATGAGCGCGCCGAGCCACGCCGTGGCGTAACCGAGCAGCAGCAACAGCCCGAAGCCCGCGAGGGCCTTGAGCGGTCCGCCGTGGATGCGCCAGCCGATGAGCAGGCCGACGGAGAGCATCGCGGTACAGGAGATCGCGTTGAGCAGCACATCGGAGAGGGTCCGGCCGAGCAGCACCGAGCCCCTGCTCATCGGCAGCGAACGGAACCGGTCCACCAGGCCGTTGGAGAGGTCCTCGGCCACCCCCACCCCGGTGTTGATGACGCCGGCCAGCATCATCTGGGTGAAGATGCCCGCCATGATGTACTCGTGGTAGTCGCCCTCCGGCACGCTCATCGAACTGCCGAAGAGATAGCCGAAGAGGAACACGAACATGATCGGCATCAGGGTGATGCTGAGGATCCGCTGCGGTGCCCGCTTCAGGTGCCGTATGTGGCGGCCCGCCAGGGCGAACGCGTCGCTCAGGACATAGGTGCTCATCGGCTCGTCGCCTCCAGTTCGGCCTCGGGTCCGGCTCCGGTCAGCTCCAGGAACACGTCGTCCAGCGAGGGGCGCCGTACGAGGAAGTCGACCACCTCCACCGAGGCCCCCTGGAGCTCCGACGCCGCCGCGGAGACACCGGCGATACCGGTCTCCAGCGCGATCGACACCCGCATCCCGCTCTCGTCGACGACCGGCGGGGCGGAGCCCCGTGCGGAGATCCGGGCCAGCGCGACCCGGGCGGCCTCCACCATCTCGGTGGTCCGTACGGTGATCTCCAGCCGCTCGCCGCCGACCTTCTTCTTCAGCTCGTCGGGCGTGCCCTCCGCCGCCACCAGCCCCTTGTCGATCAGCGCGATGCGGTGGGAGAGCTGGTCGGCCTCCTCCAGGTACTGGGTGGTCAGCAGCACGGTGACCCCTGCGGCGACCTGCTTGCGCACCATGTCCCACAGCGCGTTCCTGCTGACCGGGTCAAGACCCGTGGACGGCTCGTCCAGGAAGATCACCGGCGGGCTCCCGGTCAGGCTGGCGCCCAGGTCCAGCCTGCGGCGCATACCGCCCGAGTAGGTCTTGACGACCCGGTCGGCGGCATCGGTGAGGTCGAACATCTCCAGCACCTCATCGGCGCGGGAACGGGCCCGCTTGCGGCCCATGTGCAGCAGGGTGCCCATGAGCACCAGGTTCTCGCGCCCGGTCAACTCACCGTCCAGCGCGGCGTACTGACCCGTCAGCCCGATGCTGCGGCGCACCTCGTGGGCCTGGGTCAGCACGTCGTAGCCCGCCACCGTCGCGGTGCCCTCATCGGGCTTGATCAACGTCGCCAGCGTGCGCACCGTGGTCGTCTTGCCGGCGCCGTTGGGGCCCAGGAGCCCGTAGACCGTGCCGGCCTCGACGGACAGATCGATGCCGCCCAGCACCTCGTTGTCGCCGTAGCGCTTCCGCAGACCAGCCGCGGAGATTGCGATATCCATCAGACTCCTCTTCATCGGCCGGTATGCCGGTCCGGTCCGTCTCGCTCAGCCGAGCCGGACGGGCAGTGACTCCAGCCCCCGGGTCAGGTTCATCTCGCGGCGCAACTCCGTCGGCGCCACGGCCAGTTCGATCCGCGCGAAGCGGTCCAGGAGCGCGCCGACGGCGATCTCGGTCTGCAGCCGTGCGAGAGGCGCGCCCATGCAGTGGTGGATGCCATGGCCGAAGGCCAGATGCCCGCCGGCCTCCCGGCGGATGTCGAACCGCTCGGGATCCTCGAAGCGTTCGGGGTCGTGGTTGGCCGCGCCGAGCGAGACGATGACGAACTCGTCGGCCGGGACGGCGACTCCGGCGATCTCCATCGGTTCCGTGGTCACCGAGAGCGTGTTCAGGTGCAGCGAGTTGTCGTAGCGGCAGAACTCCTCGACCGCGCCCCGCAGCAGCGACCGGTCCGCGCGCAGGGCGGCGAGCTGGTCGGGGTGGCGCAGCAGCGCCAGCATCCCGTTGCCGATCAGATGCGCGGTCGTCTCGTATCCGGCCACCAGGAGCTGGAAGACCATCGACACCAGCTCGTTCTCGCTGAGCCGGTCCTCGTTGTCCCGCGCCTGGATCAGCCCGCTGATCAGGTCGTCGGCCGGGGCGGCCCGCTTGGCGGCGATCAGCCCGGTGAGGTACTCCGCCATCTCGTCGGCGATGCGGTGCATCTCCTGCGGCTGGACGGCCACGGTCAGCGCGTTGGACCACGCCCCGAAGGCGGCCTGGTCGGCCTCGGGCACGCCGATCATCTCGGAGATCACGGTGAGCGGCAGCGGGAAGGCGAACACCTTCAGCAGATCCACCTCGCCCTGCCCGGCGATGTCCTCGATCAGGGCACCGACCGTGTGCTCGATCCGCGGCCGCAGCGCCTGGATCTGCCGTGCGGTGAACGCCTTGGCCACCAGCTTGCGCAGCCGGGTGTGGTGGGGCGGGTCCATGCCCAGCATGTGCTCCACCAGCATCCGCTGTCCGGGCGACTTCGCGGCGGGCTGCTCGACGGGGTCGATGCCCGCGTGCTTGGCGGCCAGCCGGGCACAGCGCTCGGGGTCCTTGTGCAGTTTCGGATCGGTCAGCGCGGCGCGCGCCGCCTCATGGCGGAGCACCAGCCACATCGGTGCCCCGCCGAGCACGACCCGCGCCACCGGGGTCCGCTCGCGGAGCCGGGCGTACACCGGGTACGGGTCGCGGATGAAGTCCTCACCCAGCACCTCCGGCGTCCGGCTGGTCTCCTCGGCCATTTGTCCGGTCCTCTCGGTCGGCCCGTGCCGCATGTCGCGGACGCAGGGTGGGTGAACGATGTCTCCGACCCGTTGATAGCAGTGTTTTCCGCGCTTCCCCGGCGCACTTCGAGGATTTCTATCGAGCTCCCTCGGAGGGCGTTCGAAAGTCGTTCATCCACTCCTCGGCGGTCATCCGGACGGAGGAGGGAGCGAAGGGGCGCTCCACCCGACGGCGTGTGGGTTTGCCTCCGCGGGAGGAGTCGGACGCGGGGTGCCCCATGCCATGATCCTGGCAGCGATCCGGCAACGGACGCATGTTTCCCGGTGTTTACTGGAGGGCCCCGTGTCCGGAATCCTGACCGCCGTTTCCCGTGGCTATCGAAAGCTGCACGGCACTCCCGCCGAAGGGGTGCCCCTCTGGGCCCGGCGTGCGGCCTTTCTGATCCCGTTGGTCGTGCTGCCCTCGGGGCTGTGGCGCATCGCCCAGGTCACCTTCGGTGTTCCGCTCACCAAGAACGTGGACATCGGCCGGGGACAGTTGCCGGGCTGGCTGCCGCTGGAGATCTACGTCGTCATCCTGTCCATCATCGCCGAGGGGCTGGCCTTCCTCGCCGTGGGGCTGGTCACCACCTGGGGCGAGGTGTGGCCACGCTGGGTTCCCTTCCTCGCCGGGAAACGCGTACGGCCGCTGTCCGCGATCATTCCCGCCGCGCTCGGGGCGGTGGCCCTCACCGTCACCTGGACCATGACCCTGGTCCTCTCACTGCGGGGGCGCGCCCTGGACGGCCGCGAGTTCGGGGGCGGCGGCTGGCGCGGATCGCTCATCCATGACGTCGGCGAACTCGGCTGGCGGGCCTGGGTGTTCGTCAGCGCCTATCTGCCGCTGCTCGCCTGGGGGCCGCTGCTGGCCGCGGTCACCTACGCATACGCGGTGCGCCGCAAAGCGTTCAAATGAAGAGAATCGAATAAGCCGTTGCCAGGGTCCGCCGACCGCCTTCACGATCACCGCCGACCGCCCGAAAAGAGGCGATTGACGCGGTCGGCGGACCTTCTTGGCGGTACCCCCTCCGTCGCCTTCCGCATAAATGCCGCACCCGTCTCTTTCCGGCTATAGAAGAATTCTTGGCGGCCCATGGCACCGCTCCCCCGTGCCGGTAGCGTGCGATTCCACGAGTTGCACACACGTGTGGCGAGGCAATCGTCGGATGGGGACATCGTGACCGCGTATGACGTCGAGTACATCGAGATCTACACCAGCGATCAGCGGAAAACCACGGACTATTTCGTGTCCAGCATGGGTTTCCAGGAAAAGGCCCGGTGCCGGACCGGCGCGCTGGATTCGATACTCCTCCGCCAGAAGGACATCCAGCTCCTCATCACCTCGGGACCGGGCACGGCCGACTTCCTGGCCGCGCACGGTGACGGCATCGCCGACATCGCCTTCGCCTGCGAGGACCCGCTCGCGGCCCGGGAAGGCGCCCTGGCCGCCGGCGCCCGCGATCTGACCTCCGGCAACCCGGCCGGTCCCGCCGTCTCCGGCTTCGGCGCCGTCCGCCACACCCTCCTCAAGCGCACCGCGGGCCAGCCGCACGCGCTGCCCCCGGGCCGGGACTGGATCTCCTCGCCGGAGCGCGCCGCCCAGGACGGCACCACGACCGAACTCCGGCTGCTCGACCACATCGCGGTCTGCCTGGACGCCGGCACCCTGCGCGACACGGTCCGCTACTACATCGACGGATTCGGCTTCGAGGAGTACTCCAGCGAATACGTCGCCGTCGGCGAGCAGGCCATGGACTCCATCGTGGTGCGCAGCCCCTCGGCCGGGATCACCTTCACCATCATCGAGCCCGACAGCACCAAGAAGCCGGGCCAGATCGACGAATTCCTGGAGCGCAACGGCGGCCCGGGGGTGCAGCACCTGGCGTTCCTCGTGGACGAGATCATCCCGGCCGTTCTCGAATTCGAGAGCCGGGGCATCGAGTTCCTGCAGACGCCCGGCACCTACTACGACGCCCTCGCCGAGCGGATCGACAACCTCGACGAGGCGATCGCCGATCTGCGCAAGACCAATGTGCTCGCCGACCGCGACGAGTGGGGCTACCTGCTGCAGCTCTTCACCCGCTCGCCCTACGAGCGGCGCACCCTGTTCTTCGAACTCATCCAGCGCCACGGGGCCCAGGGCTTCGGAAGCTCCAACATCCGCGCGCTGTACGAGGCCGTCGAGCGCGCCCGGGCGGCCACCTCGTGACCGGCCGCACGGCCCCCTCCGGCGGCTCCCGGCCGCCGCTGTCCCTCGAGGAGTACGCCGAGCGGGCGCGCACCCGACTGGACCCGGCGGTCTGGGACTTCATCGAGGGCGGGGCCGGGGAGGAGCGGACGCTCGCCGCCAACCTGGCGGCGTTCGACCGCACCCGGCTGAGTCCCCGGGTGCTGACCGGGGCGGGTGAGTGCGACCCGTCCACCACGGTCCTGGGGCGCCGGTGGGGGGCGCCGGTGGGCGTGGCGCCCATGGCCTACCACACGCTCATGCACCCCGACGGCGAGACGGCCACCGCGCGGGCCGCGGGCGCGGCCGGCCTCCCGCTCGTGGTGAGCACCTTCGCCGGGCGGACCTTCGCGGAGATCGCCGCGGCCGCCACCTCGCCCCTGTGGCTCCAGGTCTACTGCTTCCGCGACCGCGACACGACCCGGCGGCTCATCGAGCACGCGGCGGCCGCGGGCTTCGAGGCCCTGGTCCTGACCGTCGACACCCCGCGGCTCGGCCGCCGGCTGCGCGACCTGCGCAACGACTTCCGGCTGCCGCCGCATATCGTGCCCGCCAACCTGCCCGCGGGCCAGGCCGATTACTCGTCCCCGTCCGAGCACGGCCGCACCGGCCTCGACCCCTCGCTCGACTGGTCGGTCATCGCCTGGCTGCGCTCGGTCGGCCAACTGCCCGTACTGGTCAAGGGCGTCATGACCGCCGAGGACGCCCGACGCGCGATCGACGCCGGCGCGGACGGCATCGTGGTCTCCAACCACGGCGGACGGCAGCTCGACGGGGCGCCGGCCACCCTGGACGTGCTCGCCCGGATCGCCGCCGCCGTGGACGGCCGCTGCCCACTGCTTCTGGACGGCGGCGTCCGCCGCGGCCGGGACGTCCTCGGCGCTCTCGCCCTGGGAGCGGACGCCGTGCTGCTGGGCCGCCCGGTGCTGCACGGCCTGGCCGTGGCGGGCCGGGACGGCGCGGCGGGCGTCCTGGACCTGGTCCTCGACGAGCTGTCGGAGGCCATGACGCTGACCGGCACCGCCACCGTCGCCGACGCGGACGCCTCGCTGCTGACCGGGGAGGAGGACACCTCCCCGGCGCGCCACCGCCCGTCCGGCGCGGCACCGCGGCGCGACCGGCCGCACCCGCCGGAGCCGGCGCCGGGGCTGCGCAAGCAGGACCTGCACCGCAGCGTGTCCGACCCGGTGCTGGACACCATGAACTTCCTGAACGAGATCACCGGCCGCTTCCCGGACGTGGTCTCCTTCGCCCCCGGAAGGCCGTACGAGGAGTTCTTCGACAAGGACGAGATCCTCGATCACATCCGCCGCTACCTGGACCACCTGGCCGCGGGCGGCGCCTCGGACCACGCCATCCGCACCGCGCTGTACCAGTACGGCCCGACCGCGGGCCAGATCCGCGGACTGATCTGCGACTCGCTCCGCGCCGACGAGGGCATCGACGCCTCGCCGGAGGCGATCGTGGTGACGGTGGGCGCCCAGGAGGGGATGCTGCTGACCCTGCGCGCGCTCTTCGCGGACCCCTCGGACGTGCTGCTGGTCGCCAGCCCCTGCTACGTGGGCATCACCGGAGCCGCCAGTCTGCTGCAGGTGCCCGTGCACCCCGTCGAGGAGCGGGCCGACGGGCTGGACGTGGCCGATGTCGAGGCCGCCGTCCTCGCCGAGCGGGCCCGGGGCCGCCGCCCGCGCGCCTTCTACGTGGTGCCGGACCATTCGAACCCCTCGGGCAACACCATGTCCCGGCGCGCCCGCGAGGAGCTGCTGGAACTGGCCGCCCGGCACGATCTGCTCATCCTCGAGGACAGCCCGTACCGGCTGGTCAGCCCCGGCGTCCAGCTCCCCACCCTGAAGTCGATGGACCAGGCGCGGCGGGTGATCCACCTCGGGTCGTACTCGAAGTCGGTCTTCCCCAGCGCCCGTGTCGGATTCGTCGTCGCGGACCAGCCCGTGCGGGACCCGTCGGGGGCCGAAACACTGCTCGCCGACGAACTCGCCAAGATCAAGAGCATGGTGACGGTGAACACCCCGGCGCTGAGCCAGGCGGCCGTCGCCGGTGCCCTGCTGGCCTGCGGCGGCCGGCTCACCGAACGCAACGCGGTGCCCGCCAAGCACTACGGCGAGGCGCTCCGCGTCACCCTGGAGCAACTGGACCGCCACTTCCCCGAAGACGTCCGCGACCGGCTCGGCATCGCCTGGAACCGGCCCAGCGGCGGCTTCTTCCTCACCGTCCGGGTGCCGTTCCCCGCCGACAACGCCGCGCTGCTGCGCTCGGCCGGGGACCACGGCGTCATCTGGACGCCGATGGCCTACTTCTACCCGGGCCCCGGCGGCGAGCGGTCGATCCGGCTCTCCTTCAGCTATCTGAGCCCCGCGGAGATCGAGGAGGGCATCGGGCGGTTCGCCGCCTTCCTCCGGGCGGAGATCGAGCGCTCCGGCGCCACCGGACCCACACCGGGACGTGACACATGAGAACCGCCGTCGTCGTCGGAACCGGGCTGATCGGGACGTCCATCGCCCTCGCCCTGAGCCGCCGGGGCGTCCTGGTGTACCTGGACGACGCCGACACCACGGCCGCCAGGACCGCCGAGGCCCTGGGGGCCGGTTCGCTGGAGATGCCCGCCGGGCAGGTGGACCTCGCCGTCCTGGCGGTGCCGCCCGCGAGCATCGGCACCGTGCTCGCCCGCTGTCAGCGGGACGGGCTGGCGCACACCTACACCGATGTGGCCAGCGTGAAGGTGCGGCCGCACGAGGAGGTCCGCGCGGCCGGCGGCGATCCGTCCCGCTACATCGGCGGACATCCGCTGGCCGGCGCCGAGCGCTCCGGTCCGCTCGCGGCCCGCGCCGACCTCTTCGAGGGCCGCCCCTGGGTGCTGACCCCCTCGCCCTTCACCGATCGCTCGGCGCTCAACCGGGGGCTGGAGCTGGTCTCGTTGTGCGGTGGCGTCCCCGTCCTGATGGACACCGACGCCCACGACCGGGCCGTCGCCCTGACCTCGCACGCCCCGCATCTGGTCGCCTCGATGATGGCGGCCCGGCTGGAGCACGCCGAGGCCGAGCACATCCGGGTGTCGGGACAGGGGCTGCGGGACGTCACCCGCATCGCGGCGGGCGAACCCGCCCTGTGGAGCGACATCCTGACCGCGAACGCCGACGCGGTCGCCGACGTCCTCGACGGCTTCGCCAAGGACCTGGAGCGACTGATCGCCGTCCTGCGGGCGCTGCCCGGCACGGAGTCCGAGGCGCGCCGGCAGGCCGCCGCCGATCTCCAGGAGCTGCTGCGGCGCGGCAACCGGGGCCACGCCCGGGTACCGCACAAACAGCGTTCGCAGCCCGCCGAGTACGTGGCGATCCCGGTGGCCGTCCCGGACCAGCCAGGAGCGCTGGCCCGGCTGTTCTCCACCGTCGGCGAGGCCGGGGTCAACATCGAGGACGTGCGCATCGAGCACTCCCTCGACCAGCCGAGCGGCCTGGTCGAACTGCTCGTGGAGTCGACCTCCGTCGCGGGCGTACGGCGGGTGCTGGACGCCAACGGCTGGACCATGCGGGAAAAGCCACTGCTGGTCGGCGACGCCTGAGGAATCCGGACCGGCTCCGCCCAGGAGCCGGTCCACGGGTGTGCGCAACGGGTGTCTTGTACCGCCCCGGCCGGGGTTCGCCCCGGCCCCGGGCGCGCCCCGGGCGCTAGAACGTGTCGTGGCTGTTGGGCCGGCGTATCGCCGTGTAGAGGGCGCGCAGCATGAGGATCGCGCTGACCGCGAGCACCTGATAGCCGAGCAGCGGGAACAGCTCCACCTCCGCGGTGACCCGGGGCCCGCGCCCGGTGCCGAACACCACCAGGACCACCCCCATCAGCCCCGTGCAGGCCGCCAGCAGCGTGACCGTCAACTGGTGGATCAGCCCGGAGACGAAGCGCCGCTCCCGCTCGTCGGCGAGCACCCGCACCCGGACCGTGAACCGCCCCTCCTCCAGCGACGCGCCGATCCGCTCCGCCCTCCGGGGCAGCCGCCGCAGCATCGGCAGCGCGGACAGGAACTCATGGACAGCGCCCCGCGCCAGGGACGAGAACCCGGACGATATCCCGTCCTCCTCCTCGCTCCCCGTGCCCGTGGCGCGGAACCGCAGCCGGGCGGTGAGGAGGTCCACGGCGATCGCCCGGGCCTCGTCGATCATGTTGAAGTCGGGGCTGACCCGGCCCAGGGTGCCCTCGATGGTCGCCAGGGCCCGGAAGACGGCGGCCACCTCCGGCGGCACGGCGAGTCCGAACCGGGCGAGCAGCTGGAACAGCGCGGTGAACATCTCGGTGTCCGGCCGCGCCCCCACCCCCAGGTGCTGGGCCATGAACTGCCCCAGCTCGCGCTCCAGCAGCAGCGAGTTGAGCATGAGGTCCTCGCTCCTGGTGGCCCGCGTGCCGAGCAGGGCCATCAGCGCGTCGTGCAGACCGGCCCGGTCGCCGCGGTCGACGGCCACCAGCATCTCCTGCAGGGCGTGGCGTACGGTCGGGTCGATACGGCCCACCGAGCCGAAGTCGAGCAGGCCGATCCGCCCGTCGTCGAGCAGCAGCACATTGCCCGGATGCGGATCGGCGTGGAACACCCCCGCCCGCAGAATCTGGTGGAGCATGGCGGCGAAGGCGGTCCGGGCTATCTGGCGGCGGTCCAGCCCCTTGCGGTCCGCGACGGCCGCCGCCCGGTCGAAGGTGACCCCCTCCAGCCACTCCTGGACCAGCACCCTGGCCGTGGTGAACTCCTCGTACACCCGGGGCACCCGCACCTGGGCGTCCGCCTCGTACCCGTCGCAGGACGCCGCCACCACCGCGGCGTTGTTGGCCTCGATCCGGAAGTCCAGCTCCTCCCGCACCGACTTGGAGAAGCCGTCGCCCAGATCCCGCAGCCCCATGGCGTGGGAGGACCGGGACCGCTGTTGGAGGCTGCGGGTGATCGCGACGACGATGTCCAGGTCGCGCTCGACCCGCTCGCGGATCCCCGGGCGCTGGACCTTGACCACGACCACCGGGCCACCGGTCAGCTTGGCGCGGTGGACCTGGGCGATGGAGGCGGCGGCGAGCGGGATCTGCTCGATCCACTCGAAGGCGTCGTCCACCGGCCTGCCCAGCTCCTCGCGCAGCAGCGCCGCCACGTCCCCCCACGGCGCGGGCGGCACATCGCTCTGCAGCCGGCTGAGTTCGTCGATGAAGTGCGGGGGCAGCAGATCGCGCCGGGTGGACAGCAGCTGGCCCAGTTTGATGAAGGCCCCGCCGCACTCCTCCAGCGCCAGCCGCAGCCCCCTGGCCATCCGCTCGCCGAACTCGCCGGGCCGCAGGGCCCGTTCCAGACTGTGCCGGCTGCGCAGCGGACGGCTCAGGCCGTGGCGCATGAAGATCCGGCTGATCTGCGAATAGCGGCGGGTGCGCCGCAGTCGGCTGCGCAGCGCGCGCCACAGCCGCATGGGCAGCGCCCAACTGCCGCGCGGCAGAAAGACCTCGGCCAGCACCAGGGCGGCCATCGCGGTGAGGACGGACACCCCGACCTGGACCCCGTACAGCACGCCCATGCTCTGCTGGTCGTGCATGGTCGGCTTGAAGGCGAGCATCGCGCCCAGGCCGGCCAGACCGGCACCGAGGGCGCGCAGCGGGCCCACCCGGATGCCGAGCAGCCGGCCGGAGATCGCCGAGACGCCGAAGACGAAGACGCCCAGCGACGACACCGCGATCAGCACGATCAGCAGTCCGAAGGACAGGTCGTCGATGCTGGTGGCAGCCAGCCAGGTCATGGCACGTTCCCCCGTGTGCGATGAAGAGGGTGTCAACAGTAGTCCGGATCGCCCTTCTCGGACCGTGGCTGCCCGAATGTCATGCGGCAACCTGCCGGACACACACCACGGGGCCCGACGTCAGGTTGTCGGGCCCCGTGGCACGGGAGGAGGTGGCGTGCGTCAGCCCATCGCCTCGATCAGGCTCTTGGGCCGCATGTCGGTCCAGTTCTCGTTGATGTAGTCCAGGCACGCCTGGCGGTTGTCCTGGCCGTGGACGACGGTCCAGCCCGCGGGTACCTCCGCGAAGGCCGGCCACAGCGAGTGCTGCCGCTCGTCGTTGACCAGTACGTAGTAGCTGCCGTTCTCGTCCTCGAAGGGGTTGCTCATGGCGTGATCGCCTTTCTGACAGGTCTATCGGGTCGACGAGGGTCTATGAGGTCTGTCGGTTCGTTTCGCGTACGTCCGGTCAGCCGCAGCCGCCGGCGTGCCCGGCGTCACCGGCCGGGACGAGCTGGGCGGGCTCGATCCCGCGGTCGTTCTCCCGCTGTTCGATGACGACGGTCCGGGTCTTGGCACGGACGCTCGCGACAAACCCCGAGAGCCGGTCCAGCCCCCAGAACTTGTCGTGCCGGTGGATGAAGAACGGCACTCCGAACACTCCGTCGCGGTCCACCGCCCGCAGCGCGTCGATGCCCCGCCGGCGGATCTGCGGATCGTCGGCCGCACCGGCCAACGCGTCGGGGTCCAGGCCCAGTTCATGGCCGATCGCGGCCATGGTGGCGCGTTCGGAGATGTCGATGCCGTTCTCCCAGCGGGCCCGGTACACGGCGTCGATGAAGTCCCGCCCGCGGCCGGCGTCCTCGGCGACCAGATAGGCGAGATGGGAGACGTCCCAGTTGGGAGCGGTGTCGATGGGCCAGACCATCCGCAGACCACGCTCGATGGCCGCCCGCTTGACGTCCTGCAGGATGTAGAAGTGCTTCTCCTTGGACATCGCGACATAGGGAAGGTGGATCCCGGCGTCGGCCAGCAGGCCCTCGCTCACCTCGTCCGGCTCCCAGTACGGGCGCCATTCGATCGCGTCCGCCACATCGGGGGCGTTCTCGGTGAGTTCACGGTAGGCGAGCCAGGAATAGGGGCTGCGGAGTGAGAAATACCAGCGCGGTGGCTTGACGGCCAACGGAACCTCCTGGGTTCGGGGCGATGCTAGATGGTGATGCCGCCGTCGATCTGGACGACGGAGCCCGTGACATAGGCCGCACGGTCCGAGACGAGGTACGAGACGAGGTCGGCGACCTCATCGGCCCGCCCCAGCCGCCCGAGCGGCACCGACTCCAGCGCCTTGTCCTTCACCTGGCCGGTGAGCACGGACGTCATATCGGTGTCGATGAACCCCGGGGCGACGACGTTGGCGCGGATTCCGTACCGCCCGACCTCCTTGGCCAGGGCCCGGGAGAAGCCGATGATCCCGGCCTTGGAGGCCGAGTAGTTGGACTGGGTGGCGTTGCCGTGCACACCGGCGACCGAGGAGATGTTGACGATCACCCCGCTCTTGCGCTTCATCATGCCGAACACCACGGAGCGGCAGACGTGGTAGACCCCGTCGAGGTTGACGTCCAGCACGTCATGCCATTCGTCGTCCTTCATCAACAGCAGGGGATTGTCACGGGTGATCCCGGCGGCGGTCACGGCCGCGTCGATCGGACCGAGGGTCTGCTCGGTCTCGGCGACCAGCGCGCGCACCGCCTCGGCGTCACGGACGTCGAGCTTGCGGCTGAGCACCCGGGCCCCGGCCTCCGAGACCTCCTTCTCCAGCTCCAGGGCGGCCGCCTCGTTCGACTGGTAGCAGAAGGCGACATCGAAGCCGTCCCGCGCCAGACGCACCACCGTGGCCCGGCCGATTCCCCGTGAACCGCCGGTGACCAGCGCCACCCGGGATGCGTTCTCTGCCATTGGTTCTCCAAAGCGATTCGGCCGGCCGCATGGGGCCGGATGTCTGTTGCCAGGGGTCAGGCGAGGGCGGGAGCGGGGGCCGGGTCCCCGGGCCGCAGCTCCGCCGCCGGCCGGAAGGCCAGCACCGCGAGGCCGACCGTCAAAGCGGGCTCACCGGCCACCGTGGAACCGCCCTCGATGATCACGGTGTCGTCCACCACCCGGGTGATGGACGCCCGGTGTTCCAGTACGTCCCCCGGCAACACCGGCCGGTGGTACTCGACCCCGGACACGCTGCCGAAGAGCATGACCTGGCCCTCGAGCACATCGGGATCCGGCGACTCCCAGGTGGCCAGCAGCCCGGCCGACTGGCACCAGGACTCCAGCAGCAGCACCCGCGGATAGGCGTACGCCTCCGCCGGCGCGTCCGGTCCGAGCCCCTGGTACCAGGGCTCATTGCAGGTCACGGCCTTCACGGCGGTCACCCGCTCCCCCGGGACCACTTCGGTCACCCGGTCCAGCAGCAGCATCGGGAACCGGTGCGGCAGCACCTTTCTGATCTCCAACTGGCCGATCATCACGCCTCCTCGGCGGCGAAACGCAGTCTGACCTGGGCGGCGGGCCCGCGTTCGGTGGCCACCTTGGCGGCGCACTTCCACGCCCCGGACCCGCCGGTCCACACCAGGTCCACCGCCAGCCGGTCGCCCGGGAAGACCGGGCTGAGGAACCGTGTGCTCTCCACCGCCACCAGTTCCAGACCGGCCGAGCCCGGCGGAGGGGTGCGCAGACCGCTGAGGTGCACGCACTCGATCACGCAGACCCCGGGGAAGATGGGGAAGCCCGGGTAGTGCCCGGGGAAGACCGCCTCGTCCTCGCCCACCGTGACAGCCGTCGCCGCACGCACCTTGCCGCGGTCGTCGGCGGCGGCCGGACGGACGACCTCCACCCGCGCGGCGACCGGACTGCACGGCCGGGTGTCCGGCGTTCCGGCGGTCCTGGTGGTTCCGGTGGTTACGGTCATCGCGGCCCGGCCAGACGCAGCAGGGCGCAGCCGACCGCGCCGTCACGGTCGACGGAGGTCACCAGCGCCACCCGGCCGGCGGCCTCCGGGGTGGTTTCGGCGTGCACCAGCACCCCGGCGATCTGGAACGCCGCCGCCGCGGCGCCGGTGTCCCCGATGAGCGCGGCCTGGGTGAGGTGGACCAGGTCCGTCCCCTCGGCGGCCTCCGCCACGGCGGCCCGCTCCTGCTCCCCGGACGGGCCGGGCGCCTCACTGGTGGAGACCGCCCAGATCTCCTCCGGGCGCACCTCCGCACGGTCCAGCGCCCGGCGCAGACAGGCCGCCAGCGCGGGACGGACCCCGCCGTCCAGGGCGATACCCATCTCCACGGCGAGGATCTCCGCCAGCACCGGCTGCTCGGCGTCGCCCCGCGCGTCGGGGCCGCGCTGCTCCACCAGCAGCAGTCCGCAGCCCTCACCGGGCAGTTGCGCGGGCCCCTCGGTGTCCGGCTGGTGGGCGTGGCGCTCCAGCCAGGAGCGGGAGTGCGAGAACTCCTCGACCGCACCGCACAGGACGGTCCTGGCCCGGCCGAAGGTGAGCAGCCGGCGCGCGTAGTTGAGGGCGTACAGCCCCGCCGCGTGGCCACCGGCGATCGTGGTGTTCGGCCCCTTGAGCTGGTGCCAGATCGCGCTCTGCCCCGCGGCGCAGTTCATGACGGCGTTGGGAAAGCGCGCCGGGTCCACCAGATACGGCTTCTCCCCGGTGAGCGAGTCCCGGGTGAAGTCCATCTGGCTCTGCACACTGCCGGTGGTGGTGCCCAGGACGAGGGCGGCGTCCTCGCCGGTGGCCACCCACCGGTTGCGCGGCGCGTCGTCGAGCAGCCGGGCGACCGTGGTGACCGCGAGGCCGGTCACCCGGTCCATCGAGCGGACCCCCTTCTTCCCGAGCACCGTGCGCAGGTCGAAGTCGGGCACCAGACAGGCGCGGTCCCCGGCCGCCTGCCACCGCTCGTCATCGAGCGGGGCCGCCGCCGGCCGGCGCTCCCTGATCCCCTCGGTGAAGGCCGCGCGGCCGATCCCGAAGGGCGATACCGCGGACCAGGCCGTGATGACCGGTCGATTCACAAGAGCTGTGCCGCCACTCATGTCTGCTCCGTCGCTCGTCGCCGTCGTCGGTCAGGACTCGCCGCGCAGCGCCTTGGAGACGCGCTCGTCGAAGGTGATCAGGTTCCAGTCCCGCCGGTTCTCGATCAGGGCGTAGCCATGGGTGACCTTGCCGGTCGCCGTCGGCACCAGCCGGCCGTCGCGCACCACATAGCAGTCCATGCGGGAGGTGTAGGTGAAGTCCTTGAAGACGTTCTCGACGGTGTAGACCGTGTAGAGGTCCTCCTCCATCAGCGCCTCGTCCAGGATCTGGATCCGGGAGTGCGGGCAGGCGGGGATCCACCGGCGCTCGTCCAGCAGGGTCTTCACCGAGATGCCCCGGTCGGCGAGGAAGAGGTCCACGACCTCCTCCATCTGCCGCAGATAGCTCGACATCTGGAGCCGCTCCGAGAAGTGGCAGTACGGGTAGGGGATCCGCCACTTCCAGCCGAACGCGTTCTTCCCCGAGGTCAGCAGGTCGAGCACCGGGTCGGGGCCGGAGGTGCCGCGGCCGGCCGACAGCGAGGTGGTGACGGCCGTGAGGTCGGCGCCGGTCAGCTCCGGCGGCTCGGGAGCGACGGCGCCGGGGGCGCTCAGCCGGCCGGTGACGAACCGGGCGAGCTCGGCGGGCGGTTCACCGGCCGCCTCGACATAGCTGTCCGAGCGCAGCACCACCTTGGCGTTGGCGGCCACCACCTTGGTGTCCTCGCCGTCCCGGTCGGCGTGCAGGGCCACCGTGAAGGAGAGGAAGGAGTCGTCGTCCCCGGCCTTCGGCACCACCCGCGCCTGGACCGTCTCGTCCATGTAGAGGGCGTGCAGGATCCGGGTGTCGAGGTCGACGATGTCCACACCGAGGCCGTGCTCGGCGTACAGCGCCCGCGCCGGGAGGTCCGCCTCGGCGAAGTGGCAGAGGATGGCCTCCTCCACCAGGTAGTTGATGTGCTTGAACCCGATCCAGGTGCAGATGTTGGAGCCCTCGTATCGGGTGCGCAGCGACGCGGTCGTCTCGCTGGTGAGCAGCCTCTTGACGGCGCTTTCGGCCACTGTGGTCATCGATCGTGCTCCCATGGGAATCCGAGGCCGGGACCGCCGTGCGGACGGACGGCCGAACAGGTCGTGCTGACGAAGCGATCGAGCAGGGCGGCGAACTGCCGCGCTCGCTCGATCATCAGGAAGTGCCCGCAGTCGGGCAGCAGGCGGAACTCGGCGTCGGGAAGGCCGTCCGCGAGCGCGCGGCCCTCGGCCGGGGGCGCGGCGAAGTCGTCGGCGCCGGAGAGCACGAGGCACGGCACGGTGAACCGTCCCAGGCGCAGGGCGGGGGTGCGCAGATAGATCTCGAAGAACCGCATCCAGCCGTAGGGGCCGACCCAGTCCCGGATGCGCTCGGCGAGGTGGTGGCGGGTCGCCCCGGGGACCCGGTCCCCGGCGTGCACCCGGATGCCCTCGGCGATCAGCGGGGCCATGGTGTCCACGGAGTACGCCAGGCTCGCCCAGTCGAACTCCTCGGCGGTGCGCCGGTAGAACGGGGCCACCAGCACCAGGCCGTGGATGCCGAACTCGGTGAACGGGTCCAGGCCCTCCTCGATCCGGCGGCCCAGGAACTCCATCAGGACGTTCGCGCCCATCGAGTGGGCGACCACCACACCGGCGCCGCCCGGCACCGCGCGCAGGGCGTCGCCCATATACGGCACGAGATCGCCGCGGGCGCTCCACCCGGCGACGCTCCGGCCCCGCCAGGGCAGGTCGGCGGCCCACATCTCGGGCCCGCCGGTCCGCCGGCCGTGCTCGACGCAGGCGTCCCACACCGAGCTGCTGTTGGACAGTCCGTGCAGGAAGAGCGCCCGGCCCCGCCCCGGTTCGCCCGCGGCGCGCCGGGTCACGACCACGGGGCTGTCCTTGTCGCCCCGCGCGGACTCCACAGCGGGCCCGCCGTCCTCCTGGGCGAGCCCCCGCACGAGGCGGTCACCGGTCGACATCAGGCCGCTGCCCGCCCGTGCAGCGCGATACCCGCGCTGGCGTCGTCGGCGTCGGTGCCCGCGGTGGCGTACACCGGACCGGCGCCGCCCTGGGCGAACCAGCCGACGGCCGCGGCGCACTGGAGCACTCCCAGCGCACCCGAGCCCAGGCCGAAGACCTCGGCCAGATCGTGCCGGTCCACGCCCTCCAGCAGGGTGTCCGGTACGGCGGCAGCCCGCTGTTCGGGCAGGTGCCACAGGGCCGGCCGGTCGCCGGTCGTCCTGGCCAGCCGTTCCAGAGTACGGCCCAGTCCGGCGCCCCGGACGTAAGTGCCGAGCACGGCGGTCGCGCTCGCGCCCCGTTCGGCGGCCGATTCCTCGCTCTCCACCACCAGCGCCGCCGCCCCGTCGATGGTCCGTGCTCCGCCGGTGAAGGCGCGCACGGACTCGTTGTCGGGTTCGACGCCGAGGACCAGCGCCCGGGAGGCCCGGCCGCCACGGATCAGCGTGGCCGCCCAGTGGACGGCGTCCAGCCCGGAGGTGGCGCCGTTGCACAGCATCAGATTGGGGCCGCGCAGTCCGAAGCGGATGGCGACGGAGGAGGCGATGACATTGCTCGAGGCGTTCGGCAGATCCATGGCGCTGCCCGCCGCCGCCGTCTGTTCGGCGATGGTGTCGATCGCCCGGCAGATGGTGTCGAGATTGCCGTAGTTGGAGCTCGCGACCACCGCGACGCTTCCGCCGGGGACCCGCAGGCCCCCGTCGTCCAGCAGACCGGCGTGGCGCAGGGCCGCGTCGGCCGCGCAGTAGGCGAGCTGAGTGGCCCGGTCCTTGTACCGCAGGCCCTTCCGGCCGACCAGGTCCTTCGGCTCGACCGGCGGGGCCTCGGCCACCGGTGCCATCAGCTCCGGTGCCGTCCTCGCGCGGGGCAGCACCACGCCGACCCCGCTCACCACCACGGTCATCGAGCCGCCTCCAGGATCGCGACGGCGTTGATCCCGCCGAAGCCGAATGCGTTCAACTGGGCCACGGTCAGCGGCCGGTGGGCCGCCTCTCCGGTGACGAAGCGGAATCCGTCCGCCTCGTCCACCGGGTTGTCCAGGCCCACGGTCGGCGGCACCCGCCCCTCGGCGAGGCAGCGCAGAGTGACCACCAGGTTGAGCAGCCCGGAGGCGCCCGAAGTGTGCCCGGTCATCGACTTGGTGGCGGTCACCAGGGGCTTGTCCCGGTCCGGGCCGAAGACGTCCGCGAGCGCGGTCGCCTCCGCCTCGTCGTTGAGCAGCGTCCCGGTGCCGTGGACCATCAACAGGTCGATGTCCGCGGGCTTCACCCCGCCACGGGAGTGCGCCTCCCTGATCGCCTCGGCGATTCCGGCCGGGTCAGGCGCCGTCACATGGAAGGCGTCGCAGTTGACCGCGACGTCCCGGACCAGGCCGTGCACCGGACGGCCGCCGGGGACCCGGCTGAGCACGACCGCCGCCGCGCCCTCGCCCATCAGGACGCCGTCCCGGTCGCGGTCGAACGGCCGCACCCGGGTCGGGGGCACCGGCTGCACCCGCTCCAGCAGGCCGTACATGGTCTCGGTGAGCACATCGACCCCGGCCACGACCACCGTGTCCGCCCCCTGCGCCAGCAGGTCCACGCCCAGCGCCAGGGCGTACAGCCCGGCCGAGCACGCGTTGGACAGGGTGTGGGTGTCATCCGCCTGGAACGCCTCGCGCAGCGCGGTGCCGAAGTGCAGCTCCGCGGCGGGGAATTCGGCGCTCTGGGTGCGCCACAGCTCCACCGAGCGCAGCTCGCGCAGTCCGGTGCCGACCAGGACCGGCACCCCGCTCAGATCGCTCTCGTCCAGGCCCGCGTCGCGGACCGCCTGGCCGACCGCGTCCAGCAGCAGCCCGGTCGCCCGGCGGGTGACGTCCACCCCGGGTGCGGGGCGGTTGTCCACCTCGTACGCGTGGTGGGCCGTATGCCGGGCGTGGTCGAAGCCGCGCAGCTCCGCCACTCCGGAGCGGCCCGCGCACAGGTTGTGGAAAAGTTCGTCGACATCGCCGCCCACCCCGGCCACGGCCCCCATGCCGGTCACCGCCCAGCTCATGCCGGCACCCCGTCGTACCGGCCGAGCAGGACCACCGCGTTGTTGCCGCCGAAGGCCAGGCCGTTGTTCTGCACGACCTTCAGCTCCGCCTCGATCGCCACATTGGGCACGCAGTCCACATCGCACTCGGGATCGGTGGTCGTGTGGTTGATGGTCGGCGGAATGAACTTCTCGGTGATCGCCAGGGCGCAGCCGATGGCCGACAGCGCACTGGCGGCGCCCATGGTGTGGCCGATCATCGACTTCATCGAGATGGTCCTGGGCGGACGGCTGCCGAAGACCTCGCGGATGGCGCGGGCCTCGGTGACGTCGTTGGCCTTGGTGCCGGTGCCGTGGGCGGAGATGAGGTCCACCTGGTCGGCCTTGACCCCGGCGTTCTCCAGGGCGAGTTGCATACACCGGCCGACGCTGTCCTGGTTCGGCGCCACCTGGTGGTAGGCGTCGCAATTCAGGCCGTACCCGAGCACCTCGGCGTAGATCCGGGCGCCCCGGGCCAGCGCGGACTCCAGGCTCTCCAGGACCAGCACCCCGGCGCCCTCACCGGTGAGGATGCCCTTGCGGTCGACGTCGAACGGCCGGCACCGGTCCGGCGCGATGGTGCCCAGCCGGTAGAAACCGGAGAACGTCTTGCGGCACATCGCATCCGCGCCGCCGCACAGCGCGTACTCCGCGTCCCCGGAGCGGACGGCGTCATAGCCGTAGCCCAGGGCGTAGTTGCCGGCCGCGCAGGCGGTCGGAATCGTCACCGCCTCCACATCGGAAAGCTGCAGCTCCTGCGCGATGGCCGCCGACAGACGGCCGGCCGGAACGCGGCGGGCGAGTTCGGGCGGCATGTGCTCGGGACCGTGGGTGATCTCGGCCTCGACCAGGTGGTCCAGGTCCCTCGATTCACCGTCGGTGGTCCCGATGGAGATCAGACCCGGCAGCGACCGCCAGTCCGCGATGGAGACCCCCGCGTCCTCGATCGCCATCCGGGCCGCGGCGACCGAGTACTGCGTCGCCCGGCCGAGCTGCTCGACCGCGAGGTGGCGTATCCACCGCTCGGGGTCGAAATCCTCCACCTCACAGCCGTTCGCGTGGTCGAACCCCTCGACGTCGAACACCGTGATCGGCTTGGCCCCGCTGCTTCCGGCGCGCAGTCCCCGCCGGAACTCCTCGACGCCCATACCGATACTGGAGACCACACCGAGACCGGTGATCACCACTCTTCGCGGGCTCGCATGCCCCGACTCCGCCATCCCGTCCCCCTCGTCCGCTGTTCCGGCCGTGTCCGCGATTACGAAAACGCCGCTTTACCAGCCGGCGGACTCGGCGACTACCTCGTAGACGCCCTTGAGGTGCACCATCCGGGGAAGTTCCGACTGGTCGATGGTGACGTGGAATTCCTTCTCGAGATTCGCGAGAATTTCGATGGAACGCAGCGAGTCAGCCGAGTGGTCCTCCTTGAAGAGGCTGGTCTCCGTAACCTCGTCCTCTTCGATCTCCAGAACGTCGCAGACGATCTCCTTGATCTTCTGCACCCGCTCCTCGTGCACCGAACTCATGTTGGATCCCCCACTTTCGAACAAGGCCGACCCGCAGGCCGTTTCCATTTCGGACTCGGATCTTTCTATGGCACCCCGCCATACCGCGCAATGCCCACTGCATAAAGCTGCCACAACCCGGTCGGCAGACCTGCTCGCTACCCGGATTCCCGCTCAACGGCGGTTATTTATCGGCGCTTCCACCAGAACTATCCGCGCGGCCGGAACCGCGCAACAGCCGGTACAGGAAGCTGCCAGCGAAGCGTTCTCGTCCACCGCCATCCCCTGATCAGGGGCTCGGTTCCGTGGTCGGTTCGCACGGTGTGTCCGGGCCCCTGATCTCCTCCCCCGGCATGCCGCGGCGGTGCGCAGAGCACCACGGGCGCGCCGAAGGGAGACACCGGCGGTCGTTCGGGGGATGACCACCGCCGGAGTCGGATCTCCCGCCGTCCACGTACTGGACACGGGGTGTTCCGCCAACTGACTGGATTTCTATCCGAGTCCGTTGATCTTCCACAATGGCGCTAACAGGAAGGTGCCAGCACAAGGCCCGCCCCGGCCGCGGGCCGGCGGAACACCATGACACCATCGGTCGGTGATCGAGCTCGGCTACTCCCTCTCCCACCGCTTCCCGGACCCGCCGCAGACGGACTACCGGAGCGCACCGGTCCAGGCCCTGCGCCACGACCTGTTCTGCGGCGATGTCCACCTGGCGGACACCGCGACCGGCCGTGAACTGTCCACCGCCTGGGGATGGTTGCCGGTGCTGGACTTCGCCTGGGCGCTGTGCGACATCGTCGAACTGCTCGACCGGGATCCGCGCGGCAGCCGCTCGGCCACCCCCGTCCACGCGGAACTCGACTTCACCGAATCCACCGACCGGTTGCGCTTCGAGCGGCGCTTCGGATGGGTGGACATCACCGCCGACTGGGCACCGGCCACGGAGCCACCGCTGAATTTCTCCCATACCGCGCTGCGCCGCGAGGCCCGGGACTTCCTGCACGATCTGATCGCGGATCTGGTGGATCTGCACGACGGGCTCGGGGACAACCCCGCCATCTGGAATCTGCAGGCCCGTTTCCCGCGCGTCTAGCCGAACGCCGTACGGCCCGCCGAACCGTCTATCACCGGCCTATAGCCACGGACCTCCACTGGAATAGGCCGACCATAGGCGGGCATTCCATCCTGGTCCCGCGGACTTGGATGCCGGTCCGCACGAACCAGGGAGGTGCAGTGGAAAACGTATCGACCACTGAGATTCCGGCCGGAGTGGAACTCGATTTCACGGCCTGGCTGCGGCACCTGGAACGCCGGGACCTGAGCGATCCGGCGGAGTTCGCCGCGGTCGTCAGGGAGCTGGCGCTCGACCCGCACCGCACGGAGTACGCCGAGTACATCGGGGCCCGGCAGTCGCTGATGAGCGACGCCGGCGCCCGCTGGGCCAGCCTGGTGGCCATGCTCATCAACGCCGTCCACAGCACCATGGCGGACACGCCCTGAGGCGTCCGCGCCGGATCGGCCACGCATATCGGCCACGCATATCGGCCGGGCCCCCGGCGACCGCCAGGACCGCCGGGGCCCTGGCGACCGCCGGGGGCCCGGCGACCGTCCGGGGCCCGGCCCGGTGAAGCCCCGAAGGCCCGGCCGGATCAGCCCGTGCCGTCCGCCGGTGGCTGCGGCCCCGGGCCCCGGCCCCGCTGCTCACGGGCGAACAGCCGCACCAACGGACGGTACCGGTACCGCAGTTGATCCCCGTCGGCGATGATGTCCAGCAGGCGGACCTCCGAGATCGACTCCAGCACGTCCTCGGTCCGCCCCTCCGGCCACCGCAGCTCCACGGCCGCCTGACGTGCCGTGAACGCGGAGCCCTCCTCCCGGTGCGCCAGCACCCGGAACGCGTACCGGGCCGTCGGCGCCAGCCGGGCATGACAGCGGCTCAGGGTCGCCCGCACATCGAGGCTGCCCAGGGACAGCTCGCCCAGCCGCCGGTCCGCGGGCGCCAGCCGGTCCGCCAGATGCGCCAGCCGCCACTGCGGATACGCCGCCAGCCGCGCCGCGCAGATCCGCAGCGCCAGCGGAAGCCCGTCGCACCGCGCCACGATCCGGTCGGCCGCCTCCGGCTCCGCCGCCACCCTCCCGGGCTCCGCGAGCGCCGCCAGCAGCAGCCGCCCCTCCGCGGCATCCAGCGGATCCAGCCGCACCAGGCGCACCCCCTCCACCGAGGTGAGCGAGGAGTGGCCGGTGATCAGGGTGCGGCAGCCGTCGCCGTTCACCAGCAGCGGGCGCACCTGCCGGTCCTCGACCGCGTTGTCCAGCACCACCAGCGCCCGGCGGCCGTCCAGCCGGCTGCGGTAGAGCTGCGCCCGCTCGTCCAGGGCGGCGGGCAGATCGTGATGGCCCGCGCCGAGCGCCCGCAGGAACCAGCCGAGCACATCCAGCGGATCCTTGGGCCCGCCGTCCTCCTCCCGCAGGTCGGCATAGAGCTGCCCGTGCGGGAAGTCCTCACGGCACCGGTGCGCGGCGTGCACCGCCAGCGCCGAGGTGCCCGTTCCCGGAGCGCCGGTCAGCACCGTCGCCCCGCCGCGCCCGGGGGCCCGCAGCGCGTCCGACACGACCGCGAGCTGCTCGGCGCGTCCGCTCAGATCGCCGATGTCGGTCGGCAGCATGGCGGGCACCAGACCGGCCCAGATGTCCCCGGCCATCGACTCGGGTCCGGGTACGCCCGCCCGCCCCGCCTTGTGCAGCCGCACCCGGACCGGCTCCGGGGCGGCCGGACCGGGCAGATCGCCGCGCAGCACGCCGTGGTGGACATGGCGCAGTCCCGCGCCGGGGTCCATCCCGAGCTCGTCGCGCAGCACCCGCCGTCCGCGCTCGTAGACCGCCAGCGCGTCCGCCCGCCGGTCACACCGGTACAGGGCGGTCATCAACTGGCCGCGCAGCGCCTCCCGCAGCGGATGCTCGGCCACCAGCCGGGTCAGTTCGGGTACGGACCGGGCGTGCCGGCCCAGCGCCAGCTCCGCCTCGATACGGTGCTCCACCGCGCTGATCCGGGCCTCCTCCAGACGCGGCAGCTCCGTCTCCTCCAGGAAGCCGGTCACATCCGACAGGGCGGGTCCCCGCCACAGCGTCAGGGCGGTGTGCAGCCGCTCGGCGGCGTCCGCGTACCGGCCGTCGGCGAGTTCCCCGCGCCCCTGCTCGGCCAGGCGCTGGAACTCCTCCCAGTCGAACCGGGCCCCGCTGTGGTCCATGGTGTATCCCGGGCCCCGGCGGGCCAGATGGAGCCAGGGGGCGCAGCGTTTGCGCAGCCGCGAGATATGGGTGTAGAGCTGCGCGGTCATCGTGACCGGCGGATTGCGTCCCCACAGCAGCTCGCTGAGCCGGTCGTCCGAGACCACCCGGCCGCCGGAGAGCAGCAGGGCGGCCAGCACGGTCCGCTGTTTGGCGCCGTCGACGGGCAGCAGCCGCCCGTCCACGCGCACCTCCACCGGTCCGAGGATCCCGAACTCCACCTGCCGCACTGCTGCCTCCCCACGGCCTCGGTGTCGTTCGGCCCGACCACCCCCGCCCTCGTCCCACCCAGCCCCGCCGTCCGCGAGGCGTCAGCAACCTGACAACTCGGCGATCCGCACCGCCGCGTCGATCGCCTCACAGCCGAGCTGATGCCCCGGATTGCGGCCCACCCGGCTGATCGGCCCGGAGAGCGACAGCGCCGCGATCACCCGCCCGTCCGGGGAGCGCACCGGCGCCGCGACGGTCGCCGTGTCCGGCTCCCAGCCCCCGACGCTCTGCGCCCAGCCCCGCCGCCGTACGCCGGAGAGCATGGCCGCGGTGAACCGGGCCCCGCGCAGCGCCTCGTACAGCACCTCGGGCTCCTCCCAGGCGAGCAGCACCTGGGCCACCGCCCCGGACTTCATGGGAAACGCGGTGCCCACCGGCATCGGCTCACCGCCCAGCACCTCGGAGGAGGCCACACAGATCCGCATCCGGCCGCGGCGCCGGTGGAGCCGGGCGCTCGCCCCGGTCCGGGCGCTCACCTGCGCCAGCACCGGGCCCGCCTGGGCCTTCAGCCGGTCCTGGCGGGCCTCGACGACCATGTCGCCCAGCCGGGGGCCGAGGGCGAAGTGCCCGTGCCCGTCGCGGGCGACCAGTCCCAGCCGCTCCAGGGCCAGCACCAGCCGGTGCGCGGTGGGCCGTTTCAGACCGGTGTCGGAGACCAGCCGGGCCAGTGTGGCCGGGCCGCCCTCCAACACGCCCAGCAGTAGCGACGCCTTGTCGAGCACGCCCACTCCGCTCATCAGCGGCGGTGAGGTCATCGTCGAGTAGGCCATGAGCTCAGCCCAGATGCTCGGCGAGCGCGCGGACGACGGCGTCGCGCTGCTCCACCAGGTAGAAGTGGTGCCCCGGCAGCACCCGCAGGTCGAAGCCCGCCGGTGCCACCTCGCCCCAGGCGGCCATGTCCTCCGCGGTGATGTGCGGGTCGCCGTCCCCGACATGGGCCACCACCGGGCAACTGACCGGCGTCGCGGTACGGGGGCCGTACGTCCCGACCGCCTTGAAGTCCGCCCGGAGCGCGGGCAGCACCAGCTCGCGCAGATCCGGGTCGTCCAGCAGCGCGCCGTCGGTGCCGCCGAGCCCCCGCACCTCCTCCAGCAGCGCCTCGTCGCCGTCCAGGTAGGTGGTCTGGGGCGTCAGCTTGTGCGGGGCCTTCCGGCTGGAGACGAAGAGCGCCTGGAGGCGGATGCCGTACCGGCTCTCCAGCCGCAGCGCGACCTCGTACCCCACGGACGCGCCCATGCTGTGGCCGAAGAGGGTCAACGGCACGTCCGCGAAGGGCAGCAGGGCCGCGGTGACCTCGTCCGCGAGGTCCTCGATGCGGTCGATGCCCGGTTCGACGAGCCGCTCCTGCCGGCCCGGATAGCGCGTGGCGAGCACTTCCACGCCGTAGTCGAAGGCGGTCCCCCAGCCGTGGAAGAACCCGGCGGATCCCCCCGCGTGCGGCAGGCAGACCAGCCGCCTGCGCGGCGCCGCCTCGGTCCCGTATCTGCGGAACCACTTGCTGTCGATGCCGACGGCCATCTTCTCCACGCACCTCCTCGTCATCGTCGGCCGATCCCCCGTCGCCCTGGTGACCCGCCCGCATTCCTTGCGGCCAGTTCTAGCCGCGCCCCGACGCACCGGGCAACGGCCCGTCATGAAGCTGCCGTGGGCGGCTGAAAAAAATGCGATGGCGTATCACCGTCGCTCGCCGGGGGATTGCGAGATGAGCAGACCGAGTTCCGCGGCGCGCACCCCGGCCTGAAATCGTGAATTCGCCCCGAGTAACGCCATTATCTCCGCGACATATCTTCGGTAGGTGCGTACGGACATCGCGAGTTCCCGGGCCGCGACCTCGTCGGTCACCCCGGCCCGCAGCCGCTCGAGTATCTGCTGTGCGATATCCGCCCGCGTCTTGTCGCCGAATTCGATGCGGTCGGAGACCTCGACCGCGTTGCGCCACACCCCGTCGAACAGCGCGACCAGCGGCTGGATGACACCGGGGGCGCGGACCACCGAGGCCCGGCGACCGGCCACCGACGCCGCGCACACCAGCGCGTGCTCGTTGTCGGCGATCACGGCCACCAGCGCGGGGATCCGGGCCACCCGGGTCCGTACCCGCGGTTCGGCGGCATGCGCCGAGACGAACCGCCAGTCGAGCGTCGAGGGCGTGCACAGCAGCCGCACCCGGGAGGTCTTCCGCGCCGCACCCGACAGCAGCGCGGTCAGGGCCTCGTGGACCGCCTCGGAGTACGCGGACTCCGCGGCGAGCACCACATCGACGCGCGTAGTGGCATTGGTGACCAGCCGCGCCGCCGTCTCGACGGCGTCCTCATGGGCGTCGATGACGTCCACCAAGGAGTCGCGGTGCAGTTGGTTGCGGCGTCTGTCCACCGTGGACGCCAGGAGCGCGCTGACTTCCAGCAGCTCCCGTTCGAATTCATCGGCGGCCTCGACCGGAACGAGGTCGACCTCTCGACGGCTGCTGCCCGAAGCGCTCTCGGACATCCCGGATGGCACACCACTCACCCCCGTGTGAGTTCTTCATCGCGTATCAACCGCGGAACACCCACTCGTGTCCGCCCAGCGGCGCGGCCCGACCGCGCCGCGCCGCACCGCGCCGCACCGCTCAACGGGTTACTCGGCCGTCGACAGCAGACCCAGTTCGACCGCCCGCACCCCCGCCTGGAACCGGGAATTGGCCCCCAACGCCCGCATGATCTCCGCGACATGGCGCCGGTAGGTGCGCAACGAGACGTCGACCTCACGGGCCGCGACATCGTCGGTATAGCCCTTGCAGAGCCGCTCCAGGATGCGCCGGGCGGACTCGGTACGCAGCCGCTCGCTGATCCAGCGGTGCTCCGCGGGGCGCACCGCGCCCGACCACGCACCGGCGAACAGCAGATCCAGGGCCCGGACGGACGCCGTGTCCTCGATGACCGACACCACATCCCCTCCCCCGCGCTCCGCGGAGGACCGGACCATCGCCACGCCACCGTCCACGATCAGCATCTCCATGACCGCGTCGACGACCTTGACCTGCGTATTCACACCGCTTTCCATGGCGGCCCGGATCGCGGGGTCGGCAAGCGAACCGGGCGTGCACAGCAGCCGCACCGGAATGCGCTCATGGTCCGGCCCGTTCAGCCGGCGCAGCGCCGACACCATGACCTCGGCCCGGTCGCCGCCGGCGGGGAGCGCGATGCTGATGCCGTGCCGGGCCCGGTCGACGAGCGCCTCCACGGCGTTCGCGACGGCCGCGTCATTCCCCTTCATCGTCACCACGGCATGCCGGGCCACGGTGCGACGGTGCAGATTCACCGTCGATTCGATCAATTTACGGGCCTGGAGCAGTGCCTGCACCACGCCGTCACGCCCCGGTTCGGGGCCGCCGGCTCCCGAAGCCGCGCTTATCGCCGCCTGTTCCCCCGCTCTCGCGGAAACAGGCGCCATCGCCAAACCTGCCACGCTTATTACCCCCGTTATGACACAACGATCACCAGCGGACCTCGGACCGGTAGGTCCGGGATGCAACTGGGAGGTTGAAGTGAGTGACCATCCCCCTGAATGGCCAGGTATGTCCCGTCGATAAAGGTTGAAAGGCGGAACACTTCAATCATCGATGCGCGGCCGACAGTAGTTCCCACTCCTACGCCAGTCAATGCATCCGAGTTGGCCCGGAAAGAGCAGGTGGGCCACCCCCTTAACGCCCCCCTTGGCCCCGCCGCGCGAACCCCCGAAGTTGTCAGCTAGCTGTAGTACAACCCCCGGGCTCCGTCGCCTCCACCGTCGCGATCATCACTGTACGCATCGGTCCGGAGGCTTTCAGCGAGCGTCCCGGGTTGTTTCTGTCCTGTTACTGCCAGCCGACATAGGGAATCGGAGAATGACTCCGACAAGCCGCGAACCAGCGGGTCATACCACTCCAAACCCATGTGGCGATCATCCACATGAGGAGTTCCTCATTCCTGGGTGACGGCCGCCACAATCCGGACCGAGTGGCGATTGCAGCACGCGTCAGGCCGCGGCGCAGACGCCCTTCATGCTGTCGATCAGCGCGAGCACCGCACGTGCGGACGGAAGAATCATGCGACCTTCCCTGGTGAGCTGCGCACCGGTGGAGTCGCGAGTGAAAAGCTTGGTGCCCAGCATCTGCTCCAGGCACTTGATTTGGTAGCTGATGGCCGGTTGTGAATAGCCGAGCGCCTTGGCCGCTTGATCCATACGCCCTATCTCAGCGATGGATACGAAAGCGCGGAACTCCCGCTCATGCATTTTGCCCCCTGTCCGGCGGCCACCAACCGGTGGCCGTCGAGAACCCGTCGCCAAGAACGCACGGGTTATCCGATCCGTCGAGACCATATCAACGTACTCAATCTCGGAAGGCAACATCCGGTGCAGGAAGCTGCAATACGACGGGCCGCGAAGACTTCACAAGAGCGGAACATGCTGCAACGCCGGAGGTGAAGAACCCGGCCCGAGGAAAGTTCACCCCGCGTTCACCGCACACAGCGCGAGTGCCTGAACGCCTTACGGAACCCTCCGGGACGTGGCGCCGCCCGCCGGGCCGCGGGCGGCCACCGCGACACCGGCCAGTTCGGCCGCGTCCTCCACCAGCCGGACTCCGCCGGCCTGCCCCACGAGGCGCCCGAGTCGCCGACCGACGCCATCCGGGCGCGCACCGGCCGTCCGAGCGGGCCGCGGTGGCGGTGGCCGCAGCGGCTCGGTCACGGGTCATGGGTCATGGGTCACGGCTGACGCGCTTCACCGTCACGAAAGCCCGCCATCGACGATGGCGGGCTTTCGTCATTCAGCCGTGGATGTCAAACGCCCCGGAGGGCAGGCCATCCGGAGCTTCTTCCCTGCTGGGACGCAGAGCCGACTGTCGGGTTCGAACCGACGACCTTCGCTTTACAAGAGCGGTGCTCTACCAGCTGAGCTAAGTCGGCATCCCCTGCAGTGTACCCGCCCCCGGGGCGTGATCCGTTCGAAAATTCCCGGGGCCTGCCTAGAGACATGGCCGCCCTGTCCGGTATAACGTCACGCCAATCCACCTCCGGTGGACTAGACCCCCTCCTTTACTCGGATCGTCCGGCACGTTCCTGCCGGTGAAGGGACAGATCACCATGGCCACGGTCACGTACGACAAGGCAACCCGGGTGTACCCGGGCACTGAGAAGCCCGCTGTCGATCAGCTCGAGATCGCCATCGAGGACGGCGAGTTCCTCGTCCTCGTCGGCCCCTCCGGCTGCGGCAAGTCGACCTCCCTGCGGATGCTCGCGGGGCTGGAGGACGTCAACGGCGGGACCATCCGGATCGGTGACCGGGATGTCACCCACCTGCCGCCGAAGGACCGGGACATCGCCATGGTGTTCCAGAACTACGCGCTGTACCCGCACATGTCCGTCGCCCAGAACATGGGCTTCGCGCTCAAGATCGCCGGCGTCAACAAGACCGAGATCCGGCAGAAGGTCGAGGACGCGGCGAAGATCCTCGACCTCACCGAGTACCTGGAGCGCAAGCCGAAGGCGCTGTCCGGTGGTCAGCGGCAGCGTGTGGCGATGGGGCGGGCGATCGTCCGGGAGCCGCAGGTGTTCCTCATGGACGAGCCGCTGTCCAACCTGGACGCCAAGCTCCGTGTGCAGACCCGTACGCAGATCGCGAGCCTGCAGCGGCGGCTCGGGATCACCACGGTGTACGTCACGCACGACCAGGTCGAGGCCATGACCATGGGCGACCGGGTGGCGGTGCTGAAGGACGGGCTGCTGCAGCAGGTCGACTCGCCGCGCAACATGTACGACCGCCCCAACAACCTCTTCGTCGCGGGCTTCATCGGCTCGCCGGCGATGAACCTCGTCGAGGTGCCGATCACCGACGGTGGTGTGAAGTTCGGCAACAGCGTCGTCCCGGTCTCGCGTGAGGCGCTGAGCGCCGCGGCCGACAAGGGCGACCGCACGGTCACCGTGGGCGTCCGGCCCGAGCACTTCGACCTGGTCGAGCAGAACGGCGGCGCAGCCAAGGCCCTCACCAAGGCGTCCGACGACGCCCCAGCCGGTCTCGCCGTCACCGTCAACGTCGTCGAGGAGCTCGGCGCCGACGGCTATGTCTACGGCGCCGCCGAGGTCGGCGGCGAGGACAAGGACCTGGTCGTCCGCGTGAACGGGCGCCAGGTGCCGGAGAAGGGCGCGCAGTTGCACGTCGTGCCGCGGCCGGGTGAGATGCACGTCTTCTCGACCTCCACCGGGGAGCGGCTCAGCGACTGAGGCCGCCGGCCCGTCAGTCGTTCCGACGGCGCCGTTCGTCCGCTCCACGCGGACGGGCGGCGCCGTCGCGTTGTGCGGGGCGGTTGTCGCGTTGTGCGGGGGCGGTTGTTGCGTTGTTGTGTTGTCGATAAATTCCCCGACATTTCGACCATTTCGATCTAGAGCGTCAACCCTCCGACCGCCAAGGGTGGTTTCCCATCACCCAGCCTGGTGACGGAATGTCGCCAAATCGTCGCTCCTCGCTACGATCACCGCGTACCGCAGTCCCGTACCACCCACCCGCGAGGAACTACCCCGTGAACAACGCAGCCCGCCGCATCGGCAGAACGCTCGCTCTCGTCCTCCCCGTCGTGCTCGTCCTCTCCGGCACCCTCGCGGTCACCCGCGTCCCCTGGGCCTCGCCGAGCGCCGACTCGCAGATCCTCACCGCCTCCTCCGACCGGGCGTCCAGCCACGCCACCCACCGGGCCCCGCATGAGCTGCTGCGCGACCGGCTGCTCGCCGAGCTCCAGGAGAAGAACCCCTCCGTGGCGCTCACCCACCTCCAGGCCGCGACCGCCGAACGGCCCTCGCTCGCCCAGCACTGCGCCTCCATCGCCCGTGCGCTCGGCCGCGCCGCGGTCGCCAAGTACGGCGGCGTGAGCCGCGCCCAGGCGTACGCCCGGCCCGTCTGCGACACCTCGTTCGCGTCCGGTATCACCCAGGCGTACCGCTGACCGCGTCACCCGTCCCGCCGAGGCCGCGCGGCTCCCGCCGTGGCCCGTACCGCCCGTGCTCTTCCCGCTCTTGCCACCGTTCCCGCTCCGGCTCCGCCTGCGGCGGTCCTCCCACCGCATATGGTGCGGTTCATGAGCGATGACGACGAGCGCAGACCCGGGCATCCCCACCAGAGCGCGCGCCCCACACAAGCCGTCGTCCTGGCCGGAGGCCAGGGCTCACGGCTGCGTCCGTACACCGACGACCGCCCCAAGCCGATGGTCGAGATCCCGGGCACTGGGACCCCGATCATCGGCCACCAGCTGGCCTGGCTGGCCGCCGAGGGCGTCACCGACGCCGTGGTCTCCTGCGGCCACCTCGCCGCCGTCCTCCAGGACTGGCTCGAGACGGCGGACCTGCCGCTGCGGGTGCGGACCGTCGTCGAGAAGGAGCCGCTGGGGCGCGGCGGCGGCCTGAAGTTCGCCGCCGCCAGGCTCCCCGAGCCCGACCAGCCCTGGTACGCCACCAACGGCGACATCTGGACCCGCTTCTCGCTCCGCGACATGGCGGACTTCCACGACGAACGCGGGGCCACCGCCACGCTTGCCCTCGCCCGGCCGCGCATTCCGTGGGGGGCCGTGGAGACCAATGAGTTCGGGCATGTCCTGGACTTCATCGAGTCGCCGCCCTCGCCGTATCTCATCAACGCGGGCGTCTACGTCTTCTCCGCCGCCTTCACCGCGTTGCTGCCCGACCGGGGCGACCACGAGCGCACCACGTTCCCGCGCCTGGCGCGGGAACGGCGGCTGGCCGGCTTCCCGCTGCCCCAGGGCGCGTACTGGCGGGCCATCGACACCGCCAAGGACCTGACCGAGGCCGCCAAAGAACTCGCCTCGGGCCCCCCACCCCACGGCCACGGCCCCTTCGACACAGCCCCGGTGCCCCACGGCTGAGCGGGGGGCTGGGTGGCTCCCGGTGCTGGGGGCTCGGGGGCTTGAGTGCTCGGGCGCTCGGGTGCTCCGGCGGTCCCGTGCTCAGGTGCTTGGGCGCCCTGCTGCTCGGGGGCTACGGTGCCCGCTGCTCGGGGGCTACGGTGCTTGGGCGCTCCGGGATCCGGTGCTCAGGCGCTTGGGTGCCCCGCTGCTCGGGGGCTACGGTGCCCGCTGCTCGGGGGCTACGGTGCTTGGGCGCTCCGGGATCCGGTGCTCAGGCGCTTGGGTGCCCCGCTGCTCGGGGGCTCCGGTGCCCGCTGCTCCGGGGCTCAGGCGGTGCTGGGCGCGGCTCGTCGTCCACCCGCGGGCAACGCGGTGCTGAGCCCGGGCACGGGCCACCGCCCACCCGTTGATCCCTCGTCCGCCTGCCGACTCGCTGTCCGCTCGCGGGCGCGGCGACTGCTGAGCCCAGGCACCGGCCGCCACCCGCCCGCGGACTCGCCCCACGGGCTTGCCCCACGGGCTCGTCACCCGCCCGCGCGTCCGTCATCCACCCGCGGGCAACACGGTGCTAAGCCCGGGCACAGGCGTCGTCCGCCCGTTGATCCCTCGTCCGCCTGCCGACTCGCTGTCCGCTCGCAGGCGAGGCGGTTGCTGAGCCCGGGCACAGGCCGCCACCAGCCCGCTGGTCTCTCGTCCGCCTCGGACTCCTCGTCCGGCCGGGACGGTGCCCCGTTGGCTCCGGTCAGCCGAGGAGGCCGCCCAAGGCGGCCTCGTCGGCGGCCGGGTCGCTGTAGTTGGACGTGTTGTCCTCCGGCGGGCCGCCCTCCGGGCCGCCCGCGGACATCCCTCCCCCGGCGCCGCCCAGCGACGACGGGCCCGCCGTCGGGGCGAGGGGGTGGCGCGGAGAGCGGGGGGTGGTGCCCAGGCCCGGGCGCGACCGCGATCCGTCGCTGGGGCGGTCGGACGTGCCGGACGCGGACCCCGTCGCGCTCGGCACCCCGGAGGAGGACGTCGACGCCGAGGCGGACGGCTTGGGGCGGTGCGGCAGCCGCTCACGCGGCGACGGCGCACCGGCCGATCCGCCGCCCGTACCCATCGGCCCGCGCTGCCCGCCGCGCGGGCTCTCCACGGACTTGCTGGGCAGTGGCGAGCCGGGCAGGTTGTTCGTCGGCATATCGCTCGGCTCCGGCGCCTTCACGACCTCCGAGGACCGTACGGCGGTGCCCAGCATCGAGCCCACCAGCAGCGTCAGCCCGGCGACCACCATCGCCATCACACCGCCGCGGCGCAGCACCCGGCGCCGCAGCTCCCACAGCTCGGCCCGGGGGCCGAGGCGCCGCCATGCCTCGCCGGCGAGCCGGGCGTCCGCCGAGTAGACCGGCGCGCCCGCGATGACCAGCGGGCTCCAGGCGGCGAGGTAGATGATGTCGGGCGCGTCGTAGACCGGCACCGTACGCCAGCTCACGGTGAGGATCAGCGCGGCGGACAGCAGCGCGCCGAACGAGGCGGCCAGCCGCTGCCACAGCCCGAGCACGGTGAGCACCCCGACCACGATCTGCAGGAACGCCACGGTCAGCCCGGCGCCCACCGGATGCTCCAGCGCCAGGTCCCGCAGCGGCTCCGCGAACGGCCAGGGGTGCAGCGCGCGCAGCCAGGTGACCATCGAACCGCGCTCGCCGCCGTCGAAGTAGACGGGGTCGGAGAGCTTGCCCATCCCCGCGTAGACGGAGATGAAGCCGAGGAAGATGCGCAGGGGGAGCAGGACGACGCCGAGGTTCATCCGGCGCCCGGGGTAGTAGGCGTGGCGTACGGACTCGGAGTGGCGGCGCGGACGCGGCACCGTGGCGCTCCGCGGCTCGGGCCCGTCGCCGTCGATGGCGCCCGGCCGTCCGGAGGGCGCGCCGCGCCGCTCCGCCCCGGCCGCCCGCGCCACCGCGCTCGCCCCGCCCGCCTCGGCCGGGCCGTCCGCGCCCGGACGGCGCCGCCCGCCGGACGACCGGGGCGCGTTCTCCGTACGGGGGCTGCGCGGGCCGATGACCGTGGGGGTGTCGTCGTCGAAGGCGATCCGCGGCAGCACCTGCGTGGCGCCCACGTCCTCGGCGCTCTCCCCGGCCCGGGAACGGCCCAGAGCATCGGACAGGCCGTCGGACAGACGGTCCGAGAGGCCGTCGGACAGACTGTCGGTCAACCCCTCGGCGGAGTACCGCACGGCCTGCAGCAGCCGGGTCGCCGCGGTGTCCCCGCCGGGGCGGGTGCGGCCGCTCCACACCACGGGCGGCCGACGCCGGCCCGGGGCCGGGACGCGGGTGAGCCGGGCCGTGTTCGCCAGCGCGCTGCTGACGACCGGGGCGCTGAGCTGCACCCGGAAGCTCGGGGCGTTGACGGCGACCTGCGCGGGATCGCATGGCACCTTGGCCATGGTCAGCTGTGGCTCGTCGTCGAATCCCCGCGCGCTTCCCGCCATGGGCGAAGGCATGCGGGCTTTTCTGGTCTCCACGCCCAACTAACCGAGCGACGGACGGGAAAGACACTGCCGGGGACGTCCCGATCTGTCCGAGGCCCGTCAAGATCATCGGCCGCAGACCCGCCCGGGCCAGGGCACCCACGCCCCGGCCCACGGCGGAACCGGGCGCGCCTTACGGCCGCGGCGGACCTGCTCTACGGCCGCACCGGACCCGCACCACGACCACACCGAACCCGCCTCGGCCACACCGGACCCGCACCACGACCACACCGAGCCCGCCTTACGGCCGGATCAGGCCGACAGCGCCCCCTGCCAGGGAGCCGCCGGATCAAGCAGCCAGCACCCCGTGCCAGGGGGCCCGCCGGGGAGCACCCCCTGCCCAGGGGCCCCCGCGCCAAAGGCCCGCCTACGCCCGGCGCCGAGCCGCCTCGTAGAGGACGACGCCCGCCGCCACGCCCGCGTTGAGCGACTCCGCGCCGCCCGGCATCGGA
This sequence comes from Streptomyces sp. NEAU-YJ-81, assembly GCF_017592595.1. Lineage (NCBI taxonomy): Bacteria > Bacillati > Actinomycetota > Actinomycetes > Kitasatosporales > Streptomycetaceae > Streptomyces > Streptomyces sp. NEAU-YJ-81. The sequence continues at coordinate 880,634 of NZ_JAGFNO010000001.1, read as the reverse complement.
ATCCGCACCCGCAGATCGCAGGTCTCGCCCACCAGCCGCGAGAGCCCCTTCCCCTCGCTGCCGACGACGATCACGAGCGGGCCGTCCAGCGCCTCGACGTCCTGCAGTTCGACCTCGCCGTCCGCGGCCAGCCCGACGACCGTCAGGCCCGCCTTCTGGTAAGCCTCCAGCGTCCGGGTGAGGTTGGTCGCGCGGGCGACCGGGGTGCGGGCGGCGGTGCCCGCGGAGGTCTTCCAGGCGCCAGCGGTCATCCCGGCCGCGCGCCGCTCCGGTACGACCACGCCATGGCCGCCGAAGGCGGACACCGAACGGACCACCGCGCCCAGGTTGCGCGGGTCGGTGACCCCGTCGAGGGCGACGATCAGCGGGTCCTCGCCCTCGTCGAAGGCGGCCGCGCTCAGGTCCTCGGGGTGGGCGTACTCGTACGGCGGGACCTGGAGCACCACGCCCTGGTGGTTCAGGCCGTTCGTCATCCGGTCGAGCTCGGGCTTGGGCGCCTCCATGAGGTGGATGCCGCCGCGGTCGGCGGCCAGCTTCAGCGCCTCGCGCACCCGGTCGTCGCTGTCGATGAACTGCTGCACATACAGGGTGTTCGCCGGAACGCCCTCGCGCAGCGCCTCGACCACCGGGTTACGGCCCACCACCAGCTCGCTCGACCCCTTGCCGCCGCGGCGCGCGACGGGGCGCTTGGCTGCCTGGCGGGTGCGGGCGTTGGCGACCCGCTGCTTGGCATGTCCCTTACGCATCTCGGCGGGCGGAGTCGGCCCCTTGCCCTCGAGGGAGCGGCGCCGCTTGCCTCCGCTGCCGACCGTCGCACCCTTCTTGTTGCTGGTACGGCGGTTCCTGCGCTGGCTGTTGCCGGCCATGAATGGTCACCTGTCTCTTCACTGCTCAGCGCTGCTCAGCAAGCGGCTCGGACGCCGAACGTCACCCGTCTGTGAGGTCAAAGGCGTCTGTGCGGTCATTTGTACGGTCACAAGTGTGCCGCCCGGGGCGCCGGGCGGCACAACACAGGAGGTCAGGGCCAGAGCCTCAGCGCTGACCCAGCTCCCAGCGCGGTCCGGACGGGGTGTCCTCGATCACCAGACCCGACTGCTGTAGCTGATCGCGGATCGCGTCCGCCGTCGCGTAGTCCTTACGGGTTCGCGCGGCCTGCCGCTGCTCCAGGACCAGCCGGACGAGCGAGTCGACCACGCCGTGCAGATCCTCACCGCGGTCCGAGCCGCCCGCCCAGTGCTCATCGAGCGGGTCGAGGCCCAGCACGCCCAGCATGGCCCGCACCTCGGCGAGCCGGGCGACCGCCGCCTCCTTGTCGTCGGCGGTCAGGGCGGAGTTCCCCTGGCGGACGGTGGTGTGGACGACAGCGAGCGCCTGCGGCACCCCGAGGTCGTCGTCCATCGCCTCCGCGAAGGCGGGCGGCACCTCGGCCGCGGGCTCGACGGTCCCGGCCTTCTCCACCACTCGCTGGACGAAGCCCTCGATCCGCGCGAACGCCGACTCCGCCTCGCGCAGGGCCTCCTCGCTGTACTCGATCATCGACCGGTAGTGCGGGGTGCCCAGGTAGTAGCGGAGCACGATCGGACGCCAGCGCTTGACCATCTCGGAGACGAGCACCGAGTTGCCGAGCGACTTGCTCATCTTCTCGCCGCTCATGGTCACCCAGGCGTTGTGCGCCCAGTAGGCGGCGAAGTCGTCGCCGAACGCCTTGGCCTGCGCGATCTCGTTCTCATGGTGCGGGAAGATCAGGTCGACGCCGCCGCCGTGGATGTCGAAGGCGCGCCCGAGGTACTTGTGCGCCATCGCCGAGCACTCCAGATGCCAGCCGGGACGGCCGCGCCCCCACGGGGTCTCCCAGCTCGGCTCCCCCGGCTTCGCCGCCTTCCACATGGCGAAATCACGCGGGTCGCGCTTGCCGATCTCGCCCTCGCCGGAGGGCTGGCGCAGTCCGTCCAGATCCTGGTTGGAGAGCTTCAGATACTCGGGGAACGAGCGCACATCGAAGTAGACATTGCCCTCGGCGGCATAGGCATGACCCCGGTCGATCAGCTCCCGCATCATCTCGATCATCTCGGGGACATGACCGGTCGCCCGCGGCTCATAGGTCACGGGCAGGCAGCCGAGGATGTCGTACGCCTGGTTGAAGGCGCGCTCGTTCTCGTAGCCGATCGCCCACCACGGCCGCTTCTGCTCCGCCGACTTCGCGATGATCTTGTCGTCGATGTCGGTGACATTGCGGATGAACGTCACGTCATAGCCGCGGTGGGCGAACCAGCGGCGCATGATGTCGAAGTTCAGCCCCGACCTGATGTGCCCGATGTGCGGGGCCGCCTGCACGGTCGCGCCGCACAGGTAGATCGAGACACAGCCCGGCGTGAGCGGGGTGAAGTCACGGATCTGCCGGGCGCTGGTGTCGTACAGGCGAATAGTCACGCATCAAGGGTAGTGGGAAGTGAACGGTGCCCTGTGCGTCTTCCCCGGCGGGGACACAGAAGCGTGACACTCGGGACGAAACCGGGGCGTGGGACGCGCGGGCAGCGGCCGACGACGCCCCTGCCCCCTTACCGCCGGACCACCAGCCTTACCGCCGGACCACCAGCGCCGTGGCGATCGCCGCGAGGCCCTCGGCCCGACCGGTCAGGCCCAGGCCGTCCGTGGTCGTACCGGACACCGAGACGGGGGCGCCCACCGCCGCCGTCAGCACCTTCGTCGCCTCTGCGCGCCGTTTGCCGATCTTGGGGCGCACGCCGATCACCTGGATCGCCACATTGCCGATCCCGAAGCCCGCGTCCCGCACGATCCGGGCCGCCTCCGCGAGCAGCGTGGTGCCCGCGGCGCCGGACCACTCGGGGCGGTCGGTGCCGAAGTGGGCGCCGAGATCGCCGAGCCCGGCGGCGGAGAACAGCGCGTCACAGGCGGCGTGCGCGGCCACATCGCCGTCGGAGTGGCCGGCCAGTCCGTACTCTCCGTACTCGTCGCCTTCCCACAGCAGACCCGCGCACCACAGCTCACGGCCCTTCTCGAAGGCGTGCACATCCGTGCCGATGCCCACCAGGGGGAGCACCACCGCGTCAGAAGCCATCGTTCGCCCTCCTGCGGGCCAGAACCGCCTCGGCCAGCACCAGATCCAGTGGCCGGGTCACCTTGAACGCCTCCTCATGGCCGGGGACGACCACGACCTCGACGCCGAGCCGCTCCACCATGCCCGCGTCGTCCGTCGCGCCCTCGCCCTCCAGGGCGATCTTCTCGTGGGCGGCCACGAGCGTGGCGCGGTCGAAGCCCTGCGGGGTCTGGACGGCGCGCAGCAGGGCGCGCTCCGGGGTGCCGACGACCGGCTCGGGCTCGCCGGCCCGCTCCCCGGTGCGCGGCTCGACCTGCTTGACGGTGTCGGCCAGCGGCAGCGCGGGGACGACGGCGGGCGACCCGTCCCGTACGGCGGCGGCGACCGCGTCCACCGTGTCCACGGGCACCAGCGGCCGCGCCGCGTCGTGCACCAGCACGGTGGTGACGGTCTCGGGGACGGCGGCCAGCCCCTTGCGCACCGACTCCTGGCGGGTCTCGCCGCCGGGCACGACCACCACCTCGGTGGTGTCGGCGAGGCTGCCGCTCAGCGGATACGCGTCCAGCAGCCGCCGTACCTCGTCGGCGCCGTCCGGCGGGGCGACCACGACGACGAGGGAGACGGAGCGGGATCCGGCCATCGCCCGTACGGCGTGGACGAGCATGGGCGTGCCGCTCAGCGGGCGCAGCGCCTTGGGGGCGCCCGGGCCCAGCCGCACTCCGCGGCCCGCTGCGGGGATCACGGCGGCGGTGCGGGCGGGTCGGCCGGACGCGCCGGAGCCGCCGTGATCCGGGGTTGCGGACATTGAGTTGGCGTTCAGGTTTGCTTCCTCAGCCGAAATGGGTATGGCCACAGCGTGCCGGGCGCGATGGCCCGACCGGCCCCTTCCGTGACGACCGGTCGAGTCAGCTGCCCGGGCCCGGCACACCTTCCACCGCGCACCGTGGCGCGGCTGAGCGCACCGGCACAGAGGTGCGACGACCGGGGGCTCGCAAGAGATCACCGCGTGGAAATCACGCTCAGGGGATCACAGCGTCCGGTGCGTACGCATGCCGCAGCGCCCGGCGACAGACGACTTAGCGGGAATCAGAGGTCTGAGTCACTCGGGCACCACGGCATTGATATTCAGGACGCGAGAACCTCGTCGAGCAGAGCCTCGGCCTTGTCCTCATTGGTGCTCTCGGCGAGAGCGAGCTCGCTCACCAGGATCTGGCGGGCCTTGGCGAGCATGCGCTTCTCACCGGCGGAGAGTCCGCGCTCACGCTCTCGGCGCCACAGATCACGCACGACCTCGGCCACCTTGATCACATCGCCGGAGGCGAGCTTCTCGAGATTTGCCTTGTAACGACGGGACCAGTTCGTCGGTTCTTCCGCATACGGTGCACGCAGCACCTCGAAGACCCGATCCAGCCCGTCCTGGCCGACCACATCACGCACACCGACGAACTCCGCATTGTCCGCCGGCACACGAACCGTCAGGTCACCCTGAGCGACCTTCAGCACCAAGTAGGTCTTGTCCACGCCTTTGATCTGGCGAGTTTCGATGGCCTCGATCAGCGCGGCCCCGTGATGGGGATAGACCACGGTGTCGCCAACCTTGAACGTCATGTGACAGGTACCCCTTCCGTGGCTATCCAGGGTAACACGGGAACGCCTTCTTCTGAATGGCGTTTTCGCAGGTCAGGGCATATCTCGGGGCTTGACAAGTGCGACCGGAACGTGCTGCACGAGGCGTGCGGAACCGGGTATTCGCAGGTGGGAGCCGCTGTCCGGGCACGCGGAAACCTGCCCGTTACGCACCCGAAGAAGCCCGGACGAGTGGCCGTACGTCCCGTTTTGCCGGAGTCCAGTCGATGGACTTCCGCTACTCCGTTCGGATCAGGAGCGAGCGATCCCGCCCCGATTCGAGAATTGATCACAGACTTGATCACGCAGAGCGCATCAAGCCTGTGATCAATTCTCGGACATGCATGGATTCCTTACCGATAATCTCCGGCGCGAACGGCCAAGCCGATATTCGGGACTTCAGGACGGCGCCGTACGGACCCCGTAACGCACGCCGGAACCGGCAGCGCACGGGTGTGCCGCCCGGGGCGGAGCGCCTTGGGGCGGGTCGGGTGCGGGCCGAAGAGGGCGGATCGGTAATCTAAGCGCGCTGATCCAATCTTTACCTCGTCTACCTCGTCCTAGGAGATGCCGCCGCCGTGAGCAGCAGCCTTCGACGCGGCGCCCTCGCCGCAGCCGCCATCGTGGTCTCGGTCGCCCCGCTCTCCGCCTGCGGAGCCGGGAACGACGCACAGACGCTGGAGGTCAAGCCCGACAACGCCGCGACCGCTGTCGGCGATATCAAGATCCAGAACGCCACGTTGGTGACCCAGCCGGACCGCAAGGCGAAGGGCCCGGCCGTCGTCACCGGCCGGCTCTTCAACAACGGCAAGGGGGACCAGACCGTCAAGGCCATCACCCTCCCCGGCACCGATGCGCGGGTGAAGCTCACCCCGGCCAAGGGCAAGACCGGCCCGGTCGTCGTCCCGGCCGGTGGCTCGGTGGCCTTCGGCGGCGCGGGCAATGCCTCCGCCGTCATCAGCGACGGGCGCGAGGCCGCCCAGGACGGCAACGCGGAGCGGGTCGTCTTCGACCTCAGCTCGACCGGCGATATCCCGGTCACCGCGTTCGTGGTCCCGGCGACGAGCTACTTCAAGGGCTGGGGCCCGTCCGAGCTGCCGACCGCGAAGCCGTCGGGCTCGGCGACGCCCAGTGGCACGCCGAGCGGTACGCCCAGTGGCAAGCCCAGCGGCACCCCGTCCGGCTCGGCGAGCGGCCAGCCGGGCTCCGACCAGAGCAGCGGCGCCCCGAACGGCATCGCGACGGGCGAGCCGAACCCGAACGGCGGCGGTCACTGAGACCGGCCCCGGACATGCGCGAGGGCGGCCCTGGAGCTTTCCAGGGCCGCCCTCGCGCATGGGGCCGGCTCGAGCCCCCTCCCTCGTGCGCCCCTCGCACCGCTCGGCCCTGGCGGGCCTCACGGGCTTCGGGACGCTGTGCCGGACTCCGTCCGGCGGCTTGGGGGCCCGGGTCCGGCTCTACGGCATATGGCTTACGGCTCGAACTTGTAGCCCAGACCCCGCACCGTCACCAGGTACCGAGGCGCACCCGGGTCGGGCTCGATCTTGGCCCGGAGTCGCTTGACGTGGACGTCGAGCGTCTTGGTGTCGCCCACATAGTCCGCGCCCCAGACGCGGTCGATCAGCTGCATCCGGGTCAGCACCCGGCCCGCGTTGCGCAGCAACATCTCCAGCAGGTCGAACTCCTTCAGCGGGAGGTCCACCTTGCCGCCGCCGACCGTGACCACATGCCGGTCCACGTCCATCCGGACCGGCCCGGCCTCCAGGGCGGCGGGGGTGATCTCCTCCGGCTCACCGCGGCGGCGCAGCACGGCTCTGATCCGGGCGACCAGCTCACGTGAGGAGAAGGGCTTGGTCACATAGTCGTCGGCGCCTATCTCCAGCCCGACCACCTTGTCGATCTCGCTGTCCTTGGCGGTCACCATGATCACCGGGACATTGGACCGGCCACGCAGCTGGCGGCAGACCTCCGTACCGGGCAGGCCCGGCAGCATCAGGTCGAGCAGCACCAGGTCGGCGCCGTTGCGCTCGAACTCGTCGAGGCCCTCGGGCCCCGTCGTCGCGATCGCGACCTCGAATCCCTCCTTGCGAAGCATGTACGACAGCGCGTCGCTGAACGATTCCTCGTCCTCGACGACCAGAACTCGGGTCACGGAAGGACCTCCGGGGCAGAGAGTGGTTCATTGGTGAAGGTCTCGTACGGCCGGCCGTGGTCCTCGCCATCGAGGTCTGCTCCGGTGTCGTACGACTCGCTCGAATCGCTCGGCTGGCTCCGCGAGCGGTCCCGGTCCCGTGCCGCACCGGCTTCCGGGAGTCTCAGGGTGAAGGTGGAGCCCTGTCCTTCGGCGCTCCACACGGTGACCTCCCCGCCGTGCGAGGCGGCCACATGTTTGACGATGGCGAGACCGAGCCCGGTCCCGCCGGTCTGCCGCGAGCGGGCCGGATCGACCCGGTAGAAGCGCTCGAAGATCCGCTCGCGGTCCTTCTCGGAGATGCCTATGCCCTGGTCGGTCACGGCGACCTCGATCAGGTCCCCGCCGGTGGCGGGGATGCGGCGGGCGGCGATGCCGACGCGGGTACGGGCCGGACTGTAGTTGACCGCGTTCTCGACGAGATTGCCGAGCGCGGCGGCGAGCTGGCCGCGGTTGCCCCATACGTGCAGGTCGGCGGTGCCGCCCGTGGCCATCGTGATCTGTTTGGTGCCCGCCTGGTGACGGCACCGGTCGATGGCCTCGGCGACGAGCTCGTCCACCCGGACCGGCTCGGCGTCCTCCAGCGGGTCGTCGTTCTGCACCCGGGAGAGGTCGATGAGCTCCTGGACGAGGCTGGTCAGCCGGGTGGCCTCGACCTGCATCCGCCCGGCGAAGCGGTTGACCGCCTCCGGGTCGTCGGACGCGTCCATCACGGCCTCGGACAGCAGGGACAGCGCGCCGACCGGGGTCTTGAGCTCATGGCTGACGTTCGCGACGAAGTCACGTCTCACGGCCTCGATCCGGCGGGCCTCGGTGAGGTCCTCCACGAGCAGCAGGACCAGCCGGGAGCCCAGCGGGGCCACTCTGGCGGACACCGCGAGCGCGTCCCCGCCCCGGCCGGTGCCGCGGCGCGGCAGATCCAGCTCGATCTGGCGGATCTCGCCGTCCCGCCGGGTGTCGCGGGCCATCGCCAGCATCGGCTCCACGGCCAGCTTGCCGCCGCGCACCAGGCCCAGCGCGTACGCGGCCGAGCTTGCCTTGACGACGGCGTCCGCTTCGTCGAGGACGACGGCCGAGGAGCGCAGCACCGACAGGACAGTGTCGACGCCGGGCGGCAGCACGGCGTCGGTATGCAGTGAGGAGCGCGTAGGCTTCGCCTGTTCACGCTCGCTCCAGCGGAACGCCAGCATGGCGATGACGCCGGTGCACAACCCGGCGAGCGCCGCCACTGCGGCGATCGCCGCGTTCACGTTCATGCGTCCAGGTTATGCGGGCGGCGAGACCACTCCACAGCCCCGTGACGATCCCCTTGGTCAGACGTTGCCGAGAGTTCACCGGGGCGTCGGTATCGGTTCACTCCGGACGTTTCGCCGGGCGGGTGTCACACGGGGCGGCCGGGGCCACGTTGCCGAGAGTTCACCTGGGAGTTAGGTGTGATTAACGCCCGATGCCGGAAGCGGACGCGTTCCGGCCGGAGCGTGGAAGTGTGGGGCCCTTGAGGGCAATAGCCACGGAGATCTGCCAGAAACCTGTCAGAGATCGTCACCGAGAGTCAGTGAAAGAGGTCAGTGATGCGGGACGCGTACCACGAGGAGCTTGATTCGATCGGGGACGGCCTGGTCGACATGGCCCGGCTCGTCGGTTCGGCCATCGGCCGTGCCACCACTGCCATTCTCGACGCGGACCTCAAGCTCGCCGAGAGCGTCATCGCCGCCGATGAGAAGGTCGATACTCTGCAGCGGGATCTGGAGGGACGGGCGATAACCCTGCTGGCCCGGCAGCAGCCGGTCGCCACCGATCTGCGGATCGTGGTGACCAGCCTGCGGATGAGCGCCGATCTGGAGCGCTCCGGCGACCTCGCGCAGCATGTCGCCAAGCTGGCCCGGCTCCGTTTCCCGGAGTCGGCCGTGCCGCACGATCTGCACGCCACGATCCTGGAGATGGGCCAGCTCGCGCAGCGGCTGATGGCGAAGGCCGCCGAGGTCATCATCACCAAGGACGTCGACCTCGCGCTCCAGCTCGAGCAGGACGACGACGCGATGGACCTGCTGCACCGCGCCCTCTTCCAGCACCTGATGGACGACCGCTGGCAGCACGGCATAGAGACCGCCGTGGACGTCACGCTGCTGGGCCGTTACTACGAGCGGTTCGCCGACCACGCGGTCTCCGTCGCCAAGCGCGTGGTCTACCTGGTCACCGGTGAGCACGCCGACGAGATGTCCCCGCAGGGAGACGTCCAAGGGGCGTGAACGTCCGCGACGGCGTGCATCGAAGCGCCGTCGACGCGCCCCTGCGCGCGGCCGCCGGGTCGTCGGCACCATGAGGGGCAGGTGACGTGACCCCTCCCGAGGAGGCGACGCATGGCGGACCTCTCCAAGCCCGAACCCCCTCCGACCCAACCCGTCGGCCACCCTGTCGGCGCATGTGGCTGCGGATCGGGCTGCGGCTGCGGCTGCCAGTCCGGCGGCCCGTGCCAGTGCGGCGGCTGCTGCGGCTGACGGGCACGACCGTACGACCGGCAGGATCGGCGCGACCGCACGACCGGCATGACGGAGGGCCTGGGACCGGATGACCGGTTCCCGGCCCTCTGCCGTTCGGCCGCGTGGGCCAGGCCCTCTGCCGTCGGCACGTCCCTCTGCCGTTCGGCCTCGTCGGCGCGTCCCGCCCGAGGTGCGGTCGGCGCCGTATGCGGCGAGCCTGGTGCTATGGAGGACAAGACCCCGGCCCCGGCTCGCGTGGTGGTGGACGAACCGCTGGACGGCCGCCGTCGTGTGCTGATCGACGGCCAGGACGTCGGCGTGGTGGTGAGCGCGGACGAGCTCCGGCGGCTCCTGCAGCGCGCGGGTGTGCTGGAAGAGAACGCGACCCTCGACAACCCCGAGCTGATCGAATGGAACGGCGGCGGCCCCGGCGACTGGCCCGCCACGCCCAGATGACCTGACCCGCTCCCACGTTCGGCGCCGGTCCCTCCCCTCGTGGGGACCGGTGCCGAACCGTGGGGCGGTGGCGATCCGCGCCGTGCCGGTGCGGATCAGGTGCGAAGGCCGGACCCGTGGTCGATGCGACAGCCGTCCGGACAGGACCGGCTCCACGGATCTCTCGAGCTCATACGACGAGCCCCGCGACCGCCGTCTCGTGGCTCCGGCGCAACACGTGACTTCGCCGAAAGCTGACCGAGAACATGCGGTGTCATGGGTTGTCTCTCCGTGCGCTGAGCTGATGGCCTTGCTGGGCGGCTCGTGGTGGGGTGCGCTACTGCGCCATGATCCTGCCAGTTGTGCCTCCCGCCGAGGAGGTTCCGGCATCGCGATACCGGCTTCACCGCTGGTCAGCCGTATAAAGTGAGTTTTCCGGTCCGGAAGTTCAGAGCGCGGGGGAAGTAAGGAGTGGAGACCTTGAGTTCCGACTCGGGGGCACGCACAGCCTTCGCGGAACGCCTCGCGCTGCTGTACCGGGAGGCCGGCAACCCTCCCCTCAAGAGCGTGTCCGAGGCGGTCGTCCGACTCCAGCGAGCCGACGAGCGAGGGCGTCCCGTACGGGTCTCCGCCCAGCGGATCAGCGACTGGCGACGGGCCAAGAACGTACCCGCCCAGTTCATCGCCCTCGCGGCCGTACTGCTCGTCCTGATACCCGACGCCCGCCGCGCGCGGCCCGTGCCGGTGTCCAAGGGCCTGTACGACATGGCCCACTGGCAACGGCTGTGGGAGCGGGCGGTGGCCGACCCGGTCGGCGAACGCCCCGACCCGTCAGCGGAAGAAGAGGAACGGCCCCCGGCCGAAACCCCGGCCGTCTCCGGTGGCGTATGCCCGTACCGGGGGCTGGCCTCGTACCGTCAGCAGGACGCCCGGTGGTTTTTCGGCCGGGAGCGGAGCACGGAGGCCCTCGTCACTCAGCTCTGCGCGGCGGAGGAGACGGGCGGCCTGGTCGTGCTCGTGGGCGCCTCCGGGGCGGGGAAGTCCTCCCTGCTGAACGCCGGGCTGGTGCCCGCGTTGCGCGAGAGGCGGGTGCCCGCGTTGCGCGAGAGGCGGGTGCTGCAGCTCGTACCGGGCGCCGATCCGCTCGCCGAGCTGGCCCGCCGGATCCCCGAACTCGCGGACGTCGTCCCCGCGTCGGCGGAACCGGAGGCGCGGGAGCCCGGCGCCGAGGCGCGGGGGCCCGGCACTCCCGGGTTCGCGCGCGCGGTGCGCGAGGCCGTCATGGCTTGGGCGGAACGCGAGACGTCCGCCACCGCCCGTCCGGTGGTGATCGTGGATCAGTTCGAGGAGGCGTTCACCCTCGGCGCCGACGAGGCGGACCGGCGCGCGTTCATCCAGCTCCTCCACGCCGTCTGCACGCCCGACGGCCCGGGCGAGCCGCCCCCCGTGCTCGTCGTCCTCGGCATACGTGCCGACTTCTACGAGCTGTGCCTGGCCTATCCCGAACTGGCCGACGCGCTGCAGCACCGGCACATGGTGCTCGGGCCGCTGACCACCGCGGAGTTGCGCGAAGCGGTCACCGGCCCGGCCAAGGCCGTGGGGCTGGAACTCGAACCGGGGCTGGCGGAGCTGATCGTGCGTGAAGTGAGCGCCGACAGCCCTCGTGGCACGCATGACGCGGGCGTGCTGCCGCTCCTCTCCCACGCCCTGCTCGCCACCTGGCAGCGGCGCAAGGCGGGACGGCTGACGCTGGCCGGCTACCGCGCGGCGGGCGGCATCCAGGGCGCGGTGGCGGCCACCGCCGAACGCGCCTGGTCCGACCTCGACACCGAGGCGCGCACGGCCGCGCGGCTGCTGCTCCTGCGGCTGGTCCGGCTGGGCGAGGACACCCAGGCCACCCGCAGGCGGGGGACGCGGCACCAGTTGGCCAAGGAGTCGACAGACCCGGGCAAGACGGAGGAATCGCTCGAAGCGCTGGTCCGCGCCCGCCTGGTGACGCTCGACGCGGAGACCGTGGAGATCACCCACGAGGCGCTGCTCCACGCCTGGCCACGGCTGCGCGACTGGATCGACGAGGACCGGAACGACCATCTGGTGCGCCAGCGGCTGGAGGAGGACGGCAGGGCCTGGGAGGGCTCGAACCGCGACGCGTCCCTGCTCTACCGGGGCTCCCGCCTGGAGCAGGCCCACACCTGGGCGAAGACCGCCGGCGGCACCTATCTGACCCGCAGCGCGGTGGAATTCCTGGCCGCGTCCGTCCGGCTGCGCAGGCGCACGGTGTGGCTCAGCCGTGGTGCGGTGTCGGCCCTGGTCGTCCTGGCGGTCCTGGCCGCCGGTACGGCGGTGGTCGCCTGGCAGCAGCGGGACGACGCGGTGTTCGAGCAGGTGGTCACCGAAGCCGATCGCTTCCAGTACACGGATCCGTCACTGTCCGCCCAACTCGCCCTGGTGGCACACCGCTTGCGGCCCGACGACGAGGCCACGAAGAACCGGTTGCTCTCGGTGGTGAACGCGCCGCTGGCCACCCCGCTCCATGGCCACACCGGCGCCGTCTACCTCACCACGTTCAGCCCGAACGGGCGGCTGCTGGCCACCGCCAGCTACGACCGGACCGTACGGCTGTGGGACGTGAGCGACCGGACCCGCCCCAAACCGCTCGGCAAACCCCTCACCGGCCATACGAGCTGGGTGAGCAGCGCGGTCTTCAGCCCGGACGGCCGCACCCTCGCCAGCGCCGGCGACGACGGCACGGTCCGGTTGTGGGACGTGCGGGACCCCCGCCACCCGCGCCCGATCGGCGCGCCCCTGTCCCGCCACGACGGCACGATCTATCTGCTCGCCTTCAGCCCGGGCGGGCGCACGCTGGCCACGGCCACGGAAGATCGCGTCGTTCGCCTCTGGGACCTGAGCCGCCCGGGCCGGCCGAGGCCGCTCGGCGCGCTGACCGGCCCCACCGCCGCCGTACGTTCCGTGGCGTTCAGCCCCGACGGCAAGACCCTGGCGGCCGGTGACGACAATGGCACGATCAGGCTGTGGAACATGGCCGATCCGCGCCGTCCGAAGCGGATCGAGACGGTGCTGACCGGCCATAAGGACCTGGTGCACTCCGTGGCCTTCAGCCCCGACGGCCGCACTCTCGCCAGCGGCAGCGCGGACAACACCGTCCGGCTGTGGAACGTCGGCGATCCGCGTCGCGCGGAGCCGCTGGGCTCGCCGCTCACCGGCCACACCGGCCCCATCTGGTCCGTGTCCTTCAGCCCGGACGGATCCATGCTCGCCGCCGCCAGCCAGGACAGCACCGCGAGCCTGTGGAACGTCAGCGATCCGGAATACCCGTCGCAGGTCGGCGAGCCGCTCGCGGGCAGCAGCGGCGAGATGTACGCCCTGGGCTTCAGCCCCGACGGCCGCACCCTCGCCACCGGGTCCGGCGACAACACGGTCCGCCTGTGGTCGTTGCCGACCTCGGACATGGTCGGCCGGATGGGGGTGTTCCGCCCGGACGGGCGGGTGCTCGCCACGGCCGGGCGCGACGAGAAGGTCCGGCTGTGGAACGTGGAGAAGCCCAGCCGGCCGGCGCCGCTGGGCAAGCCGTTCATCCCCGGGGAGGGCGCGGTACGTGAACTGACCTTCTCCCCCGACGGCCACACCCTCGCGGTGATGACCGGCAACCGCGAGCTGCGGCTGTGGAACGTCACCGACCCGGCCCACCCCGTCGCCTACAAGTCGCCCCTCCCCCTGCGGACCCGGTTCGCGAGCGCCCTGGCCTTCAGCCCGGACGGGCGCGTCATGGCAACCGCGTACGAGGACCGCACCATCCAACTGTGGGACGTCAGCGACCTGTCCCACGTCCGTCGGCTCGGCACGCCGCTCACCGGCCACAAGGGCTACGTCAACGACCTCGTCTTCAGCCCCGACGGCCGTACGCTCGTCAGCGGCAGCGCGGACAACACCATCCGCCTGTGGAAGGTGACCGACCCGCGCCACGCCGCCCCACGAGGCGCGCCGCTCACGGGACACCTCGGCCCCATCAACCGGCTCGCCTACAGCCCGGACGGCCGCACACTGGCCAGCGGCAGCGACGACAACACCGTCCGGCTCTGGAACGTCACCGATCCCAGCAGGGCGACCCGGCTGCGCTCCCCTCTCACCGGCCACACCGACGCGATCGTGTCGCTGTCGTTCAGCCGGGACGGCAGCACCCTGGCGAGCGGCGGCAACGACAACACGGCCCGCCTCTGGGACGTCACCGTCCCGTCCAAGGCCGCGTCCATCGGCCAGTCGCTGAGCCCCAACGCCAAGACCGGCAATTTCCTGTCGTTCAGTCGCCAGAACCGGATGCTCGGAGTGTCCAGCGGCGCCGACACGGTCCGGCTGTGGAGCCTGGACGTGGGCGTGGCGGATCGTCGTATCTGCTCGATGACCCGGGGCGTGCTGACACCGGAGAAATGGGACGAGTACCTGCCGCGGCTGTCGTACGAGCCTCCCTGCGGTCGGTAACGACGTTGCGAGAACGTTGCGTGATCGCGGTCACAACTCCTCATCGGAGGGAGGAGTCGGCTCCCACACGCGAGGAGCCGCGTTACGCTTAGGTACAGCCCGACCGCTGGTGCATCCCCCGTCGCCAGCGGTCGGGCGCTTCCATGTCAGGGGGAAGCAGGTCAGGGGGAGACGCCGCACCAGAACGACCCTTCACCCCCTGGAGGCCCCGTGAGCCGCAGCAGCCGCAGGCTCGACCAGGCCGCTCTGGACCTCGGCCGCGAGTACGTCCGCCATGCGCCCTGGAGCGCCGGAAAGCGGGCCCTGGTCGAGAACCACCTCAACGCCGCACTACGGGACCGCCCCCTGCACCGCCTGGCCCGTACCCGCTTCGGCGCCACCTTCGCCGTCGACACACAGGACCTCATCCAGCGCTACCTGTACCTCTTCGGCGTCTGGGAACCGCATATGACGCGGTGGCTCCAGCGCCGCCTCAAGCCCGGGGACGTTTTCGTCGACGTCGGGGCCAACATCGGCTACTACAGCATCCTGGCCTCACGCCTCGTCGGTGCACGCGGCAAGGTGGTGGCGATCGAAGCCTCGCCGACCTTCCACCGCATCCTCCTGCGGCACGCGCGGCGCAACGGCTGCGCCAACATCCGCGCGATCAACGCGGCCGTCTCCGACCGCGACGAGCTGCTGACGTTCATCCTCGCCAGCTCCCGCAACATGGGCGCGAACAGCGTCGTCCCCTACGACGGCCCGGCCGAGTCCACCTTCGACATCGCGGCCCAGCCCCTGCCCCGCCTCCTCACCGAGGAGGAGATCACCCGGGCCAGGGTGATCAAGATCGACGTGGAGGGCGCGGAAGGCGGCGTCGTCCGCGGTCTCCTCCCCCTGCTGGACAAACTGCGCCCGGACGCGGAACTGACCGTAGAGGTCACCCCGCAGCGCATGTCCGACCTCGGCGACTCCGTCGACGAACTGCTGACAGCTCTGAAGAGCCACGGCTTCCACGTCTACCGCCTGACCAACGACTACGCGGCAGCCACCTACCCGGACGCACTCCGGCGCGCCCCGGAGGTACCGATGCGCTGGCGGGGCCCGGTCGCCGAGGAAAGCGACCTGGTCTTCTCGCGGGTGGACGCGGAAACCTTGCCCTGACACAAGGCGGACGGTGCTAGTGATCGTTCTGGGGCAGGTGGGCCTTGGCGTCGTCGTAGGTCGCGTCGCCGGTCGGTTCGGCCAGGACGTAGACCAGGTGCAGCACACCGGTGCCGAAGGTCTCGGAGGAGAGCAGCTTCAGCGGGATCGTGGTGTCGGCCTCGTCGAACAACCGCATGCCCTTGCGGACGGCGATCGGGTGGACCAGCAGGTGCAATTCGTCCAGCAGGCCGTGCGCCATGAGCTGCCGGACGACGGAGACCGAGCCGCTCAGGGCGATGTCCCCGCCCGGTTCCCTCTTGAGCGCGGTGACGGCGTCCGCCAGCTCGCCCTTGAGCAGTTCGGAGTTCCGCCAGGTGAAGGTGAGGTCCTGGCGCGAGGCGACGATCTTGCGAGCGTCGCCGAGCTTCTTGGCGAAACCGGCGTCCTCGCCGCCCTCCGCCTCACGGTCCGGCCACGCTCCGGCGAAGCTGTCGTAGGTCTTACGGCCCAGGAGGAGGGTGTCGGCCGTGGCGAAGGCCGCGTCGACGGCGGCGCCCATCTCGTCGTTGAAATAGGGGAAGTGCCACTGATCGGGCGCTTCCACGACCCCGTCGAGCGAGATGAACAGGCTGGCGCTGATCTTCCTCATGATGCCCCTCCGTGGGAAGCGGTCGGTGAGCTCTTCCTGGGTCGGTGAGCTCTTCCTCCTCTCAGACCGGGGAGGCCGCACAAACTCATCGGTGGCCGCCCGAGCAGGCGTTTTCAGCCCGCTTCGTAGCGCCAGCCGTCCATGGCGGCCAGGACCCGGGCCCGCGCCTCGACCACCGCGAAGCGGGCCGCGCGCTCGGCCTCGTCGGTGTGGGCGGACTGGCTGGTGACCTGGCCGGGCCACTTGCGGTAGAGCAGGCCGGTCTCGGCGGTGAACCAGCCGCGGCTGACCGCGTTGAGGGCCATGAGGAGGCCGGTGTCCTCGGATGCGGGGAGGGCCATCCAGCCGCCGAGGGCGAGGAGCAGGTCCCGGCGTACGAAGAGGGTGACGGGGTGGACCTGGGCTCGGTGGTCGTTCGCCCGCCAGAATTCGAGGAGGGCGCCGCGCGCGATGGGCCCCTGCGGCGGATCGCCCTCGAAGCCGACGGTGGAGCCGTCGGGCAGCAGGTCCAGGGCGCGGCAGGTGGCCCAGCCGAGATCGGGGTGGTCCGTGAGCGCGCGGAGGTCGCGGGCGAGGGCGCCGGGGGTGAGCATGTCGTCGGCGTCCAGCACCTTGACGTACTCGCCCTCGGCGCGGGAGAGCCCCATGGTGCGGGCCATCGCGGCCCGGCCGGCCCGGCCCTGGCCGAAGCTGACGCGGGCGTCATCGGGGACATAGGGACGTACGGCGTCGGTCTCGCCGTCTTCCTGGATGACCCACTGCCAGTCCCAGCCGTCCGGCAGCTCCTGCTCGCGCAACGACTTGTAGGCGTCCGGCAGATGCTCGGCGCCCGGGGCGTGGACGGCGGTGATGACGGTAATGATGTTGGGCATGATCACCACCTCGTCAGGGGCGTGGTGAAGACGAGCTCCGTACGGTCTCCGCACAGCGTCACGTCGGAGACCTCCACGACCCGGTCGCCGATATCCGTACAGATCTTGCGCAGGACGATCACCGACACACCTTTCTTCAGCCCGAGCGCTTCCGCCTCTTCCACCGTCGGCGGCCGGGCCGTGATCCGTTCCTCTATGCGGTCCAGCTCGATACCGATCGTGTAGAGCTGATTCTGGGTGCCGCCGGGCCAGGGCTCGTTGGCGGCGTCGAGCAGATCCGGATTGGCGGCCACCACGTCATGGACCAGATACGAGTGCACCAGGGCGAACGGCGCGTCCTCCGCGCGGCAGTTGGTGCAGTAGATCCGCTCCAGCAGCCGCGTGCCCACGGGGATGCGGAAGACGGACGCCAGATCGTCGTCGGCCTTCGCATCGCGGTACTCGGCGTGAAAGGCGAGGTCGGTCACCTCCAGCCCGGTGTCGTGCTCGGTGGACCCGGTCCGCAGGCGCTCCGCCGTGGACCGGCGCGCCCGGTCCTTCTCCCACTGGTGCCGATCGTTGCTCCGCATGACCCGCCGACGCGGGGTGCGCACGAAGGTCCCCACCCCGTGCCGCCTGTCGATCAGCCCCTCGGCCACCAGCTCCGACAGCGCCCGCTGAAGCGTCGGCACACTGGTCCGATACCGCGCCGCAAGCTTGTCCTCGGCCGGAAACCGCTCCCCGGGGAGCAACTGACCTGCGCGGATGCTCTGCCGCAGGGCATCGGCGATCTGCTCGTACTTGGCCATGGGTAGCTCACCGTCCCGTCCCCGGTTGTGCGGCCGCTGCGGACGATTTCAGCGTAAGTCCTTAAGAGGTCTTATGGCCGGATGAGCCACCGTTCCCAAATTGGCCCGCGACCCGGGCACGGCGCTCGGGAGAGACTGAGCCGCCGTACCGCACGCGAGGAGATGCCATGCCGCAGGTAGCCGTGGTCACCTTTGACGGATTCAACGAGCTCGACAGCTTCATCGCCTCCGCGCTGATCAACCGATGCCGCGAGGACGGCCTGGAGGCGTTCATCACGACACCGACGCCGGTGGTCACCTCCATGAACGGCGTCGAGGTCACCGGCCAGCGCCCGATGGAGTTCGTGACCGAAGCCGACGTCGTCCTGATCGGCAGCGGAGTAAAGGCCCGCGAGGTCGTCGCCGACGACCAACTGATCTCCCGCCTGCCCCTCGACCCCGCGCGCCAGCTGATCGGCGCCCAGTGCTCCGGCGCGCTGGTGCTCTCCCGGCTCGGGCTGCTGGACTCCATGCCCGCCTGCACGGACCAAAAGAGCCGCCCCTTCGTCGAAGCCAGCGGCGTGCGTGTGCTGGACGTCCCCTTCCACGCCGAGGGAAACATCGCGACGGCGGGCGGCTGCCTGTCGTCCCAGTACCTCGCCACATGGGTCATCACCCGAACCGTCGGGGAGGCCGCGGCGCGCGGCATCCTGGACTACGTGGCCCCGGTCGGCGAAAACGAGGAGACGGTCGAGCGCGCCTTGCGTGCGGTCTACTCGGGCCAGGCGGCGTTGCGCTGACGCGCCGGGCATGAGCCCTCGGGGCTTCGGTCAGTTGGCGTCGATGTCCAGCACGATCCGGCCGCGGGTGCGGCCCTCCTCCTGGAGAGTCCGCCAGGCGTCGGCCGCCTGCTCCAGCGGGAAGGAGCGGTGCACGGTGACGGACAACTTCCCGGACTCGGCGAGATCAACCAGCTCGGTCAGCTCGTCGGCGTTCGGGCGTGCCCACACCAGATGGCCGCCCTGGTCGGCGACGGTGAGGTCGGCCACGGAGACGACCCGCGCCGGGTCCTTCAAGACCTTCTGCGAGACGGCCACCGCGTCGCCGCCGTAGCAGTCGAACGCCGCGTCGATACCCCCGGGCGCCAGCCGGCGCACCCGCTCGGCCAGGCCCTCGCCGTAGGTGACTGGTGTGACGCCGAGGTCGCGCAGGAAGTCGTGATTGCGCTCGCCGGCGGTGCCGATGACCCGGGCGCCGCGGGCGAGGGCGATCTGTACACCGAGCGAGCCGACTCCCCCGGCGGCCCCGTGGACCAGGAGGGTGTCGCCCTCGCCGACGTTGATTCGTTTGATGGCCTGGTAGGCCGTCAGCCCGGGCAGCGGCAGGCACGCCGCATGCGCCCAGTCCCAGGACACCGGCTTGCGCGCCAGGGTGCGAGCCGGGGCGGAGACAAGTTCGGCGTAACCGCCGTTCTGCGCCCAGTCCTTGTTGATGTAGCCGACGACCTCGTCGCCGACCTCGAACTCGGTGGCATCGAAGCCGCGGGCCTCGATGACCCCGGCCACCTCCCAGCCCGGGATGAGGGGAAAGCGAGCCTCCATGACCCCGTCGAGATCGCCCGCACTGACCTTCCAGTCCGCCGGGTTCACGCCCGCCGCCTTGACCCGGACCAGGAACTCACCCGGCGCGACCGCCGGCGTCGGCCGCTCCATGAGCTCCAGATCGTCTGCGCCGCCGTAGTGCTGTAGGGCAATTGCCTTCATGATCAGCAACAACATGCAGAATCGGGTTCATGTTCCCCGGCCGGCTGACGGCCGGAGGACGACTCGGGGCTCCGAAGGCCGGCACAGAGGCAAGACCACAGACACGGTGGGTACGACTTGCTCTCCGTGGAGGACGATGACAAGCAAGGTTCCGCAACGGCGGGTACTCACCCTTCGCCGCTGAAATGCCTTGGGGTGGTGGGCGGATCAGATGTCGTCATCGACTTCCAGCTCTTGAAGTCGCTCTGTGATGTCGTCGGCCCACCTTTGCGCCCACTTGCGTAGCTCGGAGGTTGCCTCCTCGTCGAGGCCGTAAGTGCCGAACTCGGCATCGTCGATCCAGTCGATGCCGGTGAGTCGGGCCTGGCGGTCTTCGAGCTCGATGGTGTCTCCACGAAGCCCGGGGCCGTCAGGTCAGTTCCAGGCCCCCGTCGATGGTGAGGATCTGCCCGGTGAGCCAGGTAGTGGCTGGATCGGCCAGGCGCAGGATCCAGGCGGCGACCTCGTCGGGGTCGCCGCGGCGGCCGAGGGGGATGCGCGAGGCTTCTTCGTGCTTGATTTGTTCGATGGTCTCCTCGGGGAGTCCGGCAGCGGCCAGGGCCTGGCTTTCCGTCGGGCCGGGGGCGAGGGCATTGACGCGGATGCCGTCGGCGGCGAGTTCCACTGCCCAACTGCGGGTGAGCTGTTCGAGGGCGGCCTTGGACGCCGCGTAGTGGGCGCCGCCCGGCAACGGCCGGTGGCCATAGGTGCTGGAGATGTTGACTATCGAGCCCCGGCTCCGGCGCAGGTGCGGCAGCGCCTCACGTGCCAACAGGCTGGGGGCGACGACGTTGAGGCCGAACAGGTCGGTGATGCCCCTGTCGGTGGTGTCGGCCAGCGGCATGATCTTGGTGGCTCCGGCGTTGTTGACCAGCACGTCCACCTGCCCCCAGCGATCAACTGCGGCGTTGACCACTTCCTCCGGTGCTCCTGGGCCGCTCAGGTCGGCCGAATGGGCGACGATCGCGGGATGCCCGGCGACGGTCTCCTCAAGAGCGTCGATTCGGCGACCGACTCCCAGTACCCGGGCACCGGCTTGGGCGAAGGCGCGCGCCGCGGCCCGGCCGATGCCGGATCCGGCGCCGGTGACGATGACAACGCGTTCGGCGAGGTCTGCGGGGGGCTTGACGTTCATGACACCTCAATGTTCGTCGTTCATAGAACATCGAATAACGTAACATGGGCTCCGTGAAACACGCGCGACATCCCATTCCGGACGAGATCACCCTCATCGACGTGATGGGGGCGCTCAACGACCCCATCCGGGTCGGCCTGATACGTGTACTCGCCGACGACCGCGAACACGGATGGGGCGAACTGCGTGTGCCCGTGGCCAAGTCCACCCTCAGCCATCACCTGCGCGTGCTCCGAGACGCAGGCGTCACCCGCACCCGGCAGGAAGGCACCCGCTGCTTCGTCACGCTACGCAGCGACGACCTCAACGCCCGCTTCCCAGGGCTGCTGAACGCCGTTCTCGACGCCGCCCACCGCGACGACGTCGGCTCCCACGTCGGCCTCGCCGACGACCCGCCGACCGCCTGATGCCGCAAGATCCTTGACGCTGAGGACCCACAGCGGGCCCAGGTCGTGAAAGGCCCTCTGATCCGCGCCATAAGCGCAGGTCGAGGGCCTGATCACAACGCTAGACGGTGGAAACAGCCGACGTGGTCCGGTCCTTTTCCTGGGTGGGAGAGCCGGCCGCGTGGCGGTGAGCCGCCAGTTCCTTCTCCAGCCGCTGGATGTGGTAGTGCTGAACCCGCGCCGTGCGCTGCAGGGCCATCACCGCGGTGAGGAAGTGATCCATCTCGGCGGCCCGGGTGAGGATGTCGTCGGGCACGTGGTCGTCCCGGAGGCAGACTTCCGCGTCCTGGCCGAGCACGGCCTGCGCCCAGCCACGGGTGATCGGCTTGAACAGGCTCGGGTGGTTGGCCACGATCCGCGCCCGGATGGCCAGGTCGTTCTCGGCGGCCTCCACGTGGAGTCCGGTGTCCTTGTTGCGCGCCCCGAACAGCGGCTCATGGATGTGGTGGGCATCCAAGCCGTGCTCGACGCAGCCGACCCAGAAGTCCCAGTCCTCTCCGGCCCGCATGCTCTCGTCGTAGCCGCCCACGGTCTGCCACACCTCTCGGCGGTACAGCGAGCAGTAGAACATGATCAGCCGCTGGAGCATCAGTTCCCGGCTGTAGGCGGGGAGGGACATCGTCTGCGGGGGCAGATCGTCGTCGGTGAAGGTGAACACATCAGTGGAGGCGATCGCGATGCCGGGGCTGCCGTCCAGGACCGCGACGGTCTTCTCGAGCATCGTGGGAGCGATCACGTCGTCGGCGTCCAGCGGAAGGACGTAGCGGCCGGTGGCCGCCTCGATCCCGGTGTTGCGGGCGGCCGAGACGCCGCCGTTCGCCCGCTGGACGAGCCTGATGCGCCGGTCGGGGTGGCGGGCGATCAGGGACCGGGCCACCTCGGCGGTGTTGTCGGTGCTGCCGTCGTCGACGATGAGGAGCTCCCAGTCCTGGAAGGTCTGGGCAAGGATGCTGGACACGGCCTGGGGAAGATAGCGGGCGTAGTCATGGCAGGGGATGACCACCGAGACCACGGGGTCGGGATTGTGGGGCATGCGCGGTCTTTCGGTTCGGGACGGGAACGGGATCGGGAGCGGGAATCGGGCGGACCGGAAGCCGGTGTTCCGAGCGCCGGCCGTCCCCCCGGGCCACGTCTGCGGGCCCACGGCCGGGCACGGCGACGGATCCTGCGTTAGCTGCGCTCGCGCTCCGCACGCTGGGGGGCGTAGGCGTCGGCTGCTGACTCGTTCTGCCGGCCGAACCCGCGCTCGGGTTCGAGGTCGTCGTCGACCCTGCAGAACCACCCGTAGTCGGGGATGGTGACGTTGCCGACGTTGCAGCAGTGCCCGTAGTCGGTGATCGTCATGTTGTTCACGGGCGGGCAGCAGTGCCCGTAGTCGGTGATGGTCATGTTGTTCACAGGCGGGCAGCAGTGCCCGTAGTCGGTGATCGTGACGTTGCCTATCGGGTCGCAGGGGTGACTGGTCCCGGGCGTAAGGGTGATGTCGCCGCTCATCGGCTGCCCTGAGTACCCGTACGTCGCCGTCCCCGTCTGCGTGTCCTGAGCGACGGCGGCGTAGGCCGCCTCCGCGGTGCTGAGCAGTCCGGCCGTGGCCAGCGCGGCAGGCAGGGCCAGTGAGGTCATGACACGGGATTTCACGGTGGCGCCTTTCCTTCGGGTGCGGGGGATCTGCCCCGGAATGCCGGTGTACGTCCCGGCATGGGCAGTAAAGCCACCGTAAGTTTTGTCACTCAATGTGTCAAAATGACTACCTACTGTGCGTAACGGTCAGGATGGCGGGCTCCGGCTGCGGTGCGCCGTGGTGCGGATGCACCACTTCCAGATCGGGCAGCGCCCAGCAGGCGGTTCCCATGTCCAGGGCCATCGCGGCCAGCCCCTCGGTCTCGATGAACTGCCGGTAGGGGAAGGAGGGGAAATTGAGGCCGTCGCGGTGCAACTCCGCACGGACCAGCAACGCGGTTCCGCCGACCGAGTCGACGCGGACGAGTCCGCGTCCACGCAACTCGTCGAGATACGTCCGGCCGAAACCCCTGGGAGGCTGAAGGATGCCGTCGCGCACCCACTGGGCCCAGTTGAGCGTGCCGGCTCCGGGCTTGCGGACGAAGGTGTTGAGGTCGTACGTCGGCCCGCCGGGTGCCGTGGCGCAGTGCGGGACGACGATGTTCTTGCGCGCGCCGAGCAGGCGCTGGACGAGGTCCGCCGGGTAGCCGGTGACATCGACGTCGAGCCACAGCACCCACTCCTCGTCCGCCAGGGCCCGGGCGAGGAGATGGTTGCGCACCTTGGCCAGAACCGACCGGCGCCGGCGCTGGATGCCCGGCTCCCAGCGGGCTCCGGCCAGCTGGAGGCCGACGTCATGGTGGACGAGGGTCACCCGCCGGAACTCCGCCTCGATGCCGGGCAGGACCTGCCGGAGCAGTTCCGGGGTCGAGTCCCTGCTGTCGCCCTCCAGCAGGCCCAGCGAGATCGCCTCACGCGGGTAGTCCAGCGTGCGCAGGCGGTCCAGATAGCCGGGCAGGAACGCGGCCGCGTCCTTGAGGGGCGTGAGCACCAGCACCGGGGGCCGCTCGCTCGCCGGTGCCGGGGCCGGCTCGGGGACCGGCTGCGGCTTCCGCTCGTACGTGCTCGCGGCGCCCGCGGCGGTCTCGGCGTGCGCGATGCCCCCCGGCTCGAGGGGCAGCCGGGCCGCCATGGCGAGCAACTGCTCGGCGTAGGCACCGGGTTCGGCCCACACGTGGGTCGCCACCTCGAAGTGCTCCGCGAAATGCGACTCGTCGAAGGTGTTGTTCCCGTGGCATACGTAGGTGTACAGGTCGGACGCGTCCACCGAGACGACCCGGCAGCTTCGGACGATCTCCTCGGCCACCGGGGTGTCCTCGCCTCGGCGCTCGGCCGGATAGCGCGGGAGCCGGTCCTTCGCGCACACCATCGACCCTTCCCAGACCCGCGCGCAGGAGATGGCGAGCTTGCGCCGGGCGGGCCACCACAGCCGCTCACGGGCGAGGAAGCACGCGTCGGCACCGAGCGCGAGAATCGCCGCCATCTGGGCCTCCACCCGCTCCGGGTCGTACAGGTCGTCGTCGTCCCACTGGCATACGTACGGCCCGGTGGCCCGGTCCACCGCCTCATTGCGCAGTTCCCCCAAGGTCCTTCGCTCCGGGGGGAGCCGGTGATGGCGGATCCGCGGGTCGTCCAGGTCACGGATGTGCTGCTCGAGCGCGTCATCGGTCCCGTCCTCCAGCACCACCAGCTCCAGGTTCGGGTAGGTCTGAGCGGTGAAGCACCGGATCGCGCGGCGTGCCGTCGCCGAGCGGTCCTTGGTCACCATCAGGCAGGACACGGTCGGCGCCGGCGCGCCCAAGGCCCAACGGCGGCGCTGCGCCTCCAGGTTGAGCAGGCCGTCGGCGACCGGTTGCCGCTCCTGGCTCGCCCAGAACGGGAACCGTCTGCCCGCCGAGACCCTCGGCGCGGTCGCGGTGTCGCAGGCCCAGCTGCCCGACCAGTGGTGCACGGCGTGGGCACGGTCGTAATCGGCCTCCTGCGGGCCGAACAGCTCTGTCGCGTACGGGCTCACCTCCGGGTACAGAACCTCCGGGCCGACCACCGTGATCGAGTCCGGCTCCGGGGCACTGTCGACCGCTCTGGTGAGGAAGAACGGCCCGGTCGCATCGAGCGTGTGCGGCAGCTTGTGGGCGCCGACCAGTCGACGGTGCACATGGGCCCAGAAGGGGTGGCCCGGCCGTGACGCGATGAACGCGTTGCCGACGATGCGGGTGAATCCGCGCTGCCGGGCCAGCAACAAGCGGGTGTGCGCCTCGGGTTCGCAGCCGAGGACGAGTTCGCGCCCGTCGAGGAGGTCGGAGACCGGCTTCAGGCACTCGAAATCCAGATCCACGTAGAGGCCGCCGAAATGGTCGAGCAGGAAATAGCGGATCGCGTCGGCCCGCATGATCGGTTCGGGATAGCCGTCGTAGACCGGCAGGAACCACGGATAGTGCTCCTGGAGAAAGGCGCGATTGTCCGCGTCCGTCCACAACCGGTAACCCCAGCCGGGGTGGTTCAGCCGCCAGGACTCGGCCCACTTCTGCCATGCCGGAGGGAGGTCGGCGTCTTTCCATGTCTGGTGAATCAAGGGGGGAATTGTCTTCTGTGCCATCATTTGCACAGTATGTCGGTTTGTCCGACGGGCCGGATATCCGGTGATACCCGTCGCCCGAGCAATCACCCGAACGGTGGGCTGAGCGCATCGGGCCGGACAGGGGCAAGGGCAGTACGACCCGCCTCGCGCCGTCCACGCGTCTCACATCTCGACCACTTCCACCCCCGCCCCCGCCGCCCACAGCGAGGCACGGTCGTCTCGTCCACCGGTGCGTTAGGTCACCACGACGTCGAGGTCCCGCGACCCGCACACCCGTGCCGTGCCGGTGCCGGGGAACTTGCCCGCGTCCGCCAGCAAGACCACCTGGTCGAGACCACGCCCGCCCTCACCCACTGGGCCTACGCCGACGACTCCCCGGCCCTGCCGCCTGACAGCCCGATCGAGCAGCTCACGGCCCAGAGACGGCCCGATCGGGCACGGATGGGAAACGATGAAGGCTAGCGGCTCTCAGCACATACGGCGCTAGTCGCTGTCCGCTTCGGTAGGCAGCGCGAGCTGGGGACGCCCTTCGTCGGGCAACACAACAAGACGGACGGCCATGCGGCGCGCGTCGGGAGGAGGGTCCTCCGGGTCGGTCGCGTACTTGCGCAGCAGTGTCTGGTACTCCTCGACAAACGCTGCCACCTGATCCTTGGTCATCCACAGGCCAGAGCGCTGGATCTGGTTCCAACCTGCCGCGCTGTCGTACCCGGTGTACGCACTCACGACGAGACTCAGATCTTGCGTCATCTTGAGCGCACCGATCTTCACCGCCGCTTCCCGTTCGTCGGCCGTCATGACGAGCCCTGGAGGCGTGAAGATGTCCGCCATAAGCGACTTCCACCAGCGTTCACGGCCGGTGGACTTCTCTTCGATCTCGGCGATCAGGTTGAGATCGGCGACCAAGTCGCAGAAGTGTTCGATGCCTATCTGGCGGACCGGATCGCCGAACCGGGGCCGCTACGCGCCGCCCTCGCAACGAAGCGCAACGCCAAGGTGGTGCTGGGCACGATCGGGCTGGGCGTACTGGCGACAGCCTTGGCCCCGGCGGACGTCACGGTGGTGTGTTGGATCTGGGGCGCGATCGCTTCGATAGATGTCACCTTCTTGCTGACCGCCCGCCGCCGTTGACGTGTAGCAGTTGTAGCGCCGCGCCGATGATGCGGCTCCTTGAACGCGTGGGGACGGGTGCAACTCATCGCTGGCGCTTCGTGCGTTCGTGTTCGGCGTTGCTGATGATGGCGTCGGCGCCGTCGATTTGGCGCCTGAGCTTCCCGAGCACGTCAGCGCGGGCCGACTCGATCAGGTGATCCACGGTCGGGGCAGTGCCGGTCGGGGTTCCGGTGGGGACCCAGAAGGTCTTGTGACTGTGGTCGCGGATGATGACCTGGCAGGTGCGGATCACCCAGTTCATCGCCACGGTGATCTCGTCGCGATGGAGCTGGTCGAGGTTGCAGCAGCCGTGATGGTGGTCGCGCTGGGCCGTCACTGGGCACGTCCCTGGACTTGCGTTGCCTTGACCGTGAACCAGACCGCCTTGCCGACCGTGTGCTCGATGTCGCCCCAGGCGTCCGCGAGTTCGCCGACGAGAAGCAGGCCACGGCCGTTCTCGCGGTCCGTGTGTGGGGATTGGGCGGTCGGTCGCCCGGGGCCGGAGTCGCGTACTTCGATGCGTACCTCTTCCTCGGCCGCTTCGATCCGTACCCGGAACAGCCGTCCTGGTGGGACGCCGTGCAGCAGGGCATTGGTGGCGATCT
Organism: Streptomyces sp. NEAU-YJ-81; assembly: GCF_017592595.1. NCBI lineage: Bacteria > Bacillati > Actinomycetota > Actinomycetes > Kitasatosporales > Streptomycetaceae > Streptomyces > Streptomyces sp. NEAU-YJ-81. The sequence continues at coordinate 853,656 of NZ_JAGFNO010000001.1, read as the reverse complement.
CCGATACGCATAACTGGATCTCCTCCAAGCGGTCGACGTAACCCCATTCGGAGAGCGTGCGGGTGACGAATTGTCGCGTTGCGCGGATGGATGGCTCGCGTCGCGTGAAGAACTGCTGCCGCGTCAGGGGCATGGCGAGTCACCGCCTCGGAGCTGGGTGCATGAGCGAGACTACCTTACCGCTATTCATGAAAGGTGGCGAGGTAGGCTCCAGGGGTGGTGGCCAAGGGGTCGCTTACTGTGTAAAGGGGCAAGGTCGGCGAGTGTCGATCACGCTTGAGGAGGGGCTCAGTGGCCAGCGATGCGTGGATCAGTTCCTCGATGCCCTATCTGCGGCCCGTTGAGGGCGGTCAGGGCGACGCATGGGGTGAGGAAGCGGCAGCGCGCGGAAGGCGTGGGACGCAACGCATCCTGCATGCCGGGGAGGTTTCCGCCCCACCTGCCGTGGCACGCCTTCTGGGGCTCGAGGACGGGGATACGGTCGTCGTACGGCGCCGGATCATGTACCTCGACGAGGAGCCGTGCGAGCTGACCGACTCCTACTACCCGGCGCAGATCGCGGCAGGCACCGGCCTCGCGGGCACCGCGAAGATCCGTGGGGGCGCGGTGGCGCTGCTCGCCGAGCTGGGGCATGTGGGGCAGCGGGTGCGTGAGGACGTGACGGCGCGCATGCCGGACGCACAGGAGCGGGAGCTGCTGCGGACCGGCGCGGAGGAGCCGGTGCTGTGCCTGGAGCGGGTTGTGCTCGACGGGGCCGACCGGGCCATTCAGGCCGACCTGATCACCATGCCCGCCCAACGCCAGCGCCTGCGCTACGAACTCAGGATGGGATGACCGTGCCGAAGGCCGAACAGGACGCAGTCGACCAGCGGTCGCTGCATGAGCGGATCGCCGCCGACCTACGCGACGAGATCATGTCCGGCGACCTTCCTCCGGGCGCCAAGCTTCCCTCGACCGCCCAGCTCAAGGAGCGATTCACCGCCTCGAACGCCACCGTGCAGAAAGCCCTGCAGCTCCTGAAGGACGAAGGGCTGGCGGTCGGCCGCGCCGGAGCGGCCGTCACCGTACGCGAACACCGGCAGCGCACCATGCGACCCGCCTCGTACATGGCCCCGGCCGCGCCCGGAGAACCGTACCGATGGATCAGCGAGGCCGCGGGCCACCAGGCTCGCGGAAGCAGCCGGCTCCTCGATGTCACCGAGATCCGCCCGCCCGCCGACGTCGCCGAGGCCCTGCGCCTCCCGGAGGACGGCACGGCGCTGCTGCGGGCGCAGGTGCTGCTCATGGACGATGAGCCGGTGGAGCTGGTGAAGTCGTACTACCCGCTGGAGCTGGCTCACGGGACGGCGATGATGGACCGCCGCAAGATCAAGGGCGGCACCCCGGCCCTCCTCGCGGAGCTGGGCTACCCGCCCCGCCTCAGCGTCGACAAGGTCTCCGCGCGCGTACCGACCCAGGAGCAGTACGCGGTGCTCGACCTGCCGGGAAACCTTCCGGTCCTGCGGACGCTGCGCGTCGTCTACAGCGACGACCAGCGCCCCATCGAGGCCACGGTGATGGCCAAGGCCGGTCACCTCTACGAGCTGCAGTACGAGTTCACTCCCTCCTGATAGCGAAAAGCCCCCTACTCGCGGCCCGCGGCCGCAGGTAGGGGGCTTGTTCGGGTGGGCTTACTTCTTCTTGCCCTGGTTCTTGACCGCCTCGATGGCGGCCTTCGCGGCCTCCGGGTCGAGGTAGGTGCCGCCCGGGTTGACGGGGCGGAAGTCGGTGTCCAGGTCGTAGGAGAGCGGGATGCCGGTGGGGATGTTCAGGCCCGCGATGTCGGCGTCGGAGATGCCGTCGAGGTGCTTGACCAGGGCGCGGAGGGAGTTGCCGTGGGCGGCGACCAGGACGGTGCGGCCGGTGAGGAGGTCCGGGACGATGCTGTCGTACCAGTACGGCAGCATGCGCTCGACGACGTCCTTGAGGCACTCGGTGCGGGGGCGCAGCTCCGGCGGGATGGTCGCGTAGCGCGGGTCGTCGCTCTGGGACCACTCGGCGCCGTCCTCGAGCGGAGGCGGCGGGGTGTCGTACGAGCGGCGCCACAGCATGAACTGCTCCTCGCCGAACTCGGCGAGGGTCTGGGCCTTGTCCTTGCCCTGCAGCGCGCCGTAGTGGCGCTCGTTGAGGCGCCAGGAGCGGCGGACCGGGATCCAGAGGCGGTCGGCGGCATCGAGGGCGAGCTGGGCGGTGCGGATGGCGCGCTTCTGGAGGGACGTGTGGACCACGTCGGGGAGCAGGCCGGCGTCCGTCAGCAGCTCACCGCCGCGGACAGCCTCCTTCTCGCCCTTCTCGTTCAGATTGACGTCCACCCAGCCGGTGAACAGGTTCTTCGCGTTCCACTCGCTCTCGCCATGGCGGAGGAGGATCAGCTTGTACGGTGCGTCGGCCATGCTGCCGAGCCTACTGGACCGGTCTGAGGGGGTCGGTTGACGGACCCCGTCAATTCGCTGGCGGTGCGGGGGGCGGCATCGGTAAGTTGCGGCTGCCATTTGTGCCACTTACAGATGCGGCTTGTGTCGCGCACAGGGGGGAGTCGTCCGGTGTCCGTCGCTCGACTGAAACAGGCCGCGAAGGAGAGCGTCTCGGGGTTGCCCCGGGAGTTCTGGTGGCTGTGGACCTCGACGCTGGTCAATCGGCTGGGCGGGTTCGTGGCCACGTTCCTCGCCATGTACCTGACCGTGGACCGGGGCTATTCGCCGATGTTCGCCGGGCTGGTCGGGGCGCTGCACGGGCTGGGCGGGGCGGTGTCGGCGGTGGTCGCCGGGGTGCTGACCGACCGGCTGGGGCGGCGGCCCACGCTGCTGGTCTCGCAGGTGTCGACGGCGGTCACGGTCGCCGTGCTGGGCTTCGTCCAGAACCCGGTCGCCATCGCCGTCGTGACCTGTCTGGTGGGGATGACCAGCAACGCGTCACGGCCCGCGGTGCAGGCGATGATCGCCGACATCGTCCGTCCCGAGGACCGGGTGCGGGCCTTCGCGCTCAACTACTGGGCCATCAACCTCGGCTTCGCCGTCTCCGCGGCGGCGGCCGGGCTGATCGCGAGCCACGGCTATCTCACGCTCTTCCTGGGCGACGCCGGGATGACGCTGCTGTGCGCGTTCATCGTCTTCGCCAAGGTGCCGGAGTCTCGTCCGGAGCGGGGCGGCGCCGCCGGAGGTGGCGGTGGGGATGTGGCAGTGGACGAGCCGGAGGCCGGGCTGGGCTCTGTGCTGCGGGACCGGCGGTTCATGGCCGTGGTCGGGCTCTCGTATCTGGTCGCGACCCTCATCCAGCAGGCGTTCGTGGCGCTGCCCGTGGCGATGGGGGCGGAGGGGCTGTCCAGCACGGACTACGGCATCGCGATCGCGACGAACGGCGCGCTGATCGTGGCCGTACAGATCCCGGTGACGCGGTTCCTCGAACATCGCGACCCGGCGCCGCTGCTGATCGCCTCCGCGCTGCTGACCGGAGGGGGCTTCGGGCTGACCGCCTTCGCCGGGTCGGTCGGGATGTACGCGGTGGCCGTGACCGTCTGGACGCTCGGCGAGATCATCAACTCCCCCACGCAGATGGGGCTCGTGGCCCGGCTCTCCCCGACCCATGCGCGCGGCCGCTACCAGGGGATGTACAGCCTGTCGTGGTCCCTCGCCTCGCTCACCGCGCCGCTGGTGGGTGGCGCGGTCATGGACCGCTTCGGGGCGGACGCCCTGTGGGCGAGCAGCGCCGTGGTGGGGCTCGTGGCGGCCGGGGGGTACGCGGCGCTGGGGCGTGCGATGCGGAACCAGCCTGGGGGCGGGACGTCTGAGGGCGACGTGGATGCTGAGGTGGGTGCCGAGGATGTGGTGGGTGCTGAGGTGGGTGCCGAGGGTGTGGTGGGTGCCGGGGGCGGCGTCCGGGCTGGGGTGGGCAAGGGCGCCGGCGGCTAGGGGCGCGGTCTGGTGCGATTACGGCGCGGGCCTGGGGATCACGGGCTCGATGTGGATGCTCGGCATCGAGGGCGGTGGCAGCCGGTACGTCGGGATCGTCGGCCGGTCCGGGAAGGTGGGCTGTCCGTAGGTCGGGTACGGAGCGGGCTCCGTACCGGTGCCGCCGTCCGGCTGGTAGCGGTCGTTCCACCGGGTCACCGGGATCCGGGGGTAGCTCGGCTCGTCCTTGTTCGCCCACAGCGCGAACATCAGCCCCGTCATCCCCACCAGCACGGTGAGCGCCAGCGCCCCTACGCCGATGATGCGCCGGCGCGCGGGGCCGGTGACCTCGGGCGCGATGCTGATCCGCCGCGCCTTCTCCCCTGGCATCGGCCCGTCCGCCGTGCCCCCGGCCGGGCCGGGCAGGGGTGCGCGTTCGTCCACGCCCAGGGCGGCCAGGTGCAGCCCTAACCGCTGGGTCTGGCCGGGCAGCCGCACTGCGGTGTCGGCCCAGGTGCGGATGGTTTCGGGGGCGATGCCGTCGGGCGGTACGAGGATGCTGGGGCCGGTCCAGTTCATGGCCCAGTACGCGGTCCCCCGCGCGACCAGTTGCGCTCCGATCAGCACGGCCAGGGCGTCGGCCAGGGAGCTGAGCGGATCGTCGCGTTCGGTCTGCCCGGGGTGGGGCGTCCGCTCGGGCGTCCGCTCACCGTGCGACAGACGGGAGTTGAGGGCGCGGGCCAGCGGCATACGGCGGCCGCTCTCCAGCAGTCGCAGCACCCGCTGGACCGTCAGCGCGTCTGGCTGGGCGGCTGGTCCTGCGACCGGTCTCGCGTCCGGCTCCCCGGCCCACCTCACGTCCGGCTCCCCGGCCCACCTCGCGTCCGGCTCCGCGACGGACTCCGCGTTCGGCCCCTCTTCCGGCTCCCAGGTCGGCCCCGATTCCGGCACCGTTACCGGCCCCGCCTTCTGGCGTCCCGCCCCCTCGGCTTCCTCGACCCCGCGCACCGCCTCGGCCAGCGGGCTCAGGATGCGCGTCGCGCGGTGCTCGGCCAGTTCGGTGAGCCAGTCCCGCCACGGCACCCGCTTCCCCGCGTCCGGGCCGGACAGCATGACGCGGCCCAGCGCGACCGCGTACCGCGGCTGTAGCGAGAGGGGGTCCGGGGACAGGGAGCCCCGGAACAGGGGTTCGGCGCCGGGCTCCGGGGCGGGCAGGCGCGCCAGCCGTTCCAAGCGGGTGGCCAGGGCCGGATGCGCGTCGTCGGGGTCGGCGGGCCGCTCTACGGCGCGGGCGCGTAACGCGGCCAGCGGCTCCCGCACTTCGGGGGCCTCGACCATATGGGCGAAGGCTCGGAACGGATCGTCGGGGATCCGGCCCGTCGCCCGGCGCATCGGGGCGAGGAAGTCCGCGAGGAACTCCTGCCACGCCGCCTCCAGCGCCGCCGTCGAGCACAGCGCGTCGGCCATGGCGCCCGGACCGGCCACCCGGGCGGCCTCACGATCGGCCTCCAGCTCCTGCCGCCGCCGGACCGGGCGGGTGAGCCAGCGGAAGACGTGGGTGTAGAGGCCGAGCAGCAGCAGGGGCCAGCCCGCGTACAGCCGCACCAGGTCATTGGCGGCCGACGCGTCCTGGATCGCCTGCCGGGCGGCGACCAGCCCCGCCGCGCCCCGGTGGGCGACCGCGCCGAAACGGCTGTGGCGGCGGGAGAAGTGGCCCAGCTCATGGGCGAGGACGGCACGCAGTTCGGCGGGCGACAGACAGGCCAGCAGGGGCATTCCGAGGTAGAGGACGCGTTGGCCGGGGGCGAGCCCGAGGAGCGGTGCGTCCTCGGTGACGGAGGCGTTGACCTCGGCGGTCAGCCGGATACGGGAGGGTGGCCGGGTGCCGACGGCGAGGGCCAGCTCCTCGACCGTGCGCCATAACTCCGGCGCCCCGCGCCGGGTCACCGGCACCGCATCCTCGTGCGATACGGCGGGGCGGGCGGTGCGGATCACCGCCCACACCATGCCGAAGACGATCGGGGCGAACGCCGCGCAGGCGGTGACGACGCTCATGGGCGGTGTCTGGACCCCCGGCTCTCCGGCGGTCCATAAGGCCGCCGCGAGGAAGGCGCCCCAGAGCAGCACCATGGCCGCGACCAGCGCGTAGAAGACGGCGAGCAGGGCGAGGGCGAGGAGGGCACGGGCGGCGGCGATCATCGGCCCTCCCGGATGCCGTCGTGGGCGCCGTGCGGGGCGTCAGGCCGGACGCCCTTCCGGGCGTCGGACCGGAAGCCGTTCCGGGCGTCGGACCGGAAGCCGTTCCGGGCGTCGGACCGGAAGCCGTTCCGGGCGTCGGACCGGAAGCCGTCCGACAGCCACTCCGCGGCCCCGAACAGCGCCACCGTCAGCGGGTCCTCCGGTGTGCGGGTCAGCAGGCGCTCGGTCGGGCGGCCGAGCTCCGGGGAGACGTCCAGCAGCAGGCTCAGCCGGGCGCGGGCCTTGTTGAGGTTGCTGCCGACGCTGCCGACCGAGATCCCCAGCTCGGCGGAGATCGCCCGATAGCTCATGCCCTCGAGCGAATGCATGACGACCACCTGACGCTGGCGCGGCGGCAGCGTGCCGAGGGCGCGCAGCGCGGCCAGTGCCTCGGCGGTCTCCTCCACGGTGGCGGTCGTGGCGGCCGGGACGGTCGTCTCGGCCATCTCGACCGGCTTCCAGCGGAACCACCAGCGCCGCCCGTCCTTCGAGAGCTTGCGCCGCATGGTGGTGGTCACCCATGCCTCGGGCGAGGCGTACGCCCTGACCTTGGGCCAGCGGCGCATCGCCTCGATGTACGCCTCCTGCACGGCGTCCTCGGCGTTCTGCCGGTTGCCGCTGAGCATCACCGCGCGGGCGGCCAGCCAGGGGTAGGTGCGGGCGTAGAAGGCGTCGAACTCCTCCTCGAACTCGCCGCCGGGCGCGATCTCCTCGACGGTGTCACGCACCCCGATCGCCCCCGTCCCGCTCCTCCACCCGCCGCCTTATGGTCAGCGCCGCGCCGTCGGGGCGGCGGTCGGTGAGCACCGTGCCCGGTGCCGTTCTGCTCACCAACTCGGCCAGCGTGCGCGCCCGGAGCCGTTCGCCCGAGCGCGCCGCCAGCCAGCGGATGACGTCCCCCATCAGCCGTAGCACCCCCACCGTCACGACCGTTGCCACCGTGAGCCACGGATTGTCCATGAGCACCGTTGTGTCTCCTCTTCATGGTTCCCGGCCAGAGCCGGTTCACCATGAAGAGGCGTCATGGACCGTATTTCTTCACCGCGTTTCGCACCGTGTTTTCCGGGAGATGTCAGCCCATCGCGCGCTGCGCCTCGTACAGATTGCGGGGGTGGACGGCCTCAGGGTGGCCATAGGACTCGATACGGGAGTGCAGCGGACCGGTGAAGTCCGGGACGTCGATCTGGCCGAACTGCCGGACCTCGCTGATCCCGACCGTCGCGCTGTACGGCGCGATGTCGTCGACCTTGACGCACCCGGCCCGCTGATTGCTGACCGTGACGTTCCAGTGGGTGAACCGCGCACCGTAGAGCGGGCCCGCGCTCGCGTCGCCGCCGTGCGCCCCCGTGTTGTCCACGGTGATCTCCGTACGGACGTTGGCGAAGGGCATCCCGCGGTGGGTGTCGAAGGTGCCCATCTCCATCCGGCCGCGCGACCAGACGTTGTAGCTGGACAGCCCCTCCACGTTGATGCCGTGCAGTGACGTCCCCGCCGGGGCCGGGACGGTGCGCTGGGCCAGGACGAAGTCCTCCACGAGGTTGTCGTGCGAGCCCTCGCGGCAGCAGTAAGGATGATGGCTGCCGCGCCCCGTCACCCGGGTGCGGCGCAGGGTGCACGCCTTGGCGGCGACGAGCAGGAAGCCGTTGTCGACGTTGTTGACGGTCACGTCGTCCACCCAGCAGTCCCACGCGCACTGCAGCGCGACGCCGTTGTACCCCTTGTCCAGCAGATGCTGCGACTGCGGGGTCTCGACGACGTCGAGCGTGATGCCCTCGACCCCGGAGCCGGTGACCGGGCGTACGAGCGTGGTGAACCGGGGCTTCCAGGCGGGCCGGGCATCCAGCGGCAGCGGACGGTCGAGGGTCACCCGGCGGCGCCACCGGTCGACGGAGACGACGCGGCACGGCCATTCGTAAGGAACGTACGAGGTGAGCTTGGTCTTGTCGGCCCAGGCGTAGTCCGCGGCGCCCTCGACGTCACCGGCCATATGGCGCAGGAGGGAGTGCGTGTCGTCGTCGGCGAGCTGGAACAGCACGCGGTCGCCGCGGCGCAGGGCGGACGGGTCCTCGACGGTCACCGTCCAGTCCCCGCGGCGGGCGGGGGCGGCGAGATCGGTAAGGGAGTGCCACTCGTCGCGCTTGTTGCCCGTCCAGCCCTCGAACGGCCACGCCTGGGCCCGGATCGCGTCGGTCAGGGAGCGCCAGCGGGCGTCCGGGCAGATCCAGATGAGCCCGCCGGCCCAGGACCAGGACGACTTGTTCCCGCCGTAGCGGCTGCCGTACGGACCGATCAGCTCGGTGAGGCTGCGGGTCGCGTGGAGGGTGGTACGGCCACTGCCCGCGCCGCGCAGCACGACGTTGTCGTAGCCGAGGCGGATGACGTCGTCCACGCGGTACGTCCCGGGCGGCACCAGGACCGTGCCACCGCCGCGCCGACCGACCGCGACGATGGCGCGGTTGATCGCGGGCGCGGCGTCCGTGGAGCCGTCGGGCCGGGCGCCGTAGTCGCGGACGTTGGCGACGACGGGCAGGCGGGGGAAGTGCTTACGCCCGCCGAGGAATCCGGCGCGGCCGACGTACGGGATCTGCGGGTGGGTGTATGGCCGGGCGCGGAACTCACGCCAGAGGGGGGACGTACGCGCCCCGCCCGAGATGCCCGCCCCGCCGGAGGTGCCCGCCCCGCCCGAGGTGCGCGGTCCGGCGGCGGTACGCGATGCGGCCGCCGCGTCCGTGGCGGTCAGGAACGGGGTGCCCGTCCCCAGGAACGTGGCGCCCGCCGCCACGCCCATCGCGCCGCCGAGCAGCCGCCTTCTGTTGATCTCCGTGCCCATGAACCAGCCCCGCCTTCCATGGATGTGAACGCAGTTCAGGTGAGAGACGGCGTGAGGATGCCATGGGGCAGGGGTGCGCGGAAGGGGTCGCGTCAGGATGGACGTACGTCGGGCGAGGGATGGACGTACGTCAGGCATGGCAAGGAGGCGCGTCCGGGCCGTACCTCAAGCGCGAGCGGAACGCGCCCCGCCGACGTTCACTTCGCCGCATCCCGGGTCAGGTTGCTGAACGCCTCAAGATTGCGCGTGGATTCGCCGCGCGCCGTGCGCCAGGCGTACTCCTTGCGGATGGCGGTCGCGAACCCCATCTCCAGCAGGGTGTTGAAGCTGCCGTCCGCGTTCTCCAGCACCGTGCCGAGCAGCCGGTCCACTTCCTCCGGGATGACCGCGGCGAGCGGCAGCTTGCCCACCAGATAGATGTCGCCGAGCTGGTCGATCGCGTAACTCACCCCGTAGAGCCGGGTGTTGCGCTCCAGCAGCCAGCGGTGGACGGCCTCGTGGTTCTCGTCGGGATGGCGGACGACGAAGGCGTTGACCGAGAGGGAGTGCCGGCCGACCCGCAGCGAGCAGGTGGTCGACAGCTTGCGGGTGCCCGGCAGTGTGACGACGTAGGTGCCGTCCTCCGGGCTCTCCCACTCCAGTTCGGCGTCGTTCAGCGTCCGCTCGATGACGGCCCGGGGGTCGGCCTCGGCGGCGGTGCCGGCCTTGGGGTCAGCGTTGGGATCAGCCTTGGGGTCAGCCATGGGCCGATGGTAGGCGACGCCGCTCACGCATCGCCTCCGCGTAGACGTCCGCCGTGGCCGCCGCGGCCGTGTCCCACCCGAAGGACTCCGCGTGCCGGGCCGCCGCCGCGCCCATCCGTTCCACCCTTCCCGGCTCGCTCGCGAAGGGGCGCAGGGCGCGGGCGTAGTCGGCGGGGTCGTGGCCCTGGATCAGCGTGCCGCTGACCCCGTCCCGTACGGCCACCGGCAGGCCGCCCACCGAGGCCGCGACGACCGGGGTGCCGCATGCCTGGGCCTCGATGGCCACCAGCCCGAACGACTCGCTGTACGACGGCATGACCAGCACGGACGCCGCCCGGTACCAGTCCGCGAGCTCGTCCTGCGCACACGGCGGGCGGAACCGGACCACATCGCAGATCCCCAGCCGCGCCGCCAGCTTGTGCAGCCCCTCGGGCTTGGCCAGGCCGCTGCCGCTGGGGCCGCCCACGACGGGCACGACCATGCGCTCACGCAGCGAGGGGTCCTCCTCCAGGAGGTGGGCGACCGCGTGCAGCAGGATGTCGGGGGCCTTGAGCGGCTGTATGCGCCCGGCGAAGAGGGGTATGAGCGCGTCGGCCGGGAGCCCCAGCCGGGCCCGGGCGGCGGCCCGGCCGTCGGCGGGGCGGAAGCGGTCGAGGTTCACCCCGGGGTGGACGACCGCGACCAGCTCGCGCGCCGCCTCGTAGTGGTGCACCAGCTCGTCGGCCTCCCCGCCGGTGTTGGCGATCAGCCGGTCGGCGGCGCGGACGATCTGCTGCTCGCCGATCACGCGGGCCGCGGGCTCGGGGGTGTCGCCCGCCGCCAGCGCGGCGTTCTTGACCTTGGCCATGGTGTGCATGGCGTGCACCAGCGGCACTCCCCAGCGCTCGGCGGCCAGCCAGCCGACGTGGCCGGAGAGCCAGTAGTGGGAGTGGACGAGATCGTAATGGCCCGGCCGGTGCCCGGCCCACGCCCGCATGACCCCGTGGGTGAACGCGCACAGCTGTGCCGGCAGCTCCTCCTTCGCCAGCCCCTCGTAGGGCCCCGCGTCCACATGCCGTACGAGCACACCGGGGGCGAGCTCGACGGATGGCGGCAGCGCGGCGGTGGTGGCCCGGGTGAAGATCTCCACCTCGATGTCGATGGCGGCCAGGCGCTTGGCCAGCTCGACGATGTAGACGTTCATCCCCCCGGCGTCGCCGGTGCCGGGCTGATGCAGCGGCGAGGTGTGCACACTGAGCATCGCGATCCGCCGCGGCCGCCGTGGAATGCGGCGAAGCCGCTGGTGGGGCGGGGCGCCGAACGGTATATGGGACCGGCCTCGCAGACCGCCGAGCCGGGACGCGTGCTGGCTCACCGAGCGTTACCTCCTTGACGGGGCGGGCTCCCTCCTCGGGCGTTAACACCGGAACCCATGGTTCCCATTTCCGCTTTGCCAAAGCGTGACGTTCCGATACCCGTCGGCCACGCCCCGTCCGCCCCCGCATAGGCTCTGCGCCATGCCCGCCCGCGTTCCCCCGCCGTCCCGTCCGATCGGTTCGGCGACCCGCGGGACGACCAATCCCAATCGGCTGCGCCGGATGGACCGGTGGATCGCGGCGGCGCACGGGGCCGCGCTGCGGCGGGCCGGGGAGGCGCCGGTGGCGGTGGATCTGGGGTACGGGGCGGCCCCGTGGACCGCCGTCGAGCTGCTGGACCGGCTACGGACCGTACGGGCCGGGGCGCGCGTCGTGGGAGTCGAGATCGACCCCGGGCGGGTGGCCGCCGCGCGGCCGTACGAGCGCGAGGGGCTCACCTTCGCGCACGGTGGCTTCGAGGTGCCGCTGCCCGGCGGGGCCCGCCCGGCGCTCATCCGGGCGGCCAATGTGCTGCGGCAGTACGAGGAGGGCGAGGTCGCCGCCGTGTGGCGGCGGCTGTGCGCCCGGCTGGCGCCCGGCGGGCTGCTGGTGGAGGGCACCTGCGACGAGATCGGGCGGCGGCACGTGTGGGTCGCGCTCGACGCGGCGGGCCCGCGCACCGTGACCTTCGCGGCCCGCCTCGGCTCCCTGGAACGCCCCTCCGACCTGGCCGAACGGCTCCCCAAGGCGCTGATCCACCGCAATGTGCCGGGCGAGGCGGTGCACACCTTCCTGCGCGACTTCGACCGCGCCTGGGCGGCCGCCGCCCCGTACGCGCCGCTCAGCGCCCGTCAGCGCTGGATACGCAGCGCCCAGACGCTGCGCGCGCAGGGCTGGCCGCTCGCCGACGGCCCACGGCGCTGGCGCCAGGGCGAGGTCACGGTGCGGTGGGAGGCACTGGCGCCCCGGGGCTGACGGCTCCGGGGCCGGCCGAGGCCGGTGGTGGTCTGGACGTGCCCCCTGGGCGTTCGCCGTGGCGCCCTGAAGGGGCGCGGGGGCTGTCGCGGCTCCGCCGCGTGGGCACGGCCAGCCGCGACGGCGCCGCAGACGATCGACGGCACCTCAGTGCACTTCCAGCGGAGCGCTTAGGCGTCCCCCGTACTGCCCTGGGCCTTCGCCACGCCCAGCGTGCCCGGGGTGCCCCCTTCCGCGTCGGGGTCAGCGCCCGCCGCGTACCCCTCGCTGATCTCCTTCGGCCCGAACGGCCACACCTTCTCCGCCCGCGCCCACAGCACGAACGCCACACACCCCGCCGCGACCCAGGCCAGCGACCATTCGATGGGGTGCCGTCCGGGGGAGTTCTTGTCCGCGTAGCCGTAGATCACCACCCAGCCCACCAGAGCCACCACGCTCGGCAGCGGATAGAGCCACATCCGGTACGGCCGCCGCAGCCCCGGCTGGCGGCGGCGCAGCACCGTAAGGGCGACGATCTGTGCCAGGGCCTGCACGATCACCATGACCGTGGTCAGCAACTGGATCAGCGTGGCCAGATCGGTGTGGCGGCCGATCAGGAAGCCGATCGCGGTGACGACACCCATCGTGGCCAGGCCCAGCACGGGGAAGCGATGGCGCGGGTGGAGCGTGCCGTACGGACGGAAGAAGACCCGTTCGCGGGCGGCGTCGTACGGCACCCGGGAGCCGCCCAGCAGCCCGGCGAAGACCGACGCGAAGGCCGTGATCAGGATGAGCACGGTGACGACGTCGGCCGCGCCCTTCCCCCAGGTCTCCTCCAGCACCGCCGAGGCGACGGACTGGGAGGCCACCGAGCCGGGTTCGGTCATCTCGTGCCAGTCGACGACGCCGAGGGTGCCGATCTGCAGCAGCAGATAGATCCCCATGATTCCGGCGATCGAGGTGACGATCGCCCGCGGCAGGGTGCGGCCGGGGTCCTTGATCTCGGCGCCCATGTACGCGGCGGTGTTGTAGCCGAGGTAGTCGTAGATCCCGATGGTCAGGCCCGCGGCGAAGCCGGTCCAGAAGTGACCGCTGGTCAGCTCGAAGGCGTGGGCCGGATAGGTGAACGCCTGCCCCGCGTCGAAGTGGCTGAAGGCGGCGACGATGACCAGGACCACGGAGGCGATCATCACGCACCACATGACGGCCGTGATCCGGGCGATGTGCTCGACCCCCCGCCACAGCAGCCCGATGACCAGGACGATGACGCCGAGTCCGACCAGATCGCCCTGGGTCTGCGTCATATCCGGCCACAGATAGCCCAGATACTGCACCAGCCCGACCACGCCCGTGGACATGATCAGCGGAATGAACAGCATCGCCGTCCAGACGAACAGGAACGGCATCAGCTTGCCGCTGCGGTACTGGAACGCCTGGCGCAGATACACATAGCTGCCCCCGGCCCCCGGCAGCGAGGCGCCCAACTCGGCCCAGATCAGCCCGTCGGCGAGCGCGAGCACCGCGCCCGCGACAAAGCCGATGACGGCCTGCGGTCCGCCGAAGGCGGCGACCATGAGGGGGATGGTGACGAACGGCCCGATGCCGCACATCTGGCTCATGTTGATGGCAGTCGCCTGGAACAGGCCGATACGGCGGACGAATCCGCCCTCGGTGCCGGACATCCGGACCTCCATTGCCCTAGCGCGCCACCGTGGGAGGAGTTGAAAGTAAGGAAACTTTCCAGTCGCGTCAAGGAGGTGGACGAAACAGGGTTGGGGCAGAGCACGGGGCGCGGGGCGGCGGCTCGGGCCGTCAGGCCACCGCCGCGGCGCCCGCCAGCACCTTCAGCGCCTCCGCCGTCGCCGACCCCTCGTCGGCCGTGTACGTGCACAGCATCTGCCCCGGGTCGGCGGGCAGGACGAACGCCTCGAACCGCAGCACCAGCTCCCCCATCTCCGGATGGCGGAACCGCTTGACGCCCCGCGTCCGCTCCTGCACCTCCTGCGCCTCCCACCGCCGCCGGAACTCCTCGCTCCGCTCCAGCAGCTCGTGGGTCACCCGGCACACCCGCGAGCTGCCGGGGTGGCGCCCGACCTCCGCGCGCAGCCCGGCCACCGTGTCGTCGGCGACCTCGGCCCAGTTCGGATGGATCTCCTTGAGCCGGGGGTCGAGGAAGACCAGCAGCGGGCCGTTGCGCCGCTCCTCGGGGATCGCGGGGTAGTCGATGCCGAGCCGCGTGCCGAGCCGGTTCCAGGCCAGGACATCCATCGCCGGGCCGTAGACATAGGCCGGGACATTGCCGTCCATCGCGTTCAGCAGCTGCTGGATCTCCGGCCGTACGCGCGGCCGCGGATCGGGGTCGGCCGCTCCGCCGCGCCGCCGCGGCAGGGTGATGTTGCGCAGATAGGTGTGCTCGGACGGGGTCAGCCGCAGCCCCCGCGCCAGTCCGTCGACCACCGAGTCCGAGATGGCCGGGGCCCGGCCCTGCTCGATACGGGTGTAGTAGTCGACGCTGATCCCGGCAAGCTGGGCGACCTCCTCACGGCGCAGACCCCGCACCCGGCGCCGCACGACCCCCTCCGGCAGCCCCAGCTCGGCCGGGTCGAGCGCGGCGCGGCGCGCATTGAGAAACGACTTGATCTCCGGTTCGGCATGGCCCATCCGTCCATTATCCGCGCGCCGCCCGTTTCTGGGCCGGACAGGTGGTTCTGGCAGACCCAGGTTGAGCCGGGCCTGGTGAGGTGTCCGCCCGGACCCGAGGCTGAAGGCGCATAAGGCCGTGGACAGCAGACGCCATGGACGGCGGACGCCATGGAAGCAGAGGAAGGCACCAGCCATGAAGCGCAGGATCCTCGGTGGGACGGGCATCTCGGTGAGCGAGTACGCCCTGGGCGCGATGATGTTCGGCGCCCTGGGCAACCCCGACCACGACGACTCGGTACGGATCATCCACCGCGCCCTCGACGCGGGCATCAACTTCGTCGACACCGCCGACGCCTACTCCGAGGGCGAGTCCGAGGAGATCGTCGGCAAGGCCCTCAAGGGCCGTCGCGACGACATCGTCCTGGCCACCAAGGCCCATTTCCCGATGGGCGACGACCCCAACGAAGGCGGCAACTCGCGGCGCTGGATCACCCAGGAGATCGAGAACAGCCTGCGCCGCCTGGGCACGGACTACATCGACCTCTACCAGATCCACCGGCCGGACCCCACGACGGACATCGACGAGACGCTGTCGGTCCTGTCCGACCTGGTCCGGGCGGGCAAGGTGCGCGCCGTCGGATCCTCCACCTTCCCGGCCGAGCAGATCGTGGAGGCCCAGTGGGTCTCCGACCGGCGCGGGCACGTACGGTTCCGCAGCGAGCAGCCGCCGTACTCGATCCTGGCGCGGGGCGTGGAGGCGGCGGTGCTGCCGACCGCGCGGAAGTACGGGATGGGCGTGCTGAGCTGGGGCCCGCTCTCCGCGGGCTGGCTCACGGGCCGCTACACCAAGGCGTCCGACGTCGATCTGTCGGGCGGCCGGGCGGCCGTGGAGAAGCACAAGTTCGACCCGACGCTGCCCGGCAACGCGCGCAAGCTGGAGGCGGTCGGCGCGCTGTCCGAGCTGGCGTCCGACGCCGGGCTCTCGCTGCCGCATCTGGCCATCGCCTTCGTACGGGCCCATCCGGCCATCACCTCGGTGATCATCGGCCCGCGCACCATGGAGCAACTGGAGGATCTGCTCGCCGGGTCCGAGGTGGAGCTGAGCGAGGACGTCCTGGACCGGATCGACGAGATCGTCCCGCCGGGCACGGACCTCAACCGGGACGACAGCTACTACCTGCCGCCGGCGCTCGCGGACAAGAGCCTGCGCCGCCGGTAGCCCTGGCAAGGCGCGTCACTCGTCGCTCCCGTCACTCCAGCCGGCCGACAGAGGAGGAGGCGGCGGCGAGCGCGATCAGCTCGGCGGTCTCGTCGAGCAGTGTCCCGTCCCGGGTCAGCCTGCTGGTGGCGACCCGCACATGGGGACGCGCGTAGGAGACGCAGAACCGGCTGCCCGGCGAGACGGTGATGCCCCGGGCAGCCAGGGTGACCAGCGCGGAGGTCTCGTCCACCACCGGTACCCACAGCATCAGCCCGTCCCGGTTGCCGGTCCGCACACCCCGCCGGGCCAGCCGCTCGGCCAGTGCGGACCGCCGCTCGTCATAGCGCCGGGCGGCATCGCGCACGCACCGGCTCGCGTCCTCGTCGGTGAGCAGATGGGCCAGGGCGTCCTGCAGGATGCGGCTGGTCCACCCGGTACCGAAGGTGCGCAGCACCCGCGCCCGTTCGATGATCTCCTGGGGTCCGCCGACCACCGCGATCCGCAGATCCGGGCCGTACGCCTTGGAGTAGGAGCGGACGAGAGCGGTCCGGTGCGGCAGATGGGCGCCGAGTACGGCGACGGGTGTGGTGGTGAGGGGGCCCAGGCCGTCGTCCTCCACGATGATGACGTTCGGCGCGCCCTCCAGCACCCCGGCCAGCGCGGCCGACCGCTCGGGACCGAGCGACCAGCCGCAGGGCACCTGCGCTCTGGACTGGTGCAGGAACAGCGCGGGGCGCGCCTTGAGCGCCTGGGCCAGTGAGTCGGGAAGGGGCCCCTGGTCGTCGCAGGCCACGGGCACGGTCTGGACGTCCAGCGCCTCGAGGATGTCCAGCAGCCGGGCCGCCGTCGGATCCTCCACCGCCACCCGGTCCCCCGGCACCAGCAGGGCCTGGCAGAGCAGCTGCACCCCTTCGTAGCCTCCGCCGACCGCCATCCAGCTATCAGGCCGGTACGGCCAGGTGTCCCGCACCGCCGCCAGCAGGGCGTCGGTGATCGCGGTGCGCGAGTAGTCGTTGAGCCGCGGTGTCCGTGCCCCCGCGAGCAGGGCCTGCTCCAGTGGCGGCAGCAGGGCCGGGTCGGGGGCCGCGACGGCGAGGTCCAGCGCGAGATGGTCGCCGAAGTCCCCGACGCGTTCGAAGCGGGTGGGATGCGGAACGGCCGGCGGCCCGCTGACGACGCTTCCGCGGCGGCCGAGCGTGGCGATCATCCGGTGTTTGCGCAGTACCGCCCATGCCTCCGCCACCGTGCCGGGGCTGACCCCCAGCTCGGCGGCGAGCGCGCGCACGGTGGGCAGGGCGCTGCCCGGTGCCAGCTCCCCGGCCCGGATGAGGTCGGTCATGGCGGCCGCGATACCGCGCGCGCTGCGGTCCTGGACGCGGGCGGCCAGCCCGGCCACGGAGCCGGGATCCGCCCCGCCGGCCGGCGCCACTTGCGCGGTCTTCTCCTGCATCGCCCACCCTTCGTCGGTCCTGACGCCCGGCACCTGGCACACAGTCAGCAGATTACGGCAGGGAAAAACTATGTTCGGTAACAAATTAGATCTTGTCTACCGGATTCTCTGAACAATAACCTGCCTGGCATCGCGCAACCGAATGTGAACTTTGCGCGATATGCGCCATGTGCAAGGAGTGCGTACTGTGTCATCCCCCGTCATACGCCTGGGACTTCGCGACTGGGACCATCTGGTGCCGCTCGCCTCCGGGCTCGTCGAGGTCCCGGACTTCACCGTCCGGATCGATTCGCGGGACGTCACCCCCGACGTCCTCGCCGAACCCGGTCTCGACGGCGGTGAGACCTCGTTCAGCCGCTATGTCCAGGCCCGCGCCGCGGGGGACGACCGCCTCGTCGGCCTTCCCGCGTTCGTGATGCGCGGCTTCCGCCACCGCTGCGTCCTGGTGCGCGAGAACAGCCCCCTGCGCTCCCTCGAAGAACTCGCGGGGGCCCGCGTCGGGCTCACCGGCTGGCCGGACTCCGGCAACACCTGGACCCGCGCGCTGCTGCGCGGCGCGGGAGTGGATCTCACCGGCATCCAGTGGCGGATCGGACCGCTGACGGCCGGCGAGACCGGTAAGGACCGCGTCGGCAGCCGTCCGCTGCCCGCCAACGTCTCCGTCATGGCGGCGGGCGAGTCCCTGGTGGAGGAGCTGGCGGCGGGCCGTCTGGACGCGGTGCTCTCGCCCTTCATGCCGAAGGAGCTGTTCACCACGACCAGCCGCTTCCGGCATCTGTTCGACGACCACCGCTCCGCGGAGCGCGCCTACTGGCAGGCCACCGGCTTCGTCCCCGGTATCCATCTGGTGACGCTCAAGCGGGAGGTCGTCGAGGCCCATCCCGAGCTGCCCGCCGCCCTGCTCGCGGGCCTCGAGGAGTCCAAGCGCCGCTGGCTCGGCAGGCGCCGGCTGCTCGCCGACACCACTCCATGGCTGCTGCACGAACTGACCGAGTCGGCCCGGCTGTTCGGCGACGACTGGATGCCGTACGGGACGAAGAGCAACGCGGAGATGACCCGGGCCTTCTGCGCGGAGCTGCACGCCCAGGGCGTCTGGCCCGAGCCCATCGACCCCGAGGTGGTCTTCCCCGACCCCGCCCTCGCCACCGTTCCCGCCCTCTGACCACCCCGGAGCACTTCATATGCGCATCGCCGTAGGACAGTTCACCGCCACCCCCGACTGGAAGGAGAACCTGGCCGCCTGCCAGGAACTCACCGCCGAGGCGGAGCGGGGCGGCGCGGATCTGCTCGTCCTCCCCGAGGGCGTACTCGCCCGCTTCACCGAGGACCGGCACCGCATCCGTGAGGTGGCCCAGCCCCTCGACGGCCCGTTCGTCACCGAGATGCGCGCCGCCACCGCCGGCGGCAGGACCACGGTCGTGGTCGGCATCCATGAGCCGTCCGAGGACGGACGGGTGTTCAACACCCTGGTGGCGCTGCGCGACGGTGAGCTGATCGCCCGCTATCGCAAGATCCATCTCTATGACGCCTTCGGCGATCTGGAGTCGGCCAACGTCCGCCCCGCGGCGGAGCCCCCCGTCGTCATCGATGTCGCGGGCACCAAGGTCGGCCTGATGACCTGCTACGACGTGCGCTTCCCGGAGCTGGCCCGGCTGCTGGTGGATGCCGGTGCCGAGGTGCTGGCCCTGCCCGCGGCGTGGGTGCGCGGCCCGGCCAAGGAACGGCACTGGGAGGTCATGATCACCGCACGGGCCCTGGAGAACACCTGCTGGGTGGCGGCGAGCGGCGAATGCGGCCCGCGCAACATCGGCAACAGCCTCATCGTCGACCCCCTGGGCACCGTCCGCTCCCGCCTCGCCGCGGCCCCCGGACTGGCCTGGGCCGACGCCGACCCCGACACCACCGCCGCGGCCCGTCGCACCCTCCCGGTGCTGGCCAACCGCCGGTTCGCCGTCGACCCGACCGTCATCCCCCTCGGAGCGCCCCAGTGAACATCCCCATGAGACGTCCCCTGGCCACCGCGGCGACCGCCCTGTCCTGTTGTCTCGCCCTGGCCGCCTGCGGAGCCAACCCGCCCCAGGCGGAAGGCGCCGCGGACTCCTCCGGCGACTCCAAGGCGGCCCCGGCCAAGCTGGCCGAGGACAAGGCGCTGCACGCCGCGCTGCCCGCGAAGAACCGCACCTCCGGCACGCTGGTGTCGGTCAACAACGGCTCCTTCCCGCCGTACGAGATCGCCGGCTCGGACGGCCACAGCCTCACCGGTGCCTCCGCCGACCTCGCCGACGCGCTCGGCCAGGTCCTCGGCGTGAAGATCCGGCATGTGACCACCGACGGGCTGCCCAGCCAGCTCACCGGCATCAAGGCGGGCCGCTACGACTTCGCCCTCGGCCCCGTCGGCGACTTCAAGGACCGGCAGGGCGCCAACGACTTCGTCGACTGGGTGCGCGAGTTCGTCGTCTTCGCCGTGCCCAAGGGCAATCCGCACCACATCAGCTCCCTGGCCGACACCTGCGGACAGCGGATCGCGGTGATGGCGGGCGGCTCCGCCGAGGGAGTCATCAAGAAGCAGTCGCTCACCTGTGAGAAGGACGGCGAGAGGGCCGTGAAGGTCCAGTCGTACAAGGACCAGCCGGGCTCCATCCTGGCCGTCCGCTCCGGCCGCGCGGACGCCTTCTTCTCCTCCCAGGCGCCGCTCACCTACTTCGTGGCGCAGGCCAAGGACCAGCTCGAACTGACCGGCACCGGCAAGGGCAACGGCTTCGACGACCTCTACCAGGGCGCTGTCGTCGCCAAGGACTCCCCGCTGCGCGACGTGCTCCTCAAGGCACTTCGGAAGCTCATCGACGACGGCGCCTACGGAAAGATCATGAAGAAGTGGGGCCTGTCCGCCAACACCCTCGACAAGCCGGGCGTCAACCTCGGCGGCCCGTCCTGACCCCCGTCCCCCTGTTCCTGTGAGGAGGTGAGCCCGACTATGGCCACCACGCAACCGTCGGCGACCCGGGGCGACCCGGGGAAGGCCGATCCGCGGCCCGGAGCGGTCCCCGTCGTCGACGTGGCCGGGGCCTCTCCCGTCCGCCATCCGCTGCGCTGGCTCGCGGTGCTGGTCCTCGCGGTGCTCGGCGCCCAGCTCGTGCACTTCCTGGTCACCAACCCCCACTTCGAATGGGGCACCGTCGGCGCCTACTTCGGCGCCCAGATCATCGGGCAGGGCATCGCCACCACGGTCGAGCTGACCGCCGTCGCCATGCTCATCGGCATCGTCGGCGGCGTGCTCGTCGCGGTGGGCCGGATGTCGGAGAACCGCGTGCTCAGCACGGTCTGCGGTGCCTACGTCTGGTTCTTCCGCGGCATCCCGGTGCTGGTGCAACTGGTCTTCTGGTACAACCTCTCGGCGCTGCTGCCCAGGATCTCCTTCGGCGTGCCGTTCGGCCCCGAGTTCATCAGCGGGCAGACCAACTCGCTGATCACCCCCTGGCTCGCCGCCATCCTCGGGCTCGGCCTCAACGAGGCCGCGTACATGGCCGAGATCGTGCGCGGTGGTCTGCTGGGCGTCGACCACGGTCAGACCGAGGCCGCCGCCGCGCTCGGCATGGGCCGGGCGAGGGTTCTGCGGCGGGTCGTCCTCCCGCAGGCCATGCGGTTCATCGTGCCGCCCACCGGCAGCCAGGTCATCAACATGCTCAAGGCGACTTCGCTGGTGAGCGTGCTCGCCCTGGCCGATCTGCTCTACACGGTCCAGTCGATCTACAACCGCACCTTCGAGACCATCCCCCTGCTGATCGTGGCCTGCCTGTGGTACCTGGTCATGACGTCGGTGCTGTATGTCGGCCAGTCGTTCATCGAGCGGTACTACGCCCGTGGGGCGAGCCGCCAGGCCCCCCAGAGGTTCTGGGACTTCGCGCTCTTCCGCCGACGCCCGGACGTCACGTCCCCGGCGCCGGAGGACGGCCCCCTCACCAAGGACGGCTCCCCCGCCGAGGACGGCTCCCCCACCAAGGACGGCCCTCTCCCCAAGGAGGACACATGACGATCCAGGACACCCGGGGGGCCACCGCTCCCGAGGGCGCGGCGGCGGAGCCGCCGATGGTCGTGGCCCATGGGGTCCGCAAGCGGTTCGGGCAGCTTGAGGTGCTCCGCGGCATCGACCTGGAGATACGCAGGGGCGAGGTCGTGGTGCTCCTTGGACCGTCCGGTTCCGGTAAGTCGACCTTTCTGCGCTGCATCAACCACCTGGAGCAGATCGACGCGGGCGCCATCCATGTCGAGGGCAAGCTGATCGGCTTCCGGCAGTCCGCCGGGCGCGTCCACCATCTACGCCCCCGCGAGGTGACCAGGCAGCGCCGTGACATCGGCATGGTGTTCCAGCACTTCAACCTCTTCCCGCACCAGACGGTCCTGGAGAACGTCATCGAGGCCCCGGTGGGTGTGCTCCGCATCTCCAAGGCCGAGGCGCGCCGGACGGCGATGGAGCTGCTGTCCCGGGTGGGCCTCGCCGACAAGGCGGCCTCCTATCCGCGCCAGCTCTCCGGCGGTCAGCAACAGCGCGTGGCCATCGCCCGCGCCCTGGCCATGCGGCCCAAACTGATGCTCTTCGACGAGCCGACCAGCGCCCTGGACCCCGAACTCGTCGGCGAGGTCCTGGCCACCATGCGCGATCTGGCCCGGGACGGGCTCACCATGCTCGTGGTGACGCACGAGATCGGGTTCGCGAAGGAGGTGGCGGACCGTGTGGTGTTCATGGACGGCGGCCAGGTCCTGGAAAGCGGCAGCCCGCAGGAGGTGCTGGACAATCCGGCCAACCCCCGCACCCGGGCGTTCCTCGCACGCTTCCTGTAGGAGAGCCGGGACACCGGCGGGGAGCCGCCCCCGCCGGTCAGGGAGCCGGGCGCGGTTCAGGACGGCCGCAGGGCGTGCAGCAGCGCGTCGATGAGGGTGCGGTCGTGGTCGTAGGAGAGGCGGCGGCGGGCCGCGTCCAGGGGCAGCCAGAGCAGGCGGTCGACCTCGCGGTTGGGCACGAAGATCTCGTCGTCGACGGCCTCCGCCGCCCAGTAGCGGACCTCCTTGGGGCGGCCCTTGGCCATGTAGTGGACGGTGGGCAGCACCGCCCCCGGGGCGCAGCCCATACCGGTCTCCTCGACGACCTCGCGCACCGCGCCGTGCAGCGCGTCCTCGCCGGGCTTCAGCTTGCCCTTGGGGTGGGACCAGTCGTCGTAGCGGGGGCGGTGGACGAGGGCGATCTCCAGCCCGCCGCCGTGCGGGGACCGTCGCCACAGCACACAGCCCGCCGCCAGGACCGTCCCGGTGTCCGCTCCCCCGTCACCACGGGAATCTGACCGGTTCATCCGCCGTCTCCCTCCCCGGTCTCCGATGTCCGATGTCCGCCGCATTCTTCGTGCGTATGCGTCGTGCCTGTGTTGTTGTCGCCGGGCCGCTCGCGTCGGCGCCGCTCGCCCCGGGCGTACGCCGTCAGGAGGCTCTGGTGGCCACGCGCCGCCAGATCCGGCCGAACGCGAAGCGGGCCGCCTCGACCTCATGCCGCTGATCGGCGTGGAGCACGCCCAGGGCGTACGCCGTCGCCGGGGCGATCCGGGGCGTACGGGCGGCTGCCGCCGCGGCGGCGGCGGCCTCGGCCGCGTCGCGGTGGCGCTCCAGCGCCTGTCCGGCGGCCAGCAGCCGTACGGACAGCGGCGGCTCGGCATCCACGGGGCCGGACCCACCCGGCCCGGACCCACCAGGCCTGCCTGCCCAGTCCGGCTGCTGCCACACCTGGTCGAGCACCTCCAGGGCGTACCGCCGCAGCCGCAGCAGATGGCGCACCTGGTGCCAGGGTGCGTCCTGGCGCTCGCTGGCGGGCGGGGCGTCCGCCGCCGAGGTCGCGGCCAGGCCGTGGACCAGCGCCTCCGCGTTGTACGGATGTCCGGCGCGGATCAGCGGCAGTGCCTCCACCGCCTCGGCCAGCCGCCGGTTCGCCAGTTCGGCGAGCGGCGGCAGCACCTGCCCGGCGGGGCGGGCGGCGTTGGCCTCGTCGAGCGGGGCGTCGGAGGCGAGCAGCGCGACGGTGTCGGCGACCGCGTGGAAGCGGGAGGAGCCGAGCGCCTCCAGGGCCGCGGTGTGGGCCCTGGTCCGGGCCAGGGTGAGCTGGCGCTCCAGCAGCGCTCCGGCGCGGGCCGCGCCCACGGTCAGCGCACCGCCGCGGGCCTCCTCCTCGGCACCGGCGCGCTGATGGGCAGCGCCCGGCTGGCCGGGCCGGTCGGCCTTCTCGCCCTTGGCGCCCCGGCCGTTCTTGTCACCGCGCTCGCCGCGCTCACCGCGCCGCCGTCCGGCCGCCCGGCCCTCGTCCCTGGACGTCCCGGCCGCGCCCTCGGCGCCGCCGCCCGTATCAGCCGGACCGGGCCGCGCACCCTGCCCCCCGACAGGGCCCGCGGCTCCGCTTCCCGCCGCACCGGCGGCCAGGGAGACACTGCGGCGTGCGGCACGGGTGGAACGGGGCGGGACGGAGGCGGCAGTACCGGCAGCACCGCCCGTACCGCCGGCGCCCGCGGTGCCGGAGGGGCCGCCCGCGCCGTCGACCGCGATCGTGACCCCGCCGCGCGCGGAGCGCACCGCGCTCGTGGCATGCGCGGCGTTCGTGGCGCCCTCGGCGGGCCACTCACCGGGGCTCGCGACCTCGGCGGCCGTCCCCTCGGCCTGCGACGACCGGTCGGAGGGGCCGCCCGCGCCCGAGAGCCGGTGCAGGGCGCCGCGCAGCCGGTCCAGCCGCTCCGCGTAGGCGTGCTCCCGCGCCAGCGTGCCCGACAGCCAGGCCAGCTCGGTCCGCAGCTGATCGGACCAGGCCGTGTCGGTGAGCGGGCGGTAGACGTAGAGTGCGCCGCTGATCCGCCGCGCGGCGCGGCGCAGCAGTCGGGCGGCCTCGGCCGCGTCCTGCACATCGGAGCCGCTCTCGCGGTGCAGCCGCAGGCTGCGGAGGAAGTCCCCGGCCTGGGCGTGCAGATACGCCGACAGCACCTCACCGGCCGTCGCCGACTCCCACGAAGGTGCCGCCGCGGCCTCCGTCGCCCGGTCCTGCCCACCCCGGTCGGCCGTGCCCCGGTCCGCCGTCACACCGCGATCCGTCACACCGCGATCCGTCGCACCCCGGTCCGTCGCACCCCGGTCCGTCATGCCGTCCGCCCCTGGGCAGGGCGGGGCGGCGGCCGGATCCGCGGCGCCCGTCATCCCGGCCGGTGACAGGTCATGTCGTTGAACCACGCCGTCGCCTCCGGGCGTCGATGAGCATCTCCTGAACGTTCCGCAGCGGCTGGCCTTCGGCGTCCGTCGCATGCCGTGTCCACTCCCCGTCCGGGCCCAGATGCCAGGAGGAGGTGGAGTCGGACATCCCGGTCTCCAGCAGGCGGCTGAGGGCGGCGCGGTGGCCGGGGTCGGTGACCCGCACCAGCGCCTCGATCCGGCGGTCGAGGTTGCGGTGCATCATGTCGGCGCTGCCGATCCACACCTCCGGCTCGCCACCGTTCCCGAACGCGAATACGCGCGAATGCTCCAGGAAGCGTCCGAGGACCGAGCGGACCCGGATGTTCTCCGAGAGCCCGGGGACGCCCGGCCGCAGCGCGCAGATGCCGCGCACCCACACATCGACCGGCACTCCGGCCTGCGAGGCCCGGTAGAGGGCGTCGACGATGGCCTCGTCGACCATCGAGTTGACCTTGATCTTGACGTAGGACGGGCGCCCCGCCCGATGGTGGGTGATCTCCTTGTTGATCCGGGTGATCAGCCCGTCGCGCAGCGACTTGGGGGCGACCAGCAGCCGCCGGTAGTTCTCCCGCCGGGAGTAGCCGCTCAGCCGGTTGAAGAGGTCGGAGAGGTCCGCGCCGACCTGGGAGTTCGCCGTCAGCAGCCCCAGGTCCTCGTACAGCCGGGCGGTCTTGGGGTGGTAGTTGCCGGTGCCCACATGCGAGTAGCGGGTCAGGGTGTCGCCCTCCTGGCGGACCACCAGCGACAGCTTGCAGTGGGTCTTCAGACCGAGGAGGCCGTAGACGACGTGGCAGCCGGCCTCTTCCAGCTTGCGCGCCCACTTGATGTTGGCGTGCTCGTCGAAACGCGCCTTGATCTCCACGAGCACCAGCACCTGCTTGCCGGACTCGGCGGCGTCTATCAGCGCGTCGACGATCGGCGACTTGCCGGAGGTGCGGTAGAGCGTCTGCTTGATCGCCAGCACGTCCGGGTCGGCGGCAGCCTGCTCCAGGAACGCCTGCACGGAGGTGGAGAAGGAGTCGTACGGGTGGTGGAGGAGAACGTCCCGCTCGCGCAGCGCCGCGAAGATGTCGGGCGGGGAGGCGGACTCCACCTCGGCGAGGTCCCGGTGGGTGCCCGCCACGAACTTGGGGTACTTCAGCTCCGGCCGGTCCAGCGCGGCTATCCCGAACAGCCCGGTGAGGTCGAGCGGCCCCGGCAGCGGATAGACCTCGGCGTCCGAGATCTTCAGCTCGCGCACCAGCAGGTCCAGCACATACGGGTCGATGGACTCCTCGACCTCCAGCCGCACCGGGGGCCCGAAGCGGCGGCGCAGCAGCTCCTTCTCCAGGGCCTGCAGGAGGTTCTCGGCGTCGTCCTCCTCGACCTCGAGGTCCTCGTTGCGGGTCACCCGGAACATGTGGTGCGCGAGCACCTCCATCCCCGGGAAGAGCGCCTCCAGATGCGCCGCGATCACGTCCTCCAGCGGCACATACCGCTGCGACGACGCCTCCAGGATCCGGGAGAGCGACGGCGGGACCTTCACACGTGCGAAGTGATCATGCCCGCTCACGGGGTTGCGCACCACGACCGCGAGATTGAGCGAAAGCCCCGAGATATAGGGGAAGGGGTGTACCGGGTCCACCGCGAGCGGGGTCAGCACGGGGAAGATCTGCTGCCGGAAGAGGGTGAAGAGGCGGGACTTCTCCTTCTCGGTGAGATCCGGCCAGCGGACCAGATGGATGCCCTCCTCCGCGAGCGCCGGGGCGACGTCCTGCTGATAGCAGGCGGCGTGCCGGGCCATGAGCTCACGGGACCGGTTCCAGATCAGATCCAGCACCTCGCGCGGCTGCAGCCCGGAGGCCGAGCGGGTGGCGACCCCGGTCGCGATGCGCCGCTTGAGGCCGGCGACCCGCACCATGAAGAACTCGTCCAGGTTGCCCGCGAAGATCGCCAGGAAGTTGGCCCGCTCCAGCAGCGGGGTGGAGGGATCCTCGGCCAGCTCCAGCACCCGCTCGTTGAACGCCAGCCAGCTGCGCTCCCGATCCAGGAACCGCCCCTGCGGCAGCTCCCCGCCCGCCACATCGGGCCCGGCCCCCTCCTCGTACGAGTCCAGATCGGCGTCGAGGTCGGGGTCGAGCGACCGCACCGGTGGCGCGGCGACAGCACGCGGCCGGTGGGCCGCGATGGACCCGACCGAGGGCTGGCGCTGGGGCTGGGGGGAAACCGATGCCTGACCGCTGATGTCGCTCATGAATTCATTGTTCCGCGCCAGAGGCGAAGACGGCGTGGCGGAAGCGGGTGCGGAAACGGCACGGAGCCTCCGGTTCGACGAATTCGGCACAGCGGGCTGCATTCAGTGATGCTCGCAACCAAGGTTGAATCGCCGGTAACGGACACATGGCGCGTAGGAAATCGGGACCCATCCCCCAGGGGTCCGACCCCCTGG
This sequence comes from Streptomyces sp. NEAU-YJ-81, assembly GCF_017592595.1. Lineage (NCBI taxonomy): Bacteria > Bacillati > Actinomycetota > Actinomycetes > Kitasatosporales > Streptomycetaceae > Streptomyces > Streptomyces sp. NEAU-YJ-81. The sequence goes on along the minus strand of NZ_JAGFNO010000001.1, from coordinate 826,658 downwards.
GGTTCCGCCCTCTTAAGCCCTCCGGGCGCGAGCCCGGCTCAGGTCTCGGTCCGGTACATCAGGTCCGTCTCATGGGTGACAAAGCCGAGCCGTTCGTAGACCGCGACCGCGGCGAAGTTGTCGGCGTCCACGTAGAGCATCGCGGTCGGCAGCCCCTGGGCCGCCAGATGCCGCAGCCCGACCGACGTGAGCGCCTTACCGAGACCGCCACCCTGCGCGTCCGGCCGCACGCCCACGACGTACACCTCCCCCAGCCGCTCCTCGGCATGCTCCTTGGTCCAGTGGAAGCCGACGATCTGCCCATCGCGCTCGGCCAGGAAGAACCCCGCCGGATCGAACCACGGCTCGCCCTTACGGTCGTCCAGGTCACGCTGGGCGAGTGAGCCCTGCTCGGGGTGGTGGGCGAAGGCCGCCGCGTTCGCCGCCAGCCAGGCGGCGTCGTCCTCACCCGGCCGGAAGGTCCTTACGGTCACGCCCTGCGGCCACGTGGGCTCCGCAAGGCCCAGCTCCGCGAGCGACCCCAGGGGCCGGCGCATCTGCCGCAGCTCCCGGAACAGCGTCAGCCCCAGCACCTGCGCCAGATGGCGCGCCGAGGCATGCCCCCCGTGCGCCCACACCCGCAGCCGCTTCCCCGATTCCCTCAGCAGGGTCACTCCCAGCGCCCGGCCATGCCCCTGCCCGCGGTGCGCCGGATGCACGACCAGCTCGGCGGCCGGGGCCTCCACCGGGTCGGTGTCCTCGAGCTGCGCGTATCCCACCAGCTCCCCGCTCGGCTCCCGCAGCACCAGATGCCGCACCCCCTCCCGCCGCCCCCGTAGCTGCAGCCGCCCCTGCTCGGACACGGCCTGCTGACCATCGGCGCGCGCGGACTCCGCGACCAGCCGCAGCACATCCTGCGCCTCGGTGGGCGCCAGCTCCTCCAGCACATCGAGCCGCCGGGCACCGGACGTCTCGTTCACCACGTCATTCATGGAGCCGAGCCTACGGCGGCCCAATTGTGCAGCAAGCTGCTGCACAATTTATTACCGGCGGGTCACCCGGCTGACCCATCCCCGTCGAGGATGTCGTCGGCGACACGCGAGAGATCCCGAGCCGGCCTAGGTGGGCGGGGCGGGCCTTGTCGGTCTTCAGCTCGATGACGACGTAGCGGTGTCTTGTCCATCAGCAGCTGGATGTGCCCCAGGGCAATTGGGCAACAGGCTGTTGCCCAATTGGCTCAGGCCACAGCCGCGGGCGAAGTCGCCCCACACCGTTGACCATCGGCTGCCAGCTCTTAACCTCCTGCCCCTGCCCCGCTACGCGCGTTGACCGTAAGCTGCGCCCCACCATCCACCACGGGGCACACAAGGGGACGACATGCCAGCGAGACCTCAACGGCGCGGGGCAGCACGCCGGTTGGCCACGGGAGTCGCGGTGCTGGCCGCCGCGGCCGGGGTGCTGACCGCCGTGGGCCCGGCGGGCGCGGACACCGCCGCCGCCTCGGACAAGCACCGGCCCGGGCGCACCGTCGACGTGCAGCTGCTGTCCTTCAACGATCTGCACGGAAACCTGGAGCCCCCGCAGGGCTCCTCGGGCACCGTCACCGAGACCCAGCCGGACGGCACCACCAAGACCATCCCGGCGGGTGGCGCCGAATACCTCGCCACCTCCCTCCGTAACGCCCGTAAGGGCCACGACTACTCCGTCACCGCCGCCGGCGGCGACATGATCGGCGCCAGCCCGCTGCTGTCCGGTCTCTTCCACGACGAGCCGACCATCGGGGCGCTCAACAAGCTGGACCTCGACGTCACCGCGGTCGGCAACCATGAATTCGACGAGGGCCGCGCCGAGCTGAGCCGGATACAGAACGGCGGCTGCCACCCCAAGGAGGGCTGCTACGCGAAGGGCAAGACCTTCCCGGGCGCCGACTTCCCCTACCTCGCCGCGAACGTCACCGACGAGAAGACCGGCAAGCCCATCCTCAAGCCGTACACCGTGTGGAAGCACAAGGGCGTGAAGATCGGCTTCATCGGGGTCACCCTCGAGGGCACCCCGGACATCGTCACCGCCGAGGGCGTCAAGGGCCTGAAGTTCCACGACGAGGTCGAGACGGTCAACAAGTACGCCAAGGAGCTGCAGCGCAAGGGCGTGAAGTCGATCGTCGCGCTCATCCACGAGGGCGGGCTGCCCGCCTCCTCCTCGTACAACGACGACTGCGACAACGGCGGTGCGGGCAAGGGCATCTCCGGCCCCATCGTCGACATCGCCAAGAACATCTCGCCCAAGGTCGACGCCCTGGTCACCGGCCACACCCACCAGGCGTACACCTGCACCATCCCGGACCCGTCCGGCACCCCGCGCACCGTGACCTCCTCGGCCTCCTTCGGCCGCCTCTACACGGACACCACGCTCACCTACGACCGCCGCACCGGCGACATCGTGCGGACGAACGTGAAGGGCGCCAACGCGGCGAACCACGTCGTCGACCGCGACCAGCCCAAGGCCCCCGACATGACCTCGCTCATCGGGCGCTGGAACAAGCTGGCCGCCCCGATCGCCAACAAGCCCATCGGCTACATCTCCGCCGACGTCAACGGCCGCGGCTCCACCGCGTACGAGACGCCCCTGGGCGACGTCATCGCCGACGGCCAGCTCGAAGCGCTCGCCCCGGCCGACAAGGGCGGCGCCCAACTCACCTTCATGAACCCCGGCGGCATCCGCTCCGACCTCGCCCACAAGGCGTCGGGCAGTGAGGGCGACGGGGTGGTGACCTACGGCGAGGCGTTCACCGTCCAGCCGTTCACCAACATGATGAACGTGATCGACCTGACCGGCTCCCAGCTCATCACCGCGCTCCAGCAGCAGGTCAGCGGCTCCAACGAGGCATCCCCGAAGATCCTCCAGGTCTCCAAGAGCCTCACCTACACCCTGGATCTGACCAAGTCCGGCAAGGACCGGATCGTCACGGACACGGTGAAGCTGAACGGTGAGCCGATCGACCCCGCCAAGACCTATCGCGTCGCGATGAACGAGTTCCTCGCGGGCGGCGGCGACGGCTTCCCGGCCTTCAAGGACGGCAAGAACAAGCTCGTCGGCGCCTCCGACCTGGACGCATTCACGGCCTACCTGGGCGCGCACTCGTCGCAGTCCTCGCCCCTGGACCCGCCGAAGGCGGACCGCATCACGATCGTGAAGTAACCGCCCGACGCCTGCCGATGGCCCGGCCGCCACAAGCGGCCGGGCCATCGTCATGTCACCGCAGCGCGTCCTCGATCAGCTCGGCGGCCCGCGCGGTGCCGCCCTCGGCCCGCACCTCGTCCCGCAGCCGCGCCGACACGCGCGCGACCTCCGGATCCGTGGTGAGCTCGGTCAGAGCGGCACGCAGCACCTCGGCCGTGGCATCCGAAGTGTCGATACGGCGGGCCACGCCCAACTCCACGAGCCGGTCGGCGTTCATCGGCTGCTCGGCACTCTGCGGTACGGCGATCATCGGCAGCCCGCAGTACAGCCCTTCGCCGCTGCTGCCCATCCCGGCATGGGTGACGAAGGCGTCGGCCTGCTCCAGGATCGCCAACTGCGGCACCCAGCGATGCACCTCGATGTTGCCCGGGATCTCCCCCAGCTCGGCCGGGTCGACGTACTTCCCGATCTGCAACACCACATGCCATCCGGGCAGCTCTCCGAAGGCCGCGACGCACTCCCGGTAGAAGCCCGGCTGCCGGGTGAAAGCCGAGCCCAGCGAGACCAGCAGCACCTTCTCCACCCCGGCGGGCCGTTCCCATCGGCCCTGCCCGGCCCGGTCCCCGAGGCATGGCCCGACGAACGTCACCACCTCCTCGTCCACTCGGTCCGCGTTCGGCTGCATGGCCCGGGGGATCACCGCGACGGCCCGCTCGGGCCGCCCGCTGAAGACGTCGGGGTCGAGCGTGGTCGCCCCGCAACCGGCCAGCCACGACGCGAACTTCTCCTGATACGCATCGGCCCCCGGCAGCGCCTTGAGCGCCGCCCCGACCTCCTCCGCGTAGCCCTCCCAGGCCACGAAGGACGGCGAGAGCTGTAGCGCCGGCCGCCCCTGCGCCTCGGCCAGGGCACGCCCGGCGTAGCCGCCGATGTCGTAGAGGTAGAGGTCGGCCGGATCGTCGTCATACGCGGCGCGCAACTGCGGCAGCGCCTGGATCGCGTCGTCCAGGAAGACGGTGCCGGCGGCGATGGGGTCCTCGGGCCAGCTGTTGTCCACGACGGGCAGCGTGGACCGGTACGGCACCAACGCGGCACCGGTGGGCTCAATGACGTGCGCGACGAAGGGATCGTTGGCGTAGGTCACCCGGTGACCGCGCGCCACGAGCTCGCGGATGACCTCGAGGCTGGGCAGTACATGGCTGATGGCGGGAATGCCGACCATCGCGATATGGGCACGGCGACGGGACGGACGTGACATGAGAGATCACTCGTTTCAGATCTACGGCGAAATGGACACGACGGCCCAGCGCACGGGCGTGGTCACCGGTGCGCCGGAGAGAGCGGCGTGTCAGCCGTAGATCTGAATAAACGAGTCCATGCGGATGACGGTACCCCGGCCGACGCCCGGCCCGCCTCCCCTTTTTCCGGCCTCAGCGAGCGGTAAGTGCCCGCTCAGTGCCCGATCGTAGGGTCGCCCAGGCGACGGGCCGTCTGTTCTCCCTCCCTCTCCGACGGGCCGTCGCCCCCTACGCCCTGCCGTCCTGAATGCGGTCGAAGGCGCCGTCCTTGGCGCCACGTATGAAGGCGCGCAGTGAGGCACGCGTGGTGCTCAGGATGACGCCGGGGTCGTCGCTCTCCCTGAGCAGCACGGCGCGGTCGCTCGCGGCGACGTTCACGCAGTTGCTCGCGTCCCCACTCTCGGAAGACTTCCGCCACTCAGCAGCGACGTTGATGCAGTTGGACGAGTTAGCGCTGTAAGACGACTTCCGCCACTGATACCCGGACACACTTCTCCCTTCACATCGCACGCAAGACGCCGCAGATGAAGTCCCGCGACTCTCGCGGCTTGAGGGCAGTCGTCTCCATGCGATGGACGACAGCCCTGTATCTGGCCAACTCAGCCTCAGCATCGATGAACTGGCACCCCCACGCCAGATCGAGTTGCACCGTATCCAGTTGTGACACGGGACCGATGACATAGTCGAGCGACTGCCCTGCACCAGGGAAGGTCCCACCGCCGCCGAACGGAATCACCTGGATGGTGACGTTATCCATCTCGCTCATCGCCAACAGGTGTTTCAACTGCCCTCGAACCGTGTCTACGCCACCGAACTCCATCCTCAGAGCGGCCTCGTGGATGATCGCGGTGTACGGCACCGACCTGCCGCCGTGGAGGATCGCCTGGCGCTTCATTCGGTGCGACAGTCGATACTCGATCTCGTACGCCCGGAGCGGCGGAGCTGCCTCTCGGATCACCGCACGGGCGTGGTCCACGGTTTGCAGCAGACCCGGAATGTGGATGACGACTGCGACGCGCAACCCATGAGCCTGGTGTTCCAGCTCCGCCAAATCCGCGAAGCTCGCCGGGAGGTGTTCCCGGTACTCGTCCCACCAACCCCGGGTGCGGCCGCCCGTCATGTCGGCCAGTGCGTCCAGTAGATCGCCCTCCCCACAGGCGTAGTTACGGGCGAAGACGCGTACGCGATCCGCGCTCACCGGGTACCGCCCGGCCTCGATGCTGCTCAGGCGAGCCTGGTTGATCCCGTGCCGAGCGGCGGCAGCGGTCGATGACAAGCCCGCGCGTTCCCGGAGCTTGCGCAGCTCCGTCCCCAGGCGTCGCTGGGTCAGGGTTGGGGTGTTGCTCGGCGGCATCCGGATCTCCCTATGTCACCCACACGAAGTCATTTAGCAGCCTTGCTGCCGTTTTCGTAGCAGGTCTACCACCGACTGCCATACGGTGTGGCCCAAGCCACCCAACTTCGCCCGACCGAGGGAGACTCCATGGCCAACGTACCGCCGTCCTCCGACCCCTGGACGTACTCCCTGCGCCTCCCCAACGACCCACGGGCGGCCAGGATCTCGCGCGTGACCCTGCGGGCCGTCCTCTCCTCCTACGGCATGGCCGAGCTGACCGACACGGCCGAACTCCTGACCTGCGAGCTGGTCACCAACGCCGTCCGCCACTCCGACGGCCCCGCCCAGCTCCGCATCCGCCACCTCTGCGAAAGCCGCCTCCGCGTCAGCATCTGGGACACCAACCCCACCATCCCCGCGCCCTTCGACGCCCCGCCCAGCCCCCTCGACCGCTTCACGGCCCTCACCGAGGCCGCCGCCAGCCTGGACGCGACCTCCGGCCGTGGCCTGCTCATCGTCCGGCTGTGCGCCGACAACTGGGGTGGCTACCCCCTCGCCGACGACCTCTTCGGCATCAGCGGCAAGCTGCTCTGGTTCGAGCTCACCCCGCAGCAGAGCACCTACGAGATCGCGGCCTGACCCTACCCAGGGCTTTCCCCCAATCGAGTGATCACCGGTCATTTGCCCCGTGCACATGCACTGATGACCCTACGTTCACACACATGGTCAGTTCGCGGCATGAGGCCGCACATCGCATCTTTCAAGAACGACCGGAGTTACTCGCTCCGGTGTTCCGCATCCTGGATCTGTCGCCGCCCGAGAAAGCGGCGGTTGAAGTGCTCACCCCGGATGCCACCGAGATACGGCCGCTGGAACGCCGCGTGGACAGCGTGCTGCGCGTCAAGCCGTTCGACGGCGACGACTTCCTCCTGGCGATCGAGGCCCAAGGGCGCTGCGACCCCGACAAGGCAGTCAACTGGGCGTACTACATGTCGTATCCGGCGGCGAAATACAAGCAACCGGCTCTGCTGCTCGTGGTCTGCCAGGACAAGGCAACCGCCGAGTGGGCGACCGGCCCCTTCCGGGTTGGCGTGGACGACTGGACGGCGCTGTCCGTACATCCACTGGTCCTGGGCCCTGGGAACGTCCCGGTGATCCTCGACCCGGACGAGGCCGCCCAGGACCTGACCCTGGCGACCTTCTCGGCCTTGACACATGGCAGCCACCAGGATGCCCCGGCCATACTGAAGGCCCTGGCTCGGGCCATGGGAACCGCCGATCCTGAGTCCGTCAGCTACTACTCGGAATTGCTGGAAATCGGCCTGGGGAGTACTACCCCAGCGGGAATCACCTGGAGGAACGAGATGAGCGTGGGTACCTACTTCCCCGGCCGTGGCACCCTCATCGAGGAGACCTTCCTGAAGGGGAAGGCAGAGGGGGCGGCAGAGGGCGAAGCCCGGGGCCGAGCCCAGGGCGTACTGCGCGTCTTGGAAAAGCGAGGGATCCCGACCCTGGCAGAGACCCGAGACCGCATCACCAACTGCACCGACCTCGACACCCTGGACCGCTGGCTCGACCGCGCCTTCGCCGTCTCCACCGCCGACGAGCTCTTCACCGAGGATGACTGACAACCATGGCCGTAGTAGGTAGCTACTTCCCCGGTCGGGGGACCCTCATCGAGCTGACCTTCCGCGATGGCCAGGCCCATGGAGAGGCGGCGGGGCTCGCCGAAGGTGTCCTGCGCATCCTCGCGCACCGGGGGATCACCGTCCGGCCCGAGACACGCCACCGCATCCGCGAGTGCCCCTACCGCAGCACCCTCAGCCACTGGCTCGACCGTGCTTTCACCGTCTCCCAGGCAGACGAGCTATTGGACGAGCTCTTCGCGGTGGAGGAGTCGGACCGGTAGTCACCGAGCGGGCCCGGACCACCCCGGGAGCCGTGCCACCGGAGTGCGGTCGCCGACGCGGCGGGAGGGGGTGGGGTCGCAGGGGTGGTGTCCTGGACGCTTTCGCATATTTGTGGCGCCAATCCCCGGCCCACTCCACGCCTCCGGGCACCGGCGCCGTAAATATGCGGTCCAGGGCGCCGCACCGGAGGCCCCGCCCCCGGCACCCACCACGAACAGCAGGCGCACCCCGCACGAGCCGCACCGTGGGCCCCGCCCCGGCACCCACCACCCAACCGACCGCGCACCCCAGCGACCACCACCCACCGCACCGCGCACCCACCCCGTGCCCCCACCCGCCCCCGGCACCCACGCCGAACCCCCACCACCCCCGGACCGTCCCCGCCTACCCTGGTGGCTTCTTCGATACGGCGAACAACAGTCACCGGGGGGACGGGGCCTCATGGATCCCGCAGCCATAGACACACTGGTCCACGAACTCTTCGTCGCCAACGGGCCGGTGGACCGGCCCGTTCGCATCGCCTCTCTCGTCGCCTTCCAGGGCGACCACCGCACGCTCACCGAACGGGACCTGCCCCGGATCGCCTCCGCGCTCGTCGAAGGCGTCTCCGAAGAGATCTCCGAAGAGGTCGCCGAAGAGGTCGCCGACCAGGCGCGCTCCGCCCTCACCGACGCGCTCGCCCGCACCCTCCACGCCCTCGGCACCGTCGACCTGGACGACCTGCGGGCCGTCCGCCTCGGCCCCGAAGCCTTCGCCCGCCACCTCGCCATCGCCGCCCCCGACGCGGACGAAGAGCTGGACCCGGCGGACGCCCATACCCACGCCGCACTGCGCGAGACCGCCTGCGCCCACATCCTCCGCTTCCTCGTCCGCCGCTCCCCCTTCGTCACGGCCGCCGAGGACGCCGCGTTCGAGCGGCGCTACGCCCAGGACATCATCGCCGCCCACGACCACCTCACCATCTACGGCATCGATCTGGCCCACTCCCCCGACAGCTGGCCGCTGGACGCCGCCTATCTGAGCCTGGAGACCGAGGCCGACGGCGGAGGCCCGAGCGCCCCCGCCGAACAGGCCCTCGCCGGACGCGAAAGGGTGCTGCTGTGGGGCGTGGCGGGGTCGGGCAAGACCACGCTGGTGCAGCGGCTCGCGGTGTCCGTGGCGCGCGGTGACCTCCCGGCCCCGCTGGCGGGGCTGCGCGGGCGGGTCCCCTTCGTGCTCCCCGTGCGCCGGTTCCGCCGCGACGGCTTCCCGGAGCCGGACGCCTTCCTGTCCGCCGTCCGCTATCCGCACGCCGCCGCCCAGCCGCCGGGATGGGCCGAGCGGGTGCTGTCCCACGGGCGCGGGCTGCTGCTCGTGGACGGGGTGGACGAGGCCCCGGAGGGGGAGCGTGAGCGGCTGCGGGAGGCGCTGCGCGAGCTTCCGGCGCGCTATCCGGGAAATATCTGGCTGGTCACCTCGCGCCCCTCGGCCGTACGGGAGAACTGGCTGGCCTCGGAGCGCTTCACCGAGCTGAAACTCTCCCCGCTCAGCCGCGAGGGGGTCACCGCGTTCATCCGGCGCTGGCATGCGGCCGCCCGCCAGGACATCACCGACCGTGCCGATCTGGACCGGCTGAGTGGTTACGAGGAAACGCTGCTGGACGCCGTAAGGATTACCCGGGACCTCGGCCGGCTGGCCACCAATCCACTGATGTGCGGTCTGCTGTGCGCGCTGCACCGGGACCGCCGCGGCTATCTGCCGCGCGGCCGGAAAGCCCTCTATGACGCGGCCCTTTCCATGCTGCTGGAACGGCGCGACCGCGAGCGCGCCATGCTGCCGCCGGAGGGAATCGACCTCCCCCAGGAACCGAAGATCCAGCTGCTGCAGAAGCTGGCGCACTGGATGCTCGTCAACGGCCGGTCCGAAATGGACCGGACCACCGCCGTCGAGACGCTCGGCCGGCACCTCCCGGCCATTCCGCACGCGGCGCGGCAGGGCGGGCCGGAGGAGATCTACCGACATCTGCTCAACCGGACCGGTCTATTGCGCGAGCCCACACCCGGTTCGGTCGATTTCGTGCACCGAACGTTCCAGGACTATCTCAGCGCGAGAGCGGTCGTCGAACGGCACGATTTCGACTTCCTGATCGACCACGCACACCTGGACGACTGGGAAGAAGTGATCAGAATGTCGGTCGCTCTCGCCCGCCCCGATGAATGCGGCTACCTCCTGGAGGGGCTGCTGGCGGCCCGTAAAGACGCCCGGCCGGTCCATGCCCGCCATCGCAAACTCCTGGCGGCCGCATGTCTGGAACACGCGACGGAGCTGGACCCCGAGGTGCGTTCCCGGGTGCATCGCTATACCCGCGATCTGGTACGCCCGACCTCGCTGGAAGCGGCCCGCGCGCTGGGCTGGATCGGGCCTATCGTGCTGGAAATGCTGCCCGATCCCAGCGGCGTATCCGATGAGGAAGCCCATCGGCTGGCCGTCACCGCCACCTCGATAGCCGACGACCGCGCCATCGACTATCTGGTCCGGCTGCGGAACCGCGCCTCCTGGGCGGTACGGGCGCAGCTCGCGGGCGCCTGGCGGCGATATGACACCGATCGTTACGCCGAGGAAATCATCGGCCATCTCGATGAGCGGGAACTCGACTTTCCGGTGTCGGACCTGGAGGAACTGCGGGCCCTGCGCCGGCTCGGCGGCCGCCCCTGCGTCCAGATAGCCGGTGCGCTCACCCCGGACCAGCTCGCCGAGGGCCTGGTGGCGGAGCGGCTGACCGAGCTGTGGCTCGCCTACGACCTGGGCGCGGACCTGGACCTGAGCTGGCTGGCCGCCTTCCCCCGGCTGCACACTCTGCGGCTGAGCCACCGCAACACGGGGGTGACCGGGGTCCCGGAGGGCGTCCAGGTCATCGTGGCGGGCGCGTAAGGAAGAACCGGCGGGCCGTGCCCCGCAACAGGCCCACAGAAGCCCCCGAAGCCCCCAGAGCCCTGGTCCACTGGCTCTCCGGGCCCTCCCACGGCCGGGCGCGCCCCCAGTGCGTGTCAGACCGCCCCAGTGCGCGTCAGGGCGTGTCAGGGGCGTGTCAGGGCCCGTCAGGGGCGTGGCCACGCAAAAGGGCCGCCCCGGACCGGAACGGTCCGGGGCGGCCCCGTGGCGATGGACGACGCCGCGTTACCGCGTCGCCGCGTCACGCCTCCTTGCTGAGGTTCGGGCCCGCGCCACCGGCGGCGGACTCGACCGGCGGGGTGTCCGGCAGCGCCGCCTTCTCCTCGCCGCGGAAGGTGAACTTCTTCTCCTCACCCTCGCCCTCGGTGTCCACGACCACGATGTGGCCCGGACGCAGCTCGCCGAAGAGGATCTTCTCCGAGAGCACGTCCTCGATCTCGCGCTGGATCGTCCGGCGCAGCGGCCGGGCGCCCAGCACGGGGTCGTAGCCCCGCTTGGCGAGCAGCTTCTTGGCGTCACCGCTGAGCTCGATGCCCATGTCGCGGTCCTTGAGCCGCTCGTCCACCTTGGTGGTCATGAGGTCGACGATCTGGATGATGTCTTCCTCGGTGAGCTGGTGGAAGACCACGGTGTCATCGACACGGTTGAGGAACTCGGGCCGGAAGTGCTGCTTCAGCTCCTCGTTGACCTTGTTCTTCATCCGCTCGTAGCCGGTCTTCACATCGCCCTGGGCGGCGAAGCCCAGGTTGAAGCCCTTGGAGATGTCCCGGGTGCCGAGGTTGGTGGTCATGATGATCACCGTGTTCTTGAAGTCCACGACCCGGCCCTGGGAGTCGGTCAGCCGACCGTCCTCCAGGATCTGCAGCAGCGAGTTGAAGATGTCCGGGTGGGCCTTCTCGACCTCGTCGAAGAGGACCACGGAGAACGGCTTGCGGCGCACCTTCTCGGTGAGCTGGCCGCCCTCCTCGTAGCCCACGTATCCGGGCGGGGAGCCGAAGAGCCGCGAGACGGTGTGCTTCTCGCTGAACTCCGACATGTCGAGCGAGATCATCGCGTCCTCGTCGCCGAAGAGGAATTCGGCGAGAGTCTTGCTGAGCTCGGTCTTACCGACACCGGACGGGCCCGCGAAGATGAACGAGCCACCGGGGCGCTTGGGGTCCTTGAGGCCCGCACGCGTACGCCGGATGGCCTGGGAGAGCGCCTTGATGGCGTCCTTCTGGCCGATGACGCGCTTGTGCAGCTCGTCCTCCATGCGCAGCAGCCGGGAGGACTCCTCCTCGGTCAGCTTGAAGACCGGGATGCCCGTGGCCGTGGCCAGGACCTCGGCGATCAGCTCCTCGTCGACCTCGGCGACGACGTCCATGTCGCCGGCCTTCCACTCCTTCTCCCGCTTCGCCTTGGCGGCCAGGAGCTGCTTCTCCTTGTCGCGCAGGCCCGCGGCCATCTCGAAGTCCTGCGAGTCGATCGCGGACTCCTTCTCCCGGCGCACATCGGCGATCTTCTCGTCGAATTCGCGCAGGTCCGGCGGTGCGGTCATCCGGCGGATCCGCATCCGGGAACCGGCCTCGTCGATCAGGTCGATCGCCTTGTCCGGCAGGAAGCGGTCCGAGATGTAGCGGTCGGCCAGGGTGGCGGCCGCGACCAGGGCCGAGTCCGTGATCGAGACGCGGTGGTGCGCCTCGTAGCGGTCCCGCAGGCCCTTGAGGATCTCGATGGTGTGGGGCAGCGACGGCTCGGCGACCTGGATGGGCTGGAAACGGCGCTCCAGGGCCGCGTCCTTCTCCAGGTACTTGCGGTACTCGTCGAGCGTGGTCGCGCCGATGGTCTGCAGCTCGCCCCGCGCCAGCATCGGCTTGAGGATGCTGGCGGCATCGATCGCGCCCTCGGCGGCACCCGCACCCACCAGGGTGTGGAGCTCGTCGATGAACAGGATGATGTCGCCGCGGGTGCGGATCTCCTTGAGCACCTTCTTCAGGCGCTCCTCGAAATCACCGCGGTAGCGGGAGCCGGCGACCAGGGCGCCCAGGTCCAGGGTGTAGAGGTGCTTGTCCTTGAGGGTCTCGGGCACCTCGCCCTTGACGATCGCCTGGGCCAGTCCCTCGACGACCGCCGTCTTGCCGACGCCGGGCTCGCCGATGAGGACCGGGTTGTTCTTGGTACGGCGCGAAAGCACCTGCATGACCCGCTCGATCTCCTTCTCGCGCCCGATGACCGGGTCGAGCTTGGATTCGCGGGCGGCCTGCGTGAGATTGCGGCCGAACTGGTCCAGGACGAGCGAGGTGGAGGGAGTGCCCTCCGCCGGGCCGCCGGCGGTGGCGGCCTCCTTGCCCTGGTAGCCGGAGAGCAGCTGGATGACCTGCTGCCGCACCCGGTTCAGATCGGCACCCAGCTTCACGAGGACCTGGGCGGCGACGCCCTCGCCCTCGCGGATCAGGCCGAGCAGGATGTGCTCCGTACCGATGTAGTTGTGGCCGAGCTGGAGGGCCTCGCGGAGCGACAGCTCCAGGACCTTCTTGGCACGGGGGGTGAAGGGGATGTGCCCGGACGGGGCCTGCTGGCCCTGCCCGATGATCTCCTCCACCTGCTGGCGGACCGCCTCGAGCGAAATCCCGAGGCTCTCCAGGGCCTTAGCGGCGACACCCTCACCCTCGTGGATCAGGCCCAGGAGGATGTGTTCGGTGCCGATGTAGTTGTGGTTGAGCATCCGGGCTTCTTCCTGAGCCAGGACGACAACCCGCCGCGCGCGGTCGGTGAACCTCTCGAACATCGTTAATCGCTCCTCAGAGCGGTCAGAAAGATCGGGGACGATCCCCTCCCTGTCCTTCCGCATGCTAGTCCCGCAACCCGGGACAGCTCATTCCAACTGCCGACAACCGTCCGGATCACCCCCGCTCGCGCGGGGCAAACAGCCACTGGCTTCCTGCCCGAACAGCCGACAACTGCCTTAACCCGATGGTGCGAGACGATGTTCCCGCAGGCCAGGCATCTACGCCCACCGCCAGTACGCCGATGGCGAACGCCGCTTCCTCCCGACACGCGGACCGCCCCTCCCCACTAGGGATGTCTTACCCGCAAGCACAGATAGTCCATGCCGTAGAGGCCGGTTCCATCCGCTACGGGCGAACAACCTTGCGTCCGTTCACCGGCCCTGCAGGACCCCTTACGGGCACGGTGCGCGCACGGGCCCGCACGGTAGGTCATCCGGGGCGTAACCAAGCGGGACGGCGGAGAGTTCTGCTGGGCATGATCCACAGGGTCCACGGCGCGAGGCCGTCCGCACCGACGACACCGGCTCCCTTTTCACGCTGGTACGAGCGGGAGCTGGGCTGGCCGACGGCCGGCAGCGATCCCGTCGAATTGCTCACGGGGGTGGCCTTCGACGTCATCGAACTGCCGGCCGTGGCCGGATTGGCGATGCTGCGGCGCGTACCGCGGACCGGTCCGGTCGCGGTGGAGGGCGCCTGGATGCGGCTCCTGGTGGCCCTTGGCAGCGCCGACGAGCTTCCGGGGCTGCTCGACTGGCTGGAGTGGGGCGCTGTGGCCCTGGACCTTGGCGCGATCGGCGCCGGAGGCCGGATCACCGCGCCATGCCCCTCCCGCTCCTGGCCGCCGCCCCTGGCCGCCGGGGCGCCCGGAGAGCGATGCCCGCAGGAGGCCGCCGTATGGCTGCGACCTCCCGACCCGAGGGGCGAGGTGGAGCCAACGCTGCCGAGGACAGGCTTCGGGGGCGATGGGGGCGCCCCCGATCTCGTACGGCTCGTGAGCACGGCGGCTACCGAATGCCTCCGCACCCGATTGGTGCGCGCCCGGCCACTGCCAAGGCAGCGGCGAGCCGGGAAAGGCTGACGCGCTCAGCCGTTGGCCTTCTCGTACGCCTCACGAACGGTCGCCGGAACACGGCCGCGGTCGTTGACCTCGTAGCCGTTCTCCTTCGCCCAGGCGCGGATCTTCGCGGTGTCCTGGCTTCCGCCCGACGCCGCGCGCGCCTTGCCCCGGCCGCCGGAGGCCCGGCCACCGGTACGCCGCCCGCCCTTGGTGTAGGGCTCCAGGGCGTCACGGAGCTTGTCCGCGTTGTTGGTGGTGAGGTCGATCTCGTAGCTCTTGCCGTCAAGCGAGAACGTCACGGTCTCGTCCGCCTCGCCACCGTCGAGGTCGTCGACAAGAAGGACCTGAACCTTCTGTGCCATGGGGTTCCTTTCAGGGAAAACGGGGGGCTCAGGGGTGCGGCGTTAGCCGCTGATGACTCACCCCCCAGGTAATTACACTACGAGAGAATAGGAAACCGCCTTTCCCGGAAAAACACAAACCCCCCGGGAAGGTTCGACGGATCCGCCAAGCGGGAAGCCTCATGGAAGGTCATGTTCCGGAGCTATGTGATAGGGGAGCGATTCGGACATAGGGCCCGCGATCACAGTTGCAGAAGCATCCGGCTGTTGCCAAGGGTGTTCGGCTTCACCCGTTCGAGACCAAGGAACTCGGCGACGCCCTCGTCATAGGAACGCAGGAGCTCGCTGTACACATCGCCGTCGACCGGCGTCTCGCCGATCTCCACGAAGCCGTGCCTGGTGAAGAAGTCGACTTCGAAGGTGAGGCAGAAAATGCGCCGCACCCCCAGCCAGCGCGCCGTCTGCAACAGCTTGTCGAGCACCAGGTGGCCTACGCCGGTGCCCTTGAGAGTCCGATCGACGGCGAGAGTGCGGACCTCCGCGAGGTCTTCCCACATGACGTGCAGCGCTCCACAGCCAATGACCTCAGCGTCCTCGTCGCGCTCGGCGACCCAGAACTCCTGGATGTCCTCGTAAAGCGTCACGGTGGCTTTGTCGAGCAGGATGCGATCGTCCACGTACGAGTCGATGAGGCGGCGCACCGCCCGTACATCGCCGGTCCGGGCACGGCGGACGGTGACTACTTTTGA
Organism: Streptomyces sp. NEAU-YJ-81; assembly: GCF_017592595.1. Classification (NCBI taxonomy): domain Bacteria; kingdom Bacillati; phylum Actinomycetota; class Actinomycetes; order Kitasatosporales; family Streptomycetaceae; genus Streptomyces; species Streptomyces sp. NEAU-YJ-81. The sequence goes on along the minus strand of NZ_JAGFNO010000001.1, from coordinate 811,109 downwards.
TAGTGGGGAGGACATGACCGGACGCTATCGCCCTGGGTCATCGCCCCGACTCACCGGGGCTCTCCCCGGTCTCCCCCAGTTGTGCGACGCGCATGGCATCCCGTAGTGCGTCCCGCTGCTCTTCGGACATCATCCCGAAGAACGCGACGAGAGCGGCCGCGGGGTTGTCACTGGTCGACCACGCTTCGTTCATCAGTGCGGCCGAGTAGGCGGCGCGCGTGGAGACCGCGGCATATCGATAGGCGCGGCCTTCAACCTCCCGGCGCAGCCAGCCCTTGTGATGGAGGTTGTCCATTACGGTCATGACGGTGGTGTAGGCGATCGAGCGTTCCCGCTGAAGGTCTTCCAGCACTTCGCGGACCGTGACCGGGCGGTTCCACTTCCACACCCGCGTCATGACCGCGTCTTCGAGATCTCCCAATGGCCTAGGCACACCGAGAATAATAGTGGGAGATGTCCCGAATGTCGGGAGGTCTGCGCGGGAAAAGCCACACGCCCCGGAACGCGATGCGTCCCGGGGCGTGGTCCGGCGTGGTGTGCGGGGGTGGCGGCGCCCGATGGGCCCGATCGATCCGATCAGGCCGTCTCGCGCTCCGGGGCCGGGCCCTCGGCCTCGGTGCGGGCCGCCAGCGCCGCGTCCACCGCGGCGTCCTCCTTGGACTTGTTGGCGCCGCCCTGGCTCTTCACCATCGTCACGATGAGCGCGGTGAAGGCCACGGCCATCACGACGGGCGGAATCAGCGCGGAGACATAATCCATGGCTCTCGGCCTCCTTTTGCTCGAGACCACCAGATTACGCGGCGCGCCGCGGCCTCCCGGAGCCGGGCACCGGCCCGGGCGCGGCGGCCCGGGGGCCGGGCGGGGGCAGGGGCGGGGCCCAGGCCCGGGGTCAGGCGGAACGGGCCCCGGCGCCGAGCCGCGACTCCTGCTCCGGCGGCGGCGAGGGGCGGCGCTTGGGCGGGAAGACCTCCGCCGGCGTAGGCACCGGACGCCCCGGGCGCGGCGCCCGGCGGCCCGGCTCCCGTCGCTTCGGCTCCTCGCGGTCGCCATGCTCCGGCGCCGCGGGCTTCTTGCGCGGCTGCGGTTCCCGCTTGGGCTCGTCGGCCTTCTGGAGCGCTTCGAGCACGGCCTCCGACTCCTTCCGCACCGTCCCCTGCGCGGCCGTCCTGGGCGCCGCCGAGACCCCGCCGGGCAGGGCGCGCAGCCGGGGCCCCACGGGGCTCGTGCGCGGCTGTACGACGGCGCCGGCGCGCTCCGCGAGCCGGGCGCGCACGCCCCGCTCGGCAAGGCGCTCGCAGTGGCTCAGCAGCGCGCGTCGGCGCGTCGCCTCACCACCCCCGGCGGCCGACCCGCACAGCGCGCGGAGCGCGGCCAGATCCTCGGCCAGCGGCTCGTAACCGGCCGCGAGGGCGCCCTGGAGCTGCTCGAGATAGCCGACGGCGGCGCCGGGCAGGGCGGCGCGGTAGCGGGCGAGCTCGTCGAGCAGGAACGCTCGCAGCCGCCCGCCCTCGCGGGCCGCTTCGTCCACGGCCTCGGCGAGCCGGAGACAGTCCTGGACCTCCTCCGCCCGGTCCGGGCCGAGGGGGCCGGCAGAGGGAGTGACGGGGTCGGGTCGGAGGGCGATGGCGAGGGCGCGTCGGAGCACACGCAGCTCATCCGCACTGAACGCCATTCCGCCGCGGGATCCATATGGCGTGGGCATGGGGCGACTTTAAGTGCTAAGCGGACAAATTTCGCTGAGCGCCGGACGGTGCGGCGCGTTGCGGACACCGAGCCGCCATAGACGCCGAGCCGCCATACGGGGGAAGCGCCGGACGGGGCCGCGTCGAGGCGGCCCCGTCCGGACCCGGCACCCGGGGCGGACCGTCGCATCCGGGTGCCGGTGTACATGGTCGACGGCCCTTCCGCTTGTCAATACGGAATTCGAAGTGCCGTCTTTCCCTTGACCGCTCCGTGACCAATGGCGAAGAGCGATCGGACGCCCCGGCGAATCCAGGGCGGCGGGAATTCGTTTCGGAATGCCGTCAATACGGTCGAGCACGCAGGTGAAGAGCTGATCGCCGGTGCTCAGCCGCGCGAGACGTTCCGCTCGTAGACCAGTCTGAGGCCGATCAGGGTCAACCAGGGTTCATGCTCATCGATCACTGAGGATTCTCCTAGCACCATGGGCGCCAGCCCGCCGGTGGCGATCACGGTGACGTCCTCCGGGTCCTGGGCCAGCTCCCGCGCCATTCGCCGGACGATCCCGTCCACCTGGCCCGCGAAGCCGTAGAGGATGCCGGACTGCATGGCCTCCACCGTGTTCTTCCCGATCACGCTGCGCGGGCGGGCCAGCTCGATCTTGCGCAATTGCGCCCCGCGTACGCCCAGCGCCTCGACCGAGATCTCGATGCCCGGCGCGATCACCCCGCCCACGTACTCGCCGCGCGCGCTGACCGCGTCGAAGGTCGTCGCGGTGCCGAAGTCGACGACCACGCACGGACCCTCGTACAGCTCGACGGCGGCCAGCGCGTTGATGATCCGGTCGGCGCCGACCTCCTTGGGGTTGTCCATCAGGATCGGCACACCGGTCTTCACGCCCGGCTCGACCAGGACGGACGGCACATCGCCGTAGTAGCGGCGGGTCACCTCGCGCAGCTCGTGGAGCACCGAGGGGACGGTGGAGCAGATGGAGATGCCCGCGATGCCGTCGCCCAGCTCCTCGCCGAGCAGCGGGTGCATGCCCATCAGACCCTGCAGCAGGACGGCGAGTTCATCGGCGGTGCGGCGGGCGTCGGTGGAGATCCGCCAGTGCTCGACGATCTCCTCGCCGTCGAACAGCCCCAGCACGGTGTGGGTGTTTCCGACGTCGATGGTCAGCAGCATGGGCGGCACCGCTTCCGGGCGGGCTGACGGCCGAGGACGAGCCCTGGGGTGGTGGGTGGGGCGACGGGCGGGCGGGTGTTTCCGGCGTCGATGGTCAGCGGCATCGCTTACTTCCCCTCGGACTCGCGCAGGTCCAGGCCGATGTCCAGGATCGGGGAGGAGTGGGTGAGCGCGCCGACCGCCAGATAGTCGACGCCCGTCTCGGCGTACGTACGGGCGTTTGCGAGCGTCAGCCGTCCCGAGGACTCCAGCGCGGCGCGCCCGGCGACCAGCTCGACGGCCTCGCGGGTCCGCTCCGGGGTGAAGTTGTCCAGCAGGATGAGGTCCGCGCCCGCCTCCAGGACCGGCGGAATCTGGTCGAGGGTGTCGACCTCCACCTCGATCGGCACGTCCGGGAACTCGGCCCGCACGGCGCCGAACGCCTCCGCCACGCCGCCCGCCGCGATCACGTGGTTGTCCTTGACCAGCGCGGCGTCCGAGAGCGACATCCGGTGGTTGACCCCGCCGCCGCAGCGCACCGCGTACTTCTCCAGGGCGCGCAGCCCCGGGGTGGTCTTACGGGTGTCACGGACCTTGGTCTTCGTCCCGTCGAGGGCATCGGCCCACGCACGCGTCGCCGTCGCGATACCGGAGAGCCGGCACAGGAGGTTGAGCGCGCTGCGCTCACCGGTGAGCAGGTCGCGGGTGCGGGTGCGGACGCTGAGCAGCTTCTGGCCCGCCGCCACCCGGTCGCCGTCCTCGACATGCCGCTCGACCTCGAACTCGTCCGTACAGACGACGGACAGGATCGCCTCGGCGATCCGCAGCCCCGCGACGGTGCCCGCCTCACGGGCCGTGAAGTCACCGGTGGCGAAGGCGTCCTCGGAGACGGTGGCCACGGTGGTGACGTCCACGCCCTGGTCGAGGTCCTCCTCGATGGCCATGTGCGCGATGTCCTCGACCTGGATGGGGTCGAGTCCGGCACTGATCAGCAGCTCGGCCAGGTCGGGGTCCAGACCGCACTCCATCGGGTCGAGCCCGGCGCCGTCGGCGTCGTCGCCGCAGCCGCAGGCGTCGCCACAGCCCGCCGCCTCGCCGGGGCGGCCGATCTGCAGCAGCGGCAGGGACACGGATGGCTGGCGTGCTTCGGAGGTGCTGCTCACGGGCGGGACTCCGTCTCGGTTCGGGGGGTGGTCGGTGGGGGAAACGCTTCGGAGTCCGTGGAACGCACCTCGAGGGCGCCGTCCGGGCCGAGGGTGACCAGGAGGTGGCGGCGCCAGGCGGCGTCGTCCCGCGCGGGGCGGTCCTCGCGCCAGTGGCAGCCGCGGGTCTCCTCTCGGCGGAGCGCGGCGGCGACCAGGACCCGGGCGACCAGATGGAGGTTGGTGGCCTCCCAGGTCTCGACCCCCGGCTCGGCCGTCTTGCCGTCCCGGCGTAGCTGGGCCGCGGCTTCGTCGTGGACGCGCTCCAGCCGGTCGGCGGCGCGGGCCAGGCTCTCGGCGGAGCGCAGGACTCCGGCGCCGTGGGTCATGATGTGCTGGATCTCGTAGCGGGCCTCGGAGGCCAGTAGGGGCGCTCCACCGGGGGCACCCTCGTCCGGCCCGGTCCGCTCGTCCGGCCCGGGCCGGACGGCGGCCGTGGCGGGCCGCGCGGGGCCCTCGGCTCCGGCGGCTCCGGCGGCTCCGGCGGTGATGTCCTCCGCGATGCGCTCCGCGAAGACCAGGCCCTCCAGAAGGGAGTTGGAGGCCAGCCGGTTGGCGCCGTGGACACCGGTGCAGGCGACCTCCCCGCAGGCGTAGAGCCCGGGGACGGTGGTGCGGCCGTGCAGATCGGTGCGGACCCCGCCGCTCGCGTAGTGCGCGGCCGGGGCGACCGGGATGGGCTCGGTCACCGGGTCGATGCCGTGCGCGCGGCAGGCGGCCAGGATGGTCGGGAAGCGCCGCTCCCACATCCGGGCCCCGAAGTGGCGGGCGTCCAGGTACATATGCTCGGCGCCGCGCTCCTGCATCCGCCGCATGATGCCCTTGGCGACGATGTCGCGGGGCGCCAGCTCGGCCAGTTCGTGCTGCCCCTGCATGAAGCGCACCCCGTCGGCGTCGACGAGATGGGCGCCCTCGCCGCGCACCGCCTCCGAGACCAGCGGCTGCTGGCCCTCCGCCTCCGGGCCCAGCCACAGCACCGTGGGGTGGAACTGCACGAACTCCAGATCGCTGACCTCGGCCCCGGCGCGCAGCGCGAGCGCGACCCCGTCGCCGGTGGAGACGGCGGGGTTGGTGGTCGCGGAGAAGATCTGGCCCATGCCGCCCGTGGCGAGGACCACCGCGTCCGCCCGCACCGCGCCCACGCCGTCCCGCTGGCCCTCGCCCATGACGTGCAGGGTGACCCCGGCAGCCCGGCCGGAGCCGTCCTTGAGCAGGTCGAGCACCAGGGCGTTCTCCACGGTGTCGATACCGGCCTCGCGCACCGCCTCGACCAGGGCCCGGGAGATCTCTGCGCCGGTCGCGTCGCCGCCCGCGTGGGCGATCCGGCGGCGGTGGTGGCCGCCCTCGCGGGCCAGCAGGATCTCGCCGGTGTCGTCGGCGTCGAAGCGGGCGCCGGTGGCGATGAGCCGCCGCACCGCGTCGGGCCCCTCGGTGACCAGCGTCCGTACCGCCCGCTCGTCGCAGAGCCCGGCGCCGGCCACCAGGGTGTCGTCCAGATGCTGCTCGGGGGTGTCGCCCTCGCCGAGGGCGGCGGCTATGCCGCCCTGGGCCCAGCGCGTGGAGCCGTCGTCCAGGCGGGCCTTGGTGACCACGGTGACCCTGGCCCCGGCCGCGGCACAGCGCAGCGCAGCGGTCAGCCCGGCGACCCCGGAACCGACGACCACGACATCCGCGTCGGTGGCCCAGCCCGGGGCAGAAGCGCGCAGGGCGGTGGCGGGGGCCACGACGTCGGGCCGCCCGGTCGGATGGGTCATCGGGCGGCTCCGATCCACAGGCGGATGTTGTCTATCAGGCGGGTGGCGCCGACCTTGGCCGCGACGGCCAGCACGGCCTCGCCGGTGTATCCGTCGGAGACCTCGGTGAAGTCGGCGGGATCGGCCAGGCCCAGATAGTCGAGGACGAGCGGCGGTTCGAGCCGCGCCGCCTCGTCGAGCACCACCCGCGCCGCGGACCGCACCGCGGCGGGGGACGCGACCCGTATGAGCTCGTGCTCCTCGGCGCCGGCCGGGCCCTCCCCGGCCGCCAGCAGCCCCGCCTCACGCCCCGCGAACAGCGCCCGGGACAGCGCCAGCGCGGTGTCCCGCTCCTGGGCCGACAGATAGCGGTTACGGCTGGAGAGGGCGAGCCCGTCGCCCTCCCGGACGGTGGGGACGCCGACGATCTCGACCGGGAAGTCCAGGTCGCGCGCCATCCGGCGGACCAGCGCAAGCTGCTGGGCGTCCTTCTCGCCGAAGAAGGCGGCATCGGGGCGGGTGAGATGGAGCAGCTTGGCGACGACGGTGAGCATCCCGTCGAAGTGGCCGGGCCGCGAGGCGCCCTCATAGCGCTCGCCCATGGCGCCCGCGGTGATCCGGATGTGCGGCTCGCCGCCCGGATACATCTCCTCGGCGGCGGGGGCGAAGACGATGTCCGCGCCCGCCTCGGCCGCGACCTTGAGGTCGGCGTCGAGGGTGCGCGGATAGCGGTCGAGGTCCTCGCCCGCGCCGAACTGCAGCGGATTGACGAAGACGGTGACGGTCACCAGGCCCTTGGCGCCCACCCGGGCACGGGCGGCGCGGATGAGCGAGGCGTGCCCGTCGTGCAGCGCGCCCATGGTCATCACGACGGCTGTGCGCCCCGGCACGGCGAAGTGGGCGAGCGCCGCGTCCAGATCCGAGCGATGGCGGAACAGCTCCACATCCGGCTCCCCAGGAAGCGCCTTGGTCCACAGCTTCGGGCTCATGTCTCACTGCCTCCCCGGCCCCGTACGTCGGTCACATCCGAGAGCACGCCCAGCAGGTCCTCCGCGAGCTCCGGCTTGAGCAGGCCGTGCGCGAGCGCCCGGTCCGCGGTCGTACGGGCCATGGCCAGATAGCCGGCCACGGCGTGCGGGGCGTGCCGCCGCAGCTCGGCGACATGGGCGGCGACCGTGCCCGCGTCGCCGCGCGCGACCGGGCCGGTCAGCGCGGCGTCACCGCTGCGCAGCGCGTTGTCCAGCGCGGCGCCGAGGAGCGGGCCGAGCATCCGGTCGGGGGCCTCGACCCCGGACGCGCGCAGCAGCTCCAGGGACTGGGCGACCAGCGTGGTGAGGTGGTTGGCGCCGATGGCGAGGGCGGCGTGATAGAGCGGGCGGGACTCCTCCGCGATCCACTCGGGCTCCCCGCCCATCTCGATGACCAGCGCCTGGGCCGCCAGCCGCAGCTCCTCGGGGGCGGTGACCCCGAAGGAGCAGCCGGCCAGCCGCTGGACGTCCACCGAGGTGCCGGTGAAGGTCATGACGGGGTGCAGCGCGAGCGGCAGCGCACCGGCCCGCAGCGCGGGCTCCAGCACGCTGACGCCATAGCGGCCGGAGGTGTGCACCAGAAGCTGGCCGGGGCGCACCGCACCGGTTTCGGTGAGGCCCTCGATCAGCTCGGGGAGCGCGTCGTCGGGGACGGTGAGCAGCACCAGCTCGGCCCGCGCCAGCACCTCGGAGGGCGGGACGATCGGGACCTCGGGGAGCAGGGCGGCGGCCCGGCGCACGGAGGCGTCGGAGACACCGGAGGCGGCGACCGGGCGGTGTCCGGCCAGCCGCAGCGAGGCGGCGAGGGCCGGGCCGACGCGGCCCGCGCCGACGACCCCGACGGTGAGCCGGGCCGGCCGGTCCTGCGGCTCGGGAAGTGGTTGTGCGTTCACGCGACAGCGGCCTTCCGTTCCAGTCCTCAGGGGGTACCGGACGATTCCCCGCCATGCTACGCGAGTGTTTCCGGGGGAGTTTGGCCGTAGCCCGGGCCTGTGGACAACTCTGTGGTCCGATGGACACCCGTGCGACATGATCGGCCCATGAAGGACAGGACGGGCGAGGCAGACGAGTCGGACGGCACGCGCATCGCCGCGGACGGGACGGCGGACGAGACTCCAGCCGGGGCGGACGACGCCACCGGCGACACGGACCGGGCCGCGCGAGTGCGCCGCCGCGCGGCCTGGCACGGCTCCGAGCGGACGCTCACCCGCGGGCCCGCGGAGGGGCGGATCACCGAGCGGCTGGCCGGCCTCACGGCCGCCCTTACGGCCGACCCCTCGCCGTACGGCGGGGACGGCTGGGTGGACATGTACGGGGACGGCATCGTCGAGGAGCTGGAGCGGCGGGTCGCTGCGCTGCTCGGCATGGAGGCCGCGGCGTTCTTCCCCACCGGCACCATGGCGCAGCAGGTCGCGCTGCGCTGCTGGGCGGGGCGCACCGGCAATCCGGTGGTGGCGGTGCATCCGCTGGCGCATCTGGAGGTGCATGAGCGGGACGCGTATCTGACGGTGAGCGGGCTGCGCGCGGTGCGTCCCACGAGCGAGCCGCGGCCGCCCACCGCCGAGGACGTCCTCGACCTCGACGAGCCGTTCGGCACGCTCGCCCTCGAACTCCCGCTGCGCGACGCCGGATTCGTGCTGCCCGAGTGGGACGAGCTGGTCGCGGTCGTGGAGGCGGCCCGGGAGCGGGACGCGGTGGTGCACTTCGACGGGGCGCGGCTGTGGGAGTGCACGGCCCACTTCGGCCGGGAGCTGCCGGAGATCGCCGCCCTGGCGGACTCCGTCTATGTGTCCTTCTACAAGTCGGTGGACGGCATCTCGGGAGCGGCGCTGGCCGGGCCCGAGACCCTGGTGGCGGAGGCCAGGGCGTGGCGGCACCGGTACGGCGGCCAGCTCTTCCAGCAGTGGCCGGCGGCGCTGGCCGCGCTGGACGGCCTGGACCGTGAGCTGCCGAGGCTGCCGTCGTACGTGGCGCACGCGCGGGTGGTGGCACAGGCGCTGCGGACGGCGTTCACGGCCGAGGGGGTGGGGTGGTCCCGGGTGCATCCCGAGGTGCCGCACACCCACCAGTTCCAGGTGTGGCTGCCGTATCCGGCAGCGGTGCTGGACGAGGCGGGGGTGCGGCTGGCGGAGGAGACCCGGACGACGCTGTTCCGTCGCTGGCGGGAGCCGGGGCCGCCCGGTCTGGCCATGACGGAGCTGACGGTCGCCTCACCCGCACTCGACTGGACGGCCGACGACGTCACGGCCGCGGCCGGTGCCTTTCTCGCCCGGGTCCGGGAGCTCATGGAGGGGGAGGGCTGACCGGCGCCGCAGGGCGGCCAGCGCCTCCCTGATCGCCCTTACGGCGCGCGGCATCGCCCTGACGGCATGCGGCATCGCCCTTACGGCGCCCGGCGCGTCCGTAAGGCGGTCATGGCGGCCGCGGCGGCGGGCCGGGCGGCCCGCCATCACGGCCTGGACGTCGCGGTACTCCCGCAGCTCCCGGATGGTGCGCCAGTCGTGGCGGCCCGGTGCGGGCGGGGCGGGCTCGCCGCGCCGGGCGGCCCGGTACAGGTCGAGTGCGTACTGCTCGGTGAGGGACATGGCTCGACGGTCTGCCGGGCCCCGGGCGCCCGTCACGCCGATTGACGGCGGCCGTCAAACGAGGGCGGCGCCGGGGGCGGGCTCCCGCACCATGGGCTCATGGCCAATGTCATCGACATCGCCGGGCTGCCGCCCGAGCGCATCGTCTTCAGCCCGTCCCCGCTCGCCGAGCTGGGCGCCGCGCTCCATGTGCTGTCCGAGCCCGGCCACCACCCCGGGCTGCACGGCTGGGCCACCGCCACGTCCTCCGCGCTCAAGCCGGACCTCGCCGACCGGCTCTGCGAGGCGGACTTCCTGTGGCGCACCTCCCGCTCCGATCTGCTGCTCCCGGCCGTCCCCGGGGCGACGCTCGCGGAGGAGCTGGACGCGCTGGACCGGATCGACGACGAGATGTTCGTGGCAGCGGCCTTCGAGATCGCCTGCTCCCCCTCGTACTCCCGGCACACCCCCTCGCCGCTGGTCGACGCGGACGAGCGGGCCCGGGTCCGCGAGATGGCGGCCGCGCGGGGGCCACGCCAGGCGGCCTTCACCCACCGCATGCTGGAGGACCCGGACGGGCTGCGGGTCTGGTTGCGGCGGCTGCTGGAGGACTGCGACCAGGCGTTCTTCGCCGACACCTGGCGGCGGACGCGGATCCAGCTTGCCGCCGACGCCCGCCATAAGGCGGAACTGCTGCAGCGCAAGGGGCTCGGGGAGGCCCTGACGGCGGCCTCCGCCGCGCTGTCGCTGTCGGAGGCCGGGGACAGCATCCTGGTCGACAAGCTGGCGGGCGGCCGGACGACGGCGTACGGAGAGGGCATCACCTTCATCCCGACCGCCTTCGGCTGGCCGCATCTCATCGTCCTGTACGCCCCCGGCTGGCGCCCGGTGATCCAGTACCCGGTCGCCGCCCCCGAACTCCCCCCGCCCGCCGCCCTGGAGCTCGTCCAGCGCCGCCTCAAGGCCCTGGCCCACCCAATGCGGATGCGGCTGTGCCGCACCCTGGCCCGCGGCCCGCACACCACCGGTGAGCTCTCCGAGTCGTACGGCATCACGCCCCCGGAGGTCTCCCGCCACATCGCCGTGCTGAAGAAGGCCGGTCTCCTCACCACCCGCCGCCGCGGCCGCTATGTGCTGCACCAGCTCGACCTGACGTCGGTGGCCCGCCTGGGCAGCGACTTCCTGGAGAGCGTGCTGCGGTAAGGCCCTGTCTGTAGCGTGCGGCCCCAGGGGCTCCGCCTAAAATGTTCACCCCAGAGTGAACACAGACCGGGCCATAAGCGGCAGAGGAGCAGAGCAGCGATGAGCAACCGAAGCCACCGGGCCGCACCCGAGCACACCCACCCCGACGACGTCCCGGTGCAGACCGCCCTCGCGGCGCTCGCCGACCCCGTGCGGCTTCAGCTCGTCCGTGAACTGGCCACCACGGCCGACTGGGAGCACACCTGCGGCACCTTCGACGTGCCCGTGGGCAAGGCGGCGCTCAGCCACCACTTCTCGGTGCTGCGCGCGGCAGGGCTGATCGAACAGCGCGACATGGGCCCCAAGCGCGTCAACCGGCTGCGCCGCCCGGAGTTCGACCAGCGCTTCCCCGGACTGCTCGACCTGGTCCTGCGCGACCGGCGGGAGAACGGCGAGAACGAACGGTAGACGGCCGTCCCCAGAACGCCGCCGTAAGAACGCCGCCGTCAGAGCGCCGTCGTCAGAGCGCCGTCGTCAGAGCGCCGCCGCGCCTCAGCGAGCCGGGCCCGCCGAGCCTCCGGCCCGCACCAGCCCGGTCTCGTAGGCCATCACCACCACCTGCACCCGGTCCCGCAGCTCCAACTTGGTGAGGATGCGCCCCACATGGGTCTTCACGGTCGCCTCGGACAGCACCAGCCGCGCCGCGATCTCGCCGTTCGACAGCCCCTGCGCGACCAGCAGCACCACCTCGCGCTCCCGGTCGGTGAGCCGCTCCAGCTCCGGACGGACCCGTCCGCCGCTTCCCCCACCGCCCGGCAGCATCGGCGCGAACCGGTCCAGCAGCCGACGCGTCGTGCTGGGCGCGACCACCGCGTCACCGCTGTGCACCGCGCGGATCGCCGCGAGCAGTTCCGCGGGCGGCACATCCTTGAGCATGAAGCCGCCCGCCCCGGCCTTGAGCGCGGAGAAGGCGTACTCGTCCAGATCGAACGTGGTCAGGATGATGACCTTCGGCGCCCCTTCCCGCTCGCATATCAGCCGGGTCGCCTCCACCCCGTCCAGCTTCGGCATCCGGACGTCCATGAGGACGACGTCCACCTCCGTGGAGCGCACCGCCTGCAGCGCCTCCACCCCATCGCCCGCCTCGGCGACGATCTCCATATCGGGCTGGGCCGCGAGCACCATCCGGAAGCCGGTACGCAGCAGCACTTGGTCATCGACGAGCATGACGCGAATCGACATTCCGGACGGTTCCCTTCCTCTGGCTGACAGCGCCTCTGGCCGACAGCCGGCTTACAGCGGCCATGGCGCGACGTTACGAGTGCGCATACGGCTCATGATGCGCCCACCGCTCAACGGGCCGGCTTCAGCGGCAGCAGTGCGCTGATCCGGAAGCCGCCGCCCGGCCGCGGCCCCGCGTCGAGCGTGCCGCCCACCATGCCGACGCGCTCGCGCATCCCGATCAGCCCGTGGCCGCTGCCGTCGGCACCGCCGTCCTGGTACATCTCGCGCTGCGCGCCCCGCCCGTCGTCCTCGACCAGCAGCCCGAGCCCGTCGTCGAAGTAGGTGAGGCGGACGCTCGCGCCCACGTCCGGGCCGCCGTGCTTACGGGTGTTGGTGAGCGCCTCCTGCACGATGCGGTACGCGGTCAGCTCGACCCCGCTGGGGAGCTGGCGCGGGCTGCCCACCACCTTGAAGTCCACCGGGAGCCCGGACCCGCGCACCTGCTCCACGAGCTCGTCGATCTGCTCGACATCCGGCTGGGGGACGTAGTCGTTCTCCTCGCCCGGCTCCCCGGTGCGCAGCACGCCCAGCAGCCGCCGCATCTCGGCGAGCGCCTGGCGGCCGGTGCCGGAGATCGTCTCCAGCGCCTGCCGGGCCTGTTCGGGCGAGGCATCCATGACGTACGCGGCGCCGTCCGCCTGCACCACCATCACCGACACGTTGTGTGCCACCACGTCGTGCAGCTCCCGCGCGATCCGGGCGCGCTCGGCGGCCACCGCGACCTTCGACTGCGCCTCGCGCTCCTTCTCCAGCCGGGCGGCCCGCTCCTCCAACTGGGCGTAGTAGGCGCGGCGGGTGCGGATCGAGTCGCCGAGCACCCAGGCCAGTACGAACGGGATGGAGACGAAGACCGCCGAGACGACGTCCTCCCACCAGCCCTGCTGGGAATGCGGCCAGCGGAGGGTGGAGAGGGGGGCCGCGCTGATCGCCACGCCCAGCGCGAAGCGGGAGGCCCGGCGCGAGGAGGCGACCGCCACCGTGTAGACGATCACCAGCATGGCGAAGTCGGCGAGATTGGGCTTGACGCTGGTGGCCAGCTGGGCGACACCGCACAGGATGGCCAGCACCAGCATTTTCTCGGGGGCGCGGCGGCGCAGCGCGACCGTCGTCCCCAGCGCCAGGACGATCGGCACGGCCGCGAAGCGGGAACCCCGGCTCATCTCCGCCTCCACGACCCACAGGAAGCCAAAGCCGACGAGGAGGACGGCCCAGAAGGTGTCCACCCCTGTCGGATGCCTGCGGAGAAATTCGTAGAGGCGCTGCACGTCACCCAGCGTAGGCACCGCCGAACCCTCTCGGGTCAACCCGAGGGGCGATCCGTATCGCCCGGCCCTACTCCCCAAGGTGGAGACGATTCCACATAGCGTGGCGGTGTGGCGACCGAGAAGCATGAGTGGAGCGGATGGCGTACGGCGGCCGAACAGGCGCTGTACGGAAGGGGCGGATTCTTCCGCCGCCCGGAGGGCCCGGCCGGGCATTTCCGCACGTCGGTGCATGCCTCACCGCTTTTCGCCCGGGCGGTCGCGGAGCTGCTGGGCCGGGTGGACGAGGCGCTGGGGCACCCCGCCGAACTGGCGCTGGTGGACCTGGGCGCCGGCCGCGGCGAGCTGCTCACACGGGTGCTCGCCCTGGCCCCCGGCCTGCCGCACGACCTGGACCGGCGGCTGCGACCCTACGCGGTGGAGCGGGCGGAGCGGCCGGCGGGCCTGGACGAGCGGATCGCCTGGCTCGACACCCCGCCCGAGGGGTGCACGGGGCTGCTGTTCGCCAATGAGTGGCTCGACAACGTGCCCGTGGACGTCGCCGAGACCGACGCGGACGGCGTGCCGCGCCGGGTCGAGGTGGATCTCGTGGCCGGGGACGGCACCGAGCGGCTGGGCGACCCGGTGAACGGCGAGGACGCCGCGTGGCTGGCCCGCTGGTGGCCCCTGGCGGACGCCGAACCGGGGCTGCGCGCCGAGATCGGCCATCCGCGCGAGGCGGCCTGGGAGGGGGCCGTGCGCTCCCTGCGGGCGGGCCTCGCGGTCGCCGTCGACTACGGCCACGAACGCGCCGCCCGGCCCCTCTTCGGCACGCTGACCGGCTTCCGCGAGGGGCGCGAGGTCCGGCCCGTACCGGACGGCTCCTGCGATCTGACGGCGCATGTCGCGATGGACGCGTGCGCCGCCGCGGCCGGGCCCGGCGCCGGGCTGATGACCCAGCGCGAGGCGCTGCGCGCGCTCGGCCTCGACGCCCGCCGCCCCCCGCTCGCCCTGGCCTCCACCGACCCCACCGCCTACGTCCGCGCCCTCGGCGCGGCGGGCGAGGCCGCGGAGCTGACCGACCCCGCCGGTCTCGGCGCCTTCACCTGGCTCCACCACCCGGTGGATCTGCCGCACAACCCGCTCCGGCCGTAGAGGCCACCGCATCGCGTCCCCGGCGGTGTTACGAGCCCCCGCGGGGACCTTCGGGGGAGCTGAGAGACTGGGGGCATGACGGAGACGACAGTCGGCATCGGCGGCGCCGCGGAGAGCACCGACATGGTGCTCAACATCGGCCCACAGCACCCCTCCACTCACGGAGTGCTACGGCTGCGGCTGGTCCTCGACGGAGAGCGGATCCAGAGCGCCGAACCGGTCATCGGCTATATGCACCGGGGCGCGGAGAAGCTCTTCGAGGCGCGCGACTACCGCCAGATCATCATGCTGGCCAACCGCCACGACTGGCTCTCCGCCTTCTCCAACGAACTCGGCGTCGTGCTCGCCGTCGAGCGGATGCTGGGCATGGAGGTCCCGGAGCGGGCGGTGTGGACCCGTACGCTGCTCGCCGAGCTCAACCGGATCCTGAACCACCTGATGTTCCTCGGCTCCTACCCCCTGGAGCTGGGCGGCATCACGCCGATCTTCTACGCGTTCCGGGAGCGCGAGGACCTCCAGCACGTCATGGAGGAGATCTCCGGCGGCCGGATGCACTACATGTTCAACCGGGTGGGCGGCCTCAAGGAGGACCTCCCAGCGGGCTGGCTGGGCCGGGCCCGGCAGGCCGTGGCCGAGGTGCGCTCGCGGATGAACGTGTACGACGACCTGGTGCTCGGCAACGAGATCTTCCGGGGCCGCACCCGCGACGTCGGCGTCCTGACCCGCGAGACGGTGCACGGGTACGGGGTCAGCGGCCCCATCGCCCGGGCCTCGGGGGTCGACTTCGATCTGCGGCGCGACGAGCCGTATCTGGCCTACCCGGAGCTCCAGGACGTCCTTAAGGTCGTCGTCCGCCAGGAGGGCGACTGCCTCGCCCGGTTCGAATGCCTGCTGGAGCAGGCGCACAACTCCCTGGCGCTGGCGGACGCCTGCCTGGACCGGCTCGACGAGCTCCCGGCGGGGCCGATCAACCAGCGGCTGCCGAAGGTACTCAAGGCGCCCGAGGGCCACACCTACGCCTGGACCGAGAACCCGCTCGGCCTCAACGGCTACTACCTCGTCTCCAAGGGCGAGAAGACGCCGTACCGGCTGAAGCTCCGCTCGGCCTCGTTCAACAACATCCAGGCGCTCACCGAACTGCTGCCGGGCACCCTCGTCGCCGACATGGTGGCGATCCTGGGGTCGCTCTTCTTCGTCGTCGGCGACATCGACAAGTAGGCGACATCGACGAGTAGGCGGCGACGCCAAGACGCCGCGCGGGCGCGATCCCGGACCCGCCGCGCGGGCGATCCCGTTACGAGATCGCGCTGCGCAGCTCCCCGAGGTCGATCTGTTCCGTCTCGTCGTGCGCGGTCAGGTCGATGACCTCGCCCACCGCGCCCTTCCTGGTCTCCGCGAGGGTCTCGTCGCCGATCACATCGGCGAGGTCCTCCTCGGCGGGTTCGGGCTCCCGCTGCTGCTTCTTCGGGTGCTTCTTCTGGGTGCCGAAGTAGTCGAAGCCGCGCTCCGAACGGGAGGCGGCCCGGCGTGCCGCGGCATACGGCACCACCGCCGAGGCGGCCGTACGGGCGTGGACGGGCGGCTCCTGGGGGCCGTCGTCGTCCTGCCCGCCGGCCGCCGGGGGCTTCCCCAGCGTGGCGGCACCGCCCTTGTCGCGGCTCTCGCGACGGCCCTCGCGCCCGTCGCGCTGCGCGTCCTTCTCGGCGTCCATCGCGGGGGTCGTGGCGTCGACCCGGGCGCCCGCGGCGGCGGCCTGCTCCCGGCGCTCCTTCTGCCGTCGCGCGCTCTCCCTGAGCCGGCTCAGCGCCTCGTCGGCCTTGGCGTACGCGGTGGCCGACGGCATGGCGCGCCCGGAGGCGGCGCCGTCCGGCTCGTTCGGCTCGACGCTCGACCCGGCGGATTCGGCGGGCCGGGCCGCCGCCTCCAGCGCCTTCGCCGGGGACGCGGCCTCCAGCGCGAGCCGGCGGCGGCCCTCCAGGGCGGTGGCTCGCTCGGTCTCGGCCGTGGCGTAGCGGCGCAGCAGCTCGGCGTGCTCGTTGCGCAGCCGGGCGAGCTCGGCGCGCTTGGCGCGCAGCCGGGTGTTGAGCGCGGTGCGGAGCTCGCTCGCCTTCTCGGCGTCCGCCTCGAGCTCCGCGATCCGCTCCTCGTACTTCATCTCCTGGCGCGCGGCCTCGCTCGCGGCCTCCGCGACCCGGCGGCCGGCCGAGCGGTCCCAACGGCGCATCAGGAAGGCGCCGACGACCGCGGCGGCGGCCGCGGTCGCGGCAAGCCCGCGGATCACGACCGTATCGCCGACCAGCCAGGCTCCGGCGGCGCAGGTTATTGACGCGACTGCGACCGAAGCGGAGGGAAGAAGCCTGTGCAGGGGTGGGGATTGGCGGTGGCGTCCACGTGGCATGGCCCGAAACTTACCGTGCAAAGGGGTCGCTTGGGTGCCCGCCGGGCCAGATCTGTTGTCAATCCGTTGGCAAATAGCGGCGGTCGCGCGGCCGTGATCCCTTGCCAAGCCCTCCCGAGCGGGGTTTTGATCCTACTTCACCAGCCCCTTGTCCCGCAGGTAGTCGGCGGCGACATCCGTCGGCTTGAGCCGCTCGGCGTCAACTTTCTTGTTGAGTTCCCGCAGATCGGCGGTCGTCAGTACCTTGGTGAGCTTGTTCAGCGAGTCCGCGATCTTCTGCGAGCCGGCGGACTTCGCATTCACCACGGGAAGTACGTTGTCGGCATTCTGCAGATTTTTGTCGTCGTCGAGCAGGACGAGCCCGAACTGATCCAGCGTGCTGTCCGTGGTCGTGGTCAGGACCATCTGGTCCTTACCGTCCTTGACGGCCTGCTTGGCCTGGACGCTGCCGATGTCCAGCGGGTCGATCCCGGCGATGTCGATGCCGTACTTCTTCTCCAGACCCGGCTGGCAGAAGGGGCGCTTGGGGCATTCGTCGCCCGCCGCCAGGGTGACCTTCTGCTTCGACTTCCCGAGGTCGGAGAGCGTCTTGAGATCATGTTCCTTCGCGAAGTCACCGCTGACCGCGAAGGCGTTCTGGTCCACGGCCTTGCCGGGGTCCAGCACCTTCAGCCCGCGCGGTTCGGCGAGCTTCTTCAGCGCCGTGACCGTCTCGTCGACGTCCGAGGAGGCCACCGGGGCGGCATTCGACCCGTTCTTCTTCTGGTTGAGGAATTCGGCCAGCGTCGCCGCGTACTCCGGTACGACATCCATCTGGCCCTTCTCCAGGGCCGGTTCATACAGCTCGCGGGCGTCCACGGTCTTGATCGAAGTGGAATAGCCGGCGTCCTTCAGAACCCCCGCGTACAGCTCCGCGAGGATCTTCGACTCGGAGAAGGAGGCGGATCCGATCACCAGCGAGCCCTTGCCCGGTTTCCCGGAGCTGTCACCGCCGCTCGACTTCTCCAGGCTGTCCCCGCCACATGCGGTCAGTCCGGCTGTCAGCGCGGCGACCCCCGCCACGGCCGCCGCCGCCCGATAGATCTTGCTCATGGTTCCCCATCCGTAGTTGTCCGCGTCGTCGCGTCTTCCGCGTCGGCCGCGTTTTCTGCGTTCTCCGCGTTCCGCGTTTTTCTGCGTCGTCGGCGCTCTGTGGGTTGTCCGCGCTCTCTGCGTCAGCCGCGCCATCCCCGTCACCCGGGCTGTCCGCCCTGGGTTGTCCGCACCCGCGTGCGTCCGGTCGCGGGAGGGCTCGGCCCGCGGGTTCTACGTCTTCAGCACCGGCGAGGCGGGGGCCTGGTCGGCGGGCGGGCGGCGGGCGGCGGCCGGCCGCCGCCCCGTCCTGAGCCGCATCGGGTCGAGCACCAGCCCCAGCACCACGAAGACGCCCTCGACCACCAGCGCGAGGCCCGCGACCAGCACCGCCCCGGCCACCACCTGCGGGGTGTCGGTGAGCCGGAAGCCCGCCGTGATGATCCGGCCGAGACCGCCGCCGCCGGGCAGCGCGGCCAGCGTCGCGGTGGCCACGACCTGCACCGCGGCCGTGCGTACGCCCGTCATGATGAGCGGGAACGCCAGCGGCAGCTCGACCCTGCGGATGAGCTGGCCGCCCGTCATCCCCATCCCGCGGGCCGCCTCCACGACTTCCTGGTCCGCCTCGTGCACCCCGACATAGGCGTTGGTGAGCAGTGGCGGGATGGCGAACAGCACCAGCGCGATGATCGTGGGCCACTGGCCGTGCGTCCCCAGCGGGCTGAGCAGCAACAGCACCAGCACCGCGAAGGTGGGTACGGCGCGCCCCGCGTTGGAGATGTTGACCGCGAGCGCGCCGCCCTTGCCGATATGGCCGAGGGCCACGGCGATCGGCAGCGCCACCGCGCAGGCGATCGCCAGGCAGGCGAAGGTCAGGAACAGATGCTGGCCCAGCCGGTGCCACACCCCGTCGGGGCCCGCCCAGTGCGACCCGGTGGCCAGCCAGGTCCACGCCTTGGCGACGACGTCCATCAGGTGGTGCCCTTCCGACTCTTGCGCGCCCACGGCGTGAGCAGCCGCTGGAGGGCGAGCAGCAGCAGATCCGCCACGACCGCCAGCGCCACGCACAGCACGGAGGCGGTGAGCACCTCGGCCTTGAAGAAGCTGCGCATGCCTTCGTAGATGAGGTTGCCGAGGCCGCCGTATCCGATGATCGCGCCCACCGTGGTGAGCGAGACCGTGGAGACGGTGGTGATCCGCAGCCCGGCCATCAGCGCGGGCAGCGCGAGCGGCAGTTCCACGCCGAACAGCAGCCGCAGCGGGCCGTACCCCATGCCCCGGGCCGCCTCCCGCGCCTCTTCGGGCACCGAGGCGAGACCGGCCATGATGTTGCGCACCAGGATCGTGAGCGAATAGAGCACCAGACCGGTGATCACCACCGCGGCCGAGACCCCGAACACCGGCAGCAGGAGCGAGAACATCGCCAGCGACGGCACCGTGTAGAGGATCGTGGTCAGCCCCAGCACCGGCCCCGCGACCACCCGCCAGCGGCGGGCCAGCAGCGCCAGCGGAAAGGCGACCAACAGACCGATCGCGACCGAGGCGAGCGTGATCCACACATGCTCGAGCGTCGCGTCCGTCAGCTCCTGACCACGTGTGCGTACATACTCACCGCATATCCACTCGTTACTGATCAGACAGTTTCCGTCGGCCATACGCTCACCTCCCCCGTCGGGTCACGGCCCGTTGCTCTTCACAATTCCTGGTGACCCTAACCCCGAGAGATGACAATCTCGTCCGATCGCCACACAACAGCAACAATGTCTGCCACGAATGCGGCAACAATGAGGAGCCATGATCCGTTTCGAGCATGTCACCAAGCGCTACCCCGATGGCACGACGGCCGTGGACGACCTCTCCTTCGAGGTGGCGGAGGGTGAACTGGTCACCCTGGTCGGCCCCTCGGGCTGCGGCAAGACGACGACGATGAAGATGGTGAACCGGCTCATCGAGCCGACCTCGGGGCGGATTCTGGTGGACGGCGAGGACATCGCCGAGGCTGATCCGGTCGCCCTGCGCCGCCGTATCGGCTATGTCATCCAGCAGGTCGGGCTGTTCCCGCACAAGACCGTGCTCGAGAACACCTCCACCGTGCCGCATCTCCTGGGCTGGCAGCGGAAGAAGGGGCGGGAGCGCGCCGCCGAGCTGCTCGACCTGGTCGGCCTCGACCCGTCCGTCTACGGCGACCGCTACCCCGACCAGCTCTCCGGTGGCCAGCGGCAACGCGTCGGCGTGGCCCGCGCGCTGGCCGCGGATCCGCCGGTGCTGCTGATGGACGAGCCGTTCGGCGCGGTCGATCCGGTCGTACGCGAGCATCTGCAGAACGAATTCCTGCGACTTCAGTCACAGGTGCGCAAGACCGTGCTCTTCGTCACGCATGACATAGAGGAGGCGGTCCGGCTCGGAGACCGCATCGCGGTCTACGGCTCGGGGCGGATCGAGCAGTTCGACACCCCGGCCACGGTGCTGGGCGCGCCCGCCACCCCGTATGTGGCCGACTTCGTCGGCGCGGACCGCGGGCTGAAGCGGCTGTCGGTCACCCCCATCGAGCCGGGCGACCTGGAGCAGCCGCCCGTCGTCCACCTGGACGACCCGCTACCCAAGGCGGCCGCCCGGCTGGCCTCGGACGGGGCGCGCTGGGCCGTCGTCCTGGACGACGCGGAGCGGCTGCACGGCTGGATCCCGGCGGACGCGGTCGACGGCCCGAAGGGGACCGTACGGGACCAGGCGCGCCGGATGGAGGCGTGGTTGCCGGTCGGGGCGCCGCTCAAGCAGGCGTTCAGCACGATGCTGCAGCATGACGCGGGCTGGATCGCGGTGCTGGACGAGGACCGCTTCCTCGGCGTTCTCACCCCGGCCCGGCTCCATGAGGCCCTCCGCCGCTCGATCGACGCCGACGCGGGCGGCATTGCCCGCGGGGACGTCGAGTTGCAGACCGTCGCCGACGTGTAGGACGCCCCCGGGCCCTCCGGACCTCCCCCGGACTCCCCCGACGCCTTCCAGAGGCTTTCGGGGGTTCGGGGGAGCCCCGGGGGCTCAGCGGTCGCTGAGGCGGCCGCCGAGCCACTCCAGCGCGGCGGGGACCTCCCGCTTCCAGGTGTTGAAGTTGTGGCCGCCGGTGTTCAGGATGATCGACGAGATGCGGGTCGGCTCCCCGCGCCGGTTCAGCCGCTTCACCTTGTTCACGAAGCGCACGGTGTCCCGGTAGTTCCGCTCACCATGCTCACTGCTGGAGACCAGCAGCGACACCGGCGGCGCCGGCTTGTGGGACAGCCGCCACATCAGGTCGTTCTCCCGCTCCAGCCGCTTGCTGCCACCGAAGAGATCGCCCGTGGTCGCGTCGATCGGGGCCTTGTACGACGGGGAGAGCCCGGCCGCCGCGGAGAACGCGTCGGGGTGGCGCATCGCCATCTTCAGGGCGCAGTAGCCGCCGGTGGAACTTCCGATGACGCCCCAGTTACGGGCCCGCTGACCCACGCGATAGTGGTCGGCCACGGCCTTCGGCAGGTCCTTGGTGAAGAACGTCTCGGTCCGCGGCCCATCCGGCACGTCCACGCACTCGGTGTCGCGCGGCGGCGCGACCGTCGGCCGCATCATCACCAGGACGAGGGGCTGCATCCTCCCCGCTTTCACCAGCTTATGCGAGTTCTGGGGGTATTTCAGGCCATTGATGAGGGCTTCGGTGGTGCCCGGGTATCCGGTCAGCACCAGCGCGGCGGGGAAGGTCCGCCGGGCGTACTCGGGCCGGAAGTACTCCGGGGGCAGATAGATGTACGCGGGGCTCGCGATCCCGGAGACCGGTCCCTGGATGTTCACCTTCTCGACACGCCCGGCGACCTTGGGCGACGAGCCGCCGTCCACGGCCAGATGGCGGGTCTCGGTGACCCGCACCCGGGTACCGGGGGTGTCGTGGTCCACCACGACACCCGGCTCGTCCTGCGTACCGAAGAGGTCGGACCAGGAACCGTAGAAGCCGAACGACTGATTGGCGAACAATCCGAACGCCGCGAACACGGTGAGCTGCGTCCCCAGTAGCATGCCGACCCGGCCGAGCACGGGAGCCACTCCGCGCCCGGACAACCGGGGCCACAGCCATATCGTGGCCGCGAACAGCAGCAACGCCGCTACGACCGCCGCGATCACGAGGTTGTTGCTCGTGAGACCCATCACTATCTTTCTGCCGGGCGGCCGGCTCCCCCGTGCCGCGGTTGGAACCCCGCTGCCTCAAATGGCGTCTACCAGGGCGCAAATCGTGCGGATGCCACGCAACAGAACCAAAGATCCTCTTGACCGAAGCGACGGGAATGCAGATGCCTGACAGTCAAGATGCCGAAACGTCCGGAGAGGTTCCCAACCGGATACGGCGCCTGCTGCGCGGCCCCAGGCCGGAGGCGATGCCCACGGTCGTCGGCACCGCCTGCACGCTCATCGGGCTGATGGACATCGTCTTCCCCCGGCTGCGCCACAGCAGGGTGCACGCGCTGGCCGAGCTGCTGCCGGGCGCCGTGAGCTCCCTGGCCGCCGCCGCCTCGATCGTGGTCGGTCTGCTGCTGCTGATGCTGGCCCACGGCCTCAAACGGCGTAAGCGGCGGGCCTGGGTCGCGGCCGTGGCGCTGCTGCCCGTCGGCGCGGCCGCCCAGCTCCTCTACCGGCACTCGGTCATCGGCATGGTTCTCTCCCTCGTCCTGATGGGGGTGCTGATCCGCTACCGCGCCGAGTTCGCGGCGCTGCCCGATCCGCGCAGCCGCTGGATGGCGCTGGCCAACTTCGTGGTCATGGGCGCGGTCAGCGTCACCGTGGGACTGCTCATCGTCCGTTCGCATCCGGACGCCATCCAAGGCCGTCCCTCGCTCGGCGCGCAGCTTCAGCACGTCCTGTGGGGCCTGTTCGGCTTCGAGGGGCCGGTCGACTACCGCCACGGCGCGGACTACACCGTCGGCTACTCGCTCGGCGCGCTGGGCCTGCTGACCGTCGCCACCACCGCCTATCTCGCCTTCCGCCCCGAGCACCCCGCCGCCCGCCTCACCCCCGGGGACGAGGAGCGGCTGCGGGAGCTGCTCGACGCCCACGGGCGCCGCGACTCGCTCGGCCACTTCGCGCTCCGCCGCGACAAGGCCGTGGTCTTCTCCCCCAGCGGCAAGGCCGCGGTCTGCTACCGCGTGGTCTCCGGGGTGATGCTCGCCAGCGGCGACCCGGTCGGCGACGTGGAGGCGTGGCCCGGCGCGATCGCCTGCTTCATGGAGGAGGCCCGGGCCCACTCCTGGACCCCGGCGGTGATGGGCTGCAGCGAGACCGGCGGCGAGGTGTGGACCCGGGAGACCGGCCTGGACGCGCTCGAACTCGGCGACGAGGCCATCGTCGATGTGGCCGACTTCACCCTGTCCGGGCGGGCCATGCGCAACGTACGCCAGATGGTCAAGCGGATCGAGCGGGCCGGCTACCAGACCCGGGTGCGGCGCGCCGCCGACCTGGGCCCCGAGGAGCTGGAGGCCATCCGGCGCGCCGCCGCCGACTGGCGGGGCACCGACACCGAGCGCGGCTTCTCGATGGCGCTGGGCCGGATCGGCGACCCGGCGGACGGGGACACGGTCATCGCCACCGCCCACAAGGCCGCGGGCGAGGGCGGTGAGGAGGGCCCGTACGGGGACCTCAAGGCCGTACTGCACTTCGTACCGTGGGGCCCGGACGGAATGTCCCTGGAGCTGATGCGGCGCGACCGGAGCGCCGACCCGGGCATGAACGAGCTGCTGATCGTGGCCGCCCTGCAGGCCGCCCCCGAGCTGGGCGTGGAGCGGGTGTCGCTGAACTTCGCGATGTTCCGCTCGGCGCTGGCGCGCGGCGAGAAGCTCGGCGCGGGCCCGGTGCTGCGCGGCTGGCGGGCGCTGCTGGTGTTCCTCTCCCGCTGGTTCCAGATCGAGTCGCTGTACAAGTTCAACGCCAAGTTCCAGCCGCGCTGGGAGCCGCGCTTCGTGGTCTTCCGCAACACCCGCGACCTGCCCCGGATCGGCCTGGCCGCGATGCAGGCCGAGGGCTTCGTCTCGCTCGCCCTGCCCCGGCTGCTGCGCCGCGGACCGCGCCCCGAGCCCCGGCCCTGCGCCCATCGGCAGCTGGCCGACGGGCGGGGGCTGCAGCAGGCAGCCTGATCCAGAAGGCACCCCCTACGCCTAGGCTGGGCACATGAGCACGTTGCATGGGCGGGGACGGGTGGCCGGACTGCCGGAGTGGGACCGGTGCGCGGTGATGGGCGTGGTGAACGTCACGCCGGACTCCTTCTCCGACGGCGGCCGGTGGTTCGACACCGAACTGGCCGTCAAGCACGGTCTCGATCTGGTCGCCGCCGGGGCCGACCTGGTGGACGTCGGCGGTGAGTCGACCCGGCCCGGCGCGGCGCGCGTCGACGAGGCCGAGGAGCTGCGCCGGGTGATCCCCGTCGTCCGGGAGCTGGCCGCGACCGGTGCCGTGATCAGCGTGGACACCATGCGGGCCACGGTGGCCGAGCGGGCCGTGGCGGCCGGGGCCCGGCTGGTCAACGACGTCAGCGGCGGCGGCGCCGACCCCGCGATGGTGCCCACGGTGGCCGCGGCGGGGGTGCCGTTCGTGGTGATGCACTGGCGCGGCCAGTCGATCGACATGAACAACCGAGCGGTGTACGCGGACGTGGTCGGCGAGGTCGTCGCCGAGCTGCGCACCGGCCTGGAGCAGGCCGTCGCGGGCGGTATCGACCCGGAGCGGATCGTGATCGACCCGGGCCTGGGCTTCGCCAAGGACGCCGGGCACGACCTGACCCTGGTCGCCCATCTGTCCGCGCTGCGGGAACTGGGCCGCCCGCTGCTGGTGGCGGCCTCCCGCAAGCGGTTCCTGGGGCGCGTCCTGGCGGGCGACGGGGGCAGCCCGCCGCCGGCCAGGGAGCGGGACGCCGCCACGGCGGCGGTCACCGCGCTCGCGGCGCGCGAGGGCGCCTGGGCCGTCCGGGTACACGAGGTACGGGCCAGCGCGGACGCGGTGCGCGTGGCGCGGGCCATCGAGCGGGCCGAAAACGCGGCGGGAGCGCTGTGACTTCCCTTACGGACAACGAACGTGTGGCGCAGGTGAACACCGCGCTGTACGACGCCATGGAGCAGGGCGACCACACCACGCTGCAGCGGCTGTGGCTGGACTCCCCCGACACCGAGGTGTCCTGTGTCCACCCGGGCTGGCCGGTGCTGCGCGGCCGGGGCGAGGTGCTCCGCTCCTATGCGCTGATCATGGCCAACACGGACTACATCCAGTTCTTCCTGACGGATGTCGAGGTGTCGGTAATGGCCGACACCGCCCTGGTGACCTGCACCGAGAACATCCTCAGCGGCGCCCCCGCGGAGGAGGAGGGCCAGCTCGGCCCGCTGGTGGGCCAGCTGGTCGTGGCCACGAATGTGTTCCGCCGCACGGAGGACGGCTGGAAGGTCTGGTCGCACCACGGCTCCCCGGTGCTCGCGGAGAGTGACGACGAGGAGCCGGGTGGTCCCGAAGGCCCCGCCGACGACGGGTTGTTGCCGGGCTGACCCGACCCCGTTCGAGCCCCGCGAGGTGGGGGTAGAAGGCTGTGGCGCGGAGCGTCGGCAGCGGGCACCGCCCACCCCATGGGCGAATGCCGCCGGGGCCCGCAGGTAGATTGCGAGGCAGGTACCCCCACAGACGGCAGGGGACGGGTGGTGCGCTCCGGCCAGGAGGGCGTGCCCGCGTACCGACGACCAGCAGGAGTGATTCAGGTGGATCGTGTCGCGCTGCGCGGCCTGAAGGCTCGCGGGCACCACGGCGTGCTACCCCATGAGCGCGAGGAGGGCCAGGACTTCGTCGTGGACCTCGTGCTCGGCCTGGACACTCGGCCCGCCGCGGCCGACGACGACCTCGGCAAGACCGTCCACTACGGCGTGGTGGCGGAAGAGGTCGTGGCCGTGGTGCGGGGTGAGCCGGTCGATCTGATCGAGACGCTGGCCGAACGGATCGCCGACCGGTGCCTCAAGTACGACGTGGTGCGGGAGGTCGAGGTCGTGGTGCACAAGCCCCAGGCCCCGATCACCGTGCCCTTCGACGACGTGACCATCACCATCACCCGGAGCCGAGTATGAGCAGCAGCGACCCGACCGTGCAGCCCGTTCCCATCTCCGTGGTGGAGCAGGTGGACGCCGCCGATGTGACGTTGAGCAACCCCAAACGAGCGGTGATCTCGCTCGGCAGCAATCTGGGCAACCGCCTGGAGACCCTCCAGGGCGCCATCGACGCGCTGGAGGACACCCCGGGCCTGCGCGTCAAGGCCGTGTCGCCGGTGTACGAGACGGACCCGTGGGGCGTGGAGCCCGGCACCCAGGCCACGTACTTCAACGCCGTGGTGCTGATCAAGACGACGCTGCCGCCGTCCTCGCTGCTGGAGCGCGGCCACGCGATCGAGGAGGCGTTCGAGCGGGTGCGGGACGAGCGCTGGGGCCCGCGCACCATCGACGTGGACATCGTGGCGTATCAGGACGTGATGTCCGACGACCCCCAGCTGACCCTGCCGCATCCGCGCGCCCATGAGCGCGCCTTCGTGCTGGTGCCGTGGAACGACGTGGATCCGCAGGCCGAGGTCCCCGGGCGCGGGGCGGTCGCGGGGCTGCTGGCCGCGATGGGCCACGAAGGTGTCCGGGTCCGCACCGATCTGGAACTGCGACTGCCCGAGTAGACGTTGATCCGGATAGATTCCGGACACGTTGGCACGTACTGAATTGAGGGGCGACCGCTCGGTGAAGCAACTTCGGATCGGGGTGCTGGTCGGGCTGTTCGCCGTGGCCGGTGTGGTGTCGTGGGCAGGCGCCCGGCTGTGGGACACGTTCGGGTCGCTGCCGAGCGTCCCGGTGGCCGCGCCGATCGTGCTGGCCCTGATCGCGGTCGTGCTGGCCGCCACCGCGCTGTCGCTGCGGTCCCGGCTGCGCGCCCAGCGGGAGCGGCAGCCAGGCGCCAAGGGCGTGGACCCGATGGTGGCCGCCCGTGCGGTGGTCTTCGGGCAGGCCAGCGCGCTGGTGGCGGCGCTGATCGCGGGGATGTACGGCGGGGCGGGCGTCTTCCTGGCCATGGAGCAGCTCGATGTGCCCGCCCGGCGGGATCAGGCCATCTACGCCGGGGCCTCGGTGCTGGCGGCCGCGGGGGTGGTGGCGGCCGCGTTCTTCCTGGAGCGGGTCCTCAAGCTCCCGGAGGACGACGACAACGACGGCAACGGCCCGAGCGCCACGGCCCGCGCCTGAGGCGCGGCGGAGGCCCAAAGGCCACGAGCCGACCCGTACGGGCCCGTCAAGCGGGGCCGAGGCCCATTGCCCGGCCTGAGCGCCCGGAGCCGCTCAGCGGGCCATGATGAGGCTCATGGCCTCGGCCCGGGTGGCCGGATCGCGCAGCTGGCCGCGGACGGCCGAGGTGAGCGTCTTGGCGCCGGGCTTGCGCACCCCGCGCATGGTCATGCACATGTGCTCGCACTCGACGACCACGATCACCCCGCGCGGCTCCAGTATCCGCATCAGGGACTCGGCGATCTGAGTGGTCAGCCGCTCCTGGACCTGGGGGCGGCGGGCGAAGACATCGACCAGCCGGGCCAGCTTGGACAGCCCGGTGATCTTGCCGTCGTGGGACGGGATATAGCCCACATGGGCGACGCCCACGAACGGCACCAGGTGGTGCTCGCAGGAGGACATCACCTCGATGTCCTTGACCAGCACCATCTCGTCATGGCCCAGGTCGAAGGTGGTGGTCAGGACGTCCTCGGGCTCCTGGCGCAGCCCCGCGAAGATCTCCTTGTAGGCACGGGCCACCCGGCCCGGCGTCTCGCGCAGCCCCTCCCGGTCGGGGTCCTCGCCAACGGCGATCAGCAGCTCGCGGATCGCGTTCTCGGCGCGCTTCTCGTCGAACACGCCAATGGGGCTCTCGCCGTCCAGCGTCACCGGGTCGGTCATGGAGCTGCCTCGTTCCTCACATAAACACAACGAACGCGTAAATGCCGCGTTCACCAGGCTAGAACCTGGTGGACGCGGCATTCATTCCGGGGCCACCGGGGACGGAAACCGCCCCCGGTGGTGGGGATCAGCTCTCCGAACCGGAGCCCGAGCCCTCAGGACGCTCGGCGACGTCCTCCGGAGTGGTGCTCTTGGTCAGCGAAGCCGCCGAGGTGGGCTGGGCACCGTTGGCCGGGGCCAGCTCCTTGGGGGAGAGCACCGGCGGACGGGTCGAGGGCGTACGCCGCGAGGAGCCGGTCCACGCCGGGCGGGCCGGGCGCTTGACGATCGGGGCGAAGATCTCGGCGATCTGCTCCTTGTTCAGCGTCTCCTTCTCCAGCAGCGCCAGCACCAGGTTGTCCAGGACGTCCCGGTTCTCGACGAGAATCTCCCAGGCCTCGTTGTGCGCGGCCTCGATGAGCTTCTTGACCTCCTCGTCCACCAGCGCGGCGACCTCTTCCGAGTAGTCGCGCTGGTGAGCCATCTCACGGCCGAGGAACGGCTCGGAGTTGTCGGAGCCGAACTTGATCGCGCCGAGCCGCTCGGTCATGCCGTACTGCGTGACCATCGCGCGGGCGGTGGTGGTCGCCTTCTCGATGTCGTTGGACGCGCCCGTGGTCGGGTCGTGGAAGACGAGCTCCTCCGCCGCCCGGCCGCCCATCATGTAGGCGAGCTGGTCCAGCATCTCGTTGCGCGTGGTCGAGTACTTGTCCTCGTCGGGCAGGACCATGGTGTAGCCCAGGGCCCGGCCTCTGGAGAGGATCGTGACCTTGTGCACCGGGTCGCTGTTCGGAGAAGCCGCCGCGACCAGGGCGTGACCGCCCTCGTGGTACGCGGTGATCTTCTTCTCCTTGTCGCTCATGATCCGGGTCCGCTTCTGCGGGCCGGCCACGACTCGGTCGATCGCCTCGTCCAGGAAGTGGTTGTCGATCAGCTTCCCGTCGCTGCGGGCCGTCAGCAGGGCGGCCTCGTTCAGCACGTTCGACAGATCGGCACCGGTGAAGCCGGGGGTGCGACGGGCGACGGCCGACAGGTCGACGTCCGGAGCGACCGGCTTGCCCTTCTGGTGGACCTTGAGGATCTCCAGCCGGCCCTGCATGTCCGGGCGGTCGACGGCGATCTGCCGGTCGAAGCGGCCCGGGCGCAGCAGCGCCGGGTCGAGGATGTCGGGCCGGTTGGTGGCGGCGATCAGGATGACCCCGCCCTTCACATCGAAGCCGTCCATCTCGACGAGCAGCTGGTTCAGCGTCTGCTCGCGCTCGTCATGGCCGCCGCCCATGCCCGCACCGCGGTGCCGGCCGACGGCGTCGATCTCGTCGACGAAGACGATGGCCGGGGCGTTGGTCTTGGCCTGCTCGAACAGGTCGCGCACACGGGAGGCACCCACACCCACGAACATCTCGACGAAGTCGGAGCCGGAGATCGAGTAGAAGGGGACACCCGCCTCGCCCGCGACGGCACGCGCGAGCAGCGTCTTACCCGTACCGGGCGGGCCGTAGAGCAGCACACCCTTGGGGATCTTGGCGCCCACGGCCTGGAACTTCGCCGGCTCCTGGAGGAACTCCTTGATCTCCTGGAGCTCCTCGACCGCCTCGTCGGCGCCCGCCACATCGGTGAACGTCGTCTTCGGCGTGTCCTTGGTGATCAGCTTGGCCTTCGACTTCCCGAAGTTCATCACTCGGGAGCCGCCGCCCTGCATCTGATTCATCAGGAACAGGAAGACCACGACGATCAGCACGAACGGGAGCAGCGAGAGCAGAATCCCGACGAAGGGGTTCTGCTTCGACGTCGAGACGTTGTACCCGTCGGGGATCCCGTTGGGCTTCTGGGCATTGGCCTGCAGAGTCTTGGCGAGATCGACGCCCTGGTCACCGATGTAGGTGGCCTGGAGCTTGTCGCTGCCCGAGATCTTGGCGACGTTGTCCTTGAGGTTGATCTTTACCTTGTGCTCGTCGCCGGTCGTCAGTTCGGCGGACTGGACCTGGTTCTGGTTGATCGCCTTGACGACCTGACTGGTGTCCACCGACTTGTAGCCGCCGGACGAGCCGACGACCTGCATCAACACGACCACGGCGAGGACGGCCAGCACGATCCACATGACCGGCCCACGGAAGTAGCGCTTCACGTCCATCCATACGGGGCGAAGCCGCCCCGTCCCTCCTGCCACAGTGAGGCACGGCAGCCCTGGAGGGGCCGCCTGTGCGTGCGGTGTATTGCGGTGTATTTGCGGTGTATGAGCTGTGTAATCCTCAGTCTCAAAAAAGACTGACCTTCGGACGGTACCCCAGCATTGTCACCCGACGCCGCCGTGGACTGTTAACAAAACCGCCTTCCCCTGCTCCAACGGCGGAAAACCCCGCCAGGTTCCCAGGGGTCCGCGGCGCCGTCAGCCGCCGTAGACGTGGGGGGCCAGGGTGCCGACGAACCGCAGGTTCCGGTACTTCTCGGCGTAGTCCAGCCCGTAGCCGACGACGAACTCGTTGGGGATGTCGAAGCCGACCCACTTCACCTTGATGGCGACCTTGGCCGCCTCCGGCTTGCGCAGCAGGGTGCAGACGTTCAGCGAGGCCGGCTCACGCGAGCCCAGGTTCGACAGCAGCCACGACAGCGTCAGTCCGGAGTCGATGATGTCCTCGACGATCAGGACGTGTTTGCCCTTGATGTCGGTGTCCAAGTCCTTCAGGATACGCACCACCCCGGAGGACTGGGTGCCCGCGCCGTAGGACGACACGGCCATCCAGTCCATGGTGACGGGCGTGGACAGGGCACGTGCCAGATCCGCCATCACCATGACCGCGCCCTTGAGCACGCCGACGATCAGCAGATCCTTGCCCGCGTACTCCTCGTCGATGGTGGCCGCCAGCTCCGCCAGCTTCGCGTTGATCTCTTCCTCGGTGATGAGGACCGACTTGAGGTCGGTGCCCATGTCCTTGTCGTCCACCCGCGCCACTTTCGTTCGACGTACCGGCTCATCTGGCTCGGGCGGATCAGCCCTGCCGGATGACCAGTCTGCCACCCTCACGGCGGACCTCGACGCGGCCGGGGAGGTTGATGGCCCGCTGCCCCCGCCAGCCGGTGATCAGCCGGTCCACCTCTTCGATGTGGCGGGCGAAGAGCGAACCGGCCGGCGCGCCCGCGGCGATGGCGGCGCGGCGCAGCACCCGGCGGCGGACGGCGGTGGGCAGTCCGTGCAGGCCGACGGTGTCGAGATGCACGGCCTGCGCACCACCGGCCGCCGCCGGTGCGGTGGTCATCACATCGGCCTCGGCGCGGGCGGCCCAGGCGTCGAGGGCGTCGGCGTCGTCACGGGAGAGCTGGGCGGTGCGGGCGAGCGCCTCGACGACGCCCTTGCCCAGCGCCTTCTCCAGGATGGGCAGTGCCTCGTGGCGGACCCGGGAGCGGGTGTAGGACGGGTCCACGTTGTGCGGGTCGTCCCAGACGGGCAGCGACTGGGCCAGGCACGCCTCGCGGACCGTATGCCGGTCCAGTTGGAGGAAGGGACGGCGGTAGCGGCCGTCGGCCCCGGAGACCCAGGCCATACCGGACAGCGAGCGGGTGCCGGAGCCGCGGGCGAGGCCCAGCAGAACCGTCTCGGCCTGGTCGTCACGGGTGTGACCGAGCAGCACGGCGGTGGCGCCGTGGCGCTCGGCGGCGCCGTCCAGCGCGGCGTAACGGGCGTCCCGGGCGGCGGCCTCGGGGCCGCCGCCGCGGCCGACGGACACGGCGACAGCCTCGACCGGCGCCAGGCCCAGCGCCCGCATCCGGTCGGCGACCTCGGCGGCGCGGGCGTCGGAGCCCTGCTGCAGGCCGTGGTCGACGGTGACCCCGCCGGCCCGCAGGCCGGCCCGCGGGGCCTCGAAGGCGAGGGCGGAGGCGAGCGCCATGGAGTCGGCGCCGCCCGAGCAGGCGGCGAGTACGAGGGGCGCGCCGTCGCGCGGGGCGGAGCCGCGGGGGGCGGGGGCCGAACGCGTCGAAGGCGAAGAGGCGGCGGAGGGCGAGCAGGAGGACGAGGCCGAGTGGGCGACGAGGACGTCGTGGAGGACGCGGCGTACCGCGAGGCGTATCGCGGCGACCGCTGGATGGGGACCCATGTCCGTTTCCCATCTGTCATTCGAGGGGGTGCCTCGGGGGGTGCGAGGAGTTACGCAGCTTTCGTCACGCTGCGTATGTCGATGGTGACAGAAGCGAGCTGTTCCCCGAGCATCGCACGCCTACCCGTCGCCAACGGTCCCTCGGACGAGTGATTAAAGGGGGCGTTCGTCCGTTTCCGCGTGTGCCGGGAGTGTGCCGGTTCTAGGACTCCGCCTTACGGTGCACCCGCGCGACCCACTCGGCGGGTTTGCTGATCTCCGCCTTGGTCGGAAGGGTGTTGGGCGAGGTCCAGACACGGTTGAAACCGTCCATGCCGACCTCGTTCACCACGGCCCGGACGAATCGCTCACCGTCACGGTACTGCCGCAGCTTGGCGTCGAGCCCCAGCAGCTTGCGCAGCGCCTGGTCGAGGCGGCCCGCGCCGCTCGCCCGGCGCCTCTGGAACTTCTCCCGGATCTCCGCGACGGACGGCACGACCTCCGGCCCCACCCCGTCCATGACGTAGTCGGCGTGCCCCTCCAGCAGCGACATCACCGCGGTCAGCCGGGCCAGGATCTCCCGCTGGGAGGGGGTCTGGACCAGCTCGATGATGCTGGGCGCGCCGCGCCCGTCCTCCTCGTCCCCCTCGTCACCGGGACGGCCGCCGCCGCTCAGCGACTGGAAGGCCTCGCGGACCCGCTCCAGCAGGGTGGCCGGGTCCACGTCGGTCTCGCCGAGGAACGCCTGGATCTCGGACTCGATGTGGTCGCGCAGCCACGGCACGGCGGTGAACTGGGTGCGGTGGGTCTCCTCGTGCAGCGAGACCCACAGCCGGAAGTCGTGCGGGGCCACGTCGAGTTCGCGCTCCACGTGGACGATGTTGGGCGCCACCAGCAGCAGCCGGCCGCCGCCCGGGGAGCCGGGCAGCTCGCGGGTCGCGGGCGCGAAGGTCTCGTACTGGCCGAGCACCCGGGAGGCGAGGAAGGACAGCAGCATCCCCAGCTCGACCCCGGTCACCTTGCCGCCGACCGCGCCCAGCACGGCCCCGCCGGGCAGTCCGCCGCGCCGGTCCTGCATCTTGCCGAGCAGCGGTTTGAGGATCTGCCGGAAGCCCGCCACATTGGCCTTGATCCAGCCCGCGCGGTCCACGACGAGGACGGGGGTGTCCGAGGCCGGGCCGCCGGAGACGGCCATCCGGGTGAACGCGCGGACGTGCTCCTCCGAGGACTTGGCGTGCCGCCGCAGCTCCGCGACGACGGCACGCGCCTCGTCGCGACTCACCTCGGGCCCGGGGCGTACCAGCCGGGTCGCGGTCGCGACCGCGAGATTCCAGTCGACCATCTCCACACCACCGATGCTCGTCATGGCTTCACGGTACGTGGCCCGCGCCCCATCCGGGAGGACACCGGGGTCCGCACAGGCGGCCACCCCGCGTCCGGGTCACCCTCGTGGCCTTACGGCGGCCACCGTGGCACGGCCGCCCCCGCGGCCGGGCCGGGTCGCCCTCGCGGTCAGCGGCAGCCGCAGTTGGCGAGGGCCGAGGCCATCCGGTCCAGGGCGCGCTGGGCGCCGTCGGCGTCGGTGGTGCCGTTGGTCATGAACGCGAAGACCAGCAGCCGGCCGTCCGCGTCCACGACCGAGCCCGCGAGGCTGTTGACCCCGGTGAGGGTGCCGGTCTTGGCGCGGACCACGCCCCGGCCGACCGCGTCCTGGGCGTAGCGGGTGCGCAGGGTGCCGCTGAAACCGGCCACCGGCAGCCCGGTGAGCAGCGACCGCAGTTGGGGGTGGTCGCGGTCGGCGGCGCGCACCAGCACCTGGGCGAGCAGCCCGGCGGACACATGGTCGGCGCGGTCGAGCCCGCTGCCGTCCGCGATCCGGGCACCGCTCAGCGGCAGCCCGAGCTTGCGCAGCCGCTGGGTCACGGCCTTCGCCCCGCCCGCGAAGCTGGCGGGCTTGCCGGCCGCGAGGGCGGTCTGCCGGGACAGGGCCTCCGCGATGTCGTTGTCGCTGTTGGTCAGCATCCGCTCGACGAGCGAGGACAGCGGCTGGGAGCGGACGGAGGCCACCGTACGGGCGCCCTTGGCGGCCTTGCGCGAGCCGGGCTCGCCCTTCACCTCGACACCGCGGTCGCGCAGCATCGACGCGAAGGTGCCGGCCGCGTCGGCGGCCGGGTCCTCGGCGCGCGGGGCCGGGCCATGGTCGCTGTCGTCCTTACGGCCCTCGTCGGCCATCAGGGGGACGACGGGCGAGAGGTTCTCGTTGGGGCCAATCGGGTGGAGCTTCGACCCCGAGTAGAGCGATGTGTCGTAGCCGAGCCGGTAGGGGCCCGCGCCGCGCTTCTTGAGGGCGCGGGCGGTGGCGTCGGCCAACTGGCCGAGTGCGGCGGGGTGGTCGTCCCCCTTGACGGCCCGCGCGGTGAGCGTGGGGTCGCCGCCGCCGACCAGCACGATGTCGTCCTTGCCCGCGCCCGCCACGACGCTGGTCCTGATGCGGTGGTCCGGGCCGAGCGCGGAGAGGGCCGCGGCACCGGTCGCGAGCTTGATCGTCGAGGCGGGGACCGTGGCCGTACCC
This sequence comes from Streptomyces sp. NEAU-YJ-81, assembly GCF_017592595.1. Classification (NCBI taxonomy): domain Bacteria; kingdom Bacillati; phylum Actinomycetota; class Actinomycetes; order Kitasatosporales; family Streptomycetaceae; genus Streptomyces; species Streptomyces sp. NEAU-YJ-81. The sequence goes on along the minus strand of NZ_JAGFNO010000001.1, from coordinate 776,773 downwards.
GCCTTGCTGCCGAACACCTGCTGACCGGTGGTCACGTCCATCACCGCCACCGAGCGCTCATCGCCCAACGCGGGATCCTCCAGCAGCGGTTCGAGCGTGTCGGCGAGCCCCGCCCCGGTGGGCGGCGGCACGGCGTCCCCGCCGCTGTCCGGCGACCGGGGCGCGGGGCGCGCGCCGAGCGCGGCCAGGACGGGCGAGGCGCTGGGCGCGGGCCGCCCCGGGCCGCCGTCACGCCCGTCGCCCGGGGCCCGGTCCTCGGCGGCGCGGGCGCGTTCGGCCGTCCGCCGTCCGCCGTCCCAGGGCCCGGCCACGAGCACCGACACCACGGCGACCACCAGACCGGTCGCGGCGGAGACCGTCACCAACTGCCAGGTCCGCTGCTGCTCCCGGGGCGTGCGCCGCCATTCGCGCCGGATACGGGCGCGCACGCGGTCCCATTCGCGCAGCCCACGACCGCGCGCGCGGTCGAACTCGCGTCGCCCACGGCTCAGCCGGTGACTCAGCCACTCCCTGACCTGCCACGATCGGGCTTCAGGCACGACCGACCAGCCCCTTTCGCCACCACACACCTGCGTGGGGGACACTTAATCACCAGACGTATGTGTTGATCATGGAGGAGCCACCCGTGGAGTTCGACGTCACCATCGAGATCCCGAAGGGTTCGCGGAACAAGTACGAGGTGGACCACGAGACGGGTCGCATCCGTCTTGACCGGCGACTCTTCACGTCGACCAGCTACCCCGCGGACTACGGCTTCGTCGAGAACACCCTCGGCGAGGACGGCGATCCGCTGGACGCACTGGTCATTCTCGACGAGCCGACGTTCCCCGGCTGCCTGATCAAGTGCCGTGCCATCGGCATGTTCAGGATGACGGACGAGGCGGGCGGCGATGACAAGCTGCTTTGCGTACCGGCCTCGGACCCCCGGGTGGAGCACCTGCGTGATATTCACCACGTTTCGGAGTTCGATCGCCTGGAAATCCAGCACTTCTTCGAGGTCTACAAGGACCTTGAGCCGGGCAAGTCGGTCGAAGGGGCCAACTGGGTGGGCCGCGCCGAGGCCGAGGCCGAGGTGGAGGCGTCCATCAAGCGCCTCGAGGCCGCCGGCGGCCACTGAGTCCTGACCACGCGAGAGGGCGGGACACCCTGTGGGTGTCCCGCCCTCCGGCGTTTCCGGGCCCGGGGCGGCGGCGGCCCCGGGTGAGCGCGGCCAGGACGGGCGCGGCCCAGGCGGGCGCAGGCCCAGGCCGCGCGGCCCCCGTCAGAAGCCCCTCGTGCGCTTGGCGGCGCGGCGGTCGGAGGGGTCGGTGGTGGCGCCGGGGGTCTTCAGGAAGAGGCGCGCGGCCTCGCCTCCCAGGTTCACCCCTATGGCGATCGCCAGGGCCAGCGCCGCCGCCTGGGTGAGGAACGGAATGCCGCGGTCCAGGTTGCCCTGGGCCAGGGCGAGCAGGCCGAAGTAGGTCGCGCTACCGGGCAGCAGCGGCCCTATCGCCGCCGTGACGTACGGCAGCGCCGAGGCGTACCGATAGCGCGAGAGCAACTGGCCGAAGAGGCCGACCAGCCCGGCGGCCACGGTCGTGGCGGCCACCGGCGGGATGTCGGCGGTGTCGGCCAGCGCACCGTAGACCACCCAGGCGACCCCGCCGTTGAGCGTGGCGAACAACACGGTGTGACGTTCCTGCTGGAGCAGGATGCAGAAGGTCAGCGCGAGCAGCATCGCCGCCAGGATCTGGATCACCGGCCGCTCCACATGGCGCAGCGCCGCCTCCGGGTTCAGCTTGGCGTCGAGCTGGACGCCCCCGTAGAGCACCGTGAGCACCCCGCACACGATGCCCACGATCAGATAGCCGACTTCCAGCAGGCGGGCCGCCGCGGTGATGTAGTAGCCGGTCAGCCCGTCCTGGACGCCCGCGACCAGCGCCCGCCCCGGGATCAGTGCGAACAGCCCACCGGTGATCACGGCGGACGCCTGAAGTCCGGAGTTCATGAGGCTGAGCGCCACGCCCATCGCGGCGGGCGGCATCGCCGCGGCCACGAACTGGTAGAACTCCGGAAGCCCGCGCCCCGAGGCCAGCCACGCCAGCCGGTCGCCGAACATCGCGCCGATGGCCGCCGCGAAGAAGACCGGCCAGTCACCGCCGACCAGCATGCTCGCCGCGCCGGCCAGCCCGCCGCCCGCCACGGTGAGTGCCCAGCCCGGGTAGGGGTGGCGGTTACGGCGTATCTCGGCGAGCCGCCGGTACGCCTCCTCCAGCGTGAACTCCTCCTGCGAGGTGATGTCGTCCACCAGCCGGAAGACCGCGGACAGCCGGGTGTAGTCGGTGCCCCGGCGCCGCACGGTCCGGCTGGCGGTGACCGGGTCGTCCACCAGCGAGGGCTGGTAGCTGACCGACAGCAGGGTGAAGGTGACGGTCGGCTCGCAGCGGTCGAGCCCGTACGCGTGCGCCACGCCGAGCATCGCCGCCTCGACGTCCTCGGCCCCCTCGCCGCCCGCGAGCAGCAGCTCGGCGATGCGGAGGGTGAGGTCGAGCACACGCGGCACGGCCGGCCCGGTCTCGTCCTGCTGCTCGACGCGCTCGGGCGTCGGACGCTCGCTGACCGGCATGCGCAGCATCGTGCGCATCCGGTCCTGCCAAGGGGCGTCCTTGGTCAGCCTGACGACGGGGAAGCCATTCGGCGGGGTGACGGCGGGGAAACCGCCCGTGGTCTGGTTGTTCGACGGGGTCTTCACCCCGGGGGGCGGCACGAAGGCCGAGCCCTCGGGTTCGACGGCGGTCTCCGCCGTCAGCCCGCCGGGGACAGCGAACTCCGATGTCGGGTGCTCGTCCTCGGGCGGAGGCGGCATGGGTATGCCGAGGGGAGGGGTGAAGGCGCTGTGCGCCTCGTCGGACTGGGGCTTCTGGTTCTCCCCTGTGTCCGTGTCCACCGCGCTCGCACCGCGCGGCGTCTGCTGACGGTCCGGCCTCACGTCTCCTCGCTCCTCACCAGCCCTCCCCGTACGGTTCCCAGCAGCCAAGGATGCAGCATCGGCGGCCACCGGAGCCCATTGTGCGGGGCGGTGACCGCCGAGGGGGAGTGGGGGCGGGTGTGTGTGACAGGCGTGAATGCAGGTGAACGAGGTGCAGGCGAGACGGGAGACGCCGGGGTGACGGGGAGCGCCACGGCGGCGGGAGACGCCGGGGCGGCCCCGGCGCTCGTCGTCAGCGCTTGGCGTGGCGCCCGCGCGGCCCCTGGGAGGAGGCACCCGAGGCCGGGCCCTGCGGATCCGGCTCCGCGGCGGCCTCCTTCTTCGCCTTGCCGCGGGCCCGGAGGAACTCGATCACGATCGGGACGATCGACAGCAGCACGATCGCGATCAGCATCAGCTCGATGTGCTCATGGACGAAGGCGACCTTCCCGAGCGCCGAGCCCAGCAGGGTGACGCCGGTGCCCCACAGCACGCCGCCGATGATGTTGAAGATGATGAACGAGCGGTAGTTCATCCGGCTCACGCCCGCGATGATCGGCGTGAACGTCCGCACGATGGGCACGAAGCGGGCCAGGATCAGCGACTTCGGCCCGTGCTTCTCGAAGAACTCATGCGCCTTCTCCACGTTCTCCTGTTTGAAGAGCTTGGAGTCGGGGCGCCGGAACAGCGACGGCCCCACCTTCCGGCCGAAGAGATAGCCGACCTGGTCACCGACGATCGCCGCGACCGCGACGGCCACGCACACCAGCCACAGATCCTGCTTGATCACATCGGTGGTCACCAGCAGGCCGGTGGTGAAGAGCAGCGAGTCGCCCGGCAGGAAGAAGCCGATGAGCAGACCGGACTCCGCGAAAACGATGGCCAGGACGCCGAGCAGACCGAAGGTTTCGATCAGATAGTCCGGGTCCAGCCACTGAGGGCCGAGCGCGAGGGTGTTCACGGGTGGGAGGCTCCTGGGTCGAGGGAAGCAGGCGCGTGCGAGGCCCGGCCGCAGGGTCGGGGCGGAACCGAAGCGTTCTTCGCAGTGTGCCGCCCAAAGCTATCAACGCCGTGTGCCTGCCCTTGGTTCCCACCGCCCAGGACGCCCGCCCTCGGCCCCACCCTCCAGGAATGCCCCTAGGCGTGCCGCTCCGCGTTGGCGAGGATCGCGTCCCGGAGGTAGCCGGCCAGCCCCGGCCCGGCCTTGTCGATGTTCTCCGTGAAGCGGTGGTCCGAGACGTACATCCGGCCCAGGCAGGCGTGCATCTCATGGCCGCATTCGTAGTGGTTCCGGCTGATCCCCTGCCGGTGCTCCTCGGCGAGGTCCATCGCCGCCTCGGACGTCGGCGGGGTGCCCGCGCCCATCAGCGCGAGGAAGCGGTTGCTGAGTTCGTCCGCCTCCTCCTGGATCCGCTTCCAGTCCTCCTTGGTGTACGAGGCGGCCCTGCGCTGGGACTCCTTGTACGCCTCGGTGTTCCCCCAGCGCTGCTCGACCTCCTCCTGGTGCTCGTCCGGGTCGAAGTCCCCGAAGACCTCGAACTTCTCCTCGGGGGTCAGATTGATGCCCATCTTCCGCGCCTCCATGGCCTGTTCGACGGCGGCGGCCATCTTCCGCAGCCGCTCGATCCGGTCGGTCAGCAGCCGGTGCTGACGCCGCAGGTGGGCCTGCGGATCGATATCCGGGTCGTCGAGCAGCACCGCCACCTCTTCGAGCGGAAAGCCCAGCTCCCGGTAGAACAGGATCCGCTGCAGCCGGTCGAGGTCGGCGTCGTCGTAACGCCGGTGCCCGGCCGCGCTGCGGGCGCCGGGGCGCAGCAGCCCGATCTCGTCGTAGTGGTGCAGCGTGCGCACCGTGACGCCGGCGAAGCCCGCGACCTGTCCCACGGAGTAGCTCATGGCCTGATCCGCTCTCCTTCAGTTCGGTACGGGTTCCACGGTGCGCCCTTACGTCGCGTGAGGTGCAAGTCCGGATGGCGAAACCCGCTGGGCGGCGCGGCGGGCGGCTGTCATCCTGCCGATTGTGCTGGGGATAACCGATCTTTCGACCTATCTGGCCGGTCTGGCGCTGATCATCCTGCTGCCGGGCCCCAATTCGCTGTATGTGGTGTCGGTCGCGGCCCGCCGCGGCCCCCGTACCGGCTATCGGGCGGCGGCCGGGGTGCTGTGCGGGGACACCGTGCTGATGGCGCTGTCGGCGGGCGGGGTGGCCTCGCTGCTGAACGCCAGCCCGGTGCTCTTCGCGGTGGTCAAGTTCGCGGGCGCGGGCTATCTGACCTGGCTGGCGGTGGGCATGCTGCGGGGGGCGCGGGCACTGTGGCGCCGCCGGACGGGGAACGCGGACGGGGCCGCGGACGCGGCCATGGAGTCCGCGGATGCCTCCATGGAGTCGGCGGACGCGGCCAAGGGGTCCGCGGAGGGCGAGCGCCCGTACCGCAGGGCGCTGGTCATCAGCCTGCTGAACCCGAAGGCGATCCTCTTCTTCATCTCCTTCTTCGTGCAGTTCGTGGATCCGAGCTACGCCCATCCCGCGCTGTCCTTCCTGGCGCTGGGCGCCTGGGCGCAGTTGTTCAGCATCACCTATCTGTCGGTGCTGATCTTCAGCGGTACGTATCTGGCGGCCACCTTCCGGCGGCGCCGGCGGCTGAGGGCGGGGCTCTCGGCGGCCGCGGGCGCGGCGTTCCTCGGCTTCGCGGCGAAGCTGTCGCTCAGCAGCGCGGGGTAGCGAGGGCGGGCGCGGGGCAGCGAGGGCGGGGCGCGGGATGAGGGGCACGGCGCGGTATCGGGGCGTATCACCGATATGCCCCTAATTTAACGAAGATGGCACTTCATAAGGGCACCCCCACCCCGCCCCACAGGGGCAATCGCTCCGAGTTCTCCGTCAATCCGCTCTACGGCGAGGCCAATCCGGTGAGCGGGCTGACCGGCAGGCCCCCGCACCACTGCCTCCCGGAAGAGCCGATGGCGCCCACGACCGCGTATCAGTTCGTCCATGACGAGCTGATGCTGGACGGCAACGCCCGCCAGAATCTGGCCACCTTCGTCACCACGTGGATGGAGCCGCAGGCGGGCAGGCTGATGGCCGACTGCTTCGCCAAGAACATGATCGACAAGGATGAGTACCCGCGCACCGCCGAACTGGAACGGCGGTGTGTGGTGATGCTCGCCCATCTGTGGCACGCACCCGACCCGAACACGGCCGTGGGCTGCTCCACCACGGGGTCGAGCGAGGCGTGCATGCTGGCCGGAATGGCCTTGAAGCGGCGCTGGGCCAAGCGGAATCCGGTGAGCTATCCGGCGACCGCCCGCCCCAACCTGGTCATGGGCACCAATGTCCAGGTGTGCTGGGAGAAGTTCTGCGACTTCTGGGAGGTGGAGGCGCGCCAGGTGCCCATGGAGGGCAACCGGTTCCATCTCGATCCCCAGGCCGCCGCCGAGCTGTGCGACGAGAACACCATCGGGGTCGTGACGGTCCTCGGCTCCACCTTCGACGGCTCGTATGAACCCGTCGCCGAGGTGTGCCGGGCGCTGGACGGCCTCCAGGAGCGCACGGGCCTGGACATCCCGGTGCATGTGGACGGCGCCTCGGGCGCGATGGTCGCGCCGTTTCTCGACCAGGACCTGGTGTGGGACTTCCAGTTGCCGCGGGTCGCCTCCATCAACACCTCGGGGCACAAATACGGCCTGGTCTACCCCGGGGTGGGGTGGGCGCTGTGGCGTACGGCGGACGCACTGCCCGAGGAGCTGGTCTTCCGCGTCGACTACCTGGGCGGCGACATGCCGACGTTCGCGCTCAACTTCTCCCGCCCCGGCTCCCAGGTGGCCGCCCAGTACTACACCTTCGTGCGGCTGGGCCGGGAGGGCTACCGCGCCGTCCAGCAGCAGACCCGCGATGTGGCGCGCTCGCTCGCCGAGCGGATCGAGGCGTTCGGGGACTTCACCCTGCTCAGCCGCGGTGACCAGCTCCCGGTGTTCGCGTTCACCACGGCGGAGGGGGGCGGCACCTTCGATGTCTACGACGTCTCGCGGCGGCTGCGCGAACGCGGCTGGCTGGTGCCCGCGTACGCCTTCCCGCCCAAACGGGAGGACCTGTCCGTGCTGCGGGTGGTGTGCCGCAACGGCTTCTCGGAAGACCTCGCCGATCTCTTCCTGAACGACCTGGGGTCGCTGCTGCCGGAGCTGCGGTCACAGCCCGCGCCCATGGGGAAGACCGCCAAGGCGTTCCACCACTGAGCCCGGTGTCTCCGGTCCTGGGAACGACGGCGGTCAGCGCGTGCGGGCCGGGGCCCGCAGCAGCTCGGCCCGGCGCCGGACCGCCTCCAGCGCGCCGGGCTTGCGGCCGGGCACCCTGTTCCGCAGCTCCATCAGCGGCGGGGCGAGGGCGCTGGCCCTGGCCCGGTCCGCCACGAACTGCCACTGGTGGTGCGCCCGGTCCACGGCCCCCTCGACCTCGGGGTGGCCGACCGGCTCCCCGTTGCCCAGCCGCGCCTCCGCCACCGCGAGCCACAGCTCACAGGCGCGGGCCGGGTCCCCGGCGATACGGGAGAGATCGGCCCGGACCTCCAGCCAGTGGATCGCCTCGTCGGACCGGGGACCGGCGGTCCGGAGGGCCTCCTGCTCCCAGGCGGCCGCCATCGAGGCGGCCTCGCTGTGCCGCCCCGAGTTGGCCGCCTCGAATATCGCCGCGTGCGTGGCGGCGAGCGGATCGGCCACGGGCGCCCGCCTGGGCGGCGGGGGCAGGGGGGCGTGCGTCGGCTGGGGCGGGCGCAGTGATGGTGGAGCCGGTCGGGGATCGGCGGAGAGGAACGATTCGGGCGGGCCCGGCGGCATGCGCGGCGGCATGACCGCCACCGGCCCGGCTGCCCCAGCCGGGCCGGTCTGCCCGGCCCATCCGGCGGCCTCCGGGCCAGAAGCGGCGTCCGGGGCCGGATACGCCTCACCCGGCCCAGCGCCGTCCAGCAGCAGTTCGGGGCCGCTGCCCAACCCGGCCTCCATCGCGGCCCGCTGGTGCAGCAGCGCGAGCGGCGGGCGCTCTGCGGCGCCCCGCAGCAGCCCGGCGAACGCCCGGCTGTAGTCCGGCGTCGCCATCCCCCGCTTGGGCGGGGCTCCCCGCTTGGGCGGGGCGGGCGCCACCGTGCCGTACAGCGTCAGCCCGGCCGCGAGTCCGGACGGCCCGGCGGCCCTCAGCGGCGGCCACGCCGTCTCGTCGGCCACCAGATCGGCGACCACGACGGTGCTGCCCGGCGGCCTCCGGCCGAGCTCGGCCGCCAGCCAGTGCCAGGGCAGCGCCGTATAGCGGGCGGTCCTCGGCGTCGTACGGGCCAACGCCAGGTGCGGCAGCCGCTGTTTGGCGTCGAGGGTGAGCTGGCCCGCGAGATGGACCAGCACCGGACCGGGATGCGCGGCGGCGGTGCGCAGATGCGTCAGCACGGTCTGCGGATCGGCCGGGTCCACGAGTTGGACGATGCTGGCGCCGCCGGGCGTGCCCAGCAGCGCCGCCGGCGGTACGGCGGCGAGCTGAGGCAGCGCGGCGGCCGCGTCCATCAGTCGCTGTTTGCCGGCCGGGCCGGCGGCGAGCAGCAGGGCGTATCCGGGCCCGCTCACCGTCTCCGCCCCCGTGCCCGACCTGTCGTTCCCCATATATGCACCGTATCCGCAACCGGCGACGACCGGTGGGGGTGTGACCCGCCGGGCGCCCGGCAGTGGTGTGGCCGGCTCCGGGTCCGGCCGGGGTCAGAGAGCCGGGCCCGGGCCGTCGTCAGCGGCTGAGCGGTCCGGCCGGGGCCGGCGGTCCGGGCCCGGGCCGTCGTCAGCGGCTGAGCCGCCCGTAACGCCGCACGGCCAGCGGCGCGAAGACCGCGATCAGCCCCAGTGGCCAGCAGACGGCGAGGAGATGGGCATGGTCCGCGGCCCAGCCCTCGCCGCCGCCACCGGGGCCGCCGAACAGATCGCGGATCGCGGTGGCCGTCGCCGACATCGGATTCCAGACCGCGAGGGCGCCGAGCCAGCCGGGCATGGTCTCGGGCGAGGCGAAGACATTGGAGAGGAAGCCCACCGGCCAGACCAGGATCTGTACCGCCTGCACCATCTCCGGGCGTCCGGCGGCCATGCCCAGGAAGATCCCGAGCCACAGCATCGCGAAGCGCAGCCACAGCAGCAGCCCGACGGCGAGAAGCCCGTCGCCGAGTCCGCCGTGCCAGCGCCAGCCCATCGCCAGACCGACCCCGAGCAGGACGAACAGACCGAGCGCCGACTGGAGCATGTCCAGCACGCTGCGCCCGGCCAGGACCGCCGAGCGGGCCATCGGCATCGAGCGGAAGCGGTCGATGACGCCCTTGTTGAGGTCCTGGGTGATGGCGAGCATCGTCCCTTCGAGGCCGAACACCATGGTGAGCGCGAGCGTGCCCGGCACCAGGAAGTCCTTGTAGTCACCGCCGCCCGGGACGGTCATCCCGCCGCCGAGGAAGTAGGCGAACATCAGCAGCATCATCACCGGGAAGACCAGCTGAACGACCACCTGGACGGGCTGCCGGGCCCAGTGGGCGAGTCCGCGGCGGGTCATGGTCCAGGAGTCGATGAGGGTCGCGGTCGTCATACGGGGGTCTCCTCCTTCTTGTCCGTGTCCGCCTTGGACCTCTCCGCCGTGGCCGGTTCCCCGGTGAGATGCAGAAAGACCTCGTCGAGGGTGGGGCGGCGCAGCACGATGTCCTCCGCCTCGATCCCGGCCGCCGCCAGCGCCCGTACGGTCTCGGTGAGCGCGGCGACCCGGTCGGTGACCCGCGCGCCGAGCCGCCGGCGGTCGGGGTCGGTCTCGACCTCACCGGCGCGGGTCGCCCTGCCCACGACCGAGGCGGCGGCGGGCAGTTGGCCCGCGTCGCGCAGCACCACCTCGATACGGTCCCCGCCGAGCCGGGCCTTGAGCTCGTCGGCGGTCCCGTCGGCGATGGCCCGCCCGCCGTCGATCACGCAGACGCGGTCGGCGAGTTGATCCGCCTCCTCCAGGTACTGGGTGGTGAGCAGCACGGTCGTACCGCCGTCCACCAGCGAACGGACCGCGTTCCACACCTCCGTACGGCCCCGGGGGTCGAGCCCGGTGGTCGGCTCGTCCAGGAAGAGGATCCGCGGCCGCATGACGAGGCTCGCCGCGAGGTCCAGCCTGCGCCGCATCCCGCCGCTGTACTGGCTGACGGCCTTGGTGCCGGTGCCGGCCAGGCCGAACCGCTCCAGCAGCTCGTCCGCCCGGGCTGCCGCCTGCCGACCGCCCAGGTGGTAGAGGCGGCCGAACATCTCCAGGTTCTGCCGTCCGCTCAGCTCCTCGTCCACCGCGGCGTGCTGCCCGACCAGGCCGATGCGGTAGCGGACCTGGTCGGGGTCGCGCAGCACGTCGTACCCGGCGACCTCGGCCCGGCCGCCGTCGTGCCGCAGCAGGGTGGCCAGGATCCGTACGCAGGTGGTCTTGCCCGCGCCGTTGGGGCCGAGCACGGCGTGCACGCTGCCCTGCGGGACGGTCAGGTCGAGCCCGGCGAGGGCTTGTTTGTCCCGGTAGGTCTTCCGTAGTCCCTCGACGACGATCGCGGGATCGCTGTCGGCCAAGGCCTTCCCCTCTCCTTCTGTGCTTCTCCGGGGCCTTCTGCGCTTCCCCGGGTCCCGTAGTCAAGTTTGACTACGGGGACCGGAACGTACTGCCCGCGACTGCCGCTAGTCAAACTTGATTAATAGCGAGGACCGCCAGCCGTCCTCCCTCGGCATGGCCTTCCTCAGTCCGCGTCGGGCACGGCGAACGGGTTGGGGACGCCGTCCGGCAGCACCTCCACCGAGCGCTCCCCCTCGCCCGCCATCACATACGCCCCGCCCTCGAGCCGCTCGATCAGCCCACGGGTCCACTCCGCGCCGCTGTCCGCGGAGTGCACCCAGAACTTCATGATCTCGCCGATATGGCCCCACTCCTCGGGGGTGCCATCCGGTGGCGTCCAGTGCCGGGTCACCTCGGCCCGCCACTCCTCCAGCGCCGCCACCCGCTGCTTCAGCAGGGCGATCGCCTCGGCACGGGGCAGGTCGACGATGAAACCCACCCCGGCCGTCAGCTCGTCGATCTTCTGGTCATGGCGCAGCAACGCATCCCGCAGCAGCCGGAAGTACTCCTCCTCGCCCACCTCGGTCAGCTCGTACTCGGTCCGCGGCGGCCCGCCGACCGTGCTCGGCGCGACGTCGTGCGCGCGCATCAGGCCCTGTTTGGCCATCTGTTTGAGGGCGTGGTAAATCGAGCCGGGTTTGGCGTTGGACCACTCATGCGCACCCCAGAACTCCAGGTCGTTACGGACCTGATAGCCGTGCGCCCGCCCGTGCTGGCGCACGGCCCCCAGCACCAGCAACCGGATCGCTGACATCGCCCGCTCTTCTCCATCCTGGTCCCGGCCCCGCCGTGACCAGGCTAGGCCGTCGCCGGGCCCGGCGGATCACCGCTCCAGGATCGACCAGTCCGGCTCCGGCATCGCCCCGGTCTCGAAGACCAGGTCGAAGGCGCCCTTGCCGTCGATCGTCTCGCGGATGATGTCGGCGTGACCGGCGTGCCGGGCGAGCTCCTCGATCAGATGGAGGATGGCCCAGCGCCAGGTGCGGGTGCCCCCCTCGTCCCAGGGGAGCCGGAGAGCCTCGAAGGTCGCGTCCAGCGACGGCAGGGCCCGCACCGCCTCGTCGGTCTCGCGCGCCACCTCCTCGTACAGGGCGAGCATCGCCTCCACCGTCTCGTCCTCGGTGGGCTCGAAGGTGTGCTCCCACTCGGCCATCATGTCCTTGGGGTCCCCCACCTTGCCCTGGAGGACGCGCAGCCAGCCGCGCTCGCCCGTGGCCACGTGCTTGAGCACCCCGGCCAGCGAGAGCGCGCTCGCGCTGGGAGCGCTGCGGGCCTGCTCCTCGGTCAGGCCGTGCACCGAGCGCCGGATGCCGCCGCGCTGCGCGTCCAGGTACGCGAGCAGCGCACCGCGCTCGTCGTTACATGCCTCGGGGTTCACGATCACGGGCATGGCTGCCGCCTCTCATCTGGAGGGCGCCCGGGTCCGGCGCCCTTCGATGAACCCCACGCTAGGAAGGCTTGCGGTCAGCTTCTGTCCGCGTGTCGGCGCGCGTCTTCATCCCCGGCTCAGAACGGGAACTGGCTCCGGCCGTGCTGGATGGAGATCCACTTGGTGGTGGTGAAGTCCTCGATCATCGATTCCCCGTTGAGCCGTCCGAGACCGGAGTGCTTCTCCCCGCCGAACGGCACGATCGGCTCGTCGTGGACCGTGCTGTCGTTCACATGGATCATGCCGGTGTGGACCTGCTGGGCGAACCGCACCCCGCGCTCGATGTCCCCGGTGTGTACGGCCCCGCTGAGCCCGTAGTCCGTGTCGTTGGCGATCCGGACGGCCTCCTCGTCGCCGTCGAACGGAATCAGCGTCACCACCGGGCCGAAGATCTCCTGCCCGAGGATCGCCGCGCCCTCCGGGACCCCGCTGAGCACGGTCGGCCCCATCAGGGTGCCCTCGGTGCGCCCCCGCACCAGCGCGGTGGCGCCATCGGCGATCGTCTGCTCGACGAGCGAGGCGATCGCCTCGGCCTGGCCCTCGTTGATCAGCGGGCCGATGTGGGTGGTGGGATCGCCCGGGTCGCCCACCTTCAGCGTCTCCACCTTGGCCACGAACTTCTCGGTGAACTCCCGCTCCACCGCCCGGTCCACCAGCACCCGGTTGGCCGCCATGCAGACCTGCCCCTGGTGGACGAAGCGGCTGAAGACGGCCGCGTCGACCGCGTAGTCCAGGTCGGCGTCGTCGAGCACGACCAGCGCGCTGTTGCCGCCCAGCTCCAGGACCGTGCGCTTGAAGTGGGAGGCGGCCACGGTGGCGACATGCCGGCCGACCTTGTCGGAGCCGGTGAAGGAGATCACCTTCGGTACGGGGTGCTCGATCAGGGCGTCGCGGATCTCCGCTATGTCGGTGACCACGACATTGAGCAGCCCGGCGGGCAGCCCGGCCTCCTCGAAGATCTTGGCGACCAGACCACCGCCGCAGACCGGGGTGTTCTGGTGCGGCTTGAGGACGACGGCGTTGCCGAGCGCCAGCGCGGGGGCGACCGACTTCAGCGACAGCAGGAAGGGGAAGTTGAACGGGCTGATGACGCCGACCACACCCACCGGCAGCCGGTAGAGGCGGTTCTCCTTGCCGTCGACCGGCGACGGCAGGATGCGACCCTCGGGCCGCAGCGCCAAATGGACCGCCTCCCGCAGGAACTCCTTGGCGAGATGCAGCTCGAAGCCCGCCTTCACATGGGTGCCGCCGCACTCCGCGATGATCGTCTCGGTGAGCTCCTTCTCGCGGTCCTCGATGATCCGCAGCGCCCGCTCGAAGACCGCCCGCCGGGCATAGGGGTTGGTGCCGCCCCACTCCGGCTGTGCCCGCTCGGCCGCCCGGTAGGCCAGGTCCACCTCCTCGACGGTCGCCACGGTGATGGAGGCCAGCTTCTCCCCGTTGTAGGGGTTGAAGTCGACGATGTCCCAGGAACCGCTTCCGCCGCGCCACTCACCGTCGATGAACTGAAGGGCCAACTCGGAGAAGTAGGACATGCCATCCCTATCTGCAGGACGCGGTGCCGCGCTCCGACAGCCGCGCACGGGTGGGGGGTATTCCTGACAGAACGTCATCCTACTGACGAGTCAGGCGTCGTGAAGGAGCCCTCGGAGCAAATCCCGGCTCTTCTCCGGAGAGAGGCCGTCCGCGCTGAGCCGCTCCAGCACCCGCTCGTACTGGGAGACCTCGTCGCGCTTGTCCAGATAGAGCGCGCTGGTGAGCTGTTCCAGATAGACGATGTCGGGGAGGTCGGACTCCGGGAAGCGCAGCCGGGTGAACGCCCCGCTCTCCCCCGCGTGCCCGCCGAAGGCGAACGGCATCACCTGGAGCGTCACATGTCGATACTCGGAGACCGTGATCAGATGGCGCAGCTGGGCGGACATCACGCCGCGCCCGCCGTAGGGGCGGTGCAGCGCGGCCTCGTCCAGCACCACATGGAACGCCGGGGCGCGCTCGGAGACCAGCAGTTTCTGCCGCTCGAGGCGCAGCGCCACCCGCCGCTCGACCTCCTCGGTGCACGCCTGGGGCTGGCCGCGGGTGACCACGGCGTGGGCGTAGCCCTCGGTCTGCAGCAGACCGTGCACGAACTGGACCTCGTAGCAGCCGATATGGGAAGCGGCGCCCTCCAGGCCGACATAGGTCTGGAACCAGCCGGGCAGCACATCGCCGTAACTGTGCCACCACCCGGCGACATTGGCCTCGCGGACGAGCCCGAGCAGTGCCGCGCGCTCCGCGTCGTCGGTGACTCCGTACAGCGTGAGCAGATCCTCGATGTCCCGCGCCTTGAAGCTCACCCGGCCCAACTCCATGCGGCTGATCTTGGATTCGGAGGCACGGATCGAATAGCCCGCCGCCTCGCGGGTGATGCCGCGAGCCTCGCGCAACCGTCTGAGCTGAGAGCCCAGGAGGATACGGCGCACGACCGATCCACTCGACTCGCCTGCGGCCATTTCCGCGATCCTCCCTGTACGGAAAGCATCCTTGCGAACGGCGCCCCCGCAGCCTCTGAGGGTGAAGTCTGCCACTGTTCGGGCTCCGCGCCGTAGGCGTGTCGTTACTCAGCCCGAGGTTGTACGCCAGTGTACGGAGTCAGATATCCGACTAAAACCGATCGTTTCGGACCAACTGATGTGCGTGCACGTGCATTTGCCCTTGCATCTGACGTGCGCATTCGGAACCATAGGCTGTGCGCACGTGCTAGCTGGTACGAAATCTGGCCAGAGTTCGTCACGGCCACGGATGCAGGAGTGCTCGCATGGGGAGCGAAGGTCCGGCCCTGCTGGAACCCTTGTGGCAAGGGCTTACCGCGATCGATCCCTCCGCCGTCTCCGGATCCGTCTCCTGCGCGCTTCCCGCCCGCTTCGAGGCGGTCAAGGGGGCCCGGCAGTTCACCGGCTCCACCTTGCGGCAGTGGAACATCCCCGAACTCCTCGACGAAGTGGCGCTCGTCGTCTCCGAACTGGTCACCAACGCGCTGCGGCATGCCCTGCCCGGCCCGGCGGCGACGGCCGGTGAGCCGGAGCGGCCGGTGCGGCTCCATCTGATGCGCGGCCCCTCACGGCTGGTGTGCGTCGTACGCGACCCCAGCGAGGTGGGCCCGGTGGCCGGCGAGGCGGGCTGCGGCGCGGAATCCGGGCGCGGGCTCCATCTCGTGGAGTCCTTCACGGACGGCTGGGGCTGGCAGCCGCTGCCGGGCACCCCGCGCGGCAAGATCGTCTGGGCCGTCTTCCATCTCCCCCCGGCGTAAGCCTCCCCACGCCTTAGCGCACGCGCCCCCTCCTCCGCAGAGGCGGTCAGGGGCGGGTGGACTCCGGCGGGGCCGTGGTGATGCCCAGGCCGTGCAGCTGGAAGAGCCGGTTCACATCGTGCATCGTGATGATCCCCTCCAGCTGCCCGTGGTCCACCACCAGCACCGGCATACCGCCGCCACCCGGCCGCGCCCGCTCCAGCACCTCGCTCAGCAGCTCACCGGGCTCGGCCACGGTGCACCGCGACAGCGGCGTCGCCACATCGCGCACCCGCTGGGTCTCCCGGGCCCCGGCCGGCACCGCCGCGAGCGCGCGCAGCCGGACGGCCCCGCTGAGCTGTCCCTCGAAGTCCAGCAGCGGCATCACCGAATGCCGGGAGTGGGCCGCCACGTCGTCGATGAACCGTCCCACGGTCAGCCAGTCGGCCCCGGCGGCGACCGGCGCCGACATCGCGTCCGCCACCCGCACCCCGCGCAGCGCCGTATTGACTCCGGCCCGCTGCCGCTCCGCGTTGGCGATGATCACCATGAAGAGGCCGATGAGCGAGAGCCACAGCCCGCCGGTGTTTCCGCGCAGGAAGGAGATCCAGCCGATGGCGATGAGCGCCACGCCGAGGATCTGGCCGCTGCGCCCCGCCGCCCGGTCGGCACGCTCCCGGTCCCCGGTGCGCCACCAGATCGCCGCCTGCACCACCCGGCCGCCGTCCAGCGGCGCGGCCGGCAGCAGATTGAAGACGCCCAGCAGCAGATTGGCCCAGCCCAGCCAGATCAGAACGGCGGTCGGCACCCCCCATCCGGTGAGCGTGTGCAACCCGATCCCCGCGCCGAGGGTGACACCGCCGATGACCAGGCTGGTGAGCGGCCCGATGACGGCCACCCAGAACGCGACCCCGGCGGTGCGGGGCCGTCCCATCTTGGTCATGCCGCCAAGCGCCCACAGCGTCACGTCCTCCACCGAGACGCCCTTACGGCGGGCGGCGACCGCGTGCGCGGCCTCGTGCAGCAGCAGGCTGCCCATCAGCAGCACGGCGCCGACGACGCTCGCGAGGGCGTAGACGGTGCCGGTGCGGCCGGGGGTCCACGCGGGCAGCGTCTCGCGGCCCAGCCCGTAAGCGAGCAGGACGATCAGCACCGGGACGCTCCAGTGCATCCGCAGTGGAACCCCGAGTACGTGTCCGACCCGGACCGAGCCGCTCATCGCCGTCTCACATCAGTCGGGTGCCCCCGCTCGCCACTACCAGTGTCGCGCGTCCGCGGCGATCAGCCCATACCGGCCGAATCGTGCGCAAGATGGTCGAACTCGCCGTCCTTGGCGCCGAGCAGCATCGCCTCGACCTCGGCCGGGGTGTAGATCAGCGCCGGTCCGTCGGGGAACCGGGAGTTGCGGACAGCCACGTTCCCACCGGGCAGTTTGGCGAACTCGACACAGGAACCCTGGGAGTTGCTGTGTCTGCTCTTCTGCCAGACGACCCCCTGGAGGTCCGCGGCCGCCATGCCGTTGTAGGGGTGGTCGCGCACAGGGCTTCTCCACTGTTCGTGCATGCGTGCAGCTGTCAACTGTCTCGGATCATAGCTGCGTTCCTTTGCAAACGCATGGGCAAATGCATCTGCGTATGCGCAGGTAGATGCACAGGCAGATGCACGTGCACCATGCGTATCTGCATGATCACCCGACACCCGGCATCTCCTGCCCGGAGTGAAGAAGAGCAGTCGTCATGTATGACGTCCGGGTCCCCCTCCGGGTTGAGCGGGCCTCGTGCCGGAGCGTTGTCAGACCCCCCTGCGAGACTCACGGGCATGAGGTGGGCGGCGGCGGAGACGGACGACGGGGGTGTTCGTCTCTGCCCGCTCGACCCCCAGGGAAAGGCCGCCGGGCCGGTAGTCGAGGTCACGGCGGCCCAGGGCGGGATCGCGGAGGCCGTGCGATCCCGCCCCGAGGCCGACCGGTGGGTGTGGCGGTCCACCGCCGAGGTCTATCCGCGGCTGCTGGCCGCCGGGGTCCGGGTCGAGCGGGCCTATGACATCGAGGCGGCCGAGGCGCTGCTCCTCGGCCATGAGGGGCGCTCGGGCGCACCGCGTTCGCTCGTCGCCGCCTGGGCGCGGCTGCGCGGGCTGCCCGTCCCCGAGGATCCGCCGCCCCGGGCGGCCGGAGGCCAGCCGTCGCTGTTCGAGCCCGGTCCGCCGCCGCTGCCGCCGGGCGCCGACCCGCTGGAAGCGCTGCTCGCGGTGTACGCGGAGCAGCTCGTCCGTACGGAGGCGGCCGAGCACCCGGACCGGATGCGGCTGCTGACCACCGCCGAGTCGGCGGGGATGCTGATCGCCGCCGAGATGCGGCGCGCCGGGGTGCCCTGGAGCGCCGACCGCCACCGGGGGCTGCTGGACGAGCTGCTCGGCGAGCGCTATCCGGGCGGTCTGGAGCCGCAGCGCCTGGTCGAGCTGGCCGACGAGGTCTCGCGCGCCTTCGGCACCCGGGTCCGGCCCGATCTGCCCGCCGAGGTCGTCAAGGCGTTCGCCCGCGCGGGCATCGTACTCGGCTCGACCCGCGCCTGGGAGCTCGAGCGGATCGACCACCCCGCCGTCGAGCCGCTGCTGCGCTACAAGAAGCTGTACCGGCTGCATACCGCCCACGGCTGGGCCTGGCTCCAGTCGTGGGTGCGCGACGGCCGCTTCCGCCCGGAGTACCTGCCCGGCGGCACCGTCTCCGGCCGCTGGACCACCAATGGCGGCGGGGCGCTGCAGATCCCCAAGGTGGTGCGGCGCGCGGTGGTGGCCGATCCGGGGTGGCGGCTGGTGGTGGCCGACGCCGACCAGATGGAGCCCCGGGTGCTCGCCGCGATCTCCCGCGACCCCGGGCTGATGGAGGTCGCGGGCAGCGGCCGGGATCTGTACGCGACGCTGTCCGACCGCGCCTTCTCCGGCCGCCGCGAGCTGGCCAAGCTGGCGCTGCTGGGCGCGGTGTACGGCCAGACCTCCGGCGACGGCCTGAAGCATCTCGCCGCCCTGCGGCGGCGCTTCCCGGCGGCGGTGGCGTATGTGGACGAGGCGGCCCGCGCGGGCGAGGAGGGCCGGCTGGTGCGCACCTGGCTCGGCCGCACCTGCCCGCCCGTGGGCGGCGCCGCCGGGGAGCCGGACGAGGCGGGGCTGCCCCGGGAGCAGGAGGAGCCGTCGTACGGCAGCACGGCGAGCGCCCGCGCGCGGGGCCGGTTCACCCGGAACTTCGTGGTGCAGGGCAGCGCCGCCGACTGGGCCCTGCTGATGCTCGCCGCGCTGCGGCGGTCGCTGACCGGGGCGGGGCTGCGCGCGGAGATCGCCTTCTTCCAGCACGACGAGGTGATCGTGCACTGCCCCAAGGAGGAGGCCGACACGGTCCGGGAGGCCATCGCCGAGGCGGGCGAGACGGCCGGGCGGATCGCCTTCGGACCGACACCGGTGCGGTTCCCCCTCACGATGGCGGCGGTGGAGTGCTACGCGGACGCGAAGTAGGCGGCCCAGGTCCTGTCCGGTGAATCCTCGCGCCTGCGGCATCAGCGGCTGACGCCCCGGGGCATCCGGCAGCCGGCATGCGGCATCCGGCATCCGGCATCCGGCATCCGGCATCCGGCATCCGATGCAGGGTGCAGCCCCAGTGGTCCAGCCGTAACCGGGGTGCGCGCCGTGCGAGGCGTCGCGGGCCCGCAAAGATCCACCGCGCAGAGCCCAGGGGGCAGTCGCTCCCCCGACCGGCTCAGCCCCGCAGGCAGCGGCCCTGATCGTCCCCACACGATGAGAGCGGAGGGCCGCCGGGCGGCGGCCCGCCACGCCGCCCACAGGGGAGACCTGCCATGACCATCAGCCTCGAGGCACTGCGCCGCTGCTCCATCGCCGTCGACCTCGGCGCGGCCAGAACGCGTGTCTACCTCAGGCGTACCGGGCTCATCGTCGACGAGCCGACCGTCGCCGCCGTGAACACCCACACCGGCGGGCTCATCGCGGTCGGCGCGCTGGCGGAGCGGATGACCGGGCGGACGCCCGAGCACATCCGCGTCGTACGGCCGGTCTCCAACGGCACCGTCGTCGACATCGACATGGCCCAGCGGATGCTGCGGCTGCTGCTGGGCAACAAGCTGCGGCGCGCCTGGCGGCGCCGCCCGCTGGTGAGCGCCGCCGTCTGCGTGCAGCACGACGCCGACCCGCTCGCCCAGCGCGCCGCCGTGGAGACGCTCACCGGTATCGGAGCCAAGCGGGTCGAGCTGGTGGACACCCTGATCGCCGCCGCCGTGGGCTGCGGTCTGCCGGTGGAACGGCCCGAGGCGACGATGATCGTGGTGTGCGGCGCGGCCACCACCCACGTCGCGGTCCTGTCGCTGGGCTCGATCGTGGCCGCCGAGCGGGTGCCGGTGGGCGGGGAGACCGTGGACCACGCGGTCGTCCAGTATCTGCGCAATGAGCACGCTCTGATGCTGCCCAGCCAGGCCGTCCGCCCGCTGCAGTTGCTGCTCAAGAACAGCGCGGACGGCGCACCGGCGCCGCCCAGCACCGAGGTGCACGGCCGGGACGTGGCCACGGGGCTCGCCCGGACCGTACGGATCGACGTCGGGAGCGTCCGGAGCGCCATCCGCACCCCCCTCACCGGAGTGCTGGACGCCATCGGCACGGTGCTGCGCCGCTGTCCGCCCGATCTGGTGGCCGACCTCGCCGACCGCGGCATCATGCTGGCCGGCGGAAGCGCGGTGCTGCCCGGGTTCGACACGATGCTGCGGGAGGCCACCGGTATGCCGCTGAACATCGCCGACCACCCCGACGTCTGCGCGGTCGAGGGGCTCGGCGCGATGCTCGACGGCAAGGTGCAGCCCCTGCTGCTGGACGCGATGGTCTCCTGACCGCCCCGACCGCATCCGGACCCGCCCCCTGGCCCGCCGGGCCCCCTGACACCTGATCGGAATTTCTTCGCGACGCGTTGAGCGGCTGCCTCCCCCCGTGCGTAGTGAAGGGGGAAGAGGCCGACATGGCCGCCGATCCCCCCCGGGGCTCAGACCGGGAGCGTCCGTAGATGTCCAACTCAGGTCAGGTCCTGGAGGTTCAGGTGCACGACGACGCCGCCGTGGCCGATGAGCGTCCGTCAAGATCCCAGCGTGGTACGCCGGACGAACACCTCATGCGCGCGCTCTACCAGGAGCACGCCGGGCCGTTGCTCGCGTTCGTCCTGCGGCTGGTCGCGGGCGACCGTCACCGCGCCGAGGACGTCGTCCAGGAAACCCTGGTGCGCGCCTGGCGGAACGCCGACCAGCTCTCCCGGGCCACCGGCTCCATCCGGCCCTGGCTGGTCACGGTCGCCCGCCGGATCGTGATCGACGGACACCGCAGCCGGCAGGCCCGGCCGCAGGAGGTCGACCCCTCCCCGTTGGAACTCATGCCCGCGGAGGACGAGATCGACCGTGCACTGCGGCTCATGACCCTGACCGACGCGATGCAGGACCTCAGCGACGCCCATCGCGAGGTGCTGGTCGAGACCTACTTCAAGGGCCGGACCGTCAACGAGGCGGCCCAGACCCTCGGCATACCCAGCGGGACGGTACGGTCCCGGGTCTTCTACGCGCTGCGCTCCATGAAGCTCGCGCTCGAGGAGAGAGGAGTAACGGCATGACAGCGCAGACGCACCACTCGGGACACGACGCCGTTGGCGCGTATGTGCTCGGCGTGCTCGACGAGGCGGAGGCCAGCTACTTCGAGGAGCATCTGGCCGGCTGCGACCAGTGCGGACGGCAGCTCGACGAGCTGACCGGACTGGAACCCCTGCTGGCCGATCTGGCGACCGACATCCCCGGGATCCACGGCAGCCCCGGGCGGACCCAGCTCACGGGCCACACGCCGCATGCCTTCAGCGCCACTCCCAACGCCATCGAGACCCTCACCGCGCGCCCCGGTCCGGCGCTGCTCCAGCGCATGGTCGGCGAGGTCGCCACCTTCCGCGCCAAGCGGCGGCGGCGCGGGCTGTACCTGGTCGCGGCGGCGGCCGTGCTGATCGTCGGTGGTCCGGTCGGCACCATCGCGGTCACCTCCGGCGGCTCGGACAGCTCCGTGACGGCCGCCCCCAACGAGAGCGCCCTCTTCTCCGGGATGCCCGACAAGGTGCAGGGCACCGACCCGGACACCAAGGTGAACGCGGCGGTCGCGCTGGAGGACAAGATGTGGGGCACCGACGCCGTCCTGCGGCTGAAGAACCTCAAGGGTCCCCTGGACTGCAGCCTGATCGCGATCTCCAAGGACGGCCACGAGCAGACGATGATGACCTGGTCCGTGCCCGAGTGGGGATACGGGATCGAGGACAGCCCCAAGGCGGAGGCGAGAGATCCGCTGTGGGCGCATGGCGGCGCGGGCATGAAGCGTGCCGACATCGAACGCTTCGAGATCCGTACGGCCGAGGGAAAGCGCCTGGTCTCCCTGAACGTCTGAGCGACGTCGACGCCTGATCCTGCTTGAACGTCCGGTCTGCCTCAACGTCCGATCTGCCACTCGGATCGCCGATCATCCCGTGCGGCGCGGTGAGCGAGATGTTACACAGAGTGTGATATGTCGTGCTTCGCGTCCCCGGGGGGTCCGGATCCGAGGAGGCACTCCGTGGCTGACCGGGACGCCCATCAGCAGCGCATGTTCGCTGAGTATGTGCTGCCCGAGGTCGAGGTGCTGCTGCGCGTGGCCATGTCACTGACCACCCAGCGGGCCGACGCCGAGGATCTCGTGCAGGACACGTTACTACGGGCGTACCGGGCAGTCGGCCGTTTTGACGGGAGACATCCACGGGCCTGGCTGCTGACGATCATGCGGCATGCGGAGGTCAGCCGACGCCGCCAGCGCCGGCCCCGGCTGCTCGACGATCCGGATACGGAGCTGGAGCGGCTGGTCCCCGCCCGGGACGCGACACCGGAGGAACTGGTGGTCGACACGACGTTCGACGAGGCCGTGGACGCCGCGTTCACGGCGCTTCCGCTGCGGGACCAGCAAGTGGTGCGGCTGGTGCATGTGGACGGGCTGTCGTACGCGGAGGCCGCACAGGTGCTGGACGTCCCCAAGGGGACGGTGATGAGCAGGCTGCACCGGGCGCGTAAGCGGATCCGGAACCAGCTGCTGGCCGCGGGAGTGGAATCGGAGCGAGGTGGCGCATGAGCAGATGGACATGGTGGCGGACCACACGCACCACTCGAACCAGGCAGACCACCGGAGATCTCCGGAGCGCACGGTGTCCCCTGGGCGCGCCGATGCTCCAGTCGTATCTGGACGGGGAGCTGGAGGCGCCGGCCGCGGCCCGGGTGCGGACCCATGTGGCCGAGTGCCACCGCTGCGCCCGGGAGCTCGCCGTCTACCAGCGCATCAGCGAGGCGCTGGCCGCCCGCGGGACGACCGACGAGATCGTGCTGGACCGGCTCAGGGACTTCGCGGCAGTCCTCGCGGATCGGGAGGGTCATGCGTCGGGGACGGAGGCGGCGCCGACCGAGCCGGTCCCGGGGACGGAGACGGTGCCCGGGGCGGTGCCGACGGAGGCGGAGCCGGAGCCGGAGCCGGTCCCAGGGAGGGTGCCGGGGTCGGATCGGGACGCGGATCAGGGCGCGGTGCACAAGGCCGGAGGCTGACGATCGGGTCGGGCCCCACGCCCCCGCCGGGCAGCGCGATCGCCCGTTCACGCGAGGTTCTGCGCAGCAGCAGGGCCGCGGTGAGCAGGGTCCCGGTGATCAGGGCCACATCGGCGAGGTTGAACACCGGCCCGCGGGCGTCCAGCGTGATCCAGTCGATGACGGCCCCGCGCAGCGGGCCCGGCGACCGGATCATCCGGTCGGCGCCGTTCCCCATCGCTCCCCCGGCGATCAGCCCCAGGCCCAGCGCCGCGCCCCGGCCGCGGACCCGCAGCCCCGCACCGGCCGCACCCAGCGTGGCCACCGCGCCCGCGAGCGTGATCACGACGATCAGCGCGGGCCTGCTGTGGCCCAGGCCGAAGGCCACCCCGGTGTTGCGTACCAGCAGCGCGCAGAACGGCCCGAACCGGGCCTGTGGCCCCACCGTGCCGCTCCAGGCGGCCAGCGCCATGGCCTTGCTGAGCTGATCGGCCACGATCACGACGAGCGCGACCAGGGGGAAGAAGAGCCGGCCGGTCGCCGGATGGGGCTTCATCATCGGCCTCCCTGGGGGGTGGGGGGCCGGTCCGCGGGCGCGGTCCGCGGCCCGGGAGGGAAACCCGCCGGGGGTCCGCCCCGCTTCCCTTCCGGCCGGGGAAAAAGACGAGGGCCCGCAGGCGGCTGCCTGCGGGCCCTCGCTGCTGCCCACTGCCTATGACCTCCAGGTGGTCATCGGCGGTGTACCGAAGGGGTCACTCCGACGTTACTTCCCCTTCTTCGCCTCCAGAAGCGGCGTCTGGTACTTGGCCAGCATCTTCATCTTGTTCTGGTCGATGGTCTTCCAGTCGTTCTTCAGCACACCGCCGGTGTCACCCGAGTCCGGGTTCCAGGTCCAGTAGGTGTAGCTGATCTGGTGCTTCTTGAGGTAGTCCATGAGGGCGTTCTGCCACACGGCCTCGGAGCTCTTACCAGCCGTCTTCTTACCACCGAACTCACCCATCAGCAGCGGGGCGATGTTCTGCTTCTTGATGTACGCCCAGTGCTTGTCCCAGATGGCCGGCATGTTCTTCGGGAAGTCCTTCGCCATGAACCAGTTCTGGTTGTAGACGCCCGGACCGTAGTCGTGGGCCGAGTAGACGACCTTGTTCGACTCCTTGAGCTTCACCGGGTGCTTCTTCACACCCTGGAGGTCACCGCCCCACCAGAACTGCTCGTTCTTGTGGCGGTCCGTACCCTCGACGAAGATCAGCCAGTCCTTGTTGACCTTGTGGATGGCGTTACCGGCCTTGGTGGCCGCGAGCTGCCAGTCGGTCTTCGGGTTGCCGTCGCCCCACGTGGCCTGGCCACGCGGCTCATTGTGGAGGTCGGCGCCGATCACCCGGTCGTTGTTCTTGTAGCGCTTGGCCAGCTTGACCCAGTCGTCCAGCCACTGCTTCTCGGTGAGGCTCTGGGAGTACCACAGCTCACTCTGGCCGTACTGGTCAGGACGGTGCTGGTCCAGGATCACGCGGATGCCCCGGTCGGTGGCACCCTTCACGATCTTGTCCATGATCTGCTGGGGGGTGAGGCCCTTCAGATCGGGGTTCTTGTGCCAGTCGATGCCGTTGGGCTTGGCCGACGACTTGAACATGTCGTTCGCGTACGGCAGGCGCATGGTGTTGAAGCCCTGCTTGGCCATCTGGTCCAGCATGGACTCCCAGTTACGGGTCCACAGGCCGTGCGGCGCGTAGGTGCCGGTCTCGAAACCGAACCAGTTCACACCGGTCAGGACGACCTTCTTGCCGTTGGCGTCCACGATCTCGCTCTTCTTCGTGGACAGGGGGCCCTCGGCGCCCGCACCCGTGGCCTTGGCCCCGGCGGCGGAGGTGGTGGTGGCCGACTGGCCATCGGTGTTGTTCACAGCGAAAGCGGTGACAGTGCCACCCACGGCAGCAGCAGCGACGACGGCCGCGGCGATACCGAAGCGGAGACGCTGCGAGCGCGGCGTGCGCTTGGTCTCGGTGGTCGGGGCGTTGTTCTGGTCCATGGGGGAATTCATTCGGTGATACTCCTGAGGAATTCGGGTACTGCGGTCTTGAGGATGCTGGGGTTGTTCGTCGGAGATTCCAGACATTCCATCTGCGGGTCGGAGACTGCGGTCAGCCGGACAATCCGCGCGGACGGTAGGAGTTCGCCGATCAGGCGGACCAGCCGCTGCGTTTGCCAGCTGGGCTCATCCACGTCGATCAGCACCACATCCGGCTGCATGTGGTTGGCCAGAGAAATCGCTTCTCGGGCCGACCCTGCAATTCCGGATAGCTCCAGTCCGGGCTCCTCGACTACGAGATCGGCGAGAGCACTCAACACCAGTGGGTGGTGCTCCACGACGAGAACTCTGTGCATCGATCGGAGCTCCTTCGTGGCTTGTCCTTTCGCTCACCGACATTAGGGACTGACCGCGGCCCGAATCGCCGTACGGCTGGCTGAAATCTGCGTACCTCAATTGCAGGAATTCCGGGCACGCCAAACGACCGAATTCCGCCTACCTCAATTGAGGTAGAAGAATTCGGCCGTTTTATGGGGGTTATGTCCGATATGGGGTGCCGCTCCGAGGCGCTCAGGGCATGCGAAAGGCGCCGGTCACGGGGTGACCGGCGCCTTGGAGGAGGTCAGAGGGGCAGGGGGAGAGGGGGCAGAGGGTCAGGGGTTCAGCGCGTCAGCCGGTACGCGTAGCCGGGCAGGAACATGCCCGCACCGGCGGCACAGCCGTCCGCCTGCCCCGGCTGCTTGACCCACAGGAAGGCGTCGATGCCGGGGATGCCCGTGGCGGCGGTGGGGGGCCGGCCCAGCTTGCGGCCCGGCGGATCACAGAAGCTGTGCTTCCGCGTGGGCCCCGCCCCATTGCGGCTGGTGTCGACCACGACCCCCAGCCGGGGCCGGCGCAGCTCCCTGATCACGGAGAGTCCGTAGCGCACCTCGTCGGCGGTGGCGTTGAAGTTGGAGACGTTGACCGCTATCCCGTCCCCGTACCGCTCTATTCCGGCGCGCCGCAGCCGATCGGCCATGGTGCGCGCGGGCTGCCATCCGGAGTTCCCGGCGTCGTAGTAGACCCGGGCCCGTGGCGCCCCCCGCTGGAGCGCCCGCGCCGCGTACGACAGCGCCGCGAACCGCTCCGCCTGCTGCCGCCGCTTGAGACAGCTCATATGGGCGAGCGCGTCCGGTTCGAGGATGACGATGGCGCGCCCGTCCCCTATCCCCCGGGTGAGGGCCTCGCTCCAGCGCCCGTAGGCGGCCGTGTCTCCGGCCCCGCCGGAGCTCAGCTGCTGGCAGTCGCGCTGCGGGATGGTGTACGGGACCAGCACCGGCAGCCGTCGCTGGGCGGCGGCGGTGCGGACCAGGGAGCGGGTCCGCTCCTCGACCAGGGACTCATTGGTCTCGGTGAGCCAGGCGGCCTGGGGCTCGGCGGCGATCCGCTCGCCGATGGCCGCCGCCCGCCGGTCGTGCGGATGGTCCCGCACCCAGGTCGCGGCCGGGTTGTGGGGGTCGGTGTAGAAGCGGGTCGTCGCCGGGAAGAACGGCTTGGACACGGGGAGTGACGGCTTGCCGTTCGGCTGCCGTACCGGGCCCACGAACAGGGCCTGCACGGTGGTCGCCGCCATCACCACCTCGACCACCAGCACCATCACGATCAGCTGGGCGATGCCCCGCCCCGCCCACCTGGGCTTACGTCCGCCGGCCGGCGGGCGGAGGCGGCGGACGCGTCCGCACAGTTTCGTGATCATGGCGAGTCCAGCCCGGCCTCAGCCGTTGTGGGAGTTGTCGGGCGGGGGCCTGCGCCGGCTGATGAGCACCACCGCCACGACCGCGAGCACCACCAGGGCTCCGGCCACCACCCCTATCGTGACCAGGGCGGATTCATCCCCGTCGGTTTTGGCGGCGGAGGCGGCCGGGGTGGCGGCCGCATGGCGGCGGGGAGCGGAGAGCTTGGCGGAGGCCGATGGCGCGGCCCGGTCCGCCAGCGCCTTGGCCGGGGCGATCACCCCGTATCCATAGCGCGGGTCGTGGCCCGCGGAGCCCTTGCGGTCGGCGGTGTCGATCAGCTTCTGGACGACCTGGTTGGCGTTCCAGCGGGGGTGCTCCGAGCGCAGCAGCGCGGCGCCCGCCGCGACCCAGGGCGCCGCGAAGCCGGTGCCGTCGCCGGTCCAGTAGTCGTTGTTGCCGGAGGTGGTGAGGATGGAGACGCCGGGGGCGGCCAGGAGGGTCTTCCCACCGTGGTGGGAGGAGGTCCAGACGGCGCCCTTCTTGTCGGTGGCCACCACGGCGACCACTCCGGGGAGGGCGGCCGGGTAGGTGGGCTTGTTGCCTTCCTTGCCGTTGTCGCCGGCGCCGGCCACGATCACGGCGTCCTTGGCGACGGCGTACTTCACCGCGGACCGCAGCGCGGGGGTCGGGCGCTTGAAGGAGACGGCCAGATCGATGACGCGGGCGCCCTGGCCGACCGCGTGGCGTATGGCCTTCGCGGTGGGGTCGGCGAGGGCCTTTCCGTCGCGGTAGACGCCGAGCGGCATCACCTTGGCCTGGGGCGCGAGGCCGTACACCCCGTCGCCGCGGTAATTGCGGCCGGTGCCGGCGATGATTCCGGCGGCATGGGTGGACTGCTCGGCCGCCTTGCCGCCGTCCCGGGTGCCGAAGCCGCCGGTGCCGCCCGCGAAATCCTTTCCGCGGACCACGCGCCCGCGCAGATCCGGATGGGTCGCGTCGACCCCGGTGCCGATGACCGCCACGGTCACCCCGGCACCTTTGCTGATTTTCCAGGCGCGTTCCGCTTTGAGCGCGGTCAGCGCCCATTCGGAATCGTGCAGCCCACCGGAATGGGAATCACTTGCCGCAGCCGGCGTGGCCAGTGCGAGCATCATCGCTGCGATGACCGCTCCGGCCCGGCCGGCGAATGGATGGCGTGACATCACGTGACCTGACATTACGTCACCTACTCTCTTCGCACGGGACGCAAGGCCGTCGGGCCCATTTCATCTTGGGCATCCCCCGCAGGTACTGACACCCGCGAGAGGGTGAGCGACCCGTCCCTTCTTTGGGGGACCGGTCGGGATACCCCGCCCCCTCCTCTCCCCAATACGGGGGAGCGGAGGGGTCCGCCGAAGGTGTACCACCCGCTCCCCCAGTCGCGGGTACTACCTCCTTTTCGGGTGACGCACTCTTGGGTCAACGGCGATAAGAGCCTCCTGTAGAGGGAGTCGCGATGCAGCGTTTCCGAACGTTCAGCGAGCGCACCGGAGAGCCGGACGAAGAGGCGGATACCTCCGCCGGCAACGCCCGTAAGCGGACCGGAATGCTCTGGCGAGCCCTCCCGGTCCGGAACCCGATGGCCGGCATGCCCGGGCTGGCCCTTCGGTTCGCGGTCGTCGGCGGGGGCGGTGTGCTCGTGAACACGGTGGTCCTCTTCGTTCTTTATCACTGGGCCGGACTTCCGCTCCTGGCGGCGTCGGCGATAGCGGTGGAACTCGCCGTGGTTCACAACTATCTGCTGAACGACCGGTGGACCTTCGCGGTCGACACTCCGTCCCTGCGGCGATTCATCAAGTTCAATGTCTCGGTCCTGGGCGGACTCGGGGTCAATGTGCTCATCGTCTGGTCACTGGTGCGCGGCGGAACGCATCTGCTGCTGGCGAATTGCCTCGGCATCGCGGCGGCTTTCGCGGTCAACTTCGCGACGAGTACCGGCTGGGTCTGGGGGAGGCGGAGCCGATGATTGTCGCCATCATCTACCTGGTGCTGATCGTGGTCTCGATTCTGCTCACCGTGCAGTCGGCCCACGTCCTCTACCTCATGCTCTACACCTGGGACCGGGCGGATGCCGAACGGAAGGCCAGGGCGCCGGACGAATTCCTGCCGCCCCAGATCTCCTTCAGTGTCCTACTGCCCGCCCGGCATGAGGAAGACGTCATCCAGAGCACCATCGAGCGCGTGGTGCGGGCCAACTATCCGGCCGAACTGCTGGAGGTCTTCGTGATCTGCTCACAGGACGACGACGGCACGATCAAAAAGGCCGAGGAGAAGATCGACGAGCTGAAGCGGAAAGGGCTGCGCAACGTGCGGGTCGTGGTGTTCGACGACAAGCCGATCAACAAGCCGCACGGCCTCAACACGGCCCTTCCGCACACCGCCAACGAGGTGGTGACGATCTTCGACGCGGAAGACGACATCCACCCGGAGATCTTCAGCCTGGTGAACACCGTGATGGTGCAGGAGAAGGTCAGGGTGGTCCAGGCCGGTGTCCAGCTGATGAACTACGAGTCCAACTGGTACTCGACGCTCAACGTCCTGGAGTACTTCTTCTGGTTCAAGAGCCGGCTGCACTACCACGCCCACTACGGCTCGATCCCGCTCGGCGGCAACACCGTCTTCTTCGCCCGTGAGCTGCTGCTGCGGCTCGGCGGCTGGGACGACCGCAACCTCACCGAGGACGCCGATATGGGCCTGCGGATATCCGCCATGGGCGAGCGGGTGCGCGTCGTCTACGACGACCGGTATGTGACCAAGGAGGAAACCCCGCCGACCCTCGGCCACTTCATCCGGCAGCGCACCCGCTGGAGCCAGGGCTTCATGCAGACCCTGAAGAAGGGCACCTGGAAGAAGATGCCGACGCGCAAACAGCGCTGGCTCGCCGTCTACGTCCTGGCGTTCCCGCGCGGACAGGCGCTGCTCGGCCTCTATCTGCCGATCTCGCTCGGCATGATTCTGATCCTCAAGGTGCCGGTGCTGATCGCGCTCGTCTCCTATCTGCCCGTCCTGCTGCTGGCCGCGCACTTTCTGGTCCAGGCGGTCGGTCTGTACGAGTTCACCAACGCCCACGGCCTCGAAGCCTCACCAAAGGCCGTCCTGCGCATGGCCATCGCCTGGTTCCCCTTCCAGATGGTCCTCGCGTACGCCGCGCTGCGGGCCATGCGGCGCGAGATGCTCGGCCGCCACGACTGGGAGAAGACACAGCACGTAGGCGCCCACCGGGCCACCACCGAGGAGGCGGAGTCGCGTGTCGGATAACCCCACGCCCTCGCGGCCGACGGCGGCCGACGCGGAAGGCCGGAAGACCGCGGCGAGGAAGAGCACCGCGCCGGGCAGGAAGACCACGGCGAACAAGAACGCCGCGACAAGGAAGAGCACCACGACAGCCAAGACCACCGCCACAAGCAAGAAGACCGCAGCGAACAAAAACGCCGCGACGAGGAAGAACACCACAACAGCCAAGACCACCGAGGCCCCCGCGCGAGGTCCGCGCCGCCGCCCGCGGTTCTCCGTGGAGCGCGGCTGGTTCCCGCCGCTTGGGACCAAGGGCAGAATCGCCCTGGTCGCCTCCCTGCTGACCGGGCTGCTCACCCACGGCTACCACCTGTTCCGCTACCCCCTCTACCTCACCGACGAGGGCATCTACATGCAGCGGGCGTGGTCGGTGGTGCGGGAGACCAGCCTGTCCCCGTACACCTACGACTACGACCACGCCCCGCTGGGGTGGATCACCCTGGCCGGATGGGTCCTCCCACTGCCGAAGCAGTTCGAGACCTTCGGGAACGCGATCAACACCGGACGGTTCCTGATGCTGCTGGTGCACGTCGTCAGCATCTATCTGCTGTTCGAGATCGCCCGGCGGCTGTCCGGCAGTGTGCTGGCCGCCACCGTCACCGCGTTCCTCTTCAACGTCTCGCCGATCGCGGTCTACTTCCAGCGGCAGGTCCTGCTGGACAACCTGATGATGCTCTGGCTGCTGCTGAGCCTGTTCATGCTGCTCAGGCGAGAGGTCACGATCAGATCGGTGTTCGGCGGCGGGATGGCGCTGGGGATCGCCTTGATCACCAAGGAGAACGCGATCTTCTTCTTGCCCAGCTTCATGTACCTGCTCTACCGGAGGGTCAAGGGGTCGGCCAGCAGCCGGTTCACCAGCACCCTGTGGCCATTCGCCGCCGCGGCCCCGATCGGCGCCTATGTGACCTACGCCCTGCTCAAGAACGAGCTGCTGCCGAGCGGTTTCGACTTCGACCTCAACAATCCACCCGCGGACCACGTCTCGCTGCTCTACACCCTGTGGTGGCAGCTCAACCGCAACCAGGGCACCCTCTTCAGCCACTCCGGGCTGTTGCAGACGAGCTGGCTGGTCCGGGACAAGTTCCTGCTGATCGCCGGGGTGTGCGCGATGGCGATCTGCCTGTGGATCGGCATGCGGGACCGCAGGCGCAATCTGGGCTTTCTGATCGCCGGGACACTGGCCCTCGGATACGCCTTCTATCTGGTGCGCGGCAGCGTGGTGCTGGACTTCTATGTCACCCCGCTGATCCCCATGCTCGCACTGAACCTCGGCATGGTGACGGACCGGCTACTCAAGGGCACATTCGCCAATCGGTTCATGCGCGGCGCGCATTCTGTGACCCGGGTCGCCGTGCCGTCGTTCGCGGCCATTCTGCTGCTGGCGTCACCGGCCTCCGGATATCTCGTCCACACCAATACCGAGGGCCATACGCAGATCGCCGACCAGTACCAGCCGAAGATCAATCTCACCGGAATGCAGCATGCCCAGATCGCCTGGGTGCGCAAGCACGTACCACCGAATTCGCGCATCATCATGGACGACGACCTGTGGGGTGAACTGCACGATGTGCGCCCGTTCTACCCGTACGCGCATTCCCACTGGAACGCCTCGTCCGACCCGGATGTCCGCGACAAACTGTTCAAGAAGAAATGGCAGTACGTGGACTACATCATCATGTCGAACAAGATGCGCAGATCCATGATGCTCAACAATGGCGACGGCCGAGAGAACTGGATTCTCAAGGCGCTGCAAAATTCCACCCGCGTCTGGTCGGAGACCCGGGGCAATATCAAGCTGGAAATCTACCGTGTGCAGTAGCCATGGGAAGAGGAGGTGAAGGCCATGCCTGAGTACGACGACGACTGGGATGTTCCGGAGGACAGGGATGATCCCGAGAACGAGGAGGATATCCTCGAGGACGAGGACGTCCCCGACGAGGAGGACATCCTCGAGGAGGAGGAAATCCCCGACGAGGAGGACACCCTCGGCGAGGAGGACACCCCCGACGGTGACAAGAGGAAAAAGCTCACCTGGAAGACCGTCCTGCTGGCTCTCGTGGTCTTCGCGATCGTCGGATCGCTCGTCCAGGTGGTCGCGCGCGGCGGCTTCGGAGGCGCCCTGAACACCACCGGCGGCGGGGGCGGGAGCGCTCCGAAGAAGGAGCACTCCCGGCAGGAGCAGGAGATACGCCCGCCCAAGCAGCCCAAGACCATCAAGCTGGGCAACCAGCGGGTCCCCCAGGCATCGGGCCCGATCATCGTGATCAACCCCGGTCTGGTGAACCCCGGCGGCAGCGCCGCGGTCGAGGGCGGTGGCTTCGACAAGAAGGCCACGGTGGACATCCTGCTCAAGGTCCGGAAGTCGGACACCAAGGGCCGCGCCATCGGCAGCGTGCGCTCGGACAAGTTCGGGTCGATTTACGCCCGGTTCACCATGCCCGAGAGCGCGGGCAACCGGCCCGCGACCCTGGTCGCCCAGCAGCGCGGCAGCACCAAGGCGGCGGAGGCCAAGGTGATCACCGGTGGCGCCGTCGGCACCGCGAAGATCAACAAGCTGGTCGGCCGCCCCGGCGACGTGGTGACGGTCACCGCCCGCGGCTTCCGCCCGGGTGAGACGATCGACGTCTTCTGGGGCCGGACCACCGGTATCCCGGTCACCACGCTGCACACCGACAGCAGCGGCGGCGTCGGCCAGGCGGCGATCAAGGTGGGCGTGGCCCCGACCGGCTCCAGCACCCTGGTCCTGGTGGGCAAGCGCAGCAAGACCACGGCCACCGCGCCCTTCCAGATGCTGGCCATGTACCCCTCGATGAAGTCCAAGCCGTACGCGCTCAAGGCCGGCCAGCGGATCACGCTGTCCGCCAACAAGTTCGCGCCCGGCGAGCGGGTGCTGGTCTACATCAACTCCACCGGCGGTCTGCCGGCCTTCACCGCCCAGGCGAACGGCATGGGCCAGATCCGCGACGTGGCGTTCAACGTGCCGTTCGGCCTCAAGGGGCGGCAGACGCTGATGGCGATCGGCGACCAGAGCCGGGCCGTGGTCCGCTCGGGCTTCACCGTGCTGCCGTACTCCCCGTCCGCCGAGCCCAGCGCCTTCGGCGGCAGGGCGGGCACCACGCTGAGCTTCTACGTCGCGGGGTTCGCCCCGGGCGAGACGGTGACCGCGTACGCCGGGTCGGGCTCGACGGGCCAGCGCAAGATCGGGACCTTCCAGGTGGACAGCCGGGGCAAGGCGTCGGCTGTGGGCTCGTACAAGATCACCACGGCGGACGAGAGCGGTGTGGCCTTCCAGCTCATCGGCCAGAAGAGCGGTGGCATCGCGAAGGCGAGCATCAACATGTCCCAGGGACGCGGAGATTAGGGCCGGAGAACGGCACCGAGGAAGAACGTGGGCCGGACCGTGCCGGACGGCGACTACGGCCGAAAGGCAGGCCCACGTTCCAGGGAGCGGCCGGCCACCGGCGGCCGTAGGGCGGCTCACCAGTTCCGTAGATGTACCATGCGTCCTGGAGTGTCCTATGAGCGTAGTTTTCGGCCCTAACTCACGAAGAGTCCTACAATTCCTCACCCATATCGAGGACCTCACCCCAGAGGAAATCGACCGGGTGGCCGATCTGTGGAAGCAGACGTCCAGCCAGACCCGCGCCGAGGGCTGGGCAGTGGTCCATCGCACCACCACGCCCGAAGAGCGGTACCGGATCCTGGTCGCCGCCTCGGTGGCGCGCCGGGCCGCCCTGGACGCCGCGCGGAACCACCAGAGACATGACTGGGCCTTCTGGGCCGCGGTGTGGGACGCCGCGACGGCGGTCGCCGTATGCGACCGCATCGGAAGCCACTACAACGTGCTGGTCGCGCCACTGGCCGCGGTCATGCCCTCGCTGGCGCACTGCCGGCGTGATGAATTCAGCATCCGCGAACTGCAGGGTGCCGTCCTCAAGGGAGGTGGGTAGTGATGGGCGACAACCGGATCGATGTTGTGGTGGCCGATGACGACCCGGCCGTCCGGGAGGCGCTCGCCGACCTCATCGACTCCCACCCCGACCTGGAACTGGTGGGCCTGGCCATCAACCATGAGCAGGCCGTGCGCGCGGCGGTCGACCACCGCCCCCGGGTCGTGATCATGGACGTGCACATGCCCCGGGGCGACGCCCCCGGCAGCGTCCGGGCCATCCGCGACCAGGTTCCCGACGCCCGGGTGGTGGCGCTGTCCGCCCACGGCGAACGCGAGACCGTGCTGAACATGCTCGCCGTCGGGGCCAGCGGCTATCTGGTCAAGGGCACCCCCGCCGAGGAGATCCTCGAGGCGATCATCCGGGCCGCGCGCGATCAGTTCAGCATGTCCGCGGAGCTCCTCGCGGACTGCGCCGAGCCGCTGCGCCGCGCCGAGCGCGCCTCCTGGCGGTTCGAGGACCTGGTCGGCAACCGCCTGGAGGACTCGTTCCTGGAGCTGCTCGGCCACGCACCGTGCGGCGTCCTGATCGTCGGCCCCCGCGGCCGGATCGAGTACGCCAACGCCCACAGCCGGCACATGTTCGGCTACAGCTCGGCGGAGCTGCGCGACAAGCGGCTGCGGGACCTCGTCCCCGAGCGCTACCGCACCGCCTCCGAGCAGCTGATCGGCCAGGTCTTCACCGCGCCGTCGGCGATGAGCGGGCGCCGCCGCGACGGCACCGAGTTCCCCGCCCAGTTCAGCGGCGGCCATCTGCAGGGCCGGCAGCCCCGCGGAGTGGTCTTCATCGCCGACCTGAGCCAGCTTCGGGCGGCCGAGAGCCGGTTCCGCCAGCTCATCGAGTCCTCCCCGGACGCGATGCTGATCGTGGACACCAGCGGCCGGATCCAGGCGGCCAACAACCGCACCGAGGCGCTCTTCGGCTACGACCGCGATCATCTGATCGGCCGGGCCGTGGAGGCCCTCCTGCCCGACCAGCCGCTCACCGTCTCGCTGCGCGAATGGGACGACAGTCTGGAGGAGCCGGTGGGCCACAGCGTGGAGCTGGTCGGCCGGCGCAGCGACGCCAAGCAGTTCCCCGCCGACGTCAGCATCAGCCCGCTGCGTACGGAGGAGGGCCTGCTCACCGTCCTGACCATCCGGGACATCACCGAGGTGCAGCGCGCCCAGTTCGTCCTGGAGCGCAGCCTGGAGCTGCTGGAGGTCACCGACCGCGACCGCCAGGCACTGCTCAGCCATCTGGTCCACGCCCAGGAGGCCGAGCGCGGGCGGATCGCCGCCGACATCCACGACGACACCATCCAGGTGATCACCGCGGCCAGCCTCCGCCTCCAGCAGCTGCGCCGGCGGCTGCGGGACCCGGACGAGCAGCGGGTGATGGACAAGCTGGACGAGACCCTGAAGCTCTCGCTCAGCCGGCTGCGGCAGCTGATCTTCGACCTGCGGCCGTCCAGCCTGGAACACGGCTGCCTGGCCGGGGCGCTGCGCGGACTGCTGGAGCAGATACGCACCGAGACCGATATCACCTACCGGCTGGAGGACCGGCTCACGGCCCATCCCCCGGCCGAGACGATGGCGCTGATCTACCGGACCGCCCAGGAAGCGCTGGTGAACGTGCGCAAGCACGCCCACGCCAAGACGGTCCATGTGCAGCTCCTCGGGCTCGACGACGGCTGCCTGGTGCGGATCGTCGACGACGGCGAGGGCTACAACCCGCTCGAGGTGGAGTCCCGCCCCGGCCATCTCGGGCTCTCCCTGATCCAGGAGCGGGCCCAGATCGCGGGCGGCTGGTGCCGCATCGAGAGCGAACCCGGCTCCGGCACCACCGTGGAGTTCTGGGTGCCGCTCGGCGCTCCCCCGGGCGCGTCGCTCGACCCCGCCGACTCCCCCGAAGGGGACCCACAGCCGTGACAGCACCTCCCGAACTGACGAAGGTGCTGATCGTCGAGGACCACCGGGTGGTGGCCGAGGGGCTGTGGGCCCTGCTGGCCGAGTACGCGGATCTGACGGTGGTCGGCTGGGCCGACTCGGTCGCCGAGACCGTGCCCATGGCCAAGGAGCTGAAGCCCGATGTGGCCCTGGTCGACTTCCGGCTGCCCGACGGCACCGGGGCCGACGCGGCGGCCGGCATGCGGGCCCATGACCCCTCCGTCGCCATCGTGATCCTCAGCGCCGACGCCAGCGACTCGGCGCTGCTGGCCGCGGTGGAGGCGGGCGCCTGCGGCTATCTGCTGAAGTCGGCGAGCGGCGACGAGATCGCGTCCGCCATCCGCTCGGCCGCCGAGGGCGAGACCCTCATCCCGGCCAGCACCCTGGTGGAGGTGCTGGCACGACACCGCGAGGACGCGCGGTCGACCGCCGAGCAGACCGAGCGCCTGGACAGCATGACCCCGCGTGAGCAGGAGATCCTCACGCTGATGAGCCAGGGCCTGGACAACCGGGCCGTCGCGGAGCGGCTGAGCATCAGCTACGCCACCGTGCGCACGCATGTGCGCAGGATCCTGGAGAAGCTGGACGCGCGCTCACAGCTGGAGGCGGTCGCGAGGGCCGCCGAATTCGGCTTCAAGCCCGCGCAGCCGGAG
Organism: Streptomyces sp. NEAU-YJ-81; assembly: GCF_017592595.1. Classification (NCBI taxonomy): domain Bacteria; kingdom Bacillati; phylum Actinomycetota; class Actinomycetes; order Kitasatosporales; family Streptomycetaceae; genus Streptomyces; species Streptomyces sp. NEAU-YJ-81. The sequence continues at coordinate 740,290 of NZ_JAGFNO010000001.1, read as the reverse complement.
GGGCCGGAGGAGTGACGGGCTGACCCCGGAGCCCGCCTTCGGCCTCGGCTTCGGGTTCGGCCTCGGCTTCGGGTTCGGGTTCGGGTATGACCATGGCCCCCTCCGGCGCGGGGGCCGTTCGCTTTGGCCGTACGGGGTCTACGGGGTCTACGGGGTCCTACGGGCTCTCCCCCGTATGGGCCCGTACGAATGGGGCGGGACCACCCGGGGCGGGGCCACCGAAGGCCGAATGGGGTAGAAAGTCCCCCTTAGGATGGAATCACGGGCATACCGAGACGGGTTCCCTCCCCATGCGAGTCCATGGACGGATCCGACGCCCGCTCAGTCGCGGACACACGATCGCCTTCCTGGTGGCCGCCGCCTGTTACGCGGCGGTCCTCGCGGCCGTCCTCACCAGCTCGCAGCTCGTCCGGCTCGACTGGCAGGTGGCCCTGTTCAAGCCGTACAAACAGTGGCCGCAGCTCCGGCCGGTCCTGGACGCCTTCGTCATCACGGGCCAGCGCGGCCCCACCGCCCTGGCCGCCCTGGCCTGGGCCTGCTGGCGCGGTGGGCGGACCAGAAGCCCTCGTCCGCCGCTGGTCCTGGGCGTGGCGCTGCTGCTGCTCAATGTGAGCGTCGGCGCCGTCAAGATCCTCACCGGGCGGGTGGGCCCCCACTACGCCCAGACCCCCGGGTCCGCCGAGCTCTTCCACGGCGGAATGGTCTTCCCCTCCGGTCACACCGCCAACGCCGTCGTCGTCTGGGGCACCGTCGCCTATCTCGCCGGCCGCCACCGGCGGACGGGCGCGCTGGTCGCCTGTGTGATGGCGCTCGGCATCGGTCTGACCACCGTCTATCTGGGCACCCACTGGGTGAGTGACGTCCTGAGCGGGTGGGTGGCGGGCGTCCTCGTCCTGCTGGTCCTCCCCCTCTTCGAACCGCTGATCGCGACCGTTTCCGCGTCCGTCTCCGCTCGTGCGGCGATGTACTCCATGGGCAGGTGAACCAAGTGGCGCTTCGCGTGCTGATCGCAGACGACCATGCGGTGGTCCGGCAGGGCCTACGCATGATCCTTGGGCTCGACAACGAAATCAAGGTGGTGGGCGAGACGACCAACGGCCGGGAAGCCGTACGGCTGGCCCGGGAGCTGTGCCCCGATGTCGTCCTGATGGATCTGCTGATGCCGGTGATGGACGGCGTATCCGCCACGGCGGAGATCCGCCAGGACCTCCCCGAGGTCGAGGTGGTGGCGCTGACCAGCTCCCTCGACGACGCCATGGTCATGGGCGCGGTCCGGGCGGGGGCCATCGGCTTCCTGCTGAAGAACGCCGAGGCCGACGACCTCCGTAACGCGGTGAAGGCCGCGGCCGTGGGCCAGATCCATGTCTCCCCGGCCGCGATCTCCCGACTGATGGGCCAGGTCAGGGAGCCGAGCGGCCCGGAGCAGCTCACCGAGCGGGAGACCGAGGTCCTCACCATGCTCGCGCGCGGCAAGGCCAACAAGGAGATCGCCCACGATCTGCGGATCGGCCAGCAGACGGTGAAGACGTATGTCAGCCACATCCTGACCAAGCTGGGGATGCACAGCCGGACCCAGGCGGCGGTGTACGCGGTGCAGTCCGGCCTGGTACCGGCGGGTGAACTCACCCCTCCGGAAGCACCGGAGTCGACGACGAGGGAGCAGTGGTGGTCGGCGTGATCAATACACGATGGACCCCGATCCGGCGACGACGGAGCGCCACCGCGCTCGCCGAGGTCACCCAACACATCCTGGTGGGCGAGACCGCCGACGACACGCTCCGGCTGATCGCCCGCCGGGTGCGTGAGCTCCTGGGCGCCGATATGGCCCGGGTGATGGTGCTGGAGCCGGGCGACGTCCTGACGATACGAGCCACCGACGGCGCCCCATGGACCGCGCCGAGCGGCCCCCTGACGCCCGGCGGCTCCTCCCCCGCCCGCCAGGCGATCCGCGCCGGACGGCCCACGGTCTCCAGCCACGACCGGCGGCCGCGCCGGCTCGGCCGGGACCCCCGGCACGCGGTCCCGGCCTCGGTGCTGGACGCGCCGCTGCTGGTGCGCGGCCACCCCGTGGGGGTGATCGAGGTGGCGAACCGCGGCGGCGGGCGGCGGCTCAGCCATGCCGATGTGAGCACCGTGGGACGCTTCGCGGCCCCCGCGGCCCATGCGGTCGCCCAGATCCGGCACCGGGAACATCTGCGGCGGCTGGCGTCCGCGGCCGCCGGACCGGGCTCCGGCGGTTCCGCGGGCTCTTCGGGGTCATCGGGCCTGCCGGACCCTTCGGGGTTCGCTTCCGGGTCCTCGGGGCCTTCGGGGCCTTCCGGCTTCGCGGGAGCTTCGGGATTCGCGGGAGCTTCGGGGCTCGCGGGAGCGTCGGGGCTCGCGGGAGCGTCGGGACCTTCGGGTTCCCCTTGGGGCTCGTCCGGTTCGTCTGGTTCCTCGGGGTTCACCCCTTCCTCCGGCCCCTGCGTACGGCGGACCCTGGACTCCCTGGCCGCGGGCGCGGTGGCCCGTACCGGCGCCGCGAGCTGCACGGTCTATCTGCTGGAGCCCGGACCGTCGGCGAACCTGCGCCTGGTCGGCGGCGGCCACGGCCACACCCCGCCGTCCCGGAAACCGGCGCTGGAGGCGATCGCCGGGGCCGCGCCCGTCATCCACGGCGGCGGCCGTACCGGCGCGGACGGCGAGGGCCCGGCGCGGGGCGCGGTGGCCGCCTGGCCGCTGCTGCGCGAATCCACCGCGATCGGCGCGATGTGCTGCCACTTCCCGCCCGGCCGCGACCCCGGCGAGGCGGACATCACCCTCCTGGAGGTGATCGCCGGGCATGCGTCCTGCGCGGTGGAGAACGACCGGCAGCAGGGGGCCACCCAGGAGAGGTCCGTCCGGGAGGAGCGGCAGCGCATCTCGCGCGAGCTGCACGACTCGGTCTCGCAGGCGCTCTACGGCATCGCGCTGGGTGCCCGTACCGCCCGCGAGATGCTGGAACGCGACATCGACAGCGCGGAGCCGGTGGGACGGGTCGAGACGCCGAGCCCAGTGGAAGGGGCGGTATGGGTCGATCCGGCGGGCGGCCACGAGGCCGTCGGGGAGGTGGTGGACCTCGCCGAGCTGACCGAACTCGCCGAGCCCATCGAGTACATACGGCGGCTCGCGGACGCCGCGATCGCCGAGACCCGGACGCTGCTGTGCCGACTGCGGCCCGAATCCCTGGAGACCGAGGGCCTGGTCGCCGCGCTCACCCAGCATGTCGAGGCGCTCCGGGCCCGGTACGGGATCACCACCGAGGCGAAGCTGGACGCCGAACCGGAGACCACACCGGAGGCCAAGCACGCCCTGTACCGGATCGCCCAGGAGTCGCTGCACAACATCGCCAAGCATTCGCAGGCCCGGAACGTACGGCTCCATCTGCTCAACGAACCGGGCGCCGTCACCTTGACGGTCGCCGACGACGGCGTGGGCTTCGACTGCAAGGGCTCCTTCCCCGGCCATCTCGGGCTGCTCTCCATGCGGGAGCGGGCCCGTGAGGTGGGCGGCACGCTGAACGTGGACAGCCGTCCCGGACAGGGAAGCCGCATCCGGGCCAGGGTTCCGGCCACGCCGGATTCCTGAGCCGCCGTCCTGAGACCGGTCACCGACGACATATGAGACATTTCTGTCCATGCAGTCGACCGTGCGGGACCGCGCGCTGGCGGACGGCCTCCGGGCCGGCCAAGCGGCGGTCGACGAGGGCCTGTTGAAGGCCACCAAGAGCGATGTGCCGTTCATCAACGAGGCCGCGCGGGAGCTGACCCGCACGGCCGGGCGGCGGCTCCGGCCGCTGCTGGTACTGCTGGCGGCGCGGTTCGGCGACCCCGGCGCACCGGGCGTGGTGCCCACCGCCGTCGTCGTCGAACTGACCCATCTGGCCACGTACTACCACGACGGCGTACGGGACCAGGCGGCCGTACGGCGCGGCGCCCCGCGCCCGGACGCCAACTGGGACAACACGGTGGCGGTGCTCATCGGTGACTTCCTCTTCGCCCGCGCCTCGCACATCCTCGCCGACCTGGGGCCACACGCCGTACGGCTCCAGGCCGAGGCGTTCCGGCGGCAGGTCACCGGCCAGATCCTGGAGACGGCCGGACCGCGCGACGGCCGCGACCCCGTCGAGCACCATCTGGAGGTGCTGGCGAGCCGGACCGGCTCGCTGACCGCCGTCTCCGGACGGCTGGGCGCGCTGGTCTCGGGTGCGGACCCGAGCGCCGTCGACGCCCTCGCGCGATACGGCGAACGGCTGGGCGTGGCGAGCCATCTCGCCGACGAGGTGGCGACCCCGACCGCCCGCCGCCCCACCCTGCCTGTGCTGCTGCTGGCGGAGCGGGTGGAGGCGGGGGCGGGGGTGCGTATGGATCGTGCGGATCTCGCGGACCGGGAGCTGTACGAGCTGCTCACCGGGCCCGCCGATCGGCCGGGGTACGCGGAGGCGGTGGCGCGGCTGCGCACCCACCCCGCCCTGGACCGGGCCCGCGAGGAGACCGCCCGTCAGGCCGACGCCGCCCGCGCGGCCCTGTCGACGCTGCCCGACTGCCCGGCGAGGGCCGCCCTGGAATCGCTCTGCGAGGCGGTGGTGCGACGGGCCGACGCCGTTCCGCCGGCCGAGCCGGGCGCCCCTACGGCACCCAGTAGTTCTGGCTGACCACCAGCATCGACTGGAGTTGCACCCCGGCCGCGTAGGCGCGGGCCGGATCGGGCGGGGAGCCGCACATCCGCGCCCACAGCGCGTCCAGCCAACTCTGCGCCCCCTCGCCCTCCCCTTCGCCCCCGTCATCAACCTTCTCGCCCCCCGTCATCGCGGCGACCGCGAAGGGCGCGAAGAAGGCGGGCGAGCCGGCATCCCCATAGGCCGTGCCGTCGAGCCGGTATCCGCTCCGGATGCCCCCGGGGTCACCGCCCGTCGCCGTCCTCGCCCAGCGGCTGAGCTCGCGCGCGGCGGCCCGGGTCCGTGCGTCGCCGCTGGTCACCGCGTCGGCGCCGAGCCGCCAGGGGACGCGGCAGGCGTTCCAGTGGTAGTCGCCGTCATGCGGGCTCTCCAGCACCTTCCCCGGCGCGGGCCTCGGATCGCCGGATGTGGTGTCCACGACGAAGTCGGGGAGCAGCCCGGTGGCCGGGGCATGGCGGGTGCGCAGCGCACCGGCCAGCGACAGATGCGCGGCCAGCGCCTCGTCCCACCGCGGATCGCCGGTCGCCGCGCGGAACGCCCGGAAGTGGTCCGGCATCCAGTCCGACGTACGGGAGACCTCGTCGAAGCGGCCCGAGGACCAGTCGCCGAGCTTGGTCAGCCGGGTGCCGGGGTGCACCTCGCGCTCCATGACGGCGTCGATCCGCCGCAGTGCGAGCGCCTTGTAGTCGCCGTGGCCGCCGCCCCACTGCCGGTCCGCGAGCAGCAGTCCGTACGCGATGTCGAGGTCGCCGTCGGTCGCGGAGTCCCGACCCCCGACGTCCCGGCCACCGGCGTCCTGCTGGGCGGCGTGCAGATCGGGGTGGTTGACGGAGGGGTGGGCCAGGACATGCCGGAGGATGCCGTCGAAGAGGGCGTGGGCGTCGGGGTCGGCGCCCGCCATCAGCGCGGTGATCACCAGTCCGTAGCCCTGGGCCTCGGCGACGAAGGGGTGCGCCGCGTCGGGGGTGAACACCGCGCACCGGCCCCGGCCGCCCACCTCATCGCCCGACCGGAGGAAGAACGCCTTCCACCGCCGGTAGTGCTCCAGGACCTGCCGGTCGGCCGCCGCCGGGTCGCCGGAGGGCCGGAGTGTGCCGGGGACGTACGGGACGGAGTGCGCCCCGAACGGGACGCCGGCCGCTTCGCGTCCCGTCATCGGATCCGGTGCCGCCGGGACCTCCGCGCCAGCCGCACCAGCCCGAGGACGATGTCGATCACCAGCACCACCACACCGATGACCAGCAGATAGCCCAGCCCGTGCACCACCCAGCCGATGAGGCCGAGCACGATGGCCACGATCACCAGGAACAGGAAGAGCGCCACGGCCGACACCTCCCCTCGATCGCCAAGCGTCCTCGACCATCAGCGGCGTGCGAGCTGCCGCCCGCCGCCCGGACCCGACTGGTACGTCTTCCCGTAGTGCTGGAAGATCGCCCCCTCCTGCTCCGCGGGCAGCACATCGTCGATGCCGACCCAGGGGGCCTTCTTCACCAGCGACCGTGTGTAGGAGACCTTCACATAGCCCGGCCCGACCACCGCGTCGTCCACCGGGACGAACACCAGCCGGTGGCGGGTGGGCAGTCCGGTGCGGACCGTGGCCATGGCGGGTTCATCGGTGGCGGTGGCCACGTAGATCGCCTCGAGCACCCCGATCTTGCGGCCCTGCTCATCGACGACATCCTGGTCGCGCCACTCACGGATATCGGCTGACTGGATCATGACGTATCACCCTCTGACCTCTGCCCCTCCAGCCTGCCTCCACAGACCGTGAGACGCCACGCCATCCATCCACCAGGGGTAACGGGAGTGTTCGAAACAGCATGAATTGATCAGGTGTGCCAAATTCCCGATGGGGTACTCGCGGCGTCGAGGAGGTTGGTAATCATGGTTCCCCTGCTTGTCGTTCTTCTTCTCGCACTGCTTCTCTTCGGCGCCGGATTCGCCTTGAAGGCTCTGTGGTGGATCGCGGTCATCGTGCTCGCCGTCTGGCTGATCGGCTTCGTCGCCCGGCCGACGGTCGGCGGGCGACGTGGACGGTGGTACCGCTGGTAGCCCGAAGACCGTGCGGATAGACCCGACACAGCGCAGACCGAAGGGGCCCGGCCGGAGAAATCTCCGGCCGGGCCCCTTCGGTCTCGCGTGCCTGGTCGGCGAGGGTCTCGCGTGCCTAGTCGGCGAGCATTCCGCGCCGCAACCGGCCCAGCGCGCGGCTGAGCAGCCGGGAGACATGCATCTGGGAGACGCCGAGTTCGGCGCCGATCTCCGACTGGGTCAGCTCCTCGCCGAACCGTAGCTGCAAGATGCGGCGGTCCCGCTCACCGAGCTCTTCCACCAGCGGCTTGAGCGCGTGCAGATTCTCCACGGCCTCCATGGCCGGGTCGACGTCGCCGAACCGGTCCGCGTACGTGGTCACCCGCGTGGCCCCGCTCTCCTGCTCGGCGGGCGCGTCCAGCGAGGTGGTGAGATAGCCGTTGCTGGCCACCAGTCCGTCGACGACCTCGTCCTCGCTGAGCTGCAGATGCTCCGCGAGCTCGGCCGTGGTGGGCGACCGGTCCAGCCGCTGGAACAGCTCCTCGTTCGCCTTGGCGAGGTCGATCCGCAACTCCTGCAGACGGCGGGGAACATGCACCGCCCAACTGGTGTCGCGGAAGAACCGCTTGATCTCGCCGACGATGTACGGAACGGCGAAGGTGGTGAACTCGACCTCGCGGCTCAGGTCGAACCGGTCGATCGCCTTGATCAGCCCGATGGTGCCGACCTGGACGATGTCCTCCATCTCCACCGAGCGGTTGTGGAACCGCCGGGCGGCGTACCGGACCAGCGACAGGTTGAGCTCGATGAGGGTGTTCCGCACGTACTGGTACTCGTGCGTCCCCTCCTCCAGCTCCGTCAGCCGGTCCAGGAACGTCTTGGTCAGCGCCCGCGCGTCCTTGGGCGCCACCTTTGCCGGATCGTCCACCGTGGGCAGATCGGACAGTCCGGCGTTCTCCATTCCATCCAGTGCAATGTCACGTACCTGAACACCATGTGCTTGCTCAGCTTCGGCTGCCGTCAGTGTCGACATTGTCACGGGTGCCGTGTCGTTCACCGTCGCACTCCCTGTATCGGCTGCATGCATAGGCTGATTGGGGACCCGCCTACCCACCCTCGATGCCCCCATGCCTACTTCCTGCGGGCGGATGGCGGACCGGCGAGGACCACCAGCCCCCCGACGAGGGCCAACGCCATGAGCACGGCTCCGAAGACGGTCGCCCCCGTCGTCAGCCCCGCCGCATCGCTGAGGTAACCCGCCATTACCGGCAGCACGCCCGCGGGCACATAGCCCCCGACGTTGAGCGCCGCGTTGGCCTCCGCCAGACGGCTCGCCGGAACACTGGAGTTGAGCAGCGACAACCCACCGAGCTGCCCCATCCCCTGCCCCGCCCCGGCCAGCAGCGCGGCGGCGACGAGCAGCGGTACGGACGAGGCGCGGACGGCGGCGACGAGCGCGCCCATGCCGATCGTCGTACTGATGGCACCGGCGATGAGGATCGTCCGCCGGTCCAGCCGCTGGACCGCGAACTGCGCACCGGTCGCGGTGAGGAACATCACGAAGGCCATGGCCCCCGCGGCCACCGGGCTGGTGGTGTCCAGCAACCCCGAGAGCAGCGACGGCCCGAGGGACAGCACGAAGGAGGTGGCGGTGATGCCGGGCGCGAAGACGGCGATGCCCATGAGGAGTTGCCCGCCGCTCCCCCGCGGCACCCCGGGTATCCGCACCCACGCCCCCTTCGCGGGCGTGACGGGACGCCGCACCGGCATCCGTGCCACGACCAGGACGGCCGCCGCCAGCAGCACCGCCTCCAGGACGAACACCCCCTTGCCCAGCACCCCGGCGAGCAAGGGCCCCAGCCCGGCCCCGAACACCATCGCGCACGAGGCCAGCAGCGCCGCCAGCCGCCGTCGCCCCGGCCCGGCCACATCGGTCACCGCCGCCATCCCGGCGGAGACGACGGCGCCCACCGCGATCCCGCTGAACAGCCGCGCCACGATCAGCGCCGCCACGGCCGACGCGCTCGCGAAGATCGCGCATGCCGCCATCGCGAGCCCGAGCGCGGGCAGCAGCACGGGCTTCCGTCCCACCCGGTCCGACACCACGCCCGAGACCAGCAGCGAACCGAGCAGCCCGACGATGTAGCAGGCGAAGATCACCGTCAGAGTGCCCTTGGAGAACCCGATTTCGCGCTGCCACCGCACATACAGCGGCGTCGCCGCGTTCGAGAGGACGAACACGGCGGTGACCGGCCATGCGGCCGTCCACACCCAGCGGGTCGGGGCCGCTCCGTCCTCCCTCTCCTCATGCGCCTCCCGCGCACCCGACACCGCCACGGTCCGACTCCCCGTCACGACAGCTCCTCCCGACGACCTCAGTACGACTTGAGTCGAACTTAGCATGCAGTACGATCGGACTCGTACAGTGAGCCGCGCGACGAGGACCCCGCCGATGACCACCCGGACAGCCCACACGGCACCATCGCCCCAAAGCGCCCGCCCCGCCATCAAGGCGCTCCCCGAACCCCCCGACCTGCCGCCCCCGCTCCCGGAGCCGGCCGTGGAGGAGATCCGCCTGGAGACGGTCCTGGGTGCCCTGAGCGACCCCCTCCGCCTCCGCATCGTGCGCAAACTGCTCCTCGAATCGGAGCGGTTCGATCACACCTGCGGCTGGTTCGGTCTGGACCGCCCCAAGTCCTCGCTCACCCACCACTTCAAGGCCCTCCGCGAGGCAGGCATCACCCGCCAGCGCCAATACGGCCTGGAGCGCCGCAGCCACGTCCGGATCGCCGACCTCAACGCCCGCTTCCCCGGTCTCCTGGACCTCGTGGCCGACTGGACCCCGGCCGAGGGGTGACGGCGGGCGTTAGCCGGACGTTAGCGAATCGGCAGCGGTCGTTAAGAGAACGCCAGCGGCGGCCGACACCATGGATGGTGCGTGAGCAGGAACCGCACAAACCGGAAGCCCATGGGGGTCGTCATGTCGCACCACATTCTCAACCGCCGAGTCCGCAAGGCCGGTGTGGCCGCGCTGATCGCCGCCGCCTCGGCCGTCGCCCTCACCGCCTGCGGGAGCAACGACTCGTCGTCCGACGCCAAGGGGAACTCCTCCTCCCACGCGTCGTCCTCCGCGAAGTCGTCGCAGTCGGACGCCTCGGTCCACAACCAGGCGGGCCAGACCGGCAAGCAGGCAACGGCCCTGGGCTCGGGGTCCGACAAGGCGCAGGCGACCGCCGAATGCCAGCCGGGGACGCTGCGGGCGACCCTGGACTCGGCCGGTACCTCCCAGGCGGGGATGAACCACCGGGGCACGTTCCTGCGGGTGAAGAACACCGGCGACGAGACCTGCGTGATCAGCGGCTATGCCGGGCTGGCCCTGGAGGGCGCCGGACACACCGCCATCGAGACCACCGCCCGCCACGGCAGCACCTACTTCGCCACCGACCCGGGCTCCCACCCGATCACCCTCGGACCGGGCAAGAGCGCCTGGGCCGACCTGGTGTGGACCACCACCGGCGCCTCGACCGCCCACGCGAAGTACCTGCAGATCTCCCCGACGGGCAGCAACTCCCACAGCACCGTCGCCTTCGGCGAGGACCTCGACAACGGCACCCTGTCGCTGACGGCCTGGTCCTCCAAGCCCCCCATCAACAGCTGACAACACGGCTGACGGCATAAAGAACCCCAGCTCGGACCCGGTCCGAGCTGGGGTTCCGCGCGCCCCGGCCACCCGCGCGGCGCCTCAGGTCACCAGACCCTGGCGGTAGGCGTAGACGACCGCCTGGACGCGGTCGCGGAGTCCGAGCTTGGCGAGGATGCGTGACACGAAGGTCTTGACGGTCTCCTGGCTTATCACGAGGGTCACGGCGATTTCGCTGTTGGAGAGGCCGTTCGCGATGAGGCGGAGGACTTCCAGTTCGCGAGGGGTCAGCGGGATGTCGCGCGGGGGACCCTCGGCGGGCCGGATGCGGGCGGCGTACGTGCCCACGAGCTGCCGCGTCACCTCGGGGTCCAGCAGTGCCGCCCCGCTGGCCACGGTCCGGATGCCGTGGAGCAGTTGGGACGGCGGCGCGTCCTTGAGCAGAAACCCGCTCGCTCCCGCGCGCAACGCCTCGTAGACGTACTCGTCCAGGTTGAACGTGGTCACCACGAGCACCTTGACGGGATGCGGCACCCCGGCACCGGCCAGCAGGCGGGTGGCCTCGATGCCGTCGAGCACCGGCATGCGTACGTCCATCACCACGACCTCCGGGCGCAGCCGGCCGGCGAGCTCGACCGCGGCCTGCCCGTCCCCGCACTCACCCACCACTTCGAGGTCGGGCTGAGCGTCGATGATCGTCACCAGCCCGGTGCGGACCAGCACCTGGTCGTCACAGACCAGGACCCGGATCGGCTCGGTCACGACGGGCTCCCCGCGGGTATCCGTGCCCGTACGACGAAGCCGCCGCCCGTCCGCACGCCCGCGTTGAAGTCGCCGCCCAGGACGTCGACCCGTTCGCGCAGCCCGGCCAGGCCCCGCCCGCTCCCGCCGGGAGACCCGGCGGGGGACCCGGCGGGGGACCCGGCGGGGGACCCGGCGGGGGACCCGGCGGGGGACCCGGCCCGTGAGCCGGAACCGTCCGTGCTGACCTCCACGGTGATCTCCCTTGCGCCGTGGTGCACCTGGACCGAGGTGCGGCTGCCGTGAGCGTACTTGAGGGCGTTCGTCAGGGCCTCCTGCACGATCCGGTAGGCCACGAGGTCGGCGCTGCCGGTCGACTCCGCCGGCGTGCCCTCCTCGGTGAACTCCACCGGCTGCCCGGCCCGGCGGGTCTGCTCCACGAGCGTCAGAAGCCTGCCGACGGCCGGCGTCCTGCCCTCGGTGCCGTAGTCGGGGTTGAGCAGATCGAGCAGGTGCCGCAGGTCGGTGATGGCCCGTCGGCCGGTGTCGGTGACGGCGGTCAGGGCCTGGTCGAGCCGGTCGGGCGCGGCGGTCAGATAGCGTGCCGCCTCGGCCTGCACGACCATCGCGGTCACGTGATGTGTCACGACGTCGTGGAGCTCACGGGCGATGCGGGCACGTTCGGCGGTGCGGGTGTGCTCGGCGACGAGGCGGCGGCGTTCGGCCTCCGCGGCCCGGGTGGAGCGCAGCCACGACCCCATGCCCCACGGGAGGGCCAGCGCCAGGTAGTACAGCACGAACTCACCCGGCGATTCGGCGCCCGAACCGAGCCGGTAGAGCGCGACCGCCAGCGGCACATACGCCGCGGAGAAGAGCAGCGCGGTGGCGCGCCGGTGCCGTTCCAGATGGGACGCCACGCTCAGCAGCGCGACGGGCACCGCGGTACCCGCGAACGAGTGGTAGCCGCGGAGCTGGTCGACGGCGAAGCCGACCGACACCAGGGCGAGACAGACGACCGGCCACCGCCGCCGCACGGCGAGCGGAAGGCACTGGAGGGCGACCGCCACGACGGCCAGTGCGTCGAAGGGACGGCCCGGCAGGCCGCCGAGCTGCGTCCCGTGGTTGTGGAACGCCGGTACGAGCGCCGCGGCGAGGATCAGCAGCCCGAGCGGCAGATCCCGGACCGTGACATCGAACCGGCGCCACAGCTCCGGCACCCGCCGAACAGCGATCACCGGCACCGGCACCGGTCTCATCATCGGCTCCTCCGTCCCTCCACAGCCAAATCACCGCGGCCGAAGGGAACGCTACGCAGGGAGATCTCCAACGCGCGTCCTACGCGCGGTCCGCGGCCTGTGAGGTGACGCGCTCGATCGCCTGGACGGCAACGTCAGGCTGGTCGACGTAGATGTAGTGCTCGCTGTTCTTGGCGGTGCTCAGCCTGCTGTGGCTGGAGACCGAGAGCCACTTGCGCTGACCGTTGGACCACGCCCGCTCCAGGCCAGGCCCGTATTCGGGCACCGCCGCGAGGTATTGCTTCCCGTGGTGGATCACCTCCACCGGGATGTCCCCGGCGGAACGGACCTTCCCGTCCGGCACCGTGAGCATCTCCGGCTCCCCTCCGTGAAGGATCGCGAGGGTCTGATCACGCAATGCGACCGCCGGGCCAGTGGCGGATTCAGGAATTCCCTTGTTGAGATCGGCGGTCTGGGTCGGTGAGGTGGCGTCCATCAAGACCAGCCCCCTGACCCTGTCCTGATGGCCGGGGGCATACCGGGCGGCGATCAGCCCGCCCAGCGAATGCCCCGCCAGCACGACCGGACCGTCACCGGCGACACGATCGAGCACCGCGGTCAGAACCTTCCCCGTGCTGTCGAGCGTCTGAGGCCCATCGGGCTGATCGCTGGCGCCTTCGCCGAGCCGGTCGTAGGAACAGACCCGGTTCTTCTTGCTCAGGGTCTTCTGGATCCCGGCCACCTTCTCCAGCCCGTCGCCACCCCCGGCCAGCAGCATGATGACCGGCCTGCCGTCCGCCGAAGTCCCCGAACAGGACACGTTCACCAACCGGCCGCCGACCTCGATCTTCTTGGTACCGGTGAGCAAGCCCTCATCAGCCGCCTTCCCCGGAGCAGCAGCGGACCTCCCACCCGCGGATGCGTCCGCATCCGCCTTCGTGGAGTCCTCACAGCCGACAAGCCCCACACCTGCCACGGCACACGACAGCGCGAGCACAGCGGACAGCCGACCATTGCGGACCATGTTTGCTCCCCAGTAAGAGAATTGACGCCGAAAAGGCTGCTTTTAGTGGCGGTCAATGCAATACGCCGCCACATCCGCAGCCGAAGCGCCGCGGCGATCAGGAACGCTACGGATCCGGCCCCCCGGAATCGTCACCACACGGTGGACACCTACACGTAGCTCGCACGGGGGACAGCCCCACAAGGCCCGGCACGGCACCGACGACGACACGACAACCCCGACGATGTCCGGCACGAGCCAGGTCAAGGCATGCGTACCAAACGAGAGAAGGCCCAGGTCACACTCTGTGTGACCTGGGCCCCCAAGCAGACACACCGAGCGTGGTCCTCACAGCTCCGCGGAGACCACACCCGGCTGCCCCAGCGCCTCCAGGAACACCCGATCGCCCCGGACGCCACCTCCGGACTTGGCGCTATCCCGGAGCCCCCCTCTTGGGAGAGTTGCCTGACTGCCGAGGAGCTCGAACGAAACCCCACAACTGCCTGACCTCTCTCGGCTTGACCACAACAATGTGCTGCTACAGGCGGCGCGCCCGCCTCACCCCGAAAGACACGGCCTACAGAGCTCGTTCAACCAGAACACTCGCCAGGTGGTTCTACTCAGCCTTTGAGTACCGATGACCTCGCGCCCCTCGACCGACCACAGAGACTTGGATTACCAGACTCTCCGCAGCTCAGGAGGGGCAAAGCCGTCGCTGACGACAGTCTGGCTCACCGTACGCCGCCGCTCGCATGGAGGGCACCACTCTCAATGTCATCGACATGTACGATGGCATCCGGAATATCCTTGAAGTGCATGAGAGCCTTGACGGATACTTTGTAGCTCCGTCCCGCCCTCGCCACAGGGAAAGGGAACTGCCCTGCCCTGATAAGTCGATGTGCGGCAGACTCAGCGATCCCCATCACGTCTGCGGCTTTTCGGAGCCCGATGAACGAGGGGTAGAGGTCTGAAGCATAGTAGTACAGGTTCGGGTTGGAAATCCGGGATCGGGCCAGCCTTGAGGTCCGCACCGTCTGCCCGACCGATCCCGAACGACGACCAGCGCGAAGTTCATCATGAAAGCCCCGCACGGCGTCGAAGTAGCCCAGCCTCTGAAGCAGCGCCCCGAGTCGTTCACCCCTGATCTGTTCTGCGACATCTGTGTCACGGATGCTGTTGAAATCGATGATCGAAGATGCCCTCAGCGCGGAGCCCTGGGTGGCCATTTCCGACTGGACGAATATTTCGATGTCGTCCATCGAATACTCCGACGAGGTAGCATTCCCACGCCGGAAGGCCACCTCGAAGGCTGCCTTCACCATTCGATCCCTGACATGGCGCGGCGGAACGCCCATGGCAGTGTCTGCCCATACCTCCAATGCGGTTGCCACCATGGCCGACCGAATTTCTTCACGTTCGACTCGGAAATCACGGGAGATTCGCGAGGAAAGTGAACGGAAACATGGAACGATGCAGTCGAGGATAACCAACCGCCACGTGTCGTCACCATCCATGTCACACAGCCTACCCATCGCAATCATGGACTCCCACAGACGGGAGCTCGGAGCTGACCGGACTCCCGCCGAGATCGCCTCGGCACGGAACTTCGGATAAGGGGGATGCCGCTTGATCTCGCACTCCTTGACATCCCCAACATGCACGCAAACCGGCACTCCCCCGAAAATCTTGCGAACTTCCCATTCGATGTGATCGAAGATATCCGACATGATTCGCGCTCCAATCTTCACCGCTCATGCGCGAACGATTATGGCGATCCAGAAAGATCCAAAGACCCCGCCCCTAACCGAGTCACCCAATCGTGTGAAGAATGTTTGTATTAAGTTTTTTGCCCTTTGCGGTGCCCCCACCTTGGGCTGCTCGATGCATCCACGCCACCAGCCTCGTTGTTTCAACACTCTGAACGGGTGACCGTGCGCCGGCGATATCGCGTACATTCCTGTCCGTGAGGTGAGCAGGTCAGGTTCACATGCCGACTGTCGCGCCGGGTTCCACAGATCCGGTGGACTGCTGGGCTGCACCTCCCCTCGGGGCTTGGCGGGACTGCGCGTCGTGGGCCCAGTCGGGTGGGGCAAGGAGAGTATTCAAGCGAAGGCGCGGCCGCTTCCGTTTGCCCAAGCCCAGAGGTGCAGGGGATCTTCACGCGGCATATGCGCTGGCCTCATGCGAGTACGGCCGGTAGGCGCGGGAACCGGTAGCGCAGAACCTTGGGCGTCTATCTGGCGAGGTCGCTGTCCGTGTCTAGCCTCGATCTTGCATGAGGCTTGCTGACGTCCGATGGCGGTCGAGCAGACAACTCGGCAGTACCGTCTCGGCAGTCGCGTAGACAAGGCGTGTTGGGCAGGAGATGTGTTCTCGGCCGGTGCCACCGCCATCGTCGGCTGCCTCTGGCTGGTCGCCCCCGACGTGGCCACCAGATTCTTCGGCACGCTCTAGAAACAGCTCGCTGCCGACCCGGACCGGCGCACCGCCCTCCGTACCGCCCAGTCCGCGACCCGCGCCGGCACCCCTCAGTCCCGGAGTGATCCACCGGTCGAAGTGCAGGATCGTCCCCGAGTCGGTGAGCCAATTAGCCAGTGCCGTTTGAACGGCTGAATCGACCGCGATCGTAATCTCTTGCGGGACGGGCACCGAGCCAACAGCAGAGTCACTCTTGTCTGATGCCGACACGGACCGCCCTCACAGCCTGACGCAGGATCACCGATGGTGAGCATGGGGCAACCGAAGGTTTAGCGCTGCTCTCACCGAAAGATCCATGTGACCTACCGACACTGAGGTACACGGTGGGGAACGCGCGGGAACGGCTGTAAGGAAGCCACGAGGGCCCCTCCGGCATCGTCGTCCTGCATGCCCCGGATCCTTTTGGCAACACAACCGGCACACTGTTCCGCTAGACCGATGACCAGCCCAAAGCCCTCCCGCCGCAATCGAATCCATGACCCTGCCGGTCGCCGCCGTCATCGTCCACGACACGGCCACCAACCGCGTCGTCCTCCTTCAGCGCAGCCAGAAGGCGAGCCCGCCGCGCGATCGGAGGGAAGTGATCGCCTTGCGGGTGCGGTCGGAGGTCATGCCCTCCATGAGATGGGTCAGGGCCTCGCAGGACTCCGAACCGACCTGGGACGCCATGCTCTGGTTCACCGGCGACAGAGAGGACTTCGGCATGGAAGACGACAAGCTCCCCAACTTCCGCGCCCACGTCCACCACCAGCGCGCCGCCCTGGCCGCCCTGAAGGGCGCGAAGCACGAGCGCTGGAAAGCCGAGACGGCGCCCAACCAGGCCGAACGCGAGGAAGCCGTACTTGCCCAAGCCGACTACACCGAAAGGGCGTTGGCTTGTCGGCACCTCCGGGCTCCCGCCGGTCCGGCTGCACGACCTCCGGCACGGGGGCGGCCACGCTTATGCTCGCCGCCGGCATAGACGTGAAGGTCGTGTTGGACACGCTCGGGCACAGCGGCACCCGGATCACGCGGGATATTTACCAGAGCGTCCTGCCGCAGGTCAGCAAGAACGCGGCCGAGGCCACCGCCAAGCTGGTTCCGCTGCAGCGGAAGTCCGAGGCGGAGGAGGTGCGTAAACCGCCAAAATGGCCAAGGACACGGCGAAATCCGAGGCCAGGGCCGAGAGGAAGGGCAAGCGGAAGAGCCCCAAGAAGTAGGGCACCGCACCGCACCGCTCACGCAATCCCCCCACGGCAGCCCGGTCGTGTGACGCGTCATGCCCTGAGCAACACAAAAGGCCAGGTCACGGATTATGTGACCTGGCCTTTGCCGGAGCCGCCTAAGGGAATCGAACCCTTGACCTACGCATTACGAGTGCGTCGCTCTGGCCGACTGAGCTAAGGCGGCATGCTGCGGTGCCAGATTGGCAGCAGCAGCGTCGCCAAGTCTACACAGTTTCGAGGGGTGCTCCGTACGGGGCCGGGTGGGGCCCAGGCGGGGCCGGGGCTGGTCAGCGGCAGCGGGTGTGGGGGGCGGGTGGGCGGCCGGTGAGGAGGTAGGTGTTGATCGCGCCGTCGACGCAGCTGCTGCCGCGGCCGTAGGCCGTATGGCCGTCACCGTCGTAGGTGAGGAGGGTTGCGGAGGAGAGCTGGGCGGCCAGGGCACGGGCCCAGGGGTAGGGGGTGGCGGGGTCTCGGGTGGTGCCGACGACGACGATGGGGGCGGCGCCCTTGGCGTGCAGGGCGTGGGGGGTGCCGGTCGGGCGGACGGGCCAGTAGGCGCAGTTCAGGGCCGCCCAGGCGAGGGCACCGCCGAAGACGGGGGATGCCTTCCGGAAGGCGGGGAGGGACTTCTTGACCTCGGCGGGGGTGCGGAAGGCGGGTGGGAGGTCGAGGCAGTTGACGGCGGGGTTGGCATACATGAGGTTGGCGTACGAGCCGTCGGTGTCGCGCTCGTAGTAGAGGTCGGCCAGGCTGAGCAGACCGGCGCCGTGGCCGCGCATCGCGGAGCGGAGGGCGGTGCGCAGCTGGGGCCAGGCGGTCTCGTCGTACATGGCGGAGATCACGCCCATGGTCGCGAGGGGCTCGCCCAGGGCGCGGGACTCGCCGGTGGGGACCGGGTGGGAGTCGAGGCGGGTGAAGAAGGCGCTGAGCCGGTCGCGGGCGGCGGCCACGGAGCCGGTGCCGAGGGGGCAGCCGGTGCGGCGTACGCAGTCCTCGGCGAAGGCGGTGAAGGCGGTTTCGAAACCGGCGGTCTGGTCGCGGTTGATGCGCCGGGAGGACAGCGTCGGGTCGAGGGCGCCGTCGAGGACGAGACGGCCGACGCGGTGGGGGTAGAGGTCGGCGTAGGTCGCGCCGAGGAAGGTGCCGTAGGAGGCGCCGACGTAATGGAGCTTCCGGTCGCCCAGCGCGGCCCGCAGCACATCCATGTCGCGGGCCGCCTCGACCGTCGAGACATGGCGGAGGATCCGGCCGGAGCGGGCCGAGCAGCCATGGGCGAACTTCTTGTAGGCGGCGACGAGACGAGTGGTCTCGCCACGGCCGTCGGGCGTCTGGTCGGTCTGGGTGAAGGCGTCCATCTGCTTGTTGCTCAGACAGGTGACGGGCTCGCTGTCGGCCACGCCGCGCGGGTCCATCGCCACCATGTCGTAGCGGGCGCGCACCCGGGTCGGGTAGCCCACGGCCGCGAAGCTCTGCAGATAGCCGACCGCGGAGCCGCCGGGGCCACCGGGGTTCACCAGGAGCGAGCCGAGGGGGCGGCCGGGGCCGGTCGCCTTCTTACGGGAGACGGCGAGTCTCAGGTCCGGGCCGGTGCCGGGTCTCGCGTAGTCGAGCGGGGCCTTGAGTGTGGCGCATTCGAAGTCCGCGCCGCCGCAGGGGCGCCAGCTCAGCGACTGCTCGTAGTACGGCCTGAGGGCGGCGGGGACGGCCTTCTTCGACATCGACGCGGCGGGCGGCGAGGAGGCGTCGGCGGAGCAGCCGGAGGACAGCAGGGCGGCGGAGGCGAGGGCGGCGCCGAGGGTCCGGAGCGGGCGGCTGCTGTGCGGGGTGTTCATGGGCTGATCCCTCGGTTCGCGCGGTCGAGTCGCGGGATCGCACCGGTCGGATCATCCGGATCACGTCGAACAAGGTGATCCGGGTGGTCAGGGTCGCCAGGGTGATCGCCCTGATCGCTCGGATCCTGGAGATCGGGCCCTGGAGCGGGCCCTGGAGCGGGCCCTGGAGATCGCGTCCTGGAGATGCGGCCGGTTTGCCCCCTTACGGAGGGTATCCACCCGAACACGCTTCATGCGCCCGGGAGCGAACCCGTACGGGTGACTCAGCCGGCCCGCAGCGCCATGGTCATCGCCTCGACCGCCAGCAGCGGCGCCACATTGCTGTCCAGCGCCTGACGGCACGCCGTGATCGCCTCGATCCGGCGCAGCGTCCGCTCGGGCTTCGAGCCCGAGGCGATCCGGTCCAGCGCGTCCCGTACGTCGGTGTTGGCGAGCGCGACCTGGGAGCCGAGCTGGAGGGCCAGCACATCGCGGTAGAAGGCGATCAGATCGGTGAGCGCGAGGTCGAGGGTGTCGCGCTGGGTGCGGGTGGCACGGCGCTTCTGACGGTCCTGGAGATCCTTCATGGCCCCGGCCGTGCCGCGCGGCAGCCGCCCGCCCGTACCGGCGGCGGCGCCCAGGGCGGCGCGCAGCTCCTCGGTCTCCTTGACATCGACCTCCTCCGCCACCTGCTTGGCGTCCTCGGCCGCCGCGTCGATCAGCTCCTGGGCCGCCTTGAGGCAGCCGCCCACGTCGTCGACGCGCAGCGGGAGCTTCAGGACGGCGGCGCGGCGGGCGCGGGCCCGCTCGTCGGTGGCCAGTCGGCGGGCGCGGTCGATATGGCCCTGGGTGGCGCGGGCGGCGGAGGCGGCGAGCTCGGGCTCGATGCCGTCACGCCGGACGAGGATGTCCGCTACGGCCTCCACCGGGGGCGTGCGGAGGGTGAGGAGACGGCAGCGGGAGCGGATCGTGGGCAGCACATCCTCCAGCGAGGGCGTGCACAGCAGCCATACGGTGCGCGGCGCGGGCTCCTCGACGGCCTTGAGGAGAACATTGCCCGCGCCCTCGGTAAGGCGGTCGGCGTCCTCCATGACGATCACCTGCCACCGGCCGCCGGCGGGCGAGAGCTGAGCACGGCGCACGAGTTCCCGGGTCTCCTTGACGCCGATGGTGAGCATGTCCGTACGGACCACCTCCACATCGGCGTGGGTGCCGACGAGGGCGGTGTGACAGCCGTCGCAGAAGCCGCAGCCGGGGGCGCCGCCGAGCGCCCGGTCCGGGCTGACGCACTGCAGCGCGGCGGCGAAGGCGCGGGCCGCGGTGGCCCGGCCGGAGCCGGGCGGGCCGGTGAACAGCCAGGCGTGGGTCATCTTGGACGACGCCATGGGCTCCTGGGCCGGGGTCGCCTCGCCCGCCGCCGTGACCAGGGCGTCCGCATCCCCCGCGGCAGCCGTGAGCTGGGCCGCTACTCGGTCCTGCCCGACCAGGTCGTCCCACACCGCCATGGCTGCCTCCGCCGTTCGTGCTTACGGCAACCCATTGTGGGCCACCCCACCGACAGCCGAGCACGACCGTCGACGAGGGCGCCCGGCGGGGCGGACCGTCAGCGGGGCCCCGCCAGCGGGCCTCCGTCGGTGCCCCGCCGTCAGCGGCTACCCGCCAGCGCCCTACCGTCGGTGCCCTGCCGTCAGCGGCTACCCGCCAGCAGGCCTCCTCAGCGCCTGCCGTCAGCGACCACCCGCCAGCGCCCTACCGCACCGCCCTGCCGTCAGCGGCGCCGGCCGTCCTCGTCGTCGCGCGGGCCGAGCAGCTCGTCGGCCAGCGACGGGAGGTCGTCCAGCGGGGTCTCCTCCGCCCACTCGGGACGGCGGCGGCGCGGACGCGGCGACTCCGCACCGGTCTGGCCCTGGCCCTGGCCGTACTGGGGCATCTCGCGCGTGCGCTCGTTCCCCTCGCCCTGGCCCTGCGCCTGCTCCTGGCCCTCGTCCGGCCGGAACAGCCACGGCGGGACCCGGTCCGCCGGGTCGGCGGATCGCTCGTCCCGTACGGGCGGCAGCACGGCCGTCTCGTCGGCCGCGTTCGTGGGCGGCTCGGCGGGCGGCTGGGGCAGGACGGCCGTCTCCTCGGCGTCAGGGCCGCCCCGGCGCTCCGGGCCGTCCTGGGGCCGTACGGGCGGCAGCACGGCGGTGTCCCCGGCGTCCGGGCCGTTCTGGGGAGGCACGGGCGGCAGCACCGTGGTCTCGTCCGCGTCCGGCCCGGCGGCGGGACGGCCGGAGCCGCCCTCTCCGACGTACTCCGCCCACGGGTCGAACCGCGGCGTCTGGACCGTCTTCGTCGAGTCCGGGTCGTCGGAGGCGCGGCCCGCCGCGTCCCGGGCGCCGCCGGTGTCCTGGGAACCGCCCGCGCCCCGCGAGCCGTCCGCGTCGTGGGGCGGCGGCGCCGGGGTCTGGGTCTCCACGGTCGGCGCCTCGGCCCCGGAGGAGGCCGCCGCATCCGCCGCGTCCGCCGCCAGCCGCGCCTGCTCCGCCCGCAGCAGCGCCTCCTCGGCCTTGCGCTGCTCCTCCTGGCGGCGCGCGTCGGCCTCGGCCCGCCGCAGGGCCTCCGCCTCCGCCTCCAGGCGGCGCCGCTCCTCGTCGGCGGCGCGGGCGCGGTCCTCGGCCTCGATGCGTTTGCGGTCCTCCTCGGCCCTGCGGCGCGCGTCCTCGGCCCGCTGACGGGCCGCCTCCGCCTGCCGCTCGGCCTCGCGCTGGCGGGCCTCCTCCAGCTCGCGGCGCTTGCGCTCCTCCTCCTCGGCGCGCGCCTTGGCGAGCACCTCCTGGCGCTCGCGCTCCAGCCGCTCCTCCTCGGCCTTACGGGCGGCCTCTTCCTCGGCCCGGCGACGGGCCTCCTCCTCGGCGGCCTTACGGGCCTCCGCCTGGGCCTTCACCTCCGCCTCGGACAGCGGCAGCATCTGGTCCAGGCGGTGGCGCACCACGGAGGTGACCGCCTCCGGGAGCTGCCCGGCGTCGACGACGAGGTAGCGGGCCGGGTCGGCTGCGGCGAGGGCCAGGAATCCGGACCGTACGCGCTGGTGGAACTCGGCGGGCTCGGACTCGAGCCGGTCCGGGGCCTCGGTGAAGCGCTCGCGCGCGGTCTCCGGCGAGACGTCCAGCAGCACCGTCAGATGCGGCACCAGGCCGTTCGTCGCCCAGCGCGAGATACGGGCGATCTCGGTCGCGGCGAGGTCGCGCCCCGCGCCCTGGTAGGCCACGGACGAGTCGATGTAGCGGTCGGAGATGACGACCGCGCCGCGCTCCAGCGCCGGGCGGACCACTGTGTCGACGTGCTCGGCGCGGTCCGCCGCGTACAGCAGCGCCTCGGCGCGGTGCGAGATCCCGGCGGACGAGACGTCGAGCAGGATCGAGCGGAGCCGCTTGCCGATCGCGGTCGCGCCCGGCTCACGGGTCACCACGACCTCGTGGCCCTTGGCCCTTATCCACTCGGCCAGCGCCTCCACCTGCGTGGACTTGCCCGAGCCGTCGCCGCCCTCGATGGCGATGAAGAAACCGGTGGCGGTCGGGCCCTCGTCCGCGCCCCCGCCGCCGAGCAGCGCCTCGCGCAGATCGCGCCGCAGCGGCACTCCCTGCCGGTCGTCGGTCCGGCCGAGGACCAGCGCGGCGACGGGCAGCAGCAGCGCGCCCACCAGCATCAGGGTGAACGCCGCGCCGCCGTGGGCGAAGACGAAATCACCGCTGCCGAGCCGGTGCGGTCCGATGACGGCGGCGAGCAGCGGCGCGACGACCGCGCCGAACCCGACGCTGACACGGACGACGGCCTGCAGATGCGCGGTCATCCGGGACCGGCGGGCCTCCTCGGACTCCTGGTCCAGGAGGGCGTGGCCGGTGTGGGCGGCGATACCGGCCAGCACACCCGCGACCAGGGCGATCAACACGACGGTGGTCGTGTCGTGCACCAGGCCCACCGTGAGCAGCGCGAGCCCGGTCAGCGCGACCGACAGCGCCAGCAGCCTGCGCCGCGACAGACCGGGGAGAACCTTCGGGGCCCAGCGGATGCCCAGGGCCGGACCGCCGGCCAGAACGAGGGCGAGCAGCGCGAAGGCGACCGGCCCGCCGCCGAGGTCCATGGCCTGCAGCGGGGCGACGCCCACGGCCGCGGCGATCGCGCCCGCCACCCCGGCGCAGGCGAGCACCAGCAGCGGAACGGCACCGGTGCGGCCCTTGTCGGCGCCGGTCCCGGAGGCGGCGCGGGGCCGGCGCAGCCCCTCCAGGGGGGAGCGGGTGCGGCTGGTCTGCCCGCCGGGCAGTTCGAGGAAGGTGAGGATCGAGATCGACGCGGCGAAGAGTCCGGCGCCGACGTACGAGCCGAGGGCGGCCTGGTGGGTGTGGAACCACTCCACGCCGGTGCCCAGCAGCCTGCCGATGAGGGTGACGACGAGCAGCCCGGCGGCGGCGATAGGCAGCGTCAGGAAGTTCGTACGGAGCGAGAGCCGGCGCAGCGCGTCCAGGTGGTCGGGCAGCGGGCGCACGGCCGCGCCCTCGGCGGGCGGTGCCGGGAGCAGCGAGGGCGCGGCGCCGTCCTTGGCGACGGTCCAGAAGCGCTCGGCGACGCCGAGGACGAAGGTGGTGATGAGCAGCCAGGCGACGGCGTCGGCCGGGGCCCAGTCGATCCACAGCGGCGCGATGAGGAGCAGCACCAGCCGCAGACCGTCCGCGCCGACCATGGTCCAGCGGCGGTCCAGCGGACCGGAGGGGCCGATGAGCGCGGCGAGCGGCCCGAGGAGCACCGCGCCGAACAGCACGGTCGCCAGGAGCCGTACGCCCAGCACCACCGCGACCGCGAAGGCCGCGCCGCGATACCCGCCGCCGAAGGAGTCGGCGGCCACGGACGCCTGCAGCGTCAGCAGCACCAGCACCAGCACGGCGAGCGCGTCCCCCGCGCCGCCGACGAGTTGGGCGCTCCAGAGCCGTCGCAGCGGCTGATAGCGCAGCAGGGCTCGTACGGCCCGCTCGCGGGAGTCCGCGGCAAGGGCACCGGAAGTGGCGGTCACGTCCGTTGGCTGCTCTCGCGTCATCCCGCCAGCCTATCCGGATCACATGAATCCACGGCCCCCCGGCCGAACAAACGGGCGGTGAGCCGTGGATGGCGCGGGGATTGCTCCGCCTTGCTCCGCTTTCCTACTCGGCGTTGGCCGACGACTTCTTGGCCGCTGCCGTCTTCTTGGCGGCGGTCTTCGCGGTCGTCTTCTTGGCAGTCGTCTTCTTCGCCGCGGTCTTCTTGGCGGCCGTCTTGGTCGCCGTCGTCTTCTTGGCCGCGGTCTTCTTCGCCGCCGTCTTCTTGGCGGTCTTCTTGGCCGGGCCCTTGGCGCGCTTCTCGGCGAGCAGCTCGAAGCCGCGCTCGGGCGTGATGGTCTCCACGTCGTCGTCGCGGCGCAGCGTCGCGTTGGTCTCGCCGTCCGTGACGTACGGGCCGAAGCGGCCGTCCTTCACCACCACGGGCCGCTCGCTGACCGGGTCGGTGCCCAGCTCCTTCAGCGGCGGCTTGGCCGCTGCCCGGCCACGCTGCTTGGGCTGGGCGTAGATCGCCAGCGCCTGCTCGAGCGTGATGGTGAAGAGCTGCTCCTCGCTCTCCAGCGACCGCGAGTCCGTGCCCTTCTTCAGGTACGGGCCGTAGCGGCCGTTCTGCGCGGTGATCTCCACACCCTCGGGGTCGGCGCCGACCACACGCGGCAGCGACATCAGCTTGAGCGCGTCCTCCAGGGTCACCGTGTCCAGGGACATCGACTTGAGGAGGGACGCGGTGCGCGGCTTGACGGCGTTCTTACCGCTCTTGGGAGTGTCCTCGGGGAGCACCTCGGTGACGTACGGGCCGTAGCGGCCGTCCTTGGCCACGATCAGGCGACCGGTCTCGGGGTCGGGGCCCAGCTCGAACTCACCGCTCGGCTTGGCGAACAGCTCCTCCGCGTACGCCACGGTCAGCTCGTCCGGCGGCATGTCGTCGGGGACGTCGGCGCGCCGGCCGGTGCCGCCCTCGATCTCCGTCGGGCGCTCGACGTACGGCCCGTAGCGGCCGACGCGCAGCACGATGCCGTCGCCCACGGGGAAGGACGAGATCTCCCGGGCATCGATCGCGCCCAGGTCGGTGACCAGCTCCTTGAGGCCGCCGAGGTGGTCGCCGTCGCCGTTCCCGGCCTCGGCTGCGCCGGCCTGCGCGCCCTCGCCGAAGTAGAAGCGCTTCAGCCACGGCACGGCCTCGGCCTCGCCGCGCGCGATGCGGTCGAGATCGTCCTCCATCTTGGCGGTGAAGTCGTAGTCGACCAGCCGGCCGAAGTGCTTCTCCAGCAGGTTGACCACGGCGAAGCTCAGGAAGGAGGGCACGAGCGCGGTGCCCTTCTTGAAGACATAGCCGCGGTCGAGGATGGTGCCCAGGATCGTGGCGTAGGTCGAGGGGCGGCCGATCTCGCGCTCTTCGAGCTCCTTGACCAGCGACGCCTCGGTGTAGCGGGCCGGGGGCTTGGTCGCGTGGCCGTCGGCGGTGATCTCCTCGGCGGTGAGCCGGTCGCCCTCGGTGACCTGCGGCAGCCGGCGCTCGCGGTCGTCGAGCTCGGCGTTCGGGTCGTCGGCGCCCTCCACGTAGGCCTTCATGAAGCCGTGGAAGGTGATCGTCTTACCGGAGGCGGAGAACTCGGCGTCCCGGCCGTCGCTCGCCTGCCCGGCGATCTTGACGGTGACCGAGTTGCCGATCGCGTCCTTCATCTGGGAGGCGACGGTCCGCTTCCAGATCAGCTCGTAGAGCCGGAACTGGTCGCCCGTAAGGCCGGTCTCCGCCGGGGTGCGGAAGCGGTCTCCCGAGGGGCGGATGGCCTCGTGCGCCTCCTGGGCGTTCTTGACCTTGCCCGCATAGGTGCGCGGCTTGTCGGGCAGATAGTCGGCGCCGTACAGCTGCGTGACCTGCGCCCGGGCCGCCGTGACCGCCGTGTCCGACAGGACGGTGGAGTCCGTACGCATATAGGTGATGTAGCCGTTCTCATACAGCTTCTGCGCGACCTGCATGGTGGCCTTGGCCCCGAAGCCCAGCTTGCGGCTGGCCTCCTGCTGCAGGGTCGTCGTACGGAACGGCGCGTACGGCGAGCGGCGGTACGGCTTGGACTCGACCGAGCGCACCGTGAAGGCGGTGTCGGCGAGAGCCGTGGCCAGGGAGCGGGCGCCGGCCTCGTCCAGCTGCAGGACGTTGACGCCGTCCTTGAGCTGCCCGAGCGAGGTGAAATCGCGCCCCTGGGCGACCCGGAGGCCGTCGACGGCCGTAAGGCGGGCACCAAGGGTGCCGGGGTCGCTGACGTCACCGGCCCGGCCGGTGGCGAAGGTGCCGGTGAGGTCCCAGTACTCGGCGGAGCGGAAGGCGATGCGCTCGCGCTCGCGCTCGACGACGAGACGGGTGGCGACGGACTGGACCCGGCCCGCGGACAGACCGCGCATGACCTTCTTCCACAGGACCGGCGAGACCTCGTAGCCGTAGAGGCGGTCGAGGATGCGGCGGGTCTCCTGGGCATCGACCAGGCGCTGGTTCAGCTCGCGCGGGTTGGCCACGGCGGCCCGGATGGCGTCCTTGGTGATCTCGTGGAAGACCATCCGGCGCACCGGGACCTTGGGCTTGAGGACCTCCTGGAGGTGCCAGGCGATGGCCTCGCCCTCGCGGTCCTCATCGGTGGCCAGGAAGAGCTCGTCGGAGTCGGCGAGCAGCTCCTTGAGCTTCTTGACCTGGCTCTTCTTGTCGGAGTTCACAACATAGACGGGCTGGAAGTCGTGCTCGACGTCCACGCCGAGCCGCCGGACCTCGCCGGTGTACTTGTCGGGGACCTCGGCCGCACCGTTCGGCAGGTCCCGGATGTGCCCGACGCTGGCCTCGACCACGTAGCCCGGGCCGAGGTAGCCCTTAATCGTCTTCGCCTTGGCAGGCGACTCGACGATGACGAGTCGGCGGCCGCCCTGTGCGGTCTCGCTGGTGGTCGGGGACAACTTGGCTCTTCTCTCCGGTCGACGCTCGGTGAACGGGCAGTGCCGTGTGGGTAACGCTCACACGGCCTCCCTCTACGGTGACGCTGCGGAGTGTGACGGTACATCCCGCCCCCGTGTCAAACGGAAAAAGCCCGCAACGCCACTCGAACGGTAACCCGACAACCGACCTGTCTGCCGCCCGGACCGGCACGAGGCAGCGCGGAAGGCCCTGTCAGGCGTAACCGAGGCACCAGATTCCGCCGCCAAGGGCGGCGACGCCGAAGAAAAGGGAGAGCGCCGCGGAAGCGACAGGACTCACACCATGTGCCACCGGTGCGCGCAGCCTCAGGCGCGCCGCCGTCCACAGCAGCAGCGCGGCGCCGAACAACACGAATGCCGTTCCGGCGAAGATCGCAGGTCCGCTCTCCATGACGGGAGCGTGGCACGCACGGGAGGCGTGAGCGCGAACCCCGGGTGAACAGCGCGGGTCGCCTCGTGCGGCCCGTCCGTACGCCGTCGGCGCCCATCCCGGCCCGATGCCCGCGTATCCGCCGCGAACCGCCCGTCTGCGCCTATCTGCGTCCGTCCGCGCCTGCCCCGAGTGGCCTCTTCCGCGCTCCGGCGGCAGCTTTCTGCCATACGGGGCGCGCGGGAGGGCGCTGTACCACCGGCGTACGCCCCCAGCACCCGCCCGGCGCGCTCTATCGCGCCTCTATGCCGTCGTCATCGACCGGCCGCAGAAAACCCTGCTCGATCAGGAGCCGGATGGACTGCGGGGTGCTGTCGCGCAGCACCACTTGGTCCTCCCCGAGCAGCTGGGCGATGGCGTCCAGGATCCGGCCCGCGCTCAGTGTGCCGTCGCACACACCCGCGAAGCCCGCCCCGACCGTGTCCACCGTCGTCGCGCGCCGCATGCCCCGGTACTGCCTGAGCACCACATGCTCGGGGTCCTCGGCCCCGGGCGGGCCCACCTGCTCCTGGACGACCTCGTCCGCCAGCCGGAAGCGGGCGGTCAGCAGCGCCGCGTCGTCATGCGTGCGCAGGAAGTCCTGCCGGTCGAAGTGGGCCATGGCCTCGCCCCCCAGCGGCTGCTCGACCGGATGGGGCCACTGCTCCACGGTCACCGAGGGCCGGTCGGCTCCGGACTTGCGCAGGGTGATCCAGCCGAAGCCGACGGCCTTGGTCTTCCGCGCCTCGAATTCGTCCAGCCACGCGTCGTAGCGCGCCGCGTACGCCTCGGGGCCGGCCAGATGCTCACCGGCGTCGCGCAGCCACAGCTCGGTGTACTGGCTGACGTCCTGCACCTCGCGCTGCACGATCCACGCGTCACAGCCGGACGGGATCCAGGAGGCCACCCGCTCGCGCCAGTCCTCCCCCTCGACGTGCTGCCAGTTCGCCAGCAGCTGACACCAGCCGCCGTCGGCGAGGTGCCCGGCGGACTCCTGGACGAGGGTGCGGCACAGGTCGTCCCCGGACATCCCGCCCTCCCGGTAGACCAGCTCGCTGCCCTCCGGGGAGCGGGGGGAGATCACAAAGGGCGGGTTGGAGACGATCAGGTCGTACGTCTCGTCCCGGACCGGCTCGAACAGCGATCCCTCCCGCAGATCCGGCTCCGGCGCCCCGGACAGGGCGAGGGTCAGCCGGGCGATCGCCAGGGCGCGCGGATTGCGGTCCGTGGCAGTGACGCGGGTGGCGTGGCGGCCCGCGTGCAGCGCCTGGATACCGGAGCCGGTGCCGAGGTCGAGGACCCGGCCCACGGGCGCGGGCACGGTGAGACCGGCGAGCGTCGTGGACGCGCCGCCGACCCCGAGGACGAGCCGGGAGCGGTCCTCACGGCCGCGCGCGCCGCCCGGGCCACCGATCCCTCCGGCGCCGCCGACCGCGCAGCCCAGGTCGGAGACGATCCACCAGTCCTGGCCCTCGGGGCCGCCGTAAGGCCGCACATCCACACTCGCGCGCACCTCGTCGCCCTCGCGCACCAGCCAGCCGTCGGCGAGGCAGTCCTCGGCCGGCAGGGCCGCGGCCGCCCGCCCGTACGCCACGGGCCGCTGCAGCAGAAAGAGCCGCACCAGGGTCTCCAGCGGGCTGCTCTCGCCCCGGGTGGCGCGCAGCGCCGGGACGGTCTCGCCGCGCGCCAGGGCCGCGTAGGCGGACGAGCCGAGCAGATCCAGCAGACCATCGGCGGTGAATGAGGCGGCCGACAGCGCCTCACGAAGGCGGGCGGTGCGCTCAGGGTCGGCGACGGGAAGGCGGAACGGAGGCTGGTGCGTACTCACGCCCCCATTGTCGGGGCAATGACCGACAGCGGGCGACGCCGGTCGGCATCGGAACGACATCGCCCGCGTCGGCCAGGCTGACGAGCCGACAAAGGGGGCGCGAGGCGACGGCGTTGCCCCCTGGGGGCAGAACCGGGGCCGTCCTGGACAGCCCTGGGCATCCCGTCAGGACTGCGTCGTGGCGCCGCCGGTCGTCTTCGGCTTCTGGCAGCCGGACTGCTTGGCCATCGCCGAGCCGACCTTTCCCTCCTGCAGCTTCTGCAGGGCCTGGTCTCCCGACTTGCTGAGCTTGTCGAGCTCGTCGGCGACGCCCTTGAGCCCCTGGGCGAACTTGGACTTGTCCGAGGTGTCCAGCTTGTCGACGGACGTCTTCAGCTTCGTGTACGCCCCTGAGGTGGCGTTGAGCTCCTTGACCGCCTGCTGCTGGGTCTTGTCGCCGCCGTCGACGGGCGGGGGGCCCGCCTTGTTCACGGCCTTGGCGAGTGCCCCGTAGGACTCGGAGATCTCCTGGAACGCCTTGGAGTCCGTCTGCTGCAGCTTCTTGGAGTCCTGCTCGTCGGCCGCACCCTGGATCGCGGTGTTGGCGCCCTGAATCTTCTTCAGCTGAGGCTGCACCTCGTCACAGACCGACTTGGCCCAGTCGTTGACCTTCTTGTCGTCATCGCCGCCCCCGCAGCCGGTCAGCGCCAGTACGAGTGCCGCACCGCCGGACAGTGCAGCCACAAGCTTCTTGTTCACCGGATTGGTCCCTTCCATGGCTCTCGGCCCCGGAACATACACGTCCATCCGGCGAGACCCACCCGGCGAGCGCCCCGTATGGATCCTTTTGCAGCCATTTGCACCCCGCTCGTTGTGGACATGGCCTCATCGAGCGGACGGGACACCCCGGACAGGGACACGGGCGGACGATGTGCTGTCGCACATCGCCCGCCCGCATGTCGCAGGGGCTTTCCCGGCCCCCTGGCCCCTCCCGGGGCTAGGACACCACCGCCGCGTCGGCCGACTTCGCCACGCGCTCGGAGTTGTCTTCGTCACCTACGACGATTCCGCGCCGCTTGGAGATGTAGACCGACGCCACGATGATCACGACGGCGAGCCCGGCGACGACCGCACGCAGCCCAGGGCTGGCGTTGTCCCCGTAGGAGAACTTCACCACCGCGGGCGCGATCAGCAGCGCCACCAGGTTCATCACCTTCAGCAGCGGGTTGATCGCGGGGCCCGCGGTGTCCTTGAAGGGATCGCCGACCGTGTCGCCGATCACCGTCGCGGCATGCGCCTCGCTCCCCTTACCGCCGTGATGACCGTCCTCGACCAGCTTCTTGGCGTTGTCCCAGGCGCCGCCGGAGTTGGCGAGGAACACGGCCATCAGCGTGCCGGTGCCGATCGCGCCCGCCAGGAACGAGCCGAGCGCGCCGACCCCGAAGGTGAAGCCGACGGCGATCGGCGCCAGGACGGCGAGCAGACCCGGTGTGGCCAGCTCGCGCAGCGCGTCCTTGGTGCAGATGTCGACGACCCGGCCGTACTCGGGCTGCTCGCTGTAGTTCATGATCCCGGGCTTCTCGCGGAACTGCCGCCGCACCTCGAAGACCACCGCTCCGGCCGACCGCGACACCGCGTTGATCGCCAGCCCGGAGAAGAGGAAGACGACGGCGGCGCCGAGGACGAGTCCCACGAGGTTGTTGGGCTGCGAGATGTCCAGGCTCAGATTCATCTCCCCGGCCACGGAGGTGTGCACATCGTTCACGGCCTCCGCGATGGCGTCGCGATACGAGCCGAAGAGCGCGGCCGCGGCGAGCACCGCCGTCGCGATCGCGATGCCCTTGGTGATCGCCTTGGTGGTGTTGCCGACCGCGTCGAGGTCGGTGAGCACCTGCGCGCCCGCGCCCTCGACATCGCCGGACATCTCGGCGATGCCCTGGGCGTTGTCGGAGACCGGACCGAAGGTGTCCATGGCGACGATCACACCGACCGTGGTGAGCAGGCCGGTGCCGGCGAGCGCGACGGCGAACAGCGCCAGCATGATCGAGGTGCCGCCGAGCAGGAAGGCGCCGTAGACGCTCAGCCCGATCAGCACCGCCGAGTAGACGGCCGACTCCAGACCGAGCGAGATACCGGAGAGCACCACCGTGGCCGGGCCGGTCAGCGAGGTCTTGCCGACGTCCCGCACGGGACGCCGGGTGGTCTCGGTGAAGTAGCCCGTGAGCTGCTGGATGAGCGCGGCCAGCACGATGCCGATGGCGACGGCGATGAGCGCGAGGACCCGCGGGTCACCGCTGTGGCCGAGGATCTCGCGGCTGGTGACGCCGTCGAGATCCGCGTAGCTGGACGGCAGATAGGTGAAGACCGCGACCGCCACCAGCGCCATCGAGATCACGGCCGAGATGAAGAAGCCGCGGTTGATGGCGCTCATTCCGCTGCGGTCGGCGCGGCGCGGAGCCACGGCGAAGATCCCGATCATGGCGGTGACCACGCCGATGGCCGGGACGAGCAGCGGGAAGGCCAGCCCGGCGTCGCCGAAGGCCGCCTTGCCGAGGATCAGCGCGGCGACCAGGGTGACGGCGTACGACTCGAAGAGGTCGGCGGCCATACCGGCGCAGTCACCGACGTTGTCGCCAACGTTGTCCGCGATGGTGGCGGCGTTGCGCGGGTCGTCCTCGGGGATGCCCTTCTCGACCTTGCCGACTAGGTCGGCGCCGACGTCGGCGGCCTTGGTGAAGATGCCACCGCCGACCCTCATGAACATCGCGATCAGCGCGGCGCCGAGTCCGAAGCCCTCCAGCACCTTGGGCGCGTCGGCCGCGTAGACCAGCACCACGCAGGAGGCGCCCAGCAGTCCGAGGCCCACGGTGAACATGCCCACCACACCGCCGGTACGGAAAGCGATCTTCATCGCCTTGTGCGAGACGGCCGTGAGATCCACGCTCGGCTTACCGGGTGCGGAAGCGGCCGAATCGCCATTGACGGGTGTGGTGGGGGGCTCGGGGGTGGCCTCACGGGCGGCGGCGGCGACACGCACATTGCTGCGCACCGCGAGCCACATCCCGATATAGCCGGTGGCCGCCGAGAATGCCGCACCGATCAGAAAGAACACCGAACGCCCGATGCGCTGCCGCCAGTCGTCCGCCGGCAACAGCATGAGCAGGAAGAACACCACCACGGCGAATCCGCCGAGGGTGCGCAGTTGCCGGGCCAGATAGGCATTGGCGCCTTCCTGAACGGCCTCGGCGATCTTCTTCATACTGTCCGTGCCCTCGCCCGCCGCGAGGACTTGTCGTACCAGCACCACCGCGACCGCGAGCGCCGCGATCGCGACGGCGGCGATCACCAGCACGATCACACGGTTGTCGTCGGTCAGCTCCGCGGCGGCCAGGGTTGGGGTGAGGTCCAGCTGATGAGGGGTGAGAGGCCCCGCCATTCGTCCTCCTTGACGTTTGGCACATGGGCGCGCAGCAGTTCTGCGACTGCAGAAGAGCCGCCGCGCTCAGGCGTCCTGAGCTCGAGATGTGGACGGATTGTAGGGAGCGTCACACGATCAAAACAGGGCGCCGGAATGGGAATTCGCCCGCACCAGCGAAGATCAATTGGTTTGGCGGTATGAATTCCTTCGGAAGAAGGAAGGTCGACAATTCACTGACGGATGTAAAATGATCTCTACAAATGATCTATATAGATGATCTAGCGGCAGTCGCGCATCGCCGAGAAAAGCGCTGTTCAGAGCCTAAGCCAGAGATCGAAATAGCGCGCGCCGAGAGGTGCGCCGGGACCATGCGGCCGACCGGGCGCGGGCATGCCAACAGCCGGACCGACGATCATGAAACGGCCGGTCCGGTGGGTTCCAGCGGGTCCTGCGAGTCGGGTGAGGGATGACGGACAGATGACCCTCACGAGGGACCCAGCTTCGGCGATCAGGACGAGCAAGGCCCGCTCCCCGCCCCGGGAGAGGGCCTGCTGTGTGCGAACAGGACTCAGCCCGGCGCGAGCAGCGCCCGAACCGACGAGAGCAGGACGCAGCCGCATGGGGCAGGACCCGAGCCAACGGGAGCAGGAGTCAGCCCACTGCGAGCAGGACCCCACCAACGGGAGCAGGGACACAGCCCACTGCGAGCAGGACCCAGCAGCCCCAGTGGGGCAGGACCCGGCGCGGTGGGGGCTAGGACACCAGAGGCTGGGGTGACGTCGGCCAGCTCATCCGGATCACTCCACCGGACTCGCTGCTCGTCACCTCGACATCGTCGACGAGCCCGCTGATGACGGCGAGACCCATCTCGTCCTCGCCCTCGGCCTCGTCGTCCATCTCCGGATGGGAGCCGGACGCCAGGGCCGCCGAGGTCGGGGATTCGTCACCGACCTCGATGGAGAACTTCTTCTCCTCCTCGGTCAGCGTCACCCGCACCGGTGCCTCCACCCCATTGCTCAGGTGGAGCCCGACCGCACGCGTGCAAGCCTCGCCGACCGCGAGCCGCACCTCGTCGAGCACGGCCTCATCCACCCCCGCCCGACGCGCCACGGCGGCCGCGACAAGACGAGCGGTCCTGACGTGCTCAGGCAGCGCGCTGAAGCGGAGTTCGACGGTGGCCATGCCATCCCCCTCGGGCGTATGGGCGTGCTTATCGGGAGGGCCGGGCGTGCACCGCCCGGAACCCCCTTCTGTGTCTTCCTTCGGCGATCTTGTCAGTCGGTCGCCGCGACAGCGTCCTCGACCGAGGTGTGAATCGGGAACACCTTGGTCAGGCCGGTGATGCGGAAGATCTTCAGAATGCGCTCCTGGTTGCAAACCAGGCGCAGCGAGCCCTCGTGGGCCCGCACTCGCTTGAGCCCGCCGACGAGCACGCCGAGTCCGGTGGAGTCGAGAAAGTCGACGCCCTCCATGTCGACGACCAGGTGGTAGTTGCCGTCGTTGACAAGCTCAACCAGCTGCTCGCGCAGCTTGGGCGCGGTGTATACATCAATCTCGCCACCGACCTCGACGACCGTGCGGTCGTCGACGGTCCGAGTCGACAGGGACAGGTCCACGGATCCTCCAGCACCTTGCATCGAGCGGTCGCCCCCCATGGATCGGCAGCCGCGATGGCATTCAATCACTTACCAGCAGGCGTGCACGACGCCTTGAGACCATTGTCCGTCAGACCAGTGACACACTCGGTGTCGATGGCCCACGACCAAATCCCGCGGCAGGCGGGCATACGCCCCTCACCCCGGGCCGTCCTCGGTCGGCTGAGCACCGGGGCGGGCCGGGGCGCGCGCATCACTCATACGGAGCACTTGCCCCCGCGCCCGGGAACCCATGCCGACTGGCCCTCGGCGATCCGGCCGGAGGTGATCAACGCCATTCGCGCGGCCGGCATCGAGCGCCCGTGGGCCCACCAGGCGCGTACGGCCGAACACGCGCTGCGCGGGGAATCCGTGGTCGTGGCCACCGGAACCGCCTCCGGCAAGTCCCTCGCCTATCTGGCCCCCGTCCTCAGCACCCTGCTGGATGGCTCGGAGGAGCCCAACGGCCGGGGGACGACCGCCCTGTACCTCTCCCCCACCAAGGCGCTGGCCGCCGACCAGCGCCGCGCGGTGGCCGGCTTCACCGCCCCGCTGGGCACCGGCGTCCGGGCGGCGGTCTACGACGGCGACACGCCCGTGGAGGAGCGCGAGTGGGTGCGTCAGTACGCGAACTATGTGCTCACCAACCCCGACATGCTCCACCGCGGCATCCTGCCCGGCCACCCCAGATGGTCCTCCTTCCTGCGCGCACTGCGCTATGTGGTGATCGACGAATGCCACACCTACCGGGGTGTCTTCGGCTCCCATGTGGCCCAGGTGCTGCGCAGGCTGCGCCGCGTCTGCGCCCGCTACGGCTCCTCTCCCGTGTTCCTGCTCGCGTCGGCCACCGCCTCCGATCCGGCGGTCGCTGCTAACCGGCTGACCGGCGTGCCCGTCGTGGAGATCACCGAGGACGGCTCGCCGCGCGGCGAGGTCGTCTTCGCCCTCTGGGAGCCGCCGCTGACCGAGCTCCACGGCGAGCAGGGCGCCCCGGTGCGCCGCACGGCCACGGCCGAGTCCGCGGACCTGCTCACCGACCTGGCCGTCCAGGGCGTCCGTACGGTCACCTTCGTGCGCTCCCGGCGGGGCGCGGAGCTCATCGCGCTCATCGCCCAGGAGCGGCTCGCCGAGGTGGACCGCTCGCTGCCGGACCGGATCGCCGCCTATCGCGGCGGCTATCTCCCCGAGGAGCGCCGCGCCCTGGAGAGGGCCCTGCACTCCGGTGAGCTGCTGGGGCTCGCCGCCACCACCGCCCTGGAGCTGGGGATGGACATCGCCGGGCTGGACGCCGTGGTCGTGGCGGGCTACCCCGGCACCCGCGCCTCCCTGTGGCAGCAGGCGGGGCGGGCCGGGCGCACCGGCGAAGGGGCCCTGGCGATCCTGGTCGCCAGGGACGACCCGCTGGACACCTATCTCGTCCACCATCCGGACGCTCTCTTCCGGCAGCCGGTGGAGTCCACCGTCCTGGACCCGGACAACCCCTACGTCCTCGCGCCGCACCTGTGCGCGGCCGCGGCGGAGCTTCCGCTCACCGAGCCGGACCTGGAGCTCTTCGGCCCCGCCACCGAGGAGCTGATGCCGCAGTTGGAGCAGCGCAAGCTGCTGCGGCGCCGGGCGACCGCCTGGCACTGGACCCGCCGTGAGCGCGCCGCCGACCTCACCGACATCCGCGGGGCGGGCGGCAGCCCGGTCCAGGTCGTGGAGGCGGCGACCGGGCGGCTGCTGGGCACCGTGGACGCCGCGGCGGCCCACACCACCGTCCACGAGGGCGCCGTCCACCTGCATCAGGGCCGGAGCTATCTCGTCAGGCAGCTCGACCTCGACGACTCGGTCGCCTTGGTGGAGGAGGCCGCTCCGCCCTACTCGACCACGGCCCGCGACACCACGGCGATCTCCATCCTGGAGACCACCACCGAGATCCCCTGGGGGGACGCGCGGCTGTGCTTCGGCTCGGTCGAGGTCACCAACCAGGTCGTCTCCTTTCTGCGCCGCAAGCTGATCACCGGTGAGGTCCTCGGCGAGTCCAAGCTCGACCTTCCGCCGCGCACCCTGCGCACCCGGGCCGTGTGGTGGACGGTCACCGACGACCAGCTCGAGGAGGCCCGGGTGCACCCCCAGGCCCTCGGCGGCGCCCTGCACGCCGCGGAGCACGCCTCGATCGGCATCCTGCCGCTCTTCGCCACCTGTGACCGCTGGGACATCGGCGGGGTGTCCGTCCCGCTGCACCCCGACACGCTGCTGCCGACCGTCTTCGTGTACGACGGGCATCCGGGTGGCGCGGGCTTCGCCGAGCGCGCCTTCCACACGGCCGCCCGCTGGCTGGCGGCCACCCGCGAGGCGATCGCCGCCTGCGAGTGCGAGGCGGGATGCCCGTCCTGCATCCAGTCGCCCAAGTGCGGCAACGGCAACGACCCGCTGGACAAGAAGGCCGCCATCCGCCTGCTGACGACCCTGCTCGCCGGGGCCCCGGAGCAGCCGCCGGCCGCCGAGTGAGCACTCCCCGCCGCCTGGTGTCGACGGCAGTGCGGTGACAGGAGTGCCCGCGGGCCCCGCCCGTGCCCTGGCCCGGAGAGTGAACGGGCCGGTGCGCACCTCCGCCGTGAGATCCGCGATCTCACCGCTCAGGGCGCATCGCACCACGCGCGCCCCCTGAGCGGAGGCCACCCGCCGGGCGAGACCGCAAGCCGTACGAGCCCCCTCCAGGCCGTGGTCCGCCGCCGCGAGCGCCGCCAGATCGGCGGCTCCGCCCGCCCGATGGCGCGCCACCATGGCCTGCCCGGCCGCCAGTACGGCCGCGAACACCGCGCACAGGGCCGCCGCGGCCAGCGCGGTCCAGACGGTGGCCGACCCCCGGTCGTCCGCCCTGCTCACGGGACCGCCTCCCGGGCCGCACCACCCGCGTCCACCTCGCCCACCGTGTCCTCGGCGAGCGCGGCCGCCTCGCCGCGCAGATTCACCGCCAGCGGACCGGGACCGGCGGCATGGGTCCGGACCCGCACCCGCACCAGGTCTCCCTCCTGCCACAGCTCGACCCGCGCTCCATCGGGTGCGGCCGAGCGGGCGGCGGCCATCGCGTCCGCCCTCGGCTCCGAACGCGCCGCCGCCCTCGCCCCGGCCCTCGCCGCGTCCACGCACTGAAGCTGCGCGGCCGCAGCCATCAGCCCCCAGATCAACATCAGGGCGAACAGCGCCAGCACCGGCAGCGCGACGGCCGTCTCCGCCGTGACGAAGCCGCTGTCCCGCCCAGTGCGCTGGGTCCTTAGGGCACTCCGGGGTCCTAGGACGCCTCGGGCCCTCGGGACGCCGTGGGTCCTTGGGAGTCTCGGGGTCCTTGGGACGCCCTGGGCCCTCGGGGCGCCCCGGAGCCTTGCCAAGCCCCGGGCCCTTGGGACGCCCCGCACACCGCTCCTGGCGCGCGGGCGCGTCCGCTCGACCATCCCCGGCGCCTCAGAACTGCGCATCGAGCGCCCGTCCGATGACCGACTGCAGCGCACCGCTGACGGTCCCGCTGGTCACCACCTTGTAGAGCACCGCGGCGAAACCGCATGCCGCGATCGTTCCCATCGCGTACTCGGCGGTGGCCATGCCTGCCTCGGACTTCGCACGTGCCGCCGCGTACCGCCGTGCCCACCACTGCTTCACCATGTCGGCCCCCCTTGCCCTGTCCGCGGTGTCACTGACCGCGGTTCATCGTTCGTCGTGCTGTTGTCGTGCCGCTGTCGTTCGCTGGTCTGATTGGTGCTGGTGTGATTGGTGGTCTCGTCGGTGTTCAGGGGCCGTCGCCCATCAGGCCGCGGGCCAGCCCGATCATCACCGGGGCCAGGCCGACCAGCAGGAACGCGGGGAGGAAGCAGCCCGCGAGCGGTGCGTTGACCAGCACACCGGTGCGGTCGGCCCGTTTCATCGCCGCCCGCCCCTGCTCGGCCCGGCATTCGGCCGCCAGCCGGGACACCGGCTCCACCGCCGGAGCGCCCGTTGTACCGGCGCGTTCCAAGGCGCGTGCCAGCCCCTGCGCTCCGGGCAGAGCCCCGATGCGCCCCCAGGCGTGGGCCGGTTCACCTCCCAGCCGCAGCTCCGCCGCGGTCTGGACAAGCCGCTCGCCGACCGGGCCGCCCAGCGAACCTCCCACCGCCTCCGCCGCCTTCCGCGGGCCCGCTCCGGCCGCCAGGCAGGCGGTCAGCAGATCGGCGGCCAGCGGAATTTGGCGCGCGGCGAGGGCCTCGATGTGCCGGTCACGACCGGAGCGCCCAGCGGTGGCCCGGCGGTACCGCTGCCACCACCAGAGGCCGCAGGCCGCGGTGAGCCCCAGCACCCACCCCGGCGGCCCCCCGACGAGGACGACGGCGATCGTCACAGCGCCGCACGGCGCGGCCCAGAGGGGCAACGCGCCCTCAGTGGCCCCGGCGCGCCGGCGCCGCCACGGCCGGGCCCGTCTCCGCCGCCGGACCCTCGTGCCCCGAAGCAGCACCGCCAGCCGTCGTCGGGCGCCCCGCTCCCGATGGGCCTCGACCATCGCCATCACCGTGCACAGGACCGCCGCCAAGACGGACAGCGAAATCCCCAGGCTGTGGACAACCTCAGCGCTCATCGGCCACCGGCCGCCCCGGCTCACGCGCCGCCCGCACCATCCGGCCGGTCCACACCAGGCCCGCCCACTCCAGCAGGCCGCCCACCAGCAGGCAGCTCAGCCCGGCCGGGGTGTGCAGCAGCTCATGCAGTGGGTTGGAGCCCAGCAGCCCGCCCAGCACCAGCCCGACGACGGGCAGCACCGCCAGTGCGACGGCGGTGGCCTTGGCCCCCGCCAGCTTGGCGTCCAGGCTGTCCCGCTGGTCCCGCTCGGCGCGCAGCGCCGCCGCCACCCGGTCGAGCCCCGCCGCCAGCCCCGCTCCCTCGTCGACCGCCACCTGCCAGCAGGCCGCGACCCCACTCAGCCCCTCGGCACCCGGCAGCCGGGCCACCCTCCGCAGCGCGTCCGGCACTTCACCGCCGAACCGCGCCGCGGCCGTCACCAGCCCCCAACGCTCCCTCAGGTGCCCCGGGTCCACCGCCAGCAACGCCTCGCCGGGATGCCGCCCGGCCCGCAGCTCGCCCGCCACGGTGGCACAGAGGTCGATCACCCCGGCGGCGCGCCGCACACGGTCCCGCTCGCGCCGCCGGGACCGCAGCCACCGGCCGACGACCGGCGTGGCCACCACCGCCCCGAGCAGCGGCAGAACCGACGCGCCCAGCAGCGCGATCACACATCCGACCGGCAGACACAGCAACTCACGCCCCATCCGCCCGCCGTACCCGACCCGCCAGCGCTCCCGCAGCCAGGCGGCCGTCTCGGACAGCCGCCGCACCGGATCGGGCCCCGCCGGCTCGACGGGTCCGCCGCCCGCGAACAACAGCCTCACCCGGCGCAGCTCCCGGTCCCGCCCGGCGAGCAGCCATACGGCCGCCCCCGCGCACAGCATCGCGGCGCACAGCGTCAGCGCACCCTGGTCCGCTCCCGCGCCCGTCATGCCGCTCCTCCGCCCCGTGCGCACAGCCGCTGGAGCCGCTGCCAGCCCGCCGCCCGTTCGAAGCCCTCCGGGCCCCAGACGGCCGCTGGGACGGTCGTGACGAAGCCCGCCCGGTCCCGGTCCAGCACATGCAGCTCGGCGATCCTGCGCCGCCCGCCGCGGTCCCGCACCAGATGGACCAGGACCGACAGCGCCGCCGCCAACTGGCTGTGCAGCGCGGCCCGGTCCAGACCCGCGGTCGAGCCGAGCGCCTCCAGCCGCGCGGGAACGTCGGCCGCCGTATTGGCGTGGACGGTGCCACAGCCGCCCTCATGGCCGGTGTTCAAGGCCCCCAGCAGATCGGTGACCTCGGCGCCTCTCACCTCCCCGACCACCAGCCGGTCGGGGCGCATCCGCAGCGCCTGCCGCACCAGATCCCGCAGGGTGACCTGGCCTCGGCCCTCCTGGTTGGCAGGGCGGGTCTCCAGCCGGACCACATGCGGGTGGTCGGGCCGGAGCTCAGCCGAGTCCTCGGCGAGGACGATTCGCTCCTGCGGGCCGACCAGCCCCAGCAGGGTGCTCAGCAGCGTTGTCTTGCCCGATCCGGTGCCGCCGCTGATCAGGTAGGACAGCCGGGCGTCCAGCATGGCCCGCAGCAGATGCGCGCCGCCCGGCGGCACCGTCCCGGCCGCCTCCAGC
Organism: Streptomyces sp. NEAU-YJ-81; assembly: GCF_017592595.1. Taxonomy (NCBI): domain Bacteria; kingdom Bacillati; phylum Actinomycetota; class Actinomycetes; order Kitasatosporales; family Streptomycetaceae; genus Streptomyces; species Streptomyces sp. NEAU-YJ-81. The sequence goes on along the minus strand of NZ_JAGFNO010000001.1, from coordinate 699,970 downwards.
TCCGCGAGGGAGAACGCCCGGGAGCGCACGACTCGCAGCGACAAACAGGTCGCGCCGACCGCGACCGGAGGGAGCACCGCATGCAGCCGGGTCCCATCCGGCAGCCGGGCGTCCACCCACGGCCGGGCGTCATCCAGCCGCCGCCCGGCCACCGCGGCGAGCCGCTGCGCGAGCCTGCGCACGGCGGCCGCGTCCACGAAGGTGACGGCCGTGCGCTCCAGCCCCGAACCCCGGTCCACCCACACCTCATCGGGGGCGGTGACCAGGACGTCCGTGACATCGGGGGCGGCCAGCAACGGCTCCAGGGGCCCGGTGCCGACCAGCTCCGAGCGCAGCGCCTCCACCACACCGAGCACCTCGGTGTCGCCGAGCAGCCGCCCCTCCTCACGCAGGGCCGCCGCCACCCGGGCGGGCGTGGGCTCCGCGCCGCTCCCGGCGAGCCGCAGCCGCACCGCGTCCAGCAGATCCGGCGATACGACGCTCATGCGGTGACACCTCCCTCGTCGGCGAGGGCACGCGCCCAGAACTCGGCGCAGAACCGGCCGAGCGGTCCGCGGGGGCTGCCACCCGGGGGCTCCCCGCCCTCGAACGCGTCCGTCAGACCGGGCTCCGGTGGCAGCTGACCGGCCAGCGGCAGCCCGAGCAGCCCCGCGATCTCCTCGTCGCCGAGCTCCGGCCCGCACGGGCCCCGCACCACCGCGCGCAGGTCCCGCAGCACCATGCCCACCGTGGACGCCACCCGGTGGGCGGCCGCGACCGCTCGCAGCTCCGCCGGGACGACCAGCAGCCCGAGGTCGATCTGGGCCAGGGCCTCGGCCGCCGCGTCGTCGACGCGGCGCGGCAGATCCACCACCACGACCCCGCCGCGCCGCCTGGCCGCGGCCAGCACCGCCCGCATCGCGGACGGCGGGATGACGACCGAATCGCCGCGGTCCCAGCTGAGCACCCGCAGCGAGTGCAGCTCGGGCAGCGACTCCTCCAGAGCGCTTCCGGCGACCCGCCCCCGCGACTCGGCGAAGGCAGGCCATCTCAGGCCCTGCGCGCCCTCGCCGCCGAGCAGCACATCGAGCCCGCCGCCCAGCGGATCGCCGTCGATCAGCATGGTGCGCCGGCCGGAGCGGGCCGCGGTGACCGCCAGGGCGCACGCGAGGGTGGAGGCGCCCGCACCGCCGCGGCCGCCGATGACCCCGATGGTCAGGGCCTGCCGGCCCACGCCCTCGGCGACATCGGCGATCCGGTCCACCAGCCAGGTCTCGGCATCGGGCAGGAACGCCACGTTGTCCGCGCCGAGCGCCACCGCCCGCCGCCAGATGCCGTGGTCGTCCAGATCGCGCCCGATGAGCAACACCCCTTCTCTGCGGGCCCGGTCGCACAGCCGGGCGGCCGAATCGTCGCCGACCAGAATCAGCGGTGCGGCCTCCCAACTGCCCCGGCGAGTGAGCGCGCCATGTGCCACTTCCGGTTCGGCTCCGGCCGCCGCGCACAGCCGCAGCAGATCGTCGAGAAGTCCCTCGTCCTCGGTGACGATGAGCGGTCTGCCCCGTTGTCCTTCGGCCGCCGAAGGGCGTTCCGGTGTGATGGATGCAGTCACGATCCCCTCCCATATCCGTTACGCGCTCTCACTCCCGCGAACAGCGAGTGCGAGCACCGCGGAGAATCACCGTGCTGCGATCCAGAAAATCTTGGGGATCTTGGTCCAAAACTGTGGACAACTCATCACTTGTGAATATCCCAGTCACCTAAAGCAGTGACTTCCGGAGAGCAGCCTAGCGATTACGTACGGTTACCGCTCAAGCTGTGGAGAGGCGGGGCCACACGGGCCCGAGGGAGGGGATCAAGATCTCGTGAGAACGCCGAAAATGCGTCCGGACATGCGACGACCCCCGCCGGGGGGGAGAGCGGGGGTCGTCCCCACGGCCGACTCGGGGGGGGAGGAGTCGGGCCGGGTTAGCACGGTCGCGAACGATCCGTGACTTCCATGGTGTACCCGAGAGCCTTCTCAGGCAAACCCACGCGCCTGAGCTTACGCCGAATGGTGGGCCCTATGCTCGGCGTCGTGGAAAACCACTCCTTGCCCCGGACAGCCGCCTTCTTTGACCTGGACAAGACGGTCATTGCGAAGTCAAGCGCGTTCACCTTCAGCAAGTCCTTCTACCAGGGTGGTCTGATCAACCGCCGCGCTGTACTGCGTACTGCCTATGCGCAGTTCGTCTTCCTCGCCGGCGGCGCCGATCACGACCAGATGGAACGGATGCGCGCATACCTCTCGGCGCTGTGCCGCGGATGGAATGTCCAGCAGGTGAAGGAGATCGTCGCCGAGACCTTGCACGATCTGATCGACCCCATCATCTACGACGAGGCCGCCTCGCTCATCGAGGAGCACCACATCGCCGGCCGCGATGTAGTGATCGTGAGCACCTCCGGGGCGGAGGTGGTCGAGCCGATCGGCGAGCTTCTGGGCGCGGACCGTGTGGTGGCCACCCGCATGGTCGTCGAGGACGGAGTCTTCACCGGAGAGGTGGAGTACTACGCCTACGGCCCGACGAAGGCGGAGGCGATCGCCGAGTTGGCGGAGTCGGAGGGCTACGACTTGTCACGCTGTTACGCCTACAGCGATTCGGCGACCGATCTCCCGATGCTGGAGTCGGTCGGCCACCCTCATGCGGTCAACCCGGACCGGGCGCTGCGGCGCGAGGCGGCGGCCCGCGGCTGGCCGGTGCTCTCCTTCAACCGCCCGGTCCGACTGAAGCAGCGCAGGCCCTCGCTCTCCATGCCGCCCCGCCCGGTGCTCGCCGTGGCGGCGGCCATCGGCGCGGCCGCAGCCACCGCCGGGCTGGTGTGGTACACCAATCGGCGCCGCGCCCTTTATGCCCGCGTTTAGGAGTAATAGCAAAGATCTGCGGTGAGGGGTTCCGCTTGACCTCTCGCAGGAGTACAAAGGAATCGACGGCCCGCGAGACCAGGGGTATCCGAGAGGAAACCCTCAGACGCCAAGGCCCCACGGACCGAGCACAGATGCTGAGCACCCACGCGACGTCGACCCGTCGATTACGGGCCAGCCGCACCAGGTGACGGGCATAAGTTCCCGACCTGATGGGCGAATGAGATTGCACGCATGGTAACCCGGTAGCTGTGCCAGCGGCGGTGCCCACGGGTACCGCCGCAACTCTTGTCAGGCGTCAGGCCGCTTTCGCCCAGCCTCCACTCTTGTCCAGCCCCAGACCGCCGTTCCGGCCTCAGACCGCCCTTCCGGCATCGGCCCGCTCTTCCGGCGTCAGGCCGCCCCGCGCTGCAGGGCCTCGCAGACCGCCGTGGACTCCCGCACCCCGAGCTCAACCGCCCGTCCGCAGTGTGCGATCCACACCGCCATGCCCTCCGGCGTCCCGGACGCATAGCCCTCCAACGCCGCCATGTACGGCGCCGCGCCCAGCTCCGCGTACCCCACCTCGGCCGGGCAGATCGACTTCGGATCGAGGCCGCTGCCGACCAGCACGATCCGTTCGGCCGCGCGCGCCACCAGACCATTGCGGGAGACAAAAGGCCGCAGGGCGAGCAGTTCGCCATGCACCACCGCCGCCGTCACCAGCGCCGGAGCCTCGCTGCCCGTGAGCAGCAGCCGAGCCAACCCATCGAGGCGCCCCGCCACCTCGTCCGCGTCCGGCAGCGGCAGATCCGACCCGATCAGCGGCTCGTCCACCGGCTCACCCGACTGCCGGGGGCGTCCGACCCCCTCGTCGCCCTCCGCCCCGCCCGCCGCGACCAGATGCAGCCGGGCCAGAACGCGCAGCGGCGACTGACGCCAGATGCTCAGCAACTGCCCCGCCTCGGCGGTCAGCCGCAGCGCCGCCCCCACCGTGCGCGGCTCCCCTTCGGCCCCGAAGTCGGTGCGCCGACGCACCTCTTCCAGCGCCCAGTCCGCACCGGCCAGCGCGGCGGAGCCGCGCGCCCCGCGCAACGCCGCCTCGGAGGTGACCTCATTGCTGCGGCGGCGCATCACCCGGTGTCCGTAGACCCGGTCCACCGCCTTCCGTACGGCGTTCACGGACTCGACCACACCGGGCAGCGCGGCCAGGGCGGCGAGCGGATCAGCTGACGTACTCATGAGTACGACACTACGCACCCCACACCGGGCACCCCTCGTTGGAGTGGTGTTCTTCACGTAAATCCCGCATGGTCCGCGATCACTCACCTACGCTAGGTGAACATGAAGATCGCTTTCGTAGGCAAGGGTGGAAGCGGCAAGACCACGCTGTCGTCGCTGTTCATCCGCCATCTCGCCGCCGCCCACGCCCCTGTCGTCGCCGTCGACGCCGATATCAACCAGCATCTGGGCGTGGCGCTCGGACTCGACGAGGCGGAGGCCGCCGCACTGCCCGCCATGGGCGCCCATCTCCCGCTGATCAAGGACTACTTGCGCGGCACGAACCCCCGCATCGCCTCCACCGAGACCATGATCAAAACCACTCCGCCGGGCGAGGGGTCACGGCTGCTGCGGATCGGCGAGGACAACCCCGTCTACCAGGCATGCGCCCACACCCTGCGGCTCGACGACGGGGCGGTGCGGCTGATGGCGACCGGCCCCTTCACCGAATCCGATCTCGGCGTCGCCTGCTACCACTCCAAGGTCGGCGCGATCGAGCTGTGCCTGAACCATCTCGTCGACGGGCCCGGCGAGTTCATCGTCGTCGACATGACGGCGGGCAGCGACTCCTTCGCCTCGGGCCTCTTCACCCGCTTCGACATGACGTTCCTGGTGGCCGAGCCCACGCGTAAGGGCGTCTCCGTCTACCGCCAGTACAAGGAGTACGCCCGCGACTTCGATGTGGCGCTCCGGGTGGTCGGCAACAAGGTGCAGGGCCCGGACGACCTGGACTTCCTCCGCGCGGAGGTGGGCGATGACCTCCTGGTCGCGTTCGGCCACTCCGACTGGGTCAGGGCGATGGAGAAGGGTCGTGCGTCCCGGTTCGAGGAGCTTGAGGAGACGAACCGCGACGCGCTGCGGACTCTGCGGGACGCGGTGGACGCCACGTACGAGCGGCGCGACTGGCAGCGGTACACCCGTCAGATGGTGCACTTCCACCTGAAGAACGCGCAGAGCTGGGGGAACGCGAAGACGGGTGCCGATCTGGCCGCCCAGGTCGACCCCGCCTTCGCGCTGCGGGAGTTCGCGCCGGAGGAGGGTTCGGCGGCTACTCCCGCTCCCGCTTAGCCGTATGCGTGTGTCGCTCGGACGTCCGTTCATGCGCAGGTTCGCGGTCGGACGTCCGCCTGCGCTCGCCCGCGTGCTGATCCATGTGCTTCCCCTCCGAGGCGTGCTTCCCCTCCGAGGCGTATTTCCCAGGCACGCCCGGCTCGGCGGCCAGGTAGCTCTTCCAGCCGCCCGGCGGCCGCCTCCCGACGTCCAGCACCCGCAGCTTCTCGAGGACGCGGGGGTTCTGCGCGTCCAGCCAGTCGGCCAGCTGCTTGAAGGAGACGCAGCGCACTCCCTTGCGCGGACAGACCTCCTTGATGACGTCCTCCACGGCGCGCATATACGTTCCGCCGTTCCAGGACTCGAAGTGGTTGCCGATGAACAGTGGCGCCCGGTTGCCCTCGTACGCCCGGTCGAAGGCGGCGAGCAGGCCGTCGCGCATCGGACGGCCCCAGGTGGAACGCTTGGGTCGCTTGCCCTCCTTCTTACGCGGCTTGTTGGCGAGGAAGTTGTAGTCAATGGAGAGCGTCTCGAACGAACGGCCCGGTACGGGGATCTGCTGCAGCGGGAAGTCCCAGATCCTGTGGATCTTGCGGGGCCAGATCTGCAGCCCGCCGGGCGAGCTCGCGTCATAGCGCCATCCCAGCTTCGCGGCTGCCCGGATCAGCTTCTTCTGCCCTTCCAGACAGGGCGCACGGCCGCCGATGAGTTCCTTGCCGTAGTCGAAGGGGAGCGGTTTCTCATGCTCCAGACCGGAATTGGTCTTCCAGTTCTCGACGAACGACTCGGCCTGCTGGATCTCGCTGGTCCACTGCCGTGCCGACCAGGTGCCGACTCCGCGCTTGCGTCCGCAGAAGTGACCGTTGAAGTGGGTGCCGATCTCATTGCCGTCCAGCCAGGCGCCGCGGAGCTGCTCCACCGTGGCCTTGATGCCCTTGACGTCGTTGAAGCCGATGGACGAGGCGCCGCGCCGATGCCTGGGCGGATCGTAGAGGTACCGCTTCTCCGCGGGCAGCAGGTACACACCGCTGAGGAAGTACGTCATCGTCGCGCCGTACTTCCTGCCGACCGCACGGAAGTGGGAGAACAGCTTCTGTTTGTCCTGCCCGGCACCGTCCCAGGAGAAGACGACGAACTGCGGTGGTCTCTCGCCCGGTTCAAGCCGCTCGGCCTTCGGCTGATGGGGCTGCGGGCCGGTGTCGGAGGTCGATCCGTCGCCGATGAGCCGTACCGCCTTCGGGGCCTTGTCAGGGTGGTTCGGCGCCCCAGGGCCCTTCTGAGGGCCGTCCCTGTCGTGCCGCGGGCCCGCGGTGCCGCCCGGTCCATGGGTCTGGGCGGAGTCTCCTGAGCAGCCGACCGGCATGGAGAGCGCCACCACCGTGGCCAGCAGTGCAGTGACGTTTCTTCTGGCCCTCATTCCGCCACCTCGTCCCTCGCGTCGTGCCGTGTCCAGGAGATCCGGCCGGATGGGAGCCAACCTCGCACGGACCGAGGAAAAGACAGAGGATGACAAGGCGTTTTAAATGACTATTCACCCTATAGATGGAATAACAGCCCACTTCCTCCCAAAAGACTTCCCAGTGACTTTACTCAGCATTACGATTCATTTACTAACGCTTGGGATTCATACTGCAGTACACCGTGACCCACGGCCGCGCCCCTATCCGCGACCGAAGCCCCGGAGGAGACGGGAATGTTGAAGCTCTTGGACCGGATCCACCGGGTCTCCCGCCACAGACGCGGAGATCTCTCCACCTCGGCCATCCTCTTCCCGTTCACCGCCCCTCTCTCCCTGGTCGTCGCCCCGGCCTCACTGGGCATCGCATTGGCCTGCGGCGCCTCGCTCAGAACCGGGCTCACGGTCGCCGCCGCGGTCCTCGCGGTCACCCTCCTCACGGTCGCTCTGCTCACGGTGCTCCGCCGGCCCTCGGGCTCCGGCCGGGCGGCGGCCGATGGACGGCCGACTCGGCGGATCGCGGAGGCGGGCGGCGCCCGGGCCTGCCGGCCGTGGACACCTTGGCGTGATCACCACTGCACCCGTCCCGCCCCGGCGGCCGCGGGCGTCGACGGGCACGCAGGCGGTCAGTTGCTCGGCGGGGTGAGCGCGTTCCAGCGCCATACGGCACCGCTGGTCCGCGACGAGCTGGCCCGGCTGGCGCGGGAGGGCCAGCGGCCCAGCCAGCTGTTCCTCACCTGCGCCGACTCCCGCCTGGTCACCAGCATGATCACCTCCAGTGGCCCCGGCGACCTGTTCACCGTGCGCAATGTCGGCAATCTGGTGCCACCATCGGGCGCCGATGGCTCCTGTGACTCGGTGGGCGCGGCGATCGATTATGCGGTGGAGGTGCTGAAGGTCAGGAGCATCACGGTGTGCGGGCACTCCGGATGCGGTGCGATGCATGCGCTGCTCGGCTCATCGGCGCCGACCCGAGCGCCGTCCCAGCCCGGGGCCGGGGCGTCCGCCGGCGGGGACACGACGCCGCTGGAGCGCTGGCTGCGCCACGGGAGACCGGCGCTGGCGCGGATGGAGCGGATCGGTCGACTGGGGCGCGGCGAGGTCGCCCTGTCGAGCCGGCCGATCGCCGACGATGTGGAGCGGCTGGCGCTGGTCAATGTGAGGCAGCAGCTCGACCATCTGATGGAGCACGCCTGTGTGGCACGGCGGGTGGCGGAGGGCGGGCTGGCGCTGCATGGAATGTATTTCCACGTGGCAGAGGCGCAGGCGTATGTCCTGGACACAGGCTCGGGGAGATTCCTGCCCGTCCGTCCGGACCATGGCGTACCGATGCCCGCCTGTCTCGCAACGGCGGCCCCCGCCCAGGCCGGAAGCGGTCGTTCCGGCGTCGCGGAGCGGGGAGGGGACCCCGTCCAGGGGGCCCTGGAGCTGGGGCGGTGACATAGACCATGACAGGTCTAAACCAATTTTCGGCGACAGCCCTTGTCAGGGTGTGCCGTTGGCTGATGAGCTATGGCCTGGGACACAACGGACACCCTGGGAATGGGAGATGTCGTGAGTAACGAGAGCCTGGCCAACCTTCTTCGGGAGGAGCGTCGCTTCGCGCCGCCCGCCGAGCTGACCGCGAACGCCAATGTCACGGCCGAGGCGTACGAGCGGGCGAAGGCGGACCGCCTGGGCTTCTGGGCCGAGCAGGCCCGTCGGCTGTCATGGGCGACCGCGCCGACCGAGACACTCGACTGGTCGAACCCGCCGTTCGCGAAGTGGTTCGCCGACGGCAAGCTCAATGTGGCGTACAACTGCGTCGACCGGCATGTCGAGAACGGTCTGGGCGACCGGGTGGCGCTCCACTTCGAGGGCGAGCCCGGCGACACCCGCTCTCTCACCTATGCCGAGCTGCAGCGGGAGGTCTCGCAAGCGGCCCACGCACTGACCGAGTTGGGGGTCCAGACGGGCGACCGGGTCGCCATCTACCTGCCGATGATCCCGGAGACCGTGGTCGCGATGCTGGCCTGCGCCCGTATCGGCGCTCCGCATTCGGTGGTCTTCGGCGGCTTCTCGGCCGACGCTCTCGCCACCCGTATCCAGGACGCCGACGCCCGCGTCATCATCACCTCGGACGGCGGCTACCGACGCGGCAAGGCTTCCGCGCTCAAGCCCGCCGTCGACGAGGCGCTCACCCGGCCCGGCACCGAGAACGTGCGCAGTGTGCTGGTCGTCCGCCGCACCGGCCAGGAGGTGGACTGGCACGAGGGCCGCGACGTCTGGTGGCACGAGATCGTGGCGCGCCAGCCGGAGCAGCACACCCCCGAGGCATTCGACGCCGAGCACCCGCTGTTCATCCTCTACACCTCGGGCACGACCGGAAAGCCCAAGGGCATCCTGCACACCTCCGGCGGCTACCTCACCCAGGTCTCCTACACCCACCACGCCGTCTTCGACCTCAAGCCGGAGACCGACGTCTTCTGGTGCACCGCGGACGTCGGCTGGGTCACCGGCCACTCCTACATCGTCTACGGCCCGCTCTCCAACGGCGCCACCGAGGTGCTCTACGAGGGCACCCCGGACACCCCGCACCAGGGCCGCTGGTGGGAGATCGTCCAGAAGTACGGGGTCACCCTCCTGTACACCGCCCCGACCGCGATCCGCGCCTGCATGAAGTGGGGCGACGACATCCCGGCCAAGTTCGACCTCTCCTCGCTGCGCATCCTCGGCTCCGTCGGCGAGCCCATCAACCCCGAGGCGTGGATCTGGTACCGCAAGCACATCGGCGCGGACACCACGCCCGTCGTCGACACCTGGTGGCAGACCGAGACCGGCGGAATCATGATCAGCCCGCTGCCGGGCGTCACCGCGACCAAGCCCGGTTCGGCCCAGGTCCCGCTCCCGGGCATCGCCGCCACCGTCGTGGACGACGAGGCCAATGAGGTGTCGAACGGCCATGGCGGCTATCTGGTGCTCACCGAGCCCTGGCCGTCCATGCTCCGCACCATCTGGGGCGATGACCAGCGCTACCTGGACACCTACTGGTCCCGCTTCGACAAGCGCTACTTCGCGGGCGACGGCGCCAAGAAGGACGACGACGGCGACATCTGGCTGCTCGGCCGGGTCGACGATGTGATGCTGGTGTCCGGCCACAACATCTCGACGACCGAGGTCGAATCGGCGCTCGTCTCGCACCCCAAGGTCGCCGAGGCAGCGGTCGTCGGCGCCACCGACCCGCAGACCACCCAGGCCATCTGCGCGTTCGTCATCCTGCGCGGCGGCGCGGCCGAGGATGATGGCCTGGTCGAGGAGTTGCGGGCGCATGTCGCCAAGCAGCTCGGCCCGATCGCCAAGCCCAAGCGGATCCTGCCGGTGGCCGAGCTGCCCAAGACCCGCTCCGGCAAGATCATGCGCCGTCTGCTGCGCGATGTCGCCGAGAACCGCGCGCTGGGCGATGTCACCACGCTCACCGACTCCTCCGTCATGGAGCTGATCCAGAGCAAGCTGCCCTCGGCACCCAGCGAGGACTGATCCGACCCGCCCCAAGGTCGGCACACCAAAAGCGCCACAGGCACCACAGGCACCACATCGGCAACACAAGCGCAGCATGAGCACCACATGAGCGAGGGGCGCTCCCGCCAGGCGGGGGCGCCCCTCGCCGTGATTGCCGCAGGTGGCTGTCGCATAAAAATTACGACAAGATGAGGGGCGGGAGCGCCGGGAAGTCTGGTCGGCATACGCCACACGTGTATCCGCACCACCGACCCACCCAGGAGGCCCGCCTGTGGCCGCGCCCACCAACCGCAAGTTCCTCGGACGCCTGTCGCTGCCCGAGCGGACGTTCGTCACCGACGCGCTGCGCACCGAGACCGTCGGCGGTGTGATCCTCCTCGTGGCCGCCATCGTGGCGCTGATCCTCGCCAACACCCCGCTCAGCGGCGTCTACGGCGACATCAAGGACTTCTCCTTCGGCCCCCGGGGGCTGCATCTGCACCTCTCGGTCGCCTCCTGGGCCACCGACGGCCTGCTCACGATCTTCTTCTTCGTCGCCGGTATCGAGCTCAAGCGCGAGCTGGTCGCGGGCGAGCTGCGCGACCCCAAGGCGGCCGCGCTGCCCGTGATCGCCGCCGTCTGCGGCATGGCTGTACCCGCGCTCGTCTATGTCGCCGTCAGCGCGAGCGGCGACGGCGGCCTCAAGGGCTGGGCCGTGCCGACCGCCACCGATATCGCCTTCGCGCTCGCCGTCCTCGCCGTGCTCGGCACCGCCCTGCCCGCCGCGCTGCGCGCCTTCCTGCTCACCCTCGCGGTCGTCGACGACCTCGGCGCCATCCTGATCATCGCGATCTTCTTCACCCAGCACATCAACTTCATCGCCCTGGGCCTGTCCGTCGCCGCGCTCGTCCTCGTCTGGCTGCTGCACCGCAAGGGCGTCCGGACGGCCTGGATCCATCTCCCGCTCGCCGTGGTGGTCTGGGCGCTGATGCATGCCAGCGGTGTGCATGCCACCATCGCCGGCGTCGCGATGGGCCTGATGCTGCGCTGCACCGTACGGGAGGGCGAGGAGCGCTCCCCCGCCGAGCGCGTCGAGCACCGGCTGCGCCCTGTGTCGGCGGGCGTGGCGGTCCCGCTGTTCGCCCTGTTCGCGGCCGGGGTGCCGCTCTCCGGCGGCGCCGTGGCGGATGTCTTCACCCGCCCGGAGACCCTCGGCGTCGTCCTCGGCCTCGTCGTGGGCAAGGCCGTCGGCGTCTTCGGCGGCTCCTGGTGCGCCGCCCGCTTCACCAGGGCCGAGCTGAACGAGGATCTGGCCTGGGCCGATGTCTTCGCCGTGGCCGCCCTCGCCGGAATCGGCTTCACCGTCTCCCTCCTCATCGGCGAACTCGCCTTCCCCGCCGACCCCACGCTCGCCGGGGAAATCAAGGCGGCGGTCCTCATCGGCTCGCTGAGCGCCGCCCTGTTCGCCGGCATCCTCCTCAAGCTGCGCAACACCACCTACCAGCGGCTGTGTCAGGAGGAGGAGCGGGACGAGGACATGGACGGCATTCCGGACGTCTATGAGCTGGACACCCCCCAATACCACCTGCGGATGGCCGCCATTCACGAGGCAAAGGCCGCCGAGCACCGGCGGCTTGCCGAAGTGGCCGCCGCGAACGACTCCGGCGACGATGGTCCGGCATGATCTGAGAGGCTTGACGCCCGCAGAAATGCGCAGAAGACGTAGCAAGCACAGACGACGTACCAAGCGACGACGTACCAAGCGCGGACGGCGCAGCACGAGCGAAGACGCACAAGAGCAGAGGGAGATGGCGATGAGCGCAGCCGACGACGGCGGCAACCGCAGCCTCGGCCAGCTGGTGGCGACGGCGACCACCGAGCTGTCGGCGCTGATGCACGACGAGATCGCGCTGGCCAAGGCCGAGCTCCGGGTCGGGGCCAAGAAAGCCGCGGTCGGCAGCGGCGCGGGGATGGCGGCCGGGGTGCTGCTGCTGTTCTCGCTGCCGGTGCTGAGCTTCGCCCTCGCCTATGGCATGCGTGCCTGGACCGGCCTCGGCCTCGCCTGGTGCTTTCTGATCGTGGGCGGTATCTACTGGCTGTTCGCCGGGATCCTGGGGCTGCTGGCGCTGTTGAAGTTCAAGAAGGTCAAGGCGCCGAAGCGGTCGATCGCCTCGTCCAAGGAGAGCGCCGCCGTGCTGGGGAGCGTCAAGCCGCATCCGCGTGCCGAGAGCAATGGCGGTCGCTCCGTGCGGGATATGACACGCTCGTCGGCATGACCGTCCCTGATACCTCCGCGTCGGTCGTACGGCTCGACGGCCCCTGGACCCACCGGGATGTCGCGGCCAACGGCGCGCGCTTCCACATCGCCGAGCTGGGTGACGGCCCGCTGGTGCTGCTGCTGCACGGCTTTCCGCAGTTCTGGTGGACCTGGCGGCACCAGCTGCCCGCGCTCGCCGACGCCGGCTACCGCGCGGTCGCGATGGATCTGCGCGGGGTGGGCGGCAGCGACCGTACGCCCCGGGGGTACGACCCGGCCAACCTCGCCCTCGACATCACCGGTGTGATCCGCTCGCTGGGTGAGCCGGACGCCGCGCTCGTCGGCCATGACCTGGGCGGATACCTGGCGTGGACGGCCGCGGTGATGCGGCCGAAGCTGGTGCGGCGGCTCGCGGTGGCCTCGATGCCGCATCCCCGCCGCTGGCGCTCGGCGATGCTGGCGGACGTCAAGCAGAGCGCGGCCAGCGCCCATGTGTGGGGCTTCCAGCGGCCCTGGCTGCCCGAGCGCCAGCTGGTCGCGGACGACGCGGCGGCCGTGGGGCGGCTGATCCGGGAGTGGTCCGGGCCGCGACTGCCCGAGGACGAGGCCGTGGAGGTCTACCGGCGGGCGATGCGCATCCCCTCGACCGCGCACTGCTCGATCGAGCCGTACCGCTGGATGGTGCGGTCGCTGGCACGGCCGGACGGTTTCCAGTTCAACCGGCGAATGAAGCGGCCGGTACAGGTCCCGACCCTGCATCTGCACGGGTCACTCGACCCGGTGATGCGGACCCGCAGCGCGGCGGGCTCCGGGGAGTATGTCGAGGCCCCCTACCGCTGGCGGCTCTTCGACGGGCTCGGCCACTTCCCGCACGAGGAGGACCCCGGGGCCTTCACCTCCGAGCTGATCAACTGGCTGAAGGACCCCGAACCCGACCGCTGAGCGGCGTCGGCCGTGCGCATTCCGACCGCGTCACGACGGGCGAGCGAACATCTGTTTCTCGAACAGCCAATTGCCTGGAGCATAGGCCAATTGCCGCAGCCACCGGCGATTACGGACCTTGGGTCAGGGGCAGACACCGAGGTATGGGCTGGACTCACGACTACCGTGACGCACCAAACAGCCGCGGCCCCCAGGCCGCCGCTACTGCCAATGCCGCGCTGAGTGTTTCCGAGCGGGGCGGCTCCGGGCCTACCCAAGGCCATGACCCGAACCTCGGGATTCCCCGCATCATCCGCCGCCGGGCCCGGTGGGTCTCGGCGCGGTTGCGCCATCCACGCAGCCGCTAGCAGTACCTCCGGCGCGGCCCGGGACCCCGGCGACACCGGAAACCCCTGGTAGCACGCTCGGCACCACCGGATCCGCTTTGGAGGGCCTCTCCGCTCTGGAGGGCCACACTCCGCCGGGCGCGTCCGCTCCGGAGGGCATATCCCTCGGACACCGCGCTAGAGGGCACACCCCTGGCTGTCCACCGGTTGGTCGGCCGTACGCCCCTTCTCGATGTCCTGGCTCACCTCGTCCGCCGTCAGCGCGTACCCGGTGTTCGCATCGTCGAGGGACTTGGCGAAGACCACGCCGTACACCCGCCCCTGCGGGGTGAGCAGCGGACCGCCGGAGTTGCCCTGCCGCACCGTCGCGTACAGCGAGTACACATCGCGCTGCACGGTGGAGCGGCGGTAGATGTCGGGGCCGTTGGCCTCGATACGGCCGCGGACCCGGGCGGCGCGCACATCGAAGGCGCCGTTCTCCGGGAAGCCGGCGACGATCGCGCCATCTCCGGAGCGCGCGTCGTCCTGGGCGAACTGGAGCGCCGGGGCCTGCAGCGAGGGCACATCGAGGACCGCGATATCGCGCTTCCAGTCGTAGAGCACGACCTTGGCGTCGTACAGCCGGCCCTCGCCGCCTATCTGTACGGTCGGGTCGCTGACGCCGCCGACGACATGGGCGTTGGTCATGACCCGGTTCGGTGCGAAGACGAAGCCGCTGCCCTCGAGGACCTTGCCGCAGCTGGCGGCGGTGCCGACGACCTTGACGATGCTCTCCTGCGCCCGCGTGGCCACCGGGGACTGGGCGAGCGCAGGATCGGGCTGCGGCACCGAGGTGATCGGCTCGTTGGCGAAGGGCGAGAAGACCTGCGGGAAGCCGTTCTGCGCGAGCACGGACGAGAAGTCGGTGAACCACGTGTTCGCCTCGTCCGGAACGACGCGGGAGACCCCGAGCAGCACCTTGGAATCACGGACCTCCCTGCCCAGGGTGGGGAGCGAGGTCTGGGCCACCAGGGAGCCGATCAGCCAGGCCACCAGCAGCATGGCCAGGACGTTCACCAGCGCGCCGCCGGTCGCGTCCAGGGCGCGCGCCGGTGACCAGGTGATGTACCGCCGCAGCTTGTTCCCCAGGTGAGTGGTGGCGGCCTGGCCGACCGAGGCACACACGATCACCAGGACGATCGCCACCACGGCACCGACGGTGCCGGGGGATGTCTTGTCGGTCGTGCCGTCCCATATGAGCGGCAGCAGATAGACCGCGATCAGCCCACCCCCGATGAACCCCGTCACCGACAGCACACCGACGACGAAGCCCTGGCGGTAACCGACGACCGCGAACCATACGGCGGCGAGCAGCAGCAGGATGTCCAGCACATTCACCGGAACACCGTCTCACGCGCGCCAGTCGAGTGAGACGTGCTTGGCGCGGTCCCACGGTCGCTCCCACCCCGCGAAATGCAGGATGCGATCGATCACTCCGGCGGTGAAGCCCCAGACCAGAGCGGATCCCACCAGGAAAGCGGGCCCCCGGTGGCCGCTGGGGTGGACGGTCGTGGCCCGGTTCGCCGGGTCCGTGAGATCCGCCACGGGAACCGTGAACACCCGGGCGGTCTCGGCCGGGTCCACGGCCCCGACCGGGCTGGGCCGGCGCCACCAGCCGAGCACCGGCGTGACGACGAAACCGCTCACCGGGATGTAGAGCCGCGGCAGCACCGCGAAGACCTGCACCCCCGAGGGGTCGAGCCCCGTCTCCTCCTCAGCCTCGCGCAGCGCCGCGCGCAGCGGGCCCTCCTCGTCCGGATCCCCGTCCTCCGGGTCGAGGGCGCCGCCGGGGAAGGAGGGCTGGCCGGCGTGCGAGCGCAGCGAGCCGGAGCGCTCCATGAGGAGCAGCTCCGGGCCGTCGGCGCCCTCGCCGAAGAGCACCAGCACGGCGGAGGGGCGACCGCCGCCCTGCGGGGGCGGCAGGAAGCGGCTCAGCTGACGTGGCTCGATCGTCTCGGCCAGCCGCGCCACCGGCAGCAGCCACTCGGGCAACCCATGGGCGCTGACCTCCACGTCCCCGCCGTACGTGCTCGTCACTCGGCGGCTCCCAGGGGGGCGGCGGGACGGCCGGGGTAGTCGGACGGCGGGCGCAGACGCTGGCCCGGCTGGCCGCCCATCTCGTACTTCAGCAGCTTCTTCGCCTTGTCCGGGTCGGTTTCACCCTCCCCGTACGCCGGGCAGAGCGGGGCGATCGGACAGGCGCCGCACGCGGGCTTGCGGGCGTGGCAGACGCGGCGGCCGTGGAAGATGATGCGGTGCGAGAGCATCGTCCACTCGCTCTTGGGGAAGAGCGCGGCGATCTCCGCCTCGACCTTCTCGGGGTCCTCCTGGGAGGTCCACTTCCAGCGCCGCACCAGCCGCCCGAAGTGGGTGTCCACGGTCAGGCCCGGCACCCCGAAGGCATTGCCGAGCACCACATTGGCCGTCTTACGGCCGACACCGGGCAGGGTGACCAGATCCTCGAGCCGGCCCGGGACCTCGCCGCCGAAGCGGTCGCGGAGGGCGGCGGACAGGCCCAGCAGCGATTTGGCCTTGGCGCGGAAGAAGCCGGTCGGCCGGATCAGCTGCTCCAGGGCCTCCGGGTCGGCCGCCGCCATGTCCTCGGGCGCCGGATAGGCGGCGAAGAGCGCGGGGGTGGTCTGGTTGACCCGCAGATCGGTGGTCTGGGCGGACAGGACCGTGGCCACCAGCAGCTGGAAGGGGCTCTCGAAGTCCAGCTCGGGATGGGCGTACGGATACACGTCGGCGAGCTCGCGATTGATGCGCCGGGCACGGCGGACGAGGGCGAGCCGGGACTCGGGGCGGGCGCCCTTCGAGCCCTTGACCGATTTATGCGGCTTCGCGGCTTCTGCCGACTCGGCGGACTCTTGTTCGCCCACAGCGGAATTACGAGGTGCGGTCACCCGTCCGGCCCCCTTGCCCTGTGCTCTCACCGGCGTATTGGACACCCGGCCAGCCTAAGCCCACCCACTGACATCCGCCCCGGCCACCGCGAAGAGGTCCCCAATCGGACCCCTGCCGCACAGCTCGGCAGGCCAGTGCGTCAAACTTGTGATTGATCGCACTGTTTTACCGTCCGGCATCATGGGGACGTCGGTCCCCTGTGCATGTCGACAAGGAGAGACTCGTGGACGACGTTCTGCGGCGCGCCCCGCTCTTCGCGGCGCTCGATGACGAGCAGGCCGCTGAGCTGCGCGCCTCCATGGGAGAGGTCACCCTCGCGCGGGGTGACGCGCTCTTCCACGAAGGGGACCCCGGCGATCGCCTGTACGTGGTCACCGAGGGCAAGGTGAAGCTCCACCGCACCTCTCCCGACGGCCGCGAGAACATGCTCGCCGTGCTCGGTCCCGGCGAGCTGATCGGCGAACTGTCGCTTTTCGACCCCGGCCCGCGTACCGCCACCGCCACCGCCCTTACCGAGGTCAAGCTGCTCGGCCTCGGCCACGGCGATCTGCAGCCGTGGCTGAACGCCCGGCCCGAGGTCGCCTCCGCGCTGCTGCGCGCGGTCGCCCGGCGCCTGCGCAAGACCAACGACCAGATGTCCGACCTGGTCTTCTCCGACGTCCCCGGTCGGGTCGCCAGGGCCCTGCTGGACCTGTCGCGCCGCTTCGGCGTGCAGTCGGAGGAGGGCATCCACGTCGTACACGACCTGACCCAGGAGGAGCTGGCCCAGCTGGTCGGCGCCTCCCGCGAGACCGTCAACAAGGCGCTCGCCGACTTCGCGGGCCGCGGCTGGCTGCGGCTGGAGGCGCGCGCGGTGATCCTGCTGGACGTCGAGCGGCTGGCCAAGCGCTCCCGCTGACGCCGGACGGAACCGCCGGACGGAACGGATACGCGAAAACGGAACGTAAGGGCCCCGCCGGGATTCCGGCGGGGCCCTTACGACGCTCCTGAGCGGGCGGACTCCTGAGCGGGCGGACCACAGGCTGTGGAGCCAGCGGCCGCGGACCCACCGGACGCAGCCCCCCAAGCTCCAGGAAGACCGGCCTCAGATCAGCCCGTGCTCGCGCAGATAGTCCAGCTGGGCCCGTACCGACAGCTCCGCCGCCGGCCACAGGGACCGGTCCACGTCCGCGTACACATGCGCCACGACCTCCGAGGGCGTCCGGTGGCCGTCCTCGACGGCCGTCTCCACCTGCGCGAGCCGGTTGGCGCGATGCGCGAGGTAGTACTCCACGACGCCCCGGGCGTCGTTCAGCACCGGCCCGTGGCCCGGCAGGACGGTGTCCACCCCGTCGTCCACCGTCAGCGAGCGCAGCCGCCGCAGCGAGTCCAGATAGTCGCCGAGCCGCCCGTCCGGATGCGCGACGACGGTCGTGCCCCGCCCGAGCACCGTGTCGCCCGTAAGGACCGCGCCATCGGCCGGAAGGTGGAAGGACAGCGAGTCGGCGGTGTGGCCGGGCGTGGGCACCACCCGTAGCTCCAGACCGCCGGTGGTTATGACGTCCCCCAGCCCCAGCCCCTCGTCCCCCAGCCGCAGCGCCGGATCCAGGGCCCTTACGGACGTCCGCGTCAGCTCGGCGAAGCGCGCCGCGCCCTCCGCGTGGTCCGGGTGGCCATGGGTGAGCAGGGTCAGTGCGACCCGTCTGCCCGCCCGCTCGGCGGTCGCGATGACGTCCTTGAGGTGCGCGTCGTCGAGCGGCCCGGGGTCGATGACGACGGCGAGGTCGGAGTCGGGCTCGGCGACGATCCAGGTGTTGGTGCCGTCCAGCGTCATGGGCGAGGCGTTCGGCGCCAGGACGCAGAAGGCCCGGTCGGTGGCCGGGCCGCCGATGGTGCCGCCACGCGGCTGGCCGGGCAGAGCGGATGCGTACGTCATGCGGAGGGTCCCCCCGTGGCTCCCGGGATGTGCTTGGTGAACTCATCATGACCCGGCCAGCTCAACACCAGTTCCCCGTTTTCCACCCGCGCCTGGGCCAGGACCGGCGTCAGATCCCGGTCCGCCGCCGCGGCCAGTACGTCGGCGACCGAGCCGTGGGCCGCGAGCTGGCGCAGCGTCGCGATCGTGGGCGGCATCATCAGCAGTTCGCCCCGGTCGTAGCCGTCGGCCGCGTCGCCCGGGCGGATCCAGACGGTGCGGTCCGCCTCCGTGGAGGCATTACGGGTGCGCTGCCCCCGCGGCAGCGCAGCCACGAAGAACCAGGTGTCGTAGCGGCGCGGTTCGAACTCCGGGGTGATCCAGCGCGCCCAGCAGCCCAGCAGATCCGAGCGGAGCACTAGCCCCCGGCGGTCCAGGAACTCCGCGAACGACAGATCCCGGGCGACCAGCGCCGCGCGGTCCGCCTCCCAGTCGTCCCCCGTCGTGTCCGCGACCACGGTGTGCGGCGTCGGGCCCGCCAGCAGGACCCCCGCCTCCTCGAAGGTCTCGCGGACCGCCGCGCACACGATGGCCTGAGCCTGCGTCGCCTCGCTCGGGTCCAGGCCCAGCCGCCGCGCCCACTGCGCCCGCGAGGGGCCGGCCCAGGTGACCATCCGCTCGTCGCGCGGGTCCACGGAACCGCCCGGATAGGCGTACGCGCCTCCGGCGAAGGCCATGGAGGCGCGTCTGCGCAGCATGTAGACGGCGAGTCCGTCGGCCGCTCCCGCCCCGTTCCGCAGGCCCTCTGGGGACGTTTCAGGGCCTTCCGGGGCCTCCGCGGGCTCCGGCACCGTGTCGAACCTCTCCGGTGCGTCGAGCTCGTCCGGTGAGTGCTCCCCGTCCCCGTTCCGGGCGTCCTGTGCGTCCTGTGGTGTGTCCTGCCCGTCCGTTCCGTCCGGTCCGTCCCGCAGCAGCAGCACGGTGGCGGCCCGGCGCGGTGTCACCGGTGTGAGCTCGCCCGCCGACAAGAGGCGGATCCGCTCTGGCCACTCGGGTGGATACCACTGGCCATTCGTAGTGGACATGGCCGGATGCTATGCGCTTACGGGCTGATGTTCGAGTGGCACCGGCGGCGCCACGCCGGGGCCGGCCCGCGTGCCGGCGGTCACACCGGTACGCGCCCACCGGCCCACCGGCACGGCCCGCCCACGGGTCCGGCTCCCCAGTCCGCGACTTCGAGGCCCGTCAGTCCGCGACCTCGACGCTCGCTAGTCGGCGACCTCGACCTGGATCTCTACCTCGACCGGCGCGTCCAGCGGCAGCACCGCCACGCCCACCGCGCTGCGCGCGTGCACGCCCGCGTCGCCCAGAGCCTCGCCCAGCAGCTCGCTCGCACCGTTGACGACACCCGGCTGGCCGGTGAAGTCCGATGCCGAGGCGACGAAACCAACGACCTTCACGACACGCACGACGCGGTCGAGGTCACCGACGACCGACTTCACGGCGGCCAGCGCGTTCAGCGCACAGGTGCGCGCCAGCTCCTTGGCCTCCTCCGGGGTCACCTCCGCGCCGACCTTGCCGGTCACGCCCAGCTTCCCCTCGACCAGCGGCAGCTGGCCCGAGGTGTAGACGTACGGACCGGTGCGCAGCGCGGGCACATAGGAGGCCAGGGGCGCCGCGACCTCGGGCAGCGTCAGGCCGAGCCCGGCGAGCCTGCCCTCGACCGTGTCGCCGGCCATCAGCCCTTCTCCCGCTTCAGGTAGGCCACCAGCTGCTCAGGGTTCGGCCCGGGGACGACCTGGACCAGCTCCCAGCCGTCCTCGCCCCAGGTGTCCAGAATCTGCTTCGTGGCGTGTACGAGCAGCGGTACGGTCGCATATTCCCACTTGGTCATGGGGCCGACTGTAATGCCTCTCCGCCGGGCCCTGGTGCGTAGGGCGAGGGGCGACTGGTTAGGCTCCCCAGTGTGAGCAGGCTCCATGTCGTCAGCGGTAAGGGCGGAACCGGCAAGACCACGGTCGCCGCCGCACTCGCGCTGGCCCTCGCGGCCGAGGGCAGGCGCACCCTGCTGGTCGAGGTCGAAGGCCGTCAGGGCATCGCGCAACTCTTCGAAACGGAGCCGCTGCCCTACGAGGAGCGGAAGATCGCCACCGCGCCGGGCGGCGGGGAGGTGCACGCTCTGGCGATCGACCCGGAGTTCGCACTTCTGGACTACCTCCATATGTTCTACAAGCTGGGCTCGGCCGGACGCGCCCTCAAGAAGCTCGGCGCGATCGACTTCGCGACCACCATCGCCCCGGGGCTGCGGGACGTCCTGCTGACCGGCAAGGCGTGCGAGGCGGTGCGCCGTAAGGGCAAGGACGGCCGCTTCGTCTACGACTCCGTGGTCATGGACGCGCCGCCCACCGGCCGCATCACCCGCTTCCTGAACGTCAACGACGAAGTGGCGGGGCTGGCCCGGACCGGCCCGATACACAACCAGGCACAGGCCGTGATGCGCGTCCTGAAGTCGCCCCAGACGGCGGTCCACATGGTGACCCTGCTGGAGGAGATGCCGGTCCAGGAGACCGCGGACGGCATCTCCGAGCTGCGCGCGGACGGACTCCCGACGGGCGGGGTCATCATCAACATGGTGCGGCCCGCGGTCCTCGACCACGAGGCCGTCGAGGCCGTCGCCAACGGGCGGCGCGCGGCCGTCGCCAAGGCGCTCTCCCAGGCGGGCCTGGGCGGTGCGCGCCGCGGCGGCATGGCCGAGCGGCTGGTCGACCCGCTGCTGGAGCAGGCGCGGGAGCACGCCGAGCGGGTGGCGCTGGAGCGGGCGCAGCGCGCCGAGCTGACCGGCCTGGGGCTGCCGCTGCACGAGTTGGAGCTGCTCACGGACGGCATCGACCTGGCGGGGCTCTACCGGCTCGCGGTGGATCTGCGCAAGCAGTGGCCGGCGTGAGCGGCGCCCGCCGTAAGGGCGCCACGGACAACGAGTCGTACGCAGGAGGCGGCATGGGCATGGACGTGGCACCCCGGCTGGACATGGACGTCCTGCTGGACGATCCGCAGACCCGCATCGTGGTGTGCTGCGGCTCCGGCGGCGTCGGCAAGACCACCACCGCCGCCGCCCTGGGCGTGCGGGCCGCCGAGCGCGGCCGTAAGGTCGTCGTCCTCACCATCGACCCGGCCCGCCGACTTGCCCAGTCCATGGGCATCGACGCGCTCGACAACATCCCGCGCCGGGTGGAGGGCATCGGCGACGGGAACGGCGGCGAACTGCACGCCATGATGCTGGACATGAAGCGGACGTTCGACGAGTTCGTCGAGGCCCACGCCGATCCCGAGCGCGCCCGGGCCATCCTCGCGAACCCCTTCTACCAGTCGCTCTCGGCCGGTTTCGCGGGCACGCAGGAGTACATGGCCATGGAGAAGCTCGGCCAGCTCCGGGCCCGCGACGAATGGGATCTGATCATCGTCGACACCCCGCCCAGCCGGTCCGCGCTGGACTTCCTGGACGCGCCGAAACGTCTCGGCTCCTTCCTGGACGGGAAGTTCATCAAGGTGCTGATGGCGCCGGCGAAGGTGGGCGGCAAGGCCGGGATGAAGTTCCTGAACGTGGGCGTGTCGATGATGACGGGCACGGTCAGCAAGGTGCTCGGCGGGCAGCTGATGCGCGACGTTCAGACGTTTGCTGCCGCGATGGACACCATGTTCGGCGGATTCCGTACTCGCGCGGAGGCCACCTACCGGCTACTGCAGGCTCCCGGTACGGCCTTCCTGGTGGTGGCCGCGCCCGAGCGGGACGCCCTGCGGGAGGCCGCGTACTTCGTCGAACGCCTGGCCGCGGACCAGATGCCGCTGGCCGGTCTGGTGCTGAACCGGGTGCACGGCAGCGGGGCCGAACAGCTTTCGGCGGAACGGGCGTTGGCCGCCGCGGAGATCCTTTCCCTGACGGGCGACCCCGCGGATCCGGCGGATCCGGACGATGCGCCCGCGAACGCGGCGGAGGGAAGCGATCCGGCCAAGAACGATGCCGGGGCAGAAAATCTTGCCGCCGGCGGATTTGTCGATCCCCCCTCAGGGAATGCTCAAGCGCGGAACCCCTCGGCAGCGGACCCCGACGTCTCCCCCACGTCGGCGGACACGTCGGCGGAGCGGCTCGCCGCGGGACTGCTTCGGCTGCACGCGGAGCGTATGCAGGTGCTCGGACGCGAGCAGCGCACACACGACCGCTTCACGGCTCTCCACCCCGAGGTTCCGGTGGCCCAAGTGGCCGCACTCCCTGGCGACGTACACGACTTGGCAGGGCTGCGGGTGATCGGCGATCGCCTCGCGGTCCCAGTGGAACGGACCAAACGCGCGGGCTGAGTCGGTGCCCGCGCGGCGGTCGGCCGCGCGCACGAAGGAGACGCACGACAGGCAGCACGCATAGCGGACAGCGATGATGGACCGTGACGGACGGCGGCGTCGGCCGTCGTGCCGACATGGGTGACCATCACCGAGGCAGACAGACTCACCGAGGCAGGCAGCGCCGAGGCAAGCCGAGGTAAGCAGTCGCGCGGGCGCGCATAGCGCGCCTTGGTGGACATGGCTGCCCAGCAAGCGGCGCATGGCGCACGGGCCGGCGTACGGCACACGGCAGGCCACAGTCACCGGCGGCGCAGAGAGTCACCAGTGGCGCAGGCGGCGGCAGATCAATCGCAGCCCGATCAAAGACCAGCCGCAGACCAACCCCCGGCCCGCACCGACCCGTTAGCCAGCGTCACCCATGTCACTCGCCCCCCCCACGCCGACCGCGGCCCTGGCCGCGGTCGTGCTCGGAGGCGTGCGCGTACCCGTACCCGCCCCTGACGAGGCGCGCCGTACTCGCACCCCCACTCGTGCCGATGACGAGAGGTGGGTGAGGTGATGGTGAGGCGAGACGCTCACACCGGCAGGCCGTCAGCCGACCGCCGGCGCACCGCCGTCCGGCCTATCCGACCGCGGCGAAGCGCTCATAGTCCTCGTCGTCGAAGGGCAGAATCCCCGCGCTGCGCTCGTACTCGACGCGCGCGGTCTCCAGGAGCCTGCGCCAGGAGGTCACCGTCGGTCGGCGGCGCAGCAGTGCTCGCCGCTCGCGCTCGGTCATCCCTCCCCACACGCCGAACTCCACGCGGTTGTCCAAGGCATCCGCAAGGCACTCGGTGCGCACCGGGCATCCGGTGCAGACCGCTTTGGCCCTGTTCTGTGCCGCGCCCTGGACGAACAGTTCATCTGGATCAGTAGTGCGGCAGGCGGCCTGCGCACTCCAGTCGGTTACCCAGCCCATGCTGGCGCCGTCCTCTCCCGAATCGGAGCTCCCCCACGGCGACAAACGGCATATTCACCGTCGCCAGTTGAGGACGTTACGGAAGCGAGACAAGGCGCAACACCCCCTGCAGGCCCAATCTTGGATGGTCCGAACGGACTATGGGTACGCGGCAGATCACCCAACGGAGTGAGCTGACGACATTTGCGATTACTAGTGCAAATGTGGGCAGTTCACCCGCCGAACAACGGGCAGCTCGGGACAGGGGCCGCAATCCGGGCAGGTCTCATCACTCACTTGAGTGAGGGTGGGAGTGTGGCTCAGCCACTCACCTGTGACTGGCGTGAAACAGCGTATGCGAACACCCGGTCCCCTGTCCGGCGATTCGAGACGTAGGCTGCCCCCTATGGGAAACACGCGCTCGAGCGGCGGGCTGTCCTCCGCTCAACAGGCCGCCAAGTTCCTCGGCGTCAGCGCGCTGGCCGGTGCCGTGATGGCCGGCCTCGCGCTTCCCGCCGTCGGGGCGCTCGGCCTCGCGGCCAAGGGAACGGTCGAGGAGTTCGACGGAATTCCGGCCAATCTCAAGACACCGCCGCTCAGCCAGCGGACGACGATCCTGGACGCCAAGGGCGGGGAG
This sequence comes from Streptomyces sp. NEAU-YJ-81, assembly GCF_017592595.1. Lineage (NCBI taxonomy): Bacteria > Bacillati > Actinomycetota > Actinomycetes > Kitasatosporales > Streptomycetaceae > Streptomyces > Streptomyces sp. NEAU-YJ-81. The sequence goes on along the minus strand of NZ_JAGFNO010000001.1, from coordinate 675,575 downwards.
ATCGCGAAGGTCTACTCCCGCGACCGGACGATCGTGAAGCTGAACGACATCTCCCCGTATATGCGGCAGGCGATCGTCGCGATCGAGGACGCCCGCTTCTACGAGCACGGGGCGGTCGACCTCAAGGGCGTGCTGCGCGCGGTCAACACCAACGCGCAGGACGGCGGGGTCTCCCAGGGCGCCTCCACGCTGACCCAGCAGTATGTGAAGAACGTGTTCGTCGAGGAGGCGGGCGACGACAAGGAGAAGGTCGCCCAGGCCACCCGGCAGTCCATAGGCCGCAAGATCAAGGAACTGAAGTACGCGATCAAGGTCGAGAAGGAACTGGGCAAGAAGCGGATCCTCGAGAACTACCTGAACATCACCTTCTTCGGGCAGCAGGCGTACGGCATCGAGGCCGCGGCCCAGCGCTACTTCAGCAAGCCCGCCAAGGACCTGAAGCTGGAGCAGGCGGCACTGCTGGCCGGTCTCGTCCAGTCGCCCAGCCGCTACGACCCGGTCAGCGCCCCGAAGTCCGCCAAGGAGCGCCGCGACACCGTTCTGCAGCGGATGGCCCAGGTGAAGGACATCACTCCGGCGCAGGCCGCCGCGGCACAGAAGAAGCCGCTCGGCCTGAAGGTCAGCATGCCCAGGAGTGGCTGCATCACGGCCGTCCAGGGCGCCGGGTTCTTCTGTGACTACGTCCGCGAGACTCTGCTCAACGACCCGGCCTTCGGCAAGACGGCGGAGGCGCGCGCCAAGCGCTGGACCCAGGGCGGCCTGACGATCCGTACGACGCTCGACCCGAAGGCCCAGAAGTCGGTCCAGAAGTCGATCAAGGCGCATGTCTACCAGTCCGACCCGGTGGCCACCGCCGTGACGCTCGTCGAGCCGGGCACCGGCAAGGTGCTGGGGATGGGCCAGTCCAGGCCGTACGGCTTCGGTGAGAACGAGACCCAGATCAACCTGTCCGCGGACAAGTCCATGGGCGGCTCGAACTACGGCTTCCAGGTCGGTTCCACGTTCAAGCCGATCACCGCGGCGGCCGCGATCGAGCAGGGCAAGAAGCCGTACCAGCGCTACTCCTCGCCGTACAAGATGCCGTATCCGAGCCCGGTCACCACCTGCAAGGGCACCTGGACCAACGACGAGGGCGCGACCGTCGAGAACGAGAACGAGAAGGAAGTCGGCCCGTACGGAATGAGGGACGCGACCGCCAAGTCGGTCAACACCTACTTCGTCCAGCTGATCAGCGACATCGGGGTCTGCCCGGTGACGCAGATGGCCGACAAGATGGGGGTGAAGCGCGCCGACGGCAAGGAGCACAACCAGGTGCCCTCCCTCACCCTCGGCTCCGAGGGCTTCTCGCCGCTGACGATGGCCAACGCCTACGCGACCTTCGCCAACCGCGGTGTCTACTGCTCCCCGGTCTTCATCGAGTCGATCACCGGCCCGGACCACAAGGAGCTCAAGGTCCCGCAGTCGAAGTGCTCCCGCGCGATGTCGGCGAAGACCGCGGACACCATCAACACGCTGCTGCGCGGGGTCGTCGAGGACGGCACCGGCAAGCAGGCCGGCCTCCAGAGCCGTGCGAGCGCCGGTAAGACGGGTACGACGGACGAGCGCAGGGCCGCGTGGTTCGTGGGCTACACCCCGAACATGGCCGGTGCGGTGTGGGTCGGCGGCCCGGGCACCAAGGGCGTCAAGATGGAGAACATCACCATCGGCGGCGTCCCCCACGACAAGGTCTACGGCGCGGACACCCCCGGCCCGATCTGGAAGGACGCGATGAGCGGCGCCCTGGACGGCAAGCCGGCGCCGAACTTCGTGAAGGTCCCGATCAACGACCCGAACCAGCGCAAGCCCCACGACGGCAAGAAGCCGGACGACCGCGACCACAAGCCGGACCGTGGCAACGACGACGACGGCGGTGGCAACGGCGGCGAGGACAACCCGTGGCCGGACATCTCCCTGCCCCCGGACCTGATCGGCGGCGGCAATGGGAATGGCGGCAACCGCGGCAACGGCAATGAAGACGGCGGCTGGAACTGGCCGCGGTAGCGAAGCCTCGCGATGAAGCGCCGAAGGGGGCCGGACAGAGATGTCCGGCCCCCTTCGTGTGTGGGCGGGATGGCGACGCTGCGATCCTTACGGTTGCCATGGCAACAGCCTGACGACACAGAGCAAGCAAGCGCAACGCAACGCACACAGCGCGTGGGCCACGGTGGAACGCACAGCACACGCCACCTAACGCAACGCGAGGGGCGCCCAGCTTCCGAGCGAGAGCTACCCGCCCGCGGGGGATCCGCCCGCTGGCTACCCGCCCGCGAGCTGCCGCTTCACCGCGGCGGCGACCCGGCCGCCCTCCGCCCGCCCGGCGATCTTCGGGTTCACGATCTTCATCACGGCGCCCATGGCCCGCTGCCCCTCCGCACCGCCCGCCGCGGCCTCCCGCACCGCCTCGGCCACCAGGGCGTCCAGCTCGTCGTCCGTAAGAGGCTTCGGCAGATACTCGGCGAGCACCTCGCCCTCCGCCCGCTCCCGCTCGGCCTGCTCCGCGCGTCCACCCTTCTCGAACGCCTCGGCCGCCTCGCGGCGCTTCTTGGACTCCCGCGCGACGATCTTCTCCACCTCGGCGTCGGACAGCTCACGGGCCCTCTCGCCCGCGACCTCTTCCTTCGTGATCGCGCTGATGGTGAGCCGGAGAGTCGAGGAACGCAGCTCGTCGCGCGCCCTGATCGCCGCGGTGAGATCGTCCTTCAGCCTGGACTTGAGCGTGGTGGTCATGGCGTCGAGTCTGCCAGCACTGGCCGGGAATCACCCGAAGATTTCTCCCCCGGCCGCGTTCTGCGACCATGGACAACATGCGCGCGCGATACGGAGTACCCCTGGGAATCACGGCGGTCGGCGCGGCCGGCCTCGCCTACGCCGCCGGCTTCGAAGTCCGGTCCTTCAGGCTCCGGCGGATCACCGTTCCGGTGCTCCCGCAGGGGATGCGGCCCCTGCGCGTCCTGCAGATCTCCGACATCCACATGGTGAGCGGACAGCGCAAGAAGCAGCGCTGGCTCCAGTCCCTCGCCGGGCTGCGCCCCGACTTCGTGGTGAACACGGGCGACAACCTCTCGGACCCGGAGGGCGTGCCGGAGGTCCTGGACGCGCTGGGCCCGCTGATGGAGTTCCCCGGCGCCTATGTCTTCGGCTCGAACGACTACTACGGACCGAAGATGCGCAATCCCGCCCGCTATCTGCTCGAGAAGGCCAGCGGCCGGCACGGGCTGAACGGCAACGCCCCGGCCGTCGGCGCCATCCACAACCCGTGGACGGAGCTCCGTGACGCCTTCGACGCGGCCGGCTGGGTCGGGCTGTCGAACACGCGCGGCCGACTGAAGCTGGAGGACATCGAGATCGCCCTCACCGGCCTCGACGACCCCCACATCAAGCGCGACCGCTACGCCGAGGTGGCCGGCGGCCCCGAGACGGGCGCCGACCTCTCCCTCGCCGTGGTCCACGCCCCGTATCTGCGCGTCCTCGACGCCTTCACGGCCGACCGCTATCCCCTGGTCCTCGCCGGACACACCCACGGCGGCCAGCTCTGCATCCCCTTCTACGGCGCCCTGGTGACCAACTGCGACCTCGACACCCGCCGGGTCAAGGGCCTCTCCCAGCACCAGGCCGGCGGCCACACCTCGTACCTCCACGTCTCCGCGGGCTGCGGCACCAACCGCTACACACCGGTCCGCTTCGCCTGCCCCCCGGAAGCCACCCTCCTCACCCTGACCCCCCAGACCCCCTGACCCCACCCCCACCCACCGGAACCGCCCGGAACGCCCCGACCTGCGAGACCTCGGAAACCGGATTTCGTCTCTGGCCACAGGTCCGCTAAAGTAGAGCTCGTTGCTTCGGGGTGTAGCGCAGCTTGGCAGCGCGCTTCGTTCGGGACGAAGAGGTCGTGGGTTCAAATCCCGCCACCCCGACTGAAGGAACACCAGGTCAAGGGCCCGATCCGCTTCGCGGGTCGGGCCCTTGAGTGGTTTCTGAGGCCATTTTGGGAGCCGTTTGGGAGCCGACTTCATGTCCTGGCTCCCAAACCGCTCCCATCACCCCGTCGCCAAGCCTGCTCGTTCATGCACCAAGGGTGGCGGGCCTCCAGTGATCACGGGGCAGCTCTCACACGCTGCCATCCGGCCATTGCCACACCGCCGCGTCGGCATCCGCGTCACGTACGCTCTTCAGCTTCACGTCGGCCATGGTTTCGACCTCGAAGAAGCGCAACGGATCGGTGATGATCCGCAGCATTGGGGTCCCCCTGCCCTCTTCCAGGTTCGAGGCGATGACGAGCGAGTAGTTGCTTCCCTCTGCAAGCGCACGTGTGAGTTCCGCGCTAGTGAGTGAGACGTCGGCCGGCTCTGCCCCGCCATGAGCCTTGATCTCGTAGAAATGACCTGTTGAGTCGACGGCGTCTGCCCCCAGCCGTTGAACACCTCGCTGGTCTTCCAACGTCCGCCCGCTCAAGTCAAGGATTCCGGCAAGCAATGCCAGGACGGTCTTCTCCTTATCCCGATCCTGGTAACCGAGCAGGCCGGAGTACTCGCTGGGTGCGGCCCCGCCCTGACGCGGTTGCGGCAGCGAGGCGACGCGCCGGCTTCTGGCGGAGGGCGCGGAGCGCTGCTGCGGCGAGGAACCGATTCGGGTGCTCTGAGGGGTACGCGCCTGTAGTTCGGTCAAGGGAACCAGCCTGCGAGCCGGAGGAGGGGCAGGTTGGGGTCCCACGCCGGAAGGTGTGGGACTCGCGGGAGGAACAGGCATTGAGCGAGGCGACTGGACTCCTTTTGGTGGCTTTACCTGGCCGCTCGCCTGGGTCGGCACCGAGGGACCTGCGGGCCGCGACAATTCCCGCTCCTGCAGCTGCGAAGCCAAACACACGCGTTCCTCATGATCTTGTTGGCCGGACGGGACGAGCGGAGTGACGGGAGCGTCCTGCGGCCAGTCCTCCTCCCAGAGATCACGCCAACGGTGGCCGACGTGAGCGCGCTCCGCTGCGAAGAGGGAGGCCACAGCCAACCCACCTCCCCGGGCGGTTCTCAGCGCCCCGGGACTATCGACGAAGAGCGCCTTAGCTTCCCGATCGACATGCGCGTCGACCCGGATCTCGATCACCTCATCGTCCTCGTTTGGGTTCAGGCGGATCCGCAGCCCTGGCATTACCCGTACCTCAAGCTCCGTCAGCCAGGCCCAGTCCTTGAAAGCCTCAGCGGCAGCTGGCTCATCCCTAACGAGAGTGTCCTGCAAGCTGGTCACGGCCCATCGAAAGTCCTCGGTCAGCTGCTGATCAGAACGTCCACTGTCCGGGGCAACGACACAGGCAACCGCTGTCTCCAGCTTGTGCACCTTGAGGACACCCAACAGGCCGGTGAATTGCTGGAGATGTCCGCCCGGCTGCCAAACATGTAGGTGCTCGCCGAGCGTACGCACGATGGCGGGGTGGTCTACCGCGTAGACGGGCCGTTCTTGCGTCCAGCCTCGGGTGGTGCGCAGCGGCAACCAGCGCAGCTTGGACCGCAAGCCAGGAGAGATAGGACCCTCAGCCGAAGTGACGGCGTCGGCGAGGGACCTCAGTGCCTCCAGCATTACGCGCTGTTGGTCCGCCTGGAGCTGGGTGCCGGACTGCGCAATCTCCTTCAGCACATCAGCAAGGTCCTCAGGTCTCGGCTCTTCGATCCAGAGAGCTTCCCAGAGCGGGTTCAACTCAGGGTCAGGGATGGTGAAGGGCCGGAAGCCGCGCAGGATTGTCGGGCCACGGAAGCAGGCGGCCGCCCTCTGCCATCCCTTGTCGGTGAGCACGAAGTCGGTGCCGTTGAAGGCATCCCGAACCCTCTTTCGCAGCTCACTGCGAGACGTGCCCGCCACTTCATGCCTCAGCCGCCCTGCCAGAGCCTGATAGACGAGATAGACCTCGGCTTTGAGACGGTCGTCCACCGAGCCGAGAGCCATGGAGCGCTTCCGAAGTTCCCGCAATCTATTGATCAACTGAGGAACGTCGGGGTCTCCATTCACCCCGAGAACTGCCAAGACATCGATCCGGCTGGACGTGTTCTCCTGGATCGCCGGGTGCAGATATCCCGGGTCGTCATGGCCGTAGAGCGCCTGCGAGTCGCGCGTGGACAAGTGCACCTGCGCCGGAGTGCACAGTTTGCCGCTGGTGTCCTCCAGCCAGGCGGTCTCCCGGAGCCGCCAAACCCACAGGGCCGCCGTCTGACCGCGCGCGATCCATCGGCGATTCGCCTCCGCCGCTTGTACGTCCGCGTGGTCGGATGAGGTGACCATGCCGGGCCTGCCGAGCGTATGCAACAGAGCGGCCGTACGACGCCTGCGTTCCCGAAGGTTCTGCTCGGAGACGATGTGCTGTACCACGGCATCCAGGTCCGGACTGATGCGGTCGTCCAGCGTGTAATCCGCCCTCAATCGGCGTAGCTCCCTCGTGCGAGCAGCTGGGGACAACCAGCAGTCGCGCGCGAGACCGATGCGGGAGTCGGCCTCATACGACTTGGTTTCTCGGCCCGGCTGAAGCTCCTTGAGCCGGGGTATATCCGCCACCCCCAGAAGGCGCAGGAAGGCAGTTCGGCTCAGCCCGCACTGACCTTGAGACAGCAGAGTGCGTGTGTAGTAGCGCTGCACCCACTTGATGCCGGGCGTCTTTCCTGCGGCGACGGCGAGACGATCTCCGTCGGTGCTCTCCAGCACTTGAGGGAGGTAGGCATGTGCGGGTGGCACCTTGCACGGCATTTCGTTGCCGTCGGAGTCGTACACATATCCATCGAGGAGTAGGGCCTTCCCGATCCCGGGACCGAGTCGCTCCCGCACCTTCTTCGACACTTCGCCCAAGGCCGCCTGGATGGACACGAGTTGCTCGACTCCGCACCCTGTGTCGCCGCCGATTCGACTGCCAATGCGGCCCATCTGCACGATTCGGCTCAGTACGGCCGCGGTGTCGTCGCGCCGTACGAGACAGCCCTGTTTCCGCAGCCAGTCGAGGACACGTCGGGCCCACGGCGAGTTCTCCGCGTAGTCGGCATGGAGGTTCACGACGATGCCCAACGCGTCCAGCGGATTGCTGCTGCGCGGTTCAGCGTCCTGGGGCTCAGCGAACGCGATGCCGGGCGCCGTCGGCCACAGTCGCCGGCCATCGGCGTCGATGACACACGGACGATTGCGCAGCAGGAAGTCAAGATCCTCCTCAATGGCAACCGCTGCGAGACGGATGGTCTGCCCGATGTCGTACTGGATGTCGTCGAGTGAGATGAGCGCGTCCCTCACCCGCACCTCATCGGCGAGTTCTGCGGTGCCCTCGGAGCGCCAGTCCGTCAGGACCTCACGCCACTGGTGAGCACCGTCGCGAGCGCGTCGCGGAAAGGTACTCCGCAGTCCGGCCAGCCGGGCGATGTCCTCGTCATCCAGCACACCCGACAGCTGCGGCTCCTCAACGGCGAGCGCCGAGAGCGGCTTCGTGGTCCCGTCCGGGCAGGGGAGGGAGATCTGGGAGGCCAACCAGTTGCGGGAACGGTCGACCAACGCCGCACGGATGCTGTCCGGGAGCCGAGTGGGGGATGACGGGTCGGAGGGCAAAGGCAGCAGAACTAGGTGCCAAGCCGAAGGTTCGACCTCGTTCAGTACATCGAGGGCGGCAGCGGCCCAGAGGTCCGCGACGAGCGGGACGAGGTCCGCGTTCCATCGGCTGGCAGCGAATCCTTCACGGCTGACGACGGGGTCAAACTGGGCGTGCACTCGAGCTGGGGCTCTCAACTCAGCCACTGGTAGCCCAGCGTGCACACTCCCCAGTTCCAGTCCGTGCACCGGCAGCGCGACGGCGACCGGCATGGAGGCTCCCACCGCCTTGTGCCGACGTGTACTCGTGCCGTGCGGTGCGACGTGGGCGTCATAGACCCGCCACAGTGCCCCATTGGTCGTCCGGGCTTCGCGGACCCGGACCTCCGTTTCCTCACCGTCGATGCGGAGCTTTCGCCGGTCGATCTCCGCCCAACTCAGCTTAAGCATCACCGACGGCGTCTCGTCGTCGTCCCCCTGCTCACTTGAACAGTCGCTCAGGGCTTCGACCTGCCTCACGTGGCGGAGGAAGAGCAGGGAGCTGTCGTTCCACGTCTCGAACCACTCGAAGAGCTCCGAAGCGGACAGAGCGCCGGGCGGCAGAGGGATTCGGAAGACCGTCCATTCAGGCCCCACGAGTTGCTCCGGCACTACCAACGGCTCGACAGACCGAATCGACAGGTCGGCGAACCGCACGTGGTAGGGGTGACAGTGCACCTCCCAGGTGGTCGCCAAGGCGCGCAAGGTAGCCAGCCCGATTCCGAATCGCCCCGTCGCCTCCGCATCGGAGCTCTTGCCGCTGAGCCACGGCAGGCCGAGCAGCAAGATGTCAGCCAGTCGCACGCCCTTGCCATCATGGGCAATCAACAACTCCTCGGGGCGCCAAATGAATCGGACCTGGGAAGCGCCCGTGTCATCAGCGTTCTGCACCATCTCGGACAGGACTTGCAGCCGGTCCGATGAGAGAGTTTCGGCGCCCCTCTGCCCTCCCTCGGCCATCAGACGGAAGACGCCGGGCCCATTCTGAAGGCCCTCATCGAGGAGTCCTACTGCGCGAGCAGCCTGTTCAACGGTCGCGATATCGATACCCGGATCTGTACGCGGATCCGACAACAGTGCTTCCACTGCCGCGATGAGCTCTTCATCCTCGTTCACCCGAATCCCCTCCCCATGGCCGCTTTCAAGAGCGCCCCCGCGGCCAGCCAAAGCCTCGGGGCAATTGGTGCACGACCTGGCTATGACCGGCGAAATTGCGCCAAAAACCGGTAACCAACAGCCTCGAGTCAGCGCGTCAATACCAGAGCAGGCCGCGCGCCACGGTCCGCACAACCACACGACCATCAGCTCACGCCACAGCCGGTGAACGACCGGAATCACCTGATGCTGGGGCCTGATTGTCAGACCGGGATGCTAGAGGCGACGGACACTGATGCGCTCGTCCCCCTTTGAACTCGTGTGCCCCCACCCCGTTGGCCCACTGATACTCATGCGCTTCATGGACACAGTGGAACTTCGCTCAGCCAGCAGCCCTGTCCCAGCGGTTTGCACCGCAGCACCGTCGAGGGCTAACAGGTAGGCCCGAACGACTTGTGTCGCAGTGACGACAGACGGTACGACGATCGCCATGCACCCTTGGTCTCCGTTGAACGACCGGCAGCTCGCGCTCCTCACCCGTATCGGGGGCGGAGCCGACCCCGTCACGTCCGACAGCCCCGAACTCGCGGTCACATCTCGCGCGCTCAGGGACCGGGGCTTGGTGACCATGCCCCGGAAGAAGGGGAGGTGGCAGGCGGAGATCACTGACGCGGGGCGCTTCTATCTGGAGCACGGGCATCATCCCGACCGTCCGGAGATGGCTCCACGCAAGCCTCGCGTGGCGGCGCCTGAAGCCGGGGCGCCGGTTGCCGCTGGTCCGTCGCAGGATGCCGATCCCCCGACCGAGACGAAGCCCGCCCCGAAACGGATGGTGAAACCTCCGCGCCCATCGCCAGCGGCTGTCGGGCCCGCGCTCATCGCGCAGGTGCGGGAGGCCGGACGATTCCTTCGGATCCCGGACCCCAGCGAGGCGGAACGGGCTCGGTACCGCAGGGCGTTCGACGCGGCGCGGCAGTGCGCTCCGGAGGGGTATCACCTGAAGTACAGCGGGCGGGCGAAGGGCGACTTCTTCCTCGGCCTGCTCCGGGTGACCGGTGAAGACGACACCGAGTGGAACCGGATCCGCTTGGCGCGCAGCCGTGTAATCACCGACGTCGAGGACGTGCTCGCCGCGGTCACCAAGGACCACAGCGCCTTCGAGATCTCCGAGGAAGTCCTGCCGAGGGTGCTGGCGCTGATCCGACTGCTCGCCGAGCAGGCACTCGCGCGGTACGGCGAGATCGCGGTGTCCAAGAAGCGCAGGCAGCCGAGGCCGCTGCTCACCGTCCACGGCAGGACGTACGAGGTCGGCTTCCGTGAGCGGCAGAAGCAGGTCCGGTACGTCCCCAAGCAGCCGGGCCGACGCACGTACGACTGGCAGCGGGTCACACCGGCCCACAAGTTCGAGCCGTCCGGCGAACTGGAGGTGCTGGTCAGCGAGAACTCGGGTTACAGCTACAACTACGGCTGGAAGAAGGAGTGGGCCGACACGGCCAAGAAGCCGTTGGAGGAGCAGATCACCTCAATCTTCCGAGCGTTGAAGGCACGCGCGGAGGAGCAAGAGCGGGCCCGGCTGGAACGAGAGGCGGAGCAACAGCGTCTGCGACAGGAGCGGGAGCGCCAGGAGGCCGAGCGCCGGCGACTGGCGGCTGAGCGGGAGGAGCGCGAGCGGCGGGAGTGGGAGGCCGCGGTAAGTGCGGCTTCGGTCCTGGCGGTTCACGCGGTACGGGCTGAGCACTTCGGCACAGCCCTTGAGCAGTGGCGGGCCGCGGGTGAGATCCGGGCGTTCTGCGCCGCGCTGGATGAAGTCGCCGCCGCGTCGGATGATGCCCCCGAAGCTGAGAGGCTGCGGGAGTGGTCGGCTTGGGGGAACGCGGAGGCCGATCAGCTCGACCCCACGACGAACGGCAAGGGTCTAGCCGCCCGCGACTTCAACGTGGAGCCGACGAAGAAGCAGCTGCGACCGTTCCTCGACGGCTGGCGGCCGGACCGGCCGGAGAAGGAGCCTCCAGCTCAGCCAACGCCTCCGAAGCCGGAGCCAGACCCATGGCGCGGCGTCATCGACGCACATCAGGATCAAGGGTGGCGATATGGACGCCCAGGTCGCGCTCAATGGTGGAGGCGATGACGCCGTGGCCTCGGTCGCGTAGGGCCTTGACCGCCTTCTCGACGAGTTCTCCGAGCCGGATGACCTCGGCGCGCAGGGCTACCAACTCGTCGTAGCGGTCGGCCTTGTCTTCGCCGCACCACGCCCGGACGGTTCGCAGGACGGCTACCTCCGCATCCAGCTTCCGGTCGTCCCGTCGGCTGTAGGAGTACCAGGAGGACTGGGCGCGCTCCTGCTCGATGCCCTGCTGCTTGCGGTCCACCTCCGGAAGGATCTCGTCGGCGAGGCGGCCGGCCACCTGACGGGCGACGCGCTCGGCGATCGGCCACCCAGCCAGGCACATGCCGTTGCGGTTCTCGTAGACCATAGCGTCGCTGCGGAGTTCAGCTGCGTCCATGCCGATGAGCGGTGCCGTCTCATCGAGGTGGCTCAGCTCCAGGACCCCGGCGTCGGCCACCGTTCGGCGCAGGCGGAGCCTGTTCTTCGGACGGACGAATCCGAGGATCATCCGGGCCGCCTCGAACTCCGTGCCGCCCCGGACCTCCCTCGACGCTTCGGCCAACGCGAGCTCCGCCGTGTCATCCGCTCTGAAGGAGTCAACGTCATTCCACGAGGCCATCAGGCAGCTGGGGCTCACCCACTCCTGCAGGCCAGCTTCTTCACCATCCAGGAACCGCACATGAATGTTCCCTGATCTTCCAGAACCGCGGACCCTGACAATCTCGACCTGGCGCACCGCGCCACCCAGTTCCTTCGGCGTGGCCCGATACGCTCAGCGTTCCCCGGTCTCCATGCGTCCATTGAGTCAGGTCGACGGCACCGCCACGCACCAATCAACAGATCCGAGGTATGTCTGATTTCCGCCGTCCCCTCGGCAGCAAACCTGAGAGAGGATCACGGTCAGCTTCCAGGGGGATCTCACATGACAGATCAGCACAACCGCACCTGCGGGCGCCAGACCCGCTCCGGGAACCCATGCAAGGTCCGGATATCGGGCTCGGACGTGGCGTGCGGCACGCATGCGACGGAGCAGGACAAAGCTGTGGCCGAGGCTCACCGACGCGGGTGGAGCGAAGGCTACAAGTCCGCCAGTGAGAGCAGTGCAAGCTACTCCAGATCCCGGATCGAGCGTTTGGAGCAGCGCGTCAAAGAGCTCGAGGAGCAGCTGGACGACGCGAAGCGCGTTTACGAGATCGGCGGCTACCAGGTCGTGGACGTCGGCGGATACGCCTACCGCTGGCACGGGAGCACACCACTTGAGGTCGGTGACCGAGTGCTGCTGCCCGAAAACTACGTGAGCCGCATGAAGAACGGGCCCGGCGCCACCCTGGGCGTGGTGAGCAAGCTCGGCACCACCTATCGCGGGCCTCTGTCCGACATCGTCAGTCGGGCGCCAGCGACGGATGGGTAAGAGAACCTGAGCACCGTGGCCGTGGAGAGCTCGTCAGCTGAGTCCGTTGTCAGACCCTGCCGCTAACGTCGAGTGGCACAGGTCTCTCGTACATCAGCAGGGAGCAACGCATGCCAACCACAACAGAGGACGGGCGTGGGGTAGATCGCCGAAGAGTGTTCGTGATCCACGGACGCAACGATCGGGCACGCCGAGGACTGTTCGAGTTCCTGCGGGCCATCGGGCTCGACCCGATCGAGTGGTCGGAAGCAGGCCGTATGACGGGAAAGGGCTCCCCGTACATCGGCGAGATCCTCGATGCGGCATTCGGTAGCGCCCCGGCAGTCGTCGTCCTGCAGACCCCGGACGATGTCACCTACCTGCACGAGAGCCTGACTCACCCAGGCGATCCAGAGTGCAACCCGCAGATGCAGCCCCGCCCGAACGTGCTCTTCGAAGCGGGCATGGCCATGGGCCGCGACGCGGACCGCACTGTGATCGTGGAACTCGGACAGGTGAAGGTCTTCAGCGACATCCACGGCCGACATGTCGTCCGTCTCGACAACAGCGTCAAGAAGCGGCAGGATCTCGCGACCCGTCTGGAAACCGCAGGATGTGCTGTCCGGCTGACAGGGACGGACTGGCACGAGGCCGGCGACCTGACTCCACCGGTTCCCCCGGGCGGCGGGCTTCCGATGGGCCGGAAACTGCCGTCATCGCAGGCGGCGGGCACGCCCCGGCTGAAGGCCCGGTACATCGACAATGGGCGCAACAAGATCGATGCTGTCGAGATCACCAACCACGGTCCCGGCGACGTGTACGAGCTAGACGTCGACGCTGATGCCAAGGTTGGGCTCATCACGCGAAACGCCGATGAATTCCCTGTCTCGAAGCTGCCCGAAGGCAAGTCCGTGCGCGTGGGGCGCATGTCGTCGGACTCTCTCGCGTCACGCTCGAACTCGTACTTCACCATCACCATCACTGCCAAGACCGTCGATGGGACAGCAATCGAGATCGACGAGTTCGTGAGCGGAGCGTGACGTGGACATCCAGTTGACCTTGCCTCTGGATCACGACGGGTTCCTCCGTCGGGAATGCCCACACTGCGTGCGCCAGTTCAAGTGGCATCACGGTCCAGCGAACGAGGAAGCCGAAGGGCAGCCCGCCCCAGCGGCCTACCACTGCCCCCTATGCGGGCAGCCTGCAGGAATGGACTCCTGGTGGACGCAGGAACAACTTGAATATGCCCAAGGCACGGCTATCCCTGCAGCGACGCGAGAGATCGAACAAGAACTGCGCGACGCGTTCAAGGGTGCCAGCAGCAAGCACCTGAGGTTCGACTTCAAAGGCGGCATCGACACACCGGACGTACCGGCTCCGCTTACCGAGCCCGACGACATGGTCATCGTCACATCCCCATGCCACTCGTACGAGCCGGTAAAGGTCCCTGAAGACGCGTCGGGCCCGCATCACTGCCTCGTATGCGGTCAAGCCTTCGCCGTCTGATCCCAGGCGATCGAAAGCAGCGGTACACGATGCAAGCGCTGCGCCCCACGCGGTGAATCGCGTGGGGCGCGTGTCGCGCATCAAGCATGCGCCGTCAGACTACGAGCCTGCTTGCGTGTGTGCAGGAGATCGTTAAGGACGCGCACAGGGGACGCCAGATGTATGGCGAGCCGGGCATCGAGGGCCGTCTCCCACTGCTCGGTCAGGCCGAGCATGAGGCGCTTGCGCATGCCCGGTGTGACGTGGGCGTAGCGCGCCGAGACCGAGCCATCGATGTGGCCCATGCGTTGGTCCATGAGGACCTTCGCGGTGCCGAGGTCCTCCATCACGGTCCGGTGGGTGTGTCGTAGGCCATGGGGCGTGAGGCCCTTGGCGATCGGGAGCCAGCAGGCGTCGGCCCGGTCGCTGGCACCGCGTCCCCGCGCCGGGACACCGGGCCACGGCTCGCCGAGGACCGGCACGGGGCGGGCCTCCTGCGGCGCCTTCTTCGGGTACCAGCCCGAGGCTGCTGGAGTGAACAGCCACGTCCCAAAGCCGTTTCGGCGCCAGTGGGCAGCATGCTCCGACACCACGCCGCCCCGCACGAACCCCAAGTCCGCGATCGCCTGCTCCACCCTCACCCGCTTGGCTTCGGTGACGCGGTCGGGGTGATTGAGGACGTTGGACACCGTGCCGGTGGAGACTTCGGCACGGCGTGCGACGTCGACGAGCTTCGCGCCCTGGTGGCCGCCAGTGCGAGCTGTGCCCTGCCCGCGGAAGACGTACGTCTTACCGTGGCACGGGCAAGGCGTCGGCTTCGTACGGGCGACGTGGTTGGCAACCAGGGCCGACAGCCAGCCCATCGCGTCGATGTTGCGGTAGCTGTCGTCCTTGGGTGGACAGCGCACGAGCTCGCCCGTGTCGAGTTCGTACAGCTGCCACTCGACACGAACGGAGCTAGGGCGGACAAATTCCGTCTCCAGGCCGACGATTTCACCCCAGCGCATGCCGGTGTAGCCCTTGAGGACGACGGCGACGAACTCGTCGTCGCGGCCGGAGAGGAGGGCAGCTCGTTCGGCGGTCAACAGGATGCCGAGCGGGTCGGTGACGACCTTCTCCGGGCCGCGGTCTCGGGAGCGGCCGGCGCGCTTGCCGCGCCCGCGCCGCCTCGCGGCCGGATTCGACGTGATCAGGCCCTCGTCGATCGCGTCCTCGAAGATCAGGTGGAGCGTCGAGCGCCAGGTCTTGACGCTGGAGGCCGCGTAGACGGCTTTCTCCTTCTTCTCCCACAGGTCGACGTCCGTGCGCAGGATGCCGGCGAGCGCCTTGCCCTCGAAGTCGGGGAGCAGGTGCTCCTCAATGTGGCGCTTGTAGTTCTGCATGGTCGAGGCGGCAAGGTCCTGGGCCTCGTACCAGCGGTTCGCGTACTCGCCGAAGGTCTCCTGGCCGAGTGCCGGGTCGCGCCAGTCGCCGCGCCGGTACTTGTTCTCGGCCTCGCTCGCGGCGCGCTGGGCCTCGCCCTTGGTGGCGAACCGGATCGCTTTGCCGGTGTCGTCGACGACCGTGAGGTGTTTACCAGGCGCGGTCTTGTACCGGCCGCGCCAGTAGTTTCCGCGCTTCTCCGCGAAACCCAACTTCCGTCTTCCTCCCGTGCTCTCGGCTTGTGACTGGGCGCGGGCGCGCTACGCGACGGTCTCGTACTGGGTACGGCGCGGCGGTCGAGCCCGCAGACGCCCTGGCGTCGAGGCCGTAGTCGGCTCAGGAGACCGCGCGGCACGAGTTCGTACCGCGGGAGGACTTGTCACTGCCCGACTCGCCGGCGCGCTGCTGACGGATCGCTTCGGGCGCTCTTCGTGGAGGCGGACGATCTCGGCGAGGTGCGCGGCGGTGAAGCGGTAGGCGCGGCCGACGCGGGTGTGCGGGATGAGTCCGCGTCGGGCCCGGTCCTTGACCCACCAGGCGGAGCAGCCGAGGGCTTCGGCGATTTCTTCGGGGCGGTAGAGACGGGGCAAGGGGGCTCCGCCCTCGGTGCCGGGGAGGCGTCGTACGAGGGCAGGGGGTATGTCGGAGTGGTGCAAGAAGGGCGGGTCCTTACTGGGTGGGGCGTGCTCGGTCAGCGGTGCTGAGCGGCCCTCGTCATATGGCGGTCGGCCCCTGCAGCAGCACGAGAGGCGAGACCAGGAGGGCTTCGGCGATCGCGACGAGGTCGTCGGCATCGCATCGGCGTTGGGCGCGTTCGATGCGGGACAGCATGGTGTTGGACATCGGGCGGCAGAAGGCGGTCACGCGGCCGGCCAACTGGCGTTGTGACAGGCCGCGTTCGGTTCGGAGCATTTCGATGGTGCGGGCCGCCTGCATTCCTGCGGGTCCGACTTCCAATGAGCGTGGGGGCATGACTCCAATTGAAAGGTCCATTCGCCGGTTTGGGTAACCGGCGATCGTGGTCTATGTTGCGCTCCGCGTCGTTCGCCGAGATGCGGTTCCCGGAGGTCGGGAAGGGGCACGGAAAGGTGCATCGTTCATGGCTCTGACGTGGGGTGTTGTGTTGTAGCTTCCCCGTCGGCGGCTCGTCAACGGCTTGCCGATGTGATGCTTCTGGCTCTGCAGTCCGGGCAACTATTTGGTCAACAGCGGATCGTGCCTTACGGTTTTGCTCCCGCCCGCTACCGAGCCCCATTTCTCGCGGCCTTTCTGCCGTGAGAGATTGCGCCGGATAGGGCTGGACTTGCGCAACTGGGGTGTGGCTATGTTGACGACACCCCCGGAAACGCATCGCATCCCGGCGCGCGTCCGCGCCAATACCCCCCTCGAATCCCGCCCCGACCAACGGTGAGCCTTGATGTCCACGCACAGGCCACCGAGTGAGGACCACCCCGCTCTTGGCACGAATCCGCACCATCAAGCCCGAAGCCTTCGTCTCCGAGTCCCTGGCCGCCGTCTCGCTGACCGCCGAGCGCACCTTCCTCGGCCTGCTCACCCAGGCCGACGACCAAGGCCGCCACCGCGACCACGCCGCGATCATCACCGGGCAGCTGTGGGTGCTGCGCCCGGAGCACACTCCGTCCGATGTCGAGACGGACCTCGCCCAGCTCTCCGACGCCGGGCTGATCTGCCGTTACAAGGGCCCGGATCACAAGCGGTACCTGCATGTCGTGACCTGGCATCAGCATCAGAAGATCAACCGGCCCAGCAAGAGCCGCCTCCCGGGCTGCCCGGTTCATGACGCTTCGGTCACTGACGCGACTGCCGTAGAAGCCGGTGTCACGGAGTCTTCCCGGACGCCTCACGCAGTCCTCCCTGAGGGCTCCGGCGAGGTCCGTGAGTCCGCGCTGAATCCGGGGCCCGATGGCGAAGTCGCAGATCAGGAGCGCTTCACGGAGTCCTCCGTGAGGGATCAGGGAGCGCTCAGTGAGGCAGCAGTGACGTCTCACCGTCCGGATCTAGGACCTAGGACCGTGGATCTAGGAGATATCCCTTCGGGGGGCGCGAGCGCCCACGCGCCCGACACCGTCTCGGCCAGTCAGCTCCTTGGCGAGTACGTCGCCGCGTGCAACCACCGTCCGCCAGATGCCTTCCTGAACCATCTCGGCGGACAGGTGCGCAGGCTGCTCGACGAGGGCATCTCCCCCACCCACCTCCGGGCCGCCCTCGAACGCCATCGGGCCAAGGGCCTGTCCCCGGGCGTCCTGCCCAGCCTCGTCCACGAGGTCATGAACGCCGCATCCCCCGCCAAACCCACCGTCCACAGGGCGTGGGCAAACCCCACCGACGTCGTCGCAGCCTACGGAGATGAGCTCTGACCGCCACCCTCACCCGCGCACCCCAGCTCGTCGGCCCGCTCGCCGACCGACTCAACGCAATCCTCGCCAACCGCGGCATCGACCCCACCGCCGCTGCCGCCCACGAGCCGGCTCCCGAGTCCGTCACCGCCCTGGAACTCGCCGACGCCCGCATCCCCGCCCGCTACCGCCGCGCCCTGGCCAACCACCCACAGATCACCGCCTGGTCCGACCACATCGCCCGCGCCGGACGCCCCGGCCCGAGCGGACCCGGCATCGCCGAAGGCCCGTCGCTGCTGATCGCCGGCCCCACCGGCACCGGCAAGACCCACCAGGCATACGGCGCCGTCCGCGCCCTCCTCACCCGAGGCGTCCGCCTGCGCTGGGAAGCCACCACCTCCGCCGACCTCCACGCACGGCTCCGCCCCCGCGCCGGCCACGACGGCGAACGGGAACTGCAGACGCTCGCCCGCTGCCCGCTGCTGCTCCTGGACGACCTCGGCGCGGCCAAGACCAGCGCATGGACCGAGGAGCTCACCTACCGGCTGATCATCCACCGGTACGAGCACATGCTCCCCACCCTCATCACCACCAACCTCCCCACCGCCGAGCTGCGCACCGCGCTCGGAGACCGCGTCGCCTCCCGCCTCGCCGAGATGACCGAACGAGTCATCCTCACCGGCCCCGACCGACGCCGCACCGCGCCCGCCGCCTGACGGCAGCCCGCGTCTCCCCCTTCCCACCCTCACCTCACCCCGCCCGCGCGCAGGCATGCCCTCAGCCGCGCGAGTCCTTGGAGAGCCCCTGTATGACGTCCGGCAACACTGTCCCCACAAGCGCCGAAGAGACTCCGACAGCATCCGTGGCCCACTGGATCACCTCGCCCACGGCAGTCGCACTCCTGCTCGTCGCCCTCGCCTTGGTCGCAACATGGCGGTGGCAGCGCTCCCGGAAGCGCGACAACGGGCAGCGGCGTGACACCGCCGCCATCCCGGTGGCCGCTGTCGCCGCGATCGGCTGCACCGCCTACAACGCGGACACCAGCTGGCGCTTCGCCGCCGACTACCTCGACATGGGCAGCATCGTCGAGCGCGCCTTCATGTTCGCCATCGCTGAACTGGCCTTGTTCGCAATGGCCTTGATGGCACGCCAGAACCTGAAGGGTCCCAGGCAGGCGCCGGGACCGCCTGGCGTCCTGGTATGGGTGATCACCGGAGGCCAGATCATCCCCGCCTACGCCGAGTCCGGTCCCGTCGGTGGCACGGTCCGCGCCCTGATCGGCCCGGTCATGGCCGCAGTCCTCTGGCACCTGGCCATGGGAATCGAGCTACGCAACCACGCCCCCGAGGCCGCCTCACGCAGCCTGCTCGCGATCCTCGGCCGACAGGCACGCGAGCGACTCCTGGCGCGCCTGGGCATCCACGACCAGGACGCCGATGCCGCACGACTCATCCGCGAGCGCGCCCTGAGCCGGGCCGTCACGTTGATCCTCCGCATCGAAGCGATGCCCGAGACGAAGCGCAACAAGGGGCGTGGCCGGCGTGCGACTCGGCGCCTGCATGAAGCGCTGGAGAGGGCCGACGTCGACGGTGATCTTCGCCAGGACGAGCTGCTGCTGCGGAAGCTCGGGACCCGACAGCAGGCCACACGGTTGGCCTCGCTCCCACTGCCCGATCGGTGGGAGACGCCCGGAGACCGAGTCAGCCAGCCCAACACTGCAGCGGCGAAGCGGGCAAGGCCCGAGCGCCCGGAGGCCGTACCGAATCCGGGCGACGACGGCGTACACCGGTCGGACCGCCCGGAATCCATCGTCCGCCCTCGATCCGCTACTGATGCAGGCTCGGAGGTGAGTACGGGCAGAGACACGGGTGCCGAGCCTGGCGAGAAGCCGGAGCCGAAGCGCCCAGGGCGCAAGCCCGACCTGCCGCGGGATGCCCTCATCGCGTACGCGGAGCGCATCTACCGCGAGACGGGTCGCCTCTCGCGTGACTCCCTCAAGGCAGCCGTCCGTGCCGACGGCCACCAGATCGGCACCGACCTTGCCCAGAGCATCGTCAACGCGGTCAAGGCCGAGCACCAGGACCCCGCCCGTACGGGCCATCCCCACTGAACGCTCCCCCCGCACCTCTAACCACCCATCGCTGAAAGGCCCGCCTGCCATGCCCCGTTCGACCGTGTCCGCCTGGACCTGCATCGACGACGCCTGCCCGATCTGCACCGCTCCGGAACGCGACGAGATGAGCCTGCTGCGTTGCGCCATCCTCACCCTGCTCGAACACGGCCGATGGATGGCCGGCGACGACATCCCCCTGCCCGACATCCTGTCCGCCGGCGGCGACTACCTGAACCGTCTCAGGGGCGCGACCGATGACGGGATCCCGGTGCCCACCACCGAGCACTGGGCCTGGCTCGAGGCCGAGCTGCGCCTGGTTGTCGCCCGCGCCGCCGGACTGAATGCCGTTAGCACCCTCGACCCGCGCATCGACGACGTCCTGACCACCGCCGCCCGCCTCCCGGAGCGGCGTCAGGTGGATCTGCTCGACCTCGCCGCCGAGCAGTTCGCCGAGCTCAACACCCAACCGCGCGCCGCCTGAACCCACCACCCCCGCAACCCCGACACAAGGACATCTCGTCGTGCGCGACCAGTACCCCGAACTCCCCATCCCCCAGAAGCAGATGGTCACCACTCCCGTCACACGCGCAGCAAGCAATAGCGATGGACCGTCCACAGGCCGGTCCATCGCGGACACCTCCGCCCCGGGGGTGGCGGTGGAGCTGCTCCGGCGCGAGGGCGCGCCGGAGCAGGAGGGCGTGGGGCACGTCGTCGTCGAAGAACAGTCATCGTCTGCCGTCGCGCGTGCAGCCGATGAAGCCGCGCTCTATCGAGCCGCGCACCGCCGCACGGCCAGCAGCGAAGGCCGTCGCGAAGAGCGTGTGGATGCCCGCTACAGCGTCGATGAGAAGGCGCGGATCCTTACCAAGGCAAAGTCGTTGGAGATCACCGGCGCGCATCTGGTCGGCGCGGTCGTGATGGCCTTCGTCAACGGCGAGGAGCACCTGCCCGACCAGCGCACCGTGTACGACGACGCGATCGACGAGCTGGCGGCTATGCGGGCGCAGATCGCCCGGATCGGCAACAACGTCAATCAGATCGCCCGCCGCCTCAATACGGACGGCGATCCACACCCAGTGGACGCCGCGATCCTTCACCGGGCGGAGCGTCTGCTCGCCACCGCCCACGAGACGGTCCGGGGGCTCGACGATGCCGCCTTCCGGGCAGCCGGGCAGAAGTGGGCGGCCTGAGTGATCGCGAACATCGTCAAGCCGGGCAACAACACCTACGGCGTCCTGAAATACCTCTTCGAACAGGGCCGCTCCAACGAGCACACCGACCAGCACATCGTCGCCTCCTGGGACGACTTCATCCCCGATCCCGGGCCGTGGGACAGCCCCGGCCACAAGCAGCGGCTCGGCCAGGTCGCCAAGGCGCTGGATCTGCGGGTCAGGCAGGCCGGCGACAAGGCACCCGAGGGGCATGTGTGGCACTGCTCTCTCCGCGCCGCACCCGAGGACCGCATCCTCACCGACGCCGAGTGGGCCACCGTCGCCCGCCGCATGGTCCATGCGACCGGCATCGCACCCGAGGATGATCCGGACGGCTGCCGGTGGGTTGCCGTCCGCCACGCGGACGACCACATCCACATCGTCGCCACCAAAGTCCGCGGCGATCTGCGCCCTCCGCGGAACTGGAACGACTACCACCGCGCCATGACGGAACTCACCAGAGTCGAGAAGGACTTCGGCCTCACCCAGGTTCCGCGCGGCCCCGAAGCCGCCGCCGGCAGTCCGGCGGCGAAGCGCCCCACCCGCGCCGAGCAGGAGAAGGCCAAACGGCTGGGCCATCACAAGACGGCGCGCGAGCAGCTGCGGGACACCGTGCGTACCGCGCTGTCCCACGCGAAGGACCTGGACGAGTTCTTCAATCTGCTCGCCGATGCCGGCCTTCAGGTCGAAACGCGCACTCTGCCCTCTGGCGACCTCGGCGGCTACAAGGTCGCCCTGCCGGACGACGGCACGCCCATCTGGTTCTCCGGCTCCAGCCTCGCCACCGACCTGTCCCTCCCCCAGATCCGACAACGCCTTGCCGCTGCCGAGGCACAACCCACCGCAGCCTCATCAGCTCGCCAGCACCGCTCCAGCCCGTGGCACGTGGCCACTGCTGCCGCAGAACGCATCCCCCACCACCTCGACCACACCAACGACAGCGCTGCCCAAGCACACCTGACCGCCTTCAGTGAAGCCCTCTACGTCTTGCCCGCCCACGCTCCTGTCCACCTCAAGGCCGAACTCCATCGCGCCGCAGTCGCCTTCGAGCACACCGCCCACACCCGTGCCCGCGCCGACCACCAGCACGCCCGCGCCCTGCGTGGCGCTCTGAAAGCCATGCGCTACCAGCCCGCGGACCACACCGGCCTTGCCATGCTCCTGGACGCCGCCATCCTCGTCGTCCTCGCAGCCCAGCGCCGCAGGGCGCTGGGCCACCACGACCGGCAGGTAGCCGCCGCCCGGCAAACGCTCATCCATCTCCAAACCGCCTACGACCAGCTCGCCCCCACCAGCCTCGCCGTACTCGCCAGGCGCCGCCCTTCCGACGGCACCGTCCGCCGGTACGCCCGCACTCTGCACGAGGTCCTGCCCTCCCACTCCGGACAGATCCTCACCGAGGCTGCCTGGCCCGCACTCACCGCCGCCCTCGCCACCGCCGAAGCCGCTGGCCACAACCCAGCAACCGTCCTCCAACAGGCAGCCCAGCAACGTTCCTTGAGCGACGCCAAATCGGCATCCGAAGTTCTCGTCTGGCGCATCCAACGCCTCGGCGACCGGCACGCCCCCGGCCCAGGTGCACGAGCCGCGCAAGCCCGGAGCCCCCGCATCCCCCACCTCCTGTCCACAGCGCAGGCCAGCGCCGCGACACCCCCCACATCCACACCGCCGCCGTCCCACACTCACCGGACGCGGTGAGCACCAGCCCCGGTACAGCGGCCGAGCACGCCTCGCACTCACTGCCGAGAGCCGCCGAAAGCCCCGATTACAACCGATCAACGACAGCCCTGCCCTCCGGTCTGACAACGCCGTAGGACATCTGCGGCGCCCCCACCGGCACCCCACCCGACAAGGAGCACATCATCCAGACCCACCCCACCGCCGACATGTTCCCGATGCTCAGCACCGACGAGCTCCACGACTTGGCCGAGTCCATCAAAACCGAGGGCCAGCACGAAGCCATTGTCCTGACCGCCGACGGCGTCCTCCTCGACGGCCGCAACCGTCTGGCCGCCTGCGAGATCGCCGGCGTCGAGCCGCGCTTCGCCACCTACACCGGCAGCGACCCCAAGGGGCTGGTCCTCGCCCACAACCTGCGCCGCCGGCACATCAGCAAAGGCCAGCAAGCCATGATCGTCGCGATGGCCCGTTCCTTTTCGGAACACTCCCTGCGCCACCACGCCAAGCTCCACAGCGTCAGCCTGACCCGCCTCTCCAACGCGGCCACGGTCCTCAAGCACCACCCCCACCTCGCCGAACAGGTCCGCGTCGGCAACCTCAGCCTCGATGCCGCCTACAGCACCGTCCGCGAACTCCAGGCCCGCGCCGCCGAGATCCAGGCCCAGCACGACCGCCTGCGCGAGCACGCCTCCGACCTCGCCGAACAAGTCACCGAGGGCCTGCTCACCCTCGACGACGCCATTGCGGCACTCGACCAGCGCCAACACGAAGAACAGCTCCGGCAGTCCGTGCACCACACGGACGCTCTCCGCCGCGCCGACGGCGACCCCGCCCCGCCCCTGGCCCAGCTCGTTGAGCGGGGAGACATCACCTGGGAGCAGCCTCACGAGCGCGCCGAACAGTTCCGCGTCCACCGGCAGAACGCCATCCAGCAAGCACAGCAGGCTCTCCGGGTGATCGCCGAAAACTGGGCCGCTGTCCAAGACCTCGCTGCCCGACCCGACACCCCCTACCAGCGGGACATCCTCGACGGCCTCACACCCGAAGCCCGCTCCCTCGTCCAGAACCTGACCACCCTGGCCTGACACGACGGCGCCCCTGGAGACCGGCCTTATCGGCTCCGGCCTCCAGGGGCACACGGTGCGGTACGGGAACCGGCCTTGACCTTGGCGCCTGTGGCGCCGCCCATGCCTGCCGATCCCGCCTCATCACCCCGTAGACCTGCCCGCTGCGGCCTTGGCGACCGCCTTGCGCAACTGGGCGTCGACCAGGCTGGGGCTACCGGAGATCACGACAACTACCGTCCCGGTGCGGACGGCCGTCTGCTTCATGACGCTACCGCGCCCGCCATCGGTGAAGGTGAGCAGCAGGCTCCAACATTCTTCCCCCAGCCGGGTCGCAGGCACCTTCTGGGTCGTGACACTAATGGCGGTGCTGCCGACAACCAGCTGGTAGCTGGAGCAGGAGGTCATCGCCTCGAAGATCCGGCCCACACCGCCGGAAAGCTCGGCCACGGTGCCGCTGTACAAACCCTCGGACATTTCCGAGCCGGTGCCGCTCGCGTAGGTGAAGGAGACCTTCGCCCTGCGCGGGAAGTCGAGGCCGCCGCCGGCCGCTGCCTCGCCACCGAGCGTCTCCAGCGCCGGGCAGCCGTTCTGTGGGGGTCCCGCGGGTGCGGTGAACTGTTGCACTGGGCGCTGTGGAGTGCGTGTGTAGCCCTCCCCCAAATCGCTCTCGTCCAGGAGCCGCTTGGCCAGTGCGGCCGAGGACAGCGGAGCGGACGCCGGGGCGCTCTCGCCATCCGAGCGCACCGAGACGGTTGCCGAGGATGTCGGGTCGATGGAATCAGCACCGTCGGTCGAACAGCCCGTCAGGGCAAGGACAGCGAGGGAATTGAAGCTGAGGACGGTCGTGGTGCGAAGGCGCATGCGAACCCCTTGGTGGTCTGCGAAGCGGACGGGTTGACCAGGCCGGTCCTCCGGGCGCCGGCAGTGCGAAGGAGTCGAGGGGTTCCGGGGGTTCAGTGGCCGAGGTGGCGCAGGCCCTCTTCAAGGGTGGGATGGAACCGGTCGACGGGACCGGAGTGGCGGTTGTACCAAGCCGCGTCCAGACCCAGCTCCTTCGTCTCGTGACCGGCCCGGCAGCGCAGCCACACCGAGTCGTCGCGCAGGCAGAACACGATCCAGTCCCGGTACGCGCCGCACCCGGGGCAGGTACGGACCTCGCCATCGATGACGAGCGGCTGCTGCCAGCGCATCATCAGGCCGGCCACTTCCTGCCGGGACGGCACCCGCAACTCCAGCGGCAGGAAGTCACCCTCCACCGATTCCTCCACAGCCGGAGCCGGTGCGGTCCGCTCAGGGACGTCGGGCCACGGCTGCGTGGCCTGTAGCTGCATGAACCGCGGATAGCCCGCACGCTGGGCTTCACGGAATACACGGTCCTCGCGAGCGCGTCGAAAGAACAAGATCTCTTCCTCTCTGTTATCCGGCGGGCACAGGAATGTGCCTCCGCTCGGGGAGATCGGCGACGAGCCGCACAACAGCGGCTCCTCGGGAGCAGGCGTCGTCAGCTGCGGCGGACGACGGTGAGCCGGCCCTCGGCGCTCTCGGGCACGGTGCGGCGGGGCACTGGGACCGGTGAGGCGAGCGAGGCGGCGAACGCGGCCACGAGGTCGTGGGGGACGCTCGCGCTGAAGCTGGCGCACCACAAGTACGGTTCACCGAGAACGGGTTCCGCCCACGCCTGCCAGCCCACCAGGTCAGGGCGCGGATCAGCGTCCTGGACGAGCGGCGGCACCAGCTCCAGAGAGACGCTCGCGGAGAGCCCGGGATCCATGGCGGCGGTATGAGGCCGATCCACGTCCCGGAGCCAGCTACGGGCACCGAGCGCGTCAAGGACGGCCTCGGGCCCCGCGAAGCCGACGTCGGGCGTCGTACGAGTGTCGATCGCCACGAGGAGATCGGCCAGCGCCTCGTACGGAACGCCGGTGGTGAAGTACGCGTTCCACTCCGCCATCACGGACGTGGCCTGCGGGCGGACGCTCAACTGCCAGACCACCGGCAGTCCGCCCAGCTCGAACGGGTAAGCCGCGAGAATCCATTCGGCGCCGCACAGGCCGTCCGGACTCACGTACAGCAGGGTGTTGCGGGAGGTCGGCCACATGCGCCAGCCGAGGCCAACCAGGATGTCGCCGATCCGCTCGGCGAGCGCACCGTCATCACCGGCAAAATGGCGCGGGGTGACCCAGTACACCGGGTCCGGCGACTCGGGATGGGAAGGTTCGCTGGGGTGGTGCGGGTGCAGGGGCGCCTCCGTGGGCTCGGGGTGGTTTTCCAGCAGAGCGTTGTACGTTGACATGGCTTGCCGCCGCGCACCAGTCCCTCAGGGAGCCTTTCCTGTCTGACCCCGGCGAACTGTTGTCCGTTGCCATCGAATCCAGTTCGGTGAAGGTTCCCGACCTGCGCGGACTTGGTTGGTTGGGCAAGACCGGTTGTGCCGCTGCACGGTGGATCGAGCCCAGTGATCTCGCGGAGTGGAGAGCGTCGTCGATCTGGCCATGGGAATTGCCAGTGGCGCCGACAGGGATGAGACGGGCCGGTCATGTTTCCCGCCCCTGCATATCCATACGTGGGTGGCGGTAGCTTGCGCCCCTGCTTGGATGATGGAAGGGCCCGAGGGTGTCCGCGGGCGACGTCACCAGTCCAGGTCGAGGTCTCCGGTTTCCTCGTCGAGCAGGCCCCGGGCCATAGAGTCGGCGCGGCGGGCGGCGCGTAGGAGCCAGTCATACGTCCGGACCTCGATCCGGTCATTGGCGGACCGGCGATCCCGGATCTCGCGGGCTCTGTCCGTCCCGTCCTCCCGTCCCATAATGATGAGTCCGCGTGCGTCCATGGTGATGCCTGGGAGCTTTTCCCTGGCGGCCAGGAGATTGGTCTTCAGCCACTCTCGCCAGTCCTGGATCTGTTCGATGGCATGGCGCAGTGTGGGAGATTCGCGTCGGTTTCCAGCGTTGGTGATCCGCGCTGTGGGGCATTCGAGTTCGACGAGGTGCCAGCGCATCCCTGCCGAGGTCTCACTGGCGATGAGGAAGTCCGAAACGTACTGGTCGCCCAGACGAACCTGCGGTCGGACCCATACCCCGTGGTTGCCCGTGATCATGTTGGCAAGGAGTGCTGGGTGGTTCTCCAGAACAACCTGCATCGGCCGTTCTTCGGTGGCGCTGTCCAGGGCCTCTTGGAGAGCTCGACAGTCCGCCAGCGAGGAGCGACGTGGGACCTTCCAGTTATCGAGCAGCGCGAGCTCTCGTTTGGTGACACGCTCAGGGTACTGGTCCTCGGCGGCGACCTCCTCACGAGCCCTGGTGAGAAGTTCACCATGGTCGGCGTCGCTGACCTTCGCGACGCGCTTGACGGTGTGGGGCCACGCTCTTCTGCCGAGACCACCGCGGAAGTTCAGCTGGCCGCTGAGGCTGATCGAGCTGATCTGCCCGTACCGGTCCTCCTCGGGCTTTCTTCTCCTCACGGTGATCGCGATATCACCCACCTCGGGGCGTAGGCGTTCGAGGTGGTGGACCGTTCGCCGTGCCCAGGCGACTTCGAGCCACGCGTCCAGAAGATCCCGGCTGCCTATCTCTTCGAGGACTGGGACGTGCAGGTTCGTCTCAGTTGCAACGCGGGCGAGGTAGTCGTACTCCGGCTCGTCGATCGGCGGGTGCTCTCGCAGGCGCAGCGGTTTTGCAAGGTGAGCGCGGAGCAGGGCGGCAGCGACCGGGGTGGGTGTGCCCGGCGCCAGGGGAAACTTCAACTCGTCGGCGATGGCATGCTGCTCTGCAGTCGGTCCGGCGTACAGATGGCCAAGCGCATCCGCGACCAGCTGCCAATTGGTCTCAGTCACCGATGTTGTCCTTCGTGCCGAACGGTTGGGCCTGGTCTTGTTCGTCGCGCCCCACGAGTGCTCACGCTGCACGACTAGGTTCACTGTCATACACAGCCGAAGCGGCTGGGTTCGCTGTCAGACGCCCGAATGGGTGACAGGGGGCAACTGTCCCTCGACAGCAAAGTCAGTCGTGTGCAATGCGCTGATCTCGGGTCACCTGGGTTGGATGGTCAACGGGAGGCCGATCTGCCCATCTGAAGCCGGTGGTGGCCGGAGACCATGACGACGTCGGCAGGGACTTTGCGGATCGCTCGCGGGTGCCGGACGGCGATGCCGCTGGCGCCGGGTAGCCTCCCGAAGCATGCCAATACCCCTGCACGTCCTGGCACTGCACGCGATCAAGGACGTCGTCACTGTCACCACCGGTGAGCTTGAGTGGTCATGTTCCGACCCGCTCGACCCGGATGCCCGTGCGCAACTGCCCTGGGGGCCAGGCGTGTACGTATGGTCGTCGCGGCTGACCCACCAGGTGCTATACATCGGGAAGGCGTCGGGGAAGAACGGCCTGCGCAGTCGGCTCGGCGCGCAGGAGCTGCGCTGGGTGCGCGAGGGCCACGAGGCGGTCGAAGCCGGGGCAGACGAGGCATATATGGCGGACCACTGGGAGTCGTTCAACCGTGTGATGGTCGCCCGTGACGCCGTGGTGTGGTGGGCTCCGACCGCGGATGCAGCGGCAGCCCGGCAGTGGGAGCGCAACCTGCTTCAACGGGCGATACGGGGGACCACCACGGTGCCGATCGTCAACGGCGGTGCTTGGTGGAACCGTTCCGCGTTCTGGGCCGCTGCCAGTTCCTGGGCGCAAGCGGCCGCAGGCCGGGCCGCCGCGCGCCGCAGAGCCGACGACCTGGCACAGGCGGGCTGATCACGGTCGCGCTCTCTCGACGACGGCCGAGTTCGCTGTCATATGCCTCGCTTGGATGACAGGAGACGCGAACCGACGCAGGGTGCCCTAGAGGCGCATCTCTTCCTCGATTGCACGGGCGATCTCAGGCCACGGTGCCCGCAGCGCGCCCACGAGCGACCAGTAGCCGTACATGTCCCGGACCAGAGCCCCGACGCCAAGACGTGCGGCAT
This sequence comes from Streptomyces sp. NEAU-YJ-81, assembly GCF_017592595.1. Classification (NCBI taxonomy): domain Bacteria; kingdom Bacillati; phylum Actinomycetota; class Actinomycetes; order Kitasatosporales; family Streptomycetaceae; genus Streptomyces; species Streptomyces sp. NEAU-YJ-81. Next base: position 647,083 of record NZ_JAGFNO010000001.1, on the reverse strand, counting down.
CTCGGTCGATGGCGCCGATGACACGCCGGGTGATTCCTCCTGCGCCTCGGGCAGTTGGGGTGATCCCGTGTCCGAGGAGGAGCGTGGCCGTGCGGATGGCATCCAGCGTGGTCGGCGGCGCAGTCCCGGCGAAGCTTCCGTAGATCAGTTGGTGCCAGCGCTCCTGGGTGCGAGCCCATGCCAGGCGTTCCAGTCCGCTGCCCAGGTCTACGGCTATCCGGCCTGGGTGTTCGGTGTTCCACAGGAGGACGATGTCGCCGAGGGCGCGGTCCAGATGGCGGAAGCGCAGCGTGATCCCCTCCACCTGACGCCGACGCCACGAAGTCAGGTCGCCGTTGATGCTCAGGTGCCGTGCGTGGAAGCCGAGTTGGGAAAGGACTGTCAGCCAGCCATCGAGAATGGCGCCGTACTCGTCCAAGCTGCCTATGGGTTGGACCCGGGATACGTTGACGAAGGAGGTCAGGAAGCCGTCCTTCAGGTGGCCGGTGGCGTCGCGCTGGCCTGTGAAGCGGACGACTGGCTGGGGAAGGAACCCTTCTCGGTGCGTGCGGAGTTGGCCTTCTTTGAGAAGTGGGTCAAGGGCCTGGACCGCGGAGATGGTCAGTTCGGTCTCCCGCCCCCAGCGGAGGGGAAGGCAGGCATCGCGTGGGGCCCCAACTCGCGCGAAGCCAGTCTCCAGGGAGGCGAGCAGCTCCCTCCATGAGGGCGGTCTGCGCGGTGGCCTGTAGGGGGTACCGCGGTTCGAGTGGCGGACCTGGATGTGACGGCCGTCGGCCGTGAACTCCCAGTGGGGGCCTAACGCAGCACGCAGAACGACGGGTATCTGCTGGGCCAAGTCTTCCCCGAGCACGCGGTTCGCGCGGGTCAGCACGGTCGCGTCGCCATTGTCTGGAAGTGGCGGACCGGGTCGAAGCGCTGCATCCCGATGGCCTGGACCCGGCGGTGATCGAGGTCTTCCGCTTGCTGGATCGAGTCGGAGAGCCTTCGCGCCGCCGTCTCATCGTCCTCCAGCGGGTCGACGACGGCGACCCCACCGGTCTCGTTGCACAGGGCCGCCTGGGCGCATGTCCCTTCCCGCCAGGTGAGAGCAGCCATGGGCGTGCCAGCACGGAGGGATTCACCGAAGACAGCGGCACCGGCCTCCACGTACCCACGCGCGTACGTGTAGACGAAGACCGACGCCTGGGCGATCGCGGCCGTCTTGGCGGTGCCACCGAGCTCCCCGACCCACTCCACGTGTTCGGCGCCGAAGAGGTCCTCGTGGCGGCGCACATATTCCTTGTCGAAGACCGGACCAACGATTCGGATCCGGCGGCCAAGGATCTGTGCCGCCCGCACGGCGATGTGAGGGACCTTGTCCTCGTCGATCCGCCCGAGCCAGACGAGGTCGGTACCAGCGGTGGCGGGAGGCTCCTCCTCGCGGAGGCCGAGGTGAACGGCGAGTTCGGGGATCGGTCGGTGGTCGGCGTAGCGCTCGGTCATCTCGGGCGAGTAGCAGTAGAGCCGCGACCGCAGGCCGTCGAAGGCGGTGTCGGTGTGTTGGAAGACCGGCGAGTGCTGGAACGTGGCGACGTCGCAGTCCAGCTCGCTCGACGTGCGGGTCCAAGCCGGAAGCGACGGGTACTCGTGGCCCACGATCAGGAGGTCGTAGCCGCTGTCGCGCAGCTCGCGCTCGGCGAGCGTTCCGGGTGTGATGTCCTCCAGGCGAACCGGCTTGCGGACCCAGTCGTTCTCCAGGTCCGTGAGCCAGCCCGGCCCGAGGAGGTGTACGTCGGCGCCTGCGGCTCGGGCACCTACGGCGACCGCCCACAGCCATCGTTCGATCCCGCCGTAGCCGGCGGGTGGAAAGGCGTAGCTACCAGGGAAGTCGCAGACGCCGACGAGCACGTTATGCCTCCGGTGTTCCGTCCGCCGAGATCCGGCGGAAGCCGAGGTACGGGACGAGCGATTCGGGCAGGAAGATGGAGCCGTCCTGCTGCTGGCACTGCTCAAGGAGAGCGGCCAGGGTGCGGCCGACGGGGAGGCCGGAGCCGTTGAGGGTGGCGACGAGCTTGGGCTTGCCGTCCTCGCCTCGGGTCCGGATGTTGGCCCGGCGGGCCTGGAAGGTGCCGAAGTTGGAGACCGAGGAGATCTCGCGGTACGTGTTCTGGCTCGGGATCCAGACCTCGATGTCGTACGTGAGCTGGGCGGAGAAGCCCGTGTCGCCGGCGGCCAGCTTGACGACGCGGTAGGCGAGGCCGAGTTCCTTCAGGCATGCCTCGGCGTGGCCGACCATGGTCTCCAGCGTGGTGTCCGCGTCCGCCGGGTCGACCATCTGGACGATCTCGACCTTGGCGAACTGATGCTGACGGATCAGCCCCCGGGTGTCGCGGCCGTACGAGCCCGCTTCGGACCGGAAGCACGGCGTGTGGGCGGTGAGCGCCAGCGGCAGCTCGGCCGGCGGGATGATCTCGTCCGCGTAGAGGTTAGTCAGCGGCACCTCGGCCGTCGGGATCAGGAACAGCTCGCGGTCGGCGACGCCGGTCTTGAACAGGTCCTCCTCGAACTTCGGCAGCTGCCCCGTGCCGGTCATCGTCTTGCGGGTGACCAGGTACGGGACCGCGTGCTCGACGTACCCGTGCCGACGGGTGTGCAGGTCGAGGAAGAGTGTGGCCAGGGCACGCTCCAGCGCTGCTCCGGCGCCGCGCGAGACCGCGAAGCGCGGGCCGGACAGCTTCGTCGCCCGGGCGAAGTCGAGGATGCCGATGGCCTCGCCGAGGTCGACGTGGTCCTTCGGCTCGAAGGGGAAGGCCGGCGGAGTGCCGACCCGCCGTACCTCGACCGCGAAGTCCTCAGAGTCGCCGTCCGGGGCTGCGTCGTCCGGCAGGTTCGGGATGCTGAGGAGGAGATCGCGGAGCTGTTCCTCGATCTGCACCTGCCCGGCCTCGATGTCCCGGATCTGGTCCTTCAGCTCGCGGGCGCGCTCCTTCAGCTTGGAGATGTCGCCGCCCTGCTTGGCCGTCTGCTGGACCTCACTTGCCACCCGCTTGGACTCAGCCCGCAGCTCGTCAGCCGAGCGGATGTTCTGGTTGCGCCGAGACTGGAGGGACTCCAGCTCGGACAGGTCCAGAGAGTAACCGCGACGAGCGAGCCGACGAACCGCTTCGGCACCCATTTCGATTAGGGCGCGGGCATCATGCATGAGGAAGATCCTTTTGATCCGGCTGGTGGGATACGGAATCGACCGTAGCAACCGCCGAGCCCTCACCGATCCGGAATATGTCCGCGCCACCGCGGTCAGCACGACCTCCGGGAACGTCCCTGTCGAGATCACTCATCAGCGCCGTGATCCAGTCCGGCAGCTCGTCGTCAGGTATGGCGATCGGCTCGACGTACGGCGCCTCCGGGAAGAAGAGCGGCATGGGCTCCTTCGGAGATCGGTTCTGATGCCAGAGGAGCACGGAGGCCAAAAGGCCGTGGCCTACGAGAACGCGGGGTCCGGGTCGCTTCAGGGTGGCGAGCAATCCGGTGAGCATCCTCCGGATGCCGGCGCGCTGGGACTCGGTGCCACCCGCAGGCCGCTCGTTCGGACCCTGGCCGTCAAGCCAGACCGCGTACTCCAGGAACGGGCGGCCCTCGAACTCTCCGTAGTCGAGTTCATTCAGGCGAGGGTCGATGACCAGTTCCGCCGCCGGCACGCCCATCAGCAGAGAAGCCGTCTGCTGGGCACGCGGGAACTCGCTGGTCAGCCACGTCCGCACGGTGTGGAGGGGGAGGGTGGACCAGCCCAGGCTCAGCGATTGTCGACCCTCCTCGGCCAGGTGGATGGGTTGGGACGGGTCGCCGTTGACGAGGTACCGCTTGCTGTAGTTCGTCTGGCCGTGGCGGAGAACGTAGGTGGTCACGAGCCCCTCCTCGGGGTCGATGCGGAAAGGCCGGCGAGCACTTCCGCCATCTGCGGTGCTCTCGGGTCCCCGGCCTCCAGGTAGTAGAGGAGTCCGTCGAGGGCCAGCGCTCTGCACCACGGCGCGAGTACGGGAATGGGGATCCGCGAGATCCGGGCGGCAGCGGCCAGCCGCCCGTCGGTCCCGTGCCCAAGGTTGTAGTAGACGGTCCAGAAGGCCCAGTCGAATGCCGCGTCGCCCAGCATGGGCAGCGGATCGAGTAGGCGAGGGTGCCCCAGCCAGTCGAATGGCACGTTCTCCCGATACAAGTCCGCGTGCAGGACAGTCGTGCTGCCTCGGTCTTCCTGCAGTCCTGCGAGCGCCGGGAGCGCGGCGTCGACGAGGAGATGCCATGCGTCGAGGTCGAGCGTCTCCATCCGTCGCCGGATCCGCGGCAGCATCTCCGTGCCGAGGTGGTCGGTGAGCAGCGGGAAGCTGTTCGGTCGCCTTCGGCGCTGGCCGAGGGTGTGCAGCCCCTGAAGGGCAGCCGCCACCATCTGAACCTCGCGCTCTGGCCGCTCGGCGCCACCAGGGCGCCCTCCCACCAGCTCCAGGGCGGCCACCGCTAGGTCGTCAGCGGCCTCGATGACGTCCGCCGTCGGCCCGCCGGCCCACAGCCGCAGTGCACTCACTTCGTGGCGATACCGGGTGGGGTCGGTCCATGCCTTGAGGAGTAGCGGACGCCCGTCGAGGGCGGTCGCTGTCGCGATCACCGAGGCGTGTCCGGCGTCGTGATAGTCGCCGAGGGACAACTTCCAGCATTCGGCGGCCTGTTCCAGCAGGGCCGGTGCTGCGTCCAGCCACGCCTGGGCTTCCGGCCCGTAGTGCGCAAGTAGCCGCTGTCGGCACCCTGCGGGAACCTCTCCGAGCGTCCGCATCACCATCAGCTCAGCACGATCCCGTCGGAAACCAGCTCGTCCGTCAGGGCCAGGAACTCGCCGAGCGCCTCGGTGACCAGGGCCTGCACCTTGTCCACCTCGACGTCGGGAGAGGAAAGGCGGACGAGGACGCGCCAGGGCTGGTCGAGTCGCTGCCCAGTCGTGCTCACCAGGTGAACCTCGGCGTGCCCCTCGGTCGCCTCGTGGAGCCGGTTGGCGAGTCGCTGCGCGGCGACGTTGTACAGCTTGCCGACGTGGTAGACGGGGTTCTTGCCGTTGGCGCCCTCCAGGTTCATCGGCCGCAGCGGTGTGATCAGCCCGTTGACCCGGTTGCCTCGCCCAACGAGGCCTTCGTCTCCCGACTCGATCGAGCTGCCGGTGTACGTCAGGTACAGCTCGTCCTTCTCCGGAACGTCGCGGGCATTCAGCCGGAAGCGCGCCTCCGCTCCGGGCAGCCGGAGGGCGGCCAGGCGGTGGCACTCGGCGAGGACGGTCTCCGCGTTGCAGACGTACGCCGCCCGGCTCGCGACGTGGCGCGACTTCTGGGGGACGCACAACACGATGTCGGCCTGAGCGCCGTCCCAGTAACCCATGAGTTTGACGTCCGAGCCGCACCAGGCGTGGGCGAGCGTGAACTCGCTCTTCCCGGAGAAGTGGTCCACCAGTTCCCGTACGAACGACTCGAAGGGGTTCTCCGGCGCCCAGCCGGTACCGAGAGACGTGTCGTTGGAGAGCCGTACCCGCCGCTCGCGGAGATCCTCGACGGAGCGCGGGTTGAACCAGCGAGTGCGGTCGGGCACCCCGTCGCCGGTGAGGACAGCACCCGGGCTCGAATTGCTGGTGATGTTGAAGACGATGTTGAGGTGAGCCGAGACCTCGGGCAGTCGCTCGGCGAAGAACGCCCGGACCTCGGCCTCCACTATGTCCTCGACCGGGATCCGCTCGCCGCCGCACAACGGCGCGGCCCTCCCATTCACCAGGACCCGCACCGGCGACGTCATCCGGCCGGCGCCGTACCGCACCTCGCTGGCTCCACCGAGGAGGGCGAGTTTGTCGAAGTTGTGGTGCAGTACAGCGCCGAAGTGCTGAACGGTGTATCGGCTGTAGGCGCGGGACAACCGCTCGGCGAGATGGTCGGCCAGGGTGTCCGGATGGCCGAGGCCCTTGCGTTCCACGATGGTCGTCGCGTCCGGCTGGGCCATGCCGGTGTCGATGACGATGTGGCTGTTGTCGATGGTCGTGCTCGTACGAGGCATCACGAACTCCGGTTCAGGGGTGGGTAGAAGGGGATGAGCGCAGGCGTCAGCACGCCTGGACGAGCGGTGGAGCGGAGGATTCAGCGAGGGACGCCGGCAGCGCGGAGGAGCGCGACCGACTGAGCAAGCGACCGGGACGCGGAGGCAGCCTGTTCCTCGGCAGCGAGTCGATAGACGTCGTGGGCGGTGATGAGGTCGATGTCCCGCGTCCGACGGCGATCGAGCCAGAGGAGGAGGCGCCAGGCCAGGACCGGCCCGCTGAACGGCAACCGGGTCAGGAGATCGACCGGGATACGTCCGGGCGGCATGCCCCCGTACAGCAGGTCGCGTACGAGGTGGAACACCACGTCGGTGTAGTCGAGTACGGCCGGTCCGCAGGCGCTCGCCTCCCAGTCGACGACGTGCAGGCGCTCACCGTCGATGAGGAGGTGCTCGGGCTTGAGATCACCATGCAGGCGAACGACCGGATGGGAGTCGATCGGTTGGAGGGCCTCACTCAGCACCGCCCACCAGGGCAGCGACCGGCAGCGAGGAGAGAACTGATCGAGCAGGAACTGGCGCGAGGAAACGACACTTGATTGCCGTGCTTCCCAGCCGGAGCCGGGAGTGGCGCCAGCGATTGGCCGGTGCAGCCTGCCGCTCACAGCCACGACGTGACCGATGTACTCCTCAATCGCTGAGTGCGTGCTTACCGAGCACGGCGACCCATCCACCGTCCGGAATGCCGTCCAAGACCCGGGCTCATCGTTTCCCGTGGCCAGGACGGCCGGGACCGAGATACCCCACAGGGCAGCGCGCTCGACCGTCGCGACCTCACGCTGGCGACGACCTTCGGGGTCGATGCCCACGTAGATCTTCAGCAAGGCACTGCCGTCCGTGGCGAATCGCGTTCTGGAGTACGGCTTGAGAGCTGCCCGGCCGAACGGGCCGAGACCCTGCTTGGTCCACGGCTCCGCCGTCTTCGTGCTGCGCACCCTCCACACCTCCAGTCCGTATCAGCGAGCCGTGCCCTGCTCCCATCTGAGAAGCAGGACCGATCACCAAAGCCAGCCGAGGCGAAGGGAGTTGACCACATTGCCCCGCGGCCTTTTCGATCTACTGCGACAGTAGGTACGGCACCCCGCAGCACCCCGGAAAATCCTTCCGGGGTCGATTCCGGCCACGAGGTGATGCTCAGGACATGCGAGGGATGACAGAGAACCTGACCATCGGCGAGCGCGTCGCCTGGTACCGGCGCCGGCGCGGCCTCTCCCAAGAAGTCCTGGCCGGCCTTGTCGGACGGACCACGGACTGGCTGAGCAAAGCGGAGAACAATCGGATCGAGCTCGACCGGCTCTCGGTGATCACCTCACTCGCCGAGGCCCTCGACGTCTCCCTCGGAGACCTGCTCGCCGAACCGACCCTCATGGAGTGGTCGAACGACAGCGGCCGCCGCACGGTCCCCGCCCTGCGCGAAGCCCTCATGGACTACAAGCAGCTCACGCCGCTGCTGGGGCCTCCGCCTGATGACAAACCGCCCGCCTTGAAGGACCTTCGGGCCAACGTGAAGGAGATCCTCGACGCCTATCAGGCGTCCCGCTACGGCTTCGCCACGCGACGCCTTCCCCTCGTACTGGCCGATGCCCTCGCCGCATCCCGCGCGCACTCGGGGCGTAAGCGGGAGGAGGCTCATGCCCTGCTCGCCCTCACCTACCAAGGCGCGGCCATGGTGCTGGGCAAGGTCGGGGAGTCGGAGCTGGCATGGATCGCCGCCGACCGCGGCCTGGCGGCCGCGCAGCACAGCGGCCAGAGCGCGGTAACGGGCTCGCTCTTCCGGGCGGTCACACACTGCCTGTTGGCCACCGGGCGCTTCACCCCGGCGGTCCAGCTGGTGAACGATGCGGCGGCCGTGATGCAGCCCGGCTTGGGCACCGCGAACGACGAATACCTCTCGGCCTACGGCACTCTCTTCCTCGCCGGTGCCATGGCGACCGCCCGAGCGGAGGATCGGGCGACGACGCAAACCTTCCTTCGAGAAGCTGACGAAGCCGCACAGCGGTTGGGCACCGATGCCAACCACCTGTGGACGGCCTTCGGCCCGACGAACGTGGCCATCCATTGCGTCGCCACCGCCGGAGAGCTCGGAGACATTCAAATAGCCGCGGACCTCGGACAACGCATCGACACCAGCGGCTTGCCGGTGGAACGCCGTGTGAGGCACAACCTGGAAGTCGCCCGAGCACTCAGCGCCTGGAACCGGACCGACGAAGCCCTGGCCACCCTGCTGGACGCCGAACAGGCTGCCCCCGAGCAGGTGCGCCACCACTACCTGAGCCGGGAACTGGTCATCGGCTGGATTCGAGGTACCCGAGGCCGCCCATCCCAGCCGGTGGCAGACCTGGCACGCAGGCTCGGCGTCGTCGGCAGTTAGAGTCCGTCCCGTGAGCGAGAACGAGCACGAAGCGAAGATGGCCCACCCGCGCATGGCAGCCGGCGCACTCTTCTTCGACGACGCCGACCGAGTCCTGCTCGTCGAACCCTCGTACAAGGACTACCGCGACATCCCCGGCGGATACGTCGAGCATGGGGAGTCTCCCCGACAAGCCTGCGTGCGCGAAGTCCACGAAGAGCTGGGTATCAAGCCCCACATCGGCCGCCTGCTCGTCGTGGACTGGGCGCCGAATCCGGGAGAGGGAGACAAGGTCCTCTACCTCTTCGACGGTGGCCGTCTCAGCGCGGACCAGCGCCAGCAGATCGCGCTGCAAGCGGACGAGCTCCGCAGCTACGACTTTCACCACGCTGAGCAACTGCCAGAGCTCACTATCCCCCGCCTGGTACGCCGGATCACCGCCGGGATCCAGGCCCGCGCAGCCGGCCTGACATCCTACCTGGAACACGGGGTGTCGCCAGAAACAGGGGCTTGACCAGGGGCCGCTTGGCCTCAGCCCGCGCGACGGCCTTGGGTAGCGAAGGTTCACTGGCACCCTGTCGGCGTCGATCGAATTCCAGCGATGGGCGGGGCAGTGCACCAGAGACGGCATCCCCTCGCGTCACCGACGTGCGGATACTGACCGCCATGACTTCGCATCCGCTGGAAGAGATCGAGAGCGCTGCTCAGTTCATCACGGCCCTAGCTAGACATCGCGACGGTTCCTGGTGCCCACGCCCAGGCAGCCAGCCATGCTGCGGCCAACCTCTGCTCAGGCACTGGCTCGGGGCTCTTGGTGGCGCCGACTCAGCTGCAGAAGCTGATCGCCGAGGCAATCGAGATCGGGTACGCGACTGCCCTGAGTGATCTACGCGAAGGCAACTTCAACGGCGACCAACAGGAATGGCGGCCTGATCCTTTCCAGTAGTAGGGCGAGGCGGGGTGGGGCGACGCGGACAATGGAGTCCCCAGCGCCTCCACCCGCGTCCATCCACGGTGCCATAGGCCATGTGCCGCCTGGTCATCATCCCTGAGCGGCCAGGCAAGAGCCGCTTGAGGCCGACGGGCATCAACGTTGTGCCATGGCGCAGCTTCGAAGAATGCTGCAAAGTCGCCGCCGACCCCTGTGCGTGGCCAATACGCTGGAACTCGTACGTGGGGCCGCATGATGGTGGGGCGGAATGGCGGGACCGTGGGGAAGCGATCGGCGGCTAACAGCGATCGGGCGTGCTGGTCTGTCTGCCCCCGCCCGGCAGGCAGTGATCGATGGTCAGATCCAGCCGGGTCTCCGTGTCTTCGACTATGGCTGCGGTCGAGGCGATGACGTCCGGAGTCTTCGGCACATGCAGGTGGACGCCGAGGGCTGGGACCCGTACTACTTCCCGGATGGCGCGCAGGTCCCGTCCGATGCCGTTCTGCTCACCTACGTGCTCAACGTTATTGAGGATCCCGAGGAGCGCCGCGCAACGCTGTTGCGCGCCTGGGAACTCGCCCGGTCCGTCCTGGTGGTGTCAGCGCGGCTGACGTGGGAACGGAACAAGGTCCGTGGCGAGGGGTATGCGGACGGGGTGCTCACGAGCCGACAGACTTTCCAGCACCTGTTTGGAACGGGAGAGCTGCGGGACTTTGTACAGGAGGCGACAGGAGTTCGGTGCGTTTCCGCTGCCCCGGGAGTTGTCTACGCCTTCCGAGCGGAAATGACGCGCATCGCTTTCCTAGCCCGTAGGGTCGTCCCCGATGCGGAGTGGCTGAAGTCCGATGACACTACGTCTGCCATCGCCGCGGTCGTTGCGTTCACCGAGCAACGCGGACGCCTCCCTCGTATCGAAGAGATGCCGGAGCACTTGGCGAAGCTCCTCGGCCACTTACGAGCGCCTGACCTCCAACGCTTGGTGCGCCGCTCCGCTGCCCCGGAGAAGATCGCGGCCGGCGCTAACCGCACCACGCTGAACATACTGTTGTTCCTCGCCGTCGAGTTGTTCAACGGGCGGGGCCCCTTCGGCAGCCTGCCGCTGTCGGTACAGCTCGACATCCGAGCCTGCTTCTCCTCTTACATGGAGGCGTGCAAGCGGGCTGATCGCCTCCTGCTGAAGCTCCGCGACGACGCCTACGTGCGGGGAGCCATGCGGGCATCGAAGGTTGGCAAGCTCACTCCGACTGCCCTGTACGTGCATCGCCGGTCGGCGGAACAGATCCCGACGGTGCTGCGCCTGTACGAGCACTGCGCGGCGATCGCGGCAGGCCGTCCGCCTGACTGGACGCTGGTGAAGCTCTGCCATCAGGGGCGAGCGGTGAGCTGGCTGGACTACCCTCAGTTCGACATCGACCCGCACCCGAAGCTCTCCGCCTCCTATTCGGTGGAGATGAAGGGGCTGGACACCACGTACACCTCATACGCCGAGTCCGCGAACCGTCCCTTGCTGCACCGCAAGCACGAGTTCTTGGCGCCGGATGATCCTGACGTAGCCAAGTACCGGCGGCTCACCGAGGCAGAGGTGCGCGCGGGCCTGTACGAGCAGCCGCACCTCATCGGGACCGAGAAGGGGTGGGAAGCTGAACTGGAACGGTGCGGACGCCAACTGCGCGGGCACCGCTTGGTGCGTCGCGTTGCGGGGAACGAGGCGGCGCCTGAGTATCCGACTCTCAGTCCATGAGCGAGGTGACCGTGGCTGCGATGCCCGCAGCGTCGAGGTCGTCCACTTGGGAGGAGGGGAACCAGGATAGGCGCAGCCCATTGGATGCGACCTTTTCCGGCAGCCCCATTGCGCGCAGGACGTGGCTGGGCGTGTAGGAGGCGCTCGTGCAAGCCGAGCCGGTGGAGACGGCAGCGAGATCCTGAATGTTGACGATGATGGCCTCTGCGTCGACTCCTTCGAAGGACACGTTGAGGATGTGCGGCACGGTGTGCTCGGGATCGCCGTTGAGGTGATAAGGCGTTGTGGAAAACGCACCGAGCAACTGCTCGCGGATCTTGTGCGCCCCGACGAGCCACTTCTCGTGCCCTGTCCGGAAGATTTCCTCCGCTTTGGCCAGCCCAATCACCAGGGGAACGGGCAGCGTGCCGGGACGTAGCTTGCGTTCTTGGCCGCCTCCGAACATGAGCGGCTGGAGGGGCACCGCCTTGCGACCGCGCCCCCGGACCAGGAGAGCCCCGATGCCTTTGGGTGCCCCAATTTTGTGGCCGCTGATGCTGACCATGTCGATCGGCGCGGTCAGGTCTGCGGGTAGCTTCGCAAATCCCTGTGCGGCGTCCACATGCAGGTAGGTACCGGTACCATGGAGCAACTGGGCAAGCTCGACAACAGGTTGGATTACGCCTGTCTCGTTGTTGACGTGCATGAGCGACACCAGCAGTGTGTCTGGGCGCAGGCGTTCCTCAATGGCGTCGAGGCTGACGCGACCAAAGTGGTTCGGCTTCAGGAAGTCGACTTCGAAGCCTCGGCTCTGTAGATGCTCCAAGGGTTCGAGTACTGCCTTGTGCTCGATCGCCGAGGCGATGATGTGGCGACGCCCCGTCGCCTCCCCGTGGGCAGCCAATCCCAGGATGGCGATGTTGTTGCTCTCCGTCGCACCGCTGGTGAAGATCAATTCATCTGCGGTGGCGCCGAGTTGGGCAGCGAGTTGCTCGCGTGACCGCTGCACGGCTTTCTTGGCTCGCGTGCCGTACTCGTGTGTGCGGCTGCCGGCGTTCCCGAAGTCCTCCGTCATCCAGTGAAGGACGACGTCGGCGACGCGAGGGTCGACGCGTGTCGTGGCAGCTGCGTCCAGGTACGTGACCGGCATCAGGTTCCTCTCGCAACGTATGACGTACAGTACGTTTCTTGGATGACGTACCGCTACGATACAGGCGTGGCTGAGGTGAGAGAGATAGATCGGGGAGAAGCGGCGACGTCGTCCGTCGACTTCGAGTACGCCTTCCCTGCCATCCGGGGGGTGCAAGCTGGACGCCAGTTCTTCGTGTCGATGTGCCCGCTCCGGCTCATCCCCAAGATCTTCCTCTTCGATGAGGACGAGATCGCCCCGGAGGTGAGGGCGCAGCGGGTGCTGAACAAGGGTCGATTGCCTGCGTTGACTCAGTACATCCTGGACAATCCGGATGATTACGTCTTCAGTGCATTGACCGCTTCCATCGACGGCGACATCCGCTTCGAGAGCACCGCCGGGACTGGCGTGGGCACGCGGGTGGGCCAGATCCGGATCCCGATGGCGGCACGCTTCTTGATCAATGACGGTCAGCATCGTCGCGCGGCGATCGAGCTGGCTCTCAAGGAGAACCCCGACCTTGGCGACGAGAGCATCGCGGTGGTCTTCTTCCACGACACCGGGCTCGCCCGCTCCCAGCAGATGTTCGCCGACCTGAACCGCCACGCGGTCCGTCCTTCCCGCTCCATCGGCGTTCTCTATGACCAGCGCGATGCCGTCGCCGAGATCACCAGGCTCCTAGCGATGAAGTCGACCGTGTTCAGGCAGCACGTCGAGATGGAGAAGAGCACGCTTTCAGCGCGCTCCCGCAAACTGTTCACGCTGAGCGCCCTACATTCGGGCAACCAGGCGCTCCTGCAGGGGCTTTCATTGGAGAAGCCGCGGGCTGGGCAGCTTGCCCAAGCTTTCTGGGAGAAGGTCGACTCCCTCCTTCCCGAGTGGGGGATGGTCCGCAGCCGAGCGCTCACAGCTCCTGATGTGCGCAGGGACTACATCCACAGTCACGGCATTGCACTCCACGCACTCGGTCGCATCGGGAACACCCTGATGCGGGAGTCGGTTGACGCCGCCGTGTGGGGAAGCCGGCTGGATCGCCTGACGACAGTGGACTGGTCGCGCTCCAACTGCAACTGGGAAGGCCGCGCGATCATCGGCGGCAAGGTCTCCAAGAGTCACGCCCAGCTGGCACTCACCGTGAACTACCTGCGCCAAGCACTTGGGCTCGCGCTGAGCCCGGAGGAGCAGAGCGCCGAAGACGCCTACCAGCGAGGAATCTCATGAGCACCCCCACACGACGAGCCAAGCCGTTCGAGGGCACCAGCCTCAAAGCGGTGATCGCCGAGCTGACTGCGGAGGTACGCGAACTCTACGTCGCCGACGAGGTCCCCTGGGTCGTCGGCTACAGCGGGGGCAAGGACTCCACGGCAGTCCTCCAGCTTGTGTGGCTGGCGCTTAAGGATCTGCCGGTCGAGCAGCGTACGAAGACGGTGTACGTCATCAGCACCGACACGCTGGTCGAGAACCCCATCGTGGCGTCCTGGGTCAGCCAGTCACTGGAGACGATGCGTCAGGCCGCGGCGGAGCAGCAACTGCCGATCGAGCCGAATCGTCTCACGCCTGCGGTCAAGGACACCTTCTGGGTCAATCTGATCGGACGCGGCTACCCGGCTCCGCGGCCGAAATTCAGGTGGTGCACCGAGAGGATGAAGATCAAGCCGTCGAACTCTTTCATCCGCCGTGTGGTTCGCCGACACGGTGAGGCAATCATGGTTCTCGGGATTCGCAAGCAGGAGAGCCAGATTCGTGCCCGCGCCATGGCCAAGCATGAGAAGCGCCGGGTGCGCGACCGTCTCTCGCCGAACGGCAATCTGCCGAACAGCCTCGTTTACAGCCCTATTGAGGACTGGTCCAACGATGAGGTATGGACCTTCCTGATGCAACGGGAAAACCCCTGGGGTTACTCCAACAAAGACCTGATGACCATCTACCAGGGCGCCACGGCGGATGCCGAGTGCCCGTTGGTCGTCGACACCAGCACTCCCTCGTGCGGGGACAGCCGATTCGGCTGCTGGACCTGCACCCTGGTCGACCAGGACAAGTCGATGGCGGCCATGATCAGTAACGACGGTGAGAACAAGCGCTGGATGGAACCGCTCCTTGAACTGCGCAACAAGCTGGACGTCGCCGACAACGAAGAGGACCGCGACTTCCGGAAGATGAACGGCACCATCCAGTTGATGACCTATGTCGACAAGGACGACAAGCAGAAGAAGCAGAAGGTCGTCCACGGTCCTTACACCCAGGCAGCTCGGGAGAAGTGGCTGCGTGAACTCCTCCGCGCCCAAGCCGAGGTGCGCGAGGAGGGGCCGGACGAGGTGCGTTATATCGAGCTGATCACGATGGAAGAGCTGCATGAGATCCGTCGGCTGTGGGTCTTCGAGAAGCATGAGGTAGAGGACCTTGTGCCTCGGATCTACAAGGAGGAGACCGGAGAGGATTTCCCGGGTGCTCCCCTGGACGAGCAGCTGGCACTCGGTGCGGACGAGATGGAACTGTTGCGTGAGGCCAGCGATGGTGACGAAATCGCCTTCGCTACTGCCCGGGAGCTCCTGTCGGTGGAGCGTAAATTCCGCACCAGGGCACGGCGTTCCGGGCTCTACGATGAGTTGGAGAAAACCATTAAGCGCGGCTTTTTCGAGGACAAGGAAGACGCCTACGCGTATGCCTTGAAGAAGAAGCAGTTGGGTGGGCAACGTGTGGTGCCTAGGCAGACGACGACCGACGACGTGATCGGCGCAGAGGGTACGACGCATGCTTCTTCGTAAAATCACCCTGAAGGATTTCGGCGCCTACCGAGGCACCCAGACCCTCGACCTGCACACTCGCCCCGGCAAGCCAATCGTGCTGATTGGTGGACTCAACGGCTGCGGCAAGACCACTCTGCTTGACGCTCTTCAGCTGGTCCTGTACGGGCAGCGGGCGCGCTGCAGCGCGCGCGGGAACCGCTCCTACGAGACCTACCTTCGTGAGTGCATCAACCGCGCGGCCAACGCGGAGGAAGGCGCCTCACTCATGCTGGACTTCTCGATCACCGTGGACGGGAAAGAACGCGTTTACAGTCTCAGCCGAAACTGGTCTGTCAGCGGCAAGAGCCTTCGCGAGCACGTCACCGTGTTCGTCGACGGCAGGTGGGACCAGGTAGTCAGCGCCAGCTGGGCTGACCATGTCGAAGACCTCCTCCCGCTGGAGATCGGCTCTCTCTTCTTTTTCGACGGAGAGAAGATCGAATCCCTGGCTGATCCGGAACGCGCGTCCGCCGTGATCCAGTCCGCAGTGCAGTCTTTGCTCGGGGTCAGCACAGTGCAGCAGCTCCGGACCGATCTGCAGGTCCTCCAGCGTCGCAAGCGACTCAGCGAAGAAGACCAGGCCGCCATAGAGCAGATTAGACAGCTCGAAGCCCACTGCCAAGACGCCAAAGAGGCCGTTCGGGGAGCCCACGATCAGAAGGGCGAGCTGCGCGTCGAACTCGACAAACGCCTGAAGGACCTAAAGAAGGCCGAGGAAGCCTTTGCTCGAGACGGCGGCGCTCTCTTCGAGCGGCGGGAATCCTTGTGGCAGCGCCGCAAGGACGCAGCTAAACACCTGGCCAGCACGCAGGAGAGCCTGATCAGCGTGGCGGCAGGGGCGCTTCCGCTCCAGCTCCTGGGCGAGCAACTTGCAGCAGTGCGCAAGCAGGCGACCATCGAGCAGCAGGCAGCCGAGGCAGCACAGGTCCTGGACACCCTGGCCAGCCGCGACCAGGAGATCCTGAACCGTTTCGGCACGCTCCTGTCTTCCACGGGCCTCAAGGCATTTCAGGAGTATCTGACCACTGACCGTCAGCAGCGCGAGCTGACCAGCACAGCAGAGCGGATCCTCGATCTCAACCTCGACGGCTACACGCAGCTCGCCGGACTGGAGCAGATCCTGCGTACCGAGCAGCAGCGTGCCCGCGAACTCCTTGACCTGGCATCCGAACAGGCAGAGGAAGTAGACGCCCTGGACCGGCAGCTAGAGGGAGTCCCGAGCGAAGAACGGATCGCGACGCGGCAGACAGAGCAGGCGGAGGCACTGCAGGCTGTCCATCGCGCTGAAGCCGCGTTCGCCAATGCCGTCGAAGCCTACGAAGCAGCCAAAAGGCGGCGAGCGGCAGCACACGACGAGCTGGAGGCAGCACACGAGCAGCAGGCGGTTAAGAAGTTCGAGGCTGAAGAAAACCAGCGGATCCATGACCACTGCGAGCGTCAGCGTGCTCTGTTCGAGCGCTTCGGGGACGCCCTTCTGAAGCGGCACATCAGCCGCTTGGAGGTCGCGGTGCTGGAGAGTTTCACGCGGCTGATGCGTAAGAGCGGCCTTGTGCGCAACCTGCGTATCGACACCGAGCGGTTCCAACTCACCCTCACGGACGAGAACGGCGACGCCGTGGACCCTGGCCGCCTGAGCGCCGGAGAGCGGCAACTGCTCGCGGTCTCGCTCGTCTGGGGCCTCGCTCGCGTAGCCGGCAACTGGCTACCTAGCGTCATCGACACCCCGCTCGGCCGCTTGGACAGCCGTCACCGAGAACATCTCGTCGACCGCTACTTCCCGCATGCAGGAGACCAGGTCCTGCTGCTCTCGACCGACGAGGAGATCGACGAGCGGCTGTACCACCGGCTCCAGCCTTCCGTCGCGCACACCTACACCCTCGTTCACGACGACACCACGTTTGCCACCACCGTCGAACCCGGCTACTGGTGGAACTCTGGAGCAGAACATGTCGCTTGACACCATCCGCCTCTCCCAGCCTGCACGGGACCAGTTGGTGTGGCTCAAGCGCACGACCGGCATCAAGAACTGGAACGTGCTGTGCCGCTGGGCCCTGGCAATGTCCCTGCGCGACCCCTCCACCCCCCTGGTCAAGAAGATCAACACTGACTCCAATGTTGAGATGGACTGGGCCACCTTCGCCGGCACCTACGCCGACGTATACCTCGCCCTGCTTAAACAGCGGTGTGCAGCGGACGGCGAGCCCCTCACCGACAAGTCGATCAGCCGCACCCTCACCATCCATCTTCACCGCGGCATCGGCCACCTCGCCGGGAATCAGGACATTCAGACGATCCGTCAACTTGTCACTACCGCAAGCGAGTAGCGCGTCATTTGCCTTTACTCAGGGCCGGGACCACGAAGCTACGGTCCCGGCCCTGAGTGCCGACAGAGCTTGCTGTACGCCCCCGCGCCTGAACCGAGACGCGTGTCCACGAGCCCAAGTCCCCTCAGCCTCAAGGGAACCAACAAACCGTCAGGAACACTGCAACAACTTCGGCTCTCACCCGATCTAAGAGGGTGAGGGAGCAGTACGCCGCCGACAGCCAACGAGTTTTACTCGCCGCACCACGCTTGTCAGTGGCTCCCTCTACGCTCAACACCACAACGTTCGCCCTCCTTCCGGAACGCGAGCCACCGCATGGGGCCCGCAATCACACCACGGAGCGCACAACACATGTTCAGCGACGTCATCAAGGCTGCCGTCACCACGTTGCAGCTAAGCGCGATATATACCCAGGACACCTACGACCTGGAACGCCACGAGCGCGCCCTCGACGAACTTCTGCGCGATCACGAAGACACTTCCGGCTCCGCCCAGCGGCGCATCCGCTCAGCCAAGGGCCACGCCTACGAGGTGCTCGAGCGCCGTAAGGTGATCGCCCCCTGCGATTCGGTGCACACCGTCCTTCGCGAGCCCAGCTACACCGAACACGGCTTCTACAAAGCCGAGTGGTTGGACTGGATCCGTACCGAGCCGATGTTCAACCTGATCGACCGGACCATCCTGCGCTCCCTGGCGGTGGGGGAGGACGCCGAGACCCTCGCCGCGCGGCATAACCTCCCGCTGCCGCGGATGCGCCAGCGAATCAGCCGGGCCCGCCGCGTCGCCCGCCAGGCCCGCGCAAACCTGGATCTGGCCCAGTAGGCCCTCGCCGGTAGGGGGCGGGCGGTACACCCGCCCGCCCCCTCGCAAACTCGCTGATCTTCAAGTGCGCCCGGAAGGACGGCCACTATGAGCACCACCCCCCTGTTCCTCTCTGCCGAGGATTCCCGCGCCAGCCTGATCCAGGTCGACAAGGCGTTGGAGTCCATGCGCGACGCTGGCTACGAGCTGACTGCTGCCGCTGGCGAACCACTGGACAACTCCATCGAAGCCAATGCCACGATTCTCCGCGTGATGCCGGCATACAGCGATGATCGCAAGGCCATCGACGAGATCCTTTTCGCCGACAACGGAATTGGGATCGACCCAGCGATCCTGCACCACGTCCTGTCCATGGGATACAGCACCCGCTATGGGCAGCGCAGAAGCCTTGGCCGTTTCGGCGTGGGACTCAAACTCGCTGCTCTTAACATGGGCGAGCGTCTCGACGTATATACAAAGAGGGTTGGCGACGACCGCATCTACCATACCTATATTGATCTTCATGAGATCAAAAATGGAAAGCAGCAATTCATCACCAGTAGTGTCGTGGAAGACTGGCCCGTCAACGGCCGAATGCTGATGCTTGACAAGAAGGGAGAACCTTTCCCTTCCGGAACGCTCGTTGTCTTCGGCAAGATCGATCGCCTCAAGACTGGTAAGACCTACGACACTTCACTGCAAGCCAAGATCAGCGATCTGCGAAAGTTCATTGCCCGCGCCTACCGAAAATTCATTGACGCCGGGCGCGTCTTTGAACTCGAAGGCCGGCCAATCGCCCTGCATGACCCCCTCTTCCTCATGGACAACCCTCGCGTCATCAACAAGTACAAGCCGCTTGACGTGCGTGGCGTCCTTATTCAGGAAGGGGATTTGGAAGTGGATGGGCGCAAGGTCCACGTTACCGTTACGTTGGTGCCGAAGGAGTTCCGCCCCCAGCGGGGGGAAGGTGGTGCCCGGGATGTGAACGGGCGTGAAATCAGCGAATTCTATATCAACGACGAGAATGCAGGAAGGATCAGCATCCTGCGCAATGGCCGGGAGATCTATTACGATGTGGTCCCAAGAATGCTGCCCGGCGGGCGTACCGATAAAGTCAATCGGTACATTGGAATCGAGGTCGGCTTTCCTGCTGAACTGGACGAGTTCTTCCAGGTGCGGCACGTCAAGCGCGGCGCCGAACCAGTTGGCAAGCTGAGGGAGGAACTGCGTAAGTGGCTTGAGCGCCCAATCAAGCAGGCACGCAAGGAGATCAGGGCCTACTGGGACCAGGCGGATTTCGGTAGGCGGCAGGTCGAGATCGGGCATGCTGACAGTATGAAGATCGCGGCGGATGTGGAAGCGCGATTCCCGGCGGTGGTGACAGACCGGAATCTTGCCCCGGAGAATGAGCGGGAAATCATCAGGCAGGCGATCGCTGATCTTCAACTGGATCCGACCAATCCGGAAGACAAGCCCCGGATTGATCAAATCCTCATGCAATTTGATTCGAAGCCCGTCATCCTACTAGACGGCCAGTGGTTCGGGAAGGAACTGATGGAGGTTCGCCACCTTAACGCCAAGTCGGTCGCTGTCCTCAATCATCGGCACCCCTTCTTTCGAGACGTCTACACCCCCATCAAGCAGATTGCCGACAATGGGGCTGCTGATCTGACAAGGGACGCTGTAGTGGACCTCGCTCGGCATGCAGAGGCAGCGATCGATCTTCTGCTGATGGCATTCGTCCGCGCCGAAGCATCGCAGCCTGACCCGGACGCCTTCGATAGCCTGCGCAGTTACTGGGGGATGTTTACGCAGGAATACTTGAAGGAGCGCAACTGATCCCTTATAAAGTATCTGGTGATGTGCACCAACAGACAGCATTACGGGGGTACTGGATCGCGGCGTTCCCCTTCAGTTATTCGAGCAACAATGGGGCAGAGTCAAGATGTGCGGAATATGTCTGGCCCGTCTGAACTAATCCTGTCGGTAGGCCAATAAAATCTCAGAAGGCAGTAGGGAAAAGATGTTCGGATCAGGCGCCACACTCACGTTCCGCGACTACGTGCAGGGCACATGGGGCAGCTTTGCCACCCCCGCCGGCCGAGTGGACTACATCATGACCAAGGCGCGGCTAGGCGAAGACTCCCATGCCCCCGAGCGCCAGCTCACGAAGAACCTCGCACCGGTGCGTGAGCTGATGCGGGCCGAAGACATGGACTTCAACCAGCTCCTCCAGCGGGACTTGGACGACCACCGTGTCGCGGAGGACATGATTCCCTACTTGCTCAAGCCGCAGCCTGCAGGCCGCCTGGCCTTCTTCCCGCCGATCGTCGCCGTGCTTCTGCCATTCCGTAATCACCAGCCATCCAAGTTCCCGGCGCTGGGCGAGCCGACCGTGGAGGAGGACGCTGGTGCGCGGTGGCAGCAGGAACGCGCTGGCACCTCATTCCAGGTGCAGCGAGTACTTGGCGCAGATGATCGGTTGGATTCCGCGAACTTCGGCAAGTTGTGGTGGAACAAGACTGAATCCCAGCTCGTCGTGCTCGACGGACAGCATCGAGCCATGGCCCTCCTTGCCGTGGAGCGCACGATGACTAACAGCTGGCAGCAGTCGGCTGGCGGTGCCCGCTTCCGCTCTTTCTACGAGAACAAGGTCAACCAGCTGGTGAAGGAGCTGCGGCAGGCAGGCGCGGACCCGAGTACGTTCCTGGGCGGTATCGAAGTTCCCGTCGCGGTCTGCTGGTTCCCTGACCAAACCGGGGAACAAAATGAACCGCACGAGGCCGCACGTAAACTCTTCGTAGACGTAAATAAGGAGGCGCGCCCCCCCTCCGAATCGCGGATTATCCTCCTTTCTGACGCCGAATTGGCGAACGTACTTGCACGAAGGATGCTGAGCGAACTACGCACGGACATGCACGACTCATATCTACCTCTGTGCGCGGTTGAGTATGACAACCCTGAGGAGAACACCACTCGCTCAGCCCGCTGGTCGGTGCTGACCAATATTCACCTGCTGAAGTTCGGTGTCGACCGTTGCATCTTCGGCCCCGGCAAATACCTCAAAGACGTCACGTTGAAGTTTGGTGGCCGACCCAGCGAGACGGGTCGTGACGAGTTCATGAGGAAGCAGCTGGACCTAGCAAGCCTCTTCCCTGATTACATCGAAGACGGCGGCTTTACCTACCAGCCGAATGAGATCGGGAATCGGAGCTTCCCGCTCGGCCAAAAGGACGCCATCAGCGACCGTTTTGCTGAGACGTGGGGGAAGGCATTCCTTACGCTGCTGTCGAAGACCGCTCCGTATGCCGCCCACTCCAGGGCCCTGATCCGCCTGAAAGAAGGATGGCATAAAGACGATGCCACCGGACTGGTCCTTGCACACGATGCATTGTTTAGCGGCGTTGGCGTCTACTGGACGCTGCGTGATAGCCATGCGCACTTCCAGGACCAGAAACAAAAGGGTGGTAAGGCCCAGAAGACCGACGTAATTCTGTCCTGGGAGGCGCTTGAGGCCCGAAGGGAGACCTTCGAGGAGTACCGGATCCGTGAATATCTCGACTCCGGGCGCCCGATTTTTCACAAGCAAGTGAAAGCCGCCTACGTAGTCTTTAACACCCACGCCTGCCAGCTCGGTCTCATCATGACCCTCGGATCGTTGTGGGAGCTGCGTAAGGATATGTCAGGTGTAACAGAACTCAAGGACCTACCGGCCTTCACTGACGCTCTCGTTGCTGGCTGGAACTCCTTCTTTGCTCAAGAGAACGGCAAGGCCAAGGACCGCAGGCTTGCCTTCAACAAGGACGAGATCAACAATCCCATCAACCAGATCTCGAACATGGACACACCACAGGCGGTCTACTTCCGGTACTTCTGGCTGCAGGCACTACTCACGCCGGCGGCCAGGGAGCACATCACTCCGTGGCTCACGGACATGGCCGCGCTCGAGCGCATGGTTAGCGAAGCCCGCGGCCTGTACCTCAAGTTGTGTACGGGGCAGCAACTGAAAGCACTGAGGCTTCGCAGCCCCGGGCGCAAAGACCCCAAGCTACTCCCGCAGGCTGAGAAGAACGCGAGTACCTACCTCAAGCGTGCCTTGCGCGACTGGTTCTATGTCCCGGAGGAGGCATACGAGCAATGGTTTGCTGAGCGCGGCACCGCATCGGTCAACACGGTTGAGAGCTCCGAAGACGAACTCGACTCTGCGGCGGCTGACCTTTTGGAAGAACCCGAGGACGACGCCCTGCTCTCAAGTCAGGACGACATGGACTGACGATTGAGAGGCTGGGCTGGTGCGTTTCTGTCCCGGAGTTGCACCAGCCCAAACCTGGCCCTACCTCCGACAGCGCATAGCTCATCAGGACGAGGCGTCACAATGACTACACAGCCGAAGCTCCCTGCCCCAAACCACAGCCGGGCAGCTGAGCTCGCCACCGATGCAGTGGACTTGGATGCTGCGCTGATGCAGTTGGCCGCCTACGCGACGGCGCAAGGGGGCAGGCATGCGACCCTCGGCGCCCTCCTGGTACGGGCAGATCAGCTTCCGCCGGCGTTACGCGATCTTGTCTCCCGCGTCATGCAGGCAATACCTACTAGCGGCGGATGGGCCCTAGCAGACGGAACCTCCTCGGCTGCGCCCGGGAAAGCTCTGGAGGACCGAGTAGTCGCCGTGTTGGGGGACGCCTCCGTTCCGCTCACCGACGCTCAGATCCTGCAACGTCTCCCAGAGGCGGGCGACCTCAAAGCCGTCCGCAGCGTCCTGTTCGCCGACGATCGGATCGTCATGGCGGACACCGGGGGCTGGGTGCTCGCCGATGAGGAAGGTGGCCAAGAGCTCCAGCTCTTTGATCTACCCACTCCGGAAGCCGCTCCGTCTCCACCGCGACAACGACATCGTCGCTCCCTCAAGGAACGTACACAGCTGTGCCTTCGCGAAGCGAGCCATCCTTTGTCCCTCCAGGCACTCGCCGAGCGCATGGGAGATGACGTCAACGAAGGGTCCCTGAGACACCTACTGCCCACGGACGCTTCCTTCATGCGCAGCGACATCAACGAGTGGGCACTGACGCACTGGGGTCTGCGCCGCTACACCTCAGTGAGGGAACTCGTTGCGGAAGAGCTCGACGATGCAGGAGGAAGCATTGCCCTTGAGGACTTGGAGCACAACCTCACCCGAACATTCACGATCAAGCTGTCCACCCTGCGTCAAGTCGCCTCCACATCTCCGTACATCACCAGCGGCGGCATCGTGCGCCGACTCCTCGGCGGGCAGTCCACCGCCCAGCATGAGGCAGACCTGACGACGCCTTACGGTCACTCCGAGAACGAGGCAACTGCTACGCCAGGGACCGGCCCGTCGGCGGAGGAACTGATTGATCTGATGGGACTGTTGTGATGGCCACACGCCGTGCCCTGCGGGCGACCAACCTGGACAGCGACTACCGTAGCGACCGGTCCGACCTCGTGGAGGGCTTCTACGTCCCCGCCCTGGCGGCGTCTACCCACTACGACCGCGCGGTCGGCTATTTCAGCGCCTCGGTCCTGGCAGTCCTAGGCCACGGGCTGGACGACTTCGCCACCCGAGGCGGGCAGCTTCGCGTGGTCGCCTCCCCTCAGCTCAACCAGGAGGACGTGGCCCAGATCCAAGCCGGGTACGCGCGGCGCGCCGTGTTGGAGCGAGCCGCTCTGCGCGACCTCGAAGAGGCATGCCAAGATCCCCGGGCTGCGCGCGGCCTCGGAAAACTCGGCTTGCTCGTCGCCGATGGGCGCCTGGACATAAAACTCGCCTACATCTGCGCCGACAACCGCATCGGCATGTACCACGAAAAGATCGGGGTATTCCGCGACGAATACGACATGGTTGCATTCAAGGGCAGCGCCAACGAGACCTTGCCCGGCCTCGTAGGTAACTTCGAATCCATTGAGGTCTTCCGCAGCTGGCATCCCGCGGACAGCGAGCGAGCTGTCCGTATCAACCAGGACTTCGAGGAACTATGGGCTGACCGGACCCCCCTGCTACGCGTCTTCGCCTTCACTGACGTCGCGCGGCCGCTCATCGAAGAGTGCGCACGACGGACCGGAACCACGGATGTACCTCAGGTGCCGCCCATAGACGGCACCGTGATCACGCTGCCACGCCCCGACACCGACGGGATGTTGACTATCCCGGCGGATCTGCAAGTGCGTGACTACCAGAAGCAGGCCGTACAACGCTGGTTCGCTCATGGCTTCCGCGGGATCCTGCGCATGGCGACCGGGACGGGCAAGACCCTCACTTCCCTGTCAGCGGCGGCTCAGCTGGCGAAGCGGATCAAACAGGAGGCTGATCTACCGCTGCTGACCGTGATCGTGGTCCCCTACCAGCACCTGGTGGACCAGTGGGCGCAAGATGTGGAACGGTTCGGCATCATAGCCATCCGCGCTTACGAGTCCACGGACTCGTGGTACCGAAGAGCGTCCTACCTGCTGGACGCTCTCGCACTCGGTACTGCGCGTGGCGGTGTGATCGTGACCACCAACGCAACGTTCGGCAGGGATGTCCTGCAACCGCTGCTCGCACGGCATCGCGGTCACCTGATGCTCATCGGTGACGAGGTTCACAACCTGGGCGCCCGCCAGCTCCGCGGCCACCTGCCGGATTCCGTGACCTATCGCCTGGGGCTGTCGGCGACGCCTGAACGCTGGTTCGACGACGTCGGCTCCGCCGCGCTGCAGGAGTACTTCGGCGACGTAGTCTTCGAAATGGGCATCGGCGACGCCATCAAGGGCGGCGCGCTATGCCGCTACACCTACACCCCAGTGCTCGTCGAACTCGACGCAGAGGAATCTGAGCTGTACGGCCAGGTCACTGAGAAGATCGCCAGGGCGCTCGCCATGCAGCAGTTCACTGATGACGCCGAGGACGAGAGCCCCCTCGGGAGGCTACTGCGCAAGCGCGCCAATATCCTGGGACACGCACGGGCCAAACTCCCAGCGCTGCGCCGTGAGATCAGCAAGCGCGATCATGACTGGTTTCAGCTGCTCTATTGCGCTGAAGGCCGGCATCCCCTTGCCGACGGCATCAACGGTGATCTGGACGAGCCTACTCAGCTCGATCAAGCGCTGCATATGGTCGGTCAGGAGCTGCGCATGCCCGCCGCGAAATACGTCTCCGAGACGTCCCGCGAGCAGCGCCGCGAGATCCTGCGGCGCTTCAGCACGGGAGAGGACCTCCAGGTCCTCCTCTCGATGCGATGCCTGGATGAAGGCGTGGACGTGCCAGCAGCACGCACCGCTTACCTCGTAGCAAGTTCCTCCAACCCACGCCAGTTCATCCAACGGCGCGGCCGGGTGCTACGCCGCGCTCCGGGCAAAGACTTCGCAGACATCATCGACTTCATCGTCGTCCCTCCGGAAGGCGCCGAGGATCTGCATCGGGAGACCGAACGCCGGATGGTTGCTCGTGAGTTGAGCCGGGTCGCGGAGTTCGCGCGACTCGCGGAGAACGAGGCTGCCACGCTGGACATCCTGCGTCCGCTGCGCCAGCGCTACGGGCTGTTGGAGATCTAATGATTGACACGAGCCGACGAACGAGCGAGCAAGGAGGGGCGATGAACGCTCAGGAGACCGCCAAGGAGATCTTGAACAGCCTGTCACCGGAAGCCCGGGAACTGGCGAAACGCGTACTGGAGCTGGAGCGCGAGTACCTGCACGTGCAGAACCCGACCAGGCTCACCGACCGGATCATCGACGCGGCCAAGGAGCTCGCCAAGTGAAGCTGCTCAAGCTGACCGTCGACAACTTCCGTGTCTTCCAGGGGCGGCACGTCCTGAAGCTCGACGTCACCGAGGACAAACCCGCTGTTTTGATCTTCGGTATGAATGGCGCTGGGAAGACCACGCTGCTCAACGCGTTCACCTGGGCGCTCTACGGGACCTTCACTAACGATGTGGAACACCAGGAGCGGGTCATCAACGACCGTGTATGGCAGGAAGCCTCCTTCGGTACCCCGGTGCATGCCGCAGTGAAGCTGGAGTTTGAGCACGAAGGTGCGCTCTTCGCGGTCCTCCGCGAGGTCCGAGCAACCAAGGACACCGAGGCACAGAGCCTGCCCGCGCCGCAGCTGGTGGTGACCGAGACTCGCCGCGGCGAGAGCGATACGGTGACCAACGGTCAGGATCGCATCGAGAAGATCCTCCCGGAGGGTCTGCGCCGGTTCTTCTTCTTCAACGGTGAGCGTATGGAGCGAATGTTCACCGGGGACGGCAGCGGGGAGGTCCAGAGCGCGATCAAGACGCTCATGGGTTTGGAGATGATCGAACGCGCGATTGGCGATCACCTTCCCTCGGCGTCCCGCAAACTCACAACTGTTGCCAAGAAGCTCGGCGGCGGGCGTCTGCAGGCCCTCGCCGAAGCGCAGGAAGAGCTTGAACGTCAGAAAGCGACAGCCCGAGAGCGGCTGCTGAAGCTGTCCGCCGATATCTCCAGCTATCAGTCCGAAGTCGAGGCCACCAATAAAGCGCTGCTCGACAACCGCGAAGCTGCCCCGCTCCAGAGGCGCAGGGCAAGGCTGGCCAAGGACCGGGAGCAAGAGAGGCTCCGCTGCCTGGAGCTCCAGGAACGCCAGCGAACGGCACTGGCTGAGCGCGGGTTCATCGCCTTCACTGCCGGCATCGACCAGACCGTGATAGATCTCGCGGAGGGCATGCGCAGACGACAGGAACTCCCCGCGGGCATCCAGCGCGACTACATCAACGGGCTACTAGATGACGGCTACTGCATGTGCGGTGCAGCGGTGCCCCCCGGCTCGCCAGCGCATGCTGCGCTCACCGAGCGTTTGGACAACGCAGGGCTGGCCGACGTCCAGGCGCGCTGGATGAACCTCCGCGGCAACGCGGCACGGCTCATCGACACCCGCAATGCACTCCTGGGTGAACTGCGAGGCATCAGCACTGACCTCCAGACTGCCGGCGCCAAGATCGACGAAATCGACGCCGAAGAGAGCGACATCGCCCGCCAACTGAAGGGCGTGGATGTCATCGACGTCCAAAAGCTGGAGGACAGGCGTACGGAATTCGATGAGAAGCGCATCGAGGCACTCGGCGCCCACCGCGACGCTGAAAAAGACATCGAACGCCTGGAGGAGGACCTTACGCGCTCACGCCGCCAGATCCGCGCCGCCAAGGTCGAAGATGACGAAGCCCGCCGCCTCCAGCGGCAGATGGCGCTCGTGGACGAGGTCCTAGAGGCGTTCCGCCGGATCCTCGAAGTACGCACCGCGGAAGTACGCCAAGAGCTCGACACGAAGGTCAAGAACGTCTTCTCACGGATCTGCATCAAGCCGTTCACGCCGCAACTGACCCCTGGGTTCGAGCTGAAGCTACACGCGAACGCCGCAGGCCCCGCCGCGATCCGCAGCACCGGCGAGAACCAGATCCTGGGCTTGTCCTTCGTCGGCGCCGTCTCCGAAATGGCCAAGGAGATCCACGAACGCAAGCAGAAGACGGACGGAGGAAGCCTTGACGCAGGCGGGGTCTACCCCGTCGTCATGGACGCTCCCTTCGGCAACCTCGATATCGAATACCAGGACCAGGTCGCCGAGTCCCTGCCTCAGCTCACCTCACAGATCGTGACACTGCTGTCGCAGTCCCAAGCGCGCGGTCAAGTTCTGCAGCACCTGCAGTCAGCCGCATCCCGTATATACGTCCTGCGGTCAGTCACCTCTAAGGAAGACGCCAAGGAGCAAACCATCACGATCAACAACCGCGCGGTGCCCTACGTCACCCGAGGCGACTTCGAGCACACCATCCTGGAAGAGGTGACCGTCTGATGGCCGAAGAGCGCTTCCGGCGCCCGGCTGATCACGAAGAGCTCTTGGCCGCCCTGGCGGGTAAGAGCGGCCCCTTCTCGGCCATGTACGAAGCGATCATGTTCGCCGCCGCGCTCGGCAAGAGCAAAGGCCGGCGGGAACCCTTCGAGAAGTCGGGAGAAGCCATCAACCTCTCCCGAGTGGAGAACCGGTCGTTCGGAGACGTGCTCCTCGATCTGCTTGCCGCCGCCGAAAAGCCGGAGGAGGCCAAGATCCTTGCAGACAACCGGCTCAAGGAACGCGTTCAGATTTTCGAGGAGTACGCGAACGGGGGCCTGAACTACATTCAAGGCGAGCTCAACGCGAGTGGCGGACGGGACCTAACGGCCGTGCTCAGCGCCCTCGTCATGGAGGCTCTCACTGCCCCACCTGACGACGAACGCGACGTAACCACCGAGATCCTCTCCACCGGAGAACTCGACTGGTAAGTCACCCGTACCCTGCCTCGGCAGGGTCACAGCGTTGCTGCCGCACACGACCTTCTTGACGACTCCCGGTGGGTGGGGGGGGAAGACACGCCCGTATCTTCCCCCCCACCGAGCCCTTGTCAGCTCTGCGACCGCCGAGGCTTGCGCCGCCCCCCGGCCTCCCCCCGCTGCGCCTCCGGGGCGTCATCGGAGAAACTGGGACTAACGATCAGGCGCTCCCGCAATTCGGGGACGAGTTCACGCTCGTCGCGAAAGACCGGTCGCACGCCCCCCAACCGCCGAGTGACAGCAGCGACAAGGTGATCCGGAACCTCTGCGGAGAAGGCAGTCCCCCAGCCCACCCCTGGCAGGCCAGCACCCAGGTCCCAGCCCTCTCGGCGGTTGACACCCGGGTCTGCGTCATCGTCTGCTTTGGGGTCAAACCATCGTGCGCGGGCAAGGCCATCTGGCGAAACATACCGAATCCCCAGTTCGGTGGCCTCGCCCTCGCCGATGTCCTCCGGACCCCTATACGAGTGAGTCCTCTGCCAGTCCGCCTGGACGAGCGGGGCGATCACGAGATCGAGGTCGCGGTCATCCAGCAAAGCGTCTCGTCCGCCTCCGGCGAGGTCGTACGTGAGAGCTTCGGCGAACGCGGCAACGATCTCACTCGGAGTGCCATGCGAGAACCCTGCCGTCCATGCAAAGGGGTGGAGGGGGGCAACGGCGACACCCACGACCCACAGCGAGTTGTAGACGGGGTGCGTGGGCAGATAGCCGATCCGCGCGCGCCGGCACGGGCTGTCCAGCACCACGTTCGCGACACCGGTGGAGCTTACCGACCACCCGAAATCGTCGCGGAGCGGATAGACGACACGGGCAGCACCGCTGCGGTCCTCACCCGCCAGATAGACAGGGGAGACCTTGAGCGCCTTGGCCTGATCGATGGCCCGTACGGCAGCGGCGCCGCGGGAATCGCTCGTCATATTGTTCCCTTCCAGATGCAGGACGGCCGTTCGCAGGTGAGGCGAAACGTCCGGAAGCGGAGGCAGCAAGGGACCGGGGGCGCGCTCCCCTTATGAATGAGGATCACCTTGCTGACCTGGTGTTTTACCGGCACCTGTACGTTGACATGCCCTCGAGCGATGTCTCCAGTCGCGGGCGTCTGCTGTGAGCGATGTTGCGGGTGACTCGCTGCCGCGCACGTAGTCGTGCCTAATAGGGGCAGCTGCGTTCCTTGGCCTTCTACCGTGTCGGTGCAGGGAGCATGGAGGCCGGTAGCGACACTCACGGGGCGAACACGACATGGGTTCTTTCGAGTTGGGGCGGTTGACGGACCATGACTTCGAGGTGGTCTGCCGTGATCTGTTCAGCGATGTCCTCGGTATACCGCTGGAAATCTTTCCGCGCGGCCGGGACCGTGGCATCGACCTGCGGCACACCGGCCCCGCCGGGACGACCATCGTGCAGTGCAAGCACTGGCCCCGCGGAACCCAGAAGACGCTGATCGGACGCCTGATCAAGGATGAATTGCCCAAGGTCCGCGCGCTGGCACCCGACCGCTATATCGTCGCCACGACGGTCGGCCTGACCGTCAACGGCAAGGAACAGCTCCGCGACGCCTTCGCCCCGTACGTGCACGAAACCGGCGACCTGTACGGCCTGGACGAGATCGTCGCCGAGCTGGTGCACCGCCCGGAACTGGTCCGACGGCACTTCCGGCTCTGGCTAAGCAGCACCACAGTCCTACAGACCGTACTGAATCAGGACCGGTACCTGCGCTCGTCGTGGCTTCAGAGGCAACTGCAGGGCGTCGCCGACACGTTCGTCCCGCACGAGGGTTTCAAACGGGCCAAGCAGCTTCTGGACGCCCAGCAGGTCTGTGTCATCGCCGGCCTCCCCGGGGTCGGCAAGACTACGGTGGCGTTGATGCTCGCAGCCTGGCTGATAGGCAACGGCTACGAGGTCTACGAGGTCTCCCAGGACGTCGATGAGATCGGCGCTCTGTGGCGCGACGGCACCCGGCAGATGTTCCTCTACGACGACTTCCTAGGGCGCACGACCCTGGATGCGCCTTTGAACAAGAACGAGGACAACCGCCTGCTGTCTGTATTCCGGGAGATCCAGGAGACGCCCGGCAAGGCGCTGGTGATGACGACCCGCGACTACCTGCTGGAGCACGCCCGCCTCCGACACGACCGGCTGGCGTCGCCGGACGTGTCGGACGCGATCAGTGTGATCCGGCTGACCGACCTGGATCTGCAAGTGCGAGGCCAGATCCTCTACAACCACGTTCACCGCTCCCCTCTGACGCCGGACGACAAGCGCCGGTTCGCCGACCCGGAGATTTGGCATCCGGTGGTCAGGCACAGGAACTTCAACCCGCGTCTGGTCGAGGAAACCCTCCGGCTGTCTGCGCGCCGGAGCCAGGACGTCGCCACGGCGATGTTGGAGAATCTGGACGACCCGCGCCGCGTCTGGGACCGCATCGTGGAGAACGAGCTAACGGACGAGGCAGTCCACATGCTGGAGGTACTGTTCACCTTCAGGTCCGTCAGCCTGGAGGATCTCGAGGAGTCCTGGCGCCGGTACCGCATGGAGATGGACCAGGCGGTGGGCGGCCGGACCTTCCGCAAGGCTATTCAGGTGCTCGACGGCACAATGGTCTCGGACGAGCGAGGGCAGGTGGCGTTCCATAACCCGTCGATCGAGGACTACGTCCGCTTCCATCTCGGCGCCGGTCGCGCCCACCTGCCGGAACTGCTCAAAGCGCTCATCCACGGGAATCAGGTGTACCGGCTCGTTGCTGCCGCCCGTATGGCCGACGGAGCGGGCATCCTGGCACGGCTGCGGGAGTATGAGCCGACCGTGGCCCCTATCGTCCAGGCAATGGGGGATGACGTCGAAACTGGACTGTCGGACGAGGATGAAAGCGAGTCGAGCCATCTGCAGTGGGTACTAGAGACGGCCAACTTGCTGAACTCCACGACGCTGGCCGCGTATGTGATGCAAGAGACACGTCCCCCCTTCACCTTCTACGAACACTTCTCCCACTTGGAGAGCCTGGCCCACTCGCTCGAAGCCAGCCCATTGGTGCCGCAGGAGTACGCCGAACAATTCTGGGAGAAGGTGGCTGACGCCATCTACTGCGAGCTGCTGGAGAACCTCGAGACCGGCGACTGGTACCGATCCATCGCGCTGTATGGCTGGCTACGCGGGACCCCGTCCGGAGCGTCGCGTGCACTGGTGACCGAGGGCATGATCCGGAACGCCCTGGAGGAACTGCGCCGACTCGCCGCGGAGCCAGAGCGCGAACCGCGTATCGAGAACCTGGAACCGTTGGAGGAGCTGGTGGACTTCCTCGTGGAGCAGGGAGCCGAGGACGAACTACCGGAAGAGTTCGCCATCCTGTACGGCAGAGTTGAGCGCCTGTCCGCAGCCCAGGAAGCGGAGCGGAACAAGCGCCTCGAGAAGCACCGGATCCAGCAGGATCCACCCGGGCGCGTCGACGCCGCACACGACCACGCGCTGGTCACCGAGCTGATGCGCAAGCTCGACGACACACGCTGACTACTTTCGGCCGGCATACAACGAATCGGCACAGGTGAAAACGATCCGGCGCCGACTCACGTTGGCGGAGCGTGAGGACTCGGTGCCCCTTGGCGGATCTGCTGGGAGCCATATGGGAGCCAACCCGCTCCTCAAGCCCCTTCAAGACCACCCGAGACCACCTCAACCCGATGCCCTGACCAGGCAAAACAGCAAACCGACCGGTGTCGACCACACCCGAACCTCATTCGGGACGAAGAGGTCGTGGGTTCAAATCCCGCCACCCCGACTGAAGGAACACCAGGTCAGGGGCCCAATCCGCGAAAGCGGGTCGGGCCCCTGATGCGTTCCGGGGGCCACCTTGGGAGCCATGAGTTGGCGCGCAGTACCTGGTCGCGGCCTGCGCACACCGCGGCGCCGATCGGTCGGCCCCATATCGCCCCCGCCTAGGCGGATCAGCACTCGTAGGGCGTACAGCCACGGGGCATGAACTAGCGATCAGTCAACTCGTGGCTGCTGCACCAAAGATGGCGTCGGGGCGGTGCGTCCTGGACAGCTCTCGGTCAGGCGCGGCACGGCTTCCGCGTTGTCTTCCGCATACCGCTCGGGTGCCACCCGGTGTGCGCCCTCCGCCCACTGCAGGATCTCTGCGGCCGCCCCGTACGGCGATGTGTTGCTATGCGGACGCGTCGGTCCAGCCCTGGCGGCGTAGGACAGCCGGGATGTCGGGGGCCTGGTAGTGGGCGCCCTTGAGGACCTTGCCGTCGGCGCGCAGGGTGGGGCGGCCGTCGGGGCCGAGTTTGGTCATATTGGCCCGGTGGATCTCGGCGATCACCTCGTCGAGGTCGATGCCGTGGACCAGGGCGGTGCCGTAGGCGACGTAGACGACGTCGGCCAGTTCATGGGCCAGGTGGTCGACGGTGCCGTGGGCGCTCGCCTCGGCTACTTCGGCGCACTCCTCGGCCAGTAGGTCTTGGCGGTGGGCGGCGAGTTCCGGTGAGACCTCGGTGGGGGTCGTACGGGCGTCGAGGCCGAAGGCCAGGTGGAATTCACGGACGAGGTCGGCGGGAGAGGGGCGCATCCGTCCGATCGTACGTGGGGGTGGGCGGCCGGGTGCGCCTGGGCGGCCGGTGCGGGGGTGGGCGGTCGGGCGTCGTAGGGGCAGGGTGGTCGTGGTGGCGGCGTGCGTGGTGGCGGCGTGCGTGGTGGGGAAGCGTCGTGCGTCGGCGCGCGGATCCTTGGGCGGGTGCCTAGGGTGAGGCGTATCAGGCCGTTGACCTCCGCCTCCGGGGTGGTGCACCCATGAGTCTCAGCATCCGCAATCAGCTCCCCGCCACCGTCGTGTCCGTGACCCCGGGCGAGGCCATGGCCACGGTCCAGGGACGGCTGTCCGGGGGTCAGATGGTGACGGCCGCCGTGACCATGAGCGCCGTGAAGGAGCTCGGCATCGGGGAGGGATCGGAGGTGACGGCGCTGGCCAAGGCCACTGAGGTGGCTCTGGCCACCGGGGAGGTCTCGGGGCTGAGCATCCGCAATCGCTTCCCGGGCACCGTCACCCGCCTCACCCTCGGGGCCGCCATGGCCACCGTTGTCATCGCCATCGGCGGTGACCAGGAGCTCACAGCCGCCATCACTCAGGACGCCGCGGTGGAGCTGGGGCTCACCGAGGGCAGCCGCGTCACCGCGCTGATCAAGTCGACCGAGGTGTCGCTCGCCACCGCGTAGGCCGATGCGTCGGTGCTGGTCGGTGGTGGTCGGTGGTGGTCGGTCGATGGGCCGGTTGCCTGACGTCCCCTCCTCGGTCCCGGTCCGCCAGATCGCGCCAACCTCTGCGCCCCCACACCGTCTACTTCTACAGTGCTGTAGATTTTAACTCCGGTCCACCGAGCACCTGGAGGAGAACGTGGGAGTTTCCCTGTCCAAAGGCGGCAACGTCTCGCTGAGCAAGGAGGCGCCGGGCCTGAGCGCGGTCGTCGTCGGCCTGGGCTGGGACGTGCGGACGACGACGGGCGCCGCCTACGACCTCGACGCGAGCGCCCTGCTGTGCGACGAGGCCGGGAAGGTCGCGTCCGACCGGCACTTCGTCTTCTACAACAACCTCACCAGCCCCGACGGCTCCGTGGAGCACACCGGCGACAATCTGACCGGTGAGGGCGAGGGCGACGACGAGGCCATCAAGGTCAATCTGGCCGCCGTGCCGGCCGAGATCGTCAGGATCGTCTTCCCGGTCTCCATCCACGCCGCGGACGGCCGCGACCAGAACTTCGGCCAGGTCCGCAATGCCTTCATCAGGGTGGTCAACCAGGCCGACAACGCCGAACTCGCCCGCTACGACCTGAGCGAGGACGCCGCGACCGAGACGGCGATGGTCTTCGGCGAGCTCTACCGCAATGGCGCGGAGTGGAAGTTCCGCGCGGTCGGCCAGGGGTCCGCCTCGGGGCTGGGGGGCAGCGCCGCCGACTTCGGCGTCAATCTCTGACGCCCTCCCCCGCGGCCGTCGGGCCCGCCCTTCCCTCCTGAGGCGGGCCCGACGGCCGGTTCGCCCAGCTAGGTGGCTCGCCCCGCCAGATGGCTCGCGCAGCTCACACGGTTCGGACACATCGAGGAAGCGGACATGACCGCCCCACCCGGGTTACAGGCCGAGGACAGGCCCGACTTCGAGCGGGCGCTCCACCAGGCACTGCGTACGGCGGAGATCCGTGAGGCCCTGCGGCGCAAGGGGGCCACCGGGGACGCGGACGTCCAACGGCTGCGCTCCCAGGCGCTGGTGGAGAGCGAGGCGATCGCGACGGCCGCCGCGCCCGAATACGCCGCGTACCTCCGGCAACGCACCGCCGCGGCGATGAGCCCGTCCACCGCGCCCGTTACGCCTGCCCTTTCTGCCTCGGCTGCCCCGTCTCCTGTGGGCGTCCCCTCGTCTCCTCCTGTGGGCGTCCCCTCGTCTCCTGTGGGCGTCCCCTCCCCCACGGCAGGCGTCCGTGGGCTGCTGCCGGCGCTCGCCGTCCTCGCACCGGCTCTGGCCGGTGTCTCGGCCGCGGCCTTTCTGCTCCTCGGCGGACTGCTGAAGCTCTTTCACTCTCAACGCGAGCTGGCCGAGGCACTGTTGACCGCCGGGCTGACCAGCGCGACGATCGCGGCGGTCACTCTGGCGGCGGGAGTGGCCTGCCTGCTCGCCACCGCCGTACGCCACCGCACCTCGGCCCCCGACCAGCACCCGCGCTCCCAACGGCATCCGTACACGCACCCGCCCCACGTCGGGCGCCGGGATGACGCGGCCGTGGCCACGGCCCGCGACGCCTGGCTGAGGGCCCTTCTTCACCGCGGCATCCTGCCGTTTCTGCGCGACCGGCTGAAGATGTCGCAAAAACCGTCTCGGACCAATCAGAAGAGCGGGAAAGGAAGCACATGACCGTAAATCTGGCCAAGGGCCAGCGGATCAACCTGAGCAAGTCCGACGGGGGCGAGCTCAGCGCGGTGCGCATGGGCCTGGGCTGGCAGGCCGCGCCGCGCAAGGGGCTACTCGCCCGGTTGACCGCCAAGGAGATCGACCTGGACGCCTCGGCCGTGCTCTTCGCCGGGCGGGAAGCCGTCGACGTCGTGTTCTTCCAGCATCTGACGAGCGACGACGGATCCGTACGGCACACCGGCGACAACCTCGTCGGTGGCACCGGTCAGGGCGGCGACGATGAATCGATCCTGATCGATCTGCAGCGCGTTCCGGCCCATGTCGATCAGATCCTGTTCACGGTGAACTCCTTCACCGGGCAGACCTTCGCCGAGGTGCAGAACGCCTTCTGCCGTCTGATCGACGAGACCAACGGACAGGAGCTGGCCCGCTACACCCTGAGCGGCGGCGGCCCCTACACGGCCCAGATCATGGCCAAGGTGCACCGCGAGGGCGGGACGGGCGGGGCCTGGCAGATGTCGGCGATCGGCGCGCCCGCCACCGGCCGGACGTTCCAGGATCTGCTGCCGGTCCTCTCCTCCCACCTCTGACCTGACAAGTCCTCCCACCTCTGACCTGACAAGCAAGGTCCTCCCCGCATCTGACAAGCGGGCTGAAACGGCCTGTGGCGCGTTTCGTGCCGTCCGAGGGAGAATCTCAGGGTGACCGAGCGAAAGCCACCGGGCATCAGCTTCGAGACATGGGCCGACCGACAGATCCGCGAGGCGGAGGAACGCGGCGCGTTCGCGAACCTCCCGGGAAAGGGAAAACCTCTCCCGAACCTCGACAAGCCCTACGACGATCTGTGGTGGGTCAAGGAGAAGATGGCCCGCGAGAATCTGTCATTCCTGCCGCCAACACTCGTGCTGCGCAAAGAGGCGGAGGACGCGCTCGCCGCCGTGGAGAAGGCGCCCTCGGAACGGGTGGTGCGGGAGATCCTCTCGGAGGTCAATGACAAGATCCGGGAGGCGATCCGGCGGCCCCCGCCCGGCCCGCCGCTCCATCTCACGCCCTTCGACATCGACGAGGTCGTCCGGGAGTGGCAAGAGCGCCGGGACCGGATGGAACACGACGAGGATCAGCCCGGCTGACCGCGACGAAGGCGGGCCGGGGCGCGTGCGCCCCGGCCCGCTCGTGGTTCAGGGTCTGCCCAGTTCAGGGCCCATGTTCCAGGGCCGCCCCGGGCTACTCCTCGTTGCCGTACGGGCGAGTGATGATCTCCATGCCATGACCGGCCGGGTCCATGAAGTACAGCCCGCGCCCGCCGTGGTGGTGGTTGATCTCGCCCGGCTGCTTCAGATGGGGATCGGCGTAGTACGTGACCCCCTGCTGCCGGATCCGCTCGAAAGCCGCGTCGAACTCCTCGTCCGAGATGAGGAACGCGTAATGCTGCATGACGATCGACTCACCGGGAATGGTGGCGAAGTCCAGGGTGACGCCGTTACTCGTCTCCAGCGGAACGAACGGGCCCCACTCTTCGCCCACCTCGAGGCCAAGGATGTTCGCCAGGAATTCTGCGGATTCGCGGTTGTCCAGAGAATGGACGATCGTGTGATTCAACTCGACAGACACTGTGGAATGCCTCCGTAAGGCAATCTCACGGGCACCTCCATGCCTCACCCAGCCGGTGACCGACACGCGATGCCGTATCTCCGATCGTAGGCGGCACCACCTCCGACCGTCGAGGCCCGGTTCCTCAGCCGTACGCCACGGAGGCGGAATCCCCGTCGGCGGGTTCTTTCCTGACCGCCGCCACGTTGAAGATCCCGCCCTCCGGGTCGCGCAGCGCCGCGACGCGCCCATAGGGGGTGTCGGCCGGCAGGGAGAGGATGCCGCCGCCGAGCTCCGCGGCGCGTTCGGCGACCTCGTCGACGTCCTTCACGCAGAAGTAGACCCGCCAGCGGGGCCGGACGTTCGGGTCCGGGGCCGCCTCGATGGCGCCGCCGCGCAGCCCCGCGACCGCCTTACCGTCGATATGAAGGACCACCCGGTCATGTTCGAAGCGGACGTCGCAGCGCCCGCGCTCCTGGCTGTCCCAGCCGAAAACCTGCCCATAGAAGAGCGCCGCCTCGAAGGCGTCGCGGGTGCGCAGCTCCAGCCATACGGGCGCGCCCGGTCTGCGCTCGCCCCACCAGGCGGAGGTCAGATCGCCCTCCCAGATGCCGAAGTTGGCCCCGTCCGGGTCGGCCGCCCAGGCCACCCGGCCGCTGCCGAACTCCAGCGGCCCGACCGCGACCGTGCCACCGCGCTCCTGGACGCGCGAGGCCACCTCGTCCGCGCTGTCCGCCGCGAAGTACGTGGTCCAGGTGACCGGGAGGGTCACCCCCGCCGACGGGGACGAGGCGCCGATGCCGACGGTCGGTACGCCGCCCTCGGTGTACGCGATGGTGTAACGGCCGTGCCCCTGCCGGGTGGGACGGAAGCCCCAGCCGAAGAGCTCTCCGTAGAAGGTGTGCGCGCGGTCCAGATCCGCTGCCATGAGACTCACCCAGCACGGTGCGCCCTGGACAGCACGGAACCTCTCCCGCAAGGCCGCTCACCTCACTCATGTCCCTGGGGGCGCCACAGGCGTCCCGCAGGCAGCCGTCATCGCTCGCGCTTCCTGCCCGATATCTCCACTTTCCTCCGATTTCGCGGTCGGCGCCACCTTGATGCCCACCGGCGCGCCCACCCGAGCAGGGAGCACCTGCGCTGTGGCGCATCACACCGGGGCACGTCCGGCACCGGAGCATGGCCGGCCGGCCATGGCAGGGCAGTATTGCGCCCATGTCGAATCTCCGCTCAAACATCGTCTCCTGGCTGGGCCGCAAGTACTTTTCGAGAATCCAGAAGAATGGCTTCGACTTGTCCAAGATGTCGTTCCTCCCGGACGCCACGCTGGCGCCGCTGAGGCGCGATGGACTCGACCCCATTGCCGATCTGTCCCGAACCAGGGCAAAAGAACCCATCAGTAAGATATGGCTACCTTTCGGAATCAATGCCTGGCTTGTCACCGGATATGACGAGACCAAGGCAGTGCTCGGAAAGGCGAAGGGGTTCAGCTCCGATTTCACCAACCTCGCGGAACGGAACATCGGCGTCGCCCCGCAGCAGAATCCGGGAGGTCTCGGCTTCAGCGATCCACCGACGCATACGAGACTGCGACGCCTGCTGACGCCCGAATTCACCATGCGGCGGCTCAGCAGGCTCACCCCGCTCATCCACTCCATCGTGGAAGAGCGCCTCGACGAGATGGCGGCGGCCGAGGGCCCGGTGGATCTCGTGGAGGCGTTCGCCCTCCCCATTCCCGCGCTGGTCATCTGCGAGCTGCTCGGGGTGCCGTACGAGGACCGCGATGACTTCCAGCGCCACAGCACCGCGCGGTTCGATCTCTTCAGCGGGGCGAACGCCTCCCTCGGCGCGATGTCGGACTCCCTTTCCTATCTGCACGGGATCGTCCGGAAGCAGCGTGAGACGCCCGGCGACGGGCTGCTCGGCATGCTGGTGAAGGAGCACGGCGATGAACTCGACGACCAGGAGCTGGCCGGGCTCGCCGA
The DNA here is from genome assembly GCF_017592595.1 of Streptomyces sp. NEAU-YJ-81. NCBI lineage: Bacteria > Bacillati > Actinomycetota > Actinomycetes > Kitasatosporales > Streptomycetaceae > Streptomyces > Streptomyces sp. NEAU-YJ-81. The sequence goes on along the minus strand of NZ_JAGFNO010000001.1, from coordinate 608,162 downwards.
CGGGGTGCTGACCGGCGGTCTGGAGACGACCGCGAGCATGCTGGCGCTGGGCACGCTGGTGCTGCTCCAGGCCCCCGAGCACTTCGCCGCCATACGTGATCACGACGATGTCGTGGACCCGTTCGTGGAGGAGCTGCTGCGCTATCTCACGGTGGTACAGGTGGCCTTCCCGCGGTTCGCCCGCGAGGACATGGAGATCGCGGGCACGCGGATTTCCGCCGGCGACCTGGTGCTGTGCTCACTGAGCGGGGCCAACCGCGACGAGAAGCTGGGCCCGGACATGGAGCGGGTCGATCCGCACCGGCAGGCCCCCTCGCATCTGGCCTTCGGATACGGCATCCACCGCTGCATCGGCGCCGAGCTGGCCAAGATGGAACTCCGGGCCGCCTATCCCGCGCTCATACGGCGGTTCCCGGAGATGCGACTCGCCGTACCGGCGGAGAAGCTCTCCTTCCGGAAGCTCTCCATCGTCTATGGCGTGGACGAGCTGCCGGTGCTGCTGAGGTAGCGGAGCCCGGGGAGGGGGCGGGGTGAACGGGAGGGGCAGGGGCTGGGGCCGGAGAGGTGGGGACCGGAGGGGTGTAACCCGGGGGAAGGGGCGGAATCGCGCACGGAGGAGCTACGGACAGGCGCTGGACGGAAGAGTTCAAGCTGCTGCCCGGTATCACCCGCGAGCAGCCAGAAGCGTCCAGAAGCGCTCAGAAGCGCTCGACCATTTGCTCGCGCTCACGCGGAGGCTCGTACGGCGCCGGCCAGAAGTCGGTGATGGTCTGGATCCGGCCGTCCGCCGAGGCGGTGAAGAAGCTGATCGCCTGTGTCTCCTCCTCGTCCTCGCTGAAGCGCACCCAGGAGACCGCCTGTTCGCCGTCGGCGATGACGCGCTCGACCTCCAGACTCCACTCGCCCAGGTACTCGGCGTTGAAGCGGACCACACCGTCCCGGCCGAGCACCCGCTCGCGGGTCTGCGGCAGTTCGTAGCGGACGTCGTCGGCGAGCGTGGCACCGAACGCCCGCCAGTCCCTGGCCTGGGCCGTTGCCCAGTATGTCTCCACTGTCGCGGCTATGTCGGCCATCAGCTCCCCCTCGGTGTACGGCCCCCGTCCATCCCGCCGGGAACGTTATCCACAGGCGCGGGGCGACGCCAGCGCGCATGTCGGGATGCGGCGCAGAATGGTGAGCATGACTGAGAGCACGGAGTCCATGCCGGACTGGGAAAAGCGCTTCCGGGCGCCGCGAGTGGGGCTGCCCGACTGGGCGGAAGAAGCCCCGGACCACTCACTGTTCGTCTCGAACGCCACGGGCACATACGAGCTGTACGCATGGGATCGGGCGACCGGTGCGCAGCGGCAGGTCACGGACCGGCCGAACGGGACGACCGACGGGGTGCTGTCGCCGGACGGCCGGTGGATCTGGTGGTTCTCGGACACCGATGGCGATGAGTTCGGGGTGTGGCTGCGTCAGCCGTTCAGCGGCGGCGAGGGGGACGAGCGCCCGGCCGACGAGCCCGCGACCCCCGGGCTGGACCCCTCCTATCCGGCGGGGCTCGCGCTGGGCCGTGACGGCACGGCGGTCGTGGGGCGGTCCACCGACGAGGACGGCTCGACCATCCATGTGGTGCGGCCGGGCGGCGAGCCCGAGGAGATCTACCGGCATCGCGAGTCCGCCGGAGTGGGCGATCTCTCCCATGACGTGACGCTGATCGCGATCGAGCACACCGAGCACGGCGACGCGATGCACTCGGCGATCCGGGTCCTGCGGCTGGACGGGACGGCCGTCGCGGAGCTGGACGACACCAAGGGCGGCACCGAGGAGCTGGGCCTGTCCGTGATGGGCTTCGCGCCCGTCGAGGGAGACACCCGGCTGCTGGTCGGGCACCAGCGGCGCGGCCGGTGGGAGCCCATGGTGTGGGATCCGGTGACCGGTGTGGAGACCGCGCTGGCGATCGATCTGCCCGGCGACGTCGGGGCGGACTGGTTTCCGGACGGATCGGCGCTGCTGGTCGAGCACAGCCATCAGGCGCGCAGCGAGCTGCTCCGGTACGACCTCGGCTCCGGCGAGCTGACCCGCCTGGAGACCCCGGCGGGGACGATCTCGGGCGCCACGGCGCGGCCGGACGGCACGGTGGAGTTCCTGTGGTCGTCGGCCGAGAAGCCGCCCCAGGTGCGGTCGACGAGCGGACGGACGGTGCTGGACCCGCCCGGTTTCGCGGCCCCGGAGTCGGTGCGGGTCACCGACGCGTGGGTGGACGGCCCCGGCGGGCGGGTGCACGCGCTGGTGCAGAAGCCCGCGGGCGAGGGCCCCTTCCCGACGGTCTTCGACATCCACGGCGGGCCGACCTGGCATGACAGCGACGCCTTCGCGGCGGGCCCCGCGGCCTGGGTGGACCACGGCTTCGCCGTGGTGCGGGTCAACTACCGCGGCTCGACCGGCTACGGCCGGGCGTGGACCGACGCGCTCAAGCACCGGGTCGGGCTGATCGAGCTGGAGGACATCGCGGCCGTGCGGGAGTGGGCGGTGGCCTCTGGGCTCGCCGACCCCGAGCGGCTGGTGCTGGCCGGCGGTTCCTGGGGCGGCTATCTGACGCTGCTGGGGATCGGGACGCAGCCGGACTCCTGGGCGCTGGGGCTGGCCGCGGTCCCGGTCGCGGACTATGTGACGGCCTACCACGACGAGATGGAGGCCCTGAAGGCGATGGACCGCACCCTGCTGGGCGGCACCCCGGAGGAGGTGCCGGAGCGGTTCGAGGCGTCGTCCCCGCTGACCTATGTGGATCAGGTGCGGGCGCCGGTCTACATCTCGGCGGGGCTGAACGACCCCCGCTGCCCCATACGGCAGATCGACAACTATGTGGAGCGGCTCGAGCAGCGCGGCACCCCGCATGAGGTCTACCGCTATGACGCGGGGCACGGCTCGCTGGTCGTCGAGGAGCGGATCAAGCAGTTGCGCTTGGAGATCGAGTTCGCTCGGCGTCATCTGGGGTCCGGTCCGCACCCGGCGCCGTCGGAGCCGTCGGCTCGGGCGGTGTGATGCCGAGGGCCAGATCGCGGGCGGTCTCGGCCTCGCGGCGGAACAGCCGGAACCACATGAAGATCACGAAGCCCGCGAAGACGAACCACTCACCGGTGTAGCCCAGGTTCTGGAACGCCTTGATGTCGAGCCCGGTGCCCTCCGCCGCCGTGGGGGGCACCGGCTTCAGGGCCCCGGGAGCCTGGGAGGAGGTCACCCAGGCGTCGTACACCTGATACGGCACCAGGTTGACCAGGGAGGCGGCGCTGATCATGCCCAGCTGACCGCGGGGGAGGCCCCCGGCCACGCTCACCCCGTCGCCGCCCTGGTGCTCGGACGCCTGGAGGGCCCCTGTGACGGTCACCTCACCGGAGGGGGGTGCGGGCACCTTGGCGGCGGCCGCCGGATCGTCGGCGTCGCCGGGGAGCCAGCCGCGGACGACGGGCAGCGCCTTGGCCCCGGCTCCGTCCCTGACCCCGGCTCCGTCCTTGGCCCCGGCTCCGTCCTTGCCGTCGGCCACGCCCTTGCCTCCGCCGACGTCCCCTTCCGCGTCCACGCGGAGCAGAGTCAGCACATAGAAGCCGTCGCGGCCGTCCAGCCGCCTGTCGGGCACGAGGAGTTGATGTGTGGTGTCGTATCGGCCGGTGGCGGTCGCCCGCTCCCCGGAGGTCTTCGCGGTGACCGGCAGCAGGTCGCTCAGCGGCCGGGCCGCGGCCTTCCGCTCGCGGGACGCGTCGTCCTGCTGCTGGTTATGCGTGTCGACGCGCGTCTCGAAGCGGCTTAGCTGCCAGCTGCCCATGAAGAGGCAGACCGGGATCGCCAGCAGGGTGAACACGTTGATCACCCACCAGCGGGGTGTCAGCAGAAACCGATACACACCACCACGGTACGGGCTTCGCGTCGGGGTCCCGGCGGCGGGGCCGTCCCGCAGGCCCCCGCGCGCCGGCCCCGGGATCCCGCCGCGGCGCGTCAGGAGCGCCGCAGCGGCCTCCCTGGGGAGGCTCCCCAGGCGGCCGCTGCCCCGCTGCTCCAGAGGGACGCCAGCAGATCTAGAGGGACGCCAGCAGACCGGTGCGGTAGATCGTTCCGGCGCAGGCTCCGCCGATCGTCACACTCGCCGCGGCCGGGTCGCCCGCCTCCGGTGTGTGGCTGACCAGGACGCTCGCGTCCTGCGGCTCACCGCCGCCGCCACCGCCGCCCGGCTCGCCCGTGCTGGGGTTGTCCTGCGGCCCGTCCTGGGCCGGGTCCGTGGACGGATCGGGGGTCGGTGTGCCGGTGGTGGAGCAGCCGCTGGTGCCGCCGCCCGCCGTCGGGATCCAGGCGAACTTGACCTCGTACGCCTGGCCGGGCTTGAGGATGAGCGTGCCCGGCTGGAGGGAGGGGTCGGGCAGCCCTGCCGCCGCGTCCCCCGCCGTATGGTCGACGACGAGGATCCGCGAGGCGTCCGCACCGCCCTGGGCGCTCGCGCCCACCGAGCCGCTGCCCTCGACCATGCAGGCGCTGTCCGAGACGTTCGCGACGCGGAACGAGCCGTAGACCCGCCCCTCGGCGTCGGCCGCTCCGACCGATCCGGCGCCACCGCTGGTGAGCTGGGCGCGGCTGCAGGTGGGGGAGGTGGCGTTCAGCGTGTTGGAGGGGTCGGGGGCCGTACCGCCGGGGCCGCCCTCCTCCTCGCCCTTCGGCGGCTTGTCCTTCCCCTTGTCCTTGTCCTTGTCGCCCTTGTCCTGCTCGACCGAGTCGGCGGGCCCGTCGGAGCCCTTGCCACCACTGCCCTCGCCGTGCCGGCCGCCGCTGGTCTCAGGGGTGCGGTGGCTGCTGGCGGCATTGGCCGGGCGGTCGTCCGCGCCGTTGCTGGTGGTCGCGACGTGCACCAGCGCCGGTACGGCCGCGCAGCCGAGCACGACCGCGGCCGCGGCCCCGACCAGGGCCTGGCGCCGCCGCGCACGGCGGGCGGGCACGGCACGCCGCAGATGGTCGAGGGAGTCGGAGGACGGTTCGAGATCGTCGACGGCGCGGTGCAGCAGCCGCCGCATAGCTTCCTCGTCCTCACCGCCGGGCCCGTCGTCGTCGAGCTGAATACGGAGGGGCGTCACCCGCCCCTGCCCGGACGCAGCGGACTTCCTGGCCCCTGCGGGCCTGGTGGACTCACGGGTCCCTGCGGACTCCCCGGCTCCCGCAGCCCCTGCGGACTCCCCGGCCTCCGCAGACCCCGCGGACCCGCCGGACTCACCGGCCTCCGCGGACCCGCCGGACTCCTCGGCTCCCGTGGAATCCGCAGACCCCGCAGACCCCGCGGACTCACCAGCCTCCGTGGACTCCGTCGGCTCTACCGATTCCATCGGCTCCGTGGACTCCACTGGTTCTCGGGATTCGGGCTCATGGCCCGTCCGCCGCCCGGGGTCCTCCGGGTCCGGCGTATGTGTGATGTGGTTCATGCCGGAGCCTCCATGGCGACGCGGAGCGCCGCGATGCCGCGCGAGCCGTACGCCTTGACCGAGCCGAGCGATATGCCCAGCGTCTCGGCCACCTGGGCCTCGGTCATATCGGCGAAGTAGCGCAGCACGAGAACCTCGCGCTGACGGCGCTGAAGTCCCCTCATCGCCTTGATCAGTTGATCGCGTTCAAGCTGTTCGTACGCCCCCTCCTCGGCACTGGCCATATCGGGCATCGGCTTGGAGAGCAGCTTCAGCCCGAGGATGCGCCGGCGCAGCGCGGAGCGGGAGAGATTGACGACCGTCTGCCGCAGATAGGCAAGGGTCTTCTCGGGATCCCGGACTCTCTTGCGCGCCGAGTGCACACGGATGAACGCTTCCTGCACGACGTCCTCGCAGGACGCGGTGTCGTCGAGAAGGAGCGCGGCGAGACCGAGCAGCGACCGGTAATGGGCGCGGTAGGTCTCGGTGAGGTGATCGACTGTGGTGCCCGCTGCCATCGCGTCGTCAGTGTCCTCGCGCCCTGTTGTGATGTGCGCGGGGCGGGCCGTCGGCCATGGCGCGATCACCGGCATGCCACCTGGCGTACGCGGGGGGCGTACCGCCGCGCCGCCGCGCCCTGGAACCGTTGCGATGCCGAATACCTCTGCCACGCCTGTTGGACACGCCGCCCCCTGTCAGGGTTGTACGCGCGAGGCACCGCTTTTGACGATGCGTTCAATGCCCCCATGCGCATCAATTCTTCCCCAATGCCCCAGTTGTCCCTGCGCCCACTACGGGGCGGCTGGAAAGACGCTCCCCGCCCGCTGCCGGTTGCAGCGGGCGGGGAGCGAATACGTCGATCAGATCAACGGCCCAGCTCAGCTGGTCCAGGCCAGTGACATGCACACAGGATATTCACATCTGCCGGTCGACGCACTGGTGAAACGTCACTTTAAGACGGCCGCTCACCTTAGGGCGGTCCGGGCCCCTCACTTGATCACGGATCGTCACCCGGCAGCGGGGCCTACTTCGTGGTGGCTCCTACTTGGTGATGGGTCCTACTTGGTGATGGGCCTACTTGGTGGTGACGTGACGGCCCTGCGGCCCTCTCACCTCGCGGCGGCCCCGCCCGCCAGCTCCGCCGCGACGACCTCCGCGATCTGCGCGGTGTTCAGCGCCGCGCCCTTGCGCAGGTTGTCGCCGCAGACGAAGAGCTCCAGCGCCCTCGGGTCGTCCATCGACCGCCGCACCCGGCCCACCCAGGTGGGGTCGGTGCCCACGGCGTCGGCGGGGGTGGGGAATTCGCCCTCCGCCGGGTTGTCGCACAGCACCACACCGGGGGCGCCCGCCAGGATCTCGTGCGCCGCCTCGACCGTCACCTCGTTCTCGAACCGCGCGTGCACGGCCAGCGAATGCGTGGTGATCACGGGCACCCGGACACAGGTCGCGGTGACCCTCAGCTCCGGCAGCCCCAGGATCTTGCGGGACTCGTTGCGCACCTTGAGCTCCTCGGAGGACCAGCCGTCCTCCTTGAGCGAACCGGCGAACGGCACCACATTGAGCGCCATCGGCGCCGGGAACGGCCCGGTGTCGCCCACCGCCCGCCGTACGTCCCCGGGGTGAGTGCCCAACTCCGTACCGGCGACCAGCGCGAGCTGCTCGCGCAGGGCGTCGATGCCTTCCTTGCCCGCACCGGAGACCGCCTGGTACGAGGAGACGATCAGCTCGCTCAGCCCGAACTCGGCGTGCAGCGCGCCCATCGCCACGATCATCGACAGGGTGGTGCAGTTGGGGTTGGCGATGATGCCGCGCGGGCGGACACGGGCCGCGTGCGCGTTCACCTCCGGCACCACCAGGGGGACATCGGGGTCCATCCGGAACGCGCCGGAGTTGTCGACGGCCACCGCGCCCTTGCTCGCCGCGATGGGCGCCCACCGCGCCGAGATCTCGTCCGGTACGTCGAACATCGCGACGTCGACGCCCTCGAACGCCTCCTCGCTCAGCGCGATGACCTCGACCTGCTCACCCCGGACGGTCAGCTTCCGGCCGGCCGAGCGGGGCGAGGCGATCAGTCGGATCTCGCCCCAGATGTCGGCGCGCTCCGAGAGGATCGAGAGCATGACGGTGCCAACGGCGCCGGTGGCACCGACGACCGCGAGGGTGGGCTTGTCGCCCCCGGCGGCACCGCCATGACCGATCATCGCCCAGTCCCTCCGTAAACCACCGCTTCGTCGCTGTCGCTGTCCAGGCCGAAGGCGCTGTGCACGGCCACCACCGCGTCCTTCACATCGTCGGCGCGGGTGACGACCGAGATGCGGATCTCGGAGGTCGAGATCAGCTCGATGTTGACCCCGGAGTTCGACAGCGCCTCGAAGAAGGTCGCGGTGACCCCCGGGTTGGTGCGCATTCCGGCACCGATCAGGGAGATCTTGGCGATCTGGTCGTCGTAGCGCAGCGAGTCGAAGCCGATCAGCGACTTCGCCTTGGTCAGCGCCTCCATCGCCCGGTGGCCGTCCGTCTTCGGCAGCGTGAAGGAGATGTCGGTCAGCCCGGTCGACGCGGCGGAAACGTTCTGCACCACCATGTCGATGTTGATCTCGGCGTCGGAGATGGTGCGGAAGATGGCCGCGGCCTCACCCGGCTTGTCCGGCACCCCGACGACCGTGACCTTGGCCTCGGACGTGTCGTGCGCGACCCCGGAGATGATCGCCTGCTCCATGCCTTCTTCTCCTTCTCCCGCTTCCGGCCGGTTGCGCACCCAGGTGCCCTGGTGGCCGGAGAAAGACGACCGTACGTGGATGGGGATGTTGTACCGGCGCGCGTACTCCACGCAGCGCAGGTGCAACACCTTGGAACCGCTCGCGGCGAGCTCCAGCATGTCCTCGTACGGAATCTCGTTGATCTTGCGAGCCTTCTTCACCACGCGCGGATCGGCGGTGAACACGCCGTCCACATCGGTGTAGATCTCGCACACCTCGGCGTCCAGGGCCGCGGCCAGCGCGACCGCGGTGGTGTCCGAACCGCCCCGGCCGAGGGTGGTGATGTCCTTGCTCTTCTGGGACACGCCCTGGAAGCCCGCGACGATCGCGACCGCGCCGAGCTCGAGCGCGTCACGGATGCGGCCCGGCGTGACGTCGATGATCCGTGCTTTGTTGTGAACCGCGTCGGTGATGACTCCCGCCTGGCTGCCGGTGAACGACAGCGCCTCGTGACCGAGGTTTTTGATCGCCATCGCCAGCAAGGCCATGGAGATCCGCTCTCCCGCGGTCAGCAGCATGTCGAACTCGCGCCCAGTAGGAATCGGCGATACCTGCTCGGCGAGATCGATCAGCTCGTCCGTCGTGTCGCCCATCGCGGAGACCACGACGACCACCTGGTGGCCGTTCTTCTTGGCTTCCACGATTCGCTTGGCGACCCGCTTGATGCCCTCGGCATCGGCAACGGAGGAGCCTCCGTACTTCTGCACGACAAGGCCCACGTGCGCTCCTCGCAGCTCTCAATAATGCGGTCGGCTCAGTTTAACGAGCGGCCGGAATTTGCCCTCCCAATATCACATAGCGAGACGAATGCCTCACAAAGTGATCAAGGAGGGCAAGGAGACAGAGGGCATCACGCGACGCATACGTCCATGCGTCCGCGAGATTCCCCGCATCCCTCCCACCCGCTCAGCGACGAACCCTTCCCGCTCGCCGCCGAAGCACACGGGAACGTAACCCAGCTCACAGGCTCGGACGGGTCGCGGGTCGCCCCCGCGGGCCGTTTCAGATCTTCCCGTCGGCCGTCCCGGCCGCGCCTCGGCGCGGCCCCGAGCGGCCGTCCCGGGCACCCGTCAGCGCGGCCCCGAGCGCAGGCCGAGCGGTCCCGCGATCTCCTCCGCCATGACCCGGCCGGCCTCCTCCGCGAGCTCCTCGTCACCGCCCGCGTTGCTGTCCGTGTCCAGGCCGTCCAGCTCGTCCAGCGGGCTGTCCAGCCGTACGTGCGCGACCAGCGACTGCAGCGCGCGCAGGGCCGCCGAGGCGGTCGTCCCCCAGTTGGAGAGGTACGAGAACTGCCACCACCACAGCGCCTCGCTGATCCGGCCCTCGCGGTAGTGCGCCATCCCGTGCCGCAGATCGGTGATGATCCCGGCCAGATCGTCGGAGATCCGGCAGGCGACGGGCTGGCTGCGCGGCACGTACGGGTCGAAGACCTCCGAGTAGATGTCCACCGGCTCCAGCAGCTGGGCGAAGCGCTCACGCAGCTCGTCGACATCCGGCTCCGGACCGACGTCCGGTTCGTACCGCTCGTCCGGAACGAAGTCCTCGTGCGCGCCGAGCCGGCCGCCCGCGAGGATCAGCTGGGACAGCTCGAGGAGCAGAAACGGCACAGCGCTGTCCGGCTCGTCCCCCTTGGCGACTTCGGTGACCGCGACGATGAAGCTCTCGATCTGGTCGGAGATCTGGACCGCGAAGTCGTCCGGGTCCGGGTGGGCGTCGTGCAGCGTTGCGTCAGACATCAAGAAGTCTTCTCCCTTCGAAGGCACGACCCAGCGTGACCTCGTCGGCGTACTCCAGGTCTCCACCGACAGGGAGGCCGCTGGCCAGGCGAGTGACCTTCAAACCCATGGGCTTGATCATGCGCGCGAGGTACGTGGCGGTGGCTTCGCCCTCCAGATTCGGATCGGTGGCCAGGATGAGCTCCGTGACCGTCCCGTCCGCGAGCCGCCCCAGCAGCTCCCTGATCCGCAGATCGTCCGGGCCCACGCCCTCGATGGGGCTGATCGCCCCGCCGAGCACGTGATAGCGGCCCCGGAACTCACGCGTCCGCTCGATCGCGACGACGTCCTTCGGTTCCTCGACCACGCAGATGACCGCGGGGTCGCGGCGGGGGTCCTGGCAGACGCGGCACTGCTCGGCCTCGGCGACGTTTCCGCAGACCGCGCAGAACCGCACCTTCTCCTTGACCTGGGTCAACGCATGCGCGAGGCGGCGGACGTCGGTGGGCTCGGACTGCAGGATGTGGAAGGCGATCCGCTGCGCGCTCTTGGGACCGACGCCGGGCAGCCTGCCCAACTCGTCGATGAGGTCCTGGACCACGCCCTCGTACACGCCTTCATCCAATCTCGCGCCGCCGCGCGGTGGCTGTACTGCATATGAATATTCGGTTGCGCCGCACCCTCACTGCCGGGGCCGCCGTGGTCCCGCGGCCGGGCCCGGGGAGCCGGGTGGTCCCCGAGGAGCCCCGGGGAGCCCTGAAGGACCCGGTGGAATTACGGAACCCTATGAGATTGGAGAGCCCGGGGACCCGAAAACCCAAGGAACCGAGGACCCGAGGATCCGGAATCCCGGGGACCGGGGAACCCGAGGGACCCGGCAGACCCGAAGGACCCGAGGATCAGAACGGGAGCCCGGGCATACCGCCCAGCCCCTGGGCGAGCGGGCCGAGCTTCTGCTGCTGGAGCTCCTGCGCGGCGTTGTTGGCGTCGCGGACGGCCGCGACGACCATATCCGCGAGGGTCTCCGTGTCCTCAGGATCCACGGCCTTGGGATCGATGACCAGGCCCTGCAACTCACCGGAACCGGTCACGGTCGCCTTCACCAGGCCACCGCCCGCGGAACCCTCGACATGAGTCCGGGCCAGCTCCTCCTGGGCCGCGGCGAGGTCCTGCTGCATCTTCTGAGCCTGCTGCAGCAACTGCTGCATATTCGGCTGGCCACCACCGGGGATCACGGCTTCGCTCCTGGCGCTCGACAGTCGTTCTCTTCGATAGCCCGAGCCTACGTGCTCCCAGAGCGCCCTGCTCTACGCCGTACGGAGGAGACACGGCTACATAGGGCATGGGTGCCGGGCCCACGCCTCCTACTCGTTGACGATCTCCTCGATCACCGTGGCACCGAGCTCGCGAACGATCAGGTCGTGCCCGCTCAGCGCGGTGTCGTCCAGGTCCGGGTCGTCCTCGGCCGGCATGTCGTCCTCCAGCGCGACCCGCGGAGGCTCGGGCTCCCGGTACGCCGCCGCCTCGGGGGGCGGCCCCGCGTCCGCGGCTCCGGACGGCGCGGCGGGGGCGGCCGGGGGCGGGGAGGCGGGCGCGGGCCGGGGCGCGGACTGCCGTGGCGCGGCGGACTGGCCACCGCCGCCCGGGCCGCCGCCACCGGGGCCACTCCCGCCACCGAAGCCGCCACCACCGCCGAAGCCGCCACCGGTGGCGCCACCGCCTCCGCCGAAGCCGCCGGAACCGCCCGGACCACCGAGGCCGCCCGGACCGCCCGGGCCGCCGCCCTGCTGTCCGGTGCCGCCCGAGGGATCGACGATGGCCTCGATCCGCCACTGCACACCGATGGCGTCCTGAAGCGCCTGCCGCAGGACGTCCTCGCTGCCGCCGCTCACGAAGCTGTCACGCGCGCCCGCGTTGGAGAAGCCGAGCTGGAGGGTGGTGCCGTCGAAGCCGGACACCGTCGCGTTCTGGCTCAGCAGGATCCAGGTGAAGCGGCGGCGGTTCTTGACCGCCTCCAGGATGTCCGGCCACATCTGCCGCACCTGCACGGCACCCTGCGCCATGCTCGGTGCGCCGCCCTGCGCGGGTGCGGAGGGCGCGGCGGACGCGGCAGGCGAGGCCGGCCCGGAAGACGCGGTCGACGCGGAGGGCGCCGCGGGCGTCTGCGCAGGTGGGCCGCCGCCCTGCCCCGGCGCGGTGGCCGTCGGCCAGCCACCGGGCTGCCGAGCGGGCGCCCCACCACCGGAGGCACCCCCGGACGCACCGCCACCACCAGACGCACCGCCGGCATCGGAAGCACCAGACGGCCCGCCCGCACCAGACGGCCCGCCCACACCGGACGCGCCAGACGACCCGCCCGCACCGCCCGCACCGGAACCAGGCGCCGAGGCGGTGGGCCAGGCTCCGGGCCGCGATCCGCCGCCCTCCACCGCAGCGGACTGGGCGCCCGACGGCCACGCTCCGGGCCGCTGCCCACCGCCGCCCTCCACGGGCGCGGCCGGGGCACCGGCCTGCTGTCCTCCGTCTCCGGCGCCGCCCGGACCGCTGTCCGCGGCAGGCCGCGCACCCGCAGGCCACCCGTCGGGGGCCTCGGCACCGCCCGGCCCTCCTGGGGACTGCTCCTGCCCGGCCCCTCCCCCGGCCATCGCCGCACGCGCGGCGGCCGGACCGGACGGACCGGCGGCGGGGGGCGCGGCCGGAGCGTGAGCGTCGGGCCCCGGTACGTACCCCATGGCGGGCCCGGGCCCCGCCACCCCAGCGACGCCACCGCCACCAGCACCGGCCCCGACTCCACCGCCCAGGCCGCCCGCGAGGGCCCCGCGCTCCAGCCGCTCCAGCCGCGACCGCACCGAGCGCTCATCGTCGAAGGCGGCGGGCAGCAGCACCCGGGCGCAGATCAGCTCGAGCTGCAGCCGCGGCGAGGTGGCGCCGCGCATCTCCGTAAGGCCCTCATTGACCAGGTCCGCCGCACGGCTCAGCTCGGCGCCGCCAAAGACCGACGCCTGCGCCTGCATCCGCTCCACCACATCGGCCGGGGCGTCGATGAGCCCCTTCTCCGCGGCGTCCGGCACGGCGGCGAGGATCACCAGATCGCGCAGCCGCTCCAGCAGATCGGCGACGAAGCGCCGGGGGTCGTTGCCCCCCTCGATCACGCGGTTGACGACCTCGAACGCCGCCGCCCCGTCGGTCGCCGCGAAGGCGTCCACGATCGAGTCGAGCAGCGAGCCGTCCGTATAACCGAGCAGCGAGGTGGCCATGGCATAGGTCACACCGTCGTCGGCCGCGCCCGCGAGGAGCTGGTCCATCACCGACATCGAATCCCGCACCGACCCGGCCCCGGCCCGCACCACCAGCGGCAGCACCCCGTCCTCGACCGGGATCGCCTCGCGCCCGCAGACCTCGCCCAGATACTCGCGGAGCGTCCCGGGCGGCACGAGCCGGAACGGATAGTGATGCGTACGCGACCGGATCGTGCCGATGACCTTCTCCGGCTCGGTGGTCGCGAAGATGAATTTGAGGTGCTCCGGGGGCTCCTCGACCACCTTCAGCAGGGCGTTGAACCCCGCCGAGGTGACCATATGGGCCTCATCGATGATGTAGATCTTGTAACGACTCGACGCGGGCCCGAAGAATGCCTTCTCCCTCAGCTCACGGGCGTCGTCCACACCACCGTGGGACGCGGCGTCGATCTCGATCACATCGATCGAGCCCGGTCCGTTCCGCGCGAGGTCCTGGCACGACTGGCACTCGCCGCACGGCGCCGGGGTGGGACCCTTCTCACAGTTCAGACAGCGGGCCAGGATGCGCGCACTGGTCGTCTTGCCACACCCGCGGGGACCGCTGAAGAGATACGCGTGGTTGACCCGGTTGTTGCGCAGCGCCTGCTGCAGCGGGCCGGTGACATGCTCCTGCCCGATGACCTCCGCGAAGGTCTCGGGGCGGTAGCGGCGGTACAGCGCGAGGGACGACACGCTTACGACGATATCGGGGACCGCCGACAACCGGACCACGCCCGCATCCCCACACCCCCCGCAGACGCAAGGCGCCCCCCACGCACCCACCAGAGCCCACTTACCCTTGCTGCCTTCCGGCCCTGGGGGAGTTCGGTGAGATAGCGCCACGTGAGGGGCTGCGCCCCACCTTAGCGGATGGGCCGGGGTGCGAACGACTCCGCGGGTGCCCCTTCCGGTCGTGGACCGTTTTCGGCCAGGATTCGGCCGACGGCCAGTGGGCCAGTGGGCCAGTGGGCCAGTGGGCCAGTGGGCCAGTGGGGCAGTGGGGCAACCCCGGCAGGCGTCATCCGGTAGCTTCCGGCGTCACCCAGCGGCCTCCGGCTCGCGATGGGTGGCGAGGTACGTCCCGGCGCTGATCACAGGGATCACGGCCAGCACCCACCAGACCCGGTGGTAGTCCCCCAGGATCGTCGCGCTTGTCGGCGTCCCCAGGACGGCCACGAACAGGCTGACGCCGAGCAGGGCGCCCAGCTGCCGGAAGCTGTTGTTGATGGCCGTGCCGACGCCGAAGCGCTCCGGTGGCAGTGCCTTCGCCGCGGCGCTGTTGAGAGTGGAGAGCGCCAGCCCGACCCCGATGCCGTTGAGCACGAGGGTGGGCAGCCAGTGCGCGGCCCAGTGCGGCGAGGCGCCGGTGCGCAGGGCGATAGCGGCGGCGCCCGCGGCGTAGAAGAGGGCGCCGGTGACGAAGACCGGGCGGTAGCCGAATCGTTCGGCCAGCCGGCCGGCCAGCGGGGCCACGAGCGCGGTGACGAGTGCGCTGGGGCTGACGGCCAGTGCGGACTTCAGCACGGAGTAGTGCCAGACGTTCTGCAGGAACAGCAGGCTGGAGAGGAGAACGGCGAAGAAGGCCACGGAGAAGACCAGTGTGGCGACGTTGGATGCCTGGAAGTTGCGAATCCGAAACAGGCTCAGGTCGAGTGCCGGTCGCGCGGCGTGCCGGGACCGGCGGATCAGCACCGGAATCAGGACGACACCGGCCACCGCGGTCGCCAGGACACGCGGGTCGTCCCAGCCCAGGTGCGGGCCGTAGATGACGGCGAAGCTGAGCAGGGCGGGCGCGGCGGCGCTCATGGCGACGCCCAGGGGGTCGGGCAAGCCTCCGTTCCGGGAGCCGCGGGTCTCGGTCAGCAGGCGGGCACCCCAGACCGCGGTGAGCAGACAGACGGGGACATTGAGCAGGAAGACCCAGCGCCAGGTGGTGTATTCGATCAGGAGCGCGCCCAGGGTCGGGCCGATCGCGGTGGCGACGGCCGCCATGGCACCCCAGGTGCTGATCGCCGTGGCCCGGCGCTCCATGGGAAAAGCGGGCAGGAGAAGCGCCAATGAGGCCGGAACGATGATGGCACCGAAGACACCTTGGGCCGCCCGTGCGGCGATGAGGACGCCGAGCCCGGGGGCGAGACCGCACAGGGCACTGCTGACCGCGAAGCCCACGAGACCGATCTGGAACAGGCGCTTGCGGCCGTAGGCGTCGGCCAGTTGCCCGGCCGGGATCAGGAACGCGGCGAAGACCAGGGTGTAGGCGTTGAGGACCCACACCAGGCGGGTGATACCGGCGTCGAAGCTGGTGCTGATCGTGTCGAAGGCGACATTCACGATCGTGGTGTCGAGGAAGACGATGAACACGCCGAGGCTGGTCAGCGCCAGGATGCGGCGGGCATCTCCGTCCGGTACCGACGGGGCGGATGCGGCCGGGGGCGTCGCTTGCGGGGTCGCCGGGGTTGCCGGGGTCGCCGGGGTTGCCGGGGTCGCCGGGGTTGCCGGGGTCGCCGGGGTTGCCGGGGTGGGTGGAACGGACGGGGTCGGCGGAACGGACGGGGTGGGCATCGGCGCGCGGCTCCTCATACGGCGGTCGGGGTCGTCCTCACACGGCTGTCGGGTCCGGCGGCCCGCGCACGCCCCGTCGGCAGGACGTACGGCAGCGGGCGCGGGGACTGTCCGACGGGGGTACGGGTCACCGCCACGAGCTGATGACCAGTGCGAACAACGCGATGAAGGCCACCCCCACGAAGACCAGGTACTGCGGGAAGAAACGCCGCCAGCGCTGGGTGAGCACGCCGATCAGCGTGAGTACGAGGCCGACGCCGACGATGCGCTGCCCCCGGGCGGCCGTGGAGCGCAGCACCCACTCGCCCGCGGGGACCCCGGCTCGCCCCGCCTCGGCCGCGTACACCTTGTAGGGGATACCGCTGGCGGGCTGGTGCCGTACCGCGCGGGCACCCTCCGACCGGATCTCCTTCTGCGCCGTGGTGTGCATGCGTGTGGTGGTCAGCGGTTGGGGCAGGTCGACGGAGGTCCCGGAGTACAGGGCGAGCGCGACCAGACCTCCGGCGACGCTGGCCCCGGCGGCGCTCGCGGTCAGCCGCAGCCCGGCCCTGGGCGCGGCGACGCACAGCACGGCGAGCGCGAGCTCCGGCAGCAGCGGCCAGCTCAGCGCCTCGGTGAAGGACCAGGCGGCGACCAGGCCCGGGCCCTTCCAGGACACCGCCAGCCGGGCGATCCGGTGCCGGACCCGGCTGTCGCGGGGCCGGCACTCGGCGAGGAGTTCGAGGACCGCCGTGCGGGCGGTGTCGGCGTCGGGGTCCGTCAGCGGCCGCCCGATCCGCACCCGGACGGCGTGCGGACGCAGCCGTCCGCGTTTGGGCAGCAGTTCCGCGGTGCCGGACAGGGCGACAGGCACCACGGGCACACCATGGGAGACGGCCAGGTCGATCGCACCCCGGCGGAACGGGCCCACGCGGCCCTCTCCTCGGGTGCCTTCGGGAAAGACGACAACCGCGTGTCCGGCACGCAGCATGGGGCCGGCGATGTCCTGGAGGTCGGAGTAACCGCCACCGTGGCGGCGTACGGGAAACGCGGCGGCCAGGACCGAACACACCAGGCGGCGCGCACGCTTGAGGAACCAGTAGTCGGCGGCCGCCGCCACCCGGGGAGCACGGGCGACGCTGAGTGCGGCGAGGAGTACTGCCGTGTCCGCGTGCGAGGAGTGGTTGGCCACCACGACGCAACCGCCCTTCGGCAGCTTCCCCTTGACCGTGAGACCACCGGTGAGGAAGAGGACGGTCCGCCAGAACCGCCGGCGCAGCCACGCCGCCACCAGAAGTCGGAACGCGGGCCGGTCCCGCCGCTCGGCGGCCTCCTCCGCTCCGCCGACGACGCGTCGCTCGGGCCGCGTATCGCCCTCCGTATCGCTCCGTACCGCGGATAACGACCCGGTTGCCGCGTTCTTCGTCATGGCATGGCTCCCAACAGCAGAAGGGTCACGAGAAGGGAGTCGATGCGGTCCAGCAGCCCCCCGAACCCGGGCAGCCAACGGCCCGCGTCCTTGACCCCGGCACCTCGTTTGATCATGGATTCGAGCAGGTCGCCCAGTGCGCAACCGCACAGCACGGCAAGCCACCGCAACGGGGTCCAGGCCTCCATGGCCCACAGCGCCACACCGGACAGGGCGGCGGAGCCCACAACTCCGCCCCAGGTCTTGGCCGGTGAGAGGGCGGACAGCGGACGCCCCAGAGGACCGGAGCGGCCCAGCGCGCGCCCGCCGCACCAGCCGCCCACGTCCGCGAAGGCCACGCTGACGCAGATCGCGATGGCGAGGTCCCCCAGGGACACCAGTCCGGTGAGGGCAACGGGCAGCCAGATCAGGCCGAAGGTGGTCCTGGCCGCGCGGCCGGCGCCATGGGCCACGTCCTGGCCCACCAGAGGCGGCAGCGCGGCGGCGCAGAGCAGGACGCCGGCCATGGGCAGCGTGAGCACCCCGGGTCGCAGCCAGGCGATGAGGGGCAGGAGCACCCCGGCGCACAGGAGCACGGCGCCGTCGGCGCGGCGCAGGCCCACCAGGCGCACGTACTCGGCGGAGCCCACCACCGCGAGCCCGGCCGCGAACAGGGCGGCTCCAGGTGTGCCGAAGCCCAGCGTCCCGCAGACGATCACTGCGGTGACGCACCAGGTCCGCCAGCGGCGGCGCAGTTCGACGTTGCGGACGAAGAGAAGGGCGAGGCCGCTCACCGTGAGCGTCCCGGCGAGGAGCGGCACGGCCCGCACCATCTCCGGCGGAAGCGGACCCGCGAAGGGGGTCACAGCCGACCGCTCAGAGGATCGTGATCACGATCCTCGCCGACCCGACCGCTCTCGCCGACACGACCGCCTTCGCCGTCATGACCACCTTCGCCGTCACGGCGGTTGCAGAGCGCCACGACCTGAAACAGCCGCACACCGGCGGTCACTACGGAACCGACCACGATCACCACCGCGGCGGGCGCATACCACCCGGACGCCGCGGCGACCGCGATAACGAGACAGCGCTCGGTCTTCCCCATCGGACCGCCGTTGATTCTCCGCACCCCGGCCGCGGCCCCGGCGATGGAGATCCATGACGGCGCCGAACTGGCCAGCAGCGCACCGAGCACGAGCGAAGGCGATGTGTGCGGCAGAAATCCCAGAATCACCAGGAGATCCGCCGCTCGATCACCAATTTCATTCAGCAGCGAACCCAGGCGGGTCTGTTTCCCGGTTTCCCTGGCAATGGAGCCGTCGAGATTCGCGCAGGCCAACCGAGCCGTCAGAAATACCACAACGGGAACTACGGCCCAGGGAGCGGGCAGCACAGCAAAGGATGCCCCAGCAGCGCCTGCACAGAGTATTCCCGCAATGGTGACCGCATTCGGAGAGACGCCGCTCCGGATCAACCATCGCCGGAGCAGGGTTAATCGGCGGGCGAACCACGGTTTGAGCGCGTACAGCCCATTCATGACGGGACACTAACAAGCAGGTGAACAAAAGGACAGCGCCGATCCCCGAAGCTAGTAAATGCACCAGAGGCGCGTCTTACGACGCTAGTGAATACACCAGAGCCCACGCTTTACAGACATCCTGAACACCCGCTTCTGCATCGGATTTCCCGACCCGCACCGGCCCGATCCCCCGACATATCCCCGAATGGACGGCGGGGTGGGTTCGGTCCGACGACCCGCACTTTTCCCCGAGAACGCCCGCGACGAACCATCCACCCGTCTCCGAGCCCACATCCGGCGACGACCACCGGACGTAAGCCCGAGGCCACTCCCATCGGCCATCAGCCACAGAACCCGTCCGGTTTATCTCGATTCCGCCGGACATTCCCCCTCCCCCGACCGATAAAGTGGCGTGCCCCACAGAGCACGCCGTACGCACCGCCGACCGTGTCAGCGCACCCCTCCAAGTGGGGTAGAGTGTTCCGCGGAGGATTCGCCTAGAGGCCTAGGGCGCACGCTTGGAAAGCGTGTTGGGGGCAACCCCTCACGAGTTCGAATCTCGTATCCTCCGCCAGTGCTCTCACCGGGCACTACGTCGAAGGGCTCCACCGCAAGGTGGGGCCCTTCGACATTGTCCTCAGACCTCGTTGTCCTGGTTTTTGTCCACAGCGGGTGTTTCCGGGGGTCCCCAGATGGCTTCGGCGATCTTCCGGGCGACGTCCTTGAGCATGGCGTCCGGCACATGCAGGTACCGCGCTCGCATGCTCGCGGAGGTGCCTGGCTCCCACCCCATGATCTGATCGATGACCCGGTCCGGGACACCGAGCAGCATGAGCACCGTGGCGGCCGTGTGCCGGGCGTCGTGCAGCCGGGCGTTCCGAACCCCCGCGTCTTCCAGCAGCCGCTTCCAGTCGTGGTAGTCCGTGTTCGGGCTCAGCGGGCCACCCAGTGGCTTGGTGAAGACGTAGTCCGACTCAGCCCACAGATCACCGGCCGCTTTGCGCTCGCGCTCTTGCGTCTCGGCATGCGCACGGAGCATGGCGACCAGCGGGCCCGGCAGAGGCACGGCACGCCGGCCCGCACGTGACTTGGTGTTCTTGGTCTCACGCCGGACCTGCACCTTGCCCGGGCAGTACCCAGCCTTCCGCCCGCACGGCGAGGCGTCCGGGCACCCGTGCTCGTACCTGGGGCGCAGACGGTTCCGGCGCAGCTTGAGGTACTCGTTGCCCAGGTCGACGTCAGACCAGCGCAGTCCGAGCGTCTCGCCCTGCCTCAGTCCGAGCGCCAGCGCCAACATCCAGCGGGCGCTGTTCCGGCGCTTGTTTGCTTCGAGCAGCAGGCACTGGACCTCTTCCACGGAGTAGGGCTCAACCTCTGTTTCGTCCTCTTCCATCCGGGGCGGCTTGGCCAGCGCGGCGGCGTTCTTCGCCGCGTAGCCGCGCCGTACGGCCTCCCCCAGTGCGGTGCGCGCGGTGCGGTGGGCCTGGTGAGCCGTACCGGCTTTGCGCTCCCCGTTCGCCTGCATACGGCGGTACAGGCTTTCGAGGTGCTCGGGCTGCAAACGGTCAAGGCGGTGCCTGCCGACACCGGGCACGAGGTGCACGCGAACGGCGACCTCGTACCCGTCGTACGTGTTCTCGCTGACGGTCGGCTTGGCGATGTTCTCAACCCAGTGCTGAAGCCACTTCTCAACCGTCCACGCCTTGCCCGGCCGTTGTGCCGAACCCGCGTCGCGCTGCTTCTCCAGCTTCTTGACTTCTTCAACAAGGTCATCGCGCGTCTTACGCGTCAGATGTCGACGGTAAGGCTCCCCGTTGTCCTTGTAGCCCATCGGCACACGGGCATGCCAACGGCCGTCCTTCCCGAAGTAGATCGCGGATTCGCCGTTGGCGCGGCGGGTGCCCTTCTTCTTTTTCTCTGCCACAGGCAGGCTCCTGTTTCTTGCTGTCGGGATGGAGACCGGGGCGGCGGGCTGTCCTGTCCGGGAGTGCCGCCGCCCCGGGCGTGGTCAAGCCGCGCGTCGGGTCGCGCGTCGGCGGGCGAGGTACGCGGCCGGCGCGTCTGCGGGGACGCGACGGAGACGGCCGATGTCGATGGACTCCAGCTCTCCGCTGCGGATGAGGGCGAAGCAGGTGGTCCGGCCGATGCGGAGTCGGCGGGCAGCTTCTTCGACGGTAAGGAGAACCAGCGTCGTGTCGTCGTCAGCGGGGGGCGTGACGGTGCCGTGTTCGTCCAAGACTCGCTCCTCTACGACTCAGTTCGTGGGCAGATGCCGGGGGTGCTCGGTGGCCGCGTCTGTCTGTCCGAGGTGCGGATTTCTGCGTCACCTGCGTCATCTGCGTCATTCGCACCTCTGACCTGCTGTTTCCGGGTGACGCAGAACCCTGGGGGTGCGTCACCGGGTGACGAAGACCTGCGTCACCCGGTGACGCAGGTGACACGGGGTGACGCAGGAATCGGCCGTCTGCGTCACCGCTGTTTCACCAGGTCACGCACCGTCTACGGGGTGTGGGTGACGCAGGTGACGCAGCATCTCTCTACTTAGGACAAAGAGGGGTGCTGTCTGTTGTGATGCGCGGCTCAGAGAGTGAAGAAGGAGCCGCTTCGCGGCGCGACCATGCAGGGCGGCGCCGCCGCCGAACAGCAAGAGGAGCACGTGGCGCCGGGTGCTCCTCTTGCTTGTGCGGGCGGTCGTGGTGCCGCGCGTCAGAAAGCGGCTTCCTGCTCGGGCGGGGGCGGTGCGGCGAACGGCCGCGCGATCTCGATGTAGCGGGATGTCTTGGTACGTCCCCAGTCGATGAGGACGCCCCGGGCCGCGAGGGTGGGTTGAAGGCGCTTAAGGCGGTCTGAGAGCACCTTGCCGGTGGTCGGCCACCCTTTGGGAAGGGGACGGAAGTCCTCGCCTGCGTAGAGGCCCGTGAGGCTGTGCAGCCATTCGGCGGACGTCATCCGTTGCTCGGTGCCCGGGTCGATGCCGGCGGCATGCTTGAGCACGGTCTGTGCCAGCAAGTCGCCCTCGATGACGTCGTCGTTGAGGTCGTCCAGGCTTGCCCGGTAGGCGGCGAGCGCTCCCAGACCGGTGGCCGCGTCGAGTTGCGCGCACAAGTGCGCGAAGTCGGCCATGCGCAGGTCGGTCGGGATGTCCACCTCAGCCGCGCGCACCTGCACGGTGAGGTCGAGGAGAGAGCCGAGGATGACGGGCAAAACCTCTGCGAAGTCGGACCACAGTTCCGCCTCGGTGCGCCGGACGCGGGGGCGTTCCAGCCGCAGGGGCAACAGTCGTTCTGCAAGGTCGGGCCGGATGACGCCCACGTCGATGCCGGTCAGGAGCAGGGGGCGGCGGTAGCCGATGCGGAAGACGTCCCCGTCGGTGAACAGGGCGCGTTTGACGTTCTCGGCCCCGGTGACGATGCAGCACATCGCGTCGGATAGCTCCGGGGTCATGTGGGAGAGGTTGTCCAGGGCGGTGACCCAACCGGCTGCCACCGCCGTGATCAGGTTTTCCTCATCCTTCGGCGCCCGTCGCAGGTCCCCGCTCATGCCCTCGATGATCCGCACGAGCATCCGCCCACCGGTGGACTTGCCCGCGCCCTGCGGTCCGGTGAGGAACGGGGCCGGGACGGGCACGGCCGGACCCAGGCAGCCGATGAGCCACGCGATGGCCAGGCACTCGGTCTCCGCGTTGGCGAAGTTGCAAAGCCGCATCAGCAGATCGATGCCCTTGCCGTCGGTGTCCTTCGCCGGCAAGGGCAGCTCCCCCGTGAGCTGAGTACGCCGCCAGCACACCTCACGCGGGTCAGGGGTGCGAATGTCCCAGCCGGTGGGGTGAATGCGTACGGACTGCCCGTCGCTGCGGCCCAGGTCCAGCCACGTCGCCCCGTCGAATCCGGGGGCGACACGGATGTGCACGGGCTGGACGTCCTCGGTCAGCGCCAACGCTTCGATCAGGTCGAGCGCCTCTTTCATAGCGGTGCCGTTGAACACGCCCACTCCGTCACGGAAGAGACCAACCATGAGTTCCTGCCGGTGGCTGCCGGTGGTGCCTTGGGAGCGGATCGGGCGGGCCACGGGGTGGCCGTTCCTCTGCGCGTACACGGTGCCGTCGGCGGTGCGGAAGTACCGGAAGTGGGCTTGGGCGTAGTCGGTGATGATCTCGCGTGCGGGGTTCTTGTCGTCGTCGGCCATGGTCACAGTCCCAACGTGGTGCGGGCGTTGGTCCACGCGTCCATGCAGTGCCGGACGGTCTCGCCCTTGGTCTGCGCGGCGGTGAACAGGCGGTTGACGTGGGTGTCGGTGAGGCAGCCGCACCGGCCGTGCCTGGACAGCACCGCGAGGAACGTCCGGTACACGGTCGCGTGCACCGCACTGCGCGCCTCAGTGATGCGCTGTTCGGCCATCGCGATGCCACGATCCAGGTAGACAGACGTGCGGTGCGGGCACTCCCTGACTCCCGACCCTGCCGGCGCGGTGATGGCGTGCGGCGCCGGTCGGGCCGGGGAAGGCTTTCTCGCCGCAAGCGCGCGCACGGCGTCCGGCAGGTTGACCATGTGGCCGGTGCCGGGCCCGAGGTAGCGGGCGTAGGACATGGACGACTTGAGGTCAATGCCGGGACGCACGGCGTTGCGGGAGGTCATGGCGCCCCGGTAGATCCAATGCTCACCACGCGTCGTCGGCACGGTCCGCGTGGCTGGCAGGGTCTCACGCGCCCACTCGACGGCCGCCGCGTTGTCGAGGTCCACCACGGTCAGACCGGCCCCGCCGGGGTGGTAGGCGACAGTTACAGCCTGCCGCCACGCGGGGGCCCATGCTGGAGAAGCGAGGATGCGGGTGTCAGTGGTGGCGGCAGCCCAGCCGTGACACACGGCAGGGCACCGGCAGGGGCCCGCTTCCTTCATGTTCGGCCGCCCGCCACATGCGCCGGCCGCGCATGCCCGGCAGTTCCCGAACGGCACCTTGCCCATACGGAGAGGCAACACCGGCATACCCGCCGTAGCCAGTTCCAGCGCGGTGCGCAGTGGGGTCTTGCAGTCAGGTGTCATGCTTGAGGTCTCCTGTTCTGCTTCGTCGGGATAGGGAGACCGAGGGCGGCGGGCTGTCCTTGTCCGGGAGTGCCGCCGCCCTCGGGCGCAGCTAGCTGTGGAAGTGGTTGCGCTTAATGACGGCCTTGCGGATGTTGACCGTGGTCCCGCCGCTACGGCCGCTCGCGCTGAAGAGCTGCACAGCCACCCATCCGCCGAAGATGACGGCGGCGAGGACGATGAGTTGGGTGATCAGCGCGGTCAGGGCAGTGATGAACGCGGTCAGCAGAAACAGCCCGCCACAGATGGCGCCGAACCCGATGCCGCCGAGGGCGATGTTGACCGCCGCGCGGGAGACAACCGGCTTGGCCGCGACCGGTTCCGGCTTGGCAGGCTCGATGGCGTAGCCGGTGACGACCCGGCCGTCCGGGAGGACGACGCTCGCCACAGCCGGGATGCTGCCCGGCTGCACGGGCACGACCGGCGCCGTGTGCGCGGGCGAGATCGGGGCGGGGTGGTGGACTTCCACGGCCGCCGGGTGGTGCACGAACGGGTGGTGGTACGTGGTGGGTGCGTTCACGTCCTGGTCTCCCTTCTAGCGGCCGATGTCGGCGAGGGCGCCGGTGATGGTCGTGACGAGCTGGTTGACGTTGTCGCTGGCGCCGGTGTCGGCGAGGTAGAAGCCGAAGAGCGCGACGGCGACGGCCGCGCCGAAGCCGATGGCCTTGGAGCGCAGCAGCAGCGCGACGACGGCGGCGAGCAGCAGAACGAGCGGGATGGTGAGGACCATGGAGCCTCCGAACGGTCAGCGGGTGTCGGCGCGGTAGGTGCGTGCGGCGCGGTTGTAGATCCAGCGGCCGACGCGTATGCGCTTGCCGGTGGCGTGGCAGCGGCGGCAGTCCTTGCCGCGCTTGAGGCGTCCCTTGCGGTCGGTCTTGAAGCCGTGGCCCATGCCGGCGCACTTGCGGCAGTCGCCGAACGGACTGAGCCAGCACTTGACGCTATAACTGAGCGTGACGGTGAGTAGGAAGGCGGTAGCGAGGACAGTAAGGCTCATGAGGGGCCTCTCAGGGCGGGTTTGGTGGGTTTCCGCAGGTGGGCCGCTAGGTGCTAGCAGCCTGATCAGGGGCGGTTTGGGTCGCTAGCAAGGTTGCTACCGGTAGCGACCCCTGCCGCTACCGGTAGCAGTCCGTGAGACCTATCCGGCATCCCTCTTCTTGTTGCGCTCCGTAATCGCGGCGGCGATGTCGTCGCGCTTGATGCCGCGCTTGTTGAGCTGGTCGCCGTCGACGCGGCGGCTGATCTGAACCGTGCCGATGCCGAACGGCTTGAGCGCGTTGGAGAGCGCTTCGGCCTTGGGCTTGGGCTCCAGCTCCTCCCACGCGCTGTAGACCTCGGGGCGCAGGTCGGCGAGGCGATCCACGATCGTCTCGGACCACACCTTGGCCTCACCCTTCCCGAGCACCGCCGCGACGTCATCCAGGATCGTGGCCGACGTCTCCGGGGCCGGGGCCTCGCCGGCCGCGTCGCCGGACAGGGTGCCCTCGGCCTCGCGCAGCGCGGCGGCGCGGGTCAGGATGCGTTCGGCGTCGCGGCCGTCGGCGAGGTAGGTGCGCACGATGCCGGAGTCGTCCGACATGCCCTTGAGCAGGCCGACGCCCTTGTGGGACTTCAGCAGCTTGGACGCGTCCAGACCCTCGCTGTAGGACCCGGCGCCAAGGATGGTGTCCGAGACCTGGTAGGCACCCACCCGCAGCGCGAACCGGGCCTGATGCTGGTCACGCAGCTCCGAGGGGCACGCCTTGTCGTCCGGCTTCTGCGTCGAGGTCATCACCGAGACACCAACCGCCGGGGCGACCCGGGCGAGGTAGACCAGGAGAGACAGGATCTCCTTGCCATGCTCGGGGTGCTGCAAGTACTCCTGCACCTCATCCACCACGAACAGCGTCAGCGGCATGTTCAGCTTCGGATCCCGGCTGATCTCCGGGGTCAGCTTGCCCTCCGGGCAGATGTGCAGCGGCAGTTCCGACAGCCGGTGGTACCGGTCCTCTACGTCCGACTTCAGCTCACGCAGCGAAGTCAGCAGGTGAAGGACCGGGTCGAACCCGTTCTTCGGAACGATGCCGAACCCGATCCGGTGCGCGACCAGCGCGAACTTACGCCAGTCCGGCGACGCCTTCCCGTCGAACACGTACAGCCTGACGTACGGGTCCAACGCGGCGGCGAGCGCGATCGTGCGGGCAGAGAACGTCTTGCCCTGCCGGGGCACAGCCCCGACCAGCAGCGACAGCCACAGCATCGTGGCCATGACCGGGTTGCCCCGCTCATCCACACCCCACGGGAACGGCTTCCAGAAGTCCACCCGCGTCGCCCCCAACAGCGGCGACTTGCCAGACGGGACGGCGAGCGGGTCACGGTCGGCGATCCACATCGACACCCGCCGCCCGCTCGTCTCGTCCTTGTCCAGGAAAAGCTGAGTCGGCGCGATGTCCATACCGGAGGCAAGCCGCGCGTGGGCTTTGACGGCGTCCTCGAACGTCTTGCCGTACGGCAGGTCCACCACCACCCGCCAGCCGTCACCGTCCCGGCCGATCGGCCGCGGGAAAGCGATGGTCTGGTCTTTGGTGGTCAGCCCGGCCGCGTCGTGGGCGCGGATGACGATGTCCGAGGACAGCCGCCGCTTGCGGAAGGTCACCTTGGCCATGTCGATGAGCGGCCGGTCCGCCGGCGCCCCGACCACACCCAGCGTCGTCGTCAGAGCGGCGACGGACAGCAGGAGCAGCCACGACGGGGCCATGACGTACAGAGTGAGCGCGGCGGCGAGGCCGATGAACCCGGCGATCGTCGCGACGATGCCCCGCAGCCTCACGCGGTCGTTGCGCTGCCGGGACAGCTTCAGGTACTCGGCCGCGTCCTCGGACGCCACAGCGGCATGGCGCAGGGACTTGCCTTCCGCGTCGAACACCCACCGGCCGATGGCGGCCGACCACCGCCACGCGCCGCGCGGCGAGTAGACCACGATCTTCGGGGTGTAGACGAGCGGCAGCCGCACCGCGTGGTAGCCGACCACGGCGGAGTAGTGGCGTACGGCCCACTTGCGGACGGCTTTGCGCTGGTCGGGCAGCTTCACCCAGTCCGGCAGTACCGGCATGCGCGCCTTGTCCTTGGCCTCCATCCACTCCGCGACCGAGGGCGGGTAGACCTCGCGGGGCGGGTCGACCGGGGCGCCCTCGGTCACGTCGTCGGCCTCGGGGTCGTCGCTGTCGGGAAGTTCGGCTTCCCACTCCCCCGGCTTGACCTCGTCCTCACCGGGCGCGGGTGCCGGGTCGGTCTTCTTCTTGAGCGGGAACGGCAGCACTTCGGCCGTCCGTTCGTCGGTGCCCTCGGGCTCGTCCGGGGGTGGGAAGGCGGTGGTTTCCGTCACGATGTATCTGCTCCTTCGCGGGAGTCGAAGGGTCCGGCCGGCTTGCTGTGGAAGGTCGGGCGGCCGGACCCGGGATTCGGGGGTGGTTCAGGCAGCGCGCTGTTCCTCGGGATAGGCACAGGTCACGCACACTCCGAGCGTGGGAGGGATGACGTATCCGGCATCCCGACGGCACGCGGGGCAGGTGCGGCGGGCGCGCATCATCGCGGCGTGGGCTCGCCACCGGCCCGGTGTCATCGGCCGGACCGGTTTGGCGAGGTCGACGCGGTACAGGTAGGCGACCAGCGGCGGGCGGCCCCGCCGCCGGGGGCGTTCGAGCTGGGCAGCGACGTCCTGACCGCCGGGGCGCAGGTCGCGGGCCCGAAGTTGGCGGCGGGTGGCGTAGCCGTCCGGGGCGAGGTGCCACCGGAAGACCGGCAGCGTGCTCACGCCGCGCCGCGCCGTCCGGGACGACGACCGGCCACCGACCCGAGCAGGCGCCCGAGACGGGCCCTGCGAGGACCCGACCGGCCGGACCGCTTGGCCGCGTACATGGCCTCATCAGCACGGCGCAGCAGCGCGGACAGGTCCTCGCCCGGGTGGTCGGCGGCCCGTACCCACCCCAGCGACACCGTGGTGTGCACTTCGGATGCAGTATCGACCGGCCGGGCCAGGACGCGGGCGAGGGTGTGCAACCGGTCGGCGGCCATGCCGTCTCGGTCGATGACGACGGCGGCGAATTCGTCCCCACCGAGCCGTCCGACAACCCCGCCGGGGGTGGTGCCGTGGCCGAGGCGGGCAGCGACCGTGGCGAGCAGCACGTCACCGGCCGCGTGGCCGTGGGTGTCGTTGATCTGCTTGAAGTGGTCGACATCCGCCAGCACGACCACGGCACGGGGGTCGCGCAGCAGGCGGCGGGCCCGCCGGGTGAACGCGTCCCGCGTCCACAGCCCGGTGAGCGGGTCACGGCGAGCGGTGGTCAACCGGCTGTGCAGCCACCGGGCGTGGGCCGCCCACCCGAGAGCGGGCACGGCCGGTAAGAGTGCGGTGAGGGTGCTCACGGCGTCACCGCCCCGTTGGCGCGTTCGGCGAGCAGTGCGTCACGCAGCATGCGGGCGTTGGCGGGCGAGGTGCGCAGGGCCCGGCGGATGCCCTCCCCGGTCACCTCAGCGTCCGTCAGGCCGGCCGTCGCCTTGCGTGCTTCCGCCATGAGCTGTTCGGGGGTGCGGCGGGTTCGGGTCGACTTGGCGGCGCCCGGGACACGGCCCGTCGCCCGACGCGGCGCGGTCGACGCGGCCGGGACTGAGCGGGTGGGCTTCGGGGCGATCGGGACGGGCTTCACCGTCGGGACGGCGGCGGGCATCGGCTTCATGCCGACGCCCGACTTGCCGAGATCGACCGGCGCCGGGTTGGGCACCGCGAGCCGCGTCAGGACGACCGTGGGCGTGCTCGATCCGCGCAGGTCAGGGGTAGACCGTTCTCGACTGCTTCCAGTCGATTCCTCCGCATTCGTGACTGCGGCAGGGATCGGGGGTGCGGTGCCGAACATCGAGGCGAGGGCCGCGTCCGCGCCGTCGGTGATCCGGTCACGCTGTACGTCCAGCAGCCTCGATCCGAGCGCAGCGTCCCCGACTCCGACCTTGCGGGCCAGTCGCCACGATGCCCGATCGGACCGCTTCCGCACCCGGTCAACCGGGTGGTGGGCGGCGCGCGCCCGGTGGTAGGCGAGGGCCTGGACGATGTCGGCGGTGTGCCGCTCGTGCTCCGCGTCGCGACCGTCGGTGTGGACGACGATCCGGCGGGCGAGGAACGCCATACCCTCTGCCGAGACGGACATGCCCATCGGGGTCAGGGCATAGACGACGGTCCGGCCAGGATCCGGCGGGGCCATCGCACCCATGACGGCGGCAGCGGCCGGCAGCACCCACAGTCCCGCCCGCACAACGCGCGGCGAGGACTGACCCAGCATGGTCAGCCCCAGCAGCACCAGCGCAAGAACGGCCGTGGCGCCCTCACCGGCACCGAGCGCACCGAGCGCGGTCCCCGTGCCGTAGGCATGCCCGATGTTGCTGTAGGTGCCGATACCGCCGACCACGCCCGTGGCGAGCATGGGCACGAACGCAGCCGTCAGCACACCGATCTGAATCCTGGTCAGGGGCTTGCGGCTCTCGTTCATGCCGCACCTCCCAGGGCGAACACGACCGCCAGGACGAGCAGTGCGCCACCGGCGAACGTCAGGTCGACCGCGCGACGCAGACAGGTGAACTTCGCGACCGCCAGCCGGGACAGCCCCGCTACGTCCGCCGCGAGGTTCTGACCGCTGACCGTGGCGGTGATCTCATCTGCGGTGAGGGTGGCCCACAGCGGGAAGCCGTGCCGCCCGCGCAGGTTCGGACGCACCGACCGCAGCAGCAGGCCCGCCGCCGCGACCAGCAGCGCAACCCCGAGACCGCCCGCAATGGAGGCGGGGACGTTCATCGGCAGGTCGCGGCCCACCGTCCAGGCGCCGGCGAGGACCGCACCGACGAACGCCAGCAGCAACCCCGTCTTGTTGTCGGTCCGGGAGATCTCCGCCTTCACCTCAACGCGTGCGGCGGTCAGGTTCTGCGGGACGTGACTCATGCCGCTTCCCCCGTCCCCGCCCGATGGACGCGAACGGCGCGCAGGAACGGCACCGTACGGGTCAGCGCGTCGGCGTAGAGCGCGTCCCAACCGGCGATCTCGTCACCGGCCTCGCCCATCGCAACCAGGTCGGCGAGCACGTCACGGGCCGCGTCCTCACGGGCCGCACGCTCGCTGTCCGTCTCGAACTCCAGCGGGCCACGGAACAGGTCGACGTCGATGCCGAGCGCCAGTTCCGCGAACTCCGAATCGGTGTGGGCTTCCTGGCCGGCGACAAAAGTGCGCATGCGCATGACAGATCTCCTCTTACGAAAGCGTCGGGAAAGGCGCGGGGCGGTCGGCTGTCCTTGTCCGGGGTGCGACCGCCCCGCGAACGGAGGCAGATAGTGAGGGGTGCGGGGTGGGTGCTAGCTGACCTGGACGTAGCCGCTGGTCACCCGGCGGCGGACGTTCAGGTGAGCCGCGCCGGTGATGCGCGCGCAGCCGGACGTGGCGTTCACCGTGAGACGGCCGGTGGCCTGCGGGGTCGCAGCCATCCGGACGTTGCCGGAGGTGAGGTTCAGCCTCGCGTTGCTACCGCTGTAGGCGCCGATGTCGAGGTTGCCGGAGGTGAGGTTCGCGTCCAGCGGACCAGTCACCTCGCCGACGATGACGCTGCCGCTGGTGATCGTGGCGTCCAAGTCGCCGATGTCCTCAGCGGTCAGGCTGCCAGAGGTGCCGTCGTACTCCAGCCGCGCCAGCGTGCCCGTGACAGCGGTGTCGGCGGTGTGCGTGCTGATCAGCGCCACGGACCCGGCGGGCAGGTGGATTTCGGCGGTGATCGGCGTGACCGCGTCGCCGGCCGGGCCGGTGGCGGTGACCTCGCGGCCGTTGATGAAGACCTTGCCGCCGCCGTGGCCGGTGATGTGGACGTTGCCGCCCACGATCTGTACGCCGTTGCCGCCGGAGAACGTCATGGTGCTGCCGCCCATGCGAATGGTGGTGCTGCCGCTCATGCCGCCGGCCACGTCCGGGACCCGGACCCGGAGGTTCTGCCCGTTGAGACTGGCGGCGGTGTC
Source organism: Streptomyces sp. NEAU-YJ-81 (assembly GCF_017592595.1). Taxonomy (NCBI): domain Bacteria; kingdom Bacillati; phylum Actinomycetota; class Actinomycetes; order Kitasatosporales; family Streptomycetaceae; genus Streptomyces; species Streptomyces sp. NEAU-YJ-81. The sequence goes on along the minus strand of NZ_JAGFNO010000001.1, from coordinate 577,421 downwards.
GCGGATCGCGTCGGCCGACGGCCCCGAGGTGGCCTCGGTCTTCAGCACCACCCGCGCCTGCTTCAGCGTGGAGTCGACGGCGACGCGGATGCTGCCGGCGTTCATCGTCAGATCCAAGGCGATCGGGCCGAAGGCGTCCACGGGGATGATGCGCTCGGTCATGGAAGAACTCCTGACTGCGTCGGGATGGGAGACCAGGCGCGGCGGGCCGTCCTGTCCGGGAGTGCCGCCATGCCGGGGATGAGAGCCAACGCCCCGCAATCGGCGGGGCGTTGATCAGAGGTGGTGCGCTATCTCCTTCGGGAACACGGGCTCCCGTTTCAGGCGTATGGAGACGTGACCTTTCGGTCTAAGCCCTCCGGTTGACCAGGGATCCGGGTCCCTCGGCCCGCTCTGTCCCGGGCCCCTTGTCGTGCGCTCGATCGCATCGCCGAAGCGATCCGAACAAGAGGCACATGTATTACGTGTTCCTCATCTTGCAGAGGGGAGTTCGCCCCGTCAAGCCCTTCGGCTGTTGGAGTTCGCGCACCCCTCGCGCTCGATGTACCTACAGAGTGGCGCCGGCTACGGCGACGCTCGACTTCGCACCTGTACGACTCAGGTCGTTCTTAGCTAGCGTGAAGTCGTACCAAGTCGTACCGAGCGAGGGGAGGTTGGCCGTGGCGAACGAGCGACTGCGCGGCGCGATAGTCGACCTGGGCCTGACCCTGGATGAGGTCGCCGAACGTCTGGGCGTCGCGGCCAAGACGGTCGAACGCTGGATCAACGACCCGGAGCGCAAGCCGTATCGCCGCTTTCAGTACGCAACCGCCTCACTTCTGAAGTGCGAAGTCTCGTACCTCTGGCCGGACGAACAGACGTCGGCCGAAGTGACCGCCACCGGCAACGCGGAGCTGGTCAGGCTATATCCACACCGGTCCGTCGTGATGCAGACCCTTTGGACGAACCTGTACTCCAAGGCGACCCGACAGTTTGACCTACTGGTGTACTCGGGGTTCTGGCTCACCGAGGACGCGACGTTTCACCGCATCGTGAAGGAGAAGGCGGCTGCCGGAGTGCCCATCCGCTTCATGCTGGGAGAACCCGATTCACCAGCCGTGGCCGTGAGGGGCGAGGACGAAGGGATCGGTACCGCGATGGCGGGCAAGATTCGAAACGCCCTCATCAACTACGGCCCGCTCTTCGGTCTACCTGGTGTCGAGTTCCGCTTGCACGACACCACGCTCTACAACTCGATCTACCGGGCCGATGACGAGATGCTGGCGAACGGCCACCTCTACGGGGTCGGCGCCTACATGGCTCCCGTGCTCCACCTGCGACGCGTCCCCGGCGGGGAGCTCTTCGACGCCTACGCTGAGAGCGTTGAAAAGGTGTGGCAGTCGGCCCGTCCGATCTCGTCACCTACCGATTGGGAAGGCGCGCGCTGATGCCCCGGATTGACCACTTCCGCGACCCGAACGCCCCTAAAGCCAACTCCGTGGTCCCCTCGGTCACGGCGGTCGTCCGGGACGACGCGGGGCGACTGTTGCTCATCCACAAGACCGACAACGACCTTTGGGCCCTGCCCGGTGGTGGCCACGACATCGGCGAGCGCATCGCGGACACGGCCGTTCGCGAGGTGCGGGAAGAGACCGGTATCGACGTTGAGGTGGACAACATCGTCGGGCTCTACACCGACCCCGAGCACGTGTTGGCGTACGACGACGGCGAGGTCCGGCAACAGTTCTCCATCTGCTTCCGGGCCCATATGGTCGGCGGTTCCCTGCGCACAAGCAGTGAATCGAAAGAGGTCCGCTGGATTGATCCAACGGACCTTGACGGGCTGGACATCCACCCTTCGATGATGCTGCGGATCCGGCACGGCCTCGATGGCACGCGGCGAGAGCCCTACATCGGCTGACCGCCAACGGACACGTCCGCCATCCGGTCGCCCACGCGCTTCGACGCTGCATGGATCTCGGGGGCCGCACGCTGGATGAACCGCCCGACGATCGTGTCTGGACCGTATCGCTGCACGATCTCATCCAGCCGCTCAGTCGGCGTTGTCTGCGTCCCGTCCGGTGTCGTCGTCATGTCGCAGTAAACAAGGGCGTCGACCAGGTCGGGACGCTCTAGCTCGAACTCACTCTCAAGTTCCTGACGAAGTCCGCGTTCCTCCGCTTCCAGCAAGGCACAGGAGTGATGCGCAACGAGACGAACAACCCGTTCGTCCGCACCTTCCTGATCCCTGAGGAACCGCGCGCCGTCCAACGGGTGGAAACCTGTGGCAGCGATGGCCGGCGAGTAGCCGATGTCATGCAGCACCGCCGCCGCTTCCAACAGTTGCGCGTCACCCGCCAGGATCGGGCTCAGGGAGCGAGCGCGCTTGGCGACCCCGAGTGAGTGCGACCACCGTCGCGGAAGCGGCTCGGAAAGCAGCGATTCAGAGAGCGTGTACGCCCACTCAGTCAGTCCCATGGCGGCCAAGACTACGGGCGGGCGGTGGAAGCCGGGAGGGCGCGCACGGTCCGCCCCTTGCCGTGCACGGTGGCGAGCAAGCCGTTTCCCTCCATCTGGGCAAGAACACGGCGAACAGCAGTCCGGGACGCTCCGAACCGCTCACACAGCTTCGCTTCAGACGGGTACGTGTCCCCTACTGAGAGTGAGTCCTCTTGGATCACGTCTGTCATGCGCTCCGCGAGCGACCGCCGGTCACCTCCCCGGATCACGCGCCACCCGATCCCGGGGGCGGACTCGACAACCCCGTCAGCTTCGAGAACCTTGAGCGCGCGGCGGATCGTGTTCCGGGAGACGCTGTGCGAGTCCATCAGGTCGGCCTCTGACGGCAAGATGCCGCCAGCCTGCCCCGCCTGAATCTCGTTTCGCAGCGTCTCCGCAATGATCAGGTAGGTTCCGCGCGGACTGGCCTCCGACACTTTGGCTCCTCTCATGACGCACCCGTCGCTCGCTGCCAAGGATCCCACGCGTGGGTCAGCGCGGAAATCTGACTCTTCCGAGCCAAATGAGAAACGTCTATCTATTCACTCGCCATTCGAGAGCTCGCGCAACTTATCGAACTCGCGTTGAGCCGATTTAGCCGCTATCTGCAGTGCATGCATCAGGAAAGCCGCATCATAGCTTTCCGTGACTACGGAAAGAATGCGAAGTGCGGCAACGCCGCATCTTGTCACCATGATGGTCGTGTTATGCATCACAGCGGCCAGTTCACCAGCCGGCACATCTTCAGCCCCCGAGATAAAAGGGTCGGGCATTTTATCAAAATCAAGACGCCTCATAACAGAGCTAGGACCAGCATGGACAGAGTGGTTCGCGTGACGATACCAAGAACGTAATTCACTCATGCCAACTAGGGAGTCGATTTCGGCAAACGTAACCCCGCCTCGCCTGCCCGGGAAGAGCGGAAGTGCCCATCCATACGGTTTGAAGAAATCTGCACCCCAGCGACGTCTGGCACTTTCCTCCATGGCTTGCAAGTCGACGTCATCGACGCTGTCACCAGCCAGGTCTTTCTTGTCTTCCACTATCGACCAAGCGCTATATCTTTCTGCGACCTCCGTCGCCATGGGAGGCTCCGCCTCCTCCAGTGCGCCCATAATTACCGAGGTCTCATGCAAGCTGCGCATCCGCGATCTCATGCCATCTGAGTAACCATGCCTGGCCAATAGGAGGATTTCCGCCGCGATAGCGCACACCCGAGAAAGCATGGCGAGGAAGAGGAAACACTTGAGTCCCTTTCCACCCACGGCATCGGTGTCGAGCAACCTTTCTGCCATGAGGGATTCATCAGCATAGTACCAGTCGAAAACCACCTCCCCCACCTCGTGCAACAATTCATCCGTGACCGCCAACATGTTTTCTAATTCCCTGAAGCCTGGACGCCAGCGAGCACTAATGGTGCGCTCAATACGCCTGGCACGATTATAGCGCTCCATACTCCTTTCGCGAGCGCCCGAATCAAACGCCTCAATCAAATCAAGACGTAACACTCTCGCTTCATCTGCGGTTTCATAAAAAGCTTCTTCGAGGGCTTCATTTCTGAGCTCGACAGAAAATTCGGCGCCTTGCGCTTTCGCTTCCTTTATGCGCGCATTGATGCGCTCAGCCACCTTCTGAAGGAAAATAGAGTCACTGGCATGCACGATTTGATCCCCATTCACGAGAAAGAACCTTCGACTATAGGGCCGAGGTGTCTCTTGCGCCACCAGTTTTTAGCACTCCTGTGACGTCGCCACACGGCGTTTCACCGCAGTGTGTGATCACCGGTCCGTTCCGTTCGGCACCGTTCGTTGTCCTGGTTTTTGTCCAGTACACCGACGGCCGCCACCGTTCACCGCCGTACACGCACCCCGTCTGACCTGCCCCGCGAACCCCCACGAACGCCCCCGGACAGCCACGCGGACAGTTGGAAAGCGTGTTGGGGGCAACCCCTCACGAGTTCGAATCTCGTATCCTCCGCCAGTGCCTCACCGGGCACGATGTCGAAGGGCCCCACCGCTCGCGGTGGGGCCCTTCGACATTGCCCGTCTCAGCCGAGGTCCGCGGCGCCTGAGCGCAGCGCCTCGGCAATGGCCTGGCCAGTCTCACGAGCCGTAAGGTACGGGCGTACGTCATGCGCCTCGGCACCGTTGTGGACCCGAAGATCACGGATACGGTGTCCGAACGATGGGGCCAGCTCTTTTGCCAGCGCGACCACGTCACCCGCGTCAGCGATATTGGTCCAGCGCTTCACTGGAGCGGGCCAGCGGGCGCGGCCGTTGACAGGTCGGGGCGTGAGGCGGTCGAAGATGAGATTGCGTAGCTGCTCCGACTCGAACTCCACACCGCGCGAGCGTGGTCCGAAATGCTCGGTGAGGTCCCGCGCGGCCACCCGGCGCTGCACTTCGAGGTCGGTACCGAGGGGCGGCAGTTCTTCCTCGTATCCGATGTTCGGCAGGAAGGGTGCCAGCCCTGTGACGAGACCACTGGCCAACTCGGCTCGCTGACCGCGTCCGTCACCCTCGAAGCGCTCGTTGACCGCCTTCACCAATTCGGTGAGGTCAAGGTACTGCTGCCGCTGGCCGGTACGCCCCGTCGTCGTCTCCACCGCTTCGCCCAGGGCGGCCACGAACGCACCATCCTCGGCAATGTCCTTGCGGCGGGCAGAGGCGAGGAACCACAGCCCCGTCGAATCGGCGTGCGCGTTGCGGTACGCGATCGTTCGCAGCGCGACCGCAGACGCCTCCGCGCCGCCCGCGCTGCCAGCGCACGTGTCGAGAATCAGCAGAAGATGCCGCAGGTTGCCCCTGCAGAGGATGCGCACCAAGTCCTCGGTGGCCAGCGCCGTAGTCGCGAGGTCCTCATCGCGCGAATCCCAGCAAAGCAGATAGTGCCGATCGCGCTCCTCCACCGAACCGTGGCCCGCAAAGTACACAACCACCACGTCATCACTGGTCAGGGCAGTGTCCTCCGACCAGTGCGACAGCTTCTGGCGGATCTGCTCAGCCCCGTCGTACTCCCCGAGCCCGGACAGCACCGACTCGTACCCGAAGGCAGCAAAGAGCTCTGTCATCGCGCGAACGTCGGTGGGCACGGACCGCAGTTGTTCGTCCTCGGGAAGATGACGGTACCGACCGCTCCCCAGCGCTATGAAGTATCGCCGACTCACTCAACCGCCCCACTGCCAAGTGCTACCGAACCTGCGAAGACTGTAGCGACACGATCACTTACCGCACCATGTGAGCAGAAGATTGGCGAGACGTATCGGCTCCGCGCACCCGATCGACCTCCATGCGGAGCGGCCAGGCAACTCACTACGTCCGTCCGTAGCACCTTCGGTCAGGCGATTTTGGGCGCTCTGGAGGGTCGTCGACCGCAGTGCGATGTCGACTCTGGACCGAGATAGCCCCCTTCTCCGAGGTTGCAGTTCTGGTTGCATTCACTTCCGTTCAGCACTGTCCGGAGTCGGCTGGGTTGGATGCTCTGCCGCGGGTCAGGACGTTCCCGTAGCCCCCGATCCCCCGGACGAACAGTTGGAAAGCGTGTTGAGGGCAACCCCTCACGAGTTCGAATCTCGTATGCTCCGCCTCCGCCCGCCAGGGCGAACGAAGGGCTCCGCTGGTCACCAGCGGAGCCCTTCGTCATGCCGCTCAGCCTTCGTTGTCCTGGTTTTGTCCACCGGGGCGCGTCCGGGGCCCGATGGCACGGGCATCTCCCCGATCGGCGGCGGAGAGTCGGTGCGCCTCAAGCCTCCGTCCATCGGGGCGGTGTGGGGCGAGCCGCGCTCCTCTTTTGTGCTCGTGAACGAGAGGACCTCGGCCGTTACGTCCGATTCCCGTGGCCGCGTCGGCGCTGCGCCTTGGCGAGCTTGCCTGCGATGGGGGCCAGTAGTAGGGGATGAAGACGGCGATCACGGCCATGCCGAGTGGGGGAAGCAGGAGGCCGAGCAGGGTTCCGGTGGCGAGCCAGGCGAGGGCTAGTCGGAAGCGGCGGCTGATGGCTGCGACGCCGGCCGAGTCGAGGGTGGTGGCGATCAGGCGATGGTCATTACGGGCGTACCACCAGATGACGTTGAACAGGAGGTCCATGAGCCAGAAGGCGGTGCTGTGGAGGACGACGGCGGTGCGCTAGCCGTTGTCCGTCGCGGAGCGCCTCGGCCAGTACGGAGGGGGCGAACGGCAGGAACGCGATGTCCATCAGCAGCACGTGTTGAGGAACAGCACCACCCGGTCGGCGCTGCGGATGTGGTCGAACATGATGTGGTGGTTGGTCCACACCTGTCCGATCAGCATGAAGGTGACGACGTAGGCCAGGTAGGACGGCCAGAGCGCGGCGAGGCCGTGCAACAGGTCGCTGGTGTCGTGGGGCGGACGGATCTCCAGGACGAGCAGCTTGATGGCGATGGCGATGACGCCGTCGCTGAACGCCCGGGCAGGATCGCGTCCGGCGCCGAACGGCGTCGACGCTTCTGGTCCGCCTGGTGCATGAACCGGCTCTGTCATGGCCTCAGCCTCAGGCACCGGACGTCACTACACGCGCAACCGGCGAGTGTTTCCCCGGCGTCGCGGACACCACAGAAATCTCGGCCCCGTCAGGGCGCCGGATGCCGCGGCTTCAATTCACGAGGGCTTCCGTCTCCGGTGGACGTGGTGGGCCGTGCCGGAGGCACGCCAAGCACGCCCGGAAGTGATGCCGCCGGCGGTATGGGACGCCAGTCCGTAAGGGTGGGAACCGTTTGGCGGTACACCACGTGAGGGCACGAACACGAGCAGTTACAAATGACACGTCATCTCGCCATCCCGGCTGACCCAGCATGGCCGCTGCGTGCCGGTGATGCGCCGCTTCACTCCAGCCCTGAGGAAGGCGTAACGATGAAGTACGTATTGCGGTCCGGCGCCGTGACCGTCGCGGTCGGTGCGGGACTCTCCCTCGCGGTCCTGCCGACCGGGTCGGCCAGTGCCGCCGAAGACATTCAAGTGGGGTGCAACGACATCCCCGGCCTGGTGGACGCGATCAACCAGGCCAACGCCAACGGCGGTCGCATCACCCTCGCGCCCCGCTGCACCTACACGCTGACCGCACCCGACAACCCGGACGATGGGCTTCCGGAGATTATCGGGGAGGTGACCATCTCCGGCAACAACAGCACCATCCGGCGCGATCCGGAGGCCACGGAAAGCTTCCGTATCTTCCATGTGGTGTCCGGTGGCACGCTCACCCTGAAGTCGCTCACGGTCAGCGGCGGCGTCAGCGGCAACTTTGGCGGCGGCATCGCGAACGAGCAGGGCACGCTGAACCTGAACGACACGGCCATCAAGGACAATTTCGCAGTCACCGGTGGTGGCCTCTCCAACAACGGTGGACAGCTCAACCTCGAACGCACCACAGTCGAGCGCAACCGCGCAGCCAGCTTCGGCGGCGGAGTCGTCAACGACGGTAACGGCACAATGACGATGAAGCGCGGGTCCCTGCTCAAGAACCGGGCGGTCACCGACAATGGTGGCGGTTTGGAAAACATTTTGGGCACCGCGTCCCTGGAGTCCGTATCGGTCAGGGGCAACACCGCCATCAACGGTGGCGGCATCCGCAACGTGAACGCCTCCACCCTGAACCTGAAGTCGACCACTCTCAGGGACAACATCGCCGTGAGAGGCGCGGGCCTCTCGAACTTCACCGCCGCCGCCACCGCCACATTGGTCGACAGCCTGGTCACACGTAACACGGCGATCACCGCCGGCGGCGGCATCGACAACCAGTCGGGCGGTCAGGTGACGCTCACCAACACCAAGGTCATCGACAACACCCCGGACAACTGCGCCCCCGAAGACAGCGTCCCCGGATGCACCAACCCCACCAGCAGCATTGACCCGTCGGCCACGCAGGAGCTCCTGCCCGACGACGACATCAAAGACCCCGAGTAAGCCGCCTGCCACGATGGCGAAGAAGGGCGGGTCCCCACTCGCTGGGTCCCGCCCTTCTGTGCGCCGTCCGGCTCGCGCTCACCTCACCAGGCGAAGACCGCCAACATCCTGTTCGCCGTAGGTGCCTCCGAGCGATGGGCCGACGACGGCATCGCCGCCAACGCACTCATGCCGGGCACCATCGGCGACACGTCGTTGGCTCGGCACCTGGACCCGCAGCAACTGGCAGCGCTCATGGATGCTGCTGCGCGAACCGGCTGTGGGCGGTGTCGGAGGAGATCGTGCGCTAGGGCTCCACGCCTCCGCGCTGCCGCACGTCAGAGGGGCACCGCGACGCCGTTGAAGGTGGTCTCCGGGATCTGGGGGCTGGTGAAGCGGGCGTTGACGAGGTACAGGCGGTCGTGCCAGCGGGCGGCGGTGGTGGGGACGTCGAAGCGGGGGTCGGTGATCGTGCGGCGCAGGGTGGCGGAGCGGGCGGCGCGGTCGAGGGCGAACACGCTGATGCGGTTCTGCCGGTTCTGGACGACGTACAGCGTGCGGCCGATGCGGACGAGACCGTCTCCGTCGGAGACGTCGTGCGCGCCGTGCAGGGTGACCTCGGTGGCATGGCCGGTGCCGAGGTCCACGTGGTAGAGCCTGCCGGGCTGGCTGCTGACGACGATCAGCCCACGGCCGTCGGGGGTGGCGACGATGCCGTTGGCGTTGTTCACATCGGGGGTCTGCACCCAGTCGCCGCTCAGCGGCAGGGGGCGGACCTCGCCTTGGCGGCCACGCGGCACCCCGTAGAGGACGCTGTCACGTGAGTCGGTGAACCAGGCGCGGTCGCCGAGCAGGATGACGTCGTTGATGAAGTGACCGGTGGTGTCGGTCAGTTGGTGGGTGGTGAGGAGGCGGCCGGTGCGGGCGTCGACCACGCGGGCGGTTCCACCGGCGCCACCCGCGATGTAGAGCAGCCCGTCGTGGTCCACCTTCAGGCCGATGGCCGCCGTGCCGACGGCTCCCGCGTAGATCGTCCCGCCCTCGCCGGTGCGCAGGTCGGTGCGGCGGACGGCGCCGTTGGCGCGCGAGCCCATGTAGGCGTACGGCCGTGCGCCGATGGTGATGCCCTCGGGGAGGAAGCCGTCGGGCAGCGGGAACTCGGTCGGCCACGCGGTGGCCGGGCCGGTCAAGGCAGTCGGGTGAGTCGGAGTGGCCGGGGTGGTCTGGCCGGTCGATGCCGCCTGGGCGGTCGGGGCGGTGCCGGCGGTCAAGGCGAACGCGGCGAGGGCGCCGCCGCCGAGGACGGTGCGCCGGGAGGGGTGCGGGTGGTTCCGGGTCATGGTTCCGGGCCTCCGTGACGGTGGGTGTGACGGCAGGTCTGCGAACTCGGCAACTCAACGGACTCATACGGGACGCGGAGCGCACTCGACTCAACGTCGGCGGGCGGGTTTCGTTCGCTCGTAACTGACGACGTGTCGCCCGTCGCTCGTAACGAGGTATCGCCCGGCGGAGTTCCCTCCCGGCCCGGGAGCGTACTGCCCGAAAACCACTTGGCCGAACGCCCTTCGTGGGCGGTACGTTGACCGCCATGACCAGCAACCGAAAGGGCCATGCCGCGTAGGCGCCCCTCAGCCCTGCGGGGCGAACTCCCAGTCCGTGTCCTGGGTCGTCGGCGGTATCCGCCGATCGACCGTCTCTCGGGTTCCTGCGCGGCCGATCTGCGTCGGCTCGAACGTACCCGCTTCTGGCCCGAGGCGATCGAGATGGCCTTCTGGCACTGGAGGGCCCTGGCGCACGGTCCGCTCAGATCCGTGGCGAATGTGTTCTGGACGCCTTCTTGCGGCATGTACGAGTGTGGCTGCGATCCGGGGTACTACCGCGACTGCCTCGAGACGGCACTCCATGCCCTGCCCAAGAAGAGCGCACGCGAGTTGCGGGTGCTCGTCCGGGCCCTCGACGCCAAGATCGCGGCGAGGGCCCGGGTCATTCCCGTGGACGCTCCGGACAGCCGGTGGTGGCGGGCCATGTCTGAGATGACGTAGCGCCGTCGCAAGGGCTCAGGCGGCTCGGCGGTCGCGCGTCATGTACAGGCCCGTGGCGGTCCCGATGGCGGTGAGGCCCGTGATGGCGCTGATGACGATCTGCTCGGTGCCGCTGAAGGCGAAGCTGGAGGCGACGTTGACGATGGCGGCGAGGGTCAGGACCAGCCAGAGCAGGGACTTCATTGGGGGTTCCTTTCGGAGGGCCCTTGGTGGGCCGTGGCGTCGGCCGCCGGTGTCGCGGCCGTTCCTTGTCTGAGGTCTACGATCCCGTTTCCGCGCCGCCGCCTCGATGGGCCGCGCCCCCGAATCCGGGGTGTAGCGCGCTACACCCCGCTGCCGTGAACCCGCTCCTTCACTTAGCCTGACCGCCATGCGGGAGACGGTGTGGCGTGCGGGGCGGGCCTCGGTGGAGTTGCTGCGGGGGGCCGGGATCGCCCTGGCCTCGTATCTGTTCATCGGGGTGGCGATCTTCGCCGCCGTCGCGATGGTCACCGTCGTGGGCGCGGGGGTGCTGCCCGAGTCCGTACTGCTGGTGCGCAGGACGGCCGGGTACAAGCGGCGGTGGGTGGGCGCCTGGACCGGGGAGCCCGTGCCCGAGGCGTACCAGCCGCTGAACGGTGAGGTGTTCGCGCGGGTGCGGACGGCGGTCGGGGATCCGGGCACGTACCGCGATCTGCGCTGGCTCGCGGCCCACGCGGTCTACGGCTGGCTGCTGGCCTGCTGCGCCATGCCGGTGTGGGTCATCGGGCTGATGGTCGACGGGGTGTGGTGCGGGCTGCTGAAGCAGCGGGCCGTGGTGCTGCCGCTGATCGAGCGGCTCGTCGACCTCGACGCGGCGTGGTCGCGGGCGCTGCTGCTGCCGTCGCCGGAGGCACTGCGCACCGCCCGGCTCGCCGAGCGGGTGGAGGAGCTGTCCGAGACCCGGGCGGGCGCCGTCGCCGCGCACGGGGCCGAACTGCGGCGCATCGAGCGGGACTTGCACGACGGTACGCAGGCCCGTCTGGTGGCGCTCTCGATGCGGGTGGGACTGGCGCGGCGCGCGTACGACAAGGACCCCGACGCGGCGCACAAGCTGCTGGAGGACGCACAGGACCAGGCCGAGGAGGCCCTCACCGAGCTGCGCCATGTCGTGCGCGGCATCCATCCGCCGATCCTCACCGACCGCGGACTCGTGGGCGCCGTAAGGGCGCTCGCGGCCGGCAGCGGGCTCGAGGTGTCCGTGGACGACGACGGGGTGGAAGACGGGCCCCGGGCACCGGCGGCGGTCGAGGCGGCCGCGTACTTCGTGATCGCGGAGGCGCTGACCAACGCGGCCAAGCACAGCGGGGCCGAGCGGGCGTCGGTCGAGCTCGTGCGGATGAGGGATAGGTTGAGGGTCGCGGTACGGGACGAGGGGCGGGGCGGGGCCGATCCCGCGGGCGGCAGTGGGCTGCTCGGCATGCGGCGCCGGGTCGCGGCGCTCGACGGGACCGTGGAGATGACCAGCCCCGCCGGGGGGCCGACGCTGATCGAAGTGGAGCTGCCGTGCGTGTGGTGATCGCCGAGGACAACGCTCTGCTGCGGGAGGGCATGGTCCTGCTGCTGAACTCCGCCGGGCATGAGGTGGTGGCGGTCGCCTCCAGCGGCCCCGAGGTGCTGCCCGCCCTCCTCGAACACCGTCCGGACGCGGCCGTACTCGACGTCCGCATGCCGCCGGGCTTCCGCGACGAGGGGCTGCGCGCGGCGCTCGCGGCGCGGCGGGAGATCCCCGGTCTGCCGGTGCTGGTGCTCTCGCAGTACGTCGAGGAGACCTACGCGACCGAGTTGCTGGCCGATGGCGCGGGCGGGCTCGGCTATCTGCTGAAGGACCGGGTGGGGCGGGTCGAGGAGTTCCTGGACGCGCTGGAGCGGGTGGTCGCGGGCGGTACGGCGCTGGATCCTGAGGTGGTCAAGGAGCTGATGACCCGGCGCCGCGACGATCCGGTGGACGCCTTGACGCCGCGCGAGCGCGAGGTGCTGCACCTGATGGCGGAGGGGCGGGACAACACCACGATCGCCCGGACGCTGGTGGTATCGGAGCGCGCGGTCAGCAAGCACATCGGCAATGTCTTCGCCAAGCTGGGCCTGCCGCCGAGCGACAGCGGGCACCGGCGGGTGCTGGCGGTCCTGGCGTATCTCAACAAGGGGGCGGGCAAGGGGGAGTCGGCGGACAAGCGGTAGGGCCGGGCCGGGTGCGGGTCCCGGCCCCGGTGCGGGTCCCGGGCCGGGTGCGGGTCCCGGGCCCGGTGCGGGTCCCCCGTCCGGTGCGGGTCCCCGGCCCCACCGAGATCTCGGCTCCGGCAGCGTTCGCGGCCGCGTGAGCTGTGGCTTTCACCACCCCGCCCCTTCCCGAAAGAGGGGGCTCCGCCCTCTCACCCCCACCGGGGCTCCGCCCCGGACCCCGCTCCTCAATCGCCGGAGGGGCTGAAAGACCGCGGATAACGTCCCCGCAGCGTCGTCCATACCGGTGGCAGCGACCCGGCCGCCGCCGTCACCACGACCACCGAGACGATCACCGCGGCCTGCACCGGCGGCAGGTACGGCAGCGTGCCCGCCATGGCCATGCTGAAGGCCAGCAGCGGTACGGACGCCACGACCGCCCCCACCACCAGCCCGGTCACCACCGTGGCCGCCGCCTCCAGGCGCAGCATCCGGCGCAGTTGGCGGCGGCCCGCGCCCGCCAGCCGTAGCAGCCGCAGCTCGGGGCGGCGTCCGGTGGCGATGAGCGCGAGGGTACTCAGGACGGCGATCACCGTGAAGCCGCCGACCGCCCCGACGACCGCCACCGATACCACCTCGGCCAGCGCCTGCTCCGCCGCCTCGCCCCGCACCGGCGCCGGGTCCCGCTCCACGCGGGCCCCGGGCACCGCCCGCGCCAGCGCCTTCGTGACCGCCTTACGGTCGGCATCGGGCACGGTCGCGACCAGGACCCGGCCCGCGGCGGGCAGGGACGTGTGGCGCAGCAGATCCTCCCGGGAGAGGAGGAAGTCCCCTAGCGCGAGCGAGCGTTGGTACGTCGCCACGACCCGCAGCCGGGTCTCCTGACCGTCCCCGAACCGTAGGGTCACCGTGGAGCCGGGCCGTGCGCCCAGGGAGTCCGCCCGGTCGGCGCCGACGGCGACCGTGCCGGGCCGGAGCCGGGCGAGGTCCCCGTCCCGCACGCCCGGGTCGAGGGTGTGGGTCAGCCGCTCCGGGGTGACGCCGAAGACCGGCAGCCGCTCCAGTTCGGGCGCACCGAGTTGGCTCCGCGCCAGCAGCACCGTGCCGGGGACGACCTCTGTCGCCGCCCGTACCCCCGGGACCTCGCGGATCCGCTTCACCGCACCGGCCGGGAGCCCGCCGTCCGCGCGCACCGCGAGATCGGCGCGCAGCACCTGGCGAGCCTGGGCGTCCCCCGCGTGGGTCATGGTCGCGCCCCCGGCGAGCTGGACCCCGGCGAACGCGGTGACCAGCACGATCGGGGTGATCGCCGCGCCCAGCCGGTGGGCGGACGCGGCGCAGTTGGCGGCGGCGAGTCGGCCACCGGGGCCGAACAGCCGCAGCGGAGCGCCGAGCAGCCGCATCGCCCCCTCGGCGATCCACGGTCCGAGCACGGCGCAGGCGATCACCATCGTCACCGCCGCCCCACCGGCCGCGGCCGCCGCGGTCGCGCCCTGCTGGAGGGCGGCCGTCCCGGCCGAACTCGCGCCCACGAACAGCAGCACCAGCCCCGTGATGCGGCGCGCACTGCCGGGTGCCCGCTCGCGCAGCGCCTCCGCCGGGCGCAGCTTGGCGGTCCCGGAGCAGCCGATGAGCGCCGCGATCCCGGCCACCAGGACGGTGACGGCGGCGGTGACCAGGGGCACGGGCCACAGCAGCGGGGGGAGCGTCAGCTCGAGTCCGGTGGGCAGCGCGCCCCGGGCGTCCAGCAGTGCGCGCAGCCCCAGGTACGCGGGGACCGCCCCGGCCGCGCCCGCCAGCGCCGCCCAGGCCGCGACCCGCCCCACCTCCCGGCCCACGGCACCGCGCAACTGTCCCAGTGTGGCGCCGACCGCCCGCAACAGGCCCAGCTCATGGGAGCGTTGCCGCAGCGCCTGGACGATGGTCGACGAGACCACGAGCAGCGCCACCAGGACGACGGCACCGGCCACGGAGCCGAGCGCCGCCAGCAGCTCGCCGCGGGCGGGCGCGGCGGCCAGGAACTCGGCCTCTCCCCGCTCGCCCCCGGTCAGGACGCGCACGGCGGCCGGGTCACCGTCCGCGCGGTGCCCGACGTCGGTGACACCGGCCGCCTTGAGGGCCTTCCGCACCCGCCCGGCCAACTCCCCCGGGACCGTGCCGGATTCGGCGACGACCCCGACGGCGTCCAGCGCCTCCGGGTGGCCGGCCAGGCGGCGGGCCTCGGCGCCGGTGAACCAGACGGCGGAGCCGGGGCCCTCGGCGACGCCCACGACGGTGTACGCCGTGTCGCGGCCGCCCACGCGCAGCGTCAGCCGCGCCCCGACGCGGCCCGCGCCGCCGCCCGTCACGACCTCGTCCGCGCGCTGCGGGGCGCGCCCCGTCCGTAGCGCGTAGGGCGCCAACTGGGCGGCCTCCCAGGGCCGTCCGGTGGCGGACCGGCCCGCGCGGCCCACCGGGAATTCCAGGTCGGCGACGGCCGTCCGCACCCCGGGCACCCCGCGCACCGCGGTCAGCGCCGTACGGGGGATCCGGACCCGCTCGGTGAGCCCGGCGCTCGCGGTCTCGCGGTCGCCCAGCGACGCCGCGCTGAAGCGGGTGGTCTGGTCGCCGGCCACGACGAGGTCGGCTCCGGCGTACCGCTCCACCCGTGGATGTGCGCTCCAGGCCGAGGCGAGGGTCAGCCCGAACGCGCCGAGCAGCAGGGAGGTGAGGGTGAGCGCGGCGAAGACGGCGGTCCACGCCTTACGGTGGGCACGGGTGGCGCGTGCGGCCAGCAGGGCGGCGACCTTCATGCCGTCCGCCCGCCCAGCTCCTTGAGGATGCGGCGGATGTCGGCCGCCTCCGGCCGCTCCTGCCGCCAGACCAGCTTCCCCCGCATCAGGAACAGCGCCTCGTCGGCCCAGGCGGCGGCGAACGGGTCATGGGTGACCATGACGACCGTATGGCCCTCACGGTCGACGGCCTGCCGCAGCAGCGTCAGCACCTCCTCCGCGGCGGCGGGGTCGAGCGCCCCCGTCGGCTCGTCGGCGAAGACGATGTCGGGCGTGGTCACCAGCGCGCGGGCGATCGCCACCCGCTGGCACTGCCCACCGGACAGCTCCGACGGCACGGCGCCGCCCCGGTCCCCCAGCCCGACCGCCGCGAGGGCCCGCAGATGCCGGTCGCCGGGGCTCTCGCCGCCGAGCATCAGCGGCAGGGCGACGTTCTCCGCGACGCTCAGCGAGGGCACCAGGTGGTGGGCCTGGAAGACGAAGCCGATCCGCTCCCGCCGCAGCCGGGTCAGCGCCGCCTCGTTCAGCGAGGACAGTTGGGTGCCGCCGATGCGCACCGTGCCCGCCGTCGGCCGGTCGAGCCCGGCGGCGCACTGCAGCAACGTCGACTTCCCGCACCCCGAAGGGCCCATCACCGCGAGGAACCGTCCGCGCGGCACCGTCAGATGGATGGGGTGCAGCGCCACGACCCCCGGCCGGTACTCCCGGGTGACCCCGTCCAGGGTCAGCGCGTGGTGCCAGGTCCCCGCCTGCTCCGCGGTGGCCGTCGTACGGCCGCGCCACTGCCTCTTCATCGGTCCGCCCCTCCGTCAGCTCCGGGCGGATCAAACGGGTCCGCCGGTCACCGAGAACGCTAGAAACGGGCGCGGACGCGCGGGAGAGAGCACAGTCCCGTACCTGCAGGTGGTACGGCCCCCACCCCGGGGTGGAGCAGGCTCCACCATCGCCTGATCTTCCCGGTCCGCGAGCGACTCCCTGGGCGCGCCGCCGTGGTGAACCCCGCCGGGGACAAGATCCTGGACATCCCCACAGGACCGGCATATGAGACAGAAGACAACAGAGAGGCATCAGGCACCCATGGATGTCAGCGCCCGCATCGAGGCCGTCTACGCGCAGATCGTGCACCGCAACCCCGGGGAGTCCGAGTTCCACCAGGCGGCGCGCGAGGTGCTGCCGACCCTCGCCCCCGTGCTCGGCGCGCATCCGGAGTATCTGGACGCCCGGATCGTGGAGCGGCTGTGCGAACCGGAGCGGCAGCTCGTCTTCCGGGTGCCCTGGGTGGACGACGACGGCGAGGTGCAGGTCAACCGCGGCTTCCGGGTGGAGTTCAACAGCGCGCTGGGCCCCTACAAGGGCGGCCTGCGCTTCCACCCCAGCGTCAATCTGGGCATCGTGAAGTTCCTCGGCTTCGAGCAGATCTTCAAGAACGCGCTGACCGGCCTGGCCATCGGCGGCGGCAAGGGCGGTGCGGACTTCGACCCCAAGGGGCGCTCGGACGGCGAGGTCATGCGGTTCTGCCAGTCCTTCATGACCGAGCTGTACCGCCACCTCGGCGAGCACACGGACGTGCCCGCCGGGGACATCGGGGTGGGCGCCCGCGAGATCGGCTATCTCTTCGGCCAGTACAAGCGGGTGACCAACCGCTTCGAGGCCGGTGTGCTGACCGGTAAGCCGGTCGGCTGGGGCGGTTCACCCGCGCGTACCGAGGCCACGGGGTACGGCACCGTCCACTTCGCCCAGGAGATGCTGCGCACCCGTAAGAAGGATCTCGACGGCCTTACGGTCGTCATCTCCGGGTCCGGCAATGTGGCCCTCTACGCCATCGAGAAGGTCCACTCCCTCGGCGGACGGGTGGTGGCCTGCTCCGACTCCACCGGCCATGTGGTCGACCCGGACGGAATCGACCTCGCCCTGCTCAAGGAGATCAAGGAGGTCCGCCGGGAGCGGATCGCCGCTTATGCCGCCGCCAAGCCGGGCGCCGTCTTCTCCGGCCGCGGTTCGGTCTTCGAGGTGCCCTGCGAGGTCGCCCTGCCCTGCGCGACCCAGAACGAGCTGACCGAGCAGAGCGCGATCGCCCTGGTCAAGAACGGCGTGCTGGCCGTGGCCGAGGGCGCCAACATGCCCTGCACCCCGGCGGCGATCGAGATCTTCCGGGAGGCCGATGTGCTCTTCGGCCCCGGTAAGGCCGCCAACGCGGGCGGGGTGGCCACCTCCGCCCTGGAGATGCAGCAGAACGCCTCCCGCGAGCGCTGGACCTTCGCCCAGACCGAGGCCCGCCTCGCGGCCGTCATGACCGAGGTCCACACCCTGTGCCGCACCACCGCCGACCGCTACGACTGCTCTCCCGACGACTACGCCCTGGGCGCGAACGCCGCCGGATTCGTGCGGGTGGCGGAGGCGATGGCCGCCCAGGGCGTCGTCTGAGCCGGTCGCGCCATGCGGCGCAGCTCACACCGACGGCATATAGCTCACGCCGACGGCATGTCGGCCGCCGCGCGCACCGCGCCCAGCACCGGCTTACGCAGCAGCAGCAGCGCCGCGTCGTCGTGGAGCCGCCCGCCCACATGGGTCAGCAGTTCGTCGTGGAGCGAGGCGAGCGTGCGGGACGGCTCGTCGCAGACGTGCCGCGGCACCCGCTCCAGCAGCGGGAAGTACTCCCGGCCGCGGTCCCGCGCCTCGATGACCCCGTCGGTGTAGAGCAGCAGCTGGTCCCCGCCGGCGAACGGCACCACCTGGAGGCTCGGCAGATCGCCGCCCAGGGAGGCCAGACCGAGCGGCGGGGCCGGGCGGGTGGGCTCGACGGCGATGACGCCGGACTCGCCGACCAGCAGCGGCGGGGCGTGTCCGCAGTTGACGAGCTCCATCCGGCCGTCGCTGGGGTATCCGGCGACCACGGCGGTGACGAAGTCGTCGGGCGCCAGGTTGCGGGACAGGCTGCGCTCGATCCGGGCGACGACGTCGAGCAGGTCGGGTTCGTCGTAGGCGGCCTCGCGGAAGACACCGAGCACCAGCGCGGCGGTGCTCACCGCGGGCAGCCCCTTGCCGCGCACATCGCCGACGATCAGCCGGACCCCGTACGGCGTGGGCAGCAGGGCATAGAGATCGCCGCCCACCCGTGCCTCCGCGGCAGCGGCGCTGTAGCGGACGGCCACCTGAAACTGGCCGACCCGCGCGGGCACCGGTTTCAGCAGGGCGTTCTGGGCGGCCTCGGCGACCGAGCGGACGTCGGCGAGCACCCGCTCACGGCGTCTGCGCAGGGCACTGGCCCCGCAGCTCGCCAGGGCCACGGCGGCGGGCGTGGCCAGCAGGATCGCCTGGGTGCGCATCGGCTCCACGCCCTGGGTGCCCAGGAACGCGCCCACCGCCACGGCGAGCAGCCCGATGCGTATCACCCCGTACGGTCCGCACTGGGCGGCGGCGAGCGCTGGACCAACGGCGAGCAGTGGCAGCCAGGCCAGCCCCTCCGAGGTGACGAGGGCCAGCAGGGCCACCCCACAAATGATGATGACGGGGACCGCGGGAACGAAGTGCCGACGGCCGACCAGCTGGTCAGGGTCGGATGGGCGGAGTCGGGCCGGGAACATGACCTGCTTCGCTGCTCTCTTCCACTGGGGACAAGTGATACCGGAGATGTCCGTTACATCCAGAGAAACAGCGATTCCATAGGTTCGGCAAGGGCCGCGTTTTCAGATAGTGAGCGAGAGGTGTCTGCTCACCCGGTTCGCCGTCGGGACCAGGCGGGTCCGGAACAGCTCACGGTGCGGATCCATCCTCGCCAGCCGGGCCAGCCGGTCCACCGGCAGCGAGATCCCGAGCGAGCCGAGCCGGTCCCCGCAGTGGACCGGCACCGCGAAGCAGACCGTGCCCAGGGCGTACTCCTCCAGGTCCGCGACCAGCGGGCTGCCGGTCGGGGAGTCCAGCCGGCGCAGCAGATCGTCGGAGCGGGTGACGGTGCGCGGGGTGAGATCGACGAGCGGATGGCGGGACAGGTACTCGTAGCGGGCGTCGTCGTCCAGCTCGCGCAGTACGCATTTGCCCAGCGCGGTGGCGTGCCCGGCCTCCTCGCACCCCACCCATAGATCGACCCGGGGCGCCTGCGGGCCGTCGACGATGTCCACGACCCGGATCTCGCCCTCCTCGTAGAAGGTGAGGTAGGCGGCGGCGGAGAGCTCGTCGCGCAGCGCGGTCAGGGTGGGCCGGACCCGGGCGAGCAGCGCCTGATCCCGGCTTCCGGATTCGAGGGTGCGCAGCTTGTCGCCGATCACGAATCCGCCGTCGTCCAGCCGGTGCACATAGCCGTCGTGGACCAGCGTCCGCAGCAGGTGGTAGGTGGTCGCCAGCGGCAGCCCCGTCTCCCGTGCGAGCCGCTTGGCCGGCGCACCGCCCTCATGCGCGCCCACCGCCTCCATCAGCCGGAAGGCCCGCTGTACGGATGTGATCAGCGTAGGCGCTGTTTGAACACCCATACATCCAGCTTGCTCCCGGTATGACCGGATGGGCAAGATCTGAGAGATCGGACCCGCGTGAGGGGCGCCGACCGGTGCGGTCGGCGCCCCTCACGGACGTATGGAATCAGTGCGGTCGGCCGGGGAGAGCCGGCCGCGCGGTGTGGTCAGCCGGGGGAGATCCGGCCGCGCCAGGCGCCTTCCGCCTCGCCGCGCCGCTCGATGAAGTCCTTGAACCGCCGCAGGTCCCCCTTCACCTGCCGGTCGAGCGTCCCGGTCAGGTCCGCGGCCTTCTCCGCCATCCCGCTCGGCTGGAAGACCAGGGCCAGATTGACCCGGGTGTGGCGCTCGTCGAGGGGCTCGAAGGTCACCAGGCCCTGCTGCCGCACCTCACCGGAGGTGGTGCGCCATGCGATGCGCTCATCGGGAAGCTGATCCACGATCTCGGTGTCGAACTCCCGGTGCACACCGGCGATGGAGGTCGCCCAGTGGTTGTGGCGTTCGTCCACCTGGGTGACCTGATCCACACCTTCCATGAACCTCGGGAACTCGGTGAACTGCGTCCACTGGTTGTAGGCGGTGTGGAGCGGAACCCCAACCTCGACGGACTCCCGCACGGTGCTCATCGGTGACTCCTTTCGATGTGGTCGTGTCGCTCACCACGGCGGGTTTCCGAGAGCGCTGGGCCAAAACCTCCGCCCGGACGATCGGCGCGCCCGACGACAGGACCGGACGATCGGCGCGACGACAGGAACAGAGCCGGGGACAGCCGGGGACAGCCGGGGACAGCCGGGGACAGCCGGGGATCAGCGCAGCGGATGCAGCGGGGCCAGTTCGGCCGGCGAGGTGCCGGTCGCGATGGCGTCGGCCAGCAGCCGTCCGCTGAGCGGGCCGAGGGCCACACCCCACATGCCGTGGCCGCCGTTGACATAGACGCGCGGGGAGGCGGTCGGGCCGACCAGCGGCAGTCCGTCGGGGGTGCAGGGACGGGCACCGACCCAGGTGTCCGTACGGGCGTCCCAGTCGATACCGCGCAGCAGCGGACGGGCCGCCGCGATGATCGCCTGGATCCGGCGCGGGTCCACCGGCCGTTCCACGGGCGCCAGTTCCATCATCCCGGCGACCCGCACCCGGCCCTCGCCCAGCGGGGTGCAGACGACCTTCTGGGCGGCCAGATACGTGGGACGGGTGGGGGCGCCCTCGGCCGGCACGCTGAAGCTGTAGCCGCGTCCGGCCTGGACCGGCACCCGGACCCCGAACGGCCGGACCAGCCCGTCCAGCCAGGCGCCAGTGGCAACGACGGCGACATCCGCGCGGAGTCGGCCCCGGGAGGTGGTGACGGCCACGCCCCGCCCCAGGTCCCGGATTCCGGACACCTCCGTGCGCTCCAGGATCTCGCCGCCGCGCTCGCGCACCGCGTCGGCCAGCGCGCGGACGAAGTTCCCCGGGTTCAGATAGCGCTGGCCGTGGAGTTCGACGGCCGCGCCGATGCCGTCGCCGAGCGTCGGCTCCAGCTCGCGGGCCCGGTCCCCGTCGATCTGCTCGTACGCGATCGAGAAACCGGCCGCGCGGGCCTGCTCCAGCTCCTCCACCATCGCGGCGCGCCCGGCCGCGGTGCGGAAGGCGAGCAGGCAGGGTTCGGCAGGCCGGGTCGGCTCGGCGACGCCGTCCGCCGCGAGGGCGTCGTACGCGTCCAGCGCATGGCGGTTCAGCGTGGCGAAGGTGGCGGCCAGGACCCGCCAGCGGCGCGGGGTGCAGTTCCGGGTGAAGGAGAGCAGGAAGCGGGCGAGCCGGGGATCGGGCCGGGGCGGTATGTAGACGGGCGACTCGGGGGAGACCAGGCTGCGCAGCCCGTAGCGGAGGGCGGCCGGTTCGGGCAGCGGCAGCGTCAGGGCCGGGGACAGCCAGCCGGCGTTCCCCCAGGACGCCCCGGCCGCGGGGTGACGCCGCTCCACGACGGTGACCTCGACGCCGTGGTTCCGCAGCGACCAGGCGGTGGCGAGGCCGACCATGCCCGCGCCGATGACGATGGCGCTGCGGGGTGGGCGGGACGGGCCGGTGACACGGGACGGGCCGGTGGCAGCGGGCACGGATGTGCTCCTTCCCATGGGTGGAACGCGATCATCGGCGGTAGCGGCCGGGCGCGGCACCGTCCCGCCGCCCTGGTGTGCTCCCTTGGTCACCCGATGCCCGCCGGGCGCCGCCGCCAGTGCCCGGTGGCCTGCTCGAAGGCGTGGCCGACCTGGAGGACCGCGAAGTCCGCCCGGTGCGGCCCGACGATCTGCAGTCCGACGGGCAGCCCGCCGGGTGTGAACCCGGCCGGTACGGACAGCGCCGGACTGCCGGTCGAGCTGATCAGATACGCCGAGCGCATCCAGTCCAGATAGTCGTCCATGGCCACCCCGGCGACCTCGGTCGGGTACTCGATGCCGACGTCGAAGGGCAGCACCTGGCTCACCGGGAGCAGCAGCACGTCATAGCGGCCGAAGAACTCCCGGACGCGGTGGTAGAGCCGGGTGTGCAGCACCTCCGCGCGGGCGACATCCGGTCCGCTGAGCTTGCGCCCCTCCTCGGCGTTCTCCCGGATCGTCCGCTTCAGACCGTCGGGGTGGCGGTCCATGAGCGTGCCGAAGGCGACCTCGAACATCGAGGCGCGCAGCGTACGGAAGACCTCCTCGGCCTCGGCCAGGTCCGGGCAGGCCCGCTCCACGACGCAGCCGAGGTCGGTGAAGACCTCCACCGCCGACTCGACCGCCGCGGCCACCTCGGGCTCGACCGGCACCAGCCCCCCGAGATCCGGCGACCAGGCCACCCGCAGCCCCGTCAGATCGCGGTCCAGGGGGCGGGCGAAGCGGGCGCCGGGCTCCTCCAGGGCGATCGGCGACCGCGCGTCGGGTCCGGCGATGGCGGACAGCAGCAGGGCGGCGTCGGCCACGGTACGGGCCAGCGGCCCCCTGACGCCCAGGGTGCTCCAGGCGGTCGCGGCGGGCCAGGCGGGGACGCGCCCGGGCGACGGGCGCAGACCGACGACATTGCAGAACGAGGCCGGGTTGCGCAGCGAGCCGCCGGTGTCGCTGCCGTCCGCGATCGGGATCATGCCGGAGGCCAGCGCGGCCGCCGCGCCCCCGCTGCTGCCGCCCGCGCTGCGCCCCAGGTCGTACGGGTTGTGGGTGGCGCCGAAAATCGGGTTGAAGGTGTGCGAACCGGCCCCGAACTCCGGCACATTGGTCTTGCCGATGGTGATCGCCCCGGCGGCCCGGATCCGTTCGATCAGCAGATCGTCCTGGTCGGGCACGCCGTCGGCGAGCGGCGAGCCATGGGTGGTGCGGATGCCCGCGGTGTTGTGGGTGTCCTTGTGGGCGATGGGCAGCCCGTGCAGCGGCCCGAGCTCCTCCCCCGCCGCGATCCGCTCATCGGCCCGTTCGGCGGCCTCGCGGGCACGGTCCGCGACGAGGGTGACGATCGCGTTGACGGCGGGGTTGACCCGTTCGATACGGGCCAGATGGGCCTCGAGCAGCTCGCGCGCGGACAGCTCGCGGGTGCGCAGCAGGCGGCTGAGGTCCAGCGCGGTCCTGAAGCAGAGGTCGTCATCCGTCGTGGTCACGGTCGCTCGCCTTCCTTAGGGGCCCAGGGACAGAACCCATGGTTCGGGAAGCGGACGGTCGAGGGAAGAGCACCTGGCATCGGGGCATCGGCCCGGACGGCCCGGACGGCCCGGTCAGTCCGGTCAGTCCGGTCAGTCCGGTCAGTCCGACAAGTGGCCGCCCCGCCATGTCCCGACGGACAAGGCGGGGCGGCCGATTCAAGGCCCTTACGGACCCGGGGCCCATACGGCCCCGAGATCCTTACGGACGTGCTCCGACTGCCCCGGCGGGCACCGGAATCCGCGCGGCCGAAGTGCCGAGCCCGGTGGGCCCGTGCCACGGGGCCACCGGCCGCGCCGCCGATCCGGCCCCGGCCCCCATCGGCTGCCGGTGCACGCGGAGCAGCTCCGCCTCCCGGTAGCGCGGGACCTCCCGGTGCCAGTTCATGATCCCGGTCATCCAGTGGCGCAGCTCCCGCACATAGCCGTCCATCGCCTTCCGGGCCTCCGGCGCCAGGCCGAAGTCCTCGTAGAGCACGGGGAACTCGTGCTCCGCGACATGCTGGAACTGCCGCATCCGGGACGTCATCAGATCGTTCACGACGGCGACCCCGGTCGGATAGTCGCAGTCGAAGAAGTTCCGGACGACGAGGACGCCGTTGTGGACCTCGCCCTCGAACTCGATCTCCTTCTGGTACGAGAAGACGTCGTTGAGCAGCGTCGCGTAGTCCATGGCGGCGTTCTCCAGCGACCGGACCGGGCCGCTGCGGTAGATCTCGGGCGGCACCCGCCGTCCGCGCGCCAGTCGGCACAGGCTCATGGTGAGGTCGGAGCCGAAGGTGTGCCGGCGCATCTCGATGTAGTCGACCGGGTCGGGGATCCGGTTCTTCGTCTGGTTGGCCAGCTCCCACAGCCAACTGGCGGTCATGTCCTCGACGGACTGCCGCAGATCGCGGCGCGCCGAGTCCTCCATCGGGCCCGCCGTACGGCCCCACAGATCGGCCAGCGAGCGCTCCAGCGCGGTCGCCGGGACCGGGGTGGGGCCCGCGTCGAGCGGCATGAACGCCCCGAGCCGGGCGTTGCACGCCCAGGCTCCGGCCAGGTCGTGGGTGCGGCCGAAGACCGCCGGGTAGTAGTCGTCCGCGTAGGTGCCCCAGGCCAGCCAGCCCGACGCCAGGTCGAGCTCGTCCAGGGAGCCGTCCGGGTGGATGCCCGCCGCGCACAGCGGGAGATCGGCGGCGAGCAGCCGCTCCTCGTCCCAGACCCGCGAACCGGGGATGCCGGGCTGCGGTTCGAGGATGCCCATCCGGTGTGCCCAGTCGGTCAGATGGCGGCGGGCGGCGGGCAGATGTGCGTTGAGCCGGAGGGTGAACGGCATGAAGAAGTCCGGCAGCAGGGACGGCCCGGTCTTCTGGAACGGGACATGGCTGAACGTGCGCGCCCTGGCCGCCTCCGCCCGGCCGGTGGTCAGCGGCAGGCTCGCCGCGGAGACACCGAGGCCGCTGAGCGCGAAGGGGGACCACGCCGGGGCCTTGGCCACCTGGCCGGTGCCGCCCGCCTCGTCGGCGCCGTGAGCGCCGCCCGCGCCGCCCGCTTCGTCCGCGCCATGTGCCCCGTTCATGTAGCGGCTGGAGCGCATATGCCACTCATGGCCGCCGGACTGCCAGTCCTGGAGCCCCTTGACGTAGGCGAGGACGCCCGCACAGGCCGCCGGGTCCAGGCCGTGCTCGGCGAAGAGCGGGCCGAGCTCGGTGAGCGTGGTGTCCTCGAACTGCCGCAGCCGTGAGGTGAGCAGCTCGTTGACGGAGTCGGCCGCCTCCTGGGTGGTACAGCACAGGAACGTCTCCAGGACCAGGACGCCATTGCTGAGCTCGCCCTCGTCCTCGATCTCCCGCTGGTAGGAGAACAGGTCGTTGCGCAGATGCACCGCGTCCGCGAAGGCGTCGCGCAGCACCCGCATCGGCCGCGACCCGGCGATCACCGCCGGCACCTCGGCCCCCACCGCATGCTCGACCAGCCCGGCCGACCAGGGCGCGCCGCCGACCTTACGGCGCATCTCGATGTACTCGACCGGATTGGGGATCCGGTGGATGTTGATGTTCGAGAGCTCCCAGAGCGATTCGTTGAGCAGATTCTCGGTGCTCTCCCGGAACCGGGCCCGCCAGTCCGACGACATCGAGGGCACCGTCCGCGCCCACAGATCCGCGAGCCCCGCCTCGACCGGGTTGGTGGGCTCGGGAGTCCCGGCGGCCGGATCCATCGGCATGAAGGCGGGCAGCCGGTCGAGATACGCCTTACCGGCTTCACGGTCCTGGGAGCGCTTGAACGTCTCCAGGAAGTGGTCGTCGAAGAAGAAGACCCACACATACCAGTCCGTGATCAGCGAGAGCTCCGCGCCGGAACAGTCGGGGTGGGTGTACGCGCACAGCAGGGCGTAGTCGTGGGCGTCGAGATCCTTCTGCTCCCAGATCCCCGAGCCCTCGAGCATTCCCATCGCGCGGGCCCACTGGGTGGAGTGCTCCCGTGCCTCCTGGAGATGGGGGTTCAGCCGGGCCGGATACGGCATGTAGAACTCGGGGAGTTGAAAGGGCTGTGTCACTGCTGGGCCGGCGCCTCTCCGTGCGACGGTGGCCCGTAGCCGTCGGCTACGGACCGGGGTCGGCTACGGGCTACCCATGCCACTCTCGGCCTATCCGAAAGCCTCATTAGTCACACGAATGCGCTGCCGCGACCGGTACCCTGCACCGCTCACCGCGCCGCTCACCGCCCACCACCCCGTGGCAAGGGCCGTCGGCCGGGTCACCACGGGGCGCGGTGAGCGCGCCTGACGGGGCACGTGAGCACGCCTAGTGGGAGGCGGACGCCGCGCCTAGCGGGAGGCGGACGCGGTCGCCGTACGGGCCGATTCGGTGCTGCCGGGCCGGTCGGCGGCGGCTCCGCCGACGGACCGCGCGGACGGCCGGAAGGCCCATTCCATCCGCGGCTCCATCGCGAACCGGAACATCCGCTGGACGGGCGGTGTGCACAGGGCGGTCACCACGGCCACCGCCACCGCCGTCACCGCGATCTCCCCCAGCGGCCGGTGCAGCCATGGGTGGTCGTACCAGTCCCAGAAGCGGGAGCCCTTGGCCAGGAAGCCGTGCAGCAGATAGCCGTACAGCGTCCCGGCGCCGAGCACCGTGAACCACATCCGGCGCCGGGGCACCCATGCGAGCAAGCACACGGTGAGCACCATGGAGCAGCCGAAGAGGGCGAACGTCATCACCGGCCCGGCCCACCACGGCGCGCCGAGCTCCTGCGCGCTGTCCCGGCGGTAGAGCCACGCGGGGTTCATCCGCGGCACGGCCCAGTAGGCGAAGATCACCGCGGCGGCGGCCATCGGCACGGACAGCCGTCTGACCTCGCGTCGCCGCATCATCCGGAAGTGCTCCGGCCGCAGATGCAGCCCCAGCACGAAGAAGGGCAGGAACTGCAGCACCCGCTGCAGATCGAGGTCGTCACCGATATCCGGTGAACAGGTGGCGAGCGCGGCGACGAGGAGAGCCAGCGCCACCGGCCACCGCGCGATCCGCCACAGCGGCGTGG
Organism: Streptomyces sp. NEAU-YJ-81; assembly: GCF_017592595.1. NCBI lineage: Bacteria > Bacillati > Actinomycetota > Actinomycetes > Kitasatosporales > Streptomycetaceae > Streptomyces > Streptomyces sp. NEAU-YJ-81. The sequence continues at coordinate 550,442 of NZ_JAGFNO010000001.1, read as the reverse complement.
TCAGCCGCCAGACGAAGAGCGCGATCAGGAACCAGGTCAGGTACCAGGGGTCGAGCAGGGTGATCGGATAGGACGGATCGTCGCCCGCCCACCGCTTGAAGAAGGTGTACGCGACCTCGAAGAGGAGGTACGGGACGGCGACACCCGTGATCAGGCGCTTGAGCCGGTCCGGCCGGAAATCGAAACTCCGCGAGAAGTAGCCGGAGATGAGAACGAACGCCGGCATATGGAACGTGTAGACGGTCATATAGAGCGCGGACGCCGCTCTGCTGCCGCCCCGCAGGGGCTCCCACGCATGTCCCATCGCGACCAGCACGATCGCCAGGTACTTGGCGTTGTCGAAGAACGCGTCACGTTGTTTCGGCGCGGGGGGCGAGGCTGGTACCGCCTCGGGGGGCGGGGTCGCCGGTGCCCGCCGCGCCGACAGTAAGGACGAGACGTTCATCACATGCTGCCTCCCGGGGAACCTGCGGGGAAAATCCCGCCTCTTTCCAGGTTTCGGCGGAGGGTTGCGGAGTGGAACATTCCACGCACCATAGTGGCGCCCGCCGCGCCTCGCCCGAAAAGGCTCAGCTCTCGCGTACGACGGTTTACGCCCAGCCCAGCGCATCCTTCACCTCCTCAACTTGGGAACTTGTTTACCCCTCCGGGAAGTTCAGAGAGCGATGAAGAGGGCCGATCCGCCCGGCCTTGACCGACCCCGCCTGCTAACTTCTACACAACTGTAGATGCTAACGACCCTATGGAGTGTGAGTGGCCATGGCCCTGTGGGACCGCATCAAGGAATCCGCCCAGACGATGCAGACTCAGCTCGCCGAGAAGAAGAACGACTTGAAGAGCGGCGCGTTCCGCGACGCGAGCATGGCGATGTGTGCCCTGGTGGCGGCGGCGGACGGCTCGGTCGAGCCGTCCGAGCGGCAGCGTGTCGCCCAGCTGATCGCCACCAATGACGTGCTGCAGAACTTCCCGGCCGACGATCTGCAGCGGCGCTTCAACGACTACCTCAACAAGCTCACCACCGACTTCGACTTCGGCAAGGTGAGCGTGATGCAGGAGGTCGCCAAGGCCAAGAAGAAGCCCGCCGAGGCGCGCGCCGTGATCCAGATCGGCATCGTCATCGGGGGCGCCGACGGCGACTTCGACAAGACCGAGCAGGCCATGGTCCGCGAGGCGTGCTACGCGCTGGACCTCCCGCCGGCCGAGTTCGACCTGTAAGGCGGCTCCGCATGCCATAGCGGCCCCGCATGCCATAAGCCGCACGTCGTCAGCGCCAAGCCGTAAGCCGCTGGGCATAAGCCGTAAGGCGCGTCCTACAGCGGCGTCGCGGCGTGCAGAACGAGGACCAGGGCGACCGCCGCGTTCGCCGACGACAGGGCGGACGCGGCCGTGCCCACCGCCGCGATCCACAGGGCCAGCCCGGCCGCCGTCCACGTCGGCGGCCAGTGCCGGGACGGCGGCACCGGCCCCAGCAGCGCCGCGACCCGCCGCAGCACCGGCCCCGGCGCGGCGAACCCGGCGAGGGCCGGCCCGGGCGTGCCCTGGGAGACCAGGGCGGCCTTGCCGACCGCCCGCGCCGTGACCCGGCGGTCACCGACCTCCCGGGCCGCCTCCTCGTCCGCCCAGCGCTCGGCGCAGTACTCCACCGCGGTCCGCAGCGGCCGCAGCAGCGGGTTGGCCCGCGCCGCGAGCTGTGCGGCCAGCAGATAGCGGTGGTGGTGCGCGGTCAGATGGGCGCGCTCATGCGCGATCAGGGCCCGCCGCTCGTGGGGGCTGAGGCTGTCCAGCATCCCGGTGGAGACCACGATCCGGCCCGGCTGCCCCGTCCGCCCGGACGTGCCGGGCAGCGCGTACGCGTACGCCTTGTCGTCGGGCAGCACCGCGACCGGTGACTCCGGCAGCCCGGCGAGCGCGAGCCGGGCGTCCCGCCGCACCCGTACATGGCGCAGACAGGTGGCCGTACCGGACACGGCCACCGCCACCAGCGCGCCGATCGCCGCCTTTCCGGCCACCGCGTCCCAGGGCACCGCCGCCCGTACTTCGGGGTCCGACCAGCTGTCCGGCAGCGGATTGCCCGGCAGTTGTGCCGTGCCGACGACCATGAGCAGCCCCAGGCACAGCGTGGAGCACACCGTAAGGACGGTGCCGACGAGCGTCAGCAGCCGGGTGGCGGTGCGCGGGTGGAGATGCTGTTCGGCGAGCCGGGCGATCGGCAGCGCCGTCAAGGGCAGAACCAGCGGGAGGAAGACGAAGACACCCATCGGTCAGTCCTCCGGCTCCTCCGCCACCTCGCTCAGCAGGTCGCGCAGCAGCCGCTCGTCGTCCTGGGTCAGCCCGGTCACAAAGCTGGCCAGGACCGCCTCACGGTTGTCCTGGCCGTCCAGCACCCGGCGCATCCGCAGCGCCGCGAGCCCCGCTTCGTCCGACGCCGCCCGCCAGACGAAGGAACGGCCCGCGCGTTCACGGGTCACGGCCTGCTTGGCGTACAGCCGGGACAGGATCGTCATGACCGTGGTGTAGGCGAGCTCGCCCTCGATCCGCTCCTGCACCCATGCGGCGGTCACCGGCCCCGGCGCCCGGCGCAGCGCGGCGAGCACCTGCGCCTCCAGTTCGCCCTGGCCACGCCGACGGGGGCGGCGGGGCCAGCCGGGCCCGCCGGTCCGGTCGTGGTCCGTCACACCGTCTCCTTCCACACCGCACGCGCCCGGCGCGTGGCGCTACATGGTAGCGAGCGACGGGCCGCCGCCCTCTTCCCCGGGCCCCGGTCGTGCGTTCGCCCCTTTGGCCGGGCTGTACGCGCGGGCCCGGGCCGCCTCACCGATGCTGAGCAGGGGGACGACCCCGACGAAGGAACTCACTCAGCCATGACGCAGACGCAAGGCTCACTCGCGCGGCAGATCACCGACTACGCCCATCGTGCCGACCCGTACCCGATCTACGCCGAGCTGCGCAAGACGCCCGTGGTGCACGACGAGGGGGGCCCGTACATCGTCTCCACCTACTGGGAGATCCACGGTCTGCTGCACGACCCCCGGCTCAGCTCCGAGGCGCGCAATCTGGATCCCGAGGCCGCCCCGGAGCTGGTCGAGGAGGACGACCCGGGGCTGCCGCCCAGCTTCCTGCGGCTGGACCCGCCCGAGCACGACCGGCTGCGCAGGCTCGCGATGGCGCCCTTCGGCCCGCCGCACACCCCGCGCCGGCTCCACGCCATGCGCGGCGAACTCACCCGTATCGTCGGCGAGCTGATCGACGGCTTCGAGGGCCGGGACCGGATCGATCTCGTCGACCACTTCTCCTACCCCTTCCCGGTGACCGTGATCTGCCGGCTGCTCGGGGTGCCACGGGAGGACGAGCCGCGCTTCCACGCCTGGGCCGAGACCCTCGCCGTCAGTTTGGACCCCGACCCGGACGCGGACGCCGCCGAGCGGCGGCGGATCACCCGGCAGGCCCGTACGGGACTGGCGATGTACCTGTCCGAGCTGATGGAGGAGCGCCGCCGCGCACCCCGCGACGACATGCTCTCCGACCTGGTCAACGGGCAGGGCCCGGAGGGGCGGATGAGCCGTGTGGAGCTGCTGAGCACCGCGGCGCTGCTGCTGGTGGCGGGGCATGAGACCACCGTCAACCTCATCACCAACGGAATGCTGACCCTGCTGCGCAACCCCGATGTGCTCGCCCGGCTGCGCAAGGCTCCCCATCTGGTCGTCCCGCTGGTGGAGGAGCTGCTGCGGTTCGATCCGCCGGTGCAGATGCTTCCCCAGCGCACCCCGCTCTCGGAGATCGACATCGCGGGCGTGACCATCCCCAAGGGGGCGTCCGTCTGGCTGCTGCTGGCCTCGGGCAACCGCGATCCGCAGCGCTTCCTCGACCCCGACCGGTTCGATCCGCAGCGCAGGGACAACCAGCACCTCGGCTTCGGCAGCGGCATCCACAGTTGCTTCGGCGCCCCGCTGGCCCGGCTGGAGGCGCAGATCGCGCTGACCGAGCTGGCCCGGCGGCTGGATGAGCCCCGGCTGCTGGAGGACCCGCCGACCTACCGTCGCAACGCGGTGCTGCGCGGGCCCCGGCATCTGCCGATCGCCCTGGAGGGACTGCGGCCGAAGGCATCCCCGAACGGGTCCTCGAACGGGTCCCGGTGACGGCGGGGCTCAGCAGCCCGGGACCCGCCGGGCCGACGGCGGGGTTCACCGCGAGCGGGACGCGGACGCACTCGTCCCGGCCGCGTCCGTCCCGCCCCTGTCCGTCCCGGCCACGTCCTTCTCGGCCCGGGCGGCGATGTTCCGGGCCATACCGCCGAAGACGAGGGCGTGGAAGGGCGCGACCGACCACCAGTAGAGATGTCCGGCGAGGCCGCGTGGATGGAACAGCGCCCGCTGCCGGTACACCGTCCCGCCCCGCGCGCCCCGGTCGACCGTCATCTCCAGCCAGGCCAGGCCCGGCAGCCGCATCTCGGCCCGCAGTCGCAGCAGCCGGGGCGGCAGGACCTCCTCCACCCGCCAGAAGTCGAGGCTGTCCCCCACCCTGAGCCGCGCCGCGTCGCGGCGGCCCCGGCGCAGCCCGACGCCGCCCACCAGGGTGTCGATCCAGCCGCGCAGCGCCCAGGCGAGGGGCATCGAGTACCACCCGTTCTCCCCGCCGATCCCCTCCACCACCCGCCAGACGTCCTCCGGCGAGGCGTCCACCGCGCGTGCGCGGCGGTCCTGGTAGAGGCTGCCGCCCGCCCAGCCGGGGTCGGTGGGCAGCGGATCGCTGGACGCGCCGGGGGTGGCGGCGGAGGACCAGCGGGTGGCCACCTTCGCGTCGCGGACCCGCCGCAGGGCCAGCTCCAGCGCCCGGTCCACACCGAGCGGCCCGCCCGGCGGGTCCGGCACATAGCGGACGATGTCCCGTTCGGCGCACACCACTTCATGGCGCAGCGACTCCACCAGCGGGCGGGCGATGGCGCCCGGTACGGGGGTGACCAGGCCGACCCACAGACTGGACAGCCTGGGGGTGAGCACCGGCACCGGTGCGACCAGACGCCGCCGCAGCCCGGTCACCTCCGCGAATCGCCGCATCATGTCGAGGTAGGTGAGGACGTCGGGGCCGCCGATGTCGAAGGTCCGGTGCACCTCGTCCGGCAGCGTGGCGCAGCCCACCAGCAGCCGCAGCACATCGCGGACGGCGATCGGCTGAGTGCGGGTGTGCACCCAGCGGGGCGTCACCATCACCGGCAGCCGCTCGGTGAGATAGCGGAGCATCTCGAACGAGGCCGAGCCCGAGCCGACGATCACCCCGGCCCGCAGAACGGCCGTCGGCACCCCGGAGTCCAGCAGCACCCGGCCCACCTCGGCCCGGGAGCGCAGATGGGGCGAGAGCGCGCGCTCGGGGACCCCGCCCGGGGTCAGCCCGCCGAGATAGACGATCCGGCGGACCCCCGCGGCCCGGGCCCGGTCGCCGAAGATCCGGGCGGCGCGGCGGTCGGTCTCCTCGAAGCCGGGTCCGGTGCCCAGCGCGTGGACCAGGTAGTACGCGACGTCCACGCCCTCCATGGCGGCGCCGATGGACTCCTCGTCGGTCACATCGCCGCGTACGGTCTCCGCCCGCCCCGCCCAGGGGTGATCGCGCAGCTTCTCGGGCGAGCGGGCCACACACCGCACCTGATGCCCCGCGGCCAGCAGCTCGGGGACCAGCCTGCCGCCGATATAGCCGGTGGCCCCGGTGACCAGACAGCGGCGCGGCTCCGGCGCGCGGTCAGGCGCACCATCCACCGCTTGATCCGGCTCCGGCGGACGCTCGGGAACAGCCATGAGGCCATGGTGCGCGGGCAGGACAAAACCTGCGAGGTGGGCTCCCTTCGGCGGCATTGTCCGTATCAGGTAGTGGAGGTCGCTCTCCGGTCTCCCCGACCTTCGAGCCTCTCAGCACGGCCATCTAGGAAACGCTCCGGGGGACTTACGTCCTCTGTCCTGAGCGCCTCTCCGGTCGAGCTCCCTCGCTCGCCCCGCAGGCTGTTATTTACGTTACTCCGACCCCCTTTGAGCGCCTAGCCCCTTTAGAGTATTTTTTCCGTTTTTCCGAGCCCGGCGAAGATCGGCCCCGACCCGGCACTCGGGCGCCTTGGCTGCGCCGGGAGGGGCTTGCCCGGTAGGCTTTCCGTGTGATCTTCAAGCGCATCGGAAACGGTCGGCCCTATCCCGACCACGGACGGGAAAGCACCCGCCAGTGGGCGGATGTCGCCCCACGCCCGGTACGTCTTGACCAGTTGGTCACGACGAAGCAGCAGCTCGACCTGGAGACGCTGCTCGCGGAGGACTCGACGTTCTACGGGGACCTCTTCGCCCATGTCGTGAAATGGCAGGGCGACCTCTATCTGGAGGACGGGCTGCACCGGGCGGTGCGCGCCGCGCTCCAGCAGCGCCAAGTGCTGCACGCGCGCGTCCTGGAGCTCGAGAGCTGACCGCGCCCGCGCCCCCGGTGACCGATCGTCGCTGATCGACTTCCGATCTCTGTTGACCCTTTCGGGTTGGTCTGAGCACCAACCATTGATCATTTAGTAGGCATCGCCACCTGGTCGCACTACGCTGCGCTCATGAGCATGCTGACCCCTCCCGGCATGGGCGGAAAGTACCGCATTACGGGCGATCGCTACCCGCGGATGAGCCGACCCCGGAGCCGCCGGCGGCTGATGTTCGCCGCATTCGGCTCGGTCCTGACGCTCGGCCTGGTCGGCTGGGGAACACTTCAGCTCATCGACGTCTTCTCCGGCGGCCGCGACGACCAGACGGTCCGCGCGGCGCACGGCACCGGGGACTGCGAGCGCGGCGACAAGCGCCCCGACGAGAAGGCGAAGTCCGGCCAGTCCGACAGCGGCCAGAGCGGTCAGAGCGGCCGACAGGGCCGTACGGGCGGGAAACTGCCCAAGCCCTCCCAGATCACGGTCAACGTCTACAACGCGACCACGCACTCCGGCCTCGCCAAGGACACCGCGAAGGAGCTGGAGAAGCGCGGCTTCAAGATCGGGAAAGTGGGCAACGCCCCGGCCGAGTACGACAAGAAGGTCAAGACCGCCGGGATGCTGCTCGGCGCCCCTGGCGCCGGCGACGGGGCCTTCAATGTGCTCGGCACTCAGCTCAGCGGCGCCCAGACCAAGAACGACGCGCGCAACGGCAAGGACATCGATCTGATCATCGGCAACAGTTTCAAGGACCTGGTCAAGCAGAAGGACGCCGACAAGGCGCTGGCCGCCCTGGCCAAGCCCTCGCCCGCGCCCTCCGGAAAGCCCTGCCACTGACCCGGCGCCCGACCACTCGCGTGCGAGCACCCTGGGCCGCTGACCGCCGAGGAGTGCCCTTAAGCGGTGCTCAGCCCACAGCGCCTTCGAGCGGAGCTCAGCCCGCGCTCCCGTACATCCGGTCACCCGCGTCGCCGAGCCCGGGCACGATGTACCCCTGCTCGTTGAGCCGCTCGTCGATGGACGAGGTGACCACCGTCACCGGCGCGCCCGCCAGCTCGCGCTCCATGAGCTCGACACCCTGCGGCGCCGCCAGCAGACACAGCGCGGTCACATCGTCGGCGCCCCGCGCTATCAGCTCCCTGATCGCCGCGACCAGCGTTCCGCCGGTGGCCAGCATCGGGTCCAGGACGTAGACCTGACGGCCGGAGAGGTCCTCGGGCATCCGGGTGGCGTAGGTGGACGCCTGGAGCGTCTCCTCGTCACGGATCATGCCCAGGAAGCCGACCTCCGCGGTGGGCAGCAGCCGCACCATGCCGTCGAGCATCCCGAGACCGGCCCGCAGGATCGGCACGACCATGGGGCGCGGATGGGACAGCCGTACTCCGGTCGTGGCCGTCACCGGGGTCTCGATGTCGACCTGCTCGGTGCGCACATCGCGCGTGGCCTCGTACGCGAGCAGGGTCACCAGCTCGTCGGCGAGCCGCCGGAAGGTGGGGGAGTCGGTGCGCTTGTCGCGCAGCGTGGTGAGTTTGTGCGCCACCAGCGGGTGGTCGACGACGTGGATCCGCATGGCAACGACACTAACCGAGCCTCCGGAGCCCGGCTGCCGCCGGTGACCCCGTCCGCCCCCTCCGTGCGTCTCCCTCGCGCTCAACCGTCTGCCGCCGCACTGGAATCAAACCGCCGTTTCGGGGGAAAGTGGGCAGCAGCGCCCGGGGTGCCCCCGGGCGACACCTCGGCCCCGAGGAGTGATTGACCATGGCCGACGCGACCGCGAAGGAAACCTCCGCGGAACGCCGCCGCCGTCGCGACCGCTTCCTGCGCGCGCTGAACGAAGCCAGAGCGGTGCGGAACCGGGTGCGTCCCCGCCAGGCCCGCGCTGCCCGGATGCGCCGGGCGATACACATGCGGACCTTTTCCTGGTGATCTCTGGTGGGCTTCCACCGAACCGCCGGAGGGGGTTTCCGCGCGTTTCGATTCCGTCCGCGTGAGCCACATCTCTTTGGACTGGTGCACGACGCAGCGTGGAAGACCTCTCGCGACGCGACGGTTTCTGCCACGATTCCGATTGGGGCGGGACACTGTCCCGCCCGCCCCGGCACGCCTATGACCAGTGGGAGAGTCACGGTGTACTTCGCCGCATTGCTCGCGCGCACCGCAGAAGGGTGGGAAGCGAGCGACACAGAGCTCGATGACGTGGAAACCCTGACGGATCTGATCGAACTGGCCCGTCTGGCCTCCAAGGACGACGACACGGTATTGGCCTTCATCGAGCACGAAGACGCGTGGTTCGGCGTCGTCCGTGTGGACGGCGAGGACGACCCGCACATCTACGTATCGGACGCGGCAGCGGCCGCCCGCACCTCGTACGGCTCGATGCTCACCGACGAGCTGCTCGGCCGGGACCCCGACGACGATCTGGACAGCCTGGTCGACCTGGACGGCACCGAGGACGGCGAGCCGGACCGGGACGACGAGGACGCGGACGACGCCCCGGTCCCGCTCGGCCCGCTCGGCGACGCCGACATCCTGGCCGACTACGGCATGGACGAGAAGGAGCTGAAGTCCCTCGACGGGGACGCCCTCGAATCGATCGCCGAGATGCTGGGCTGCAGCATGGAGGGGCTGGAGGCGGTGCGCTGACCGCCGCAGCCATGCCACCCACCCCGTCACCGCACTGATCCAAGTGATCCACACGAATCGCGAACCGAACCGATCCGCACGAACCGATCCACACTGACGTCATGACCGATCCGCTGACCGGCCTCCTGCCCGGCCCCGAACCCGACCCCCTGCGCGATCCCTGGCGCGCCCCGATGCGCCTGGCGCTGGAGGAGGCGGTACGGGCACCCGAGACGGGGGATGTGCCGGTCGGCGCCGTCGTGCTGGGCCCGGACGGCTCGGTACTCGGCCGCGGCCGCAACGAGCGCGAGGCCCACGGCGACCCCACGGCCCACGCCGAGGTCCTCGCCCTCCGAGCCGCCGCCCACCACCTCGGCGGCTGGCGGCTGACCGGCTGCACCCTGGTGGTCACCCTGGAGCCGTGCACGATGTGCGCCGGCGCGATCGTCCTGTCCCGCCTGGACCGGCTGGTCTACGGCGCCGTGGACGAGAAGGCCGGCGCGGTCGGCTCCCTCTGGGACGTCGTCCGCGACCGCCGCCTCAACCACCGCCCCGAGGTCATCGCGGGCGTCCTGGCGGAGGCGTGCGCGGCCCCCCTGACCACCTTCTTCCGCAAGTCCTGACCCCTGCGCCCGGTCCCGTCCCGGCTCCATCCCGGAACCGATTTCGGTTACCGGCCACCCGTCCGCTAGGCTCTCCCTCGGTAGCGTGTCCGAGCGGCCGAAGGAGCGCGCCTCGAAAGCGCGTGAGGGGGCAACTCCTCCGTGGGTTCAAATCCCACCGCTACCGCCGCGAAAAACGTAGGGCCCGGTTCGTACGAACCGGGCCCTACGTGTGTGCGGGGGTCGTCCCCTCCCGTCAGGGGCCGGACGGGGGCGGCTGCTGCGGGGGTTGCTGCTGGTTGGGGTCGGGCTGCTGCTGTGGCTGGTCCTGCGGAGGCTGGTTCGGAGGCGGTTGGTTCGGCGGGGGCTGGTTGGGCGGGGGCTGGTTGGGCGGCGGCGGTGGCGGGGGCTGGTTCGGGGGCGGCTGATTGGGCGGGGGTTGGTTCGGCGGGGGCTGCGGCTGCTGCTGCTGGCCCGGATCCGTGGGCTGGTCCTGGGGCTGCTGCTGACCCGGGTCGGAGGGCTGGTCCTGGGGCTGCTGCTGACCCGGATCCGACGGCTGATCCTGCGGCTGGGGCTGCTGGCCCGGATCCGTGGGCTGGTCCTGCGGCTGGGGCTGCTGGCCCGGATCCGTGGGCTGGTCCTGCGGCTGCTGACCCGGATCCGACGGCTGGTCGGAGGGCTGCGACTGCTGCGAGGGGGTCGCGGACGGGCGATCGGTCTCCAGCGGGGTGAACCGGTCGGACGGCTTCAGGCTGACCTTCGGCGCTTCCCGCAGGCGCGGGGCGTGCTGCTCGCCCGGCATCGCCAGGGTGGACGGGTAGTCGGCCCGTGCCAGCACGGTGTCGCGCGGGTCCCCGCTGCCGTCACCGTCGCCGAGCGGGCGCTTCAGGAGCTCGGTTTTGCCGGTCCCCACCAGGACGAGGTGCTTGACGTCCTTCGTGGACGGCCGGATGACGGTCACCGTGGTCCGGGAGAAACCGTTCCACTGGGGCCCGGTGAAGGTCGGCTTGGCGTTGCGCGGCGGGGCCGAGACCCTTACGGGATTTCCGGAGTCGCACTTCACGACGGGCGCGCCGTGCTCATCGACGAAAACCGCCGTTCCGGCCTGGAGGACGGCGGACACCGGCTTCACCCCGCCGCGGTAGCCGTAGGTCTTCGCATAGGTGTCGGAGCGCAGGGTGACGCTCGTGAGCCGCTGGACGAAGCCGGGGATGTCGTCCTGGCCGATGTTCTGGACCCGGCTCCAGGCGGCCCCCTTCTTCTTGTCCGCGTCGAGGTCATGGGTCAGTCCCTGCCGGTCGCAGGGCTGCCGGTTCCGGACGCCGGCGTAGAGACCGGGGGTGTCGCCGCGGAAGGCCCGGCCTCCGTTGGACGGCGAGACCACGCGTTTGCGGTCATGGCCGACGGAGGAGGTGAACGCGGGGACCGAGGTCCTTCCTACGGGTTCGCGCCGGTATTCGACCGTCGAGGCGAATCGGGGGGCTTCCCCGGAAGCCTCTCCGGAAGCTTTCCCGGAGGCCTTTTCGGAGGAGGAGACCATCCCAAGGACCACCACGACGGCCACCACGACGACGAAACCGACGAAGAGTGCTGAGCGACGTGAGGTGAGGTGCCATGAGATCGAGCGCATTTCCCTCTCCTTCCCTTACCTCGCCCCCCCATCCTGCGCTCGCTCCGCACGCTCCCGCTTCCCCCGAATCCTTGACATCTCACCCCACTTTTGGGGGACTTGGCCCGTGTTTGCCCGCCGCTGCTCGCAGAACCGCCCCCGGTCCGGTGGCCCGGACCGGAGGCGGTCGCTACCCCTCGCGGTCTGTGTACGGCGCCCCCTCCGACCATGTCGGATGTTCGCCGCGTATCTAGACTAAACGGACCTGCTCCAGTTGGCAGGGGAACGGACCGGAGAACGGACGGCAGCCGAGGAGGACCCGGATGAGCGGCGCTGTCGTGGCGGGGGTCGACGGATCGCAGCGCAGCCTTACGGCGGCCGAGTGGGCCGCGCGGGAGGCGGCGCGGCGCGGGCGCGGGCTGCGGCTCGTGCACGCCAGTCCGCCACTGCCGCGCAGAGTCTCGCCGGTGCCCGGGGCGGACGCCTGGCAGTACGTGGGCGAGCAGATGCTCGGGCAGACGGTCGCCGACTTCCGGGCACGCGATCCGGACCTCGAGGTCGAAGGAGAGCACACCGCCGCCGAACCGGCCGAAGCGCTGCTCACGGCCGCCGCGGGCGCCGGGCTGCTGGTGGTCGGGGCCCGGGGCTGGGGAGGCTTCGACGGGCTGGCGGTGGGCTCCGTGGCGCTGCGGGTGGCGGCGATGGCTCAGTGCCCGGTCGTCACGGTCCCGGAGGCGCGGCGTACGGGCGGCGGATGGGACGGTGCGCATACGGACGAGGTGCAGCTCGGCTTCGACACGCATGCCCCGGCGGAGGCACCGGCCGACTTCGCGTTCCGCGCCGCCCAGGAGCGGGGCGTGCCGCTGCGGGTCGTGCATGCGTGGGCGCTGCCCCCGGCCTCCCCGTCGGCCTGGATGCTCACGGTACTGGAGGAGGACCGCGCGATATGGGAGGACCAGGAGAGCCAGGTGGTCTCCGACGCCCTGCGGCCGTGGCGGGAGAGATATCCGGAGGTCACGGTGGTGCCGGACGTCATTCTGCTCAATCCGGCGGAGGCGCTGGTGAGGGCCTCGGAGCGGGCCGGGCTGCTGGTGATCGGGCGCCGTGCGGCCACCCGGCCGACCGAGCTGCGGCTGGGGCCGGTCGCCCACCCCGTACTGCACCACGCCCACTGCCCGGTGGCGGTCGTGCCGCATCCCGCGCTCTGAGCGCTCAGCCGAAGAACACCCCGAATTCGGAGTAGAGCGCGGGATCGACGGTCTTGGTGCCCGCCGTGGCCTCCGCGAGCGGTATGCGCACGATGTCCGTGCCGCGCAGCGCCACCATCGTGCCGAAGTCCTGGTCCTTGACGGTGTCGATCGCGCGCAGCCCGAAGCGGGTGGCCAGCCAGCGGTCGAAGGCGCTGGGCGTGCCACCGCGCTGGATATGGCCCAGGACCGTGGTGCGGGCCTCCTTGCCGGTGCGATCGGCGATCTCATGGGCCAGCCACTCGCCGATACCGGACAGCCGGACATGGCCGAACTCGTCCAGGCTGGAGTCCTTGACCACCATCTGCCCCTTCTTCGGCACGGCCCCCTCCGCGACCACCACGATCGGGGCGTACCTGATCTTGAAGCGGTTCTCCACCCAGGCGCAGACCTGGCCGATGTCGAAGGGCTGCTCGGGGATGAGGATGACGTTGGCACCGCCCGCGATCCCCGAGTGCAGCGCGATCCAGCCGGCGTGCCGCCCCATCACCTCGACCACCAGGGCGCGGGTGTGGGATTCGGCGGTGGTGTGCAGCCGGTCGATCGCCTCGGTGGCGATATTGACGGCGGTGTCGAAGCCGAAGGTGTAGTCGGTGCCGGCCACGTCGTTGTCGATCGTTTTGGGCACCCCGACCACCTGGATGCCCTCGCCGCCCAGCGCCGCGGCGACTCCGAGCGTGTCCTCGCCGCCGATCGCGATGAGCGCGTCCACCTCGTACTCGGCGAGGGTCTCCCGCACTCGGCCGACGCCGTCCTCGCTGGCCAGGGGGTTGGTCCGGGAGGAGCCGAGGATGGTGCCGCCGCGCGGCAGGATGCCGCGCACGGCCGGCACGTCCAGCGGCACGATGGCTCCTTCGAGCACGCCGCGCCAGCCGTCCCGCACGCCGACGAACTCGAAGCCGTGCACCTCCACGCCCTTTCGGACGATGCCGCGGATCGCGGCGTTGAGCCCGGGGCAGTCACCGCCGCCGGTCAGCACACCGACACGCATCTCCGCTCCCTCCGCCGACACCCCGAGCCGCTGCCGCCGCTCCTTCTGCCGCCGCTCCTTCTGGTGCCACTCATGCCACCCCCCTCTTTCTCCAGAATCCACCCATTTGTAGCGCGGCGCCCACACCGGCGAAGGACCGTTTCCACAACACCAGTCTGTTCATCCGACTGATACGACTGATGCGCCAGAGGTGTGGATAGACTCTCGCGACTGCACAAGGGCACAGCGGGAGAGGCAGCACAGATGGCCCAGGCGAAGAAAATCGTGCTCTATATGCTGATCGTCTTCGTGCTGTACACGATCATCAAGACGCCGGCCAGGGCCGCCGACCTCGTGCAGGTCGGCTTCGAGGGCATATCGGACGCCGCCACGAGCGTCGGCGAGTTCATGACGGAACTGACCAAATAGCCTCGATCCACCCCGCTCCCACCTCTCGAACTGCCACCCCATTTAGCCCATTATTAGGCGATTCCTCCACCAACACGTGGTAAAGCGGTGCTTGCACACAGTGCACATGTCTTGTGATGCTATGACCGCTTTTGCCGGGCGAGTAATCGTGAAGGGGTGGCGTGACCGTGTCGGCCCGTACCGCGCCCAGAACCCCGCCCCAGGGCGATGGCGGCAGCGAAAGCGGCAGAAGCCGCGGGGCTGACGCCAGAGCGCTCACCCAGGTGCTCTTCGCCGAGCTCTCGGGCCTCACCCCCGGAACCCCCGAGCACACCCGTGTGCGCGCCGCGCTGATCGAGGCCAATCTGCCGCTGGTCCGCTACGCCGCGGCCCGCTTCCGCAGCCGCAACGAACCCATGGAGGACGTGATCCAGGTCGGCACCATCGGCCTGATCAACGCGATCGACCGGTTCGACCCGGACCGCGGGGTGCAGTTCCCGACGTTCGCCATGCCGACCGTCGTCGGCGAGATCAAGCGCTACTTCCGCGACAACGTCCGCACCGTCCATGTGCCGCGCCGGCTGCATGAGCTGTGGGTGCAGGTCAACGGCGCGACCGAGGACCTGACCGTGCTGCACGGCCGCTCCCCGACGACGGCCGAGATCGCCGAGCGGCTCAAGCTCAGCGAGGAGGAGGTGCTCGCCTGCATCGAGGCGGGCCGCTCCTATCACGCCACTTCCCTGGAGGCCGCCCAGGAGGGCGACGGACTTCCCGGGCTGGTCGACCGGCTCGGCTACGAGGATCCGGCGCTCGCCGGAGTCGAGCACCGCGATCTGGTGCGCCATCTCCTCGTACAACTGCCCGAGCGCGAGCAGCGTATCCTTTTGCTGCGTTACTACAGCAATCTGACGCAATCTCAGATCAGCGCCGAGCTCGGCGTCTCCCAGATGCATGTGTCCCGGCTGCTGTCCCGCAGCTTCGCCAGGCTGAGGTCCGCAAATCGGATCGAGTCCTGATCCTTGCGAGGGACCTGCGCCCCGGCACCTCAAGGCTGTAATGTCGACTTGGCGCTACAGCGTGTTGCCGACATGTGACATTCTGCAGGAACCGCGTTTGACGGGGCCCGACCTCCGGTATTCAGGGGGAGGCTGCGTCGGACGCGAACCGCGCAGCTGGGATCCGTCCGCGACCTCTAGGGGGTGGCATGTCCGTAGAACTGGGCAGCTCGAAGGTGCTCAACAACGACGCACCGCTGATGCCTGACGACTGCGACGCCATCGACACCCGCACCCTCTCCCGCTCCCTCTTCCTGCGGCTCGCCACACTCGACAAGGACAGTGCGGAGGCCGGCTACGTCCGTGACACCCTCATCGAGCTGAACCTCCCGCTCGTCCGCTACGCGGCGGCCCGGTTCCGCAGCCGTAACGAGCCGATGGAGGACATCGTCCAGGTCGGCACCATCGGCCTGATCAAGGCGATCGACCGCTTCGACTGCGAACGGGGCGTGGAGTTCCCGACGTTCGCCATGCCGACCGTCGTGGGCGAGATCAAGCGGTTCTTCCGTGACACCAGCTGGTCGGTGCGGGTCCCGCGGCGGCTGCAGGAGCTGCGGCTGGCACTCACCAAGGCCAGTGACGAGCTGTCACAGAAGCTCGACCGCTCCCCGACCGTCCCCGAGCTCGCCACGGCGCTGGGCGTCTCGGAGGAGGACGTGGTCGACGGGCTCGCGGTGGGCAATGCCTACACGGCCAGCTCGCTGGACTCCCCGTCCCCCGAGGACGACGGCGGCGAGGGGTCGCTCGCCGACCGGCTGGGGTACGAGGACAGCGCGCTGGAGGGCGTGGAGTACCGCGAGTCGCTCAAGCCCCTGCTGGCCAAACTGCCGCCGCGCGAGCGCCAGATCATCATGCTGCGCTTCTTCGCCAATATGACGCAGTCGCAAATCGGCGAAGAGGTCGGGATCTCCCAGATGCATGTCTCCCGGCTCCTCACCCGGACCCTGGCCCAGCTGCGCGAGGGCCTGATCTCGGACTGAGCCGGACCGACCGGTCGCCCTGTCGGATCCCTGTACACCTGACGGGCCGTCAGACACACTGGCCCGATGCGATACGCATCGAGCCGGACAACCGGCCGCCGAGGCACGGCGCTTGCCTCCTCGGCGGCCGCGCTGTGCCTGGGGGCCCTGCTCAGCGGCTGCGGCGGAGGCGGCGACGGCTATGTCGCCGCCGGGGCGGCCGGGCCCGACGGCCAGCGGAGCGCGAAGGCCGTACCGCCCAAGGGTGGCGTCGACCTGGTGCCCCTGGACGAGGACGGCACAGGGAACGATCGCGACGGTAAGGGCGGCACGGGCGGGAAGCGCGATCGGGGCGCGTCCGGCCCCACCGGGGACGGCAGAACGGACGGACCGGCCTCGCGGGCACCCTCGGCATCGCCGCAGGCCCCCGTCCGTACGGACGGCCCGGGCGGCGGGAAGAGCGGCTCCGGGACCCCGGGGCGTACGGACGACGGACCCAAGGGCGACGACGGACCCAAGGGCGACGGACCTGATGGCGACGGGCCGGGCGAGCCCTCGCCCTCCGGGCCCGGTTCAGACCCCTCGGACCCCTCCGGCTCCCCCACGCCCACCGGACCGGCCGTCCTCGAAGTCGGTAAGCCGGAGCGCACGGCGACCGATGAGCGCTGGTGCGAGAAGGTGAAGGTCGAGTTCCACAACACCGGGGGATCCGCTGTCGCCTCGGGCACCGTCACCTTCTCGACACATGTGATCGACCTCCTCGGCATCGACTGGGCGACGCTCGAGTCCGAGGAAGAGCTGCCCGCGCCGATCGGCGCGGGTCAGAAGAAGGAGAAGACCTGGACGGTGTGCGTGGACGACTGGCGGGTGCCGCTGGGCATGCATATCGAGACCAGGGACGTCTCGGTCGCCTGGAAGCCGTAAGGCCGGCCCGGCAGCCGTAAGGTGCGCGGGAGCTCATGCCCCCGCTGGAAGCGTCAGGGCCTCGGGGCTCAGCCCAGCGCCAGCCAGGCCACCGCGGCGACAATCACGACCGCCGCGATCACGCCGACGATCACACCGACGCGCGAACCGCCGCTCGATCCGGTGGACGCCTGAGGCTGCCGCGTGCCCTCGTCGACGAAGGCGCGGAACATCTGAGTGGAACCGGACGGGTCCTGGTTGCCGTTGGGGCTCTGGGGGTTGTTCGCCATGGGCCCCGACCCTAGCGAACGAGCGGATTCCGGGACACCCCCGGGTCTCAGCGGCACCGCACGCCTCAGCCACCCCACTTGACCGACTCCAGAACGACTCTTTAACGGCAATTTACCGCCCAGACCGCCCTTTCATTTGCCTGTTGCAACTAACTTCTTCTATGGTTGCCTCAAGCAACTGACCAATCCCTCTGGGGGGGTGCCGTGGCCACACAGCGCCACTACGAGGAGCTGGCCCGGCAGCTCAGCGCCATCGGCACCGTCAAGCGCGGCCTCGGGCGCGTCCTGCCGGCCGACTGCCCATCGGGCGCCGCCATCGTGCTGATGCTCCTCGACCGCAACGGCGAGATGCGCATGAGCAAGCTCGCCGAGCTGCTCGACATCGACATGTCGGTGACCAGCCGGCATGTGGCACATGTCGCGGACCGCGGCTGGGTGGACCGCAAGCCCGACCCGCTCGACCGGCGGTCGCGGCTGCTGAGCATCAACGCCAGCGGACGAACCCTGCTCGGCCAGGTGTCCGAGCGCTACACGGACGCGCTCGCCAGCTGTCTGAGCGACTGGTCGGACGAGGACGTCGACCACCTCAACGAACTTCTCGACCGCTTGCGGACGAGTTTCGGGGACACACGTTCCCGGGCCGTGCCGCATCAGGCCGAGACCAGCATCACCCGTACACCTTCGCAACGTTAAGGAACTTCATGGCAACGACCACACCGGACGGCGGTGTGCGGGGACCCGCGGGGCACCCCGCCCACGCCAAGCACGGCGGAGGAGGGCACCGGGGCCATCACGGCCACGACGCGGACTCCTCGGCGCCGATGACCCACCGGCAGATCATGGAGGCGCTCTCCGGGCTGCTGCTGGGGATGTTCGTCGCGATCCTGTCGTCGACGATCGTCTCCAACGCACTGCCCGAGATCATCGCCGATCTCCACGGCGGCCAGTCCGCCTACACGTGGGTCGTCACCGCCACCCTGCTGGCCATGACCGCCGCCACCCCGCTGTGGGGCAAGCTCTCCGATCTGTTCAGCAAGAAGCTGCTGGTCCAGATAGCCCTGCTGATCTATGTCGCGGGCTCCGTGGTGGCCGGTCTGTCGCAGAACCCCGGCATGCTGATCGCCTGCCGTGTGGTGCAGGGCGTCGGCGTCGGCGGTCTGTCCGCCCTGGCCCAGGTCGTCATGGCGGCGATGATCTCCCCGCGTGAGCGCGGCCGGTACAGCGGCTACCTCGGCGCGACCTTCGCCGTCGCGACCGTCGGCGGTCCGCTGCTGGGCGGCGTGATCACCGACACCTCCTGGCTGGGCTGGCGCTGGTGCTTCTACGTCGGCGTTCCGTTCGCCGTCATCGCGCTGATCGTGCTGCAGAAGACCCTGAAGCTCCCGGTGGTCAAGCGGGACGTCAAGGTCGACTGGAGCGGCGCCTTCTTCATCAGCGCGGCGGTCTCGCTGCTGCTGCTCTGGGTGACCTTCGCGGGCGACAAGTACGACTGGATCTCGTGGCAGACCTACGCGATGGTCGGCGGTTCGATCGCGCTCGGTCTGATCTTCATCCTGATCGAGTCCAAGGCGCGCGAGCCGATCATCCCGCTGCGGCTGTTCCGCAACAAGACGATCACCCTCGCCTCGCTGGCGTCGCTCTTCGTCGGTATCGCGATGTTCTCCGGCACCGTCTTCTTCAGCCAGTACTTCCAGCTGGCGCGGGGTGAGACGCCCACCATGTCGGGCGTCATGACCATCCCGATGATCGGTGGCCTGTTCATCTCCTCGACCGTCTCCGGTCAGGTCATCACCAAGACCGGTCGCTGGAAGGCATGGCTGGTCATCGGTGGTGTGCTGGTGACGGCGGGCCTCGGGCTGCTGGGCACCATCCGGTACGACACCCCGTACTGGCACATGGCGATCTACATGGCGCTCATGGGCCTCGGTATCGGCATGATGATGCAGAACCTGGTGCTGGCCACCCAGAACCAGGTGGCCCCGCAGGACCTCGGCGCGGCCAGTGCCGTCGTCACCTTCTTCCGCTCCCTGGGCGGTGCGGTGGGCGTCTCGGCGCTCGGCGCGGTGCTCGCCAACCGCGTCACCCACTACGTCAAGGACGGCCTGGCCGACCTCGGCCCCAAGGGCGCCGCGCTGGGCCACGCCGGCACCGGCGGCGGTGGCATCCCCAACGTCAAGACGATGCCCGAGCCGCTGCGCACGATCACGGAGAGCGCCTACGGCCACGGTGTCGGGGACGTCTTCCTCTTCGCCGCCCCGGCCGCGCTGCTCGGCCTTCTGCTGACCCTGTTCATCAAGGAGGTCGCCCTGAAGACCAACTCCGGCTCCCAGCAGTCCGCCGCGGCCACCTCGGACGCCCCGGCCACCGACGCCACCCCGGCCGACGCGATGGCGGCCACGGCCGCCACCGGGCAGGTCGCCGACCTCGAGCCCGCGCTCGTGGGCGCCCCGGCCGCCGGGATGCCCGAGCCGGACTCCTACGGTGCCCTCGCGGCCGCCGCCCCGCAGCGCCTGGCGGCCTTCGCCTCCGCCGGGGGCGACGGCGCGGACCATCAGCCCCGGCAGGGTGTGCACGGCTTCGTGCGGAACGCGGACGGCGGCCCCGTCGCCCGCGCCGCGGTGACGCTGATCTCGCTCGCCGGACGGCAACTGGGCCGTTCGGTGGCCCACCCCGACGGCTCGTACGCCCTGGACGCGCCGAGCTCCGGCTCGTACGTCCTGATCGCGGCGGCCGACGGCCACCAGCCGCAGGCGTCCACGATCGTGGTCGGGGACGACCCGCTCGGCTTCGACATCGTCCTGTCGGGCACCAGCGGTCTGGTGGGCACCGTGCGCGGCGCCGCCGACGGCCGTCCGGTCGACGCGGCGATGGTCGTGGTCACCGATGTCCGAGGCGAGGTGCTGGCCACCGGGAAGACCGGTGAGCAGGGCGACTTCGGCTTCGAGGAGCTGGTCGCCGGGACCTTCACGCTCGCGGTGAACGCGCCGGGCTACCGGCCCGCGGCCCTGCCCGTCGAGGTGGGCGCCCAGGGTCTGACCCGGGTGGAGATAGCCCTGCAGGCCGGCGCCCGGGTGCTGGGCATAGTCCGGGCCGGTGCCGACCGGCGCCCGCTGCCGGACGCGCGGGTCACCCTCGTGGACGCGGCCGGGAACGTGGTCGCCACCTCCACCACCGGCGAGGACGGCGCGTACGCCTTCACCGACCTGGACGCGGGCGACTACACGGTCATCGCGAGCGGCTACCCGCCGGTCGCGGGGGCGCTGACGGTCTCCGGGCCGGGCGTCGACGGCCACGACGTCGAGCTCGCCCACCCGGGCGAGTGACGGAACTCCGGGCCCGGGGCGCGTAAAAGCGGAGACGCGCCCCGGGCCCGGTCCGGGTGGCGGATTTTTCCGCCGGCCCGGAACCCGGATCCCGGCGGCGGTGTAGTGAAGGCAGGGGACGGCCTTACACCGCCGCCTGGATCCGGCGCACCGGCACGACGTACACGGCGAACACGCCGAGCACGACCAGCAGGTCGAGCACGACCAGCTCGACGAGTACCCCGAACACGACCAGCAACACCAGCACGACCAGCAGCACGAGCAACACGAGCGACACCCGAGCGGGAGCGAAACGCGGCATGACGACCACAGGAGCAGGAGCAGGCGGGGGAGCGGGACTGCGGGCCCGGATCCACACCCGCGACGGCTGGGCGGTCCAGCACGCGGTGCTGACCGTCACGGATATGACGGGCGCGCAGGTGCTGCGCGCGCAGGCCGACGCGGACGGCGCCGTGCGGACCGACGAGCCGCTGCCGCCGGGGCCGTACACGATCATCGCCACCGCCGTCGGCTATGCCCCGGTCGCGTCCACGGCGATCGTCACGGCCTCCGGGCGGGCCGACGTGGGCACGGTGGTGCTGGCGCGTCAGGGCGGGGTGGAGCTTCCCCCGCCCGGTGTGTGGACGCTCGACCCGGCGCATTCGACGGTGGCCGCGGTCGCCCAGCATCTGGGGATCTCCAGCGTGCACGGCCGGTTCACGGAGTTCGGCGGGCGGATCGAGGTCGGCGAGGACATCGAGAAGTCGCGCGTCGAGGCGGTCATCCAGGCCGCCAGCATCGACACCGGCAACGCCATGCGGGACGGCCATCTGAAGTCGCCCGACTTCCTCAATGTGGAGGAGTTCCCGCAGCTGACGTACCGGAGCACGCATCTGAGCGCGGCCGGGGCCGACCGCTGGACGGTCCATGGCGAGCTGTCGATGCACGGCGTCGTCCGGGACGTGGACCTGGACCTGACGTACCTGGGCACGGGCCCCGACCCCTGGGGCGGGGTGCGGGCGGCCTTCCGGGCCATCGCCGAGCTGCGCCGCGAGGACTTCGCGATGAACTACAACCAGGTGGTCGCGGCGGGCATCGCGGCGATCGGCACGACCCTACGGGTGGAGCTGGACATACAGGCGGTGCAGGGCGAGGAACTCCCCACGGCCTGACCGCCGGGCGGCAGGCTGACCGATCGGCGGCCTGGCCGGTCAGCGCCCTGACCGGCCCGCAGCCTGACCGGTCGGCGCCCTGATCGCCCCGCAGCCTGACCGTCCGGCGACCTGACCGTCCGGCGGCTGATGTCCCAGGGCGGCGCCCCGGCCCGCCGGGCGCGCGCTACCGGTCCCGCAGGGCTTCGATACCGGCGATCGCGAGGTCCAGGGCGAAGGTGAAGTCGCGGTCCCGCATCTCCTCGACCGTATTGCCGCCCCGAGCCTTCATGATCTTCCGCGACTCGTCGAACTCCATACGGTCCGCGACCGAGCTCATCGTTTCGTGGAACAGCTCGTCCTGGGTGACTCCCGCCGCCCGGCAGCGGGCGGCGAAGCGGCCCTCGATCGTGCCGAAGCCGTAGACGAACTGGTAGACGAGGGACAGCGCGCTGGTGATCTTGTCGTCCGGCAGTCCGCTGTTGCGCATCACGGCCAGCGCGGCGTTGCTGAAGACCACCGCGTTGGGCCCGATGTTGAGGTACTCGCCCAGCAGCGCCGGCAGCCAGGAGTGGCGGACCATCACCTGGCGGTACTCGGCGGCGAGCTGGCGTAGCTGCTCACGCCAGTCCCGCGGCTCGGCCGGGGAGTGCTCATGGCCCTCGACGGGGCCGACCGCCTCGATGGGCAGCGCTATCTCGCCCATGGCGGCGTCGAGGGCGAGTTCGAGCAGATGGTCCTTGGTCTCCACGTACCAGTAGACCGACATGGCGGTCACCCCGAGCTCCGCCGCGAGCCGCCGCATCGAGAAGCCCGACAGACCCTCGGCGTCCAGCAGCCGCATCGTCGCCGCGACGATCTTCAGATGGTCGAGCCCGACGGGCTGCTGATCGCCCTTGCGCTTGGGGGCCTTGCGTTCGGAGAGCCAGACGCTGGACCGCGGGCGGACGGTACGGCTGCCGGTTGCCATGGCGGCGCCTCTCTTTCTCCGATGCGCTGGCACCACGTGTCCCGGGACCCGGCACGCGACACCTCACTACCTGCAGATGCTATGCCGCCGGGGCCTCCTGTGAAGATCGTTCGGCCCTGCTGAGCAGGAGCGCGGCCAGCAGCCCGCCCGCCAGCACGGCCGCCGCGCCGACGAGCTGGCTGGTCTCCAGGCCCGAGGAGAAGGCGTCCGTGACGGCCGCCCGGTCCCCGGGGGTACGGGCCGCGGCGAGGGCGGCCGGGAGCGAGCCGGCTCCGGCGGCGGCCGCGGGCAGCAGCGAGCTGAAGCGGGAGTTGAGCACGGCGCCGAGGACGGCGACACCGAGCCCGTTGCCGAATTCGGTGAGGGTGCCGTTGACACCCGCGCCCACCCCCGCCTTCTCCGGCGGGATGGCCGACATGATGGCGTTCGCCATCGCGGGCATGGCCAACGCGATCCCGGTCCCCATCACCACCAGTCCCAGCAGCAGTCCGCCGTAGCCGTCCGCGCCGAGGACCGCGATGAGCGCGAGACCGGCCGCGAGCAGCCCCATACCGCTGACGATCGTCAGCGGCGTCCCGAGCTTCGGCAGCAGCCGGGCGCCGACCCCGGTGAGGTTGAGCGCCACGATCACCAGCGCGAGCGGCGCGGTGCGCAGCCCCGCGTCCAGCGCGTCGTAGCCGAGCACGAACTGCAGATGCTGGGTGAGCAGGAAGAGCGAACCGCCCATGCCGAAGGCGACGAGGATGCCACCCGCGACGGCGCCCACGAAACGGCGGTCCCTGAAGAAGTGCATGTCCAGCATCGGATACGGAATATGACGCTCCCACAGCGCGAAACCGGTCAGCACCACGACCCCGACGAAGGCGGACAACAGGACCCGGACCGAGGTCCAGCCGTGTTCGGGCCCGGCGATGATCGCGTAGACGACTCCGGTCATACCGATGGTGGAGAGCACCGCGCCCAGCAGATCGGGCCGGTCGCCGACCGGGTCCTTGGACTCGGGCACCAGCCAGATCACGGCGATCAGCCCGAGCAGCGCGACCGGGATGTTGATCAGGAAGATCGAGCCCCACCAGAAGTGCTCCAGCAGCGAGCCGCCGATCAGCGGCCCGGCGGCGATGCCGAGCGAGCTGACCGCGCCCCACAGGCCGATCGCCTTGGTCCGCTCGGCCGCGTCGAAGATCTGCACCACGACGGCGAGCGTCGTGGTCATCAGCAGCGCTCCGCCGATCCCCATGCCCGCGCGGGCGGCGATGAGCTGGCCGGCCCCCTGCGCCAGCGACGCGAACAGCGAGCCGACACCGAACAGGGCGAGCCCCGCGACCAGCATCTTCTTACGGCCGTAGCGGTCAGCGGCGTTGCCCGCGGTGAGCAGCAGCCCCGACTGGACCAGCGAATAGGCGCTGATCATCCACTGGATCTCGGCGGTGCTCGCGTCCATCTCCCGGGCGAGGGAGGGGACCGCGACGTTGAGGATCGTGTTGTCCAGCAACACGGTGAGCTGGGCGAGGCAGATCACGGCGAGGATCAGCCAGCGCTGTGGATGACCACCCGGGGACTGGCCGGGTGGAGCGGAGGCGGCGTCGGCGGTCGAGACCGTCATGGGGACTCCAGGCAGGGCTTCTACGGTGTATGACGATGTGGTCGCTATACACCGTACAAGTATCGCTCTACGGCGTACAGCGAATTATCGTCCCCGCGCCGCACGCGCGTACGGGCCGGTGGCCAGGGGGAAACCCGGCCACCGGCCCGTACGTACGGGACTCGGGCGTCAGTCGGAGGACGTCTAGGACTTCGAGGACGCCGACGACTTCGAGGACGCCGAGGACTTCTGTGTCAGGTCATAGAGCGTGGTGCTGCCCACGGTGACCTTCTTGTAGGTGGCCTCGATCCAGGAGGTGATCTGGGACGAGGTCCCCTGGCCGCCGCCCGGCCCGCCGCCCATACCGGTGCCCGAGGAGATGAAGTAGTGGATCTTGCCCTGCTTCACATACTCCTTGAACTGGGCGAGCGCCGGGGACGGGTCGCTGCCGTTGAAGCCGCCGATGGCCATCACGGGCTTCTGGGTGGCGAGTTGATAGCTCGCGGCGTTCTGGGAGCCGATCGCCGCGGCCGCCCAGGTGTAGTCGTCGGCGTTCTTCTCCAACTTCGCCTCCGTCTTGGCGTCGACCTGCTGACCGTCGAGCAGTCCGCCCATGCCGCCGCCGCGCCGGCCGCCCTCGCCCATGCCGCCACCGGGCAGCATGCCCGGTCGGCCGTTCTGCCCCTGCCCCTGCCCCTGACCCTGGGCGTTGCCCTTACCGTTCTGCGGGGACTGGCCGCCGCCGGGGAAGCCGTTCTGACCGCCCGGCTGACCGCCGCCGGTGCCCCCGCCCGGCATGCCCTGCCCACCGCCCTGGCCCTGACCCTGGCCCTGTTGGGCCTGGCCACCCTGCTGATTGCCGCCCTGGCCCTGCCCCTGCTGGCCCGCGCCCTGGCGTCCGTTCTGCATCCCCGGCGGGCCGCCCATCCGGCCGCCGCCCGGGAAGCCGCCACCGGGGCCGCCCATACCGCCCGCCACCGACGGACCGGCCGTCACGATGGAGCCGCGCTTCGGGGTGTCCACCGTGTTGAGCGTGTACGCGACCGGCCCGGCCAGCCCCGCCGCGAGGCCGAGGCCCGCCGCGGCCAGCGCCGCCTTCCGGCCGAGGCGCGCCGTCAGCAGCAGTCCGGCCGCCGCCGCGAGCCCGCCGATCAGCACCGCCCAGCGCAGCCAGGCGTGCCAGTCCGCCGACCGCCCCAGCAGGACGTACGACATATAGGCGGTGACCGCGACCGTGACGGCCAGCACCGCCGAGGCGGCCGACCCGGCCCGGCCGCCTTCGTTCCGCCGCTCCCACAGCAGCGCCGCACCCATGCCCACGACCGCCGCGATATAGGGCGCCAGGGCGATGTTGTAGTACTGGTGGAAGATCCCGGACATGAAGCTGAAGGTGGCGAACGTCATCAGCAGCGCCCCGCCCCACACCAGGAAGGCCGCGCGCCGGGTGTCGGTGCGCCCCGCCCGCCAGGTCAGCCAGATCCCGGCCGCCAGCAGGATGAACGCCGCGGGCAGCAGCCAGGCGATCTGACCGCCCATGTCGGAGCCGAAGAGCCGGTCGATCCCGGTCTCGCCCCACCTGCCGCCACCGCCACCGCCGCCACCCCGGCCGCCCCCGCCGACGCTGCCGGTCTCATTGCCGTTGATCCGGCCCAGACCGTTGTAGCCGAAGGTCAGCTCCAGGAAGCTGTTGTGCTGCGAACCGCCGATGTACGGACGCGAGGACGCCGGCCACAGCTCGACGATCGCGACCCACCAGCCGCCGGAGACCACCATCGCGAGCCCCGCGAGCAGCAGTTGCCCGATCCGCCGGCCGAACTTCGCCGGGGCGCACACCGCGTACACCACCGCGAGCGGCGGCAGGATCAGCCACGCCTGCAGGGTTTTGGTGAGGAAGCCGAGGCCGAAGCAGACCCCCGCGAGCAGCAGCCACTTGGTGCGGGCGTCCTCCAGCGCGCGCAGCACGCAGTAGACCGCCGAGACCATCAGCAGACACAGCAGCGCGTCGGGGTTGTTGAAGCGGAACATCAGCGCCGCGACCGGGGTGACCGCGAGCGCCGCGCCCGCGATAAGCCCGGCGGCCGCGCTGAACCTGCGGCGTACGGCCGCGTACAGCACCCCGACTGTCGCGACGCCCATGAGCGCCTCAGGGACGAGGACCGCCCAGGAGGAGAGGCCGAAGAGCCGCACCGACAGGGCCATCGGCCACAGCGCGGCCGGGGGCTTGTCGACGGTGATGGAGTTCGCGGCATCGGAGGAGCCGAAGAAGAACGCCTTCCAGCTCTCGCTGCCCGCCTGCACGGCGGCCGAGTAGAACTGGTTGGCGTAGCCGGACGCGCCCAGGCTCCACAGGTAGAGCACGGTGGTCACGGCCAGCAGGGCCCACAGGGCGGGTCGCGCCCAGCGCGGGTCCTCCGACCGCCCCCGCCAGGCCCGCGCCAGGCGCGCACCGCCGGTGGCCTGGGGCCGCGCCGCCTGCCGCCCCTCTGGGGCCGCCGGGCCTGCCAAGGCCGCCAGGGGCTGTGGAGGCTGCGAGGCCGCCGGTGTCGTCGAAGCCATCGGGCCTGCCGGGGCCGCCGGGGGCTGCGAGGGCGGCGGTCCGACGTCCCGGGTGCCGTGGTCGTACGTCGTCATCGGTTGTCGTTCCTCAAGTCGTCGGTGGTGGCCCCGCTGTCCGACGGGAAGACCCAGGCCCGGAAGAGCAGGAAGCGCAGAACGGTCGCGGCGAGGTTCGCCGCGATCAGCACGGCCAGTTCGGTGCCGTGCGAGGCGGTGCCGGGGGCGGCGTCCAGAGCGGCGAGGGAGCCGCTGGTCAGCACGAGGCCGATGCCGAAGACGACCAGCCCCTGGGCCTGGTGGCGCATCGCGCGGTCCCGGCCGCGTACCCCGAAGGTGAGCCTCCGGTTGGCCGCGGTGTTGCCGAGCGCCGACAGCAGCAGCGCCAGCGCGTTGGCCACCTGCGGGCCGGTGCCCAGCCGGAAGAGGGAGTACAGCAGCAGATAGACCAGCGTGCTCAGCGCGCCGACCACACAGAACCCGACCAGTTGGCGGGCCAGGCCCTTCGGCACCCCGCTCAGCTCGCGGTCGCGCGGATCGTCGCCGAACGGACGGCGCACCCGGTCCAGCGGCAGCGCACCGGTGGCCAGCGCGCGCCCCACCCGCCACACACCCCTGAGGTCCTCCGTGGCCGTCTTCACGATGTGGACCGTGCTGTTGGGGTCGTCGACCCAGTCCACCGGCACCTCGTGGATGCGCAGCCCGGCCCGCTCGGCGAGCACCAGCATCTCGGTGTCGAAGAACCACCCGGTGTCCTCGACCAACGGCAGCAGCCGCTCCGCGACGTCCTTACGGATCGCCTTGAAACCGCACTGGGCGTCGGAGAAGCGGGCGGCCAGGCTGCCGCGCAGGATCAGGTTGTACGCCCGCGAGATGAACTCCCGCTTGGGCCCGCGCACCACGCGTGAGCTGCGCGCCAGCCGCGATCCGATCGCCAGGTCGGAGTGACCGGAGATCAGCGGGGCGACCAGCGGCAGCAGCGCTTTGAGGTCCGTGGACAGATCGACGTCCATATAGGCGAGCACGGGCGCCTCGGACAGCGACCACACGGTGCGCAGCGCCCGCCCGCGCCCCTTCTGCTCCAGCCGGACCGCCGTCACCTCCTCGATGGACTCGTCCAGGTAGGCCGCGAGCTCGGGCGTGCGGTCCGTGCTGGCGTTGTCGGCGATGGTGATCCGGAAGCCGTACGGGAAGGTGCGGGCCAGATGGTCGTGGAGCCGTCGCACACACCGCTCGAGGTCCGCTTCCTCGTTGTAGACGGGGATGACGACGTCCAGCACCGGACGGCCGAGCTCGGCCATCACCGGCCCGCGCACGGGCAAGGTCTGCAGGGGTGTCTCGGGCGGAGCCCCGAGAGGGGTGTCGGTTCGCATGAGGTCGACAGTCGCGAGCCGCGCTGTCACGGCTGTGTGGTCAGCCTGTGGCCTGCCTGTGAGTCCGTTACGGCCTGGTGAACGCCTTGGTGAACGCCTCGGTGGACGGGCGGGTGGACCGGCAGGTGGACGCCGAACACGGTGCGCCCGGGAACGCTGTCCACCGTCACCTGCCCGTCGTGCGCGGCCACGACCGCGTGCACGATGGCCAGGCCGAGCCCCGTACTGCCCGCGCCGCGGGAGCGCGAGGCGTCGCCGCGCGCGAACCGCTCGAAGACATGCGGCAGCAGCTCGGGCGGGATGCCCGGACCGTCGTCCTCGATCTCCAGCGAGACGTACGAGGGCGGCTGGGGCGGGCCGAAGGCCCCGGCGGCGGCGCGGGCGGCCGCGTACGGCGAACCGTATGGCGGGGCGTACGGCGGGGCGTACGGCGATCCGTACGGCGGGGCATATGGCGAGCCGCCGCCCTTACGGTGCCCACGGGGGCCACCGGTCCCGGGGGACATGCCTGCGGACACCCCGTAGGACAGGCCGTACGGCGCCAGATACGGCGAGGGGTACGGCGATGCCTGCGGGCCGCCCCACAGCACCCGCGCCGTGACCGTAGTGCCGGCCGGGGTGTGCGTACGCGCGTTGGCGAGCAGGTTGACCAGCACCTGATGCAGCCGGGCGTCGTCACCGTGGACGACCGCGGGTTCATCGGGCAGCTCCAGCCGCCACTCGTGGTCCGAGCCGACCGCTCGCGCGTCGCTGACGGCGTCGACGACCAGCGGGGAGAGATCGACCTCCGCGCATTCCAGGGGCCGGCCCGCGTCGAGCCGGGCCAGTAGCAGCAGATCCTCGACCAGCCCGGTCATCCGCCCGGCCTCGGACTCGACCCGGCCGAGGGCGTGCCGGGTGTCGGGCCCGATCTCCTCCCGGCCGCGCCGGGTCAGCTCGGCGTAGCCGCGGATCGAGGCGAGCGGCGTACGGAGCTCATGGCTGGCGTCGGCGACGAACTGCCGCACCCGCGTCTCGCTCTCCTGGCGGGCCGCGAGCGCCGACTCCACATGGCCGAGCATGCGGTTGAGCGCCGCGCCCACCTGGCCGACCTCGGTGCGCGGATCGGCCTCCGAGGCCGGGACGCGCTCGCGCAGCGCCACCTCGCCGCTGTGCAGGGGGAGTTCGGAGACCCGGGTCGCGGTCGCGGCCACCCGGCGCAGCGGGCGCAGCGAGATGCCGACCATCGCGACCCCGGCGATCCCGGCCGCGACCAGCCCGGCCGCGGCCACACAGAACTCGACGAGAATGAGGGTGTTGACCGTCTCCTGGGTCTGGTCGAGCGGGAAGGCGAGGATGATGCCGCCTTCCCGGTGGTCCCACTGGGCCACGGCCCGATAGCCGCCGAGGCCGGGCAGATCGATGGTGTGCACCTGTCCGTCCAGGGGGACGGCGGCGAGCGCCTTACGCTGACCGCTGGTCAGGGAGTCCACCCGGCCCTCGACATCCATGTCGTTCGTCATGGGCGAGTCATTGCTCTTGCCGGACATGGAGATCTCGCCGTCCTGGCCGATACGCGCCCCGACCGTGCCGATGGGCTGACCGGGCGAGGCGACGAAGAGCACATCGTCCCGGGGGAGTTCGCGCGCCGGGCCCGGCTTGTTCAGAAAGCGCCCGACGGATGCGCGCAGATCGCCGTCCACCTGGCCCTGGAGGTACGACTGCAGGGCGAGGGTCGTGACCGTGCCGATCACCGCGCAGACCACCGCGATCAGCGCGACGGCCGAGACGACCAGGCGGGTGCGCAGGGACCAGGGACGGCGCCCGCCCCGCTGACCGCGCCGGGCGTGCGCCCGCCCCTGCGCCGCCCCCGCGCCCCGGGGCGGCGCGGGGGCACCGGGCGGCCCGGGCGCGCCGGGTGGCTCGGGAGCGCCGGACGTCTCGCGGGCACCGGACGCCTCAGCGACACCAGGCATCTCAGGGACACCAGGCATCTCAGGGACACCAGGCGTCCCAGGGACACCGGACGGCCGGATCGGGGGGTGCGCCACGGTGTCTAGTCCCCGGGCTTGATCAGATACCCGGCGCCACGCCGGGTATGGATCATCGGGCTGCGCCCCGCGTCGATCTTGCGCCGCAGATACGAGATGTAGAGCTCGACGACGTTGGCCTGGCCGCCGAAGTCATAGCTCCAGACCCGGTCGAGGATCTGCGCCTTGCTGAGCACCCGGCGCGGATTGCGCATCAGATAGCGCAGCAGCTCGAACTCGGTCGCGGTGAGATGGATCTCCCGGCCCCCGCGCGACACCTCATGGCTGTCCTCGTCCAGGATCAGATCGCCGACGGCCAGCACCGACTCACTGCGCGCGGCCGCCGCCCCCGACCTGCGCAGCAGGCCCCGCAGCCGGGCGACGACCTCCTCCAGGCTGAACGGCTTGGTGACGTAGTCGTCGCCACCCGCCGTCAGCCCCGCGATCCGGTCCTCCACCGCGTCCCGCGCGGTCAGGAACAGCACCGGGATATCGGGCAGTTCGCGGCGCAGCCGTCCCAGCACCGTGAGCCCGTCCATATCGGGCAGCATGATGTCCAGGACCACCGCGTCCGGGCGCAGCTCACGGGTGATCCGGATCGCCTCCGCGCCGTCGCCCGCGGTGCGCACCTCCCAGCCCTCGTAGCGCAGTGCCATCGACAGCAGGTCGGCGAGCGCCGACTCGTCGTCCACGACCAGCACCCGGACGGGGCTCCCGTCGGGGCGCAGCAGCTCGGTACGCCCATGGGGCGAGGTCGGCATCATGGGCCCTACCCTCCGGGCGGGTCCTGAGAGGTCGCTTTCGGCTACCTGTGAATTACCTGAGAATCTTGTGGCGACACGGAGCACCCGTGGGGACACGGAGCAACGGCGAGGAACGAGGAACAACCGGAGCGCCACGGAATAACCGGGGGCCACGGAATAAGCGGAAGGACTCTCCGGCTTCCCCCTGTATGAGTTCTCGTCCCGCACTTGGCAAGATCGGCGTCTGGACCGCGGCCCTGAAGACGGATTCCCTACCATCAGAGCAGGTCAGCGAGGTGGCGGCCGAACTGGACGAGCTGGGATAC
Source organism: Streptomyces sp. NEAU-YJ-81 (assembly GCF_017592595.1). Taxonomy (NCBI): domain Bacteria; kingdom Bacillati; phylum Actinomycetota; class Actinomycetes; order Kitasatosporales; family Streptomycetaceae; genus Streptomyces; species Streptomyces sp. NEAU-YJ-81. The sequence continues at coordinate 519,332 of NZ_JAGFNO010000001.1, read as the reverse complement.
GGCGCCATCTGGCTCGGCGGCAGCCCCAGCCCGGATCAGGCCGGTGTCCTACTGGACGCCACCTCCCGCATCACCATCGCGACCGGAATCCTGAGCATCTGGGACCACGAGGCGGCCTATGTGGCCGAGCGGCACGCCGCGCTCAACGCGGCCCACGACGGCCGCTTCCTCCTCGGCCTCGGCGTGAGCCACAGCGCGCTCGCCGGTGAGCGCTACCGACGTCCGTACACGGCGATGAAGGAATACCTCACCGCGCTGGACTCCGCCCCGGCCCCGGTCCACGCCTCCCAGCGGGTCCTGGCCGCCCTGGGCCCCAAGATGCTGGAGCTGTCCCGCGACCGTGCGACCGGCGCGCATCCGTATCTCGTCACTCCGGAGCACACCGCCGAGGCCCGCGACATCCTGGGTAAGGACTCCGTGCTCGCGCCGGAGCTGAAGGTCGTCCTCGACACGGATCTGGACCGCGCCCGCACCACGGCCCGCGGTTACCTCGCCCGCTATCTGGCGCTGCCCAACTACACAAAGAACTTCCTGCGGCTGGGCTTCGAGGACGCGGACTTCGCGGACGGTGGCAGCGACCGTCTCATCTCCGCCATGTTCGCCCTCGGTGACGCGGACGTGATCCGGGCACGCGTCGACGAGTTCCTGGCCGCGGGCGCGGACCATGTCGCGATCCAGGCGGTGACCGACAGCCCGTTGGCCGACGTCCCGCGCGCGCAGTGGCGCACGCTGGCCGAGGCACTGCCGCTGGACAAGGGCTGAGCCTCTTCTCAGCCCCTCAGCCCCCTCAGCCCTTCACTCCCCCCGCCCGGCGCCGACCTGGCGCCGGGCGGGCCGTTTCATATCCCGGATATCCCGGATATCCCGAACAGCCGCGCCGCGTTCCCGTAGCACACCGCGCGCAGCCACTCCTCGTCCTGCCCGATCCGCGTCAGCGCGTCCAGCGCATGCAGGTACCCGTACGGGATGTTGGGGAAGTCGCTCCCGAACAGCACCCGGTCCCCCAGGGCGGCCAGCCTTCCCCGCTCCGCCCGCGGAAACGGCCACCGGCTCTCGGTGAAGTCGGTGAAGGCCATCGTGGTGTCGAGATGCACCCCCTCGTACCGCTCCGCCAGCGCCAGGAAGTCCGCGTACTCCGGCAGCCCCATATGCGCGATGATCAGGCGCAGCCGAGGATGACGGGCCAGCACCCGCCCCACCGGCTCCGGTCCGGTGTACTTGCCCGGGTCGGGCCCCGATCCGCAGTGGATGACGATGGGCGTCCCGCTCTCGGCGAGCGTGCCCCACACCGGGTCGAGCAGCGCGTCGCCCGGGTCGTACGCCCCCACCTGCACATGGGCCTTGAACACCCGCGCCCCGCCCTCGATCGCCGCGCCCACGTACCCCTCGACGCCAGGCTCGGGGAAGAAGGTCGCGGTGTGCAGACAGTCGGGCGTACGGGCGGCGAACCCGGCCGACCAGTCGTTCAGCCACCGGGCCATGTCCGGCTTGTGGGGATAGAGCATCGAGGTGAAGGCCCGCACCCCGAACGCCCTTAGCACCGCGAGGCGTTCGTCCTCCTCCTCGCGGTAGGTGATGTGCCAGCGGGGCTCGACGGCGTCGAAGTAGGCCCAGACCTTGTCCAGTACGCGCTGCGGCATGAAGTGGGTGTGCACATCGATGAGTCCGGGCAGCCCGAGCTCCTGCCAGAACCGCTGCACCGACACCACGGCGGGATCGTCCATGCGGGTCACGGTAGTTGCCCCGGGCGTGTGTGCTACAGCCTCGTCTCAGGGCCGCTGCGAGTTGATCACAGCCTCAACCAGTGGTTTTGTCACGGCCATGATGATCTGCAGTGACAAGATCACCACAGGGGAACCGACACGGTGAACTGACGCTCCGGCACCGGCGTATCCACCTGGGACCGCCCTGGGACCGACCTGAGGCCAACGCCTGAGGCCAACGCCTAAGACCACCGCCTGAGGGCCACCACCTCAGGCCGGCGCCGCCCGCCCGACGTCGTCACCGACCACGACCAGCCACGGGGGACCATCCATGCCCAACCGCCCGCCTCGCACCACCCGATTCCGGACCGCTCTCGTCTGCGCCCTCGGCGTCACCCTCCTCGGCCTCGCCACCGCCGGCTGTGAGGACGACACCGCCGCGTCCGGCTCCGGCCAACGGCAGTCCGCGACCCGCGCCGACCTGGCGACCGACGGCGACGGCGGCAAGACGCTCCGGCTCGGCGAGCCCACGTCGATCACCTACAAGAGCGGCTCGGACCACATACAGGGCGCCCTGCGGGTCACGGCGATGAGCGTGCGCAAGGGCACACATGCGGAGCTGAAGAAGGCGGGCACGGAACCGTCCGACGTACGGACGACCCAGCCGTACTACGTCACCATGACCTTCGAGAACATCGGCGAGAACTCCCTCCACTACCCCTTCCTCAACACCCCCACCGGGCTCGAGGACACCAACGGTGTGGACGACCAGCCGCTCATCACCGGCGACACCGAGGTGGCGGCGTGCCCGGGCAAGGACCCGGACGACTTCGCGGTGGGGGCGAAGGTCTCCTTGTGCAAGGTGTTCCTGGTGCCGAACGGCATACGGCCGTCGGTGGTGACGTACAGCACAGGCGACGACACCAAGCGGCCGGTGAGCTGGAAGGTCAAGCACTGACGGCAGCGGGGTGACGGCGGCGGGACGCTCCGGTCCCGCCGCTCGAACCACGACCTGGCCGAACGACCGAGGGCCCGGCACTGGAAAAGTGCCGGGCCCTCGATACCTGAGTAGCGGGGACAGGATTTGAACCTGCGACCTCTGGGTTATGAGCCCAGCGAGCTACCGAGCTGCTCCACCCCGCGTCGATGAACGTAACTCTACGTCGTTCTCCCCGCTAAGGGAAATCCACTCTCCCCACACCGACTCAGCGAAGAACCTCGACCACGACCGAGACGGCTCCGACGACCGCCCCGTAACCGAAGATCGTCAGCAGCGGCCAGGGCACGGGCCGGGGAACGAGCACCCGCCAGTGGAAGCCGTAGTCCCGGTACTCGGCCATGCCCTCCGTCCCGGGCAGCACCATGAACCGGGGCTGGACCGTACAGAACAGCCACCAGTCCAGAATCACCAAGTCAAAGAGGACGAGGGCAAGCCAGACCAGCGCCCCGAAGACGAACGCGCGCCAGAACCCGAGCCCGCCATCGGCCCGACCGTGCAGATCGACCATGCCGACGATCGGCACAGCGACGAAGATCACCGCGTTCAACGCGCCCATGACCCCGGCCGCCCGCTTCCCCCGCGCGCCCTGCGGGCCATGGCGCTCGCGGATCGTGGGCGGATAGTCATCGACCAGCGCGTCCCTGGCGACCAGCAGCCCGCCGACGATTACCCCGGCGAACAGCACCACCAGCACAAGAGCGTAGGAAAGGCTCACCGCGACTAGCTGCCACCAGCTCATGACACCGCAGCATAGAGCAGAAACTTAGGCTTGCCTAAGCTAATCGCCCCGGCCGGCCTCACCGGCCCTGAAGTTCGTCACCCGACGCTGGGCAGGCCGCCGGCCAGCGCATCGAAGGCGAACGTCAGCCGACGTTGATGCGCGGCACCGATCTCCTCGATATCCCCTCCGGCAAGCCGCCGCCGCACCGTTTCGACGGCAACCGTGCGGTATGCGGCTACGAGCAGGGCCGCGGTCAGCGCGCTGTCGCCGGAGAAGCGAGCGTCGGCGTCGAGTTCGGCCGCAAGCGCATCCTCCATCTCGGAGGCGAAGAGGCGGAGTCGGGCGATCAGCGCGGGAGACGCCATCAGGGTGCGCATGAACGGCTCGACTCCCTCCCCCAGCCCGGACAGCACATGGCCTTGCGTGGCCAGCGCGAGGGCGGCCTGGCGAATCGCCTCGACGGGGTCGATGTGATCCGCGCGCTCGCGGATCACGGTCCGCATGGTGTCGAGGGCGTCCGGAAAACGGTCGAACAGGAGGTCCTCTTTGCGGTCGAAGTGGGCGAAGACCGTCACCTTCGACACTCCGGCGGCTGCGGCGACCTCGTTGATGGTCACGTCATCGAACCCGCGCTCCAGGAACAGCTCGGTTGCGACGGACGCGATGCGAGCCCGGGTCTGTGCTCCGCCGCGGTCCCCTCGATTCGGCATGTGACAACGCTAACCCTCCCCGCTACCCTTACCCGGTAAGCTTACTAAGTAAAGGTCAGGAGCTTGCCATGCAGCGCACCGATGTGATCGTCGTCGGAGCCGGTCCCACGGGCCTCTTCCTCGCCGGCGAACTGGCCCTCCTGGGCGTGCGGGTGACGGTTCTGGAGCGGCTCCAGGAGCCCGACCCGACGATCAAGGCCGGATCGATCAATGTCGCCAGCGCCGAAATCCTCGACCGGCGCGGGCTGCTCCCGGCCGCGGAGGACGTACAGCGCCGGCTGCTCGCATCCGTCGGCGCCTTCGTCGGCCGTAAGAACGCCTTCGTGAACCAGCCGGACTCGCATGAGGAGGGCTCGCACGAGCGGGGCTCGCACGAACGCGCCGCGCACCGCTTCCCGGTCGCCGGACACTTCGCGGGCATGCTGTTCCGCAATGAGCTGGTCGATCAGGGCGACCCGGTACTGGCCAGGCACACCGCGGCGGCCAACGGCATCCTCGTCCCCCAGCACGACCTCGAACTGCTGCTCGGGGACCACTGCGCCCGTCTCGGCGTAGAGGTTCGCCGCGGTATCGAGGTCCACGGCGTGCGCGGCGCGGACGCGAACCTTACGGACGACGACGACGTCGACGCCGATGTCGTGGTGGAGACCAGCGCGGGTGAATTGTCGGCGGGATGGGTCGTCGCCGCCGACGGCGGCCGCAGCGCGATCCGCAGGCAACTGGGCATCGGCTTCGTCGGCACCGATCCGCAGATGGTGGGATACCAGGCGGTCGCCGACTTCGATGACCCCAGCGAGCTGAGCCGCGGCTGGACCTGGACGCCCCGCGGAATCTACGCCTACGGCCCGATTCCCGGGCGCGTTCTCGTCGCCCGCTTCGGCCCGCAGCCGCAGGACCGCGACGCCCCCGTCACGCTCGAGGAACTGCAGCAGGCCGTACGCGACGTCACCGGCGTCAACGTGACGCTCAACGGCCTTCGCGGCCGGGCGACCCGCTGGTCCGACAATGCCCGGCAGGCCCAGTCCTACCGGCACGGCCGAGTGCTCCTCGCGGGCGATGCCGCGCACGTGCACTCGCCGTTCAGCGGCCAGGGACTGAACCTCGGCCTGGGCGACGCCGTCAACCTCGGCTGGAAGCTCGCCGCGACCGTGCACGGATACGCTCCGGCCGGACTGCTCGACACCTACGAGAGCGAACGCCACCCGATCGCGGCGTGGGTTCTCGACTGGACGCGAGCGCAGGTCGCCCTGATGCGCGGCGACGAACGCACCGCGCAACTGCGCAAGGTCGTCGGCGAGGAACTGTTCACGGTGCCGGGCGTGATGAACCGCGTGGTCGCGCTGACGTCGGGGATCACCCAGCACTACGACGTCACCGACACCCTCGCCGACAAGGTCGCTGACGACATCACCGCCGAGATCGCCGACAACCTCACCGCCGAGGGCACCGCCAAGATCGCCGCCGAGATCGCCGACAAGGCGGCGGCACCGGTCGGATCGATCGCCGGGGATGTGGCGTTGGCCTCCGGCGACCGGCTCGCCGACCACGCCCACGACGGCCGCTTCGTCCTCGTCGACCGTTCCCCCGACGGCCGCTTCGCCCAGGCCGTGCGCCCGCTGGAGCACAGGATCGCCTACGTCGCCGACCCCGCCTCCGACACATCGCCGCCCAGCCTGTTCGTACGTCCGGACGGCGTCGTCATCTGGGCCGCCTCACGCGACACCGCTTCGTCCGACGACGCCGTCCTCAAGGAGCTCGACACCGCCATCCAGCGTTGGGTCGGCACGCACTGAGAGAGCCGGTCGGTGCAACGGCACTGCGGGGCCCGAGACTCAGGAGGCCAATCGCTCGCGTGCGGTGCGACCTGACCCCGTGGGTTCGACCTCGCCGTCAGGCTGGTTGATCTCGGCCCACACCTCATCGAGCGAAAGGCCGAGGACATCGGCGATCGCCGCGATGGTCGGGAAGGCAGGGGTGGCTACGCGACCGGACTCGATCTTCCGAAGGGTCTCTGGTGAGACACCTGCGTCCAGCGCGGTATCGAGCATCGAGCGCTCCCCCCTGGCCCGACGTAGAAGGGCGCCGAGGCGCTGCCCGCGCTCGACCTCTGCGGGAGTGAGCGGCAACCTGACCATGGCCCCGATTCTAATACCGGTATAGTAAGCCCGGTATAGTTATTGGTTACATGAGTACGTGAGTACGTGAGAAGGACGCCGCATGATCGAAATCCTGAGCCCCACCGAACTGACCCGAGCAAAGGACACAGGCGCTCTGGTCGCCGACATCCTGCAGACGCTGAAGAGCCGTAGCACGGTCGGCACGAACCTTCTGGACATCGACCGGTGGGCCAAGACCATGATCGTCGAGGCAGGGGCGCTGTCCTGTTACGTCGACTACGAGCCGTCCTTCGGACGCGGCCCGTTCGGCCACTACATCTGCACGGCCGTCAACGACGCCGTGCTCCACGGGCGGCCGTCCGACTACCCGCTTGCCGACGGCGACCTGCTGACACTCGACCTCGCCGTCTCCAAAGCCGGAGTCGCCGCAGACGCCGCCATCAGCTTCATCGTGGGCGACGCGAAGCCCCCGGAGAGCGTCGCCATGATCAACGCGACCGAACGCGCACTGGCCGCGGGGATCGCCGCCGCCGGGCCCGGGGCTCGCATCGGCGACATCTCCCATGCCATCGGCACGGTCCTCAGCGAGGCGGGGTACCCGATCAACACCGAGTTCGGAGGTCATGGCATCGGATCAACGATGCACCAGGACCCGCACGTCTCGAACACCGGACGGCCCGGCCGCGGTTACAAACTGCGCCCTGGGCTGCTGCTGGCACTGGAGCCGTGGGTCATGGCGGACACCGCCCAGCTCGTCACCGATGCCGATGGCTGGACCCTCCGCAGCGCGACAGGCTGCCGGACGGCGCACAGTGAGCACACGATCGCCATCACCGACGACGGAGCCGAAATCCTCACCTTGCCCAAGCAGATGCGGCCGTGAGTGACGCGTTATACGTGAGGTTCCAGGGGACCGTCCGAAGCCCGCGAGGCCACTTCCCCGGTGTCTTCGCACGGGCCGGCCAACTGAGTGACGAGGAACATCGATTCTGGCGAGCGGGCAACGACTGGTTCAACGCCAACTTCGCCAACCCCTCCGAGGTCGATCCCTCGGTCTATGACCCCGCACTGAATCCAGGAGCCGTGGCATGGTTCAAAGCCGCCTCCCTGGAACTGATCGCCCGGGTGGACGGCTACCTGAAGATCCTCGCCCTGCATGAAGTCGCCTGCGAGCGAATCGAATCATCGAACCCAGGAAAGATCATCTACGAGGACCCGGACCAGGTGGTCGTCACTCCCTGGGCTCACGACGGCGCAGGACCGCTGGAGTGATGCGGCGAGTGGCGGCATGCACGCACACTCCGCCGCTGCCCCACCACCGAGCCCTCGGCACAGCATCAACGGCCAGACACATGGTCACCCCGAAGACAGGCAGGCCCGACATCGCAGCCCAGGCGGGTCGTCACCCCCTCACCCGCCCGACACCACGACGGTCCGCCTCGGACGTTAGCGGGGCGTTAGCCGTACAGCGATAGTTCATCAGCGGTGCCCGACAGTCTTGTTCTCACGAAGCCGAAACACCACGTCGAGCGAACGGGAATGAAGATGTCGCACCGCACCACAGTCCGCCACGCCCGCAAGGCCGCCGCCGCCATGCTGATCACCATCGCCGCCTTCGGGCTCACCGCCTGCCAGGACGGCGACACCAACTCCTCGTCCTCATCCCCCTCCGCGAGCGCCACGCAATCCCCCACCTCCGCGGCCAAGCCCAGCCAGGGCTCGGACCAGGACTCCGCCAAGGGCACCCCGTCGGGTACCCCTAGGAAGCCCGGCATGCGCTGCACCAACCAGATCAACTACGGAGACGACCCCAGGGACAACGCCACGATCAACAGCATCGGCTCGGACACCGGCTACTGCCCGGAGCCGCAAAAGGGCGGCACCCCGTCCGGCACCCCCAAGCAGCCCGACGTGAGCTGCACCGACCAGATCAACTACGCGGACGACTCCAGGTCCAATGCCGAAATCAACAGTATCGGCGCAGACACCGGCTACTGCCCGCCGGTCCAGCACCAGTGAGTGCTCGCAGTAATTCCCGCCTCCGGGGTCCACGAGCAGGCTGCATAGGATCCCCGGATGGCAATCACCAGTTACCTCCTGCAAGGGCCGCGAGTGGCTTTACGTCGCGTCCGCCGTCAGGACTACGACGAACTCACAGCGCTGGCCCAAGAAAGCGCCGAGATGCATCGCCCCTGGCTGGGCGCCCGCGATCACACGTCGGAAGCTTTCGAGAGCTACCTTGAGCGGATCGAGCAGCCCACCCACAAAGGCTTCGTGATCTGTCTGAACGGCACTGGCGCGATCGTGGGCGGCATCAACATCAACAACATCGTCAGGGGCGCCCTCCAGAGTGGGACCGTGGGCTATACCGCCTACGCCTCCACCACCGGCCGTGGCTATATGACCGAAGGACTGAGGCTCGTGCTTCAGCTCGCCTTCGGTCAGCTGGCGCTGCACAGGCTGGAGGCGAACATCCAGCCTGACAACACCTCCTCGCTGAACCTCGTCAAGCGCCTGGGATTCCAGCGCGAGGGCTACTCGACAGCCTTCCAGTTCGTCAACGGCGAGTGGAGGGACCACGAGCGCTGGGCCATCACTACCGAGATGGCCCAAGCCGAGGCCCCACTGCCCAACTGAAGTGCCCAGTCGCGGAGTCGCAGCACCCGGCAGTCCGGCTCCGACACACAAACATCTCTTGATCCGTAGATCGTCCAAGCGACGTCGCCCAGGTCCGCGTCCCGACCTCATGAGCGACGTCCTTTAGCCATGCCCGAAAGAGCGTTCCTCAGCTCTTGAGGGCCTTTCTTTTGCTCCGTCATCAGCCCCTCTGCATGCCAGGAAGTGTCCGACGGGTAAGGCTGCCAATAAATACGCCCCAGACCCTGCTAGCCCCGGCAGGATTGAAAGGCACATGGGCAGCACCCACGTGCTGAACTCCGTTTCCTCGCAGCCCTTCCAGAGAATGATCCATACACACTGTCAGAGAATTTCAGTGAGGCGGGGGCCTGCTCATGAGCAGTACGTCACGATCGCATCAGAACGGCGCGGAGGCAGGGAACGCCACCCCCGAGCCGCAGCGCCACAAGATCAAGCAAATAGCGCACACACCGCCGTCCCCGGGACCGCTGCCTGAGCGCAAGCATTCGGACGACGAGCGCTCCGACCGCCAACTCGCCTCAACGCAGGCCAGGATCGACGCCGGGGAGACAATCCCGACTCCTGGAGGCACCGCGGGCAACGAAGACCGCGACATCCATGAGGAGGAGTGGCGCGCACACGATCGCCGCGGCCCCTATGGACAACGGCGCCGTCGCAGGAATTAGCCCGACAGGTGCCGCAGGGGACGACCACCGTCACTGGGCAACGCAAGAGGCCCCATCCATCTCTGGAAGGGGCCTCTTAGCTGCTTCGCCGCAGATGGCCACACCGGGGCGCGGCAAGGGCGTTCACGCCCAAGGCGAGGGCTTACGGGTGGTACTTCTCCTCGACCGTATCGGCACCACCGGACTTGCGGTCCATGGTGACGCGGACGGTCACGCTGTTGGTCTTCGCAGCCTTCTCCAGCTCGTCCACGGTGCACTTCGCGGTGCCGTAGCCGTCGTCGCCGATGGCCACGCTGCCGTCGGGGGCGGTGCAGATCGCAGCCGCGCCGCGGATACTCGTGGCGTTGGCGACCAGGAACGCCTGGTCCGTGCCGCCGTCCTCGGGCTTGACGATCAACTTGCCGGGCGCGAGGTACTCCATCGTGCCGACGATCGTGAGGCTCTTACCCGCGTTGGCGGCACCGCCCCCGTCCTGGCCCTGCGAGCCAGAGTTGCCCGAGGAGGAGCCGCTCGTGGGCTGGCTCGAGGCTTGCTGCGAGGGGGACGCGGTCGAAGAGGCCGAGGAGCCGCCGGAGTCCGCCGCATCGGAGTCAGGCCCGCAGGCCGTGGCCCCCAGGCCCAGCGCCGCGGCGGCGACGATAGTGGCGGCGATGCGGCGGCCGGCACGGCCGCGGAAGCGGTTGGTGGTGGTGCTCATCGTGTCTCCCATTGCTGCGTTGTCTTGTCTCGCTCCCGGACGACAATCAGCTTCGAAGATCGCGTTGGCGTTCGACTAACAGACGCCTAATGGAACCCAGCGGCGCATAACAGAACGCTTGCGCCGATGGGTGCCATGCCCGCTGAGCTGGGAAAACATCAACTCTGGACGGACCCCGGACACGGATCCGGCCGGTCGCCCAGACCGGCACGACGACCTGAACAAGCCCTTCGGCCCATGCCCCGGCCCCCGTAGCCAGTCACACAGCAACACCAGAGGCCCCCTTCCACAACTGGAAGGGGGCCTCTGAACTGCGCGCTCGGCAGGATTCGAACCTGCAACCTCTTGATCCGTAGGTTCGGGCAGGGGGCTGGTGCGGGCCTCGGCCGCGGTCCAGTCTGGTGCTCACAGCGAGCCAGTGACAGGCGTCGTAGGCCGTCGTTGATGTCAGCGCTGATGTCACGTTGGCTTGTGGGTCATCTGAGCGATGCGGGCCTCCCCCGTGGGCTGTCCAGGGACTGTCGCCGTGCGGGAGTATGGCAGAGACGATCTGCCTTTGTGTCTATGGGGGTTATAAGGTGGCGCGGCGGAGTCTTTCACGGCAGGAGCTGATCCGACGACGGCGTCGGAGCGGGCTAGTCGGACGCCAGGGGGAGCTGACTGCGTTCAAGGATGCTCTGCAGCAGTCGCCGGAAGAGGCTACCCAATTTCTCTTCCACATCCGTGGCCCAGCTGGCGTCGGTAAGTCCACCCTGGTACGGCAGCTGGAATCAGTTGCCCGCGAGGCGCAAGCCATCACAGCCTACGTGGATGAGTCGGCAGCAGACATCGTCGAGACCATGGAAACCATCAGTTCGCAGTTCGCTCAACAGAACGTGGAACTCAAAGGTCTCGACAAGCTGCTGGCCAACTACAGGCAGCGGCGACACGAAGCCGATGTCAGCGCGGCCACGACCGGTGCGTCCGGCGCGACGGCAGAAACAGGCCAAGGACTAGAGCAGCAGGGTTTATTACCATCAAAGGTGATTGCCTCCCAACTCGGCCTGGCGGGCTTGGGTCTGATCCCCGGGGTCGGGGCGTTCGCCGGTGCAGTTGACCCCCAACAGGTAGCGGCGGGTGCTGACCGGTTCAAGGCGCTGGTGAGTGCCCGGTTGCGTAGTCACGAGGACGTTCAGCTCGTCCTGTCTCCGCTGCAGATCCTCACTCCAATTCTCCTGGAGGGTCTGGCCGAGGCAGCGGGACGCCGATCTTGGGTGGTTCTGTTCTTCGATACCTACGAGCGGACCGGGCCGCTGTTGGACTTGTGGCTGCGGGACATCTTGGTCAGTGACCGGTACGGGCAACTGCCAGCCAACGTACTGGTAGTCCTGGCGGGGCAGTCTCGGCTGGATGTCCGACACTGGGGTGATTGGCTAGACCTGGTCACCGATCTTCCACTGGAAGTGTTCACCGATGCGGAGGCACGCCAACTCCTCGCCACCAAAGGCATCACCGATGAAAAGGTCATCGAGGTGATTCTCGACTTGTCTGGGCGGCTACCGGTACTGGTCTCGACCCTTGCCGAAGCACGTCCCTCCAGCGCTGCGGATGTGGGGGATCCCAGCGGCACCGCCGTCGAGCGGTTCCTCAAGTGGGAGACGAACCCAGCCCGCCGCGCTGCTGCCTTGGCCTGCGCTCTCCCACAGGAGCTTGACGAGGACGTATACCGCGCGCTAGTGGACGATGAGGAGGCCAGGGAACAGTTCAGTTGGCTTCGATCAATGCCCTTCGTCATCGACCGCGCAGGCCGTAGCCGTTACCACGACGTCGTACGTTCTGCGATGCTTCGCCTACAACGCCAGCAATCCCCCCTGCGCTGGAAGGAACAACACACCCGTTTGGCAGACGCCTTCCAGCAACGGCGGGCCCAGTTGGAAGACGGCACCGCTCCAGCCGACGGCTGGTGGGAAGACGAGCGGTGGCGCAGCTACCGGCTACAGGAGACCTACCACCAAGTGTGCGCGGATCACCGTACCGCGCTCCCCCAGGCCCTGCGTGAGCTGCTCGACGCCCACGATCACGACATCACCACCCTGCGGCGATGGGTCCAAACACTCATCCAGGCTGGTCAGGACGCTGACGCCTCCTCTGTGCGCAATTGGGGGCGGGGGCTCCTGACCGCCTTGGAGGGTTCTCACCCCGGCATCGCCACGCTCACACTGCTTCTGTCCCGCGGCGGACTTGACACGTCGGGGAAGTGTCTTGCCTACATACTCCGCGGATGGGAGCACCGCCAGGCCGACGACTACGAACAAGCTTTGGCTGACTACACCAGGGCGCTGGAATTCGAGCCGAGAGGCCGAGCCTTCCGTGGCCGCGGCGAGGCTTACCGCTCTTTGGAAAGGCACGAGGAGGCCCTAACCGACTTCAACCGCGCCATCGAACTCGACCCCGCCTACGCGTTGGCCTTCGAGAGCCGCGGTCAGACGTACCGCTCCTTGGAACGGCACGAGGAGGCCCTAACCGACTTCAACCGCGCCATCGAACTCGACCCCGCCTACGCGTGGGCCATCGCCAACCGCGGTCAGACGTACCGCTCCTTGGAACGGCACGAGGAAGCCCTAACCGACCTCACCCGCGCCATCGAACTCGACCCCGAGTTCGCCTGGTACATCGCCAGCCGCGGCGAGACTTATCGCCTTGCAGGCCGACACGAGGAGGCTCTAACCGACTTCACCCGCGCCATCGAAATCAACCCTGAGTTCGCATGGGCTATCGCCAGCCGCGGTCAGACTTACGAGTCCTTGGGTCGGCACGAGGAGGCTCTAACCGACTTCACCCGCGCCATCGAAATCAACCCAAGCAGCGACTGGATCATCGCCAACCGCGGTCGGACTTATGAGTCCTTGGGTCGACACGAGGAGGCCATAACCGACTTCACCCGCGCCATCGAACTCGACCCATCCTACGTGTGGGCTATCGCCAACCGGGGCTGCGCCCGTCGCCTTGCAGGTCGATACGAGGAGGCCCTGGCCGACTTCAACCGCGCTATCGAACTCAACCCCGAAGGCTCCTTTGCCATCACCAATCGTGGCGTGACATACCGCGTTTTAGGAAAGTACGATGAAGCCCTGGTCGACCTAAACCATGCCATCGAGCTCAACCCAAACGACGGTTGGACTCACTACGAGAAAGCAGTTGCATTATATGCCACCCAGAACCCGAATTACAGAATTCATCTTGCGCGCGTTACAGAGATTTGCTCCCCTCATTCCGGCGAGTCGACCCCAGCAGTGGTCAGCAATCTGGGTAATCTATTTCTTTCCCGTTGCTTAATATCGGATTGGGAGAAAGCAGAACACTATCTGGACGCCTTCACGAATAGCGGCCCAACGCATGGACAGATCATTGAACTGCTTACAGTTATGAGCACTTTGCATCAATTAGTACCTTTGGCTGGAGAGCACCTCGCACCTCTTGCCCGTCGGCTAGAAAATACCCTCAGGGGATGCCAGTAATGGGGCCTTGCCGCATCAGCACCAGTTGTGGCGCGGCTCAAGGGGTTCATAAGCGGCATCCAACCCACCATTGTTCCCGATCAGGCTGCGAACCGGGTTCCTCGGGGAAGGTCCAGCTACACTTCGCCTCCCATCCGTTGCCGCAGTTAAGTATCTTTTGACCGACCGTCAGGCCCGGCTGATCCAGAAACTCAAGTCTCCTCCCAAGCCTGCCAAGAGCTTGGTGTTCTGCTCGGGGGGGGCGTATCTCCGCGGCGGTGGTTAATGCTTTGGGTCGGCTCGCTTCGCTGTCAGGCGCGCATACCGGCCGAAGGACGACACGTCGACTAGTTGGAACCCAGCTTGGACTATGACTCCGAGCCTGCTAGCTGCAGCTGGTGAAGAGGACGGCGGAGTAGCAGACACGTCGATGATCATGCGATCCACGAATTCCGCGAGCAACCGTGCCGCCTTGTTGGAGCTACCTTCGATCAGCACCGTCCGCGCGCCTGCCTCAGCCAAGGCGTGCAGTGCCTTCTCGGCCTCGTCACTGAGCGGGAGAAGAGGGATGCGGAAGGCGTCTTTACCATGGCCGTCCGGTACGCCTTCCTCAATCGCCCCGTTCTGTCGAATTACCAGATCGTGCGTGCAGCGGAGCTCCCTCACGGCCTGGTCGTCGTCCTCGTCGGCGCCGAGGGTATACGCCCAGGTGATGTGCGGCCTTCCCGTGCGCAGTGAGTGCAGCCATGGGCCGAGGACGAGCAGCGCTTCCTGCTCCAGGACGCCACGCTCAACCTCAACGCCGGCCTGTTCCAGCACCGCCGCGCCGCCCTCTCCGCGCGAGGTGGGGTCCATGACGGCCATCAGGACGCGGGACACCTTCGCGTCGATCAGGGCCTGTCGGCACGGCGGGGTCCGGCCGTGGTGGTTGCAGGGCTCCAGGGTCACCACTGCCGTGCCGCCCTCGGCCCGCTCCCCCGCTGCGGTGAGCGCGTTCACCTCGGCGTGGTGTTCTCCCTTGCGGAGGTGGTAGCCCTCGCCGACCGGAACGCCGTCGCGGTCGAGGATCACGCACCCGACGGGCGGGTTGGGGCTCGTCGTCCCGAGGCCCTGGGCAGAGATGGCGATTGCTCGCCGCATGGCCGTCAGTTCGTTCGGCGTGGCCATCAGAACCCCGCATTCTCCTTGACTGCGTCGAGTAGATCCCGCACGGCAGGAACATTACTCGCCGCCGCGAGAGCGTTGACCGCCGTGACTGCCTCCTGAAGAGTGCGGCCGGAACCGGAGCCGCGGGCCATGTCGAGTACGGCTGCGGCCTCGGCGGCGGCTTGCTCGTACTCCTGGATTCCGACGTAGGCCATGGCGAGCCGCGCCTGGGCGAATCCCCGGTCGCGCTGATAGACGTCCGGGAGTTCGGTCAATGCGGTCTGGAAGGTGGAGACCGCCCGGTCCGGCCGGGACAGGTTGAGCCAGCAATTCGCGCGCTGGATTTCGATATAGCTGGGCGTACAGAAATCCCCGTGCCCGGACCGGGCGTCACCGGAGGATTCGGCGGTGGCGGCGAACTCATGGGCCTCGTCCAGTTTCCGATGACAGGCGATCTCGTCTCCGTCGAGCGCAAGTCCCTGCGCCTCCTGCTGGATGGCGGCCGCCTTCATCGGTCGGGAGAGCGCTCGTTCGTGGCGCTGTACGGCCTGGGCGAGTCCGATCGCCTGGCCTGCGTTCTTCTTCCCGGCCGCGAGCTGGCTGCGCCGGAAGAGGGTCCACGAGAGCATGGCTTCATCTCCGGCTTCCATGGCCCACTCCATGGCTCGGCTCGTCCAGGTCTCCGCGCTGGGCACGTCCATGGAGTCCTCGTGAAGCCATGCGGCGGACTCGGCGTACTGGGCCGAGAGCTTCAACAGCTCCTGCCGGTGCTCACCCCGGCTGTCCTCCAGCAGACCTTGCAACATGTCGAGCTGCTGATGGACTCCCGCGAGTGCGTGACGCGGGCCGAAGAGGTTGTCTGCCCTGACCAGGGTGTGCCACATGTCGCGGAAGTGCCCGATGGCTGCTTCGCCGCGTCCGGCGGGGAGTCGGTGTGGTCTGGTGGGCTGGGGGCTCACGATCTCGGCGGAAGCGTTGACGGCACGGAGGGGTCCGCTTCCTTGCAGGGCGACACCAATTGCGTGCCCGAGAAGGGCTCGGCGATTTATCGGCACGATCTGCTCTCTTCCATCGACGTACACCGAAACCAAAACGATTTCGGGTAGCGCATCCGCGTCCGCCGAATTCGAAGGGTCCACGTGCACAATCGGCAGACCAGGAATCGCCCCCGTTGTGGGTAAGGGCGGGGGTTCGTTCGGGCCGTCTGGGCTACTGCGAGCGTAAGCCTGGTTCTGGGCAGCGGCGGCCGGTGACGGGGTACCCTCCCAGGGCCGTTCGGGCAGGTCGAGCATGTGGCCGGGAATGCCCAGTCCATCAGCGATGCGTTCCATGACGGCGACGCTGCGAATGCCCCGATCACCTCGGATGACGTCGCCGACACGCGCGCTGGTCATCTTGGTGACGGCGGCGGCGATCGCCGCGTAGCTCGCTGGGGCTCGTCTGTTGACGAGACGGAAGATCTCGCCGAAGTCCCTTCGCCTGCATGCCCGTTTCATGTCCTCGCTCAGGAGCAAGCGGTCCGGGATAGTGAGGGGGTATCCGCTGCGCCTGGCTTCACGTTCACTCATGGGCCGCTCACGAGGTGTAGGGACGTGCGTCCAGTCCAGCGTAGATCGCGCCATGGATTGGGGTACCCCATTTCGCCTCCTGGAGTACCCCGTTGGCTGTCCCGATGAGGGCGTCTCACCTGCACGCTTGTGGCCATGAAGCCAGAGCTGACAGGCCCGGATGGACGCGTGGTGGTGAGGCGTTGGACCCGCCACCCCCGTTGTGTCGCCCTGGCCCGAGCCGACTTGCGCAAGGCTCTGGCTGGTTGGGGGCTGGTCGCGGTTGAAGAGGTCGCGCTGTTGGTGCTGTCTGAACTGATAACGAACGCCGTGCGACATGCGCGGGTGCCGGGACGCCAGATCGAGACGCACTATCTGCACCAGGGCGACAAGGTGCGGATCGAGGTTCACGACGCGGCCGACCAGTTGCCCAAGCTGAGGACTCCGACCCCCGAAGCGGTACGCGGCCGAGGGCTGGTCCTGGTGGAAACGCTCGCCGATCAGTGGGGCGTCACCCCACGGCCAGCGGTGGGCAAGGCGGTCTGGGCGGTCCTCGCACTTCCTGCCGACGAACGGGCCTCACTGGCCAGTGGAGAGCGTAGAGAGGGGCAGTCGTGACGACCGCCGGAAACTCCGTAATACGGCAGGGCGATTGGACCCTGTGGACCCTGAGCACAGACGTCACCGGGAGTCCTCCGATCTTGGAGGCCGAATGCACGACGTGTGACGACTCATCCGGGGCGACTGAAGAGGCCAAGCAGCCGGAAGTGTGGTGCCTGCGTCACGCGAACCAGACGGGCCACACCGGATTCCGGATGATCATCACGAGCTTCTTCCGCGCGTCCATGGCGAACGCGGGCTCTTCCGCGACGGCTGCGCGAGGCCGAACGGCGACGCCTGACGCGTAGCCCCTCAAGGCTGGGCGGGGGTCGCAGTCGTGGAGGGACCGGCGGCCCCCGCCCTCAACAACTTCAGACCTGAAGCCGGACCACCCCTCAAACCCTGGCAGGCGCGGGGTGGTCCGGCGGAGAGTCCATGATCAGGACCCCGGTGCCGATGGTACCGGGGCGGTTGTCGTGCTCGCTTCGACTCTGCCCGTCCCCAGATGAGTTCAGACGCAGGAAAGGGATGGTGACGAGTGCGAGGCAGATGCGAGCCGGTGGGCTCGGTGGTGGCGACCGTCAGAGCGTTTACGACACGCTGGTCAGCCACCGCGATACGGAAACCGACGCGGAGCGACCACGACGGCCTGAGCCACCGCGCGGCAGCAGCTGCTCCCCGCCCGCCAGGACCGGGCAGTTCGGTCTGCTCACGCACCCGCATCCGTGACGGCGACAGTACGGCGGCCGGCCGTATCGAGCCGGGGCCGACGACCGACATGCCCCCGGCCGGGCACCCCTCCCCTCCCCGCTGGCCGTTGCTACGCGCACAACGACGATGGCCGCAGTCGGCAGATGGCCAGTCATGTAAACCGCTCTGCGTAGCCGTCCCTCGACGGCTGGCAGGTCGGGCCCGTGGTCCTGGCCGTGCCGCTGCGTCGGCGGGTTCGCAGCGATCGTCAGGCGCTCCGTGGGAGCTGTTCCGAGTGCTGACTGCGGTCGGTGGGCTGCTGGTGTGGGGTGGCGCGCTGAGTGGTCCGGGGGCGCCGCTGAGCGGGGCGGTAGACAGGAGCGGGCGGCGGCCACGGGCCGCCAGCGCGCGCGGCCCGCGCAAGCGGGCCGCCTTGATCCAGTAAGGAAACTCTGAACAGCTCACCAGAAGATCGCCGGAGGATCGCAATGCGGGGTGCGCGCGACCAACGCGCAGACGACAAGGGGGAACTGGTGCTGACCGAGCAGGAGCGGGCGCTGCTGGCCGAGATCGCGGCCATGACTGAGCGCCTGCGCGGTGAGCTGGAGGACATTCGTGCGGAGGTGATGGAGATCCAGGAAGGGCGGGCTACGGGTGCTGCTGCGCCTTCAGTTCGGCGACTTCCCGCTTGAGGGTCTGGACCTCCGCGTTCAAGGTGCGGAGCTGGTCCCGGACCTCTAGGAGGGCTTCGGTGATGGTCCCGGTGGGTTCTGTGCTCGCCGGGGCCTCGACCGTTCCGGCCGTCGTCTGGGGAGGCGTGTAGCGCTTGGCCTCGATCAGCTCGCCACCGGGGCCGATCACGTCGGCTACGTAGCTGCCGCGCCCCTGCACTGTGTAGATCAAGCCCTCTTCTCGAAGCACACGAAGAGCGCTGCGGGCGGTCATGTTGGCAATGCCGAACCGCTCTTGCAGCTCCCGATGCGAGGGGAGCTGTTCCCCCGGCTTGAGCTTGCCCGCCTTGATCTCGCTCCGGATGGCCTCGGCTGCCTGCTGATACGGCGGGCGGGCGTCGTGCGTCGACGGCGTCATAGTCCAAGGGTAGCCGGGTTAGCTCACCTAACACACCCAGACCCCTGAACTCTCATAGCTAGCTCGCTTGACCTAGCTAGCCTGGCTAGGTCATAGTGGTGGCCCGATCGCACAAGCAGTCGGCCACGAAAGGGAGTTCAACCATGGCTATGACCCGTATTCGTGTGGGGCTGCTGCCCTCCACTCAGTTCATCGCTGGCACCCTCCCGGTGCCGAAGATCAAGGACCCCAACACGGGGGAGGTCGCCACTGACCGGGACACCGGGGAGACCCTGCACACCCTGACCGTCTTCCTCATGGAAGAGGGCCGCGCCGAGCAGATGAAGATCACCGTTCCCGAGAGCGGCCTGCCGGGCGGTCTCCAGCCGGGGATGCCGGTGCGGGTGGCGGAGCTGTTCGCCACTCCGTGGGCGCGGCTCTTCAACGGCCAGTTGTCCGATGGCGTGGCCTACCGGGCGGCGTCGCTGGAGCTGGTCAAGTGACGGCCGCTGCCCCTGAGCCGGTCTATCCGGTGGCACCTGAGAGCGGGGATGACGACTCGCGGTTCACGAACGGCCTGCTCTTCGACGTGGCCAAGGTGATCGAGTCGCACGGTTACCCCAAGCTCGCATCCGGCCGTGACCTGCTGGAACTGCGGATATCCCTGTACCGATTCCTCTACACGAACAAGGACGTGCTGTGACTGTGCAGGAGGTGTTCGGGTCTGCCCCGGCTGTTGCCGGGGCGGCCCTGGCCCTGATCGGCATATGGGCCCTGTGGTGGCTGGTGCGCTATGTGCGTGCCGACAAGATGACGCGGGCGAGTATGCGGCAGGCCATCGGCGTACGGCGGCGCTGGCGTCGGCTGGCCCCGATGGTGGGACTGTCGGTGACCGACAAGACCCCTCCGGCCGTGATCGTGGCCCCGGACGGGAAGGTGCCCAAGCCCCGGGTCCTGATCCCGAAGATCAGGGTGGCCGCCGACCGGTACGGGGTGCTGGTGCACGCGGTGTGCCTGCCGAAGGTGGGGCTGGCGGAGTTCCAGCGGGCCGCCCCGTATCTGGCCGACGCCTGGCGGTGTACCCGGGTTTCGGTCCTGCCGGACAAGCCGGGGCAGCTGGTGATCCGTGGGGTGCGGGTTGATCCGCTGATCGTTCCCACCGAGCACACGCCGTCTGGGGCTGTGCCGGAGGATCTGGCGGTGTGGGATCTGGGTCTGGACGAGTACGCGCTGCCGGTGAGCGTGAGCCTGGCCAACGTGCCCGGGGTCACCGTGGCCGGGCTGCCCGGCTTCGGCAAGACGTCCCTGGTCAACAGGTTCATCTGCGATACGGCGCCGTCCGATGCGGTGCAGTACGCGGTGGCGGACGGCAAGGTGACCTCGTCCCATGAAGGCGACTACGCCGATCTGACCGAGCGGATCTTCGCATTCGTCGGTGACGATCTCGAAGAGGCGAACGCGCTGTTCACGCGGCTGGTGAAGCTGCGGCGGGACCGGTCGGCGTCCATCCGTGCCCTGCTGGGCGTGAAGAACATGTGGCACGTCGGGCCCTCAGCCACCTGGCCGCTCACCGTGCTCATCGTGGACGAAGCGCACACCTACTTCCGCGACTACAAGGGGTCGGACACGCGGACGAAGAAGCTCGCCGCGCTGGCCGCTGAGAACGCGCGGCTGGTGGAGGACCTGGTGAAGAAGGGCCGCAACGTCGGCATCCTGCTGATCATCGCGACGCAGAAGGCAACCGGGGACGCCATCCCCACCTTCATCCGCGACGTATGCCCGGTCGGCCTGTCCTTCGCCCAGAAGACCGCCGAAGCAGCCGTCGTCGCGCTCGGGGAGGACATCCGCAACTGGCCGGACGCCAGCCCCACCGCGCTCCAGGACCCCGCCTATGTCGGGGTGGCCGCAATGGCTCACCAGGGGCGGCCCGGCTTCGCCCGCATCCGCACGCCCTACGTGGCCGACGCGGACGCGGCCCGCATCGCCACCGACACAGCGCACCTGACCCGCGACCCCGCCGAACTGCTGGAAGAACTGGCGGCCTCCGCGATGCGCGTGGACGACCCGCTCACCAAGCGGGAGGCGGCCTGACCCGTTCCCTCCCCGACCCGCTCGTCACGAGACCTGGAAGGAGGTGAATCCTCTATGTCTGAGGACCGGATCACTCAGCGCACCGTGACCGTGGTCATGGGCATCATCGCGGCCCTGGCCTTCGTCTTCTCCTTCGGCAACGTCTGGGCCCTGGCCCTGCGCCTCGGCGTCCCCGCCCCCGTGGCACCGCTGATCGCGCCGATGGTGGACCTGTCCGTCGTCGGCCTCCTGGTGGCCCTGCGGTATCTGTCCCTGCGCGGCGTCCCGGCCGAGCAGATCAAGGGCGCCACTCGGCTGATGCACTTGTCCGGGCTGCTGACCCTGGCTCTCAACGTCGCTGAACCGATCGTTGCCGGGCACTACGGCCGGGCGGCCGTGGACGCGGTCGCCCCGCTCCTCCTCCTGGGCTGGGGAGCCGTCGGCCCGCAACTCCTGCGCCACTTCCATACCGTCGCCCACACCACCCAGACCCCGGCACCCGCCCCGGCCGCGCCTGACGCACCGGCCCCCGCGCCGGAGCCCGCTCCGACCGCCGAGTCGGTCCCGCCCCTGGCCACGCCGAAGCCGGAGACTTCCCTGGCGGTCACGGTGCCGGTGCCGCTGCTGAACGCGGCGCGCACCATCGCCACCACCTACCGGGCCGAGCACGGCGAGCCCATCAGCCCGGCGCAGCTCCGGGCCCGCCTCGGCGTCGCGCTGCCGCTGGCCACCGCCGCACACGCCCAGCTCTGACCCCGTGCCGGCCGTCCCGGCAATCCAGAAACCCCGCCCCGACCGGGCCGGATTCGTCATGCCCCGAGCAGCACCCGCCGAGTGCTGCCCGGGGCTCCTCTTCCTCGAAAGGACATCTCACCCGTGATAGCCCCTCTGGACCTGCGCCACGTGGCGAGCCTGGCCCTGCGGGACCTCATCCACCTCGCCCACTACCCCGACTTCGACCGCGTCCACGACCAGATCAACCGAATCCGCGGTTGCACCCGGCCGGTTCAGCTCGTCGGCTCCACCGAGACCCGCGACACGGCCACGGACACCGTTGTCCGCTCGTACAGCACTGCCGACGAGCCCACTGGGCGGCTGCTGACCGCCTGCGGCAATCGCCGGTCCTCCCGCTGCCCGTCCTGCTCGCGCCTGTACGCGGCCGACACCTACCACCTGATCAAGGCCGGGCTCTCCGGCGGCAAGAACGTGCCGGAGACCGTGCGCACGCACCCGCGCCTGTTCGTCACGCTGACCGCTCCGTCGTTCGGGCCGGTCCACAACCGCCGCACCACCGACGCGGGCGAGAACCTGGCCTGCCGCTGCGGCACCCGCCACCCCGCCGACGACCCCGCCTTGGGCACGCCGCTGTCCCCGGCCACCTACGACTACACCGGCGCCGTGCTCTGGAACGCCCACGCGGGAGCCCTGTGGGCACGCTTCACCACCTACCTGCGCCGTGAGCTGGCCGCGCACCTCGGCATGACGCAGAAGGCTCTGAATGCGGCGCTGCGGGTCTCCTTCGCCAAGGTCGCCGAGTACCAGCGGCGCGGCCTGGTCCACTTCCACGCCGTGATCCGCCTCGACGGCCCCGAGGGCAGCAACGAGCCCCCGCCCCAGTGGGCCACTGCCGAAGCCCTCACCCACGCGGTCACCGAGGCGGCCGAACGCGCCGTGCTCACGGTCACCTCCAACGCCATCGGCGAACGCCGACTCACCTGGGGCGATCAGCTCGACATCCGCGAGATCACAGCTCTGGGAGACGGTGAACTGACGGATCAGAAGGTGGCGGCCTACGTCGCGAAGTACGCCACCAAGAGCGCTGAGGACTCCGGCACGGTAGACCGCTCCCTGCGCTGCCCCCACTGCACCGGACGCGGCTACCAGCGCGGCCCCGACGGCTTCCGGGACCTGTGCGGCCCGTGCGAGGGCACCGGCCAGTCCGAACCCATCGCGGACCTGCCCGTGCACAGCCACGTCCGCCAGATGATCCGCACCGCCTGGAACCTCGGCCACCTCCCCGAGTTCGCCGAACTCAAGCTCTGGAAGTGGGCCCACATGCTCGGCTTCCGAGGCCACTTCTCCAGCAAATCCCGCCGCTACTCCACCACCCTCAGCGCGCTGCGCAACATCCGCCGCACCTGGCGCACCGAACAAGCACGCACCGCAGACGACCAGGCCGAGCTGGACGACGCGACCACCCTCGTCGTCTCCCACTGGCAATACCTGGCCTCCGGCTACAGCCCCGGCGAAGAACTCCTCGCCGCCCAGGTACGCCACGACATCGCCCAAGCACGCGACCACGCCAACCGCCGCAAGACAGAGGGAGACCCGTGGCTGTGACTCCGGGACTGCTCAACGTGGACCAGGTCGCGGCTCGTCTCCAGGTGAGCCGCTGGACGGTCTACAACCTCATCCGCTCGCGGGAGCTGGCCTCCCTGACCATCGGCCGCTGCCGACGCATCACCGAATCCGCAGTGCACGACTACATCACCCGTCAGACCGAAGGAGAGGCCGCCTGATGGCCGGGAGGAACGTCAACGGAGAGGGCACGATCGTCCAGCGCAAGGACGGCCGTTGGCACGGAGCCGCGTACGTCCTCACGCCAGACGGGACGTACAAACGGCGCTTCGTCTACGGCAAGAGCTGGGATGAGGTGCACGACAAGCTGACCCGGCTCAAGGCGGACTCGCAGAGCGGGATTCCCGTCGTCACGAGCAAGCTGAGCCTGGGCGACTTCCTGACGTACTGGCTGACCAACGTCGCCCGAATCAAGGTGCGTCCGTCCACGTACGCGGCCTACGAAACGCTCGTTCGGATCTACCTCGCTCCGGGTCTCGGGAAGAAGAAGCTGGCCCGGCTCACCGCACGCGACATCCGGGCCTTCCTCGCCACAACGGCGCGTACCTGCCAGTGCTGCGCTCAGGGGAAGGACAAGGCACGGCCGGAGCGGAAACGCCGCTGCTGCGCGCTGGGCAAGTGCTGCGAGTCGTACCCCTCCGATCGGACCGTGCGGTTCCTCCTGGTGCTGCTGCGGGCCGCTCTGGAGCACGCGGTACGCGAGGACGAGTTGCCGCGCAACGTGGCCAAGAACGTAGAGCTGAGCATGGGCACCAAGCGAGAGATAGAGCCGCTGACCGTGAAGGAAGGGCGTCAGCTCCTGGCGGCGGCGCGCGGCAACCGGCTCTGGGCGGCGTACGAGTTGGCCGTACGGATCGGCCTGCGTCGCGGCGAAGTCCTCGGCCTCCGGTGGAAGGACGTGGATCTTACGGGCGGCACGGTCACCGTCCGCCAGACGCTCCAGCGCGTTGGCGGGGAACTGCTGATCGCGGCCCCGAAGACCCAGCGGTCGGCCCGGCGGGTGGCCCTGCCTGCCGAGTGCGTGACGGCGCTCCGGGCTCGCCGTGCCCAGCAGCACGGAGACCGGCTTGCGGCCGGAGACAAGTGGAAAGACGACGGCAGTGATCTCGTCTTTACCACGAAGAACGGAACGCCCATCGAACCGCGCAACCTGAACCGCGCCTTCACCCTGCTGTGCGACAAGGCAGGGGTCCGGCGTGTCAGGTTTCATGATCTCCGGCATACCTGCGCGTCCCTACTCCACGAGCAGGGGGCCGACGCTCGGATGATCATGGAAGTGCTCGGGCACAGTTCGATCCGCGTGACGATGGACATCTACACCTTCGTCCGGCTGGACTCGCAGCGGTCCGCCTTCGATCGCGTCGGCAACGCACTACGCGAGACGTGAAGAGCCCGTGCGCCATAACACTGCATCATGTGTCGTGCGTCACGCATTGACTCGCGGGGCGAAAGGCCCGCGAGGCCACTGACCAGCAAACACCAACCTCCACACGCCTTCGATTATAAGGCAGAATTAGCACAACGCCTTGCGTATGCACATCGAGTTGCATGCACGAGGAAGGAATCAAAGGTAGGCTGCGCGCAGACAAGCCCCACGCCGAGCGTCGGCTGGCACCAAGGTCCGGCGGGGGCTCGTCGCAAAGTCCACGCCTGAAGACAGGGAGACTTCATGCAACAGCCTACTGGACCTGCACCCATCAGCCCTCGAGTCAACTCATGGAAGAGCCGCGCGCGCTCGCTGTCGTGGCAGGCGTTGCAGGGCGCCGCCTACACAGCCGGAGCAGGCATCGTGACCCTCGGCCTGCGACTCCTCCTGTCGAGCATCTGACACGACAATGTCCGACGGTTGATGTCAGAACTGATGTCACCGCATACGCCAGAGGCCCCTTCCATCACTGGAAGGGGCCTCTGAGCTGGTGCGCGCTCGGCAGGATTCGAACCTGCAACCTCTTGATCCGTAGTCAAGTGCTCTATCCGTTAAGCTACGAGCGCTTGGCTTCCCGGCGGTTTTTCTTGCCGGTCGGCGTTGCGGGGACAACATTACATGACCTCTGCCGCCAGGCGAAATCCGTTTCCCACACCCCCACTGAGCTGCGAAAACTCCGTTTTCAGGGGTTGCCGGAGCGGCCGTCGCGAGACATCGGGGAGCGGGCCTTCGCGTCGCTAGGCGTCTGAGGAGTGACAGCCAGCGTCACGGAAGGCTACAGGCTGATCGCTCTGCGTCGCTCCGATGAGAGTCCGGGCTTGGCAGGGTTATGCGGCCGCGGTCGTCCGGTGTCGCAGTCGCCGTCACCGTAGTAAGGGGAGGGTGGGCGGGCATCGTCGTGCCGGGCCGCTTCCGTGATCGTTTGCGGCGTCGCATGGAAACGACACAGGGAGCCCATGCCATAGGCACGGGCTCCCTGATCAGAGAGCGGAGGCTGAGGGATTTGAACCCTCGATGGGCTTTAGGGCCCAAACCGCATTAGCAGTGCGGCGCCATAGACCAGACTAGGCGAAGCCTCCAGCACACCGGTTTCGCTCGCGCGAGCGCGATGTGGTGTGTGCAGATGATGTCACAGCCCAGCGGGATGTCACCAATCGCGGACTACGGTACTCGGCGGGCGGGGCCCATCGCAAAGCCCTAACGCCCGGGGCGCAGCCCCAATGCCGGAGCGCAGCCCTTACGGCGGAGCGTACGCGGCGGAGCACAGCCCCCTACGGCCGAGCGCAGCCCTTACGGCCGAGCGCAGCCCTTACGGCCGAGCGCAGCCCTTATGGCGGCGCAACGCGCGCGGCGGCGGCGCGTTAGACGGGGCAGGGGCAGCGCGCCCCCGTCTGATCACTTCAGGAGTGCCCCGATGCCCCTGCTGCACCGCCTCGTCGTCACCGCCGCTCTGACGACCGCCGCCATGGCGGGCGCGATGGCCCCCGCCGGGGCCACGCCGCTGCCACTGCCGCTGCCGTTCGACGGGGAGAGCGCCGACCGACTCGTGATCACCGTCAGCCAGAACGGTGATCCCGACGACGCCTCGACCTTTGTGCTGTCCTGCCATCCGACCGGCGGTACGCACCCCCGGGCCCGGGCCGCGTGTGCGCAGCTGGACTCGCAGACCGTGTGGGGTCGGGATCCGTTCGCGCCGGTGTCGCCCGATGCGATGTGCACCGGGCAGTACGGCGGGCCGGCCATGGCTCGGGTGACGGGTCACTGGACGGGGCGTCCCGTCAACGCGTGGTTCAACCGCACCAACGGGTGTGAAATCGCCCGATGGAATCGGTTCTCCGTCGTTTTGCGCACGCCTGGGAGCTGACCTGGGGATTGGGACGGGAGTGAGAAGAGGAGAGCACGGAGAGGTTTGTCCGGGCGTGCGTCGAGACGCGTACGTCGTGCTGCGACCTCCCTCTCATCCGCCGTCACGTCCAGCTTCGGTGGCCGTAGACTCCCCTAGAGACACTCCGCAGACGGGACAGCAGAATGACCGCGAGTGTCAGCAAGATGCAGTAGTCAGGGAGGAAGCGTCGTCGTGAGCAGCAGGCCATCCCGAGGCGCTGCTCGCCTCGCAGCGATACTCGACGCCCTCCCGGACGCGCTGTTGCTCGTCAACTGCAACGGCACGATCGTCAACGCCAACCACATCGCGCTGGAGTCCTTCGAGGCTCCGGGCACCGCCCTGGTCGGCCGTGGTCTGCTCGATCTGCTCCCCTCCTTCGATCCCAATCGCATTCCCGGGTCGATGCGGCGCCCCGAGTCGGCACAGCGGGACGGCATCAAGCCGACCCGGATGATGGCCCGGCGCACCGACGGGGCGCAGATTCCCGTCGAGGTGACCAGCGCGAATCTGGAGGACGGGCGGACTCCTTACGCCGATCAGTACAGCTACACCGGCGATGAGCTGCTGATGCTCATCGTGCGCGACCTGACCGGGACGCTCGACACCGAGGCCGAACTCGCCCGTCAGCAGCGCCAGACCGAGATGATCCTGCGCGCGGCGGCGGAGGGCGTGGTCGGCGTGGACACCGAGGGCAAGGTGGTCCTCGTCAACCCGTCCGCCGCGCAGATCCTCGGCTACCGGGCCAGCGACATGGGCGGTCAGGAGCTTCACTCTCTTGTACACCACTCGCGCCCGGACGGTTCCCCGTTCCCGTACGAGGAATCGCCCCTCGCCGACTCCCTGCGCTCCGGCCGCAAGCACCGGGTGCGCGGCCAGGTGCTGTGGGCGAAGGACGGAAGCGAGGTCCTGGTCGATCTGACCACCGCGCCCGTCCGCGACGGCGAGCAACTCGTGGGCGCGGTGATGACCTTCACCGACCGGCGTGCCGAGAAGGCCATGGCGGCCAAGCACGCCGAGGAGGTGGAGAGCCTCACGACCCAGCACACGGAGGAGGTCGAGAGCCTCACCACCGAGCACACGGAGAAGGTGGAGAACCTCACCGCCCAGCACACGAAGACCGTGGAGGAGCTGCGGACGCAGCTCGCCGAGGAGCGCGCGCGGTACACGGCACAACTGGAGTCCGTCACCGCCCGGAACAGCCAGCTTCTCGCCGTGCTGGACCAGTCGCTGCGCGGACCGCTGCTGCAGCTGCGCGGTGAGCTCGGTGTGCTGGCCGACGACCCGGCCGGGCAGCTGTGGCCCGAGGCCAACCAGATCCTGCACCACCTCGCCGCCGGCTACACCCGGATGACCACGCTCGTCGACAACGTCCTGAGCTATCAGCGGCTCGACGCGCACAGCGAGGAGCTGGCCCGCCGTACGGTCTCGATGGACGAGGTCGTATCGGCCAGTGTGGAGGGCGCGGTCGAGCTGATCGGCCCGGGGCGCGCGCAGTTCGCCGTGCACGCGCCGCCGATCGACGCCGAGGTGGACCCGGAGCGGCTCGCCCAGGCGCTCGCCCATCTGATCGCTGACGTGGCCGGGGTCGACTCCACCGGTAACACCGCCGCGGGCAGCTCGGCGAGCGACTCGACGATCGTGGTCGCGGCGGCGCAGCGCGGCGATGTCGTACGGATCGAGGTCCGCGGACCGTACGCGGGCGGCGACCCGGTGCACGAGCCGATCGTGCGCGGGATCGTGCGCCGGCACGGGGGCGTGCTCCAGACCCATGAGATGCCGGGCATGGGCGGGCACGCCTATGTCCTGGAGGTGCCGATCTCGGCGGCTGCCGCGGCCGAGCAGGAGCGCGCGGACGGCGACACCGCCGGTCAGGGCGACGGTACGCAGGGACAGGGCACCTCCGGCGCGGGCACCGACGCGGGTACGGGCACGGGTACGGGCACCGCGGGCGGGAACGCCACCGGCCAGACCCCGACCGGACGCCGCGCCCGACACGGCGCGGCCCCCGGCGGCACGTCAGGCGACACCAGCGGCGGCGGTACGCAGGGCAACGGCACGCTGGGCAGCGGCACAGAGGGCGGTACGCCTCCGCCCAACCTCCGTAAGGCCGACCCGCATACGGCCGACCCTCATGCAGCCGATCCCCGTACGGCCGACCCGCGCACCGCCGCTCAGCAGGGCCCCCCGGGCACGCCGGCCGCACTTCCCGCGGTCGTCGGCGAGGACACCGCGGCCCAGCAGCAGGGCGCGGCCGAGGCCGAGGACACCCCACGGCCCACCGGGCGGCGCAGGGCGCGCCCCCACCCCGACGAGGCGGCGGCCGCGGCCACGGCCGCGCACCCCGCCCAGAACGCCGAGCAAGCCGCGACCGGCAGTCATCGCCATGCTCGCGGCGACGCACCGGAAGCGGCCGGTCCGCAGCCGACGGGGGCCGCCGCCATGGGCGTTGTGCCGCCTCAGGGCATTCCGGCCCAGCAGCAGCCCCAGGGCCGCCGCGCCCGGCGCGGCGCCCCGGCGCAGGAGCAGGGCAGCCCTCAGGCTGCCGGTGCCCCCGCTCAGGGCGCGGGCGGTCGGCCCGCCCTCGCCCTGCCCGCGGGCGCCTCCGACACGCCCCAGCGGCCCGCCCAGCCGGTCGCATCGGGCATGCCCGCGCTGCCCGCCGCCCGTGCCTCCGAGGAGCAGCAGCCCAACTGGGGCCAGGACACCGGCGCAGGCCAGCCAGAAGAAGTCCCGCCCACCGGACGTCGCCGCGCCCGCCGCACGCTGGCCGAGGCGTCGGAGCCGGCGGGGCCCGACCAGGCACAGCCCCAGGGCCAGGGCCAGGGCCAGGCCCAGCCCCAAGCTCAGCCGCAGCAAGCCCAGTCGCAGCCGCAGCCCGCGGGGGAGCCCGGTCTCGTCCGCTCTCCCTTCGCGCTGCCCCCGGCCGCCGCCGACCGGGCGCAGCCCGGCGCGCTGCCGCCGGAGCTCGGCCCGGCCGGGCTCGTCCCCGCGCAGCACGGCGCCCGCGAGGCGCGGGGCGGCGCGCCTCAGCCGCAGCCGCAGCCGGGCGGGGGCCTGGCCGTACGAGGCGAGCCCGTACCCCCCAACGGCGCCGCACGGCCCGGGGGCTGGCCGTCCGACCCCGGTCAGGCACCGGGCCAGGACCCGCGTCGGCCCCACCCGCAACCGCAGGCCCAGGGCTCCGGCGCCGCTCAGCCCGCCGGATCGGGCAGGCCCGCGCTGCCCGCCGCCCGTACGCCCGAGGAGCAGCAGCCCAACTGGGGCCAGGACACCGGCGCGGGCCAGCCGCAGGACGTCCCGCCCACCGGACGTCGCCGCGCCCGGCGGCCACTGGCCGAGGAGCAGCCGGAGGCGACCCAGGGTGGTCCGGGTAATCCGGGTGGTACGCCCCAGGGTGGTCCAGGAGGCCAGGGTGGTCCAGGTGGCCCGGGTGGTCCGCAGCCCGTGGAGGCGAGCGGGCGCCCGCCGGCCCAGCAGCCGACGCAGTGGCCGGACGCGCCCACGCAGCCCCGTCCGCAGCCGCTGCCCGCCGAGGCCCCGCAGAGCGCCGACGCCGCCCAGGGGCGTGCGATCAGTGTGCGCACCCTGGGCCAGGGGGTGCCGTTCGCCCAGCAGGTGGGGGAGCACCCCCAGGGCCAGCCGCAGCAGGGCCAGCCCCAGGGACGCCCGCAGCAGGGCCAGCCCCAGACGCCCTCCGGAGGCACCAGCTTGGGCTCCGGCAGGCGCCGCAAGCTGGCCGCCCGGCCCGAGATGGCGGACCAGGGCACCTCGGCCGAACTACAGCCGGCCGGCAGCCGTTCGCAACCGCACCCCGGGGCACAGACCGGCGCGCAGCCCCGCCCCCAGCCCGGGCCGGGGGCGCAGCCGCAGCGTGCGGCGAGTGCGTCGCAGAGCTCGGGCCGTGCGTTCGCCATCGGCGCGCCGGACGAGGGCGCGGAGGGGCCGGAGCCGCTGGACGGGCCCAACGGCGCCGTCGAGATCGTCGACGACCGCACCCCGCCGCCCGACGACGAACTGCCGCCGGAGCCGCTGGACAACCCGCGCCGCCTCCTCGTGTGGCCCGCGCCGGACATGTCCACCCAGCAGGCGCTGAGCGACCGCGGCTACCGTCCGGTGATCGTGAACTCCCGCGAGGAGGTCGACGCGCAGATCGCCGCGTACCCGGCGGCGCTGTTCGTCGATCCGCTGACCGGGCCGATCACCCGGACCGCGCTGCAGTCGCTGCGCACGGCCGCGGTCGCCGCCGAGGTACCGGTGCTGGTGACCGCGGGGCTCGGCCAGGCGACACGGGAGGCGGCGTACGGCGCCGACCCGGCCGTCCTGTTCAAGGCGCTCGCCCCGCGCGACAGCGAGCAGCATCCGTCGCGCGTTCTGCTGATCGAGGAGCACGAGCCGATCTCGGCGGCCCTTACGGCGACGCTCGAGCGGCGCGGGATGCAGGTCGCCCGCGCGGCGACGGACGCGGACGCGGTCTCGCTCGCGGGGCAGATGCGGCCGAATCTGGTGGTGATGGACCTGATGCAGGTACGCCGCCGCCGGGCCGGGATCGTCGACTGGCTGCGCGGCAACGGACTGCTCAACCGCACCCCGCTGGTCGTCTACACCTCCGCGGACATCGATCCGGCGCATCTGTCGCGGCTGGCCTCGGGCGAAACGGTGCTGTTCCTCGCGGAGCGCTCGACGAGCGCGGAGGTGCAGTCGCGGATCGTGGACCTGCTGGCGAAGATCGGCACCAACTGACGCGCGCGGTCCTTACGGTGACATGCGGCCCGTAAGGGCACGCCTGCTGTCCATGCGGTGACGCGCGGCCCGTAAGGAGGCACTCGGCTCCTTACGGTGGCCGCGTCACCGACCGACAAGGGCTCGGGCCCGCTCGGCCCGCGCCCCCGACCCGGGTGTTCCTCAGCCCAGTGTGGTCACATCCAGCTCCCCGTCCGCGTACTGCTTGCGGATCACCTTCTTGTTGAACTTCCCCACACTCGTCTTCGGCACCACCGGGATCAGCGCCCAGTGCTCCGGCAGCTGCCAGCGCGCGACCCGTTCGGCGAGGAAGGCCCGCAGGCCCTCGTAGTCGACCGTGGCGCCGTCCGTCAGCACCACCGTGGCCAGCGGCCGCTCGCCCCACTTCTCGTCCGGCACCGCCACCACCGCCGCCTCCGCGACCTCCGGATGGCCCATCAGCTGGTTCTCCAGCTCGACCGAGGAGATCCACTCGCCGCCCGACTTGATGACGTCCTTGGCCCGGTCGGTCAGCGTCAGATAGCACTCGGGGCTGATGGTGCCGACATCGCCGGTCTTCAGCCAGCCGTCCTCGGTGAACTTGTCCTCGGGGCGGAACGGCTCGCCGTCCGCCCCTCCGTAGTACGCGCCCGCGATCCACGGCCCGCGTACCTCCAGCTCACCCGGCGTCTTCCCGTCCCATGGCACGACTTCGCCGTCCGCCGAGATCAACCGGCACTCGACGGACGTCGGGAAGCGGCCCTGCGACAGCCGGTACGGCCAACCGTCCTCCGCCGAGAGCCCGCCCGGCGGATGGGCCACGGAGCCGAGCGGCGAGGTCTCCGTCATGCCCCACGCATGGACGACGTGGATGCCGTGGCGCTCCTCGTACGCCTTCATCAGGGAGGGCGGGCAGGCCGAGCCGCCGATGAAGACGTCCCGCAGACAGCTCACCTCCCGTGGCCTCGCGTCGAGTTCGGCGAGCAGCCCCTGCCAGACGGTGGGGACGGCGGCCGCGATGGTGGGACGTTCGCGCTCGATCATCTCGGCGAGCGGCTCGGGCTGGAGGAAGCGGTCGGGCATGAGTATCGAGGCGCCCGCCATAAAGGCGGCATGCGCGGTGCCCCATGCGTTTGCGTGGAACATGGGCACCACCGGCAGCAGGGTGTCGCCCCCGGACATCCCGAACGACTCGGCGGCGTTGACCTGCATCGAGTGCAGGTAGATGGAGCGGTGGCTGTAGGCCACGCCCTTGGGGTCCCCGGTCGTCCCCGAGGTGTAGCAGAGCGCGGCGGCCTGGCGCTCGTCGATCTCCGGCCAGGCGTAGTGCCGCGGCCGGCCCTCGATCAGCTCCTCGTAGTCATGGACCCGGGCGGCGCAGCCGTCCAGGACGGAACGGTCGCCGGGCCCCGCGACCACGATGTGCTTCACGGTGGTGAGGCCGGGGAGGAGCGGGGCGAGCAGCGGCAGCACCGAGCCGTTGACGATAATCACGCGATCGGCGGCGTGGTTCACGATCCAGCCGAGCTGCTCGGTGGGCAGCCGGAGGTTGAGGGTGTGCAGCACGGCGCCCATGGAGGGGACCGCGAGATACGCCTCCAGATGCTCGCCGTTGTTCCACATCAAGGTGGCCACGGCCTGCCCCGGCTCGACCCCGAGCTCATCGCGCAGCGCGTTCGCCAACTGGATCGACCGCATGCCCACGTCGTGGAAGCTGCGGCGCCGGGGCTCGTCCTCACCGGTCCAGGTGGTCACATGGGCCGTACGGCCATGCACGAGTGCCCCGTGTACGAGGATGCGGGTCACGGTCAGCGGTACGTCCTGCATCGTGCTGAGCACCGGGGCCTCCAGGGTTCCGGTTACGCGCGGGCTGAGGTTCCGCCGATTCTGCAGCCGACCGCTCGGTATGTCACTACCCCCGGACCTCGTCGGTCGCCCCGTCGGTCGCCCCGGCGGTCCCCCTGCTGCCCCATACGTCGGTGCCCCGGTCGGCCCCCGTCGATCGCCGCTGGGCCGGTCACGCCGCGTAGTCGAGTTCCGGGTCCTCGCGGAGCTTGCTGAGGGCGCGCGAGACCGCGCTCTTGACGGTGCCGACGGACACTCCGAGTACCTCCGCCGTCTGCGCCTCGCTCAGGTCCTCGTAGTACCTGAGGACGACCATCGCCCGTTGACGGTCCGGCAGCCGCAGTACGGCCCGCCACAGCGCGTCGCGGACGACCTGCCGTTCGGCGGGGTCCGGGGCGGGCACCGTCTCGGGCTCGGGCAGCTCGTCGCAGGCGAATTCGTCGATCTTGCGCTTGCGCCACTGCGAGGTCCGCGTGTTGACCAGCGCACGCCGCACATAGCCGTCCAGCGCGTTGTGGTCCTCGATACGCTCCCACGCCAGGTACGTCTTGGTCAGCGCGGTTTGCAGCAGATCCTCGGCGTCGCACACGTTGGAGGTCAGCGAGCGGGCGGTGCGCAACAGCACCGGCCCCCGCGCCCGTACATACGAAGTGAACGACGGGAACGCGGCGGCGGATACGCCTGTGCACACGGTCGTGGTCATGGCTTAACGCTAGGAGCGGGCAGGTCGGAGCGGATCGGCCATAAGTGCCGAAGAGGGATCAGCCTCAGGTTGTACGGGTAGCGCTGGCACCACCTCCTCCGGGGGGAGGGGGCAAGCCGAGGGTCAGGGTTCCTCCCGAGGGTTCCCCGAGAGCGTCCCCGAAGGCGCTCCGGGAGAGTTCCCGAGGATTCCCCGAAGATGCCTCCGAAGACGCCCCTGAGGACGCTTCCGAGGATGCCTCCGAGGATCCAAGGGTGTCCCGGACGCGGGCCGGTGGCGGTGGGTCACTTGATGATCGCGACCGGTGCGTCCACTTTGTTGCGGTCGATGCGCAGCGTCCGGCCGCCGTGCGTCACATCGACGTTGCCCTTGTACTGGTGGATGCGGCGGTGCGGATTCCACGCGCTCTTGGCCAGCACCGGCTCACCGTACAGCGACGGCTTCCCCTTCCAGCGCGCGAACCACATGGCGGAGGGCAGGTCATGGACCCCGGCCCGGCGGGCCTGCTCCACATGGCGCACCCCGGACTCGGCGCTGCTGTAGAAGCCCGGAAAGAAGCCGCGCGAGCGGACCTCGCGGTTCCAGCCCCGGATGAAGGAGAGCGTCTTGGCGGCGCAGCTCGTTTTCGTCAGGTCGTACGCCTCCATATCGAGGTACAGCGCGCTGCGCTTCTTCAGGGACAGCGCCTTGGCGCGCGCGACCGCGTCCTTGCCCTCCGCGCGCCCCTGGGAGAAGGGCTTGCTGCCGATCGGCACATGCTTCTTGTTGGCGCTGCGGACGCAGGGGGCCTGGGATCCGACGAAGATGGGCAGCACCCGCCACTTCATGCTCTTGACGCCGCGCATCCAGGAGACGGTGAGATTGGGCTGGCTCGCACAGGCCCGGCCGCGGCCGGCGTAATAGACGCCGACGGCGCGGTAGCGGGAGCTGTTCCACGCCCGCAGGGTGGCGAGGGACGGCGCGTGGCAGGTGTCGAAGGCCCAGCCCTGGAAGACCTTGGCGCCCGGGGGGCGGGGGTCGGGCAAGACCTCCGCCGAGGCGACGGGGGTGGTACCGGCGATCGCGGTGGCCAGCGCCGCGGCCAGACCGGCGGTCCAGCCCGTGGCCTGCCAGCTACTCGGACTGCTCGAGCTGCTCCGCCTGCTCGGCCTGCTCCGCCTGCTCTGCTTTCTTCGGGTCATATGAGGAGTGAAGGTGGACCTCGGCGGCCCGATACCGCCGACACGCGCACGGTTCAGCCGTCTGCGCCGAGGAGAAGCCCGGATGTCGGTACCCCGGTGCCCGCGGTGACCAGGGCGCGGGCGGCCCCCGGCACCTGGTTGACGGAGGTGCCGCGGATCAGCCGGACGGCCTCGGCGATCCCGTTCATCCCGTGCAGATACGCCTCACCGAGCTGACCGCCGTGCGTATTGAGCGGCAGCGCGTCCTCGGCGACGAATCCGGCCGCCTCACCGCGCCCGCAGAAGCCGAACTCCTCCAGCTGCATCAGTACGAACGGCGTGAAGTGGTCGTAGAGGATGGCCACGTCGATATCGGCCGGGGTCAGCCCGCTGCCGCGCCACAGCTGCCGGGCGACCACCCCCATCTCGGGAAGGCCCGCCAGGTCGTCACGGTAGAAGCTCGTCATCTGCTCCTGGCCTCGGCCCGCGCCCTGCGCCGCGGCCGTGATTACGGCGGGCGGACGCGGCAGGTCGCGCGCCCGCTCCACGCTGGTGACGACGAGCGCCTGGCCGCCGTCCGTCTCCTGACAGCAGTCGAGCAGCCGCAGCGGCTCGACGATCCAGCGCGATGCGGCGTGATCGGCGAGGGTGATCGGCTTGCCATGGAAATACGCGGCCGGGTTGGTGGCCGCGTGGCGGCGGTCGGTGACGGCCACATGGCCGAAAACCTCGGGCGTCAGCCCATAGGCGTACAGATAGCGCTGGGCGGCCATGGCGACCCACGAGGCCGGGGTCAGCAGCCCGAAGGGCAGCGACCAGCCGAGCGCGGCGCCCTCGGCGGACGGCTCGCGGTGCTGTACGCCGGAGCCGAAGCGGCGCCCGGAGCGCTCGTTGAACGCGCGGTAGCAGACGACGACCTCGGCGACGCCGGTCGCGACGGCGAGCGCGGCCTGCTGCACGGTGGCGCAGGCCGCGCCCCCGCCGTAATGGACGCGCGAGAAGAAGGTGAGATCGCCGATGCCGCACGCCTGCGCCACGGTGATCTCGGGGCTGGTGTCCATGGTGAAGGTGACCAGCCCGTCCACATCGGCCGGGGTGAGCCCCGCGTCGTCCAGGGCCGCCTGCACGGCCTCCACCGCTAGCTTCAGCTCGCTGCGGCCCGAGTCCTTGGAGAACTCGGTGGCACCGATTCCGACGACGGCGGCCCGACCGCCCAGCGTGTCCGCCTTACGGGCGCTCATCGGGGGGTGTCCGGGGTGGTGGTGGGGGCGTCGGTGGTCGCTGGGGTGTCGGTGGTCCCCTTACTGGCGTCACCGGTTCCCGGGGCGTCGGTGGGGAGCTGCACCGTGACCTTGCCGGTCACGTGGTGGCCGATGCCGTTCCTGCCGGTGACGGCGACCTCCGCCGTGCCCTCCGCGACCGCGGTGACCTCACCCGTCAGCACCATCTCGTCGCCGGGGTAGTTGGGCGCCCCGAGCCGGATGGCGACCTTACGGAGGCGGGCCCGCGGCCCGAAGTGATCGGTGATGTACCGGCCGACCAGCCCATTGGTGGTGAGGATGTTCATAAAGATGTCCGGGGAGCCCTTCTCCTTGGCCGCCTCGGCGTCGTGGTGCACATCCTGGTAGTCCCGGGAGGCGAGGGCGCCGGCGACGATCAGGGTCCGGGTGATCGGGATACGCAGCGGGGGCAGCTCATCGCCCGTACGCACCGTCATAGGGCCGCCTCCTCGTCCGTACCGTCCGCCAACTCCGCCAACTCCGCCGGGTCTGCCGGGTCTGCCGGGTCGGCCGCGCCCGCCGGAGGGTTCGCCTCGTCCGTCCCTCATGCCTCGGCGCCCCGGAAAACGGGCAGTTCCAGCTCCTCGTCCACGCGCAGGAACTCCAGCTCGACGGGCATGCCGATGCGCACCTTGTCGTACGGCACCCCGGTAATGCCGCTGACCATCCGCACCCCCTCCGCGAGCTCGACCAGGCCGACCGCGTAGGGCGGGTCGAAGGCAGGGAAGGGCGGATGGTGCATGACCACATAGCTGAACACGGTGCCCGCGCCGGACGCCTCGACCGCCTCCCAACGTTGGGAACCGCACGCCCCACACCCCGGCAGCCAGGGGAAGCGCGGGACGGCGCAGTCCAGGCAGCGCTGGATGAGCAGCCGATGCCGGGCGACGCCCTCCCAGAAGCCCGCGTTGTCGCGGTTGATGACGGGGCGAGGGCGACGGGGGCGGTCGGCCGCCCGCTCCGACTCCCGCTGCCGTCTCGGCTCCGGCTCCCGCTCCGGCTCCCGTTTCGGCTCCGCCTTCGACCGCGCGGGTGCGTACTTGAGGATGCGGAAGCGGTGGGTGCCGGCCAGCTCCCCGTCCCCGGTACGGACGTTCATCCGGGTCGTGACGAAGTATCCGGTGCCCAGCTTGGTGGTCTTGCGCGGCGACACCGACTCGATGACCGCGTCGAAGGTGATCTCGTCGCCGGGGCGCAGCGACCGCACGTACTCCTGCTCGCAGTCGGTGGCGACCACCGAGGTGCAGCCCGCGTCGTCGAGCAACGCCAGCAGCTCGTCGTACGCCTCGGAGCGGGCCGAACCGTCGGGGTGCCCGGCCAGCCCGCCCATCGTCCACGCCTGCAGCATGGTCGGCGGAGCGATACCCGGATAGGCGGGGTTGGCGTCGCCCATCGCCTCGCACCAGTGCCTGATCATGGGCTCGTTGACCGGGTCCCTGCCCGCGCCGCCGCTCGCGGCCGTTCGCCCCTCGTACGCTCTCAGCCGTCCGTGCAGCTCACCGAGCTCATTCAGGTCATCCAGGTCATCCAGGTCATCCAGGTCGTGCAGCTCATCGCGCGTCATCGCTGCCCCTGCCGCATGTCTGCCGTAGAAAGCAACCTGACTATCCGTCAGATAAGTGGACGCCGTCAAGAATGCTGAAGCACGCCGCCACCCGCCACCCGCCACCCGCCCCCAGGCCCACCACGCACGATCGCGCGATGGCGTCGATACGCCACCGCGCGACCGCACGACCTCACCCGTCCCGTTTCGCTCAATGAATCACCACAGCTCACTCAGATCGATCGGACATTGCCCCACCCCTGCGTTACCCCTGCGTTCCCTTGCGGGCGCCCGCGATGGCGGCGACCTGCCCCCGTGTGATCGGGGCAGATCCCAGGAGCCGCGCCCCGCCCTGGACGCGGAGAACGGCGGTGCGGCGAAGGTGCGCCCGGAGCCCGTCCTTGTGCCCACCATCTCGATTCCTCCGATCCTCCGACGCTCGGGAAGTGTCGCGGAAGCAGAGTTGCCCACCGATTCCCGGACGATGCGCACGGGCCATGGGAATTACCACGCAAGCATGATGAACCTGTTTTAAACGCCCGACACACCCCCGCTCCCCTCACCGCGCCGATGCGCCGGGTGCGGCGGTACGGCGGTACGGGGCGCGCCACCCCGCCCCGCCGCAGGGTGGGCCTTACGAGGGAACCGGTTCCGCATAGTTTCGGCCATCCTCGGCGACTTGCCGGGCCCTCTTCCCATTACCGAACACTTGTCCGAAAATGGGTCACATGGCGAATCCCGCACTCGCCCATGTTCTTGCCCACGCCCTGACCGCCGCGGCCCACGGCTTCCGCGTGATCCCGCTGACCCGCGCGAAACTGCCCGCCGTGCGCTCCCCTCACCACCACGACCCCGCGCCTCTGCCATGCCGCGGCGAATGCGGCCGGCTGGGCCACGGAGTCCATGACGCGTCGGCGGACCCCGAGGCGATCCGCGCCCTGTTCGCCGCCGCCCCCTGGGCCACCGGCTACGGCATCGCCTGCGGACGCGCCCCGTACCACCTCATCGGCCTCGACCTCGACCTCAAGGGCGGAAGGCCAGGAAGACCCCGAGGACCCGGGGGAGCGGGCGCCACGGACGGTCGGACCAGAACCAGAAAGCCCTGTGCAAACCGTAAGGACGGCACGGACAGCACGGACGGTCTGGCCGCGGACGGTCTGGCCGCCCTCGCCCGGCTGGCCCGCGAGCATGCCTTCGCCATCCCCCCTACGGTCACCGTGCTCACCCCGAGCGGCGGCCGCCATCTCTGGTTGTGCGGCCCACCCGGCCTCGCCGTACCCAACTCCGCCGGACGTCTGGCCCCCGGCATCGACATCCGCGGGCTGGACGGTTATCTGGTCGGCCCCGGCTCATACGGCTCGCACGGCAGCTACCGCCTCGCGCCGGGCTCCCCCGCCTGGGCCCCGGCGCCCGCCCCGGCCGCCCTGCTGCGCCTGCTCACACCCCCGCGCCCGGCCCCGCACCGCTCATAC
The DNA here is from genome assembly GCF_017592595.1 of Streptomyces sp. NEAU-YJ-81. Classification (NCBI taxonomy): domain Bacteria; kingdom Bacillati; phylum Actinomycetota; class Actinomycetes; order Kitasatosporales; family Streptomycetaceae; genus Streptomyces; species Streptomyces sp. NEAU-YJ-81. Next base: position 480,073 of record NZ_JAGFNO010000001.1, on the reverse strand, counting down.
CGCCCCGGCCCGCCGTCCCCCGGGCCGCATCCCGCCGCCCTGGAGGGGCTCGTACGGTTCGTCCGCGCCTCACGGGAGGGCCAGCGCAACGACCGCCTGTTCTGGGCCGCCTGCCGCGCCTACGAGACGGGCGCCGGGCCGGAGTTGGCCCCCGCCCTGATCGAGGCCGCGCTCGACACCGGCCTGGCCCCCCGCGAGGCCCGCGCCACCGTCGCCTCCGCGGCCCGCAGCGCCGCCCGCCACCTCCAGCCCCCGGACGCGTGGGCCTGACGCATACGCCCGGGCCGGATGAACAGAGCAGTGGCGGCAGCCGTACGGCAGGACGCCAGAGGCGGCGCGATCCAGCGGTATACGGACGGTGAGCCGTGCGTTACGTGAACGAGGAGCACTATCGTGACCATGCGACGAGGCGCTCCGTACAGGAACCGAAAGGCGCAGGGACCGCATGGCGCGGTGACCAGGCGGCGCAGGAACCAGGCCCGTTCGCCGGTGCTTCCGCCCCGAGGCGGACCGTGAACGGATTCCCGCTCTCCCCGTGACCAGTGATCGGCGACCGGTGACCGCTGACCGGCCGACCGGTGACCGTCCGACCGCCTCCGGCGCACCGGTACCAAGGCGCGAGCAGGGGGAGCATTGCACGAGCTCTACGCACAGGGGTGGTTCGCGGACTTCGCGTTACCCATTGGCGTCTGCGCACTGGTCACCTGGATCTCGCTGGTCCACCGCTTCTCCGACAAAGGCCGCCTGCTGGGAACCGTAAGGTCCGCGGCGCTGTGCTGCGGCATCATCGCCTGCACCTGCGCGGCGGCCCTGCTCACCATCGCCCTGCTGCTGCCGCACGCCGCCGATGTGCCCCCCGCCGTGGCCGCTGCCGCCGCGGGCGGGGCCCTGGCGCCTCGCGTCCGTCAGCAGCAGAACCAGCAGTCCACACCGCCCTTCGTGGCCGTGATCACGCTGGGCATCGCGGTGCTGCTGAGCGAGCTGGAGCGGCGGCTGGTCCACGACATGTACATCCACTGCCACCGGCTGGTCCGCGACTTCGAGAACGTGGCCCAGCTGCGCATGTTCGCCTTCGAGGCCCGCCGCCACCTGCGCGGCTGCGCCGCCGCGACCAAGGACAGGACGACGATCAACACCTTGTACGAGGAGGTGGACCAACTCCTGGACGACGCGACCAAGGTCGAGGCCGATATCGAGGCGAGGTGCCGGCAGCGGGAGGTCCAGGAGTTCCCGCCGGAGCTGCACACCCCGACCCGGGAGGAGGCGGAGGACCGCCGTCAGGCCCTGGCGATGGCCATGGACGCGTGCGCGCGCATGCTGGAGTTCGGCTACCGCACCGGCAAGCGGAGTGGCGACCGCGAGCTCACGCGGCTCCGGGACGAGGCGCTGGCCGCGCGCCCCATGGCCACGACGGGCACCCCGCACCCCTGACGCGACGCCGCACACCACAACACCCGTCAGGGACGCACACCGACACGCTCAAGGAGCGTAGACAAAGGCATCGGACCCATCGCCCAGCCCACGCGTCCGACGAGCCCCGTCCTCCTTGGGCTCCACAAAACTGATCTTGATGTCCAGATCCAGGGCCTCGGCCACGGCAGCGAGACTCCGCAGCGTCAGATTCTCGTCTCCGGAAAGTATCTGGCTCACCCGTCCCGGGCTGACATCCATGAGCCGGGCGAGGTCGGCGCGGCTCATGTCGCGCTTCCCCAGCAACCCCGCGACCTCCACGGTGGCCTGACGTGCCAGCCGGGCCCCCGCACAGTCCGCGGCCTCCCCCTTCGAACCCTTGCCTTTCCACGGCACACTCATCACTCTCCCAGCGCATGGTGCCGACCGTTGGGCTTCACACCCCTCGGCGACAGGATCCCACCTTTAGCTACAACTAAAAGCCCACTTCCCCGATCCCCGCCAGCCAGACCACCCCCACTTGCCCAATCCCCCGCCCTGACCTGCACCAACACCCCACCCATAGCTTTTCGGCCAGATCTGCCCTCGGAGCGGAAAGCTGACCGCCGAGCAAGAACGCTTCAGGCTGGCCAACAATGACTGACACAAACGCCGCCTACCCCAACCCTCGACCGCAGATCCCACGGTCTACGACCCCGAGGTCCACCCCGGCGCGGCGGCCTGGTTCAAGTCCACGCCCCAGGGCCGTCTCGCGCTCAGCCTCGAGCGATCGACCAGGGCGTTGCGAAAGTGCTGGTCACGGTGCTCGTTGAGCGCTGCGACCAGCACGATCACCCTGCGACGGACGGCGGACCTCTCCTACCGCGTGGCCGCGGCCCTGTGATGCGTGAGGTGATGCCCCCACACTCGACCACGCTGGGCTCGCGGTAGTCAGCCCCGCCCAATGTCCTTACGCGCGAAGGCTGTTCAAGGCCGCACGCCCCGTGCTGGAACTGCTGACATCGATGCCGACCTTGACGCCTTCAGGCAGCGAAACGTGCCAGTCCTCGTTCACGCCGGCACCGAGGTACTGGTCAACCGCGGTGTGCATCCTCCCGGAGCTGTCCTTCCAGTACAGCCGGAAACGCATCTTGCGGTCCATGTCCTGGTTGTAGCCGTAGAACCACTCGCTTTTGGCGCTGAAGTACGCGCTGGCTTCCACGCCAGAGGCGTTGTGCCGGACAACGCCCGCGTCTCCCGATACCCCACCGGCGTCCCCGTCGTCGGCATCGCGGTTGCAGTCCCCGAAGTAGCTGCTTGTGGTGCTGTCAGCAGAACACGTGGTGTTGCCCGCGTGCGCGGCGGGAGCCATGGCGAGACCGGCCAGGGTGACCGCCGCGACGGTCGTGCCCATGGTGGCGGTGCGTATGGAACTCTTCATGTGAATGTCCCCCTGTTGTGTGGTGCTATAGGTCACGCTCTGGTACGCAAGACCATGATCATTCTATCGTTCACATCCCCGCGGACCGCGTCCGCACCCGGTAGCAGCTCGGCTCCCGCGGCCGACGGCCGCCGACGTTCGACAAGATCGACTACAAGCGGCGACACGCGGTCAAGTGCCGAATCAGCCCGCCTCAAAAGCCACCGCGCGGTCCCGCGACGGCCACGTGTCCGCGCCGCGCGTCCTACGCCGAGCTGACCGAGCACCGCGCCGCCCAGCTGCCCGCTGACCCCCCGCGCGGTGCCCATCCCTCCCGTGCTGGTGCGCATGCTGCGAGAACACATAGAGACGTACGGACGGCCGAGGACGGCCGCTTGTTCCGGGCTCACCGGGGCAGTCACGTCCTTTCCAAGGAGTACGGCGAGATCTGGCAGGCTGCGCGCCCCGTGGTGCTGTCAGAGGAAGAGGCCAAGACTCCGTTGGCCGAGAGGCCGTACTCGGCCAGGGCGGCTGGCGTCTCCCTCTGGCTCGAATCGGGCGTGGCTCCCGCCGAGGTCGCCCGGCGGGCCGGGCACAGCATCGCCGTCCTGTTCCGGTTCTACGCCAAAGTGATCCACCGTAACCAGCAACGCTCAAACGAACAGATTGAGCTGTCGTTGAACACGGCCGACGAAGAGCCCGACCCGATGTGAAGTTGAGGGGCACACCCGTGTCCGGAAGGCGCGCCCTCCTGAACTGGGGCGCCCCTAGGGTGATCGGATGATCGAGATTCGTTGTGCCCGCCCGCACGACGGCGACGCGCTCGGCGAGATACACGCCGCAGCCTGGCAGGCGTCTCATGCCCCCTTCTTCCAGCCGGAGTTCGCAGCGCATGCCGTCCAGAGCAGGCGTACAAGGTGGCATGAGCGGATCGCAGAGGGGACAAGGACGATCCTCCTCGCCGAGCTGGACGGCCGCCCCATGGCGCTGTCCTCCCTACTCCCGTCCCCGACTCGGCCAGGTCTCGCAGAGATCTTCAGCTTCTACTGTCACCCCGACGGCTGGGGCAGCGGCGTCGCCGCAGCGCTGATGACCGAAACGCTGCGCCACCTGCACGACGACGGGTTCGCTCGGGTACACCTGTGGACGTTGCGCGACACCCCACAGTCCCGCCGCTTCTACACCAAGTGCGGCTTCACCGAGTCCGGCGCCGCGCGCCTCCGACTACGGCGACGGCAACCCCCTCAACCAGATCGAATACGAGCGGGCCTGTTGACTACGGCACGAAGTACTTCAGTCGGGCAACTCCGAGAGTGCTGATCGGTTCCATGCCCATGGACAGGACTTGGGGGCCCGGCCGGTCCAGAAGCAGCCAGATTCCCTGGGCGATCTGGCCCACGCCTGGCCCACACGCCCTGGTCAACGGTGGGAGCCCGGCAGGTCAAGGCGAGGCGGCGGACACGCAGAAGGGGTGCCCCTGAACCAGGGGCACCCCTTCTGACCAGCTAGTTCGCTGACCTGCGCGGAGGCTGAGGGATTTGAACCCTCGGTGACATCGCTGCCACGACGGTTTTCAAGACCGTTCCCTTAGGCCGCTCGGGCAAGCCTCCCCGCGCCACTCGCGGTGGCGCGGGGATCAGCCTAGCGTGTCAGCTGTCACCCTTGCGCTTCCCCAAGGTGACGTCCGCCTTCGACACCTTGCCGCCGCGCTTGTAGGTGAGAGTGACCTTGTCGCCCGGCTGGTGGGTCCAGATCTCGCTGATGAGGGTCGGGCCGCTGTCGATGGCCATGTCGTCCAGCTTGGTGATCACGTCGCCGGACTTGAGGCCCGCCTTGTCTGCCGGGCCGCCGGGGACGACGGCGGGGCTGCCGCCGGTGCCGTTGGAGGCGATGGTGGCGCCGTTGGCGGAGTCCTTGGTGCTGACCGTGGCCTCGATCACCGGGTAGATGGGCTGGCCGGTCTTGATCAGCTGCTCGGCGACGTTCTTGGCCTGGTTGATCGGGATCGCGAAGCCGAGGCCGATGCTGCCGGACTGCTGGGACTCGCCGAGGCCGCTGCCGTTGCCGGCGGACTGGATGGCGGAGTTGATGCCGATGACGCCGCCGTCCGCGTTGAGCAGCGGGCCGCCGGAGTTGCCCGGGTTGATGGAGGCGTCGGTCTGCAGGGCGCTCATGTACGAGGCGTTGCCGCCGCCTCCGTCGCTGGAGGCGACCGGGCGCTTCTTGGCGCTCACGATGCCGGTGGTGACGGTGCCGGAGAGGCCGAAGGGGGCGCCGATGGCGACGGTGGCGTCGCCCACGGCGACCCGGTCGGAGTTGCCGAGCGGGAGCGGGTCGAGCTTGGCGCCCGCGGCGTTCTTGAGCTTGACCACGGCGACGTCGTAGCCCTGGGCGCGGCCGACGACCTCGGCGGTGTACCGCTTGCCGTTGGAGAAGGTGGCGGTCAGCTTGCCGTTGTCGGCGGCCGAGGCGACGACGTGGTTGTTGGTGAGGATGTGGCCCTGCTTGTCGTAGACGAAGCCGGTGCCGGTGCCGCTCTCACCGTTGTTGCCCTGGGCCTCGATGGTGACGACGCTGGGCAGGGTCTTGTTGGCGATGCTCGACACCGAGCCGGGCGCGCGACTCTCCGTCTTGGGGTTGCCGTAGGCGGAGACCGTGGTGGTGTCGCTGCCGTCGCTCTCCTGGTCGGCGGCCCAGAAGCCGATACCGCCGCCGATGGCGCCCGCGACCAGTACGGCGGCCAGCATGGCGGCGACCAGCCCGCGGGGCTTGCGCTCGGAGGGGCCGGAGGGCGGCACGGGAGCGGTCCCCCACGGTCCGCCCGGGCCGCCCTGCCCACCCTGTCCTTCGCCCGGGCCGCCGGGCTGCTGTCCGCCGTCGGCCGACCACCACGTGCTGGACTGGCCGGCGTCCGCGCCGGGGCCCGAGGCGCCGGGCGCTCCCGGCGGCCCTGCCGCGTCGGACTGGCCTATTGGCGCGTCGGGTGCGGTCGGCCGCCCCGCGGTGGGCTCATAGTCCGGCGCGGGTGGCACGGCCGGGTTCGGGTGCGGCGCCGGAGGGGCCGGATGCGGCCCGGGCGCGGGCGGAACGGCAGAGCCCTCGTTCTCGGTGCTCACAGCAATCTCCTCAGGTGCACGACAGATTTCCTCGACGGCCCACGTGTACGTCTTACCGTCATCAGCTTTTCCCACAGCGCGTCAGACGGCCGTAAGGAGCGGCGGTCCTGCGGACTACCACCCTTTATCCCGGACAATTCGACCCACCGCCATTCCGTGCGAACGTACGGAGGGGCCGTGTCCACCGGCTATCGCCGGGCGGTGGCACCATAACGCGGTGACCTATGCGCGCCCTGCCCGGGACGGCCACCCCGGGCCGCCCACCGTCTCCGTCGTCGCCCACCGCGGGGCCTCCGAGGATGCCCCGGAGCACACCCTGGCCGCCTACCGTAAGGCAATCGAGGAGGGCGCCGACGCCCTGGAGTGCGATGTCCGGCTGACCGCCGACGGCCATCTCGTCTGCGTCCACGACCGCCGCGTCGACCGCACCTCCAACGGCCGGGGCGCGGTCTCGGCGCTGGAGCTGTCCGATCTGGCGGCCCTGGACTTCGGCTCCTGGAAGGGCCGGGCCACCGACAAAGAGGAGCCGGACCGCGACAGCCGGGACAGCACTTCCGTCCTCACCCTGGAACGGCTCCTGGCGCTCATCGCCGACGCGGGACGCCGCATCGAACTGGCGATCGAAACCAAGCACCCCACCCGGTGGGCGGGCCAGGTGGAGGAGCGATTGCTCACGCTGCTGTGCCGCTACGGCCTGGACGCGCCGCCGCCCGGCGAACGTTCACCCGTCCGTGTGATGAGCTTCTCAGCGCGCTCACTGCACCGGATCCGCAGCGGGGCCCCCGCCATCCCGACCGTCTACCTGATGCAATTCATACTGCCGCGCCACCGGGACGGGCAGCTGCCGGCCGGGGTGCGGATCGCGGGGCCGAGCATCCGGATCGTGCGGAACCATCCCGGCTATGTGGCGCGACTGCAGCGTGAGGGGCACCGAGTGCACGTGTGGACCGTCGACGAACCGGAGGACGTCGACCTGTGCGTCCGCCTCGGCGTCGACGCACTGATCACCAATCGCCCCAAACAGGTACTGTCCCAACTCGGACGCTCATAATGGGCATTACAAGGCGTGCACCGGCGCGTTCGGTACGTATTCAATCGTGACGAGTGCGTCACGCGATGCCACTTGGCCGGTTTCCGCTCCAGCACCGCGGGGCATTCATCCCGTGGCGTGGGGCGAAGGAGGTCTCGGGGGTGGCGTTGGTGGTGGCACGGCAGGTGCCGACGTCGTCGACCATGGCCGTACCCCATGGTCCTGCGGGTGTCCGCGCGGCAAGACAGCGGATGCGTGTCGATTTGGGCAGGACTGGGGTATCGGATTCGGTCATAGACGACGCTGTATTGATCCTTTCGGAACTGCTCAGCAATGCATGGCGACATGGCCGCCCTTGGCGTTCCGGCCATGGTGGCGGCACGGTCCGGGCTGCATGGAGCGTCGACGAGCACGACCGGCTGACGGTCGAGGTGACGGACGGCGGAGGACCCACAAGGCCACTTCCGGCCAATCCCTCGGTGACCGCACGCGGCGGTCGCGGGCTGAACATCATCATGTCGCTGGCCGAGGAATGGGGCGTGCGGGACGGAGTCGGCGAGGTCACCGTATGGGCCCTTCTTCCGCCTGACGACGATTTCGCCCGTCGTGTCGTGCTTCCCTCGGATCTCTCCCCCGACCTGGGGACAGAGCTGGCTTCCGGGCTGCGTCCGAGCCTCGACGCGAATCTCGACGCGCGGCTCGACGCCAATCTCGACGCGAACCTGGGGCCGAGTCTCGGGGCGAACCTCGAGGCTGACCTCGACGCGAACCTGGGCCCGAACGTCGAGGCGAACATCGACCCCGATTTCGATCGCGAGCTGGACTTCGCCGATCTGGACGAGCTCGCGTAGCCGACGCGGCTCATGGAGCCGACGCGGTTCGGCCAAAGGGCTAGGCTCGCGCCCGTACCAGTCGTACGCGCCGTAAGAGAGCACTGCCACGGCCGTACGCAGACCGTCACGGGCGTACGAGCAAGCCCTGAGCCGCAGATCGGGAGACAGCCTCACCATGGCCAAGAAGCGCCGCCCCCAGACGAAGGCCACAGGCCCACAGGTCGCGAACGGCGAGATCCCTGTGGTGGGCGCGCGGGAGCCTTGCCCGTGCGGTTCGGGCCGTCGCTACAAGGCCTGTCACGGCAGGGAAGCCGCACACGCCGCCACCGAGCTGGTGCAGCGCCCCTTCGAGGGGCTCCCCAACGAATGCGACTGGGTGGCCCTGCGCGAGCTGGTGCCCGCCGCGACCGTCGAGCTGGCCCTCGCCGACGGGCTGCCCGAGGGGGTTCCGTCGGTCACCCTGGCGACCGTGCTGCCCATGGCGTGGCCCGCGCTGCGCCGAGACAGCGGCGCCGTGCTGCTCGGTCTGCAGAACGACACGCCCACCGGGGACATCAGCCGCGACCTGGCCGACACCCTGCGCCGGGCGCTGACCGCCGATCCGGGCACTCCGGTGGCCGCCGAGCGGGCGCCGGGCGACGGTCCGCGGCTGCAGGATCTGCTCGACCCGAAGGGCACTTTCTCGCCGACCCTGCACGAGGGGTTCGAGTTCTGGGTCGACGACGCCGCGAACGCGACCGGAGAGGTCGCCGCGTCCCTGGAACGGGCCAACGCGGCCGCGATCCCCACCGCCCGGCTCACCGGCGTGGAGGCGGCCTACTGGTGCGAGACGCCGGAGAAGAACCACCTGCGCTGGGTGATGTCCCACCCCGAGGAGAAGCTGCTCGACGCGCTCGCGCGGCTGCACGCCGCGGGTGCCTCCTCGCTCGGCGACAACACCCGGCTGGTGGGCTCGTTCCGGGCGCATGGGCTCACGGTGCCGGTGTGGGATCTGCCCCGTGGGATGAGCGCCGAGGACACCGAGAAGCCGGCCGTGGACCTCGCCGAGCGGCTCGCGGAGGCGCTCGCCTCCGACGCCCCGCTGACGCCCGAGCAGCGGCGCGCCCGGGGCGGTCTCACCAACCGTCAGGTGACGCTGAGCTGACGGTCGCCGGACGGCCGGAGGGCGCCACCGGGTGACGTGACGCTGCTCACAACTCACCGTTACGCCCTGCAAATAGGCGTCCGGAAATCCGCGATCGAATTTGCTATCGGCCGATCTCTTGTTACGGTTCTAAAAGCCCGGTCGCTGGTGCATCCCCCGTCGCCAGCGACCGGGCGCTTCCATGTCCGCGTCCGGACGCCGGCGCGAGAGACGGGCGGGGCGGCACGAGGCAGCCGGGAGAAGGTACGGACCAATTGCCTTCGGCGCCACGGGAGTTGCTCCCGGAGCCCGGAGCCCGAGTCCGAGTCCGAAGCGTGAGTTCGGAGCCTGAGCCCGAAGGGTGAGCCCAGCGCCTGAGCCCGAAAACCGAAGCGCGGAGCCCTGACCTCGGAGCCCGGAACCCCAGCGCCCTGAATTTCGGCATCCTGCCCTGAGAGCGCTGTACCACCGCCGGAAAAGAGCGGGCTCGGAGCCCGGGCAAACACCGCCCCGGCCTCCGAGCCCCACACACCCCTGCCCCTGAGCCTCGCGCTCAGCGGCCCCCGAACCCCCGCACCCGGGGCCCGCCCTCAATAGGCGAGCCGGCTGCCTCCGTCGGGCGCGCTGGTGCTCGCCTCGACCAAGGCGTTCACCACCGTGGCCACCTGAGGCAGCCAGGGCCGCCCGGAGCGGCGCAGCGGCGGCCGCTCCCAGCGCACCCGCCCGAGGCCCGTCTGCGACGGCGGCAGCACCACATAGCCGCCCTCGCCGTGGAACCGCAGCGAGCTGGGCACCCAGTCCTGCTGGTTCAGCAGCTCGCCGAGGTCTTCGAGGGAATACGGCTCCACCAGCAGCGACCAGCGGGTGGGTGTGGCGACCACCGGGCCGAGCCGCACCCCCGCCCGGTCGAAGACCGCCAGCGCCCGCGCTGCGGCGACCGCCGGCAGGCTCACCGCGCAGGGCGCGAGGCCGCCGGTGGCCAGCAGCAGGGGCGCGGTGGGCCGGTTGCCCCACCACCAGCGCACCATGCGCGGGTCGGTGGTGGCGGCAAGGAGAACAGGGTCGAACGGATGACCACCCGGAACCGCACATTCCGGGTCAGGGCAGCCGCATACCCGGGGCCGTCCGCCGCCGGACCGGAGTCCGACGCCCGGGACCACGGGCCACTGCCACTCGGTGGCGCAGGTGAGCGCCGCACGCAGCAGCGGCGATCGCGCGCCGCGCCGCAGCGAGAACTTGCGTCGCCTTCCGAGGATCTCGCGCATGAGCGCTCGTTCCTTTCCGTTAACGCCGAGGGCTGTCCGTCGCACTACATCGCACTTCAGATGGCACTTCACTTGGCACTACGTGGCGCTGTACGGCATCGTTCGGCCCGTCACAGCAGGTGGATCACAAGTCACTGCGCGTACAAGGCAGCGCATCATGCCGCGGGCCGAGCGTGGAACGTGGCGAGGGGTGGCGCGCGCATGGCGCTTGCCGTCCGGTTGGTGCGTTCCTCGCCACTCGGGGATGGGCGCGGCCGTTGTGGTCTATGACGCCTGGACCGGCCGCGGGGTTCCGGGGCGATCCGAACTGCCCCTGCCCCATCTCCGAATGTGTACCCGCCGCGATGGAGACGACGCGCTGTCGAACTGACGTCAGTCGACCTCGAAGGGACAGCCTAACGACTTTTTTTCAGCCAAGTTCAATTCCCCCCAGACACCAACAAGACCACCGGGACGATGCTGGACATCGCATCTCCGCTCCGTGTACATCTGGAGACAGTAGCGGCACAGTAGCGGCGCAGCACGACAGGGGGTTTGCGATGCTATTGAGCGAGCCGGACCCGGCGGGTGAAGGCAGCGGGCCATGAACTCGCCCCACGCGCCGAAAGTGGCTGGAATCGATCCTTCCCTCCCCTCGCCCACGCAGACTGCGGACCCCGTCCCGGTCCCCGTTCCCTCGCCCCTGACCGATACCAACTCCGCTGTCCAGGACCGGCTCGCGAGCTGGGTCTCGGATCTCACCACCCTTCATGAGCTCACCGAGCGGCTGGTCAGGACCGGGACGCTCGACGAGGCGCTGCGTGAACTGCTGCGCGCGGGCGCGGCCCTGGTCGGCGCCCGGCGCGGGCTGGTGGCGCTCGAACCGGCCGATGGATTCGGCCCGGTGACCACCGTGGGGCTCGGCCTCGGCCACGCCGATCTCGGCCAGATCGAGACCATCCCGCGCGGCTCCGCCTCCGCCGGTCATCTCCTCGACGGGCTGCCCGAGCCGGGTGGTGAGCGGTGTGCCGATGTGACCCACCCCGATATCGCCGGGGAAGCCGACCTCGACCCGCGCCACCGCGAGGTGGCCGCACGGCTCGGCTTCGCCGCGAGCTACGCGGTGCCGCTGGACCCGTTCCGGACCACCCCCTGTACCGCGCCCGGCCTCACCGTCATCCCCTCGCCCGCCCCCGACACGGACGGGTCCGGCACCGGCTCCCCGGCGGGCGCGGGCGACCGCCCGGCCCCCGGCGCCCCCGGCACGGCGAGCGCTCCTGACACCGGCCACGGGCGCGATGCCGTACCGGCCGCCGCCGCCCCGCCAGGTATCGCCGCCGCCATGGGCGCCGACGGCCCCTCCGGGCGGCTCGGCGGAGCCGCCTGGCTCTACGACGAGCCCGCGGAGCCCGGGGAGCGCCAGCGTCATCTCGTGGGCCTGTACTGCCAGTACGCCGCCGCGCACATCGCCCGGCTGATCGAGCTCTCCCGCGCCCGCGCCGCCGTCGCGACCGTCCAGGAGGAGCTGCTGCCCACCCGGCTGCCCCGGGTCCCCGGGGTGCGTCTGGCCGTTCGCCACCACCCAGGTCCGCACGGCGGCGGGGACTGGTACGACGCGCTGCCGCTGCCGGACGGGGCGCTCGGGCTCTCGGTGGGCGGAGTCACCGGTTCCGGGCCGAGCGCCGTGGTCGCGATGGGGCGGCTGCGGGCCTCGCTGCGGGCGTACGCGGTGATGGAGGGCGAGGACCCGGTCGCCGTCCTGTCCGATCTGGAGCTGCTGCTGCGGCTCACCGAGCCCGCCCGCTCCGCGACCGCCCTCTTCGCCTATTGCGAGCCCGGGACGCGCAAGGTGGTGCTGGCCGGGGCCGGGCACTGCCCGCCGCTGCTCACCGGGGAGCGGCGCACCGAGTTCGTGGAGACCACCCTGTCCGCACCGCTGGGGATGCTCTCGTGCTGGGAGGCGCCCAGCGTCGAGATCGAACCGTCGTCCGGAGAGACCCTCCTCTTCTACAGCGACGGGCTGCTCCACCGCACCGGTGAGCCGATGGACCGGGCCTTCACCCGGCTGCACACGGCCGCGGCGAGCGCTCCCAAGGGCGTCCGGGGCGATCCGGACGCCTTCGCCGACCATGTGCTCCGTACGGTCCTCCCCGACGGCCCGGCGGCCCCCGTGGGGCGGCCCTCGGAGGACGGCACCGAGGACCTCGTCCTGCTCGTGGCCCACTTCGACTGAGGCTCGAGTTCGACTGAGGCTCGAGGGGGACCACGGCACCCGCTGGAGCCGTGGTCGCCCCGCGCTTCGGGCCCTCCCTGCCGCCGCGCCCCCGCACATACGATGGGTGGGGTCCAGTTCGAGGAGGAAGACGTGACCGAGGAGCCCACTCCCGAAGCCCCGGAGAACCCGGAAGGCGAGGAGCCCATCAAGCAGCGGAAGAACGGCCTCTACCCAGGCGTTTCCGACGAGCTTGCGGCGAACATGCAGTCCGGTTGGGCGGACACCGAGCTGCACGACCTGGAGCCCGTCGAACAGGCTCCGCACACCGCCCGCCGCCGCGCCGCGCTCTCCGCGCGCTTCCCGGGCGACCGCCTGGTCATCCCCGCGGGCAATCTCCGCACCCGCTCCAACGACACGGACTACGGCTTCCGCGCCTCGACCGAGTACGCGTACCTCACCGGCGACCAGACCGAGGACGGTGTGCTGGTGCTGGAGCCCGAGGCGGGCGGCGGCCACACCGCGACGCTGTACCTGCTGCCGCGCTCCAACCGGGAGAACGGCGAGTTCTGGCTGGACGGCCAGGGCGAGCTGTGGGTGGGCCGCCGGCTCAGCCTTACGGAGGCCGAGAAGCGGCTGGGCCTGGCCGCCAAGGACGTCCGCGAGCTGGCCGACGAGCTCAGGGCCGCGGCCGGGCCGGTCCGTATCGTGCGCGGTCACGACGCCGCTCTGGAGGCCGCGCTGACCGACAAGGTCACCGGTGAGCGCGACGAGGAGCTGCGGGTCTTCCTCAGCGAGCAGCGCCTGGTCAAGGACGAGTTCGAGATCGGGCAGCTGCAGGCGGCCGTCGACTCGACGGCCCGCGGCTTCGAGGACGTCGTCAAGGTTCTGGACAAGGCGCAGGCGACCTCCGAGCGCTATATCGAAGGAACGTTCTTCCTTCGCGCCCGGGTCGAGGGCAACGACGTCGGCTACGGCAGCATCTGCGCCGCGGGCCCGCACGCCACCACGCTGCACTGGGTGCGCAACGACGGCCCGGTCCGCTCCGGCGATCTGCTCCTCCTGGACGCGGGCGTGGAGACCACCACCCTCTACACCGCCGATGTGACCCGCACTCTGCCGGTGAACGGCACCTACAGCCCGCTGCAGCGCAAGATCTACGAGGCGGTGTACGAGGCGCAGGAGGCGGGCATCGCCGCGGTCCGGCCGGGTGCGAAGTACCGCGACTTCCACGACGCCGCCCAGCACGTGCTGGCCACCAGGCTCGTCGAGTGGGGCCTTGTCGAGGGCCCGGTGGAGCGGGTGCTGGAGCTGGGGCTGCAGCGCCGCTGGACGCTGCACGGCACCGGCCACATGCTCGGCATGGACGTCCACGACTGTGCCGTGGCCCGCACCGAGACCTATGTGGACGGCACCCTGGAGCCCGGCATGTGCCTGACGGTCGAGCCGGGGCTGTACTTCCAGCCCGACGATCTGACCGTGCCCGAGGAGTACCGGGGCATCGGCGTCCGCATCGAGGACGACATCCTGGTGACGGAGGACGGCAACCGCGTGCTGTCGGCCGCGCTGCCGCGGACCGCCGACGACGTCGAGGCGTGGATGGCCCGCCTCACCGCGTGAGGCGGCGGCTCATCGTGTGATCACGTGGTCCTGTGGGGAGCGGCGGCGCCGCTCCCCACAGTCCGTTCTCAGCCCTGCCCCGGCACCTTGCGGGTGGTCACCGCGATCCGGTTCCAGGAGTTGATCGTGAAGATGAGGGCGATGAGCTGGGCCAGCTCCCGCTCCTCGAAGTGCCGGGCGGCCCGCTCGTAGACCTCGTCCGGGACACCGCCCGGCAGCAGCGTGACCGCCTCGGTGAGCGCCAGGGCGGCCTGCTCCTTCTCGGTGAAGAACCCGCCCTTACCGGCCTCCTCCCAGACCCCCACCAGGGCGATGCGCTCGTTGCTCTCGCCCGCCTTATGGGCGTCGGCGGTGTGCATATGGAGGCAGTAGGCGCAGTTGTTGAGCTGGGAGGAGCGGATCTGCACCAGCTCCACCAGGGCCGGGTCCAGGCCCTCGCGGGCGGCCGCGTCCAGGCTGATCAGCGCCTTGAACGCCTTGGGGGCGGCCTTCGCGAAGTCGACCCGGCCGGTCTGCCGCGCCACCGTCGCCGTCGCCGTTGTGGTCGTCGTCTCCGCCGTCGCCGCTGTCGCTGTCGTAGTCGTCATGGGAATGAAATTAGGCCGCTAAGCGACCCTCTGTAGGGTGCATTTCCATGGCGGATTCATGGGTCAATTCGGCGGAGATCCTCGGCAGTGACCTCCATCTGGAGCTCACCCGCGCGGGCAGCCGCAGGACCGCCCTGATGGCCGCGCTGCGCGAGGCCATCCGCGACGGCCGGCTCGCCCCGGACACCCGGCTGCCGCCTTACCGTTCGCTCGCCGCCGACCTGGGCATCGCCCGGAACACGGTCGCCGATGCCTATGCCGAGCTGGTCGCCGAGGGCTGGCTCACCGCCCGCCAGGGCTCCGGGACCCGAGTGGCGCCCCGCCCCGCACCGCCCACGCCCCGGCGGCGCACGGCCGGGCGGGGGCTCGGCGGGCGGCCGACCGGGGCGACCGGGGGCCATCGCACGCCCCGGCCCGCCCCGCGGCCGGTGCACAACCTGCTGCAGGGCCAGCCGGACGCCGCCGCCTTCCCCCGCACCGCCTGGCTCGCCTCGGCCCGCCGCGCGCTGACCGCCGCGCCGCATGAGGCGTTCGGCCCCGGTGATCCGCGCGGCCGCCCAGAGCTGCGCCGCGCCCTGGCCGACTACCTCGCCCGCGCCCGCGGCGTCCGCACCGACCCCGGCCGGATCGTCGTCTGCTCGGGCTTCGCGCACGCCCTGCGGCTGCTGAGCGGCACCCGGCTGCTGCGTCCCCGGATGGCCGTCGAGTCCTACGGCCTGGCGTTCCACCGCTCGCTTCTGAGCTCCGCCGGGATCCGTACGATCCCGCTTCCGCTGGACGCCGATGGCGCCCTTACCGATGGACTGGCCGCCCTCGACGGCCTACGGGCGGCCCTGCTCACCCCCGCCCACCAGTTCCCCACCGGCGGTCCACTGCACCCCGAGCGGCGGGCCGCGGCCGTCGCCTGGGCGCGGGAGAGCGGCGGTCTGGTCCTGGAGGACGACTACGACGGGGAGTTCCGCTACGACCGACGTCCGGTGGGCGCCGTCCAGGGCCTCGACCCCGACCGGGTGCTCTACCTCGGCTCGGTCAGCAAAAGCCTCTCCCCGGCCCTGCGGCTGGGCTGGATGGTCCTGCCGGACCAGCTGGTCGACCGCGTGCTGGCCGCCAAGGGGGAGCGCGAGGGCTGGACCGGCGTCATCGACCAGCTGACCCTCGCGGACTTCATCGAATCGGGCGGCTACGACGGCCATGTGCGCCGTATGCGCCAGCGCTACCGCCGCCGGCGCGACCAGCTCGTCGCCACCCTCGCCGAACGCGCGCCCCATGTCCGCGTCTCGGGGATCGCGGCCGGTCTGCACGCGGTGCTGGAACTGCCGCCCGGCACCGAGCGGTCCGCCCTGCGCGCCGCCGCCTGGCAGGGGCTGGCACTCGACGGCCTCGGCGGCTACCGCCACCCGGACGCCACCACACCCCACCCCGACGGGCTCGTGGTGGGCTACGCGACCCCGCCCGAGCACTCCTTCGCGGGAGCGCTGGACGCGCTGTGCCGCGCCCTGCCGCCCGAACAGCCCGAGTAAGACCGAACAGACGGCCACCTGACGCCCTGAGCTTTCCTGGGCCTTCTGGGGTTCCCGAGGTCCGTGAGGTCCCTGAGTTCCTTGAAGGGCTGCGACGCGGTTACGACGCCCTCAGCAGCGCTCCTTCACGCCACTTGAGGATCTTGTCGAAGCTCACCACCACCCCACCGCGCCCCGGACGGTCCCGGTAGCGGACATGGTCGGTGAGAGCCTCGATGAGAAAAAGCCCCCGCCCGTGCTCCGCCTGGGGCGGAGCCGGACTGCGCGGCTGCTGTGGTCTCGGCGCGCCCGCCGGACGCCGCTCGTTCCGGGTGCGGCCCTCGCGGCGGACGGCACCGCGTCCGGCGAAGCCGGGGCCGGAGTCGGTGACCTCGATACGGCAGGTGTCGCCGTCGATATAGGCCGTGACTCGGTAATCCCCGCCCGTGCCGTCGCGGCCCCCGTGCTCCACCGCGTTCGCACACGCCTCGGAGAGGGCGACCGACAGATCGTAGGAGATCTCCGGATCGACTCCGGCCGTCTCCATGGTGCCGAGGAGCAGTCGTCGTGCGAGCGGAACGCTCGCCGCCTCGCGGGGCAAATGGAGTGACCACCAGATGCTCATGCTCCAGCCTCCCGGCCGCGGCTCGACATACCGTTACGTATTGCCTGGGTCCATGGTCCGTAAGCGTCTTATCAACGTGACTCCGCTCATTCGGCGGACGCGCTCGATGCGCGAACCGGTGTATGGGCCTGTCCTGGTGTGCGCCGGTACGCCCCACCCGCCGTAGGGAACGCGCCCGCCCAGTGGGATGATGTCGCCGCCATGGCTTCCCCTGTCGCCCGTGCCGGCGCCGATCTGCGAATGCTGCGGGCCGCGGTCTTCACCGCGGTCTGTGTCGTGCTGTCCGCGGCGGGGCATGTGCTGGCCTCCTGCGCGACCGTGCCGCTGTGGACGGTGGGCGTGGGCTGCGCGGCGATGTTCACGGTGGCGCTGACGCTGGCCGGGCGGGAGCGGTCGCTGCCCGGGATCGCGGCCCTGCTGGCCATCGGGCAGCTCGCGCTGCACGCGCTCTTCGCGCTCGGGCAGCACCGGGCGACGGCCGCCGAGGAGGCCGCCCAGCGGGCCGACGCCGCCCAGGGCCACGTCATCGGCCTGGCCGCCAGGCTGCTGTGCGCGTCGGGCCCCGGACGGCTCGACGCCGCCACGGCGCATCGGATCGTCGCGCACGCGGGCATCGACCCGTCCGCCGCGCACAGCCCGCACGCCATGCCGTCGTCCGCCGCCCCGGCGGAGCAGGCGGCCGGAATGGCGGGCCTGCTGCCGTCGCTGCCCATGACCCTGGGCCATCTGCTCGCCGCGCTCACCATCGGCTGGCTGCTGCGCCGGGGCGAGATGGCCGTATGGCGGGCGGTACGGCTGTCGGTGGACGGGGCGCGCGGGGTCGCGGAGGCCGCGCTCGTACGGGCGCTGCGCGCCGCCCTGAAGCTCGTACGGGTACTCCTTACCCCTTCGGGGGCGCCTTACGGCGGGCCGTGCCGTCCGCGCACGGCCGAGCGGGACGAGGGCGGGACGACGGCCCTCGCCCTCCAGCACAGCGTGATCAGGCGGGGACCGCCGGCTTGCGACCTCGCGGCCTGACCGACGCGACGCTCCTCCAGCGGGACCGGAGGGTGGCCGCGACGTCGCCGCACGCGCGCCAACCCATCTGATCATTCCTGTCCCTGGAGTGTTGACATGAACGCCATGCGTCTCCGCCGTCTGCCGGTCATCGGAGCCCTCACCGCGGGCGGCCTGGTGCTGCTCACCGCGGGCCCCGCCTTCGCGCACGTCAGCGTGCAGCCCGGCCAGGCCGAGAAGGGCGGCTACAGCACCATCAGCTTCAAGGTGCCGAACGAGCGCGACGACGCCTCCACCGTCAAGCTCGAGGTGACCCTGCCCGCCGACCATCCGCTCGCCTCGGTGATGCCGCAGCCGGTGCCCGGCTGGGACGTCAAGGTCACCAAGTCCAAGCTCCCCAAGCCCATGGAGATGCACGGCGAGAAGATCAGCGAGGCGGTCACCAAGGTCACCTGGTCCGGCGGCAAGATCGAACCGGGGATGTTCCAGCAGTTCCCGCTGTCGGTCGGCCAGCTGCCCGACGACGCCGACCAGCTCGCCTTCAAGGCGCTCCAGACGTACGACAACAAGGAGGTCGTGCGCTGGATCGAGGAGCCCAAGGAGGGCGCCGCCGAACCGGAGAACCCGGCGCCGGTGCTCAAGCTGGTCGCCCCGGCCGAGGGCTCGGACGGCCATGACGCCGCCGCGGCCTCCGGACAGGGCAAGGACAGCGGCTCCGAGAAGGCCGGAGCCGAGAACTCCGCCTCGGCCGACTCCTCCGACGACAAGGACAGCAGCGACACCACGGCCCGGGTGCTGGGCATCGTGGGCATCGTCATCGGCGCCGCCGGTGTCGCCTACGGCGTGGTCGCCAGCCGCCGCCGCTCCGCCTGACCGCCGGCCACCCGACCGAGACGCGTGTACCGCCGGTGACCGCCGGTCCTGAACCGACCGCGTGATCCCGGCAGGGGCGGCGGGCCCCCGTGTCCGCCGCCCCCGCGCGCCACCGAACCACTTCTCTCTTTGGAGAACAGCTCCATGCGCACCAAAATCCTGGCCACCGCCATCGTCGCCGCCGCCGCACTCACCCTCAGCGCCTGCGGCGGCTCGGACAGCGGCGGCAAGGGCGACAACACGGCCGCCGCCGAGGTCAAGGGCGGCCAGAGGTCGGGGCAGGCCATCGTCCTCGACCAGGCGAAGGCCAAGCCGGACCTCGCCCTCACCGACACCGACGGCAAGAAGTACGACCTGCTCAAGGAGACCAAGGGCCGGCCCACCCTGCTCTTCTTCGGCTACACCCACTGCCCGGACGTCTGCCCGCTGACCATGAGCAACGTCGGCCTCGCCGTGAAGAAGCTGCCCAAGGCCGAGCGGGAGAAGCTGCGGGTCGTCTTCGTCAGCACCGACCCGGCCCGGGACACCCCCAAGCGGATGCGCTCCTGGCTGGACGCCCAGGGCGGCACCGACTTCGTCGGCCTGACCGGCGACTTCGACACCATCGAGGCCGCCGCGCGGCCGCTGGGCATCTTCATCGAGAAGCCGAAGAAGGAGAAGGACGGCAGCATCACCGTCAGCCACGGCGCCGAGGTGGTCGGCTTCTCACCCAAGGACGACAAGGGTCACTGGATCTACACGACGGAGGCCACGGCGGATCGTTACGCCAAGGACCTGCCGAAGATCATCGAGGGGCGGAACCCGTGACGGCGGCAGCCCCTGGCATTCCTGGCGTCCGTAAGGCGGCCGCCGTGGTCCTCGCCCTCGGTCTGTGCGCCACGCTCGCCGCCTGCTCGGGCGACGGCGACGACGACGGCGGCGGGAAGGGCGGGGGCGACCCCAAGCTGTCCGTGACCAGCGCCTACGTCTCCCAGCCGCCCATGACCGACATGGCGGCGGGCTATCTGACCGTACGGAACGCCGGTGGCGGCGCCGACGAGCTGACGTCCGTCACCACCCCGCTCGCCTCCGAGGTCACCCTGCACACCACCAAGGGCACCCGGATGAAGCAGGTGAGCTCGCTCGATGTTCCGGCGGACAACCGGCTCGAGCTGTCCAGCGGCGGAGATCATCTGATGCTGACAAACCTCTCCCACCGGCCGAAGGTCGGTGAGAAGGTCAGCTTCACCCTGCACTTCGCCACATCCGCCCCCATCGAGATCAAAGTCCCGGTCGAGCCGACGACGTACCGCCCCAAGGACTGACACCCGATGCCCTCGCTGACCTCCCTGGCCCCCGCCGGGCCCACCGCGGCCCCCTCCCGGACCACCGCGACCGCCCGGCGCCTGATGGCGATCTGCGGCACCCTGCTCGCCGCGCTGCTGTGCGCGCTGAGCGTAGGCGCGAGCTCCGCGTCCGCGCATGCCGCGCTCACCTCGACCGACCCCGCCGACGGCTCGGTGGTGAAGACCGCGCCCAGGGAGGTCACGCTGAACTTCTCGGAGGGCGTGCTGCTCTCCGGCGACTCGGTGCGCGTGCTCGACCCCAAGGGCAAGCGCGTGGACACCGGGAAGACCGCCCATGTCGGCGGCAAGTCGTCGACCGCCGCCGCCGGGCTGCACTCCGGGCTTCCGGACGGCACCTACACGGTGGCGTGGAAGGCGGTCTCGGAGGACAGCCACCCGGTGAGCGGCGCGTTCACCTTCTCCATCGGCGCCCCGTCCAAGACCACGGCGAAGGTGCCCACGGGCGAGGCGTCCGACAGCACCGTCAGCACGCTCTACGGGATCGGCCGGTACGCCGCCTACGGCGGTTTCGCGGCCCTGGTGGGCGGCAGTGTCTTCGCCGGGCTCTGCCGGTCCTCCCGACCGGTGCGGAAGATCGCCGTGGGTGGCTGGGTGACGGTCTTCACGGCCAGCCTGCTGCTGTTGCTGCTGCGCGGGCCGTACACCGACGGCGAGGGGATCGGCGGGATCCTCGATCTCGGCAGGCTGGGCGATGTGCTGTCCACCAAGCCGGGCGCGGCGCTGCTGTCCCGGCTGCTGCTGCTCGGCGCGGCGGCGGTCTTCCTGGCCGTCCTCTTCGGCTCGTACACCCGTCGCACCGGGGAGCGGGAGGCGGACGCGCGGCGCCGCCAGGACCTCGCCTTCGGGCTGGGCTTCGGCGGCACGGTGATGGCGGTGGGCCTCTCCGCGACCTGGGCGATGGCCGAGCACGCCTCGGTCGGCCTCCAGCGGCAACTGGCCATGCCGGTGGACATGATCCATCTGATCGCGGTCGGGGTGTGGCTCGGCGGCCTGGCCTCGCTCGCGGTGACGCTCCGGGCGGGTGAGCCGATCGGGCGGACGGCCGTGCGCCGCTTCTCGCGGCTGGCCTTCGGCTCGGTCGTCGCCCTGGTGGTCACCGGGCTGTACCAGTCGTGGCGGCAGGTGGGCTCCTGGGGCGCGCTGACCGACACCGAGTACGGGCGATGGCTGCTGGTCAAGGTGGGTCTGGTGGCGGTGCTCCTGGGCATCGCGGCCATCTCGCGACGCTGGACCGGCCGCCTTACGGATGCCACGGCGGACACGGCGGAGGAGACGGACGCGGAGGCCGAGGCGGAGAGCACCTCGGAGGCGGCTCCGACGGCCTCGGAAGCGGAGACCACGGCAGAGGCCAAGGCGGAGTCCGGGACCAAGGCCGAGGCCAAGGCCGCGGTCAAGGCCGCGCAGCCGGTCCGTACCGGCGCGGCCGACGCGGCGGTCGGCACCCCGGCCGACGCCGAGACCGAGTCCGGTGACGGGCCCGGTGACGGCGCCGGTTCGGACGCCGCCGACGACGATCCCGAACGCGCCGCCCAGCTCGCCCGTCAGCGGGCCGCCAAGGACAAGACCGCCACGCTGCGGGAGCGCGACGCCGACCGCGAGCGCAGCGCTCTGCGCCGGTCGGTGATCGCCGAGACCATCGTGGCCGTCGTGCTGCTCGCGGTGGCCACCGTGCTGAGCGGCACCCAGCCCGGCCGGGCCGAGACCGAGCAGGCGAGCGCCTCGGCCACGAAGCCCGGCGGCCAGCTGAACGTCGACCCGGTGAGCGTGCTGGTCCCCTACAACACGGGCCCCAAGAGCGGCCGCGGCAAGGCCGTTGTCATGATCGAACCCGCTCTGCCGGGTGACAACGCGCTGCATGTCTTCACCACCGACCTGGCCGACCGTCCCGTGGACGTCCCCGAGGTCAAGCTGTCGCTGACGCTGAAGTCGAAGGGGATCGGGCCGCTGCGCATCCCGCTCGAGCGCCTCTCGACCGGGCACTGGAGCGCCAAGACCGTCCAGCTCCCCATGGCCGGCACCTGGCAGCTCTCCCTGACCGTACGAACCTCCGACATCGACCAGGTGACGGAGACCAGGAACGTGAAAGTCGCTCAATGACGACAGAGCAAGCACCCTCGTCCGGCATCTCGCGGAGGCGTCTGCTGGGCTCGGCGGGCGCCGCCGGAGCGGCCGGACTGGTCGCCGGTGGAGCCGCCGGAGCCTACGCGTCCGAGGCGACGCGGGAGGCACCCGAACCCCTCAGCTCCCTGGGCGCGACCGCCGTGCCCTTCCACGGCAGGCGCCAGGCGGGCATCACCACCCCCCTCCAGGCCCATGGCCATCTCCTCGCCTTCGACCTGGCGCCCGGTGCGAACCGTAAGGCGGCCGCCGCACTGCTGCGCCGCTGGTCGCGAACGGCCCAGGAGCTGATGGCGGGCGAGGCCCCACCGGACGACACGGGGATCGCGCTGGACGCCGGTCCCTCGTCCCTTACGGTCACCTTCGGCTTCGGGCGGACCTTCTTCGGCAAGGCGGGACTCGACGACCAACTGCCGGAGGCACTCGCTCCGCTCCCCGACTTCGCCTCGGACGCCCTCGACCCCAAGCGCAGCAACGGCGATCTGTGGATCCAGATCGGCGCCGATGACGCGCTGGTCGGCTTCCACGCGCTGCGCGCCCTGCAGCGCGAGGCCGCGGGCACGGCCCGGCTGCGCTGGCAGATGAACGGCTTCAACCGCACCCCCGGCGCCACCGACCGCCCCATGACCACCCGCAACCTCATGGGACAGATCGACGGCACCAACAACCCCAAGCCGGCCGACGACGACTTCGAGCGGCGGATCTTCGTACCGGAGAAGGGCGAGCCCGCGTGGATGGGGGGCGGTTCCTACGCGGTCGTCCGGCGCATCCGGATGCTGCTGGACACCTGGGACCATCTCTCCCGGGAGCGGCAGGAGAAGGTGGTCGGCCGCCGCAAGTCCGACGGCGCCCCGCTGTCCGGCGGCACGGAGACCACCCCGGTCCGGCTCGACAAGATCAACGGGGACGGTGCGCTGGCCATCGCGGGCGCCGCCCATGTGCGGGTCGCGGCGCCCGCGTCCAACCAGGGCGCCGCCATGCTGCGCAGGCCCTTCTCGTACCACGACGGCTTCCGCGACGACGGGGCGCCGGACGCCGGACTGCTCTTCATCGCCTGGCAGGCGGATCCGATGAAGGGGTTCGTCCCGGTGCAGCGGAAGCTGGACCTGGGCGACGATCTGTCACGGTTCCTGCGGCACGAGGCCAGCGCGCTGTTCGCGGTGCCCCCGGGCTGCGCCCCGGGAGAGTATGTGGGTCAGGCACTCTTGGAGGGATAGGAGACGGGGACGAGCCGCCCCCGGTCGCCCGCGTCCAAGAGGTGACCGGCGAGTCCGCCGGCTTCGCGGACGCGAGTATCGTGGCGGTCTCGTCTGATCACAGGGAGCGACCGTGATGTCGGCCAGCCGCTATGCCTACCTCGGCCCCGAGGGCACCTTCACCGAGGCCGCCCTGCGGTCCATGCCGGAGGCCGCCACCCGGGAGCTGGTGCCGATGGTCTCGGTGCCGGTGGCACTCGACGCGGTGCGCTCCGGTGCCGCGGCGGCCGCGCTGGTCCCCATCGAGAACTCGGTCGAGGGCGGGGTCACCGCGACCCTGGACGAGCTGGCCACCGGCGAACCGCTGATGATCTACCGCGAGGTGCTGCTGTCGATCAGCTTCGCGCTGCTGGTACGGCCGGGCACCGCGCTCGCGGACATCAAGACGGTGACCGGGCATCCGGTCGCCCAGCCCCAGGTCCGCAACTGGCTGGCGGCGAACCTCCCGGACGCCCTGTGGGAATCGGCCGCCTCGAACGCGGACGGCGCGCGGCTGGTGCAGGAGGGGCGGTACGACGCGGCGTTCGCGGGCGAGTTCGCGGCGTCCAGGTACGGTCTTGAGCCGCTGGTCACCGACATCCACGACGCGCAGAACGCGATGACCCGCTTCGTCCTGGCCGGCCGCCCCGCCCGGCCCGCCGCCCGGACGGGCGCGGACAAGACATCCGTGGTGATCTGGCTCGGGGACGACCACCCGGGCGCGCTGCTGGAGCTGCTGCAGGAGTTCTCCGCGCGCGGGGTCAACCTGATGCGGATCGAATCGCGCCCGACCGGCGAGGGCATCGGCCGCTACTGCTTCTCGGTGGACTGCGAGGGGCACATCACCGAC
The DNA here is from genome assembly GCF_017592595.1 of Streptomyces sp. NEAU-YJ-81. Taxonomy (NCBI): domain Bacteria; kingdom Bacillati; phylum Actinomycetota; class Actinomycetes; order Kitasatosporales; family Streptomycetaceae; genus Streptomyces; species Streptomyces sp. NEAU-YJ-81. The sequence goes on along the minus strand of NZ_JAGFNO010000001.1, from coordinate 455,957 downwards.
CGGCGGGTGGGCTCGGCCTTGATGGGGCTGAAGCGGATCTGCCCGAAGGTGCGGTTCCTGGGCTCATATCCCCGGGCGGGTGTGACGGCGGAGGACCTGGCGGAGCTGCGGCACGGGACCTCGGACGAGGCGTTCACGGAGGCGGCGGAGTGGCTGGCCCGCTGCCAGGACGGCCGGGCCTGAGCCGAGCCCAGCCGTAGCGACCGGCCGTAGCGACTGGCCGTGAGCGTGCGCCGGGGGCACTCCGGTGGCGGGCGGCCGGGCGGCTGGAGCCGGGTCCGGGGCTGAGCGCCGCCGCCGGGTGCTGGGGATCGTCGGAATCGCTGCGGAAAAGTTATCCACAGGCTGATGCGGCATGCTGGGGATAAGTCGACATCATCAATCCGGCGAGACGGTCGCATCACGACATAAGCCGCACTCACCCCCATCACCGAACATCGCTCACCTGCCACCCCAATTCCCTCGAGCAACTCTTTGGAGTGAGGGATTCCTCTCTTGTGGGGTGTGTGAACGCGGTTTGATAGGGGAATCCATCGCCGAGCACTTGGGGGGCCCAAGCGATCACCGCGACATCCACAGATCTCACACACAGCCTGTGGATAACTTCGGGGATCCCCCTCACCCCTGTGGACAACCGGGCCTCAACTCACCCTGTGCACAAGGGAAGAAGGTCGACTCGATGCCGCCCCTTTGCCCCTTTTCGGGGATTGCGCGTGCATTCCTTGACGGCGGCCGTCACAGGAATTCCCCGGTTTACCCACAGCCCCAAAAGAGGGCAAAACGGGACGCAAAGGAATATCGCGTCGAGCACCCGAGGTCACACCGGTAACCTGGTGGGGTGATTGACCTTCGCCTGCTCCGTGAGGACCCCGATCGTGTGCGCGCCTCCCAGCGCGCCCGTGGAGAGGACGTCGGCATCGTCGACGCCCTCCTGACCGCCGACGAGCGGCGCAGGTCCTCCAGTGTCCGCTTCGACGAGCTGCGCGCCGAACAGAAGGCGCTCGGCAAGCTCATCCCCAAGGCCGCCGGTGACGAGAAGGCCGAGCTGCTGAAGAAGGCGGGCGAGCTGTCCGCCGCCGTCAAGGCGGCCGACGCCGAGCAGGACGCGGCCGCGGAGGAGACCCAGCAGCTCCTGCTCCAGCTGGGCAATCTCGTCCACCCCGAGGTCCCGGTCGGCGGCGAGGACGACTTCACCGTCCTGGAGACGATCGGCACCCCGCGCGACTTCGATGCCGAGGGCTTCGCGCCCAAGGACCATCTGGAGCTCGGCGAGCTGCTCGGCGCGATCGACACCGAGCGCGGCGCCAAGGTCTCCGGCTCCCGCTTCTACTACCTGACGGGCATCGGCGCCCTGCTGGAGTTCGCACTGGTGAACGCGGCGATGGCACAGGCCACCGCGGCGGGCTTCACCCCGGTGCTCACCCCGGCGCTGGTCAAGCCGAAGGCCATGGAGGGCACCGGCTTCCTCGGCCAGGCCGCCGAGGACGTCTACCACCTCGACAAGGACGACCTCTACCTGGTCGGCACCTCCGAGGTCCCGCTGGCCGCGTACCACATGGACGAGATCCTGGAGGCGGCCCAACTGCCGCGGCGCTACGCCGGGTTCTCCTCCTGCTTCCGCCGTGAGGCCGGGTCGTACGGCAAGGACACCCGGGGGATCTTCCGGGTGCACCAGTTCGACAAGGTCGAGATGTACGTCTACACGACCCCGGAGGACGCCGAGGCCGAGCACCAGCGGCTGCTGGACTGGGAGAAGCAGTGGCTGACCTCGCTGGAGCTGCCGTTCCGGGTGGTCGACCTGGCCTCGGGTGACCTGGGCTCGTCGGCGACGCGGAAGTTCGACTGCGAGGCGTGGATCCCGACGCAGGGCAAGTACCGCGAGCTGACCTCGACCTCCAACACCACCGAGTTCCAGTCGCGGCGGCTGTCGATCCGGATGCGCGAGGGCAAGAAGGTCCGTCCGCTGGCCACGCTCAACGGCACGCTGTGCGCGGTCACCCGAACCATCGTCGCGATCCTCGAGAACCACCAGCAGGCCGACGGTTCGGTGCGGGTGCCCGAGGCGCTGCGGCCGTTCCTGGGCGGACGCGAGGTCCTGGAACCGGTCGCACGGTGACGAACGCCGGACCGACGGACGAACTCGCCGGAGCGACGGACGAGCTCCCCTATCGACTGGTCGCCACCGATCTCGACGGCACGCTGCTGCGCCCCGACCACACCGTCTCGGCGCGGACCCGTGACGCGCTCGCCGCGGCCACCGCGGCGGGCGCCGCGCACATCGTGGTCACCGGGCGGACCGTCCCGGTGGCCCGGCACATACTCGACGACCTCGGCTACCAGGGGCTCGCGGTGTGCGGTCAGGGCGCACAGCTTTACCACGCGGGTGAGCACCGGCTGTTGACCTCCGTCACGCTGGACCGCCAGGTGGCCCTGCTGGCGCTGGAGAAGATCGAGGCGGAGATCGGCCCGCTGTCGCTGGCCGCGGCCCGCGACGGGCTGAACGGCGAGGTGCTGTTCGGCGAGGGCTACCGGATGGGCCACGAGGGGATGCCCCTGGTGCCGTTCACGGACCCGGCCGAGCTGTGGTCGCAGCCCATCAGCAAGCTCTATATCCAGCACGCCGAGCTGGACGACGACGCCCTCGCGGACGCCGCCCGGACGGCCGCCGGGGGCCTGGTCGGGGTCACGATGGCCGGCACCGGGCTGGTGGAGCTGCTGCCGCTGGGGCTGACGAAGGCCACGGGCCTCTCGATGGCCGCGCGCCGGCTGGGGATGACCGCCGACGACGCGATCGCGTTCGGCGACATGCCCAATGACATTCCGATGTTCGGCTGGGCGAAGCACGCTGTCGCGATGGCGAACGCGCACCAGGATCTGAAGGCCGTCGCCGACGAGATCACCGCCTCCAACGCGGAGGACGGCATCGCCGTGGTGCTGGAACGGCTCTTCCCGGCGGCGCGCCGGTAACGGCAGCGCACCGGTGAACCGGCCGGATGCCGGCGCGGCCGCCTCGGCGGACCGCCCGGCATCCGGGCCCGGCAGCGGTGATCGGGATCCCTCGGCCGCCGCCGAGGGATCCCGGTCCAGGAGGGGTCAGCCGAGGATCTTGACCGCCTGGTAGTAGGTCCACGCCGTGCCGTCGCACGACGTCTTGGTGGCACCGCTGTAGGCGCTGCACACCCGCTTGAGGTCCTCGTAGAAGGCGCTGTCGATGCGCGCCTTGTTGGCGTCGAAGATGCCCATCGCCTTGTGGTTGCGGTAGCCGAAGTCATGGCGGGCGCAGGCGGTCTGGAAGGGGAAGCCGAAGGGGTTGTCGGGGGAGCTGCTGCAGTAGTCGGTGGACCAGTCGAACCCGTAGGCGGCCCAGGCACCCTGGTTGTTCCGCGCCGCGACCCAGGTGTTGTAGCTGCTGGCGCTGGTCTGCGTCCAGCTGGCGAGGACCTGCGGCTTGTCCGCGGGGGCCGCCTGGGCGGGTGCGGCCAGGGCGATGGCGGTGGCCGCGGTGACAGCGGTGGCCGCGAGACTCGTGACGAGACGACGCATTCGGGTTCCCTCCGTTTTTACCTCTGACACCCCCTCAAAAGGCTTGTGGCGCGGGGGGCGGCGCGGTGTGATCCAGCGCACGCCAAGAGTTGGGCAGGTCCCTGACAACCGTCAAGATCTACACCGACGTAGAGATGAACAGAGTTCGACCAGCAGAGTTTCGGAGCTTCCTCCAACTGGCGCCGCTGCGGGGGTCGTTCAGGAGGTGCGCCGGGACGCCCGGGAGGGCGGGGTGAACAGCGGCCCCGGACCCTTGACCCGTCGGAGGATCGGGGCGGTCTCCATGTCCAGCACGGAGGACAGTTCGGCGATGCGGGTCGTCAGATAGGTGTAGAGGGCCGGGACATCGGCGCAGACCACGGTCGCCATCAGATTCTTCGTTCCGGTGGTCGCACATGCGAACGCCACCTCGGGGTGGTCCGCGAGTGCCTGCCCGGTGGCGGCGAGATCCGACGGCCTTACCGACAGCCACATCGTGGTGGTGACACTCTGATGGAACATCCGATGGGTGTAGTCGACGTCGAAGTACAGGGTGCCGTCGGCGCGCAGATCGGCCAGCCGGCGGCGCACCGTCGACTGCGACCAGCCGGTGGCGGCGGCCAGTTCGGCCAGCGGCGCCCGCCCGTCCCGCGCGAGGACGTCCAGCAGCTTGCCGTCCTCGGCGCCCACCGGTCCGCGCGGCCCCTTCGACCGGTCCGCGGCGGGCGTGCGCAGCCGACCCACCTGCTCGGCCGTCAGCGCCTCGGTCTTGTTGACCAGGCCCCGCTCGCCGCCGTAGAACTCATGCAGCACGCAGTGCGCGCTCACCCCCACCACCCGTGGCGTCTGCGGGAGTTTGCGCAGCAGCAGGGCGTCGCTGTCCAGGCCGGACGCCGCCCGTGTCGACGCGGCGACCTCGGTGCCGTCGGAGAGCACATGCACCCAGGAGGTGTCGGTCCGCCGGGCCATCGCCTCGGCCACCGGCAGCGCGGCGTCCGGCAGGCACCGCACCCGCACCAGCCAGACCACATCGCCGACCGCCGCCGGGTCGGTGAGCCCCAGCACCCGGACCGCTCCCGTCGTCCGCAGCCGGGTGTAGCGGCGGGCCACGGTCTGGTCGGAGACGCCCAGCACCTCGGCGAGCCGGCTGAAGGGGGCCCGGCCGTCGAGCTGAAGGGCATGCACCAGCGCCCGGTCCAGGTCGTCGTACGCGTCGGATTCCACCGCACAAAGCTAGCGGACGTCGGATATCGCCACCGGGGCGGTGCCGGCTGGAGGAGCGGACCGGTCAGGACGACCGTAAGAGCCGCGGGGACCGCCGGACCGTCATCGGGATCGGCCCTCGCGTCCCCTTGTCGGCACGTTTGCCGGCACGTTCCGAATCCCGGAGTCAGTCATGCGCAGATCATGGTGGCCGCTCGCCGCCATCACGCTCGGCAATTTCATGCTGTTGATAGACGTCACGATTGTGAACACCGCGCTGCCCCAGGTGGCGCGGGGACTGGACGCGTCCTTCACCTCCCTCCAGTGGGTGATGGACATCTACGCGCTGGCGCTGGCCGCGCTGCTGATGGTGGCCGGTTCGGCAGCGGACCTCTTCGGGCGGCGGCGGCTGTATGTCGTCGGCCTCGCGGTGTTCGCGGTCTCCTCCTTGGTCTGCGGTCTGGCACCGGACGCCGGGGTGCTGATCGCGGCCCGCGCCGTCCAGGGGGCGGGGGCGGCGGCCATGTTCGCCACCAACACCCCGCTGCTGATGGCGACATACTCCGGCCGCGACCGCGGTATCGCCTTCGGGGTGTGGGGCGGTACGAGCGGGGCGGCCGCGGCGATCGGCCCGGTGCTGGGCGGGGTGCTGACCGAGTACGTCGACTGGCGGGCGATCTTCCTGGTCAATCTGCCGCTGACGGCGATCGCGGTGTGGATCACGCTCCGTTCCATCGATGAGTCGCGCGGCGCGCCGGGCGTACGGATCGACTGGCCGGGCGCCGCCACGTTCACGGTGTGCGCCGGGGCGCTGACGTATGGGCTGATGCGCGGGGGTGAGGAGGGCTGGGCCGACACCGGCACGGTCGCCGCACTGGTGACGGCCGCGATCGCGCTGCTCGCCTTCGCCCTGGTGGAGCGCGGAAAGCGGCAGCCGCTGCTGGACCTGGGGCTGCTGCGCCGCCCGACGTTCGCGGTGCTGATGGCCGCGGCCCTGCTGCTGCAGGCGGGGGCCTTCCCGTACCTCACCTACGCCGGGCTGTGGCTGCAGTCGGTGCTGGGGATGAGCCCGGTGCAGGCGGGGCTCGCGGTGACGCCGATGGCGGGCGTCTCGCTGGTCGTCGGCGCGGCGGGCGGACGGCTGCTGGACCGGGTCGCCCCCGGGCGGGCGCTCGGCGGCGGACTGCTGATGGTGGGCGCGGGCGCGCTGGTGAACGCGGCGATGGTGACCCCGGACGCGGACTGGACGGCCTTCGTCCCGGGCCTGGCACTGGCCGGTCTGGGGATCGGCCTGGCCATGCCGGTGCTGGTCTCGGCGGCCCTCGGCTCGGCCCCGCCGGAGCGGGCGGGCATGGCCAGCGGCGCGGTGAACACCTTCCGGCAGCTGGGCTACGCCCTGGGGATCGCCGTCCTGGGCACGGTGTTCGCGACGCGGGTGCGGGACATGGTCGACGACAGCGGCACCGTCCCGGCCCGGGCGGCCGGACAGGCCGCCGAGGCCATCAGCGGCGGCCACGCCGACGCCGTCATCGCCACCGCGCCCCCGGCCCACGCGGACGCGGCGCGCACACTCGTCCACGAGTCGTTCGCGGCCGGACTCGACCGCATCTGCCTGATCTCCGGCATCGCCGCCCTGGCGGCGGGCCTGCTGGTCCTCGCCGTCGTCCGCGGCGGCCCCGGCGGAGCACCCCCGAAGCCGACCCCGGAGCAATCCCCGGCGGAGCCGGTCCACGCCTGAGCGGTGGACGACAAGTCACAAGGGGCGGGCGCCCGATGGCGCCCGCCCCTCGCTGCGTGAGGCCGACGTCCGTCAACGCACGCGGTGCGAGTAACCCTTACGCGATCGGATCGTTCTTCCATATACGCGTTATGCGCGGCGGCAACGCGAGTTGGAGCCTCGGCCGGGCGACGGATCGACGGGCAGCGATGTCACGGCGGTTGGGTCCGAAAGAGGTCGGCAGCCTCCGCTCCTGGTCCCTGGATACGGGCGGCCTAGCCCCTGGCTGGTGGGGCGTGACCATCACCCGAATTTCAGACCGGAAGGCACACCTATGCCACCTGAGATCGCGCTACTGGAGTCGCGCGCGCTGCGCGACAGTGTCATCGAACGGACGGATGTCCTCGACAAGGTCAAGATCTTGACCATGCTGCCGGATGGGCTGCATATCACCACGCGCATGGTCGCGGAGTACTTCGAGGTTGGGGAAGAAGCCGTCAAGAGCCTGGCCAAACGACACCGGGAGGAGTTCCACAGCAACGGGATGCACATCCTTCGAGGCGCTGACCTGCAAGTCTTTGAAAGGTCCAACTTGGACCTTTCAGATTCGAGTTATCCACAGGGCCGCGCCCACCTCACCCTCTACCCCCGCCGGGCGGTGCTCAACGTCGCGATGTTGCTGCGGGACAGCGATACCGCCAGGCGGGTACGCGCCTATCTCCTCGATGTCGAGGAGTCGACCCGGAGCGGAGCGGAAGCCGGGACGGAGCAGCTCCCGCTCGAACGGATCCTCACCGAGCGGATGCTGGCCGGGCCGATCGGCGGCCGCCTCGACGCCGTCGAGGCGTGTCTGGCGGATGTCGGTTCCACGCTGCGCGAGCTGGCGCCGTGGATGGCCAGGGTCTCCGCTCGGCTGGACGGGATGGACCGGCGGCTCGACGCGCACGGGCGGGTCATCTGCGCCATGAGCGAGCGGCTCTGCGATCTCGGTGACGACATGACCGAGGTCCGCAGGGACGTCGCCACGCTCAAGGCCGAGTCGGTCCAGCGGCGGGCGCGGCGCGCCAAGCGGCAGCGCGGGTAGCGGAGCGGAGGAGCTCGGTGGGCGGGGTGGCGCCCTGCCCACCGGGCTTTCCAGTCGGAGTTGTAGGATGACTGGGCAACCGGGTGAATCGAGTGAGGGAGCCGAGAGGGATGGCGTTGCGGGCGGCTGGGCGGCAGTCGTTGGTCGACACCGTGGTGGAGCAGCTGCGGGCGCAGCTCGCCGAGGGTGAGTGGAAGGTCGGCGACCGCGTGCCCACCGAGCATGCCCTCGCCGAGCAGCTCCAGGTCGGCCGGAACACGGTCCGGGAGGCGGTCCGCGTCCTCGTGCACGCGGGGATGCTGCAGTCCCGGCAGGGCGAGGGCACCTTCGTGGTCTCCACGACCGACCCGGCCGAGGTCATGCGGGGTGTGCGGCGCGCCGGGATCCGGGATGTGCTGGAGCTGCGGATCGCGCTGGAGGCGGAGGGCGCGCGGCTGGCGGCGCTCCGGCACAGTCCCGACGATCTGCGGCGGATGCGGGCGGCGCTGGAGTCGCTGGAGGCGTTCGGGCACGCAGGGGAGCGGTCCGCGGACGGCCACCATGAGCTGCACGCCGCCCATGACCTGGAGTTCCACACCGCCGTGGTGGAGGCCGCGCACAACGCCGCGCTGAGCGCGACCTACGGCTGGTTCAGCAGCTCGGTGCGCGACTCGCTGGTGGCCTCGCTCGGCGACCGCGAGGTGCCGAGCATCGTCCCCGCCGACCACCGCGCCCTGGTCGACGCCATCGCCTCCGGCGACCCGGCTGCCGCGGAGGCGGCGGCGCGGGCGCTGCTGGAGGCGCCGAAACGCGCCATCGAAGCCCTGCTCGCCACCGGCTGAGCCCCTCTCGGCGGGCCTCACCGCGACCCGGGCCACCCCAACCACACCGCCCCCACCACGACCGGAACGGAGCTCTTCTTGCCACGCCCGCACACCCCCGGCCCCGAGGCCGAACCCCTGCTCGTGGACGCCGAGACGGATCTGCGGCCGACCCCCGAGGTGGCCGCCGCGCGGCGCACCCTGCGGGCCCACCCCGCCCTTCTCCTGATCGGCATCGTGCTGGCGTCGCTCAACATGCGGGCCGCGCTCGCCGGGGTCTCCCCGCTGCTCGGTGAGATCAGCGGCCACTTCGGGTTGTCCGCGACCATGGGCAGCCTGGTCACGACCATTCCGCTGATCTTCATGGGCCTGGCCTCGCCCTTCGCGCCCCGGCTCGCCCGGCGCTGGGGCACCGAGGCGGTGCTGCTGAGCGCGCTTGCGCTGCTGATCGGTGGCATCCTGCTGCGCGTGGCACCGCCGGTGATGGCGCTCTTCGCCGGGGGCGCCCTCGTCGGCAGCGGGATCGCGTTCCTCAATGTGCTGATGCCGGGCCTGGTCAAGCGTGACTTCCCGCACCGGGCCGCCGGGATGACCGCGCTCTACACCACCTCGATGATCGGTGGGGCGACGGTATCCGCCGCCTCCGCCGTGCCCCTGGAGAACGCGCTCGGCGGCTGGCGGGGTTCACTCGCCTCCTGGTCGCTGCTAGCGGCGGTCGCGGCGCTGGTCTGGATACCCCAGACGGTGCTCGCACGGCGCGGAACGCACCACGGTGAGCCCGCGGCGACGCCCGTAAGGGCGACGCCGGACGCGGGGCCGAGGCTGGGCCGCTCCCCGCTGGCCTGGCAGGTCACGCTGTTCATGGGGTTGCAGTCGTCGATCGCGTACGTCTGCATCGCATGGCTGCCGACGATCTTCACCGACCACGGCATGAGCAAGAACACGGCCGGGCTGGTGTTCGCGTTCAGCACCATGCTGCAGATGGTCGGTTCGTTCGTGGTGCCCACCCTCGCCGGGCGGATGCGCTCCCAGCGGACGCTGGCCGTCGCGGTCGCGGCGCTGATGGGCGCCGGTATCGCGGGCCTGCTGGTGGCTCCCGTCGCCGGGGCGTGGGTCTGGGCGACGCTGATCGGCGTCGGGCAGGGCGGGGCCGTGGGGCTCGCGCTGACCATGATGGTGCTGCGGACCGGGGACGCCCACACCTCGGCGCGGCTGTCCGGAATGGCGCAGACCTGGGGCTATCTGCTGGCCGCGGTGGGCCCTCTGGCGCTCGGCGTGGTGCACCAGACCATCGGCGGCTGGGGGCTGCCGCTCACGCTGATGCTGGTGGTGTGCGGGGTGCTGGCGGTGCTGGGCCTGGGCGCGGGACGCGACCGCAAGATCCGGTCGTGAGCGGCCCGGAGGGCCGAACGGCCTGAGCCTGAGCGGCCTCACGCCTTCACAGCCGGCCCTCAGGCCACGGAGGGCCGGCCGACAACTCCCGCCGCCACTCTCGGTGTCATCGGCATCGACGAGGACCGGAGGACGGCATGAGCGGCATGAGCGGTGCGAGCGGCATGAGCGGTGCGAGCGGTACGAGCGGTACGAGCGGTACGAGCGGTACGAGCGGTACGAGCGGTACGAGCGGTACGAGCGGTACGAGCGGCATGGCCGAGGCGAAGACCACCCACGGCACGCGGGCCACGGCGGGAGGCGGCACCCGGCGGCCATGGCGGAGGGTGCTGCGGGCCCCCTGGACGGTGGCCTGTGTGGCGGCGACCGTTCTGCTCGGTTCGTCCGCGGCCGTGGCCTCCGCCCTGGGCCAGGCCAACGCGGCCCCCGGACACGCCGCGGCGGCGGCCGTCACGACGACCGCCGCCACCGCGGAGACAACCGGCGGCCGCTCCGCCGTCCCTGCGCGGTGGAGGCCGTAAGGCGCGCACGAACTCCTGGGCGCCATAAGGCGCGCACGAGCCCCCGGCGCCGCCCGTAAGACGTGCACGAACCCCCGGGCGCCGGGCGTCACCTCGCGCGGGTCGCGCAGATCGCGCCGGTGGTCACTCCTCCCCCGCGAGGGTCAGCGTGCGCAGCTTGCGGCCCGCGTACCAGGTCGCGCCCACGGTCACGGCCAGCAGCAGGATGACGCCGGTCGTCAGGCCGACATCCGACGAGATCACATCGCCGTCCGCGACCTTCTGCCCGAGTGCCAGCGCCCACTGCTGAACGCTGAGCTTGCGGGCCCCGGCCACCAGGCTGCCGAAGAACGTCTCCCACACCAGGGCGTAGACCAGCCCCGCGATCACCGCATGCCGGGTCACGGTGCCCAGCAGCAGGAAGACCGCGCTGTAGGCGACCGAGGCCACGGCGGCGGCGACGGCGTAGCCGACGGCAAGCTGATTGGCGTTGCCGTTCAGCAGGAAGCCCGCGAGCAGGGTGGGGATGGCGGAGAAGGCGACCGTGACGCCGATCGCCACGATCAGCTTGGTGAAGATGATCGTCGGCCGCTTCACCGGCTTGGCCAGCAGATAGATGACCGAGCCGTCGTCGATCTCCGGGCCGATCGCGCCCGTACCGGCGATCACGCCGATCAGCGGGACCATGGTGGCCATCGCGAAGCCGCCGAGGATCGCGTCGGCCGTCTCGTCGTCGGCTCCGGTGAGCAGCCGTACGGCGAGCGAGATCAACAGCAGCAGACCGGGGAGTGAGAAGAGGATCAGCGCCCGGCGGCGGCCGAGCAGGGCCCGGTAGGTGAGCCGTGCGACGGTGGGGTGGTAGAGCGAGGACATCGCTATGGGCTCCTTTCAGGCCGCGACGAGGTAGGAGAAGACGCTTTCCAGGGACTCGTCGGAGGGCGAGACCGTGAGGAGCCGGATGTGCTGGTCACGGGCGACCCGGGGCAGCAGTTCGGTGAAGCGGGTGAAGTCGACCGCCTGGATGTGCAGTCCGCCGTCGGCGCCGGTGCTCGCGTCGACCTGGATACCGGTGGTCGACGGGTCGGCGATCAGGGCGGCCGCGAGCGCGCGGTCGTCGCTGGACCGTACGAGATAGCGGTGCGGACGGTCCGTCATCAGCCGGCGGATCTTGCGGAAGTCGCCGGAGGCGGCGTGGCGGCCCGCGACGATCACCTCGATATGCGCCGCCAGCTGCTCGACCTCCTCGAGGATGTGCGAGGAGAACAGCACGGTGCGGCCCTCCGCGCCCATCCGCCGCAGCAGATCCATGAGCTGCATCCGCTGCCGGGGGTCCATGCCGTTGAACGGCTCGTCCAGGAGGAGCACCGAGGGCTCGTGCACCAGCGCGGAGGCCATCTTCACGCGCTGGCGCATGCCCTTGCTGTACGTGGCGATCTTCCGGGAGCCCGCGTAGTCCATCTCGACGGTGTCGAGCGCCTTACGGGCGGCACCACGCGGATCGGGCAGCCCGTGCAGCTCGGCGTTGGCGATCACGAACTCGCGGCCGGTGAGGAAGTCGTACATCGCCTCGCGCTCGGGGACGATGCCGATGTGGCGGTAAGCCTGCTCATTGCGCCAGATCTGGTCGCCGTCCAGGGTCACGGACCCGGTGGAGGGGGCCAGGAAGCCGCCCATCATGTTGATGAGGGTGGACTTGCCCGCGCCGTTGGGACCGAGGAGCCCGGTGACACCGGGGCCGATGTTCATGGTCACGTCGTTGACGGCCACGACGTTCCCGAACCAGCGGGAGACGTTGTCGATGGCGATCGTGGTCACAGGCCGACCTTTCGGTAGCGGCGCATCAGCAGCCCGTACGAGCCGGCGATCAGGCCGAGGAGAACGAGGATGTAGACGAGCCCGGTTCCGGTGCCGGGGCCGACCCCGCCGGGGAAGGAGGAGGTGGCACCGAGGAAGGCCGTCTGCACCCCGTCGATGATGGTGATCGGCGAGAACAGTCCGATCCAGCTCACCGGGCCGGAGCTGCCCTGGTCCCACGCGATGGCCTGGACTGCGGACACCGCACCGTAGGAGATGGTCAGCAGGGCGATGACGGCGGCGACGCCGAAGCCGCGGCGCGGGGTGAGCGCGGCGACGACCAGGCTGATGCCTGCGAAGAGAAGCGAGAGCAGAGCCACGGAGATCAGTCCTTGTGCGAAGCCCTTCGTCTGATCGGCGAAGTCCAGCTTGGCGAGCAGTGCCCCGACGTAGAGGATCAGCAGGGGCGCGCCGGTGAGGATGAACAGCGACGAGGCCATGGCGGCGAACTTGGCCACCACATAGTCCATCGTTTCGATGGGCCGCGAGAAGTAGAGCGGGACCGTCTTGAAGCGGAGGTCCCGGGAGACGGACTGCGGCGCCTGGGAGGCGGTGTACAGGCCGATCACGGCCTGCAGCATGATCGCGTAGCGGGTGTACTCGACGGGGAGCTCGTCCACCTTGGTGGCGATGGCCACCGCGACGATGATCGCGGCGGGCATGCACATCACGGCGAACAGCAGCATCGGCGCGACCTTGGACTTCGCCGAACGGCCGAGGCCGTAGGCGCCGCGCAGGCTCTGGGAGAAGAGCGAGCGACGGGCGTAGGCGCGGCCGAGGCGCGGGCCGTCGTAATGGCGGTAGCCGATGTTGTGAATGACGTCGGCACGCTGCTGGGTCACGGTCTCAGGCGGCATCGACGGCACCTCCGTTCCCGTGTGCGCTTGCGCCGGCCGGTCCTGCGGGCTTCGTCGTGCCGTCCGGTGCGTCCGGGGCGTCCGCATCGTCGTCGGACCGGAAGATCTCCGCGATGCGGTGGCGGCGCTGCTCCATGCGGACCAGGCCGAGGCCGAGGTCGGCGATCGTGTCGCGGACCGTGTCGTACGTCTCCTCGCTCGCGACGTCGACCAGCAGCACATGGTCGGAGCCGGGCGTCCCGTCGGCGTCGCGGCCGGCGGGCTGGACGGTGAGCCCGGCCCGGTCGAGGGCGGTGCGCAGCGCCTTGGTGCCGTCCGGGTGGTCGGTGGTGTCGGTCACCTCGACCGCGAGCGAGGCCGTCGCCTGGGTGAAGTCACTGGTGGAGCTGGAGCGGAGCAGCTTGCCGCCGTCGATGACCACGACGTGGTCGCAGGTGCGCTCCAGCTCGCCGAGCAGATGCGAGGTGACCAGGACCGAGATGCCGAAGTCGGTGTGGACGCGGCGGATCAGACCGAGCATCTCATCGCGGCCGACCGGGTCCAGGCCGTTGGTCGGCTCGTCCAGCAGGACCAGGCGGGGGTCGTGCACCAGCGCCTGGGCCAGCTTGACCCGCTGCTTCATGCCCGTGGAGTAGCCGCCCATGGGGCGATATCGCTCCTCGTACAGGCCGACGTGGCGCAGCGTGTCGGCCGTGCGCTCACGGGCGGCGGAGGGCGGCAGCCCGGACATGCGCGCCATGTGGACGACGAACTCGGTCGCCGAGACATCGGGCGGCAGACAGTCGTGCTCAGGCATATAGCCGACGCTTTCGCGGATGGCGCTGCCGTCCTTGGCCACATCGAGACCGAGCACGGAAGCGCGGCCCTCGCTGGCGGGGGACAACCCGAGCAGGATCTTGATCAGCGTGGACTTACCGGCGCCGTTCGCACCCACCAGGCCAGTTACGCCTGGTGCGATGTCGACGGACAGCCGGTCGAGCGCGGTGACGCGGGAGAACCGCTTGCTCAGACTTTCGGTGGCGATCACAGTCACGTGTTCGACCGTAGTGGTGTGAGCCACAGGCGGCGTCACTCCAGACGGTGGGATTCCCCTCGTCCTCGGGTCTGACGCGCCCGTAGGGGACGGGCCCCGATGGGCGGGGGTTACCCCGGGTATCCACAGATATTCCGGGGGCTTATGCCCGGTGTGCGGCCGGTGTGAGCCGCGACCGCGCCCATCCTGGGTACCACGCGGTGAACAGGGCCGGAAGGACGAACCCCGCGAACTGGACCGCGAGCGCCGCGGCCACGCCCAGACCCGCGGAGATCACCACGACCATGGCCGCGGCGGAGAGCGTGAAGGCGGTGGACCAGGCGCGGGTGATCACTACATTGATCCGCTTGAACACGTAGGTGTCCCACACCTCGGGCGGTGCCTGGCGGCGGGCGACACCGGTGGTGAAGGGCTGCCCCACGGCGAGCGTCGTCCAGGCGGTGACGGCGAGCCAGCTCAGCGCCAGCGCCCCGACGTAGTCCTTGAGTACGCTGTCCGGCCGGGCGAAGGCCCAGATCGTCAGCGCGGTGAAGAAGGCCACCGTGCTGCACTCCAGGATGAGGGCGTCGGCCGCCATGCCCGCCTTACGGGCCCGCACCAGCATCGCGCCACCCAGCACCAGCCCGGCCAGGGCGCCCCACTGCCAGCCCAGTGTCGACAGGACCGCGAGGGCGATCCATGGGATGAAGCCGCGCAAGTAGTTCATTCGGCCCTCCCCCGGGCGTCAGGTCACCTTCCGGCATGCGATGTCGAAGGTAGAAGGTGCCCCGCGAGCCCATTCCTATGCCTGAGGCCCTGTCCGATCCGTGGATTCCCCTTCGCCCGGGGGGAGTTGGGGCCGGTTCACTTGGGGGGGGGTCGGGCCGTCCGTCGGCCGGGGAACCGGACCGCTAGAGACCCGGTGCGCCCCAGACCGGGAACCAGCGGCTCAGGTCCTCCTCGATCCGCAGATCGTCCCCGAGCAGCGCCCGCATCTGGAGCTCCAGCGCGTTGTCCCGCTTCTCCGCGGCGCCCGGCAGCGGCGCGAAGGGGTAGAAGGTGCCGCGCTTGTAGAGATACACCAACGCGAGCGAACGCCCTGCCGGGTCCTGGAAGCCGATCAGCGAGCACAGCAGCTGAGGCCCGAACCCGCCGTCCTGGAGCAGCGAATTGACCGCGTGCAGATCGTTCACCAGGGCGGGCACATCGTCCGACGGCTGCCGGGCCAGCAGCCAGGTGTAGCCGTACGCGTCCTGGCTGAACTCCACGGGCACCCCGCCCCGGTCCGTGTCCGCGTCCAGCAGCTCCCGCACATCCCGCTGGAGCTGGGAGAAGGCGCCGCCCTCCACGCTCGCGAAACAGACCGAGCCCCGCCCGGTCGGGGTGAACCCCGCCCCCGCCTCCAGGCTGACCGCGGCCCCCGGGAGCCCGAAGAGCCGGTCGAGGTCGGGGCGCACCGGCTTGCTGCGGCCCAGGATGGCGTCCAAGATCCTCACGCTCAGCCCCTTCCCGCCTGGCCGAGCTGGGTGGAGATGCGGGCGAGCTGGTCGAGCCGCCGCTCCAGCGTCGGATGCGAGGAGAACAGCCGGCTGACGCTCTCCCCGGAGAGCGCGGGCGCGAAGAAGAAGGCGTTGAACGGCTCGACCTTGCGCAGATCCCGGGTCGGGATCCGGGCCATCTGCCCCGTCACCTTGGTCAGCGCGGCGGCGAGCGCCGAGGGCCGCCCGGTCAGCAGTGCGCCGGCGCGGTCGGCGGACAGCTCGCGATAGCGGGACAGCAGCCGGGTCAGCAGAAAGCTGATCGCATAGACCACGGCGCTGATCAGGGGGATGAGCAGCACCGCGATGCCCACGTTGTTGTTGCGGCTGCCCCGGCTGAGACCGCCCCACAGCGCCGCGCGGGTCATGATGCCCGCCAGCACGCCGAGGAAGGAGGCGATGGTCATGACCGCCACATCGCGGTGCGCCACATGCGAGAGCTCATGGGCGAGCACACCCTCCAGCTCCTCCGGCTCCAGCCGCCGCAGCAGCCCCGTGGTGGCGCACACCAGCGCGTTGCGCTGATTGCGGCCGGTGGCGAAGGCGTTCGGCACATCGGTGTCGGCGATGGCCACCCGGGGCTTGGGCATGTCCGCGAGCGCGCACAGCCGGTCCACCGCACCGTGCAGCTCGGGCGCCTGCTGCGGGGTGACCTCCCGGGCGCCCATGCTGAACGCCGCGATCCGGTCGCTGAACCAGAACTGCGCCACGAACAGCCCTCCCGCGATGATCACGATCAGCGGCCAGGCGCCCTTGAACACGGCGAGCAGCACACCGATGAAGACCACATAGAGCAGCCCGATGAAGAACATCGTCGTGACCATGCGGGTGGTCAGCCCCCGGTCCGGGGGATAGCGGGTATGCGGCATGGGATGCCTCCCGAGTGACGCGACACCAAAGGCTCTATACCCGATTCTGCCGCTTATAGGGCGATCTGCGCCGCGCCCTTTATTCGGTTATCCGGCGATCCGTGCCGCGCCCGCTATCCGGCGATCTGTGCCGCCCGCTATCCGGCGATTCATGCCGCCCGCTATCCGGCGATCTGTGCCGCGCCCTCCGTGGCGATCTTCTCGAAGGTCTCGAGGTCGGCCGCGAAGATCGAATCGGGGATCGGCCAGTGCAGCACGATCTCGTCGATGCCCAGCTCGGCATGGCGTCCGGCGAAGTCCACGAAGGCGTCCACCGAGCTCAACGGCCCGGTGGCCTCCGGGGTGAAACCGGTGAGCAGGATCTTGTCGAGGTCGCCGGTGTCCCGTCCGGCCTCCGCGCACGCCTGGCCCAGCCGCTCGATCTGGCCGGCGATGGCGGCCACCGAATCGGCCGGGGTGCCGGTCTCGGCGATCTTCGGGTCGCCCGTGGTCACCCACGCCTGGCCGTATCGCGCCGCGAGCCGCAGCCCGCGCGGACCGGTGGCGGCCACCCCGAACGGCAGCCGCGGCCGCTGCACACAGCCGGGGATGTTGCGCACCTCGTGGGCGCTGTAGTGGGTGCCCTCGTGCGTCACCACCTCGTGCGTCAGCAGCCGGTCGAGCAGCTCGACGAACTCGCCGAAGCGGTCCGCCCGCTCCCGGGGCGACCACGGCTCCTCGGCGCCCCGCAGCAGCGCCGTCGCGTCGAAGCCGGAGCCGCCCGCGCCGATGCCGAGGGTGATCCGCCCGCCGGACACGTCGTCCAGCGTGATCAGCTCCTTGGCCAGCGTCACCGGATGCCGGAAGTTCGGGGAGGTGACCAGGGTGCCCAGCCGCAGCCGGGAGGTCGCCGCCGCGGCCGCCGTCAGCGTCGGGACCGCCCCGAACCAGGGCCCGTCGCGAAAGCTGCGCCAGGACAGGTGGTCATAGGTGTACGCCGCGTGGAAACCCAGCTCCTCGGCGCGCTGCCATATCTCCCGGCCGCGCTCGGACCAGCGGTAGACGGGCAGGATCACGGTGCTCACTCGCATAGGGCGAGCCTAAGCGGTGGGTGTGACAACGCCGCACCGATATCAGCGCCGTAGGCTCCCGAGGACCCACCCGAGCGCAGCCCCGGCACTGATGAGCGGCATATGCGGGAGGATGGTTGCCGTGACTCCTGCGACCGAGCGGCCGAACACCCCGGCCCCAGAGCGTTCCCGCCCCGCCCCGGCCCGGCCCCGGCTGATCGCCACCGACCTCGACGGCACCCTGCTGCAGGACGACAAGACGGTCTCCGACCGTACTGTGGCGGCGCTCGCGGCGGCCGAGCGGGCGGGCATCGAGGTGTTCTTCGTCACCGGCCGCCCGGCCCGCTGGATGGACGTCGTCAGCGCCCATGTGCACGGCCACGGCCTGGCGATCTGCGCCAACGGCGCCGCCGTGGTCGATCTGCACCAGGGCGGGCTGCCGATCGAGGTCCGCCCGCTCGCCGCCGACCAGGCCCTCGCCGTCGTAGAGGCGCTGCGCGAGGCGGCCCCCGGCACGTCCTTCGCGGTCGAGCGCAGCGGCGGGATCTTCTACGAACCGGAGTACCCGCCTTTCCACCTCGACCCGGGCGCGATCGTCGCCCCCGCCGAGAAGCTGCTCCACGACGGATTCGCGCACGCCGACATGCCGGTCCTCAAGCTGCTCGCCCACCACCCCGAGCTGGCGCCCGACGCCTTCCTCCGGCTGGCCCGCTCGGTGGCCGGGGCCCACGGCGACTTCACCCGCTCCAGCCCGTCCGCCCTGCTGGAGGTCAGCGGGCTCGGGGTCAGCAAGGCCAGCACGCTGGCCCGGTGCTGTGCCGAGCGCGGGATCTCCGCCGCGGAGGTCGTGGCGTTCGGCGACATGCCCAATGACCTGGAGATGCTGATGTGGGCGGGCACCTCTTACGCGATGGCCAACGCCCATCCGGATGTGCTCGCCGCGACCACCCACCGCACGGCGAGCAATACCGAGGACGGCGTTGCCGCCGTCATCGAGCGGATCGTCGAGCGGATCCTGGCGGGCTGAAGCGCACGCGACCGCCCCCCGGCCGTGGGGCCGGGGGGCGGCGGTTCGCACGACCGCGTTTACCAGAAGAAGACCAGGTAGCCGTTGCCGCCGACGGTACCGGGCGCGCCCGCGCTGCCCGGGGTGTTGCCACCGGGGCCGCCGATGCCGCCGTCGCCGCCCGCGCTGGTGTTCGTCGGAGGCAGCTCGACGATGCCGTCGACCGCGTCGCCGCCCGCGCCGCCGTCGGCACCGGACGCCCCGTTCTCACCGGTGCGGTTCACCGCAGAGAGGCTGTTGCAGGCGCCGGTGCCGCCGGTGCCGCCGTTGCCCGGAATGCCCGGAGCGGCCGTACCGCCGCCACCGCCCGTGCCACCCGTGCCGCCACCGGCGACGAGCTGGACGCCGCTGCTGGAGGTCAGCGTCGTCGCGGTGCCCGGCCCGCCGGCACCGCCAGCCCCTCCCGGGTTGCCGCCCGCGGGGCCACCGCCACCGGCACCACCGGCGCCGCCGGCGGTGCCCAGGTCCACCGAGTAGGTGGCGAAAGGCGTGACCGGGATGACACACCAGGTGAAGCCGCCGGATCCGCCGCCACCGCCGGTGCCGCCGGTGCCGGTCAGCGTGGCGCTGGCGCCGCCACCACCGCCGCCACCACCGCCGCCCGCTCCCCACGCCTGGATGTGCACCGAGGTGACGCCCGCGGGAGGCGTGAAGGTGCCGTCCGCGGTGAACTCCTGGACCCCGTGGATGATGGACGGCGGCCGAGGCGGCTTGGGACGGCCTCCGCCCAGGGTGTCGTCCGCCTGAGCAGCGGGGGACATGGTCAGCACCTGGCCGGTGAGGCTCGCCGCAGCAAGGGTGGCGAAGAGGACCCGGCGGCGCGTCCGGGATCGCTTGGGAGTGGGACTCTGGCTATTCACGTCATGACTTCCTTCCCCGCGGTCGGGCCAACATCTGTCGCGGAGTGCGATGGGATACGAAAGTCCGAACGGCCCGCGAGGCTCATCCCACCGTCGGCCACCACGACCCGCACTCCGACGGCGCGCTAGTTGGCCCGCGTAGGTGAGGCGTTGGGCCGGCCGGGCGACGACCAGCGCCCCACAGCAGCGTGTCGGACACACAGCGGCCCGCCGGGCATCACCCTCGCCCGGCGGCGACGTGTCAGGCCTATGGCGGCGTCAGGTGTACGGCGGCGTCAGGCGCACAGCCGCCGTCGGGCGGACAGCGGCGCACAGCGGCGAGGCGCACGGCAGACGCAGGCGCACAGCCGCATTAGGCATACGGCGGCGTCAGGCATAGAGCGGCGTCAGACGTACGGCGCCGTCAGGCGCACAGCGGCGTTAGGCATACGGCGGCGTTAGGCGTGCGGCAGACGCAGGCGCACCGCCGTCGTCAGGCGCACGACCGCCGTCAGGCGCACAGCAGCGTCAGGCACACGACCGCCGTCAGGCGCACAGCAGCGTCAGGCGCCCTCGCTCGGCAGCGGCGCCTCCCACACCACCGCCGTACCGCGCCCACCCTCCCCGAGCCCGGGCTCGACGCCGCTCGACCCGCCCAGCGCCTCGGCCCGCCGCACCAGGTTCGTCAGACCGCTGCGCCGCCCGCCCGCGGGCACGCCCACCCCGTCGTCCGCGACCGTCAGCCGCACCGACGGTCGCCCGTCCGCAAGCCGCCCGGTGGCGTCCACGACCACCTCGATCCGCTCCGCCCGCGCATGCCGGAAGGCGTTGGACAGCGCCTCGCGCAGCGCCGCGACGAGATGGGCGCCGGTCGCCGTGCCGACCCTGGAGTCCACCGGTCCCACGAAGGTCAGGGACGGCTGGAAGCCCAGCGGCACGGCGGCCGCCCTGACCTCCCGCAGCACCCGGCCGCGCAGCCCGGGCGGCGTCTCCGGCGGGGACTGCTGCAACGCGTAGATCGCCGTCCGCACCTCCTGGATGGTGGCGCCCAGTTCCTCGACGGCCCGCTCGATCCGCTCCCGCACCTCCGGCGCGTCCGACTGGCGCTCCGCACGCTCCAGCAGCATCCCGGTCGCGAAAAGCCGCTGGACGACGAGGTCGTGGAGATCGCGGGCGATCCGGTCGCGCTCCTCGAGGACCGCGAGCCGCTCCCGGTCGCGCTGTGCCTCGGCGAGCACCAGCGCGACCGCCGCCTGCGCCGCGAACTGGGCGGCCAGCGTGCGCTCGGTGTCGGTGAACGGCCGGGCGCCGGGCTCGCGCGCGGTGGCCAGCACGCCGACCACCCGGTCCCCGCTGCTCAGCGGGACCATCAGACTCGGCCCGTAGCGCCCGGGGACGCCAGTACCGAGCAACGGGTCGGCGGCCGGATCCTCGATGACGACCGGCTGCCCGGCCAGCAGCCTCGGCACGGCCGGGGAGCGGGCCGGAAGTACGGCGCCGAGCAGCCCCGACCGCTCATCGGCCGCCACCGCCGCGACCTTCAGCCCGCCATCGCCCTCCTCCGGCAGCAGCACGATCCCCACCACCGCGTCCGCGAGTTCCCGGACCTTCTCGGCGACCACGGCCGGCCCCTCCCCGGCGCCGCCGGACAACAGCGTCTGGGTGACGGCCACCGATCCCTCAATCCAGCGCTCGCGCTGCCGAGTGGCCCCCTGGACGCGGGTGTGGCCGATGGCGATCCCCGCCTCCGTCGCCAGCACCTCGACCAGATGCCGGTCGGACTCGGTGAACGGACCGCCGTCCCGCTTCCCGGCGAGGCAGAGGGTGCCGAAGACCTCCTCCCCGACCCGCAGCGGAACGCTGAGATACGAGCCCGGCGGCTGGGCGGCCGAGGGCGCTTCGGTGCGCCGTGCGTCGGCGAGCAGCGCCGCGCACCGCTCCCGGTCGGTGTCGTTGTCGTTGTCGTTGTCGTTGTCGTTGTCGCCGTAGGTGACCACATCGGCCAGGCCGCCTTGCCCTCCGGCGGCGTCCCCGTCGGCGTGGTGCACCCCGATCGCGGCGCGCCGGGCGCCCACCAGCTCGGCCGCGGTGCGAACGATCCGATCGAGGACGGTGTGCGCGTCCGGCCCGTCGCCGAGCGAGCGCATCGCCTCCAGCAGCCGCGGCAGCCGCGCCGTGAGCTCGGTGGACAGCCCACGCAGACCCCGGGTCGCCTCCGCGGCCAAGTCCAGGGGGTCGGGGGAGGGCGCAGCGGCCGCCATGCCGTCGAGCCTAATGAATGGCGCAGATGAACGCCGCTGCTCGCGCTGGGCCCGGTCCGGTGGATCTTCGTCGCCTGTGCATCGGTCGGCCGACGCCTGCGACATCAGTCGACTGACACCGCGAGGCCCGCTGCGGCCGGTGCCGCGGCCAGCGCCCGTCTGGTGCCGCGCCCCGCCCGTCCAGTGCCGTAGCCCACGGCAACTCGTGCCGCAGCCCACGGCAGCCGTTGCCCCGGACCGCGCCGTCCGATGCCGCGCCCCGCACCCGTCTAGTGCCGGAGCCCGCGACAGCTAGCGCCGCAGCCCACGGCGGGCTGGCGGCCGTGGCCCGCGCTGTTCTGCTGCCGGGGCGCCTCCCTGCGGTGCCGGGGGAGGCGCCTCCCAGCCGTAGCCGGGGCCGCAGTGCCAGACATCACGGGGCCCGCGAGGATCCGCCGGACAGAGCCGCCTAGCCAGCGCCCGGGTGCCCGCCCATGTGCGCAGGGCCCGGGTGTCCGGCGCCCACCAGGACTCCGTCCTCCACGGCCTCGCGCTCCAGCATCCGGCGGAACGGCCCGTCGGCCGAGGCCAGTTCCCCGTACGTCCCGCGCTGGACGGCCCTGCCCCCGTCGAGCACGATCACCTCGTCCACCGCGTCCAGGCCCGCCAGCCGGTGCGTGATCAGGACGGTGGTGCGCCCCCGGGTCGCCGACAGCAGGTCGGCCGTCAGCGCGTCGGCCGTGGGCAGGTCCAGATGTTCGGCCGGTTCGTCCAGCACCAGCACCGGGAAGTCCGCCAGCAGCGCGCGGGCCAGTGCCAGCCGCTGCCGCTGACCGCCGGAGAGCCGTGCGCCCTGCTCGCCGACGAGCGTGTCCAGGCCGTCCGGCAGCCCGTCCACCCAGTCCAGCAGCCGGGCCGCGGCCAGCGCCGCGCGAAGTTCGTCATCGCTCGCGGCGGGGCGGGCCAGCCGCAGGTTCTCGCGCAGCGAGCTGTCGAAGACATGGGCGTCCTGGGCGCAGAGACCGACGAGCCGCCGCACCGCGTCCCCGTCCAGGGCGGCGGCGTTCCGGCCCGCCAGGGTGTACGTGCCGCCGTCGGTGTCCAGGAAGCGGAGCAGCACCTGGGCGAGCGTGCTCTTGCCCGCCCCCGACGGGCCGACCACCGCGACCCGGCGGCCCGGCCGCAGCTCCAGGCCGAATCCGTCCAGCGCAGGGGCACACTGCCCGGGGTGGCGGGCGGTGATCCCGCTCAGCACCAGCGGATACGGCGCACCGGGCGCCTCCTCGCGCCGCGCCTCGTCGGGCTCGCGCACCGGAAGCGGCTCGTCCAGTACCTCGTACACCCGCTCCGCGGCCCGCCGCACCCGCTGCCGGTGCTGCACCGCGAGCGGCAGCCCCGCGACGGCCTCGAAGGCGGCGAGCGGGGTCAGCACCACGACCGCCAGCCACACCCCGTGGATCCGGCCGTCGGCCACGGCCGGCACCCCCACCCACGCCGCGGCCGCCACGGTCAGCCCGCAGACCAGTGCGGACAGCCCGGCACCGGTGCCCGCGGCAGCCGCCGTCCGCCGGGCGATCCGGGTGAGCACCCCATCGGCCCGGCGCACCGCGTCCAGCCGACGCGGCAGCGCGCCCGCGACGGTCAACTCGGCGGCCCCGGCCAGCAGATCGACAACCTGCGCCGACAGGGCCCCGCGCGCCGGTGCCAGCCGACGCTCCGCCCGCCGCGCCAGCGCCCCGGACACGACGGGCACCGCGACCCCCGCCACCAGCAGTCCCGCCGCCAGCACGGCCCCGGCCTCGGGCAGCACCCAGGTGAGGAAGCCCACCGAGGCCGCGCCGACGGTCAGCGCGGTGCCGACGGGCAGCAGCCAGCGCAGGAAGTAGTCCTGGACGGCGTCCACATCGGCCACCAGCCGGGAGAGCAGATCGCCGCGGCGCGTCCGGCCGAGCCCCGCGGGCGCCAGCCGCTCCAGCCGCCGGTAGACGGCGACCCGCAGCTCGGCCAGCACCCGCAGCACGGCGTCATGGGAGACCAGGCGCTCGGCGTAGCGGAAGACGGCCCGGCCGATCCCGAACGCCCGGGTCGCGGTGACCGCCACCATCAGATAGAGCACGGGCGGCTGCTGCGCGGCCCGGGAGATCAGCCAACCGGAGACGGCCATCAGCCCGACCGCGCTCAGCAGGGCGAGGCTCCCGAGCAGCAGCGCCAGCCCGAACCGCCCCCGCCCGCCATGCGCGGCGCCCCGCACCCGCGCCAGCGCGCCCCGGCGCGGACGTGCGGCCGAGCTGCGCGACGCAGCCGAGCTACGCGACGCGACCGGGCCGCCCGGCGCGGTCAGGCCGACCGGCGCGGTCAAACCGTCCCGCGTGCTCAAGCCATCCCGCGTGCTCAAGCCATCCCGCGCGGTCAAGCCGTCCCCCGCGGCCGGACCCTGCGACGCGGCCAACCCATCCCGCGTGTCCGAGCCCGCGCCGTCCGCCCCCGTGCGCGCCTCGCCCAGCCGCCCGCCGGATTCGGCGTCCGCCGCCGGTTCCCGCGCGCCACCGGACACGACAGCCGGTGATCGCTCCGAGCCCGCGTCAGCGTCCTGCGCGGAGCACATGGGCGGAAGGTCCGCACCGGGCCCCGAGCGGAGGAGCCCGCCGTCGAGACCGATGGCGGGCCCACCCGCTGCCGAGCCCCCACGGCCCGGCACCCGCGCCACGTCGGCACGCCCATCCGTGGCCGGTGAGGCCGACGGAGACGGCGCCGACCCCGCCTCCGTGACCGCGCCCGCCGCGGATCCGCGCACCGCAGATCCGTGTACCTCGGCACGCGGGCGCCCGGCGGCACACGCGACGGACAGGTGGGCGCCGCCCTCATCGGAGGCGGGCCGGAGCGAGACGGTCGGCCCCGGGCGCACGCCGCCCACCGCCGACTCGCGCCGAGCCACGGGCAGCGAGGCCGGTCCACCAAGGGCGGCGGCCCCGGGGCCGCGGTCCGGCCCCGGCAGCCGCAGCACGCGGTCGGCCAGGGGAAGCAGCGCCGGGCGGTGGACCACCAGCAGCACCGTGCGGCCCTCGGCCAGCCGCCGCACCGCCTCGACGACCGACGCCTCCGTCTCACCGTCCAGATTGGCCGTCGGCTCGTCCAGCAGCAGCACCGGCCGGTCGGCCAGGAAGGCGCGCGCCAGGGCGATCCGCTGCCGCTGGCCCGCGGAGAGCCCGGCACCCATCTCGCCGAGCCGGGATTCGATCCCGTCCGGCAGCGCGGAGACGAAGCGCAGCGCGTCCGCGTCCCGCAGGGCGGCCCGTACCGCCGCGTCATCGGCGTCCGGCCGGGCCAGCCGGACGTTCTCCGCGATCGTCCCGGCGAAGAGATACGGGCGCTGGGGCACCCAGGCGATCTGGCGCCGCCAGCTCTCCGGGTCCAGCGCGGCCAGGTCGCGGCCCCCGATCAGCACCCGGCCCTCGTCCGGTGCCGCAAAGCCCAGCACGGCGTTCAGCAGCGTCGACTTTCCGGCACCGCTGGGGCCCACGACGGCGGCCGTCTCCCCCGGGCGGATCTCGAACGAGGTCCGGGCGAGGGACGGTTCGCTGCGCCCGGTGTGGCGGACCACCAGCCCGTCCAGCGTGAGCGCGGCGCTCCGGGCATCGGGGACCGGCGCACCGCCCGTGTTCGAGGGCTCGCGCTCCAGCACCGCGAACACCTCGTCCGCCGCCGCCAGCCCCTCCGCCGCCGCGTGGTACTGCGCGCCCACCTGGCGCAGTGGCAGATACGCCTCGGGGGCGAGCACCAGCACCACCAGCCCGGTGAAGAGATCCATCTCGCCGTGCACCAGCCGCATTCCGATGTCGACCGCGACCAGGGCGACCGACACGGTGGAGAGCAGTTCCAGGGCCAGGGAGGACAGAAAGGCCAGCCGCAGCGTCTTGAGCGTGGCCCGCCGGTAGTCGGCCGTGATCGCGCGGATCGAGGCGGCCTGGGCCTTCGCCCGGCCGAAGACCTTGAGGGTCGGCAGTCCGGCGACGACATCGAGGAAGTGCCCGGACAGCCGGGACAACAGCCGCCACTGGCGGTCCATCCGGGACTGGGTGGCCCAGCCGATGAGCATCATGAACAGCGGGATCAGCGGCAGCGTGGCGACGATGATCAGCGCGGAGATCCAGTCCGCGGTGACGATCCGGGCGAGCACCGCCACCGGCACCACCACGGCCAGCCCCAACTGGGGCAGATAGCGCGCGAAGTAGTCGTCCAGCGCGTCGATGCCCCGGGTGGCGAGGGTGGTGAGCTCACCGGTCCGCTGGGAGTCCAGCCAGCTCGGCCCGAGCCGCACGGCCCGTTCCACCAGCCGTAGCCGCAGTTCCGACTTGACCGCCGCACCGGCCCGATGGGCGGCCAGCTCGGTCAGCCAGGAGACGACCGCCCGGCCGACGGCGACCAGCGCCAGCAGCCCCAGCGGGAGCGTCAGCGCCCCCACGTCCTCGCCCCGCTGGAAGGCGCCCACCACGATCTCGGCGATCAGCATCGCCTGCGCGATGACCAGACCCGCTCCGGCCAGGCCCAACGCCACGGAGGCGGCCAGGAAGAACCGGGTGGCCCGTGCGTACCGCAGCAGCCGGGGGTCGATTGGTTTCACGTGAAACACACCACCCGAAGCATCAGTGGGCGGCGGGAATGTGCCGGGTACCGATGCGCTTACGGAAGACCCAGTACGTCCACGCCTGGTAGGCCATGATCAGCGGCATCATGATCGCCCCGACCCACGTCATGATCTTGAGCGTATAGGGGCTGGAGGCCGCGTTCGCCGCCGTCAGGCTCCACTTCGGGTTCAGCGAGGAGGGCATGACGTCGGGGAACAGGACGAGGAAGAGCATCGCGACGGCCGCCGCGATGGCCACCCCGGACAGCCCGAACGCCCACCCCTCACGCCCCCGCCGGTTCATGACCAGCGCCACGGCGAGCGCCAGGACGGCGATGACGACCGCCACCAGACTGCGGGCGTTCCCGCTGTCGCTCTGCGTCCAGACCAGGAACGGCACCGCGACCACGACGGTGGCCAGTCCGAGCCCGGTCGCATACCGCCGCGCCCTCGTCCGGATGTCCCCGGACGTCTTGAGCGCGGCGAAGACGGCGCCATGGAACGTGAACAGCACCAGCGTGACCGCCCCGCCCAGCAGGGCGTACGGCGTGATCAGGTCCGGCGGACCGCCCGCGTAGTTCCCGTCCCGACCAATCGGCACCCCGTGCACCAGATTGGCGAAGATCGCGCCCCAGAGGAACGCGGGCAGCAGCGAGCACCAGAAGATCGCATGCTCCCAGTTGCGCTGCCAGCGGTCCTCGGGGCGCTTGTGCCGGTACTCGAAGGCGACACCGCGCAGGATCAGGCAGACCAGGATGGCCAGCAGCGGCAGATAGAAGCCGCTGAAGAGCGCCGCGTACCAGTCGGGGAAGGCGGCGAAGGTCGCCCCGGCCGCCGTGATCAGCCAGACCTCATTGCCGTCCCACACCGGCCCGATCGTGTTGATCAGGACCCGGCGTTCGGTGCGGTCGCGGGCGAGCAGCTTGGTCAGCACGCCGATGCCGAAGTCGAAGCCCTCCAGGAAGAAGTAGCCCGTCCACAGGAAGGCGATCAGCAGAAACCAGAAGTCGTGAAGGTTCATGATTCTCTCCGGCCGTCAGTACGCGAAGGTCAGCGGCTTGTCGGCGTCCTCGTCCTCGGCGGCGGCCCCGCCGTCCGGACTACCCGGACCGCCCGGACCGCCCGAGGGCAGCCGCAGCTTCGGGTCCTTGGCGGGCGGCTTCTCGTCGGTGTCCGGTCCGGCCTTGGCGTACTTCGTCAGCAGCCGCACCTCGATCACCGCGAGCACCCCGTACAGCAGCGTGAAGACGCCGAGGGAGATCAGCACCTCGGTCTGGCTGACGCCGGGGGAGACCGCGTCGGCGGTCTTCATCAGCCCGTAGACCGCCCAGGGCTGCCGGCCCATCTCGGTGAAGATCCAGCCGAAGGAGTTGGCGATCAGCGGGAAGCCCATGGTGAGGATGCCGATCCGCCAGGACCAGGTGGACAGCAGCGGGCTCATCTCGCGCTTCTTGGTGAGCATGAGCCGGGGCACCTCGTCCTCGCCGGTACGGAAGGCGGGTGCCAGCCACCGCTTGCGCCGGGTCGTCCACAGCCCGATCAGCCCGGCGACGAACGAGGTCATGCCGAAGCCGATCATCAGCCGGAAGCCCCAGAAGGTCATGAAGATGCTGGGGATGTAGTCATCGGGCTGACCGCCGTAGGCGTCGGCCTCCCGCTGGGCGATGTCATTGATCCCGGGGACGGCGTCGGTGAAGTTGCTGTGCGCCAGGAAGGAGAGCGCGGCGGGGACCTCCAGCTCGACGCTGTTGTGGCCCTTGCCGACATCGCCGACGGCGAAGATCGAGAAGGGTGCGGGCGCCTGGGTGTCCCACAGCGCCTCGGCCGCCGCCATCTTCATCGGCTGCTGCTCGAACATCACCTTGCCGAGCTGGTCACCGCTGAGCGCCGTGCCGATCCCCGCGATGACCGCGACGACCAGGCCCACCCGCAGCGAGGTCCGCATCGCCCCGATCTGCTTCTTCCGCTGCTCGCCCAGCTCCTCGCCGCGCTCCCGGCGGCGCTTGGCCCGCAGCAGATGGAAGGAGGAGATGCCGATGATGAAGGCGGCGCCGGTGAGGAAGGCCGCGGTCAGGGTGTGAAAGACCACGACGAGGGTGGTGTTCTGGGTCAGCACCGCCCAGATGTCGGTGAGCTGGGCCTTTCCGGTGGCCTTGTCGATGGTGTAGCCGGTCGGGTGCTGCATCCAGGAGTTGGCGGCCAGGATGAAGTACGACGAGAGGATCGTGCCGATCGAGACGATCCAGATGCAGGCGCAGTGGATCTTCTTGGGCAGCTTGTCCCAGCCGAAGATCCACAGACCTATGAAGGTGGACTCGAAGAAGAAGGCCAGCAGGGCCTCCATCGCGAGCGGAGCACCGAAGACATCACCGACGAAGCGGGAGTAGTCCGACCAGTTCATGCCGAACTGGAACTCCTGCACGATGCCGGTGACCACGCCCATCGCGATATTGATCAGGAAGAGCTTGCCCCAGAACTTGGTGGCGTGGAAGTACTTCTCCTTGCCCGTGCGGACCCAGGCGGTCTCCAGACCTGCCGTGATCGCGGCAAGGGAGATCGTCAGTGGCACGAAGAGGAAGTGGTAGACGGTTGTGATGCCGAACTGCCATCGGGCCAGCGTCTCCGGCGCCAGAGCCAGATTCACCTGAATCTCTCCTTACGGTCGTGCCTGCCCGCGAACGAGCTTGTGAACGTATTCACATTCACAAGCTATGATACGCACATGGCTTCGCCCCCTCCCACAGGGGGTGGGAGGGGGCGAATGGGGCACGTCTGGGTATGCTGCGCACCTTACGGAGGGGCTGATGGGCCCCTTGTGCGCCCAGGGGCTCAGGCCGGGCTCAGAGCTCCTTGCGGAACTCCTCCGCGGTCCGCAGGAAGATCTCGTTCGCCTCGCGCTCGCCGATTGTCACCCGCACTCCCTCACCCGGGAACGGACGGATCACCACGCCCGCCGCCTCGCACACCGCCGCGAAGTCGAGCGTCCGCTCCCCCAGCCGCAGCCAGACGAAGTTCGCCTGGCAGTCCGGGACCGTCCACCCCTGGGCGGTCAGCGCCTCCCACACCCGGCCCCGCTCGGTGACCAGCGCGTCCACCCGCTCCCGCAGCGCGTCCTCGCTGCGCAGCGAGGCCACCGCCGCGTCCTGGGCGAGCTGGCTGACGCCGAACGGCACCGCGGTCTTCCGCAGCGCCGCCGCCACCGGCTCATGGGCGATCGCGAAGCCGACCCGCAGCCCGGCCAGGCCGTACGCCTTGGAGAAGGTGCGCAGCACACAGACGTTCGGCCGGTCGCGGTAGAGGTCGACGCCGTTGGGGACCCGCTCGTCCCGGATGAACTCGTTGTACGCCTCGTCCAGCACCACCAGCACATCGGACGGCACCCGGTCCAGGAACCGCTCCAGCTCGGCCCGGCGCACGACGGTGCTGGTCGGATTGTTGGGGTTACAGACGAAAATCAGCCGGGTGCGGTCGGTGATCGCATCGGCCATCGCGTCCAGATCGTGGACCTCGGCATCGGTCAGCGGAACCTGTACCGAGGTCGCGCCCGCGATCTGAGTGATGATCGGATATGCCTCGAAGGACCGCCAGGCGTAGATCACCTCATCGCCCGGCCCCGCCGTGGACTGGACCAGCTGCTGGGCCATGCCGACCGAACCGGTCCCGGTGGCCAGATGCTCCAGCGGCACCTCGAAGCGCTCCGCGAGCTCGGCGATCAGCGCGGTGCAGGCGAGGTCCGGGTAGCGGTTCAAGGACGCGGCGGCGTCCGCCACGGTCTCCAGCACCCCGGCCAGCGGCGGATAGGGGTTCTCGTTGGAGGACAGCTTGAAGGCCAGGGGACCCCCCGTGGCGGCCGGCTTGCCGGGCTTGTACGTCGGAATGCCATCCAGCGCGGCACGCAGCTTGGGGCTCTTCTCGGTCACCGACAGTCCTCCTCGACCCATCCTGTCCCGGGCCGTGCACAGCGTTCGCACACGGCAATACTGCACACCTTATGAGGATTCCCCCGTCTCGCGTACCCGCCGGGCGCCGCCGCGTACCCGCCCCCGGCGCCCGCGTGCCCACCGGGGGGAGCGCCCCACTTTTCCGCGCGCGCCGGTGGCGAGCGCCGTGGCGCGCATCACCCGTGCAGGTGAGTTGAGACCTCTTCGAGACATGTATCAATCAGCAGGCGTGGATATGCCAGGGGCGACCAGAGGCCCGGTGAATCCTCCAACTGGCTTCACTTCCAAGGGAATTGATGGGGGCGTTC
Source organism: Streptomyces sp. NEAU-YJ-81 (assembly GCF_017592595.1). NCBI lineage: Bacteria > Bacillati > Actinomycetota > Actinomycetes > Kitasatosporales > Streptomycetaceae > Streptomyces > Streptomyces sp. NEAU-YJ-81. The sequence goes on along the minus strand of NZ_JAGFNO010000001.1, from coordinate 425,542 downwards.
ATGCAGAAACGTGCCTTCCGAATACCGATGGCGGAATCGCGCAACCCTCCCACCCGAGCCCTACTATCGGCTGGCCATGACAGCAGCAGGGAAGCACCAGGTGAGCCGGTCGGCCGGCCGCCGGTTAGAGCGGGCGGGCATCCGGGATGTGGCCGCCGCCGCCGGGGTCTCGATCACGACCGTCTCCGACGCGCTCAACGGCAAGGGCCGGCTCCCGGAGGCCACCCGCCGCCATGTTCGCGAGGTCGCCGAGCGGCTGGGCTACCGCCCGTCCGCAGCGGCCCGCACCCTCCGTACCGGCAAGTCCGGCCTCATCGGCCTGACCGTGACCACGTACGGGGATGAACCTTTCACCTTCACCGAGTTCGCCTACTTCGCCGAGATGGCGCGAGCCGCCACCTCCGCCGCGCTGGCCCGCGGCTACGCCCTCGTCATCCTCCCCGCCACCTCCCGCCACGACGTGTGGTCCAACGTCGCCCTCGACGGCACCGTGGTGATCGACCCCTCCGACCACGATCCGGTCGTCACCGAGCTCTTACGCCAGGGCATCCCCGTGGTCAGCGACGGCCGCCCGGCCGGCGCCCTCCCCGTCACGGCCTGGGTCGACAACGACCACGAGGCGGCGGTAATCGGACTGCTCGACCATCTCGCCGAGGCCGGCGCCCGCCGGATCGGACTGCTCACCGGGACGTCCACCGACACCTACACCCGACTGTCCACCACGGCGTACCTGCGATGGTGCGAACGCGTGGGACAGGATCCGGTCTATGAGGCGTACCCGGCCCACGACCCTTGTGCCGGTGCCGTCGCCGCCGACCGGCTGCTCGCCCGCCCCGACCGGCCCGACGCGGTCTACGGCCTCTTCGACCCCAACGGCACCGATCTGCTCGCCGCCGCCCGCCGCTACGGACTGCGCGTCCCGGACGATCTGCTGCTGGTGTGCTGCAGCGAATCGACCGTCTACCGCACCACCGAGCCGCCCATCACGACCCTCTCACTCAAACCCCGCCGGATCGGCACGGCGGTCGTACAGTTGCTCATCGACGCCATCGAGGGACTTGATACCGACCACCCCGTCGAGCAGGTCATACCCACCGAATTGATCGTGCGGACGTCGTCACAGCGCCGTCCGCCGCGTACGACGGTCAGCGCCCCGCGCAGCCGCGCCGGAGGCTGACCTGAGGGCGACTCAAGGATGACCCGAGGAGGACCTGAGCCCAATGGGCTTCCCCTACCGGGCCAATCCGGGATAAAAGTCCGACCAAGCAGGAGCGAGCACCGATTGACGGCACCCTGGTGCGTCACAAGCCCTCACGGTCATTCCTATGATGGGCGGACGACACCGCGGACCGCCGTCGACCAGGCAAGGTCCACAAGGTGGGACGGCGGCGTGATGGTGGAGGGGTCGATGACTCAGGGGGCCGGTCTGGAAGCCACGGCAGGGACCACGGCTGCGATCCCACCCGTGCCCGCGTACGGGGTGCCCGCCCCGCCCGCGCCCGCGTACGGGGCGTTCACCCCGCCCAGCTTGGGCGCGCCCGGAGCCGTACCGCCCGGGCCCGCGCCCGCGGCGCCGGGCCCCGCCGCGCCCGTGCCACCACCCGCGCCCGCACCAGGGGCTCCCGCGCCCGGGGCGCCGGTTCCAGGGGTGCCCGCACCGGGGGTGCCCGCACCAGGGGCTCCGGCTCCTGATGCGCCGCCCGCGCCCGCCACGCCGCCGCCCGCCGAGTACACCCCGACCGAGCGGCTCCCGGTCCTGGGCCCCGGGCACACCATCCCGGACACTCCGCTCGTCCCGCCGCAGGACAGCCCCACCGTCGCGCTCACCTCACTGCCCGAGCCCGAGCACGGCCCGCTCGCCGAGGACGAGGGGCCCGGCCCGCTGTACGTCGTGGGCGATGTCCACGGCTACCACGACGAGCTGCGCGAGGCGCTCGCCGCCGAGGGCCTGATCGACCCCAAGGGCAACTGGGCCGCGGGCAACGCCCGGTTGTGGTTCCTCGGCGACTTCACCGACCGCGGCCCGGACGGCATCGGCGTCATCGACCTGGTCATGCAGCTCTCCGCCGAGGCCGCGGCCGCGGGCGGCTACTGCAAGGCGCTGATGGGCAATCACGAGCTGCTGCTGATCGGCGCCAAGCGGTTCGGCGACACGCCCGTCAACTCCGGTGCCGGAACCGCCTCCTTCCAGGCCGCCTGGCTGCTCAACGGCGGCCAGCGCAGTGACATGGAGCGGCTCGAGGACCACCACCTCCAGTGGATGTCCCGGCTGGACGCGATGGCGGAGGAGGACGGGCATCTGCTGGTCCACTCCGACACCACCGCCTATCTGGATTACGGCGACTCGATCGAGGCCGTCAACGACACCGTCACCGAGACGCTGCAGCGCAGCGACGCCGACGAGTGCTGGGACCTGTTCCGCAAATTCACCAAGCGGTTCGCCTTCCGCGACGAGGACGCCGGGCCCATGGCGGCCCGCGAATTGCTCGACACCTACGGCGGGGAGCGCATCGTCCACGGCCACAGCCCCATCCCGTATCTGCTCGGCGAGGTCGGATCCGAGGACGGCGAGGACGGCGGCACGCCCGCCGTCGAGGGCCCGCATGTCTACGCGGACAATCTCGCCGTGGCCATGGACGGCGGCGTCACCATGGCCGGAAAACTGCTGGTCGTTCAACTTCCCCTGACCGACTGAGGGTTCAGCGGACGCTGCCCGGGGCAGATAGAGAGCTTCACCGGCGCGGGAGCAATTCGCGAAACTTGCTGTCACCCCGCGCCGGATCGGCTCTACCATCGGCTTATCCGTCGCAGGCTCTCCTCCGTTTCCGCCCGACCGCCCGGCGCAAGCCGGCGTCACGGCCCTACGGAGCATCGGGGGATGCACCATGAAAAGCGCTCCGCACCTGCTGACCGAGGACCGCCCAGAGTTCGAGCGGGTTCTCGACGAGGCACTGCGCACCGCCGACCATCGCCCGGACCTCACCGGTGTCGGGCAGCGGCTCACTGCCGAGCAGTTGCGCACGATGGCGCTCGGCGCCTCGGCCGCGATAGCGGCATGCGCGGCCGCCGAATATCAGGACTACCGCGAAACTCGCGCCAAACTGCGCGAGCCCGCGCCGCTCTTCCCGCTCGCCGGGAATGTGAGCGAGCGCGAGCACCCGGACGGCACGGTGGGGCTCGCCGACGCGATGCAGGACGCCGCGGGGGCCGGGCTCGTCGCCATGCTCGCGGTGCTGGCGCCGGTGCTCGCCGGAACCGCCGCGATCATCTTCCTCATCGTCGGCTACGTCCTCAACGTGCTCGACCCGGCCCCCTCCATCGCCCAGCCGATGGTCACAGCGGGCTGGTTCTTCGCCGCGCTGACCGCCGCGGGCATCCTCATCGCCGCCGTCGGACTGCTCCTGACCGCGCTGCGCAACGGCTCCAGCGCGATCCGGGGCGAGGCGCGCAGCGAGCAGCTCGAGGAGGTGGACCGCGCCAGAGAGGTCTGGCGTCAGGCCCTGCTGGAGCGCGGCATCCTGCCGTTCCTCCGCGAGGCCCTGGCCAACCCCTCGGCCCCGTCCCCCTCCGCCTACGTCCCGACCAACCCCGAAACGGTCAGCCGCACCCCGCACCTCGGCTACAGCCGCCCCGGCTTCAGCACCGACGGCGAAGGCCCCAAGGCCCGCCCCCGCTACAGCAGCCCGGACTTCACCAGCCCCGACTACGGCGGGCCTGAGCACCAGCCGGACTAGCCCGCGTCCGGGGCCACCCCGGGGTCATTCCGGGCGCGCGTGAGGGTGCACGTGGGGTCATCCCGGATGGCGGGGCACGGCTGCCTCGGCAGCATGGCTGACCATGACTTCCTTGACCCGACGTACCTTCATGGGTGGTTGCGCGGCCGGAACGCTGCTGGCCGTGGCCGGGAACACCGAGGCCCGCGCGGCGGCGGGGACCACCGCGTCGACCACGGCGCCCGACGAAGCCGCCCTGCAGGCAGCTATCAGCGATCTCTCCCATCCACCCGCCACCTCCGCGCAACTGCGCGTCGACCGCCAAGGCGACCACTGGTACGGCACGGCCGGGGCGGCGGACCTCGGGAGCGGGCGTGCCGTACGCCCGGACGACCGCTTCCGTGCGGGCAGCGTCACCAAGGCGTTCGTGGCCACCGTGGTCCTGCAACTGTGGGCCGAGCGCAGGGTGGAGCTCGACGCCCCCATCGGGCGGTACCTCCCGGATCTGCTGCCCTCCGCCTTCTCCCGCCGCATCACCGTGGCCCAGCTGCTCAACCACACCAGCGGACTGCCCGACCATCGAGGGCTGCCGGACGACAGCACTCCGGAAGGGGTCCTGCGGCATCGATGGGACCGGTGGACACCGCGGGAGTGGGTCGAAACGGTGACGCACGACCCGCTGAAGTTCGATCCGGGGACCACACAGGAGTACCGGGGCATCAACTACGTCCTGCTCGCCCTGATCATCGAAAAGCTGACCGGCCGCCCCTACGGCCAGGCGATCGAGTCCCGCGTCCTACGCCCACTGGGCCTGACCCGGACCCTGCTGCCGGGCCAGGACCCCCGCCTCCACGGTCCTCATGTGCACGGCTATCTGCGGATGACCGACGGGTCGCTGCGCGATATCACCGTGTACAACCAGTCCAGCGCCTGGGGCGAAGGCGAGCTGGTCTCGACCCTCGACGACCTGTCCCGCTTTCAGCGAGCCCTGTTCTCCGGCGCCTTGCTGCCGCCCCACGCGCTGGACAAGCTCTTCACCCTGCCCCCGGATTCCGTACGGATGCTGGACGGCACCCCGGCCCGCTACAGCCTCGGGCTGCAGACGGCCACGGTGAACGGCGTGACGTTCTGGGGAAAGACCGGCGAGACATACGGCTACCGCACCCGCATGTTCGCCACCCGCGACCAGGCGCTCCGCTTCGTCCTCTCCTACGCCCCGACGCCGCTGACCACCCAGGAGGAGATGACCAACCGGGTCGTCGCCGCACTCACCGCGTGAACCACCCAGCGGCCCGCGCTCCGGACCGGCCCAAGGACGGCTCGGAGCACGGACCAACGCTCGAAGGGATGTTTCACGTGAAACGGGCCAACAGGAAGAAGAGGAAAGCGCCCGCGTCCGCTGCTCAGCAGTGAAGTGCGGCCCATGTCCGTAGTCCGCCTCAGTCCGCCATCGGCTCCGCGTCGGTTCCCATGCCTCGCATACTGCTGTGCCGGGCGGCACTGTCGCCACCTGGCGAGGCCGCCGGACCCCGGATCCCGGGCTCGGGGTCCAGCGGCGCCGAGCACCAGCCGGCTTGGCGCTGGTGCACGGTTTGTCCTCAAATCGATCAATTATCCACCGATCGAGGGAACTTCCGCCTATTCGGGGGAATTGATGGGCGGTGATGTTTAGCGTCCATCGGTGGAGGTGATGCGCGATGCGCAAACACAACACACCGCCGGGCCCATCCGCCCGGCACGACGCCATGGACGTCAACGATTTCGTCTACGCGGCCACGGGGGCCCGGGTCCGAAGGTTGACCCTGCCCAACGGAGAGCACTGGTTCCCCGCTGCCGATGTGTGCCGAGAGCTCGGCTACACCACGACGCGGAAGGCTCTGCTCGATCATGTGCCGGAGGAGCGGCGAGAGTCTCTTGAGACTGTGACTTCCAGTCACAGTCTCAGCATTCCCGCAGGTAGGGAATGGCGCCGAGACTTGCAGCTCGTCGATCTCGAAGGACTTATCCTCCTCGTGAACGGCTGCACCAAGCCCGCGTGCCTGCCCTTCAAACAGTGGGTCTCGAGAGTGATCGCCACCGTCCAACGCGAGGGCTCATACGCGCTGGAAGTCTCCGAGATCTCCCGCCCCACTCCACCGAGCGAGCTCATGGACGCGATCGTCCGACTGGAGACGCGGGCCGAACGCTTCCATACGGAGGTACTGGATTCCCTGCATCGGTCCGAGCAGGCGTGGTCACAGATCCTCGATGCGCTGGGCTGCCGACCGGGCGAGGAGCCCGAGGCGGACAAGCGGGAGCTGAGGCTCAGGACGGAGGACCTGTTCGCACAGTGGAAGGACCGGCTGAGCATCACCGAGGACGTATGGGCGGTGGCCGTCTACATCCTCCCCACGCTGGCCGAAGCCGGACAGATCGGCCACTCGCTGGAGACGCTCTCGGCCAAGACGGGGCTCACTCGGCAGCGGGTGCACGCCTGTCTGCGGTTCCTCCAGAAGCACCGCTGCATCCGTCAGAACGGGCTGGCGGACAGCGGACATCCGATCTACGTGGCTGAGCTTCCGCCCGCGTAGCGGCACGCTGAGGGTCCGAAGTCGCAAATCCAAGTTGCGGCTTCGGACCCGTCCCGCAGCGTATCGCCTGTTTCACCCCGCAGGCGCTGCTTTGCCGGGCTTCACCGGCGATCTCGGCCTACGCGTCCGCGCCTCAGTCCGCGATGGGCAGATAGACGCGGTTGCCCGCCTCCGCGAACTCCCTGGACTTCTGGAGCATCCCCGCCTCGATCTCCTCGGGCGTCGCGTCGGCGTCGCCGCCGAACTGCTCTGTGATGCTTCTGCTGATCTTCATCGAACAGAACCTGGGCCCGCACATCGAGCAGAAGTGTGCCGTCTTGGCCGGTTCCGCCGGGAGGGTCTCGTCGTGGAAGGAGCGGGCCGTGTCCGGGTCCAGGGCCAGGTTGAACTGGTCCTCCCAGCGGAATTCGAAGCGCGCGTCGGAAAGCGCGTCGTCCCATGCCTGGGCGTCCGGATGGCCCTTGGCCAGGTCGGCTGCATGGGCGGCGATCTTGTAGGTGATCACGCCGGTCTTGACGTCATCGCGGTCCGGCAGGCCCAGGTGCTCCTTGGGCGTGACGTAGCAGAGCATCGCCGTGCCCCACCAGGCGATCATCGCGGCGCCGATGCCGGAGGTGATGTGGTCGTAGGCGGGGGCGATATCGGTGGTGAGGGGGCCCAGGGTGTAGAACGGGGCCTCCTCACAGATCTCCTGCTGGAGGTCGACGTTCTCCTTGATCTTGTGCATCGGGACATGGCCCGGGCCCTCGATCATCGTCTGGACGCCATGCTCCTTGGCGATCCGGTTGAGCTCGCCGAGCGTGCGCAACTCCGCGAACTGCGCCTCGTCGTTGGCGTCGGCGATCGACCCGGGACGCAGCCCGTCGCCCAGCGAGTAGGTGACGTCGTACGCCGCGAGGATCTCGCAGAGCTCCTCGAAGTGGGTGTAGAGGAAGGACTCCTGGTGGTGGGCGAGGCACCACGCCGCCATGATGGAGCCGCCGCGGGAGACGATGCCGGTCTTGCGGCGGGCGGTCAGGGGGACGTACGGCAGCCGGACGCCGGCGTGGACGGTCATGTAGTCGACGCCCTGCTCGGCCTGTTCGATGACCGTGTCCTTGTAGATCTCCCAGGTCAGCTCCTCGGCCCTGCCGTCGACCTTCTCCAGCGCCTGATAGAGCGGCACGGTGCCGATGGGGACCGGGGAGTTGCGCAGCACCCATTCGCGGGTGGTGTGGATGTTGCGGCCGGTCGAGAGGTCCATCACCGTGTCGGCGCCCCAGCGGGTCGCCCAGGTCATCTTCTCGACCTCCTCCTCGATGGAGGAGGTGACGGCGGAGTTGCCGATATTGGCGTTGACCTTCACCAGGAACCGCTTGCCGATGATCATCGGCTCGATCTCCGGGTGGTTGACATTGGCCGGGAGGACGGCGCGGCCCGCCGCGATCTCCTCCCGGACCACCTCGGAGGAGACGTTCTCGCGGATCGCCACGTACTCCATCTCCGCCGTGATCTCGCCCCGCCGCGCATAGGCGAGTTGGGTCACGGGGCCGCCCGCTCGGCCGCGCCGCGGCTGGCGCGGGCGGCCGGGGAAGACCGCGTCGAGGTTGCGCAGTCCCCCGCGGGGCGAGGTGTGCTTGATCCCGTCGTCCTCGGGGCGGACGGGACGGCCCGCGTACTCCTCCGTGTCGCCGCGGGCGACGATCCAGTTCTGCCGCAGCGGCGCCAGGCCACGGCGGACATCCGTCTCGATGGTGGGGTCGGTGTACGGGCCGGAGGTGTCGTACAGCGTCACATCCTGGCCGTTGGTGAGGTGCACTCGGCGGACCGGGACGTGGAGGTCCGGGCGCGAACCCGCGACATATCCCTTATGCCAGCCGAATTCGGCCTTCTCGGCGCGCGATGATGCATCCTGCTGAGTCATGAGACCCACTCCCTACGCCGGCATTACCCGGTAACAGGTTCAGCGGTCGGCGCAGCTGTCAGCGTCAGCGCCCTCTCAGCCCGGTGCTCCGAGCTCCCGCGATTGCAAAGGTTCGTGCCCACGCTAACGGTTTATCCACAGTGCTGAACAGGGGGCCCACTCCTCTTGCGATGATGCGACCGTGACCGCCATCCAGCAGGACCACCCGCCCGAGCAGCCCCGCCCCTCCGATCAGGCGCACGACCACGGCCACGGCCATTCACACGGCCACTCCCACGGTCATGGCCCCGCCGCTCCCGTCTCCGCCCGCCTCCGCAAGATCATCGCGACGGTGCTCATCCCCTTCGCGGTCGCCGTCGTCGCCGGTCTGATCGTGCTCTGGCCGGGCGGCACGCCCGACCACAAGGCGAGCGGCCGCAGCGGTCTCGGCTTCGACCAGCAGACCGTCGCCGGACGGGTGGTGAAGGTCGAGGAGGTGAACTGCGCCGATGTCAACGCCCAGCCGCAGGCGCCCACCGAGCCCGGCCAGGACAGCGCCGCCCAGAACGGCGCCCCCGGGCAGGGCGGGAAGAAGAGCGTCTGCGAGAAGGCCACCATCGAGGTCACCTCGGGCAAGGACAAAGGTCGCACCTTCCCCGAAATCGTCCAGCCCAACGCCTCGCGTCAGTTCAGCGCCGGGCAGGAGCTGAAGCTGGCGTACGCCCCCAAGGCGCCCAAGGACCTGCAGTACTCCGTGTCCGACGTCGACCGGTCGATGCCGATGGCGCTGCTGGCGGGGCTGTTCGCGCTCGCCGTCGTGGTGGTGGGGCGGCTGCGCGGGGTGTTCGCGCTGGTGGCGCTGGCGATCAGCTTCGGGGTGCTGACGCTGTTCATCCTCCCGGCGATACTCCAGGGTTCCAATCCGCTGGTGGTCGCGGTCGTCGGGGGCAGCGCGATCATGCTTCTCGCGCTCTATATGTGCCATGGGCTGACGGCCCGTACATCGGTCGCCGTGCTCGGCACACTGGTGTCACTGCTGCTGATCGGGGTGCTGGGCTCGCTGTTCATCGCCTGGGCGAGCCTGACCGGCAATACGGACGACCAGACCGGGCTGGTGCACGGCCTCTATCCGAACATCGAGATACGCGGGCTGCTGCTGGCGGGCGTGATCATCGGCTCGCTGGGTGTGCTGGACGATGTGACGGTCACCCAGACCTCGGCGGTGTGGGAGCTGAGGGCCGCGGACCCGACCGCGTCCCGGCGCAGGCTCTACGGGGCGGCGATGCGGATCGGGCGGGACCACATCGCCTCCGTCGTGAACACGCTGGTGCTGGCGTACGCGGGCGCGTCGCTTCCGCTGCTGCTGCTGTTCTCCATCGCGGACAGCGGTGTGGGCACGGTCGCCACGAGCGAGATCGTCGCGGAGGAGATCGTACGGACGCTGGTGGGCAGCATCGGGCTCGTCGCCTCGGTGCCGGTGACCACGGCGCTGGCCGTGCTCGTGGTCTCCGCGGACCGCGCCCCGGCGGCGGACGGCGCCCCGGCGGCGGACGGCGCCCCGGCGGCGGACGGCGGCGCGGAGCGGGGGGCCGACGCGGGCGGCGCCCAGGGAGCCAGGACCGGCCGGGGCGGACGCGGGCGGCGGCGCCGGGCCAAGACGCGCTGAGCGGCCGGGCAACGGCACGTTGAGCCGCCGGGCCGGGACACAGCCGCTGGGCGAGGGCACGACGAGCCATCGGGGACGGCACGCTGGGCCGCCGGGCGGGGACACGACGAGCCGCTGGGCGACGAGCCGCTCAGCCACCGGGCACGCCGCCCGGCTGGCTCGGTTATCCGGCCGGTTCGGTGGTGACGGCCGGTTCGGTAATGGCGGCCGGTTCAGCCGCGGCACACCGGCCTTCGGCCCGCCGCCGCGTATCCGGCGCTCAGCCCGCGTACCGGTCCTCGGCCAGGATGCGGTGGAGTTCGGCGTCGAGATCGCCGACCGGATCGCAGGCCGCCGGCTCCTGGCCGAAAGGCACCACCCGGTCCGTCCGATCGAGGAAGGCCACCAGAGGGGCGGCCCCGGCCCGGAACAGGGCCCGTTCACAGCCGACTTGGAGTCTGATGAAGACGTCCGAGAGCCCCTCGGGGGAGGCTGGAGCGATGCGCACATCCCCCTCGCCGGTGGGTTTGCTCAGTCCGTCCAGCAGCAGCTCCCGCGCGAAGGACCAGCTCACCGGCGCGTCGCCGGGCAAATGGAAGGTGATCTCGACGGCATAGGGGTCGCTGCTGTCGTAGGACAGCTCGACCGGGATCCGGAAGGAGAGATCCTGCGAGACCAGGAAGGTCATCGTCACTTCCGCCTGAACTGTGTCACGCATGTCACGCATCGTTCGCCGCCCCGGGTTGTTTGCGCATGGCCGACTCTGGAGCGTAGCGACTCGATTGCTGTGCGGAGTCGGTTTGCCTCGTGTGAGGGAACGAAAATGGCCAGTGTTGCCATGGGGAGACCCGCGGGGCCGGACGACGTGGGCCCGGTGGGCGGGAGATCGGGGCCGGCGCACCGGCCGTATCGAAGATCGCTGTCGTCAACAGGCACCCCCGGGGTGTTGTTGCGAGGCAGACGCCGAGAGGAAGAACGCCGAGGTCTCGCACTCTAACGGCAGGGGTGGCGCCGGACCGCGCTCCCGCCCCGGCGGTATCCCTCGCGCGGCGTATCCACGCGCGGTGGGGGCCGCAGGGCCTGCGGGGATGCGTCAGGCCCTGGGCGACGCGGCGAGCGCCGCGGGGCGGGTCAGGCGGTGAACTTCCGTACGACGTAGATCAGCCCGGCGATCAGCGCCACCAGCAGCAGCGCCTTGAAGACGAAGCTCACCAGAAACCCGATCACGCTCATGATCAGGCCGCCGAACACGGCGAGGATGAGGACCGGTATCGCGATCCAGGTCACCCACCACGGCAGGCCCCGGAATATCCCCTTCGTGGTCACGTAACTCCCTGCTTTCTCTCCGAGCCGTGGGTCCGGACGCCGACGGCCGGTCTTCCCTGCCTCGATGCTAGGACGGGACGGAAGCGCGCGGGCGCCCCTCGCCCCCCGTCCTCCCCTGAGCGGACCCCTACGGGACCGTCCCACCACGCATCGGCTCCACGGTGGACAAGCCTCAGGCGGCACCAGCCCTCGGGCAGCACCACCCCCCGGCCGGTGTCAGCCCTCGGCCGGTGTCAGTCCTCGGACGGCATCAGCCCTCCGGCGGCGAGAACACCACCAGCACCCTCAGGTCCTCGGTGATGTGGTGGAACTTGTGCGCCGTGCCCGCCGGTACGTACACCACGCTGCCCCGCGCCACCTGCGTCGTCTCCATTCCCACCGTGACCGACGCCCGGCCGCTCACCACCAGGTAGACCTCATCCTGGTTGTGCGGCGACTGCGGGTCGGGCTGGCCCGCGTCCAGCGCGTACAGCCCCACGGACATGTTCCGCTCCCGCAGGAACTGCAGATACGCGCCGTTGTTCGCGGCCCGCTCCGCCTCCAGCTCATCCAGCCGGAACGCCTTCATTCGCTCTCCACCCCTGCCTACGGGGCCCCTGCCTGCCGCGGGGCCTGTCTGCGACGATCTCAACCATGAAGAATTTTCTCGTCAAGACGATCGCGAACGCCGGTGCCCTCGGCGTCGCCATCTGGCTACTCAAGGACATCACGCTCACCGGTGACAACACCGGCCGCCAAGCGCTCACCCTCATTCTCGTCGCGCTGGTCTTCGGCGTGGTGAACGTGGTGGTCAAGCCGATCGTCAAGCTCCTGGCTTTTCCGTTGTTCATCCTGACCCTCGGGCTGATCACGCTGGTGATCAACGCCCTGATGCTGCTGTTGACCTCCTGGCTGGCCGGAAAGCTGGATCTGAGCTTCGACGTCGACGGCTTCGGCACCGCGGTGCTCGGTGGCCTGATCGTCTCCATAGTCGCGTGGGCCCTGCACGTCGTGCTGCCCGATGACAAGGACTGATCCCGGCCGGGGATGATGAGAGGCATGAGAGACCCGTCGCCCTACCGTGTCTGCTTTGTCTGCACCGGCAACATATGCCGCTCGCCGATGGCCGAATCCGTCTTCCGCGCCCACGCCGCGGAGGCCGGGCTGGACGGCCGTGTCGAGGTGGACAGCGCGGGCACCGGGCCCTGGCACGAGGGCGACGGGGCCGACCGCCGCGCCATCGACGTGCTCACCGCCCACGGCTATGAGCAGGATCACATCGCGCGGCAGTTCCGGGCCGACTGGTTCGACCACCTCGATCTGGTGATCGCCCTGGACAGCGGTCATCTGCATGAGCTGCGCGCGCTCGCGCCGACCCCGCACGACGCCGCGAAGGTACGGCTGCTGCGGAGCTACGACCCGGAAGCGGACCAGAACGCGCTGGGCGGCCTCGATGTACCGGACCCCTACTTCGGCGGGACGGACGACTTCGAGGAGTGCCTGGAGATGATCGAGGCCGCCGGCGGCGGGCTGCTGGACGCGGTCACCGAGGCCATCGACGCCGCGGGGAGCGCCGCCGAGGAGACCCCGGAGAGGGCCGCCCAGAGCGCCGAGAGCAAGAAGAGCGCGTCGGCCGCCAAGGGCCCCGACGCGGGGAAGGAGTCCGCGTGACCGGCGATGGCACCCGCGCCGTACGGGCCGGGCTGCCCGAGGCCGAGGCGTACGAGCCGACGCTGCCGGGCCCGGTCTTCGCCGCCCACTACCACCTCCCCGGCGACCCCGTCGGCCCCTACACCTACGGCCGGGACGCCAACCCCACCTGGTCCCTGCTGGAGCGGGCGATCAGCGAGCTGGAGTCACCGGGCACCGACGCCGAGACGGTCGTCTTCTCCTCCGGGATGGGCGCGATCTCGGCCGTGCTGCTGTCCCAGCTGCGCCAGGGCGACGCGGCCGTACTGCCGTCGGACGGCTATCAGCTCCTCCCGGCGCTGGTCGAGCGGCTGGAGGGCTACGGGGTCACGGTGCGCACCGCCCCGACCGGCGAGGACGCCCAGCTGGCCGCCCTGGACGACCGGACGAAGCTGCTGTGGCTGGAAACCCCGTCCAATCCCGGACTGGACGTCTGCGACATCCGCCGGCTCGCCGAAGCCGCGCACGCCCGGGGCACGCTGGTCGCCGTCGACAACACCCTCGCCACCCCGCTCGGCCAGCGCCCGCTGGAGCTCGGCGCGGACTTCGCCGTGGCGAGCGGCACCAAGGCGCTCACCGGCCACGGTGATGTGCTGCTCGGCTATGTGACCTGCCGTGATCCGCGGCTCGCCGCGGAGGTGCGGGCCTGGCGCAAGACGGTGGGCGCGATCCCCGGCCCCATGGAGGCATGGCTCGCCCACCGCTCCCTGGCCACCCTCCAGCTACGCGTCGACCGCCAGGCGGCGACCGCCCTGGCCCTCGCCGAGGCGCTGCGCGAGCGCCCCGAGATCACCGGGCTGCGCCACCCCGGTCTGCCGACCGATCCCGCCCACCGGATCGCGGCCGGGCAGATGCGCGGCGGGCGCTTCGGCTGCGTGGTCTCCTTCACCCTGCCGGACAAGGAGTGCGCGGAGCGCTTCCTGGACGCGCTGCGGCTGGTGGACGACGCCACCAGCTTCGGCGGGGTGCGCTCCACGGCGGAGCGGCGCGGACGGTGGGGCGGCGACGCGGTGTCGGAGGGGTTCATCCGGTTCTCGGTGGGCGCGGAGGACCCGGACGATCTGATCGCCGATGTACTGCGGGCGCTCGACGCGGCCTGCGCCGCGACGGGTGGCTGAAAGCGGGCGGGTACGCCTGTGCGGGCGTCTCAAGCCTCCCCCCTCGTGGCTTGAGACGCCCCGGTTCTTCTCGTGGAGAACCGCTCGAACAAGGCTAGTTGACTCAGCGTCAGTGTCCAATCACAGTAGCGACATGGACCTATCGGCATATTTATAGTCGGCATGCGTTCGGGGCGCGCCGAGGCGAGGGGAACCCCATGGATCTGGCCCTCTTACGCACCTTTGTCGCGGTTCACCGCGCCGGGTCCTTCACCCGCGCCGCCGGGCTGCTCGGGCTCTCCCAGCCCGCCGTCACCGGCCAGATACGCACCCTGGAGCGGCAGCTGGGCCGCCCCCTGTTCCTCCGTACGGCGCGCGGCGTCGTCCCCACCACCGTCGGGGACGAACTCGCCCACAAGGCCGCGCCGCATCTCGACGCCCTCGTGGAGATCACCGAGGCTGGTCTCGACGACGACCGCTCGGCGCTGCGCACCCTGCATCTCGCGGGCCCTCCGGAGTTCACCGCGCTGCGCGCCCTGCCCGCGCTGACCACCCTCGTCACCCAGGGACTGGCGGTGCGCTGCGCCTTCGGCAGCGCCGAGGAGCTGTTCGAGGGGCTCGGCGCGGGCCATCACGACCTGGTCATCACCACCGCCCGGCCGCGGGGCCGGCTGCTGGCCGCCACCCCGCTGTGCGACGAGGAGCATGTGCTGGTGGCGGCCCCGCGCTGGGCGGCCCGGCTCGGCGGTCCCGCGGTGCTCCAGGTCAAGGGGGTACGCGCGCTGGAGGCGCTGCCCGTCGTCGAGGTGCACGAGAGCCTGCCGCTGGTCACCCGCTACTGGTCGGCCGTCTTCGACACCCCGCCGGTCACCGCCGGCACGATCATCGCGCCCGATCTGCGCGCGGTGCTCGCCTGCGTCGCGGAGGGCGCCGGGCTCGGCGTCCTGCCGCGCTATCTGTGCATGGACGCGCTGGACGCGGGGGAGGTGGTGGCGCTGCTCAACCCGCCGGTGCCGCCGCTGCGCACCTATTTCCTGGTGGTGCGGACGGGGGCGCTCGCGCTGCCGCATATCGCGCGGGCGCACGAATGGCTGTTGCGCGCGGCTGTCGACTGGTGAGTAAGTGGTTTCGCGGGGCCAAGGGTGCGGCAGATGTCCTGCATGACCGAACGACCTGTGGTCAAGCGCACCGCTCGCGCCATTCTCCTCGAGGGCGAGGCCGCGCCCCGGATGATCCTGATCAAGCGCACCAAGCCCGGCCAGGCGCCGTACTGGATCACTCCGGGCGGCGGGATGGAGCCCGAGGACGCGACCGTCGTCGAGGCCCTGCACCGCGAGGTGGACGAGGAGCTGGGGGCGAAGGTGACCGATGTGGTGCCCGCGTTCGTGGACACCGTCCCCCATCCCGATGAGGGCGCCGAAGGCGCCCAGGGCTCTGGCGGCTCTGGCGGAGTGAAGGTGCAGCACTTCTTCGTCTGCAGACTCGCCTCGATGGACCTCACCCGGCGGCACGGCCCGGAGGTGGACGAGCCGTGCGGGGAGTACGAGGTGGTGAGCGTCCCGTTCACCCGCGAGGGGATCGCCTCGGTCGGGGTGGTGCCGCCCTCGCTGCGGGCCTACCTCGACGCCAACATCGAGGGCGTGCTGGCCCTGCTCGCGGACGACCTCGGCTAGGGACTGCCGGGCGGGTCTTCGCGGGGCAGGACCTAGCGGAACCAGCCGCCGAACGGCTGCTGGGTCTTCCGGGCCGCCCTCTGACGTGCCTCGGCCAGCACCCGCTCGGCCTCCTCACGCCAGGTCTCGGGCCCCGCGTCGGGGCGGACCTCCGGCCGGATGGCCGGGCTGAGATCGGCGCGCGCCACCGAGGGCTGCGGCGCTTGCCCAGCCGAGTCAGCCGGTTCGGCCTGCGCCGCCGGTGGGGTCTGAGGGTCCGGGACGCCTGAGGTCTGAGCGTCCGAGACTGCGGGGGCGGCCGGGATCTGCGGGCCCGGGTCGGCCGGAACGGTCTGGCCGGGAAGGTCCACCGGCCGCAGGGCGGGTGGGGCGGCCGAGGCCTGCGAGGCCGAGACGGCCTGGGCGGCCTGCGCGGCCTCGCCAGGAAGGTCCACCGGCCGCGACGCCGGTGGAGCGGCCGGGACGGGCGGTACGGCTAGGGCGGGGCCCAGGGCGGCCGGAGCCGCCTGTGCCTGGGGTCCCGAGACCACCGGGACCGCCGGGGTCTGAGGGTCCTGGCCCACCGAGACCGCCGGGGCTGCCGGGATCTGGGGACCCAGGGCAGCCGAGACTGCCGGGGCGGCGGTTGGGGCCTGAAGGCCCGGGGCAGCGGGGACGGTTGAGATGTGAGGGCCCGAGACCGCCGGGGTGGCCAGGGCCTGAGGACCTGGGACCACCGGCGCTGCCGGGGTCCGAGAGCCCGAGACGGCCGGCGCGGCCAGGGGCCGAGCACCCGGAACCACCGGGGCGTACGGGACAGGCGGGGCCTGAAGGTGCGGGACGGCCGGGGCCGCCGGGGTGACCGGGGTCTGAGGGCCCGAGACGGCTGCCATGGCCAGAGTCTGCGTACCCGGGACCACCGGGGCGTACGGAACAGGCGGGGCCGGCAGCACCCGGACCGCCGGGGCCACCGGGGCGGGCTGGCCGGGCAGCTCTGCCGGTCGCGGGGTCGGTGGGGTCGTTGGGGCGGTGGTGGGCGGGGCAGGCGGGTTCCTGCGGCCGTCGCGCGCCTCGGCGGCGGCACCGAAGAAGTCGCCGCCCTTCCGCTTGACGTCGTCCGTCCCCCAGTCCCGCTCCCGGTCGTGCTCCAGGGCCTGGTCACCGGACGGGCCGTGGTGCCGGTTGTCGCCGCCGCCGGTGCGTCGCTGCGCCGGGACCCTCTGGAGGTGCGGGATGTGCTTGGCGCAGTGGATATACGCCTCCTCGATGGTCACCTCGACCCACACCAGCGCGCGCCGCCCCCGTACCGGGTCCACCGGCAGGCCGGGGTGCGCCTCGCGCATCTCGGCGTCCTCCACCACCCGGGCCCGGCCGTTCACATGCAGCCCGATCCGGTCCCGGAAGAAGTCGACCATGAGAATGCCGACGTGGGGGTTCTCCTGGATATTGCCGAGGCTGGCCAGGACGCCGTTCCCCCGGTATTCGGGATAGGCCAGCGTGCGCGCGTCGAGTACCCGCAGAAAGCCGGGCGGGCCGGCACGGAAGGTGTTGTCACACTCCCCGTGCCCGTCGGAGGTGGCCAGGAAGAACATTTCCTGGCGGTCGATGAACTCCCGCATCCGGACGTTGAGGTGGTCCAGCACCTGTTCGTCGTAGAAGCGGTCGGCGCGGTCCACCGTGTCCAGTCGCCGCTGCAGAAGGTGTTCGCCGTCGCTCCCCGGACGCCACGCGCGATCGTCGAGGTGCTCCGCACTGTCCACGGTTCTCGTCCCCGTCCTACTGATTCGCCGTCCGGAATCGCCGGAATGCCTGCCTCATGTCGGTGTTTCGCCGTCTGCCGTCCGCGCCCTATTCCGCGGCGGCGGCGAGCTCCTCGATGGAGTCGTGCCGGATGCGGTGGGACGGAATGCCGATGCCCACCAGGGCGTCGACACCGCTGCGGATCATCCCGGGCGGCCCGGAGAGATACGCGTCGAACGCGTTCCACGGGCCGTACTGCCGCACGGCGTCCGGCAGCCGACCGCTGAGGCCGTTGGTCGGGCCGTCGGAGACGACGGGGCGGACCGCGAGCCACGGATGCCTCCGCGCCAGCCGCAGCATGGTGTCGATGTCGTACAGGTCGTGATCATTGCGGGCGCCGTAGAAGACCTCGACCGGACGGTGGCGGCCGTAGTCGGCGACGTCCTCGACCAGTGCCTTGATCGGCGCGATACCGGTGCCGCCGCCCAGGCAGAGCAGCCCGTTGTCGCTGGAGTGGTCGACCGTCATGGACCCGGCGGGGGGCCCGAGGCGGATCACATCGCCGGGGCGGGCCCGGTGCACCAGCGCGGAGGACACCCATCCGGCCGGGATGGCCTTCACATGGAAGGAGAGCAGCCCGTCGGAGCGCGGCGCCGAGGCGAACGAATAGTGCCGCCACACCCGCGGCCACCAGGGCGTTTCCACTGAGGTGTACTGGCCCGCCAGAAAGGGGTACGGCTGGTCCGGGCGGACGGTGATCACGGCGATGTCGTGGGTGCGCGGCTCATGCCCGACCACCTCGGCCTGCCACCACGCGGGGGCGCGCAGCTCGTCCTCGGCCGCCGCGTCGATCATGATCTGGGAGATCGCGGTGTAGGCGCGCACCCAGGCGGCCTCGGCCTCGTCGCTCCAGGTGGTGACCGCGTAACGGGTGAGCGCGCCGATCAGGCATTCGCCGACGGCGGGGTAGTGCTCGGGCTGGGTGCCGTACTTACGGTGGCCGCGGCCGAGCCGGGAGAGGAAGTCGGTGAGGATGTCGGGGTCGTCGACGAGCCGGGCGGCGGTCAGTATCGCCTTGAACAGCCGGTCGCGCTGGGCGTCCATGGCGGCGGGGAAGAGCGGCCGCAGCTCGGGGTGCTGGACGAAGAGCAGCGCGTAGAAGTACGAGGTGACCTTGTCGCTGACGGGCTGTACCTCGGCCATCGTGCGGCGCAGCAGGATCGCGTCGGGCGAGGCGGTCTCGGGTACGGCGAACGGCGAGTCGGGGCCGGGCCGGACGTCCTGCGGGGCCGGGGCCGCCTCGTCGGGACGCTGATGCTCCTCGCGCCCGGGGGCCGGGGGGCCGGGGGCCGCGGGGCCAGGGGCCGCGGGGCCAGGGGCCCTGCGCTCGTCCACCCGGCGGTCATCCACTCGACGCTCGTCCACCCGGCGGTCGCCCGCTCGCGGACCGGATGCCCCCGGACCGGGTGCGGGGGGCGGCTCCACGGGCGTACGGCGGTCGGCTCCGGTGCCGACCGGCCGTATCGGACTCACCGGGCGGCTGGGCGCACGCTCATCGCTCTGCCGGTCCGGGGACCCCTGCTCCTCGGCCGGTCGCCTGCTCGGGGTGAACCAGCCCCAGTCGCCACTGTTTCCGCCGGAGCCGTCGCTGCCGGCCGACGATGTGGTGGTCGGAGCGTCCATGGTTGCCTCGCCTCGAACATCTTTCTGTCGGTCTTCGCACTTCCGCTGCCGGAATGTGCCCGCAATTCCCCGTCCTGGTGCCCTGGTTCAAGCGAGAATGGTCGTACCGACCCTCTCCGTGACTCTCTTCCGGGCAGCATGCCACGCTCGTTCCCCGCCCCGGGCACATAGCCCGAAGTCCGGAGAACGGGGGCCGCGTTCCCGTTATGCTGGTTGGCCTGGGATGCCCGTTCTGACCCCGTTACAGCACGCCGCACGGAACCGGACTCGACCCTACCGGCCCCGGATGAATTCACAAGCCCCAAGCACATCGCACTCGTTACACCTGCCAACTCGCGTAATTACCGATAGTTACGTGCGGTTACCCATCAATTCGTAAGCCTCTCGGAGATCACGACCGGCATAGGCGTGGGATGCGATTTCGCTCACATGGTGGTCGGCGTTAACGGCGACCGAGACCGGCACCACCGTGAACAGCTCCGCGTCCGAGAGTGAGTCCCCATAGGCCACGCAGTGATCCCTGGTCAACCCGAACTTCGCACAGAGTTCATCGGCGATCCGGACCTTCGCGGCCGGGGTCAGAATCCCCGCCGGATCCACTGGCTCCCGGAACGGCACGGCGGGCCAGGCCGATCCGTAGGTGGCGTCCGCGCCCCACTCCAGCAGCCGCGAGACGAAGAAACCCGGCGAGAGCGAAATCACCGCACAGCGCTCGCCCCGCGCCCGGATGTCCGCCCACACCTCACGGATCCCCGCCAGCCACGGCGCCCCTTCGAACGCCGCCGCCACATGGTCCTCCGTCAGCTCCTCCCACAGCGCGCAGGCCCGCTCCGCGAACTGGGCCGTCGTCATCTCCCCGCCCGCGAACCCCCGCTCCAGCGCGGCGATCTCCCGCTCCAGACCGAGCTGCCGGGAGATCTCGATCGCGGCGGCGGAGCCGTGGATGAGTGTGCCGTCCAGATCGAACAAATGCAGTCTGGTCATATCAGCCGAGCGTAGAGGCAACCCTCCGGGCCCCGCCGCCCCGGTCCTGCCCTGCCGCCGCCTCGGCCCTGCCCTGCTCTGGCCGGCACCGCCGTCACGGCCCTCGCCTGCCGCCGGGAGTACGTGTGGATACTCCTGCCGTCAGACGCCGCGGGGGCCGCGGCGCCGCCACGGTGAGGGCATGCAGCAGCTCACCCGCCCCATCCGCCGGGGCCTCCTCGTCGTGCATGTCGTCGTCTCCGTCGGATGGCTCGGACTGACCCTCGGGATGCTGGCCCTGGGGATCACCGGGGCCGTGGCCGACTCGGCCGAAGAGGCCGGGGCGGTGTACCGGTCCATGAATGTGCTGGGCGACTGGCTGCTGATTCCGATCAGCCTGCTGGCGCTGGCCAGCGGGATCGTGCTGTCGCTGGGGACGCCCTGGGGGCTGGCGCGCCACCGGTGGGTGTACGTGAAGTTCTGGCTGACGCTGCTCACCACCGCCGCCACGGCGTTCGCCCTGCGCGCCAGCATCAACGCCGCGATGGCCGATGTGGTGGCGGGCCAGGCGGTCGGGGCGACCACGGATCTGGTCGTGGCGCCGTCGGTCAGCCTGAGCGTCTATACCTTTCTCACCGCGATCTCGGTGATCAAGCCCTGGGGGCTGACCGCCCGGGGGCGTCGACTGCGGGCGACAAAGCGCCGATAATTGCATACGCGGTCTTTTTCATCGCTGGACTATCCTGGAATCCGCTCACCCACCAAGGAGGGGTTCCATGCCGGAGAAGACGCACTGCGCCGTCGCCCCGCCCGCGGGGCAGGCCCTAGCCCAGGGCTGGTGCGCCCTGTCCTCCCTGCACGGCCGGATAGAGACGCATATCGAGCGTGCGCTGCAGGCCGGGCACGATCTGAGCGTCCGCGAATTCTCCGTGCTCAACGTCCTCAGCGGACAGCATGACGGCGACGGCGGACATCTGCAGATGAAGCAGCTCGCCGACTCCGTCGTGCTCAGCCAGAGCGCCACGACCCGGCTGGTCACCCGGCTGGAGGACCGCGGGCTGCTCTCCCGCTACATCTGTCCAAGCGACCGCCGCGGCATCTACACCAACGTCAGCGCCGAGGGGCTCAAGCTCCTGGAGGAGGCGCGGCCGACGCACGACGCGGCGCTGCGCGAGGCCCTGGGCGACGCCGCCCGGCGGCCGGAGCTGGCACCGCTGGTCACCGCCGTCGAGAGGCTGACCGCCACGTACTGATCGCGGCGTACTGATCGCGGCGTACTGATCGCCGCACGCGGATCGCCACCAGCCGGGGATGCTGCCTGGCCCTGGCCCTGGCCCTGGCCCTGGCCCTCCCCGCCGCCCGTCAGGGCCTCGCGGGCCCCGGCGTAGGCTCACCGCATGAGCGACTTCGAGATACGGCGCGCGACCGCCGACGACATCCCGGCGATCGTGGCCATGCTCGCGGACGACCCGCTCGGCGCCCACCGGGAGTCCCTGGACGACCCGGCCCCGTACCGCGCCGCCTTCGAGCGGCTGGACCGGGATCCCCAGCAGCGGCTGGTCGTCGCGGTCCGGGACGGCCGCACCGTCGGCACGCTCCAGCTGACCGTGATCCCCGGGCTGTCGCGGCGCGGCGCCACCCGCTCGATCGTCGAGGGGGTCCGGATCCACTCGGAGGAGCGGGGCGGCGGGCTCGGCACCCAACTGATCGAGTGGGCCGTCGAGGAGTCGCGCCGCGAGGGGTGCGCACTGGTGCAGCTCACCTCGGACGCGACCCGTATCGACGCCCACCGCTTCTACGAGCGGCTCGGCTTCGAGGCCAGCCACGTCGGCTTCAAGCTGCCGCTGGCCTGACCCGGCCCGCCCGGGCCCGACCTGTCTGAGCTGACATGACCCGGCCTCATCGCCGTGGCGGTCTCACAGCGTCCCCAGGTCGATGGCTTCGGCCATCCGCCGGTAGCCCGCGTCGTTCGGGTGCTTGAAGTCGCCCGAGTCGTACGCCGGGTCCAGCCGCAGCGGATCGGACGGCGAGGCCATGACCTTCGCGAAGTCGACGACCGCGTCGAAGGCGCCCGAGGTGCGGATCCACTCGTTGATCGCGGCGCGCTTCGCCTCCGAGCGCGGGGTGTGGTACTCAGCGCCCTTGAACGGGAGGATCGTTCCGCCGATGACCTTGATACCGCGGGCATGAGCCAGCGCGATCAGCTCCCGGTAACCCGCGATCACCTCCTCCGCCGACACCTGCGGATTGGGCTTGTAGGTGGGCAGATCGACCTCGCTGAAGCCGATGTCGTTGAGCCCCTCGAGCAGGATCACCGACCGTACGCCCGGCTTGTCCAGGACATCGCGCCGGAAGCGGGCGCCCGCCGGTCCCCGTACCAGGCCGAGTCGTGCAGCAGCAGATTGCCGCCGATCCCGGAGTTGAGGACGGGACGCGGGGTGCCCGCGGCCGCGAGGCGCTCGGCCAGCAGATCAGGCCAGCGGTGGTCGGCGTCGTCGGTCGAGCCGAAGCCGTCGGTGATCGAGTCGCCGAAGGCCACCACCGTGCCCGGGTGGCCGGGGCCCCCGGTGACCTCGACATCGGAGAGGTAGTACCAGGAGTGGGTGGTCTCGGTGAAGGCCGTCCCGGTGCGATCGGCGCGGTGGTCGCCGTCCGCGCGGTAGCTGCGGGCGTATGCCTGGGCGTGGAAGGTGGCGGCGCCAGTAGGGCGGTCGAAGTACAGCGTGACCGTCACCGGCTGACGAGGCGCCACGCGCAGCGGGGCCGCGTCGCTCACCGTCTCACCGCCCGCCGGGATCTCCACCGGCCGCCGGTGCCCGAAGGTCAGCGCGCGCAGGCTCGCGCCCTGGACGGAGGCGCCGTGCGCGGTACGGGCGATGGTCGCGCCCGCGATCCGCAGCGGCGCGGTGCCATAGCGGTTCGACAGCCTGATCCGGGCAGCGGTGCCGCCGCCGGTGACCCGGACGACCTGACGCAAGGTCTGGGCGGTGCGCTCGGCGAAGCCGCTCTCGGCCCAGTTCTTCTCGAAGCCCGAGCTGGGGCGCTGGACGGGGGCGGCCCACCCGGCCGACCAGACCGTTTCCGGCCGGTCGCGGCCGGCCGCCGGGCCTCCGGGCCGGGCGATGGCCGTCCCGGAAGCGGCCATGACGGTGGTGAGGGCGAGCAGGGAAGCGCTGAGGCGAAGTGTGGACGAGCGCAT
Source organism: Streptomyces sp. NEAU-YJ-81 (assembly GCF_017592595.1). Taxonomy (NCBI): domain Bacteria; kingdom Bacillati; phylum Actinomycetota; class Actinomycetes; order Kitasatosporales; family Streptomycetaceae; genus Streptomyces; species Streptomyces sp. NEAU-YJ-81. The sequence goes on along the minus strand of NZ_JAGFNO010000001.1, from coordinate 402,404 downwards.
GGCGGGGCTCCTGAGGGAGGGCGGGGGAAGGGCGGACCAGGCCGCTCCCGTACGGGGCACGGAGTACGGAGCACCTGAGCGCCGCCGTACCGAAGTTCCGAAGTACGGGAGTACGAGAGCACCTGAGTACCGGCGCACCGAAGCACGGGAGTACCGGCGTACCGAGTACCGGAGACCAACCTGCCGCCCGCCGCACCGCCGACCCAGCCCCCGGCCGTGCGTACCACTGGCGGGGGCAGGCTACGAGCGCCGGAGCCTGCGCACCGCCGGAACCCGCGTCCCCCGAATCACCGCACCCCGCCCCCGCCCCCGCCCCTCAGAGCGCCCGCCAGCCCTCCGGGTCCACCCCGCCGGGCACCACGCCGTCCGGGGCGTAGGGCTCCCGGGTGAACACGAAGGTGCCCAGGTCCAGATGGGCGGGGGCGCCGCCCTCTCCCTCGACCACCCGCAGCGTCTCCCCCGCGTAATAGCCGTCGAGCCCCGTCCAGGTGCCGTCCGGCTCGGCCTTGAAGCGGGAGGCCCGGCCTCCCTGGGTGGCCGGGGAGAGCTCCAGTCCGCGGTCCGCGCGCAGCCGCAGATGGTAGGCGCGAGGGCCCCAGTACCAGGGGCCGGTCAGCGCCAGCAGCGCCGGATCGGCCTCGGTCAGCGGCCGCCAGGGCTCGGGTATACGGGGCTCGTGCTCGGCCACGATCCCTATGAGGTCGGCGGCGATGGCGCCGATCGTGGGCCCCGAGGTGGTGTTGGCCAGCGCGATCCCGGCCAGCCGGTCCTCGGCACTCACCCACAGCGAGGCCAGGAAGCCGGGCATGGAGCCGGTGTGGCCATGGAGGAACCGCCCGCCGTGGCGGACGAGCTGTGTCCCCAGGCCATAGCCGCCGTCCCAGTCCCTCTCCTCGGGGGCGACGGCGGGCTCCCGCATCTCGGCGAGCGTCTCCGCGCCGAGCACCCGCTCGTCCCCGTCCAGCAGGAAGGCGGCGAAGCGGGCCAGATCCCCGGCGGTCGACCAGAGCTGCCCGGCCGGGCCCATCCGCCCGGTGTCCTCGGCCGGTTCGGGCAGCAGCACATCCGCCCAGGGGTGCACGGCCCAACCCCCGGCGTGCGGGGCGCGCGGCGCGAGCGACGTACGCCCCATCCCCAGCGGCTCCAGCACCTCATGGGCGAGCACCTCGCCCCAGGGCGCTCCGCGCAGCCGCTCGACCAGCGCGCCGAGCAGCGCGAAACCGGGGTTGGAGTAGTGGTGACGGCGGCCCGCGGGGTGGACCAGCGGGCGCTCGCCGAAGATATCGGCCGTCTCGGGCCGCAGCGCCCCTGGCGTGCGCTCCCACCACGGGCCACGGGCCTCGGCGGCGAGCCCCGCCGTGTGAGACAGGAGCTGGGCCACGGTCGCGCCCTCGGCCTCCGGCACGTCCAGATGGTCGGCCAGCGGATCGCCGAGGTCCAGCAGCCCCTCGTCGCGCAGCCGCAGCACCAGCACCGCCACGAAGGTCTTGGTCAAGGAGCCGATGCGGTACTGGGTGTCGGCGTCCGGTGCGGCTCCGTCCACGCGGCCGCGCGAGCCCGACCACACCAGCCGCCCCTCCCGCACCACGGCCCCCACCAGGGACGGGGCACGGCCCTCGGTCTGGCCGAGGGCGACGCGCCGCAGCAGTGCACGGCGGGTGGCGGGCAGCGGTTCCGTGAACTCATCCGCGTCGCGTGTGGTCATGTCGGCACTGTACGGCGGAGGTCCGACAGCGGGCAGCCATCGGCCGGCCGATCGTCAACGGCCGGGGCACCGCCCGGGACCGCACCGCGGTCTGGCCTTGACGTCAGGGTCAAGGTCTACCGTCAGGACATGCGGATCGGAGAGCTGGCCGAACGGGCGGGTACCACCACCCGCACCCTGCGCTATTACGAGTCGCTCGGGCTGCTGCCCGCGCGCCGCACCGGCAATGGGTACCGGTCGTACGACGAGGACGATCTGCGGCTGCTCCAGCAGATCCGCGTGCTGCAGGACTTCGGCTTCGAGCTGGAGGAGACGCGTCCGTTCGTCGAATGCCTGCGATCCGGCCATCCGGCCGGTGACTCCTGCCCCGCCTCGCTGGAGGTCTACCGGCGCAAGCTGGCCGAGCTGGACGAGTGCATCGGCCGGCTGAGCGCCATCCGGGAGCGGGTCGGGACACAGCTCGCCCAGGCGGAGCTGGCCCGCGCGGCACTGGAGGCCGCGGCGACGGCGCCCGCAGGGGCCCCGGAGCCGCGCTGCGAGCTGACGCCGCCCGGGCCGTGAGCCCCGCCGTCCCGCCGTCACCACAACGGGTCCGAACGACTCCGAACAACTCCGAAGGAGAGATGAGATGTCGCTGACACACACCGGGGGAGTGGCCACGGTCACGGACGCCACCTTCGGCGAAGAGGTGCTGACGGCCGAGCTGCCGGTGCTGGTGAAGTTCACCGCCTCGTGGTGCCCGCCGTGCCGGATGATCGCGCCGGTGCTGGCGGAGATCGCGCAGGAAGAGGGCCACCGGCTGAAGGTGGTGCAGCTGGACGTGGACGAGAACCCGTCCACCACCAACGCGTACGGGGTGCTGTCGATGCCGACGCTGATGCTGTTCCGGGCGGGCGAGCCGGTGCGGTCGCTGGTCGGGGCCCGCAGCAAGCGGCGGCTGCTGGAGGAGCTCGCCGAGGCGATCTGACTGAGCCGGAGCCGCGGCCGAACCGCCCCTGCTACGTTGGCCGGACATGACCATCAGTGGGGGCGGCCATCAGTGGGGGCGGAAAAGGTGAGGTCAGCGGTGCGCGTCCTGGTGCAGGGGAAACCCGTCGGCTCGTATCCGGCGCTGCCCCCCGAGGCCGAGCGCGGCTCACCGCGCCGGATCACCGAGGTCGGTGAGGAGATTCTGCGCCGCTCCTGCCGCGAGGTGACCGAGTTCGGCACGCCCGAGCTGAGCGCCCTCATCGACGACATGTTCCTCACCATGTACATCGCCGACGGCGCCGGGCTGGCCGCCAATCAGGTCGACGTCGATCTGCGGCTGTTCGTCTACGACTGCCCGGACGACAACGGCGTACGGCATGTCGGCCACATCATCAACCCCGTCCTGGACCAGCCCGATCCGGCCGAGCGGCTGCTCATCGAGGACGCCGAGGGCTGTCTGTCCGTACCGGGCGCGCGGATGGACGTACCGCGCACCGACCGCACCGTGGTCCGCGGCGTCGACAAGGACGGCAACCCGCTGGTGATCGAGGGCACCGGCTACTTCGCCCGCTGTCTGCAGCACGAGGCCGACCATCTCTCGGGACATCTCTACATCGACCGGCTCTCCAAGCGCGACCGCAAGGACGCGCTGCGGCAGATGACGGACCTCCATGAGCAGGTCCTCGCCCGGCGCGTGGAGAAGGCGGCGGCCCTGGGCCATCAGCCGCAGCCCTGACCCGGCCCGCCCCCGGGCGGGTGACGGCCGAGATCGACCCCGCCACGACCGCCGTTACCGCAGGCGTCGCGCTCGCAGGACGGTGTCCTGGGTGTGATGGGTGCCTGCGGGGGCCGGAGCGGTACGTGGGCGGGTTTCGTTGATCAGGACGCTCCAGTCGTCGTCGAGGAGCCTGGCGATCTCGTCGGGCTGGTAGTAGTCGCCGGGGTCGAAGCCCTGCTCGGGGTCCGGGGACAGATCTGCGAGCGCGTGGGTGGCGAAGAGCAGGGTGCCGCCGGGTGCGACGGCGTCCAGCAGACCGCGCAGCGCGGTGTGGTCCGGCTGGTGTGCGAGCGGGAAGTAGTGGACGGACACCAGGTCGAACGCGGCGGCCGGGGGCGGCGTGCCGGTCAGGTCGGCGCGTGTCCACGCCACGCGGCCCTCGACGTCCGTGCCGGCCGCGACGGCGCGTTCCAGGGCGGCCCGGGAGATGTCGACCGCCGTGACCTGCCAACCGCGCCGGGCCAGCCAGACTGCGTCGGCGCCTTCACCGCATCCCACGTCGAGCGCCTGCCCCGGCGGTAGGTCGGTGACCTCGGTGACGAGCACTCCGTTGGGCGCGCCGCTGAAGAGCCGGTCGCGGCTGCGATACAAGTCATCCCAGAACTGTGTGTCCATGGCCATGCCTTACGTGGTGGGGTCGCGTCCGCCACCAACCTCTCCCCACCCATGGCGAATCGACAAAGTTTTTTGCCGAAACCACGAAGAGCGGGACTCCGACCCGCGACATGAGCGGACGACGTCGATCGTGAGACCCCACTCGCCTCGTATCAGGTCTGCGCCATGTCCACGAAGCGCGAGTAGTGGCCCTGGAAGGCGACCGTGATCGTGGCCGTCGGGCCGTTACGGTGCTTGGCCACGATCAGATCCGCCTCACCCGCGCGCGGAGACTCCTTCTCATAGGCGTCCTCGCGGTGGAGCAGGATGACCATGTCCGCGTCCTGCTCGATGGATCCACTCTCTCGGAGGTCGGAGACCATCGGCTTCTTGTCCGTGCGCTGCTCGGGGCCTCGGTTGAGCTGGGAGAGCGCGATAACCGGCACTTCCAGCTCCTTGGCCAGCAGCTTCAGGTTTCGCGACATGTCCGAGACCTCCTGCTGACGGCTCTCGGGGCGCCGGGCGCCGCCGGACTGCATCAGCTGGAGATAGTCGATGACGACCAGCTGCAGATCGCTGCGCTGCTTGAGCCGGCGGCACTTGGCGCGGATCTCCATCATTGACAGGTTCGGGGAGTCGTCGATGAAGAGCGGGGCCTGGGAGACATCCGGCATCCGCCGGGCCAGCCGCGTCCAGTCCTCGTCGGTCATGCTGCCGGAGCGCATATGGTGCAGCGCCACCCGGGCCTCGGCGGAGAGCAGGCGCATCGCGATCTCGTTGCGGCCCATCTCCAGCGAGAAGATCACGCTCGGCATGTTGTGCTTGATCGAGCAGGCCCGCGCGAAGTCCAGGGCCAGGGTGGACTTACCCATCGCGGGCCGGGCGGCGATGACGACCATCTGGCCCGGGTGCAGACCGTTCGTCAGGGAGTCCAGGTCGGTGAAGCCGGTGGGCACCCCGGACATCTGCCCGCTGCGTGAGCCGATCGCCTCGATCTCGTCGAGCGCGCCCTCCATGATGTCGCCGAGCGGCAGATAGTCCTCGCTGGTGCGCTGCTCGGTGACGGCGTAGATCTCCGCCTGGGCGTTGTTGACGATCTCGTCGACGTCCCCGTCCGCCGCGTATCCCATCTGGGTGATGCGGGTGCCCGCCTCGACGAGGCGGCGCAGCACGGCGCGCTCGTGGACGATCTCCGCGTAGTACTCGGCGTTGGCGGCGGTGGGGACCGACTGGACGAGGGTGTGGAGATACGAGGCGCCGCCGACCCGGGCGATCTCACCGCGCTTGGTCAGCTCCGCGGCGACCGTGATCGGGTCGGCCGGCTCGCCCTTGGCGTAGAGATCCAGGATGGCCTGGTAGACGGTCTCATGGGCGGGCCGGTAGAAGTCATTGCCCTTGAGGACCTCCACCACATCGGCGATGGCGTCCTTGGAGAGCAGCATGCCGCCGAGCACGGACTGCTCGGCGTCGAGGTCCTGGGGCGGAACGCGCTCGAAGCCGGAGCCCTCCCAGGCCGAGCCGCCCCCTCCGTCGCGGTCCTGCTGACCGTCGCGGCCCCGGCCGCCGCCCTCACCGCGGCGGAAGCGGGGGGACGGGAACCGGTCGGACGAGCCGGAGTCCGCCCAGGGGTCGTCCATGGGCTCGGGAACGCTCACCCCGTCACCTCCTCCCGTCCGCGAAGCGAACCTCGCCGTGCCCGTCCTTCTTACGGCACGGCTATGACACAACTGAGCGGCCGACTTTCCGGACACGGCGCATCGGAGGCTGGGGATTCCAGGGCCGAATCGGGTGGCGGGCGCCGGACCACGTTAGGCCCGTCGGGACCGCCAGCCAACTTGGTTATCCACAGGGCATGTGGATGATGGGATCCATCCTGTGGGTAAGTCGCGCGAACCTGTGCACGGGTCGGGGGACAGTGCTGTGGACAAACACACAATCACCCCGAGAGCCCAACCCTGACCTGCGGTTTCTCTATCCAGAAGCTGTGCAGAAGAAAAACTTCCGCCCCCGGCGCAAGATCACGACAAAGGGCGCAGAGAAGATCGTCCCGCACGCCGCCTTGTAAGGACTGGAGATAGCTTGTGTCTCTTACCTGTGGACGATTACATTGCCCTCATGACACAGGCCCCCACGAGCGCGCGGAGCACCCTGCGCCACCACGACCGCGAGATCGTCGCACTCGCGCTTCCCGCCTTCGGCGCACTCGTGGCGGAACCCCTCTTCGTCATGGTCGACAGCGCCGTCGTCGGCCATCTGGGCACCACCCAGCTGGCCGGTCTGGGCGTCGCCGCAGCCCTGCTCGCCACCGCCGTCAACATCTTCGTCTTCCTCGCCTACGCCACCACCGGGGCGGTCGCCCGCCGCGTCGGCGCGGGCGACCTCGCCGGAGCGATCCGGCAGGGCATGGACGGCATCTGGCTGGCCCTGCTGCTCGGCGCCGCCGTCATCGCCGTGGCCCTTCCCACCGCCCCCGCCCTCATCGACCTCTTCGGCGCCTCGGACACCGCCGCGCCCTACGCCATCACCTATCTGCGGATCAGCGCCCTCGGCATCCCCGCGATGCTGGTGGTGCTCGCCGCCACCGGGGTCCTCCGCGGCCTCCAGGACACCCGCACCCCGCTGTATGTCGCCATCGGCGGCTTCGGGGCCAACGCCGCGCTGAACGTCACCCTGGTCTACGCGGCCGGGCTGGGCATCGCGGGCTCGGCCTGGGGCACGGTGATCGCCCAGAACGCCATGGCCGCCGTCTACCTCGCCGTGGTCATCCGGGGCGCGCGGCGCCATGGCACCTCGCTGAAGCCCGATGCCGCCGGGATCAGGGCCTGTGTCCATGCCGGGACACCGCTGCTGATCCGTACGCTCTCGCTGCGCGCCGTGATGCTGATCGCGACGGCCGTTGCGGCCCGCCTCGGCGACACCGACATCGCCGCCCATCAGATCGTGCTCACCCTGTGGAGTCTGCTGGCGTTCGCCCTGGACGCCATCGCCATCGCGGGCCAGGCGATCATCGGACGCTATCTGGGGGCGGGCGACGAGGAGGGGGCCCGGGCCGCCTGCCGCCGCATGGTGCACTGGGGCATCGCCTCGGGCGTGGCGCTGGGCCTGCTGGTGGTCGCCTCCCGGCCACTGTTCATCCCCCTGTTCACCACCGATGCCGCGGTACGGGACGCCCTGCTGCCCGCTCTGCTGGTGACGGCCCTCATCCAGCCGGTCTCGGGTCTGGTCTTCGTCCTCGACGGCGTGCTGATGGGCGCGGGCGACGGGCCGTATCTGGCCTCGGCGATGATCGTCACCCTCGCCGCCTTCGCCCCGGTGGCGCTGCTGGTCCCCTCGTTCGGCGGCGGGCTGACCGCGCTGTGGTGCACGATGGCGCTGATGATGTCGGTCCGGTTGGCGACCCTGTGGCTGCGCACCCGCTCCGGCCGCTGGATCGTCACCGGCGCGGTACGAGGCTGAGCCCGCCGGACCACAGCACGCGCGTCCCCGGACAAAACCAGAGCCACCGGTCCCCCGGCACGACGGAGGGCCGCACCCCACAGGGTGCGGCCCTCCGGTGCACGGTGCCAAAGGCGACCGTCACGGTCGTCAGGCGGCGACGACCTCGACGCCGACCTTGGCGGCAACCTCGGCGTGCAGACGGACCGAGACCTGGTGCGCGCCCAGGGTCTTGATCGGCGACTGCACCTCGATGCGGCGCTTGTCCACGTCCGGACCACCCGCGTCCTTGATCGCCGAAGCGATGTCGGCCGGGGTGACGGAGCCGAACAGCCGGCCGGCGTCGCCGGCACGGGTCTTCAGCTGCACCTTGACGCCCTCGAGCCGAGCCTTGACCTCATTGGCCTGCTCGATCGTGGCGATCTCGCGGATGCGACGACCGCGGCGGATCTGCTCGACGTCCTTCTCGCCGCCCTTGGTCCAGCGGATCGCCAGACCACGCGGAACGAGGTAGTTACGGGCGTAACCGTCCTTGACGTCCACGACGTCACCGGCGGTACCGAGGCCGGAGACCTCGTGGGTGAGGATGATCTTCATGACTGGGTCACCCTTCCCTTATCGCGCGGTGGAGGTGTAGGGCAGCAGCGCCATCTCACGGCTGTTCTTCACAGCCGTGGCGACGTCACGCTGGTGCTGGGTGCAGTTGCCGGTGACCCGGCGGGCACGGATCTTGCCGCGGTCGGAAATGAACTTCCGCAGCAGGTTCGTGTCCTTGTAGTCGACGTAGGAGATCTTCTCCTTGCAGAACACGCAAACCTTCTTCTTAGGCTTGCGAGCAGGCGGCTTCGCCATTGTCTCTCTCCAGTGTGATCAAGAAGTATGTGCTGGTCGCCCTGACCAGACCGAGCGCTGTTGTTTCACGTGGTTTCACGTGAAACAGCGCTCCGGGCCTAGAAGGGCGGCTCGTCCGAGTAGCCGCCGCCGGAGTTGCCGGAGCCGCCGCCCCAGCCACCACCGCCGCCGCCGCCCTGGCCGCCGGCCGGTGCGCCGGTCGCCCACGGGTCGTCGGCCGGAGCGCCGCCGCCCTGCTGGCCGCCGCCGGAGTTGCCGGGGCCGCCGCCCCAACCGCCTCCGCCGCCCTGGCCGCCGCCGCCGCCGTAACCACCCTGACCACCGCGACCGGTGGTCTTGGTGACCTTGGCTGTGGCGTTGCGCAGACTGGCGCCGACCTCGTCGACATCCAGCTCATAGACCGTGCGCTTGATCCCCTCACGGTCCTCGTAGGACCGCTGCTTCAGACGACCCTGCACGATGACGCGCATGCCGCGCTGAAGGGACTCGGCCACGTTCTCCGCGGCCTGCCGCCACACCGAGCACGTGAGGAAGAGGCTCTCGCCGTCCTTCCACTCGTTGGTCTGCCGGTCGAAGGTACGGGGAGTGGACGCGACGCGGAACTTCGCGACCGCCGCACCGGACGGGGTGAAACGCAGCTCGGGGTCGTCGACGAGATTGCCGACGACCGTGATGACGGTCTCGCCTGCCATTGGGGGAACCTCTCGGCGGGTACTGCTGGGCTGCTTGCTACTCGTTGCGATACGGCCCCGATGACCGCTGAACGCTTACGCGTCAGTGGGTCTCGGGACGGAGGACCTTGGTCCGGAGGACCGACTCGTTCAGGTTCAGCTGGCGGTCGAGCTCCTTGACGACCGCGGGCTCTGCCTGCAGGTCGATGACCGAGTAGATGCCCTCGGGCTTCTTCTTGATCTCGTACGAGAGACGACGACGGCCCCAGGTGTCGACCTTCTCGACCTTGCCTTCGCCCTCACGGACGACGGAAAGGAAGTTCTCGATCAGCGGGGAGACAGCGCGCTCCTCGAGATCGGGGTCGAGGATGACCATCACCTCGTAGTGACGCATGTGGAACCCACCTCCTTTGGACTCAGCGGCCACGGTCGTTCCGTGGCAGGAGGGTCGTGATGCGTATCCGCTTCGGCGCCTGTGCAGACACCACCGCGGACGGTACACAGTACCCGGCTACGGCCTCCCGCTTGAAATCCGGGCGTCTTAGCCCGCAATCTGTACACATCGGGTGTGAGCGGCATTACAGTTCGCCGCTTTGCTCTATGTGCCTACCTGGAGGTGCCCCATGGCACAGGCAGCACGACCCCATCACGGCTTGCTCTCCTTCCTGGACACCGATGGCAAGTCGCATCCCGTTGAGAACGCTTTCGCCGTGACCACGCTGGTGATCGGGGCGATCGCCTTCGTCACGGCGCATTTCACCCAGCTCCACCTGGTCAGCTCATGGACCGGGCTGGTCGGAATGATCACTGGCGCCTGGGGCCAACTGATCTCCGCGACCACCGGTGAGCGGTTCGTGCTGATCATCGGACTCGGTGCCGCGGGGGTCGGCTTCTACCTCGGCATGGCACACGGAGGGCTCTTCGGCGGATTGCTGGGCTGAGCCCGCCCGGAGCCTGGTTGCCCCAGGCCCGAACGGGGCGCGTCCCGGTCGCAGTAGGCTTCGGCGCGAGAGCCGGAGCCCCGACCCTGGGGACACACCTGCCGAGGAGCGCCCCGCATGAGCCTGACCCTGAGGACGATCAGCCGAGAGCAGCATCTGGCGTATATCCAGAGCCTGCCCGCGGCCAGCCACATGCAGGTCCCGGCATGGGCTGACGTCAAGTCGGAGTGGCGCTCGGAGAACCTCGGCTGGTTCGACGCCACGGGCCAGCTCGTCGGCGCCGGCCTCGTGCTCTACCGGCAGCTGCCCAAGATCAAGCGCTATCTCGCCTATCTGCCCGAGGGCCCGGTCATCAACTGGTACGCGCCCAACCTCGAGGACTGGCTGCGCCCGATGCTCGCGCATCTGAAGCAGCAGGGCGCGTTCTCCGTGAAGATGGGCCCGCCGGTCATCATCCGCCGCTGGGACTCCACCGCGATCAAGTCGGGCATCCAGAACCCCGACGTCAAGCGGCTGCGCGATGTCGAGGCCACCTTCATCGAGCCGCGCGCCTTCGAGGTCGCCGAGCGGCTGCGGCGCATGGGCTGGCAGCAGGGCGAGGACGGCGGGGCCGGCTTCGGTGACGTCCAGCCGCGGTACGTTTTCCAGGTGCCGCTGGAGAACCGCTCCCTGGAGGATGTCCACAAGGGCTTCAACCAGCTGTGGCGCCGCAACATCAAGAAGGCCGAGAAGGCCGGTGTCGAGGTCGTCCAGGGCGGCTACGAGCATCTGCCCGAGTGGCAGCGGCTCTACGAGATCACCGCGGAGCGCGACCACTTCCGGCCCCGCCCGCTCAGCTACTTCCAGCGCATGTGGACGGCCCTCAACACCGAGGACCCCAACCGGATGCGGCTGTACTTCGCGATGCACGAGAACGAGGTCGTGGCCGCGGCCACGATGCTGATCGTCGGAGGCCATGTCTGGTACTCCTACGGCGCCTCCGCCAACCACAAGCGTGAGGTCCGGCCCTCGAACGCGATGCAGTGGCGGATGCTCCGCGACGCGTACGCGCTGGGCGCGACCGTCTACGATCTGCGCGGCATCAGCGACTCCCTCGATGAGACAGATCATCTCTTCGGTCTGATCCAGTTCAAGGTGGGCACCGGTGGGCAGGCTGCCGAGTACCTCGGCGAGTGGGACTTCCCGCTCAACAAGCTCCTGCACAAGGCACTCGACATCTACATGTCGCGCCGCTGACCACGATTCGCTGTTTCCCATACTTCCAATACACCGCGGCAACGAGAAAGGTTCCGGGACCGGCCAATGGCGCTCACCCTCTACGTCGACACCGCGCGCTGGCGGGCGCACCAGCAGACGGTGATCCAGCAGTTCCCAGGGATAGTCCCGGTCTGCAAAGGCAACGGCTACGGCTTCGGCCACGAGCGCCTGGCCGAGGAGGCAGCCCGCATGGGCAGCGACGTCCTCGCGGTCGGGACCACCTACGAGGCCGCCCGGATGAAGGACTTCTTCAGCGGTGACCTGCTCGTACTCACCCCCTTCCGGCGCGGTGAGGAGCCGGTGCCGCTGCCGGACCGGGTCATCCGCTCGGTCTCGTCGGTCGACGGCGTCTACGGCCTGGTGAACGCGCGTGTGGTCATCGAGGTCATGAGCAGCATGAAGCGGCACGGCATCACCGAGCAGGACCTGCCCAAGCTGCACGCCGCGATAGAGAACGTCCGGCTGGAGGGGTTCGCCATCCACCTCCCGCTCGACCGCACCGACGGCCTGGACGCAGTCGAGGAGGTCATCGCCTGGATGGACCGGCTGCGGGCGGCACGGCTGCCGCTGCACACCATGTTCGTCAGCCATCTCAAGGCCGAGGAACTGGCCCGGCTGCAGCAGCAGTTCCCGCAGACCCGCTTCCGGGCGCGCATCGGCACCCGGCTGTGGCTGGGCGACCACGACTCGACGGAGTACCGGGGCTCGGTGCTCGACGTCACCCGGGTCGCGAAGGGCGACCGCTTCGGCTACCGCCAGCAGAAGTCCGCCTCCGACGGCCATCTGGTCGTCGTCGCGGGCGGCACCTCCCACGGCGTCGGTCTGGAGGCGCCCAAGGCGCTGCACGGGGTGATGCCCCGCGCCAAGGGGGTCGCCCGCGCCGGCCTCGCGACCGTCAACCGCAATCTCTCGCCGTTCGTATGGGCGGGCAAGCAGCGGTGGTTCGCCGAGCCGCCGCATATGCAGGTGTCCATCCTGTTCGTGCCCGGTGAGGTCCAGGCACCCCAGGTGGGGGACGAGTTGGTGGCGCATCTGCGGCACACCACGACGCAGTTCGACCGGCTCTTCGACCGCTGAGCGCGCGCCGCCGGGAGGGGCTCCCGTCCAGGGCTCACTCCCGGTGGACGCCCCAGTCCACCAGCGCCGCGCTCTCGTACCGGGAAGCGCGCCGCGCCCGTCCCAGCACGAACGCGTCCGGGGCCCGGTCCAGCACGCCTCCTCCGGGGTCGTCCGCGCCGTCCTTGCGCACCGGGTCCCGCTCCGGCACCAGCGCGTCCCGGACGATCAGGGCGCACAGATAGAGCGTCCCCAGCAGATGCACGGCGATCGCCAGCTGATAGCCCTCCGCGGGCAGCCCCCGGTGCTGGTCGCCGCTGCCCGTGTACGCGAGGTACATCCAGATCCCGAGGAAGTACATGACCTCGCACGCCTGCCAGACCAGGAAGTCCCGCCAGCGCGGCCGTGCCAGTGCCGCCAGCGGGATCAGCCACAGCACGTACTGCGGTGAGTAGACCTTGTTGGTGAGCACGAACGCCGCGACGATCAGGAAGGAGAGCTGGACCAGGCGCGGACGGCGCGGGGCGCACAGGGCGAGCGCCGCCACCCCGATGCAGGCCAGGACCATCAGGAGGGTTCCGTAGGTGTTGACGTCCTCCAGGGGGTTCCCGGTGCGCTGCGAGATGATCAGCCACAGGGAGCCGAAGTCGACAGGGCGCTCCTGGCTGAAGGTGTAGAACGTCTTCCAGCCCTCGCGGATGTGCAGGCCACCGCCCTGCGTGGTGATCATCACGGGGAGGTTCACCACGAGCCAGGCGGCCGCGGCTCCGCCCGTCGCCGTCCAGAAGGCCCTCAGCCGCCCCGCCCGCAGGCAGAGCACCAGCACCGCACCGAGCAGCAGCCCGGGGTAGAGCTTCGCGGCCGTCGCGAGCCCCAGCAGCACACCGGCGGCCAGCGGGCGGCTGCGGGACCACATCAGCAGGGCGGCGGCCGTAAGGGCGACGGCGAGCAGGTCCCAGTTGATGGTGGCCGTGAGCGCGAAGGCGGGGGCCAGGGCGACCAGCAGCGCGTCCCAGGGGCGGCGGCGGTGCGTACGGGCCACACAGACCGCGATGACCGCGGTGCAGACCATCAGCATGCCCGCGTTGACCAGCCAGTAGATCTGCTCACGGTCCTGGACGGAGCCGCCGTGCGGGGTCAGCCAGGAGGCGACCTCCATGAAGAGGCCGGTGAGGACCGGGTACTCCAGGTACTGCATCCCGCCCGAGACGCTGTCCGGTATGCGGTCGAAGTACGGGACGAGGTCGATGGCGAAGCCGCGGCCGTTGTAGAGGTGCGGTATGTCGGAGTAGCAGGCGTGGGTGTACTGGGCGGTGGCGCCGTAGAACCAGCCGCCGTCGTAGCACGGCAGCTTCTGCACCATGCCCAGGGCGAACATGCCGATGGCGGCGATCGCCACAATCCGCACCGGGGTCCACCAGCTCGTGCCGAGCAGAGCCCGGCGCCCGGCCGGCCCACCGATCAGCTCGCTGCCGGCCGCGGCCAGCGGGTCCTCGGCGGTCGGCCTGACGGGCTCGGCCTGTGGGTCCTCGCGCACGCTCATGGCCCCCATCCTGCCGTACGAGCCTGGCGGCAGGAGTCAGGACCGCCCCAGCGGGCGCTGAGCGCGCCGCGGACGGCTCGGCGGGTCCTCGGGGCGGGAAGCAGGGTGCGAGGGGCGCAGAGGGCCGTCCAGGGCCCGGAACGGCGCCGGCCGCGCCGGAGCGGGGTTCGCTCCGGCGCGGCCGGCGAGTGGTGAACGGGTCGTACGGGGCTACGGGCTAGTCCTCCCGCCGGGCCCCGGACGGGCCGCCGAATATGCCTCCGGGCCCGCCCGGCGGATCCGAGGTCGGCGAAGTGGTCGGACCGCCCGGACCGCCGTTCTGGCCTCCGTTCTGGTTGCCGCCGTTCTGGTTCCCGCCGTCGTCGTTGCAGTCGAAGTCCAGCGGGTCACAAGTGTCCGTCGGGGTCGGGCTGCCGGACGGCGACTCCGAGGGCGACTCCGACGGAGATTCCGAAGGGGACTCCGACGGGGACTCGGAAGGCTTTTCCGTCGTCTTGGTCGGGCTCGGGCTCGCGTCCTCGCCGAAGACCTTCTGGCCGATCGGGGTGGCCGCGGGGAAGTCCTTGACCGGCTTGCCCTGCAGGGCACCGCGCATGTAGTCGGCCCAGATCTCCGCCGGGAAGGACGCGCCGTGGATCGTCTTCTGACCGCCCACACCGCGCATGGACAGGAACTTCTGGCTCTTGGCCTGGTCGTCCACCCGCCACATGCCGATCGCGGTGGACAGCTGCGGGGTGTAGCCGGAGAACCAGGCCGACTTGTTCTCGTCGGTGGTTCCGGTCTTGCCCGCCACCGGTCGGCCGATCTTCGCCGAGGTGCCGGTGCCGTGCTGGACCACGTTCTCCAGGACGTCGGTGACGTTGTTCGCCACGTTGGAGTCGAACGCCCGCTTGAGCTGGGCGTCCTGCTTGTGGTCGTAGATGGGGCCGTTCTTGTCCTCGACCCGCTCCACCGAGTACGGGTCGGCCTGCTCGCCGCTGGCCGCGAAGGTGGCGTACGCCCCGGCGAGCCGGATGGCGCTGGGTGCGGAGGTGCCGAGCGAGAACGTCGGGGTGATCGAGGCCAGTTGCTCCTTGCTGAGGCCCGCGGCCAGGGCCGAGTCCCGCACCTTGTCGGTGCCGACGTCCATGCCCAGCTGGATGAACGGGGTGTTCACCGAGTACTGCATCGCGGTGCGCAGGCTGACCGGGCCCTTGTCCTCGTCACCGTCGTTCCGCTGGTGCCACTCCTTGCCGTCCTTGTCGTGCCAGACGGTGCCGTCGTAGTCCCGCAGGGTCAACTTGTTGTCGCCGTTGTAGACACTGCTCGGCGAGACCAGGGTGCGCTCGGAATCGGGTTGCTCCCGGGTGCCCTTCGGATCGCGGACGCCATTGGTCATCGCGGCGGCCATCACGAAGGGCTTGAAGGTCGAGCCCACCTGGACACCGGTGTAGTCGGCGTTGTTGCGGTAGTGCTCCAGCGCGTTCTTGCCGCCGTAGATGGCCAGGATCTTGCCCGTCTTGGGCTCCACCGAGGCGCCGCCGAACTGGACGTGCTTGTCCACGTCGCGGTCTTTCGGCTTGATGTTCTCCTTGGAGACCTTCTCGACCGCCCGGGTCAGCTCACTGATCTTTTTCCGGTCGAAGGTGGTGTGGATCTGATAGCCGCCCTTGTCCAGCTTCGACTTGCTGATGCCGGTGTTGGCGATGATGTAGTTGTCGGCGAGGTCGGTGAGGTAGCCGATCTGACCCTGCTTGTTCGTGGCCACCTTCGGGTCCTGCGGCATCGGGAAACCCTTGCCGATCCACTCCTGGGCCTCGGTCCTGCTCAACCTGTGCACGGCGACCTCACGCCGCAGGATCCACTCCCAGCGCTGCTTGGCCCGCTTGGTGTTGGCCTCCTTGGTGGCCGCGGCGCCGTAGCCGCCGTTGGGGTCGTAGAGGTTGGGGCCGTTCAGCGTCGAGGCCAGGAAGGCGCTCTGGCTGGGCGTCAGGGCCGAGCAGTCACGGTCGTAGTACGCGCGGGCCGCCGCCTGGCAGCCGTAGGCACCACGTCCGTAGTAGGCGGTGTTCAGGTAGCTCCCGAGGATGTAGTCCTTGTCCTTGGTCGCGCCCACCTTTATGGAGATGAACAGTTCCTTGACCTTGCGCGTGAGCGTCTGCGACTGGTCCAGGTAGGTGTTCTTCACGAACTGCTGGGTGATGGTCGACCCACTCTGGGTCGCGCCGCCCCGCGCCATGTTGACGACCGCGCGCGCGATACCCATCGGGTCCACGCCGGAGTCCTGGTAGAAGCTGGCGTTCTCCGCGGAGATCACCGCGTTCTGCATGGACTTGGGGATCTTGCTGAGGGGGACGATCTGACGGTTGAGGTCACCACCGCCGGAGACCACCATCTGCTTGCCGTCCGCCCAGTAGTAGACGTTCTTCTGGGTCTGGGACGCGGCCTGGGCGGTCGGCACCTGCACCAGCCACAGCCCTATGCCGACGGCGCCGAGCAGCACCGCGAAGAAGAAGAGGAAGGTTCCCGTCACCAGCTTCCAGGACGGAACCCAGCGCCGGAAACCCGACCTTCCCCCACGCGGGTAGTCGATAAAGCGCTTCTTGCCGGGGTGCCCATCGCCCCCCGAGTCATGCCCGCGGCCGCCGCCGGCCCCCCGCCGGCCGCCACCGCGACCGCCGTGGCCCACGCCGCCCGCGCCCGGATCGGCTCCTCGTCTACGGCCGCCGCCGCGTTGTGCGGCCCGGCGGGCCGCCGCGCGGCCGCCGTAAGGACGCTCTTCCCCCTGGGGGGTGGCGTCCGACCCGGCTGCGGCGTTGTGCGTCGGTGCTGCGCGGCGGCCGGACGACTGCTGTCCGGCTCGCCGGGCCGCTGCTCGTCCGCCGCCTTGGGGCTGCGGCGGTTTGCGACGGTGCTCGCTCATGGAACGACTTCTCCTCGGGCAGGCGCTATCGCCTGAAAGCGGCAGATGGCTTCCGGTCCCCCCAATGTGCGGTCCGGTCGCACCAGGCAACCGGACGCACTGCATCCGGGACGAGGACGCATCGCGGCGTCACTTGGTTCCCATAGGTCTGCATGGCGAACAGAGTACGCACGGTCAAAACCCGCCCAGCCGCCACCTTCACTCCATAACCGTCAGATTGAATGCCACGAATTGATGATGTGACGGCGTTCACCGTGGGCCCTCTTGTCCCGCCGGGGGCACGGATCTATCGTCTTGATGTATCGAGTCGATACATCAGCTCGACATAGTCGGCTCGGAGGAGAGGGGAGGCGGGGAATGAGCAGACGCTCCGGCGTCCTGGAGTTCGCCGTCCTCGGCCTGCTGCGCGAGTCCCCGATGCACGGATACGAGCTGCGCAAGCGGCTCAACACGTCACTCGGGGTGTTCCGGGCGTTCAGCTACGGCAGCCTCTATCCCTGCCTCAAGACGCTGGTCTCCAACGGCTGGTTGATCGAGGAATCCGGCAGCGCCTCTCAGGACGCCCTCGCGGCGCCCCTCTCCGGCCGCCGGGCCAAGATCGTCTACCGGCTCACGGCGGCGGGGAAGGAGCGGTTCGAGGAGCTTCTCTCCCACACCGGGCCGGACGCCTGGGAGGACGAGCACTTCGGCGTCCGTTTCGCCTTCTTCGGCCAGACGTCACGAGACGTTCGGATGCGGGTGCTCGAAGGGCGGCGCAGCCGCCTGGAGGAGCGCCTGGACAAGATGCGCGCCGCCATGGCCCGCACCCGCGAGCGGCTGGACGACTACACCCTCGAGCTGCAGCGGCACGGGATGGAGTCGGTGGAGCGCGAGGTCCGCTGGCTGAACGAGCTGATCGAGAGCGAGCGGTCCGGGCGCGACCAGCGCGACGGCACCGCCGGGCAGGACCGGGCGATCGAGCGGGATGAGGACCGGCCGCCACAGCAGGAGCAGGACCAGTCAGGAGATGCGGACGGCCCGCCCCGGCACCGGGGTGGATCCCGGCCGGATCCGTCCGATGACACCGCCAAGTGAGGCCCGGCAGCCGCGGGGCCTCATCCAGTACACACAGGGAGCAACCGGAATGGGTTCGGTTCGTGTAGCCATCGTCGGCGTGGGCAACTGCGCCGCCTCGCTGGTACAGGGCGTCGAGTACTACAAGGACGCCGACCCGGACACCCGCGTGCCGGGTCTGATGCACGTGCAGTTCGGCGACTACCACGTGAACGACGTGGAGTTCGTGGCCGCCTTCGACGTGGACGCGAAGAAGGTCGGCCTGGACCTCGCGGACGCCATCGGCGCCAGCGAGAACAACACCATCAAGATCTGCGACGTGCCGACGGCCGGTGTCACGGTCCAGCGCGGCCACACGCTCGACGGACTCGGCAAGTACTACCGCCAGACCATCGACGAGTCCGACGAGGCCCCGGTCGACGTCGTCCAGGTCCTCAAGGACAAGCAGGTCGACGTTCTGGTCTGCTACCTCCCGGTCGGCTCCGAGGACGCCGCCAAGTACTACGCCCAGTGCGCCATCGACGCCAAGGTCGCCTTCGTCAACGCCCTTCCGGTGTTCATCGCCGGCACCAAGGAGTGGGCGGACAAGTTCACCGAGGCCGGGGTGCCGATCGTCGGTGACGACATCAAGTCGCAGGTCGGCGCGACCATCACGCACCGCGTGATGGCCAAGCTGTTCGAGGACCGGGGCGTCGTCCTGGACCGCACCATGCAGCTGAACGTCGGCGGCAACATGGACTTCAAGAACATGCTCGAGCGGGAGCGCCTGGAGTCCAAGAAGATCTCCAAGACCCAGGCCGTCACCTCCCAGATCCCCGACCGCGATCTGGGCGCCGACAACGTCCACATCGGCCCCTCGGACTTCGTGGCCTGGCTGGACGACCGCAAGTGGGCCTATGTCCGCCTGGAGGGCCGCGCGTTCGGCGATGTCCCGCTGAACCTGGAGTACAAGCTCGAGGTGTGGGACTCCCCGAACTCCGCGGGTGTCATCATCGACGCGCTGCGCGCCGCGAAGATCGCCAAGGACCGCGGCATCGGCGGCCCGATCCTCTCCGCCTCCTCGTACTTCATGAAGTCGCCGCCGGTGCAGTACTTCGACAACGAGGCGCAGGAGAACGTGGAGAAGTTCATCAAGGGCGAGGTCGAGCGCTGACGCGCCATGCGCTGATTCTTCCCGCCGCGTGATCACGGGCCTTCGGGTAATACACCCGGAGGCCCGTGTGGTGTGTGAGGCTGATGTCATGCCTGTTGTGCGTGATCTCCGCGTACTGCTGCAACTGCGTGACTTCCGGCGCCTTCTGGCCATCCGCCTGCTGTCCCAGGCGGCTGACGGCGTCTACCAGGTCGCACTCGCCACGTATGTGGTCTTCTCCCCGGAGAAGCAGACCTCCGCCGCGGCCATCGCCTCCGCCATGGCCGTCCTGCTGCTCCCCTACTCCCTGCTCGGCCCCTTCGCCGGTGTGCTGCTGGACCGCTGGCGCCGGCGGCAGGTGCTGCTCTACGGCAATCTGCTGCGCTCGGGACTGGCCACCGGAACCGCCGTGCTGGTCCTCGGCCAGGTGCCGGAGTGGCTCTTCTACGTCTCGGCCCTGTCGGTGACGGCCGTCAACCGCTTTGTGCTGGCCGGTCTTTCGGCGGCCCTGCCGCGGGTCGTCGACAGCCAGGAACGTCTGGTCATGGCCAACTCCCTCTCGCCCACCGCCGGAACGCTCGCCGCCACGGCCGGGGGCAGCCTCGCCTTCATCGTCCGGCTGTCGGGCCCGGGAGGCACCTCGTCGGACGCGCTGGTCGTCCTGCTGGGCGCCGCGCTCTATCTCATCGCCGGGCTCACGGCTCTGTCGATGGCACCGGGCCTGCTGGGGCCGGATCCCGCGGCCCTTCAGCCCCGTCTCCCCGCGGCCCTGACGAGCACCGCGCGGGGTCTGGTCGCGGGTGTACGCCATCTACTGGAACGCCGGGACCCCACTGTGGCGCTGGCCGCGATGACGCTGATGCGCTTCTGCTACGGGGCGCTCACGGTGACGGTGCTGATGCTCTGCCGCTACGCATGGGCCGACACCGAGTCCGAGGGGCTCGCGCTTCTGGGGCTGGCCGTCGGCGTCTCGGGCGCGGGCTTCTTCGCGGCGGCGGTGATCACGCCATGGGCGGTGGCCCGGCTCAGGACCCCTGCGTCCTCCCGGCCGGACGGCCGGCTCTCCTGGGTGATGGTGTGCGCGGGAAGCGCGGCCCTTCTGGAACCGGGGCTCGGGCTGCCCTTCGAGCCCGCCCCCATGCTGATCGCCGCGTTCGTCCTCGGGCTCGTCACCCAGGGCGCCAAGATCGCCACCGACACCGTCGTGCAGTCCGCCATCGCCGATGACTTCCGCGGCCGGATCTTCTCCCTCTACGACGTGCTGTTCAACGTCGCCTTCGTGGGAGCCGCGGCGGTCGCCGCGGTGATACTGCCACCAGACGGCAGGTCAGCCCCGCTGCTGATCTGCGTGGCGCTGATCTATGCGGCCACCGCGCTGCTGGTCAGGTTTCACGTGAAACATGACCGGGACCACGCCCAGCGGATCGATGTTTCACGTGAAACCGGAGGGGCTCAGCCCTCCGACTGAGCGTCCCACCACTCCTGGAGCGCGGCGATCGCGGTGTCCCGCTCCATCGGACCGTGCTCCAGCCGCATCTCCAGCAGATGCTTGTACGCCTTGCCGACCTGCGGCCCCGGGGGGATGCCGAGGATCTTCATGATCTCGTTGCCGTCCAGATCCGGGCGGATCGAGTCCAGCTCCTCCTGCTCCTGCAGCCGGGCGATGCGCTCCTCGAGGCCGTCGTAGGCACGCGAGAGCGCCGTCGCCTTCCGCTTGTTGCGGGTGGTGCAGTCCGAGCGGGTCAGCTTGTGCAGCCGGTCCAGCAGCGGCCCGGCGTCACGGACATAGCGGCGGACGGCCGAGTCGGTCCATTCCCCCGTGCCATAGCCGTGGAAGCGCAGATGCAGCTCGACAAGGCGCGAGACGTCCTTGATCAGCTCATTGGAGTACTTGAGCTTCGCCATCCGGTATTTGGTCATCTTGGCTCCCACCACCTCGTGGTGGTGGAAGGAGACCCGACCGTCCTTCTCGAAGCGGCGCGTCTTGGGCTTACCGATGTCATGCAGCAGCGCGGCCAGCCTCAGCACCAGATCGGGCCCCTCGGCCTCCAGGTCGATGGCCTGGTCCAGCACCGTCAGCGAATGCTCGTACACATCCTTGTGGCGGTGGTGCTCATCACGCTCCAGGCGCAGCGCCGGGAGCTCCGGCAGGACGCGGTCGGCGAGCCCGGTCTCCACCAGCAGCCGCAGCCCCTCGCGGGGGTGGTCGGCCAGGATGAGCTTGTTGAGCTCATCACGTACCCGCTCGG
Organism: Streptomyces sp. NEAU-YJ-81; assembly: GCF_017592595.1. Classification (NCBI taxonomy): domain Bacteria; kingdom Bacillati; phylum Actinomycetota; class Actinomycetes; order Kitasatosporales; family Streptomycetaceae; genus Streptomyces; species Streptomyces sp. NEAU-YJ-81. The sequence goes on along the minus strand of NZ_JAGFNO010000001.1, from coordinate 381,267 downwards.
CCGAGACGATGTCGACACGGTCGGCCATCGACGTCATCGCGGCGACCACCTCGGGGGCCACCTCGAAGTCCAGCTGCGCGGCGAAGCGCGCGGCACGCATCATCCGCAGCGGATCGTCGGAGAAGGACTCCTCGGGCGTCCCGGGGGTGCGCAGCACCCGGGCGGCGAGATCCTCCAGACCGTGGTGCGGGTCGATGAACTCCTTCTGCGGAAGCGCCACCGCCATCGCGTTGACCGTGAAGTCCCGACGGACCAGGTCCTCCTCGATGGAGTCGCCGTACGACACCTCGGGCTTCCGGGATGTCCGGTCATAGGCTTCTGACCGATAAGTCGTGATTTCAATCTGGAAGCTCTGATCCGACCCGCTTCCTGCGGCCATGTCCTTACGGCAGCCGACGGTGCCGAAGGCGATGCCGACATCCCACACCGCGTCCGCCCACGGCCGTACGATCTTCAGCACCTCGTCCGGCCGAGCGTCCGTCGTGAAGTCCAGATCGTTACCGAGCCGGCCGAGCAGCGCGTCCCGTACCGAGCCACCGACCAGAGCCAGGCGGAAACCGGCCTGCTGGAAGCGACGGGCAAGATCGTCGGCGACGGGAGAGACCCGCAGAAGCTCGCCCACGGCGCGGCGCTGCACCTGGCTGAGCTCATTGGTCGGCTGCGGGGGTCGGCTGTCATTGTTGGCGTTCGGCACAACAGAACAGGGTACGTGGCCGTGCGCCCCGCGGACTCCACACCCGACGCGGACCACCACTGCGTAACGATCTTGTGGAGCCATCCACAGCACTTCGCCACAGCGGGCATCGTTACCATTTCGTGGACGCACATTGCGACGACCACTGACGACCTACTGACGACAAGGGACGGGCGAGCGCGTGGCCGATGCGGCAGACCTCCGGGGGACAACTTCCGCTCGCGCCCGACGATGGTTGCGGCGCACAGCGGCCCTGCTCGCCGCGGCGCCGATGCTCGCGGGCCTGACACAGATTCCGGCGGCGCCCGCCGCCCACGCGGAGAGCAAGGCCACCGGCTCACGCTCGGTGGACGTCTCCATCACCTCGCTGACCCCCACCGCACCGAAGAAGAGCGACACCCTCACCGTCAGCGGCACCGTCACCAATGACACCAAGAACACGGTGTCGGGGGCCCGGGTGGGCCTCCGCGTCGGTCCGACCATGGACGGCCGCAGCGCGATCGACACCGCCGCCCACCGCACCGGCTATACGGAGGGCCTCGACGGCACCGAGGTGGACGGCAAATACGCCAAGAAGATCGGCAAGCTGTCCGCCGGCACCAGCCGTGACTTCTCCCTCTCCATACCGGTGGACCAGTTGCACCTGGGGGAGAACGGCGTCTATCAGCTCGGCGTCTCGCTCACCGGTGGCACCTCCAGTCAGCCCTGGCCCCAGGTGCTGGGCATCGAGCGGACCTTCCTGCCCTGGCAGTCCGGCACGGCCACGAAGAAGTCCCAGCTCACCTATCTGTGGCCGCTGATCTCCGCCACGCATGTGACCGCGCGCACGGACAACGACGAGGACCGCACCCCGATCTTCCGGGACGACCGCCTCGCCAAGGAGCTGGCCCCCGGCGGCCGTCTCCAGCAGATGGTCGCCCTGGGGAAGAACCTCCCCATCACCTGGGTGATCGACCCCGACCTGCTCGCCACGGTCGACGCGATGACCAAGAAGTACGAGGTCCAGAACCCCTCGGGCAAGGGGACCAAGGCGGGCCGCGGCCAGACGGTCGCCAAGCAGTGGCTCGACGCCCTGCAGAAGGCCGTGGACGGCAAGCAGGTGGTCGCGCTGCCGTTCGCCGACCCCGACCTCGCCTCGCTCGCCCACCGCGGTAAGAACGTCACCGGCACCCTCAGCCACCTCCAGGGCGCCACCGAGCTCGCCTCGACGACCGTGGAGACCATCCTCGGGGTGAGGCCGCGCACGGACTTCGCCTGGCCCGTGGACGGCGCGATCGACTCCTCGATCGTGGACGTCGCCACCTCCGCCGGCGCGCACAACGTCATCGCCCGCAGCGACAGCCTGCGCGAGACCGGCGGGCTCCCCTACACCCCCACCGCGGCCCGCCAGATCGGCGGCGGCAATACGGCGGTGGTCGCCGACGCACGGCTGTCGACGGCCTTCACCGGCGACATGTCCAAGGCGGAGAACTCCACCCTCGCCATCCAGACATTCCTGGCCCAGAGCCAGATGTTCAACCTGCAGGCGCCGGACAAGCAGCGCAGCATCGTGGTCGCCCCCCAGCGGACGCCCACCACCAGCCAGGCGCAGGCGATGGCGGCGGCCCTGGAGGGCCTCTCCGGACAGTGGACGCAGCCGCTGAGCCTGGGACAGGCCGCGAAGGCGAAGCCCGACCCGAGCGCCACCCAGCGGGTGCCGAGCACCCGCTCCTACCCCCGGTCGCTGCGCGCGCGGGAACTGCCCACCGAGGCGTTCGACAGGATCCAGGAGACCCAGAAGACCCTGGACAATTTCGAGCCGATTCTGACCGCCAAGTACCGGGTGGTCACTCCCTTCGGGAACGCGATCAGGCGCGAGATGTCGACCTCATGGCGCAGCGAGGCACAGAACGCGGCCGGCTTCCGGCACGACGTGCAGACCTATCTGTCCGGGCTCACCAAGAAGGTGCGCCTGGTCCCCAAGACGGACATGACCCTCTCCGGGCGGAGCGCGACCGTCCCGGTGACCCTGCAGAACAACCTGGTGCAGGGTGTCGAGCTACGGCTCGTCCTCCGCTCCCAGCAGGGCAACCGGCTGGCGATCAGCGACCCTCAGCTGGTCAATGTGGAGGGCGGCCACAGCCAGTCCGTGAAGTTCGGGACCACGGCCAACGCGAACGGCCCGGTGTGGGTCTCGGCCCAGCTCTACACCCCGGACGGGCAGCCTTACGGCCGCGAGATGCTGTTCGAGGTGAATGTCACCGAAATCACGTCGACCGTGATTCTCGTGATCGCCGGCGGTGTGCTGCTGCTGGTCCTCGCCGGTGTCCGGATCTACGTCCAGCGCAAGCGCGCGGCCGCCAGGAGCGGTGAGGACGGCGGAGACGGGGAAGACGCCGAGACGGCGCACGGGCAGGATGAGGACGACAGCGAGGCCCCGGAGACCGACCGGCGTGACCCCGCGCACGCCCTCGTGCCCGAGCAGCCGAGTGACCCGGCGGCGGACACCGGATCGCAAAGCGCTGGCCCGTCCGGCTCGGGTGAGAAAGTGGAGCGTTGAGCAAAGCCGGGGCCGGTCGGCCGCAGCGGACGATGAGGTGGGGTAGCGATGAACGCGCCGTATGACGGTGATGGCCGAGTGCCACCACCGCCGCAGCCTTCCCCTCACGGCTCCCACGACCCTTACGGACAGGAACCGCACCAGCGCGATCCGTATCTGGGCGACGCCCACCAGGCCCCCCAGGCCGATCCGCGCAGGTCGTACGGCCAGCAGTACTACGCACCGGATCCGTATCTCGACGATACGTACGCGACGGGCAGCTTCACGCCCTACCCGTATCCGACACAGGATCGCTACGCCCACGACCCGCTGACGGATCCGCTGTACGACCGGCACGCCCCCCACACACCCCAGCAGGGGGGCTACCAGCAGCAGCACTACCAGCAGCCCCCCACACCGCAGGGCCCCGACCCGCGCGCATGGCACTCCGACGCCGCCCCCGGCCACCAGGGCGCGGCACAGCAGCCGTACACCGGCGGTCAGCCGGGCCCCGGCTATCCGGGGCCCGGCGACGGCTACGGCGCGCCACAGCAGCCGCAGCAGGACGCCTTCGCGCATCTCTACCGCGATCAGCAGCCCTACGACCCCCGGGCCGCCCAGGGCCAGGGCTACCCGCAGGGCCCGGAGAACTACCCGCACGGGCAGGCGCCCGCACAGGGGCAGGCACCGGTTCCCGGACCGTCGAGATCCGAGTCCGCCCATGCCACGGCCGCCGCTCCCACGGTGGCCGCTCCCGTCGTGACCGCCCCTGCGGCCGAGCCTGAGCCGAAGAAGCCCTCAGCGGGCCGGGCCGGGAGTCTGCTGCAGTCAAGCGCGCTGATGGCCGCAGGCACCCTGGTCTCCCGCCTGACCGGCTTCGTCCGACAGATGGTGATCGTCGCGGGCCTCGGCGCCGCCAGCCTCGGCCAGGCTTACCAGGTCGCCTATCAGCTGCCCGCGATGATCTACTTCCTCACCGTCGGCGGCGGCCTGAACTCCGTCTTCGTCCCACAGCTCGTGCGCGCGATGAAGGAGGACGACGACGGCGGAGTGGCCTACGCCAACCGTCTGCTCACGTTGACGATGGTCGCGCTCGGCAGCCTCGTCGCGGTTTCGCTGTTCGCGGCTCCGGCACTGATCCGGATGCTCTCTGCGGACATCGCCAGCGATCCCCCCTCCAACGAGGTTGCGGTCACCTTCGCCCGCTACTGCCTGCCCACCATCTTCTTCATGGGCGTGCACGTCGTGGTCGGTCAGATCCTCAACGCCCGGGGAAAGTTCGGCGCGATGATGTGGACCCCGGTCCTCAACAACATTGTCGTCATCGCCACTTTCGGCCTCTTCATCTGGGTGTTCGGCACCTCCAGCAACTCCAACATGGGTGTCACGACCATCACGCCGGAAGGCATCCGGCTGCTGGGCATCGGCACACTCCTCGGCCTCACCGTCCAGGCCCTGGCGATGTTCCCCTATCTCCGGGCAGCCGGCTTCCGCTTCCGGCCACGCTTCGACTGGCGTGGCCACGGACTCGGCAAGGCCGCCAAACTGGCCAAGTGGACCGTGCTGTTCGTGCTCGCCAACCAGGCCGGCAACATCGTGGTGACCCAGCTCGCCACCGCGGCCGGTACGGACGCCGACAACGGAGGCCACCCAGGAGCGAGCTACGTCGGCTACACGAGCGCTCAGCTCATCTGGAACATGCCGCAGGCCATCATCACCGTGTCGGTGATGGCAGCTCTGCTCCCCAGGCTCTCCCGGGCGGCCCACGACGGCGACCCCGGAGCGGTCCGCGACGACATTTCGCAGGGCCTGCGCACCTCCGCCGTCGCCATCGTCCCCCTCGCCTTCGGCTTCATCGCGCTCGGTATCCCCCTCTGCACCCTGCTTTTCGGGACCTCGGGCACCGAAACGGCCCAAGCCATGGGCTACATCCTCATGGCGTTCGGCCTCGGGCTCATCCCCTTCTCCGTGCAGTACGTCGTCCTCCGCGGCTTCTACGCCTACGAGGACACCCGCACCCCCTTCTACAACACGGTGATCGTCGCCGCCGTCAACGCCGCCGGCTCCGCACTCGCCTATGTCGTACTCCCCGCCCGCTGGGCCGTCGCCGGTATGGCGGCCGCCTACGGCCTGGCCTACGCCACCGGCGTGGGAGTGGCCTGGAAGCGGCTGCGCGACCGGCTGGGCGGCGATCTGGACGGCCCCCGCGTCGTCCGCACCTACACCCGCCTCGCGGGTGCCAGCATCCCCGCCGCCATCCTGGGCGGCGGCTCGGCCTACACCATCATGCAAACCCTCGGAATGGGCATCGCCGGCTCTGTAGCGGGTTTGCTGGGCGGCGGTCTCGTTCTTATCGCGGTCTTCTACATTGCTGCGAAACGGATGCGCGTTGAGGAGCTGACGGCCATGGTCGGTATGGTGCGCGGACGACTCGGACGCTGATCATTGAGCACAACCATCGTCCGCCACCGTGTGTCGTGCATAGCGGCGGACTGTGGGCACAATTGTCTTGGCTCGGAGTAGGCGCAACGGATGGGGAGGCAGGAACGACGGTGGCGGAACGGAGCACGGCTGCCGTCGACGTGGCCGACAGCGGTGGAGAGGAGCCGCTGACCGCCGAGGCGGGCAAGGCCACGGCCGACGGGGCGGGGACGAAAGAGAAGGTCGGTAAGGGGACGGAGGCCGCGGTCACCGAAGAGGTGGGCGCCGCGGCCGAAGCGAGCCCCCTCGAGCTGCACAGCGGTCACAAGTTGGCCAGACGGTACCGTCTGGAGGAGTGCGTCACCCGTCTGGACGGATTCAGCAGTTGGCGTGCCGTGGACGAGAAACTGCGGCGTGCCGTCGGTGTGCATGTTCTGCCCGCCGACCATCCGCGCGCCAGGCCGGTGCTCGCCGCCGCCCGTTCGGCGGCCTTGCTGGGCGATCCCCGCTTCGTCCAGGTCCTCGACGCCGTCGAGGAGAACGATCTCGTCTATGTCGTCCATGAGTGGCTTCCAGACGCCACCGAACTCACCGCCGTGCTGGCCGCCGGGCCGCTCGAGCCGCACGACGCGTACCAATTGGTCAGCCAGGTCTCCCAGGCCATGGCCGCCGCTCACCGCGAGGGCCTGGCCCATCTGCGGCTGAACCCCGGCTCCGTGCTGCGCACCGAGTCCGGCCAGTACCGCATCCGGGGACTCGCCGTCATGGCCGCCCTGCGCGGTATCAGCGTCGACCACCCGCAGCGCACGGACACCGAGGCGATCGGCGCGCTGCTGTACGCGGCGCTCACTCAGCGCTGGCCGTACGACACCGATGCCTATGGCCTCTCCGGGCTGCCCAAGGGCGTGGGCCTGATCGCCCCCGACCAGGTCCGCGCGGGAGTGCACCGCGGTCTGTCCGAGCTCGCGATGCGCGCCCTGGTCAACGACGGGGCCACCGCCTCTCGTCAGGACCAGCCCTGCACCACCCCCGAGGAGCTGGCCAAGGCCGTCGCGGCCATGCCGCGCATCCGGCCGCCCGAGCCCGCCTACACCCCTTCGCCGGCGTATTCGCGCACGACGTACCAACAGGGCGTATACGGCCAGCCGCCGAACCGTGGCGGCGCCGCGCACACGGCCCGCCCGGCCGCTCCCATGCCGCCTCCGCCGCCGCTGCAGAGCCGCACGGGCAAGGCCCTCAAGTGGACCGTCTCCGCCCTTCTGATCGCCGCCCTCGGCCTCGGCAGCTGGCAGCTCGCGGACACGCTCCTCAAGGAGGAGAACAAGTCCGACCCGGGCAAGTCCTCCAGCGAGAAGGACGACGGCAAGGGCTCGAAGGTTGCCAGCAAACCGCTGAGGATTCAGGACGCCGTGGAGTACTACCCCGACGGGCTTCCCCAGCACACCAACCAGGTGCCCTTGACCTACGACAACAACCCGGACACCGTGTGGCGCAGCAAGACCTATGACGAAGGCCCCGATCTCAACCCGGCCTTCAAGAAGGGTGTGGGCTTGGTGTACGACCTTGGTGAGGGCCACAAGCCCACGACGGCCACTCTCGGGCTAAAGTACGGCGGCGACCACACCACGGTGTCGCTGTACGCGGCGGATTCGCTTTCCTTCTCCGCACCGTTGGGTTCAATGAAGAAGCTCGCAACGACCACGACCTCGGACACCACGGCCAAGCTCACCGTGAATCGGCCGGAATCGGCCCGGTACGTCGTCGTGTGGATGACCGCGATGCCCCAAGCGCCCGGTGACACGTACAGCGACCCCGGCTACAAGCAGGCCATCACCGAAGTGAAGTTCACCGGCTGAGCCGGATGATCGGGCAGGGGGCTCAACGTTGGACGACGCCACCATCGGCGGGGCGAGCGACGGCGAGCTCCTTGCCCGGCACGTCGACGGCGACCCGGACGCCTTCAGCGAAATAGTGCGGCGCCACCGCGACAGACTCTGGGCGGTGGCGCTGCGTACCCTCGGCGACCGTGAGGAAGCGGCCGACGCGGTCCAGGACGCGCTCGTCTCCGCCTACCGCGCCGCGCACACCTTCCGGGGCCAGTCCGCCGTGACGACCTGGCTGCACCGGATCACGGTCAACGCCTGTCTGGACCGGGCCCGCAAGGCCGCCTCCCGTCGCACCTCCCCCGTGGACGACACCGAGCGGCTCGAGCAACTTCTGGAACCCCATGAATCAGCCGCCGCTCCCGCCGAACGCGGTGATCTCCACCGCGAACTGCTCCGGGCGCTGCGCACCCTCCCTCCCGAGCAGCGCGCGGCCCTGGTGCTGGTCGACATGCAGGGCTATCCCGTCGCGGAGGCGGCGAAGGTCCTGGACGTGCCGACCGGCACCGTGAAGAGCCGCTGTGCCCGGGGCCGCGCACGACTGCTGCCACTGCTCTCACATCTCCACCCCAGCGGGAGGGGTAGCTCACCCTCGGGCGTGGGAAGGAACCGGACGCAGGGGACGTCCGTCCCACCGACGGCAGGACCGAACGACACAGATGCCGTGAAGGGCGGAGGTGGGCGAGCGTGACATCCTCGACGGACACGGACGAGCACCCTGAAGTCGCGGAGATCTCCGCACTCACCGAGGGTCTGCTCTCTCCGTCCCGCGCCGTCGATGTGCGCACTCACCTCGCGAGCTGCGAGCTGTGCGCGGACGTATCGACGTCCCTGGAAGAGATCCGTTCCCTGCTCGGGACCCTGCCAGGGCCGGTGCGGATGCCCGCCGATATCGCGGGCCGTATCGACGCGGCGCTGGCCGCCGAAGCGCTCCTTGACGCGACCGCCCCCGAGGCGATGGCCAATGTTTCACGTGAAACTCCGGATCCGGACCCGGCACCCACGCCGGTTTCACGTGAAACCGCCAATGGCATCCCGGCCTCTGACACCGTGAAGCCCCCATCCAAGTCCTCCACCGCGGCGGATCGGCCCGCTGGGCGCCCGCGTGGGGCCACCGGACCGGGACGAGGGTCCACCGGACCCGGCGCCCGCCCGGGCCGTAGCCGCCGCTGGCCCAAGGTCGTCCTCGGCGGCGCATGCGCCGCGGCGGTGATCGGCATCGGCTCCTTCTTCATCCAGGGCGGCTCCTCGGGCGATCACGGCGACAGCGGCACCCAGGCCCATGCCAGCCAGAGCTCCGGGAAGTCCACCCTCTCCTCGGGCACGCTCAAGGACCGCGTGCACGAGCTGCTGGCCGACCGGAAGTCCACCGCGTCGAACGGCGTCACCGGGCAGGGCAACTCACCCGATGTGCCGCTGCGCGCCGACGACGACCCGAATGTGCCCTCCTGTGTACAGAGCGGCACCGGCCGCAAGGAACCGGCTCTCGCGGCGCAGCAGGACACCTACGACGGCCAGACCGCCTTTATCGTCGTCCTCCCGCACCCCTCCGACAGCTCGCTCGTCGATGCCTTTGTGATCGACGCGTCCTGCGTCTCGGCGTCTCCGTCGTCTCCCGGGGAGCTTCTGGTGACCCGGACCTATCCGCGGCCCTGAGGCACACCGCGCGCCCCGGGGCCCTGCCTGACAGCGCTCGGGAATGCCTGACCCGTAGGATCCGTTGGGTGGGGTGGCAGCGGAATTCCGGGGGAACCCGGAGCCGCCCGCCCAGTCAGCAGTCCGGCAGTCGGCAGAGACAAGGAAGACATCCGTGAGCGACGTCCGCAACGTGATCATCATCGGTTCCGGGCCCGCGGGCTATACGGCCGCGCTCTACACCGCCCGCGCTTCCTTGAAGCCGCTGGTCTTCGAAGGCTCCGTGACCGCGGGTGGTGCCCTGATGAACACCACCGATGTGGAGAACTTCCCCGGCTTCCGGGACGGGATCATGGGCCCCGACCTGATGGACAACATGCGGGCTCAGGCCGAGCGCTTCGGCGCCGAGCTCATCCCGGACGATGTGGTCGCGGTCGACCTCACCGAGCAGATCAAGACCGTCACCGACTCCGCCGGTACGGTCCACCGCGCCAAGACCGTCATCGTGACCACCGGTTCTCAGCACCGCAAGCTGGGTCTGGCGCGCGAGGACGAGCTCTCCGGCCGCGGTGTCTCCTGGTGTGCCACCTGTGACGGGTTCTTCTTCAAGGACCAGGACATCGCCGTCATCGGCGGCGGCGACACGGCCATGGAGGAGGCGACCTTCCTGTCGCGGTTCGCCAAGTCGGTCACGGTGGTCCACCGCCGGGACACCCTGCGCGCCAGCAAGGCGATGCAGGAGCGGGCCTTCGGCGACCCGAAGATCTCGTTCGTCTGGGACAGCGCGGTCGAGGAGATCCACGGCGACGGCAAGCTCTCCGGTCTCACCCTCCGCGATGTCAAGAAGGACGAGACCTCGGAGCTGCCGGTCACCGGACTGTTCATCGCGATCGGCCACGACCCGCGCACCGAGCTGTTCAAGGGCCAGCTGGCCCTGGACGACGAGGGCTACCTCAAGGTGGATGCGCCCACCACCCGGACGAACCTGCCGGGTGTCTTCGCCGCGGGCGACGTCGTGGACCACACCTACCGTCAGGCGATCACCGCGGCCGGCACTGGTTGCTCGGCGGCGCTGGACGCCGAGCGGTACCTCGCCTCGCTGGGCCAGGGCGACGCCACCGTCTGACTTCGCTTCCCACCCCTGCACCAACTCACTAAGGAGATTGCCATGGCCGGTGCCACGGTCACCGTGACGGACGCCGACTTCGAGGAGAAGGTCCTCAAGAGCGACAAGCCGGTACTCGTCGACTTCTGGGCCGCCTGGTGCGGTCCGTGCCGCCAGATCGCCCCCTCGCTGGAGGCCATCGCGGCCGAGCACCCCGACGAGATCGTCATCGCCAAGCTCAACATTGACGAGAACCCGGCGACGGCCGCCAAGTACGGCGTGATGTCCATCCCGACGCTCAATGTCTACCAGGGCGGCGAGGTCGCCAAGACCATCGTCGGCGCCAAGCCCAAGGCCGCCATCGAGCGCGACCTGGCCGACTTCATCGGCTGAGCGAACCACGCGTCGCGCTGATGCGCGAAGGGGCTGCCCATGGGGCAGCCCCTTTCGTGTTTCACGTGGAACTCTCTACAGCGGCCGAAGCGCGGGCTCCTTCTGGACGGCGCCGAGCAGCCGGTCCAGCGCCAGCTCGACATCCTCCTTCCAGGAGATCGTCGTCCTCAGCTCAAGCCTCAGCCGGGGATAGCGCGGATGCGGCCGGACGGTCTTGAAGCCCACGGCCAGCAGATGATCGGCGGGCAGCACACACGCCGGTTCCTTCCAGGTGGCGTCGCCGAACGCCTCCACCGCCTTGAAGCCCCGGCGCATCAGATCCTTGGCGACGGTCTGCACCATCACCCGGCCCAGCCCCTGCCCCTGGTATCCGGGCATCAACCACGCCGTCATCAGCTGGACGGCGTCCGCCGCGACCGGACTGGTCGGGAAGGCCGTGGAGCGCGGCACATACGCCGGAGGCGCGTACAGCACAAAGCCCACCGGAACCTCATCGACATAGACCACCCGGCCGCAGGATCCCCACTCCAACAGCACGGCCGAGATCCATGCCTCCTTCTCCAGCTCCGGCCGGCCGGCCCTTACGGCTGCCTCGCCGCTGACCGGATCGAGCTCCCAGAAGACACAGGCGCGACAGCGCTTGGGGATGTCCGGGAGGTTGTCCAACGTGAGCGGTACGAGCCGACGCCCCATGAAGCCAGTCCTTCACTTCCGTGGCCAGCCGCGCCACGGGCGGCTGACAGCGCACTACGCTCCCTGAGCAGACTGCCGACGAAGCCGCCGACAGCTCCCAGGCCCAATCCTGTGGCCACCAGTCCGGTGCGGCTCACCGATCGCATGGCCCTGCCCTCCACATGCGGCGCCTCCACCTGGATCCGCCCTGCCTGATCGCATCGTATCCGGGCGGATTTTGCCCCATACCCGCCCGTGGGAAAACGGGGGGTCGTGTTCCGACCATGTCGGAACACGACCCGCCCCGCACTGCCCTTCCGTGCGGCATGGCCGCACGGACAGCGCCTCACTCGTCCTCGTCCTCCGCTCCGCCCTCCGAGGAGAGCGGCTGCTCCAGCACCGGCCCCTCACCGGGAGCCAGCGAGCCGAGGATCCGCTCGAGATCCTCTATCGAGGCGAACTCGACGACGATCTTTCCCTTCTTCTGACCGAGGTCGACCTTCACCCGCGTCTCGAACCGATCGGAGAGACGTGACGCCAGATCCGTGAGCGCGGGGGACACCCTCGCACCCGCCCTCGGGCTCTTGGTCTTCGTCGTACCGCCCGATCGCGATCCCATCAGGGTGACGATCTCCTCCACCGCACGCACCGAGAGCCCCTCGGCGACAATGCGATGAGCCAGCCGGTCCTGCTCCTCCGCGTCGTCCACGGAGAGCAGCGCCCGCGCATGGCCCGCGGAGAGAACCCCCGCCGCCACCCTGCGCTGAACGGACGGGGAGAGCCTCAGCAGCCGCAGCGTATTGGAGACCTGCGGACGTGAGCGCCCGATGCGGTCGGCCAGTTCGTCATGCGTGCAGTTGAAGTCCTTCAGCAACTGGTCGTACGCCGCCGCCTCTTCCAGCGGGTTCAGCTGGGCCCGGTGCAGGTTCTCCAGCAGCGCGTCGAGCAGGAGCTTCTCGTCGTCGGTGGCCCGGACGATCGCGGGGATCTTCTCCAGCCCGGCCTCACGGCAAGCCCGCCAGCGGCGCTCGCCCATGATGAGCTCATAGCGCTCCGGCGCCAACTGCCGTACGACGACGGGCTGGAGGAGACCGACCTCCTGGATCGAGGTGACCAGTTCGGCGAGCGCGTCCTCGTCGAAGACCTCACGGGGCTGCCGCGGATTGGGGGTGATGAAGTCCAGCGGCAGCTCGGCGAAGTGTGCCCCGGCCACCTCCTCCGGCATCACCGCCGGTGCGGCCTCGGGCTCCGCCTCCCGCGGCGCGGGCTCGGGCTCCTGCGGAACGCTGTGCGTCGACAGTGCGGCCACCTTGGCCGCCGCCACTCCGCGCTCCTGGGTGAGCACCGGGACCGCGGTCGGCGAGGTGGTGGCCCCGGTCGTCGTGACCGTTCCCGCCCCCGCCGAGGACGCGGCGTTGTCCGCCCCCTTCGGCGCGGGAGGAATCAGGGCACCGAGCCCACGGCCCAGTCCTCTGCGTCGCTCACTCACTGAATCCCCTCCTGCATACTGTGCTGGTCGTGCTGGCTGAGCTCGGGCAAGGCATGAACGTGCTGGGCCTCGTAGTGCACGCCGACGCCTCTGAGGGCGATCTCGCGGGCCGCCTCGAGATAGGAGAGCGCCCCACTGGACCCCGGGTCATAGGTGAGGACGGTCTGCCCATAGCTGGGGGCCTCGGAGATGCGCACCGATCGGGGAATGCTCGTCCGAAGCACCTCACCGCCGAAGTGGCTACGCACCTCATCCGCGACCTGGGAGGCCAGCCGGGTGCGGCCGTCGTACATCGTCAGAAGGATCGTCGAGACATGGAGCTTGGGGTTGAGATGGCCCCGCACCAGATCCACGTTCCGCAGCAGCTGCCCCAGTCCCTCCAGCGCGTAGTACTCGCACTGGATCGGGATCAGCACTTCGGCGCCGGCCACCAGCGCATTGACCGTCAGCAGCCCCAGCGAGGGCGGGCAGTCGATCAGGATGTAGTCCAGCGGCTGCTCATATGCCTGGATGGCCCGCTCCAGCCGGCTTTCCCGGGCCACCAGAGAGACCAACTCGATCTCGGCACCGGCGAGATCGATCGTGGCCGGGGCACAGAAGAGCCCCTCCACATCCGGGACCGGCTGCACCACATCGGACAGCGGCCTACTGTCGACCAGCACGTCATAGATCGATGGGACCTCGGCATGGTGGTCGATCCCCAGCGCCGTCGAAGCATTGCCCTGTGGGTCGAGGTCGATCACCAGCACCCGACCACCGTGCAGGGCGAGCGAGGCGGCCAGGTTGACCGTGGTCGTGGTCTTTCCGACCCCGCCCTTCTGGTTGGCGACCACCATCACCCGGGTCTGCTCAGGCCGGGGCAGCCCCTCACCAGCACGGCCCAGAGCTTCTACCGCCAGTTGAGCGGCACGGCCAATAGGGGTGTCGTCCATCGGGGGTGGCGTTTCACGTGAAACATCCTCCCCCGGCGATTCGGTACGGGGGCCGGGGACCGGATCGGTCATCGGCCCCGCGATGTTGGCGTCGGACCGCAAGGATTCACTCTCCTCGACATCAGGCTCGCAATAAGCAGAGCCTGCCATGCTTTTGGGGTCGTGAACCAGCGAGGTCCGTTCTCCTGTGGATGAATCCACGTTCATACGGGGTCGGCGGTCGCGGGGCGAGGCCGCCGCACGACCGCGACTGATGATTCCATGCAGGAGGGAGCGACGTTTCACGTGAAACACGATGCACGGGAGCGCTCGCCGATTGGTCGCGACACTCCGGTATGCGTAGTTTTGCCAGCTTGTATGGAGCAATGCCCTCGACTCAGGGCCGACGGCGCGGCGTCCGGCGAGCAGCCTTGGCCCTCTTCGCGGCGAAGCGCACACCCCCGGGGCTCTCCCCGACCTCGACCCGCACCACCGTCGAGGGCGGGTCGACCACTCCCTCACCGACATGCAGTACCGAGGTCTCCACCACACCCAGCTTGCCCAACGCGGCCCGGGCCTGTTTCAGCTCCTCCTCGGCGGTGTCGCCCTTCAGGAGCAGCATCTCGCCGTACGGGCGCAGCAGCGGAACCCCCCAGCCGGCCAGCCGGTCCAGCGGAGCCACCGCCCGAGCCGTCACCACATGCATCGGGGTCAGCTTCCCGAGCACCTCCTCGGCACGGCCGCGCACCACCGTCACATGCTCCAGCCCCAGCAGCTCGACCACTTCCCGCAGAAAGTTCGTCCGCCGCAGCAAGGGCTCCAGAAGCGTGATCTGCAGATCCGGCCGGGTCAGGGCGAGCGGGATACCGGGGAGCCCGGCCCCCGACCCCACATCGCAGACGGTGACCTCCTCGGGCACCACTTCGGAGAGCACGGCGCAATTCAGCAGATGCCGCTCCCACAGCCGCGGCACCTCGCGCGGGCCGATCAGCCCGCGCGTCACTCCCACATCGGCCAGCAGCTCGCCGTAGCGCACGGCCTCCGGGAAGCGGTCACCGAATACGTCCCTTGCCTCGGGGGGCGCCGGGGGGAGCTCCGCTGCTTCCGTCACGGGGACCGTCCTTCCGTACCGAACACTGTGCTGAACGATGATGTAAGGCTGACAAGATTCGGCCCCGTCTGCGTACAGACGGGGCCGTGTGGATCACGATGCGGAACCGCTTCAGACCGGAAGCACGACCACGCAGCGCTGGGGCTCCTCGCCCTCGGACTCGCTGCGCAGCCCGGCGGCGGCCACAGCGTCGTGCACCACCTTCCGCTCGAAGGGCGTCATCGCCTTCAGCTTCACCGGCTGAGCGGTGCCCTTCGCCTCCTCCGCGGCCTTGGTGCCCAGCTCGGTCAGCTCGGCACGCTTACGGGCCCGGTATCCGGCGATGTCGAGCATCAACCGGCTGCGGTCGCCGGTCTCCCGGTGCACCGCGAGGCGGGTCAGCTCCTGAAGGGCCTCCAGCACCTCACCGTCGCGACCGACCAGCTTCTGCAGATCGCGGCTGGTCGAGTCGCTGATGATCGACACCGCTGCGCGATCGGCCTCGACGTCCATGTCGATGTCGCCGTCGAGGTCCGCGATGTCCAGCAGCCCCTCGAGGTAGTCGGCCGCGATCTCCCCTTCCTGCTCAAGGCGGGACAGGGTGTCGACACCCTCGGCGGCCGGGGTGGTGCCTTCCGTCACGGATGGACTCCTTCGTTACTTCTTGGACGGGTGCTTGGGGCGCTGCTGGCCCTTGCGCTGGCCGGACTTCGCGCCACGGGAGGAGCCGGAAGCCGAGCCACCGGCCGGCTTGCCGCCCTGCGCGCCCTTCTTCTGCCCCGCGCCCTGCTTCTCGTCGGGCTTGGCCTCAGCGGACTTCTCGATGGAGGCCGAGGAATCCGACTGCGCGCCGGCCCTGCTGTGGCCGGTCGTGGAGCGCTGCGCCTTGGTCTGGCGCTTGGGCTGCTGACGGTTGGCACGCGCCGTCTCGGCCGCCTGCTTCGCGACGACCTCGGCCGGCTCCTCCTTCAGCTTGCCCTGGGCCCGCAGCCGCTCCTGGCGGGCCTTGAAGGCGATGCTGCCCGGGGTCGGGTTACGGCGGATGACGAACATCTGCTGGCCCAGCGTCCAGACGTTGGTGGTCAGCCAGTACACGAGGACACCGACGGGGAAGTTGATGCCGAAGACGGCGAACATGACCGGGAAGACGTACATCAGCATCTTCTGCTGCTGCATGAACGGCGTCTTCACCGTGAGGTCGACGTTCTTGGTCATCAGCTGGCGCTGGGTGAAGAACTGCGACGCCGACATCAGGATGATCATGGTGATCGTCACGATGCGGACATCGGTCAGCGAGGCGCCGAGGGACTCGACCTTCGAGGCCGAGTCCATGAACTTCACCGACAGCGGAGCACCGAAGATATGGGCGTTACGGGCGCTGTCCAGCAGCGTCTGGTCGATGACGCCGACCGTCTTGTTGTTCGCGATGTGGTTGAGGACCTGGTACAGCGAAATGAAGAACGGCGACTGGGCGAGGATCGGCAAGCAGCTGGAGAGCGGGTTGGTCCCCGTCTCCTTGTACAGCTTCATCATCTCTTCGGACTGACGCTGCTTGTCGCTCTTGTAGCGCTCCTGGATCGCCTTCATCTTGGGCTGGAGCGCCTGCATGTTCCGCGTCGACTTGATCTGCTTCACAAAGAGCGGGATCAGGCAGATACGGATCAGTACCACCAGCGAAACGATGGACAGACCCCACGCCCAGCCACTGTCTCGATCAAAAATGAGGCTGTAGAACGAGTGGAACTGGACGATGATCCAGGAAACTACGTCATAAAGAGGACCGAGGATCGTGTCCACGAATCAGGCTCCTTGGGCGTTGGGCTGGGTCTCGGGCTGTGCGGCAGGCTCCACAGTCGGATGCCCGCCGAGGCGGTTCCGCAGCCGCTGGTGCCACACCGGACGCTTCCGGGGCGGAACGTGGTCGACGCCACCGAGCGACCATGGGTTGCAGCGCAAGATGCGCCAGGCCGTCAGCGCCGTTCCTTTTACCGCGCCGTGCCGGTCAATGGCCGTGTAGCCATAGTGCGAGCACGACGGGTAGTACTTGCAGACCGGTCCCAGCATCGGGCTGATGGTCCACTGGTACAGCTTGATCAACCACAGCAGCGGGTACTTCATCGCGGCACCCCTCCCAGTAGCCGCTGCACTGCCGTGTCGAGATCGCGGGCCAGCTGGTCGTGACCCGCCTCACCCGCGCCGGGCAGCGCCCGTACGACCACAAGGCTACCTGCGCCAAAACGATCGATGCGGTCCCGCATCAGATGACGCAGTCGCCGCTTCACCAGATTGCGGACGACGGCGCCGCCGACCGCCTTGCTTACGACGAAACCCGCACGCGCCGGAGGAGCACTCTCCCCGGATGCGTGCGGGTCCGTATCACCGCTGGTGAGGCCGGTGCGAAGATGCACGACAAGGAGCGGGCGACCGGCCCTGCGTCCTCGGCGTACCGCGGCCGCGAAGTCCTCGCGCCGCCTCAGCCGATGCTCGGTAGGCAGCACGTCATGGACCTTGGATCAGGCTGCTCAGGCCGACAGGCGTCCGCGACCCTTGCTACGGCGGGACGCGAGGATCGCGCGGCCGGCACGGGTGCGCATACGCAGCCGGAAGCCGTGGGTCTTCGCGCGGCGACGGTTGTTCGGCTGGAAAGTGCGCTTGCTCACTCGGGGGCTCCAGAAATGAATCGGATGGTGGCGGTCTATCGCTTGGCTGTCACCGTGCGCCCACGAGTAGCTCGCAATACGCCCGAGTGCACCGCTTCACGACCACAGGTCATCTCGCCCGTGATCCTTGCCCATCGGAGGCAGGCGGCAGCAGCCATCGACAACTCGACCTGGTTACGGTACGCGCGGTTACGCCATCCGGTCAAACCGGTGGCCGACACCAAGACAGCGCGGTTCCCCTCCCAGCCTAGGGGCAAGGGAACGCCCGGCGACATCGCATGGCACATTTGTACACACCCTGTGGACAACGACTTGAACCGCGTACCCCGGCCTGACTACCGTGGCTGGGCTCCGATTCCTTCACGCCCGTCCCGAGAACCACGCATTCGTGGGACCTGTCGGCGTCCCCCACCCAGCGAGCTGAGAGAGCGTGCCCTGTGGCTGACGTACCTGCCGATCTTGCCGCAGTGTGGCCACGCGTGCTCGAGCGGCTGCTGGGAGAGGGCTCGGGACAGAGCGGACAAGGCGTCGAGGCCAAGGACGAGCACTGGATCAAGCGGTGCCAGCCCCTCGCGCTGGTCGCCGACACCGCGCTGCTCGCCGTCCCCAATGAATTCGCCAAGGGCGTGCTGGAGGGCCGGCTGGCCCCCGTCGTCAGCGAAACGCTGAGCCGGGAGTGCGGCCGCCCGATCCGCATCGCGATCACCGTCGACGAGTCCGCCGGCGAACCGGTCGTCCCGCCGCAGGTCCAGCGCGAACAGCGCGAGTCCTACGAGAGCCGCGAGCGGCGCGAGTCCTACGAGAGCTACGACGGCCGGGACGGCTATGGCCGCCAGGCACCGGACGACCTGCCGTCGGCCCGCCCCGCCTACCCCGGCTATCAGCAGTCGCGCCCCGAACCGGGCGCCTGGCCGCGGCCCCGTGACGACTACGGCTGGCAGCAGCCCCGGCTCGGCGGCTTCCCCGAGGGCGATCCTTACGCCTCCCAGCACGCTCCGTCCGGCTATGACCAGCAGCCGTACGACCAGCACCGGCGCGGCGACTACCGCGGTCCGGGCGCCGAACGCCCCGGTCCGGGCCCCGAGCGCCCGCCGTACGAGCAGCGCCACGACCTGCCCGACCCGCTCGAGCGCGCCCGCGGCGGACCGCCCGTCCTGCCCTCGCAGACCGGCGCCCCCGGCCCGCTCGCCGCTCAGCCCGCGCCCGCGTCCGGCCCCGGTGAGCCGACCGCGCGGCTGAACCCCAAGTACCTCTTCGACACCTTCGTCATCGGCGCGTCCAACCGCTTCGCGCACGCCGCGGCGGTCGCCGTGGCCGAGGCGCCGGCCAAGGCGTACAACCCGCTGTTCATCTACGGGGAGTCCGGGCTCGGCAAGACCCACCTGCTGCACGCCATCGGTCACTACGCGCGCAGCCTGTATCCCGGCACCCGGGTGCGCTATGTGAGCTCGGAGGAGTTCACCAACGAGTTCATCAACTCCATCCGCGACGGCAAGGCGGACGCGTTCCGCAAGCGCTACCGCGACATGGACATCCTGCTGGTCGACGACATCCAGTTCCTGGCGAGCAAGGAGTCGACGCAGGAGGAGTTCTTCCACACCTTCAATACGCTCCACAACGCCAACAAGCAGATCGTGCTCTCCTCCGACCGGCCGCCCAAGCAGCTCGTCACCCTGGAGGACCGGCTCCGCAACCGCTTCGAGTGGGGCCTGATCACCGATGTGCAGCCGCCGGAGCTGGAGACGCGTATCGCGATCCTCCGTAAGAAGGCGGTGCAGGAGCAGCTGAACGCGCCGCCGGAGGTGCTGGAGTTCATCGCCTCACGGATCTCCCGCAACATCCGTGAGCTGGAGGGCGCGCTCATCCGCGTCACCGCCTTCGCGAGCCTGAACCGGCAGCCGGTGGATCTCGGGCTCACCGAGATCGTGCTGAAGGATCTGATCCCCGGCGGCGAGGACGCGGCCCCGGAGATCACCGCCACCGCGATCATGGCCGCGACCGCCGACTACTTCGGGCATACGGTCGACGATCTGTGCGGCGCCTCCCGCAGCCGGGTGCTGGTCACCGCGCGGCAGATCGCGATGTATCTCTGCCGGGAGCTCACCGATCTGTCGCTGCCCAAGATCGGCGCGCAGTTCGGCGGCCGCGACCATACGACGGTCATGCACGCCGACCGCAAGATCAGGGCGCTGATGGCCGAGCGGCGCTCCATCTACAACCAGGTGACCGAGCTGACCAACCGCATCAAGAACGGCTGAGAGGGGCCCGCAGGGCCACCGCGAACCGCTGAAGGGCGCTCCGGGAGGGACAACTCCCGGGGCGCCCTTCGTCGTTCATCCCTACGCGCTGTTCGATTCTCGGCCCGGCCGGCCCGGTTCTCCACAGATACGCGGCCTATCCACCGTCCACACCCTGGGGACGTGGGAGTTGTCCCGATCGCGTCCACAGGGTGGCTGGCGGGAAGGGCATCCGCCGAGGTCAGGTGGCTGTGGAATTGTGGCTATCGGGAGTCCACAGACTGTGGATGATCGAGATGCCCACAGGCCGCGCATCAGCTTGTCCACCGGCAACCCACAGCCGAAGACCCGTTGCCCACAGCTTCTCCACACCGCTGTCCACTGTTCGGCAACGAAATGGCCACGGTCACCGGCGCGAGTGAAAGGCGTCACACCAAGGAGGCGGGTTGGGCTGTGGGGAAGGTGGGTAAAACTGGGGACGGCGCTGGGGAGAACCGGGCGATGTCTGTGCATCGCATGTGCAGAACTCTTCGGCATCCACAGACAACCCTGGTTGTCCACCGCCGTCGCCCACAGGCCCGGTGGACAAAAAACCGCCGCTGACCAGGGAAAAGTCAGTTTTCCACGGTTTCCACAGGCCCTACTACTACGACCACAGAGTTATAGCGAGGAAATCGCTTCGAAGTGGGGCCTGTGCACAACCTCGGGCCGAGCCGCCCGACACCCCGCGCACCGACTTGACCCCGAGCCGCACCGACTGTCGGCGACGTGCGTCAGACTGGTCTCCGGCTACTCAGCCGACGACGAAGGCCAGCAGGGCGAGCCAGCAACAGCAGGAGGCGGCTTACGGTGAAGATCCGGGTGGAGCGCGATGTACTCGCGGAGGCGGTGGCCTGGACGGCCCGCAGCCTCCCGGCCCGACCGCCGGTGCCCGTCCTCGCGGGCATCCTCATGAAGGCGGAGGAAGGCGCGCTCAGCCTCTCCGGCTTCGACTACGAGGTCTCGGCCCGCGTCTCCGTGGAGGCCGACATCGAGGACGACGGCACGGTCCTCGTCTCCGGCCGGCTCCTCGCCGACATCTGCCGCGCCCTCCCCAACCGCCCTGTGGAGATCTCCAGCGACGGGGTGCGGGTGACCGTCGTCTGCGGCTCCTCGCGATTCACACTCCACACCCTGCCTGTGGAGGAATACCCGGCGCTGCCGCAGATGCCGACCGCTACCGGCACCGTCCCCGGTGAGGTCTTCGCCGCCGCCGCCGCCCAGGTCGCCATCGCCGCCGGCCGTGACGACACCCTGCCGGTGCTCACGGGTGTGCGGATCGAGATCGAGGGCGACACCGTCACGCTGGCCTCCACCGACCGCTACCGCTTCGCGGTTCGCGAGTTCCTGTGGAAGCCCGAGACCCCCGACATCTCCGCCGTCGCGCTGGTGCCCGCCAAGACGCTCCTCGACACCGCCAAGTCGCTGACCAGCGGTGACACCGTCGCGCTCGCGCTCTCCGGCTCGGGTGCGGGCGAGGGCCTGATCGGCTTCGAGGGCGCCGGGCGCCGTACGACCACCCGGCTGCTCGAGGGCGACCTGCCGAAGTACCGCACGCTCTTCCCCACCGAGTTCAACTCGGTCGCGGTGATCGAGACCCCCCCGTTCGTCGAGGCCGTCAAGCGTGTGGCCCTGGTCGCCGAGCGGAACACCCCGGTGCGGCTCACCTTCGAGCAGGGCGTGCTGATCCTGGAGGCCGGGTCCAGCGACGATGCACAGGCTGTGGAGCGGGTGGACGCCCAGCTCGACGGCGACGACATCTCGATCGCCTTCAACCCGACGTTCCTGCTGGACGGCCTCAGCGCGATCGACTCGCCGGTCGCCCAGCTGTCCTTCACCACCTCGACCAAGCCCGCGCTGCTCAGTGGCAAGCCCGCCATGGACGCCGAGGCGGACGAGGCGTACAAGTACCTGATCATGCCGGTGCGACTCAGCGGCTGAGAGCGAGCGAATGAGCAGGTGTAGCCCACATCTGTGCGGCTACCCGCGGGCGTAGGCTCGGACTCACCGCGAAACGCAACGCACTACGGCATGAAGGATCACTGATGGAGCTCGGTCTCATCGGCCTCGGCAAGATGGGCGGCAACATGCGCGAGCGCATTCGCCGCGCAGGCCACACCGTCATCGGCTACGACCGGAACCCGGACGTCGCCGATGTCCACAGCATCGATGAGCTCGTCAACAAGCTCAAGGGCCCGCGCGTGGTGTGGGTCATGGTCCCGGCAGGCGTCCCCACTCAGATCACCATCGACGAGCTGGCCGAGCTGCTGTCGCCCGGCGACATCGTGGTGGACGGCGGGAACTCCCGCTGGACCGACGACGAGAAGCATGCCGAGCAGCTCAACGCCAAGGGCATCGGTTTCGTCGACTGCGGTGTCTCCGGCGGTGTCTGGGGTCTGGATAACGGCTACGCCCTGATGTACGGCGGCGCCGCCGAGCATGTGGCCCAGGCCCAGCCGGTCTTCGACGCGCTCAAGCCCGAGGGCGAGGGCGGCGCCGTGCACGCCGGCAAGGTCGGCGCGGGTCACTTCGCCAAGATGGTCCACAACGGCATCGAGTACGCGATGATGCAGGCGTATGCCGAGGGCTGGGAGCTGCTGGAGAAGGTGGACTCGGTCACCGACGTCCGCGAGGTCTTCCGCTCCTGGCAGGAGGGCACGGTCATCCGCTCCTGGCTGCTGGACCTGGCCGTGCGCGCCCTGGACGAGGACGAGCACCTGGCGAAGCTGCGTGGCTACGCGGAGGACTCCGGTGAGGGCCGCTGGACCGTGGAGGCGGCGATCGACAACGCCGTGCCGCTGCCCGCGATCACCGCGTCGCTCTTCGCCCGGTTCGCCTCCCGTCAGGAGGACTCGCCGCAGATCAAGATGATCGCCGCGCTGCGTAATCAGTTCGGCGGTCACGCGGTCGAGAGCAGCGACAAGTAACCACCCCACGGGGTGGTGCAAGCAGTTCAGCCGGGGGAGGTCGGCGCAGCCCACTATGCACGTCACGCATCTCTCGCTCGCCGACTTCCGCTCGTACACCCGGGCCGAGGTGGCGCTCGACCCGGGCGTCACGGCCTTCGTCGGGCCCAACGGCCAGGGCAAGACCAATCTCGTCGAGGCCGTCGGCTATCTCGCCACCCTCGGCAGCCACCGGGTCTCCTCGGACGCCCCGCTGGTGCGCATGGGTGCGGAGCGGGCCGTGGTCCGGGCCGCGGTCGTCCAGGGTGACCGGCAGCAGCTGATCGAGCTCGAGCTCAACCCGGGCAAGGCCAATCGCGCCCGTATCAATCGGTCCTCGCAGGTCAGACCGCGTGATGTGCTGGGGATCCTGCGGTCGGTGCTGTTCGCGCCCGAGGATCTGGCGCTGGTCAAGGGCGATCCGGGCGAGCGCCGTCGCTTCCTCGACGAGCTGATCACCGCGCGGGCGCCCCGGATGGCCGGGGTCCGCTCCGACTACGACCGGGTGCTCAAGCAGCGCAACACCCTGCTGAAGACCGCGGCCCTGGCCCGGCGGCACGGTTCGCGCAGCGGCGGCGGCGACGCGGCCCTGTCCACGCTCGACGTCTGGGACCAGCATCTGGCCCGGGCCGGTGCCGAGTTGCTCGCCCAGCGGCTCGATCTGATCGCCGTGCTCCAGCCGCTCGCCGACAAGGCGTACGAGCAACTCGCCCCGGGCGGCGGCCCCGTGCTGCTGGAGTACCGCGGCTCGGCCGGTGAGGGGCTGACCGACGCGGGCAGCCGCGAGGAGCTGTACGAGCTGCTGATGGCCGCCCTCACCGAGGCCCGTAAGCAGGAGATCGAGCGCGGGGTCACGCTGGTGGGCCCGCACCGCGACGACCTGGTCCTCAAGCTGGGCCGGCTCCCGGCGAAGGGTTACGCCAGCCATGGCGAGTCCTGGTCGTATGCCCTCGCCCTGCGGCTGGCCTCCTACGATCTGCTGCGCACCGAGGCGGGCGAGCCGGTGCTGGTGCTCGACGACGTCTTCGCGGAGCTGGACGAGCGGCGCCGGGAGCGGCTGGCCGAGCTGGTCGCCCCCGGGGAGCAGGTGCTGGTGACCGCGGCGGTGGAGGATGACGTTCCGCAGGTGCTGTCCGGCACGCGCTATGCGGTGTCCGAGGGCGAGGTGCGGCGCGTATGACCGACGGAATGACCGACGGAATGGACCAGCCGGCGGGGCCCTCGCCGGTGCCCGAGCCCTCGGGGGTCGATCTTGCGCGGGTGGCGCTGCGCGCCGCCAAGGAGCAGGCGCGCGCCCGGGGAGCCGCGGCCCAGCAGAAGAAGCAGGCGCGCAGAGGGGGCTTGCGCTCCGGCGCGCGCGCCGATGGCCGCGATCCGCTTCCGCTCGGTGCGGCGATCAACCGGCTGATCACCGAGCGCGGCTGGGAGGCCCCGGCCGCGGTCGGCGGGGTGATGGGCCGCTGGCCCCAGATGGTGGGGCCCGAGGTGGCGCAGCACTGCGAGCCCCAGCGGTACGACGAGGACGCCCGGGTGCTCACGGTGCGCTGTGATTCCACGGCGTGGGCGACCCAGCTCCGGCTGCTCGCCCCGCAGCTCGTGGCCCGGCTGAACGCGGATCTGGGTCATGGCACCGTCAAGATGATCAAGGTCCTGGGCCCCGGCGGCCCGGCCCGCCGCTACGGCCCGCTGCGCTCCCCGGGCTCCACCGGCCCGGGCGATACCTACGGCTGACCGGGGGCTTGTGCGCCCCGGTGTTAACCGGGGGTAACAGGGTGACTGCTGAGACCCCGGTCACGGTTGCCGGTGGTTGACAGCTCGAAGCGCTGAGTGGCGGTGTGAGCCTCTTGGAGCCCGTCCCCGCATATGGGGAGTCGCTGGCAGCCGGTTCAGGGCGGCACATGCGGACTCAGGCGCCAGCAAGCCCCCATTCTTGTCGGCGCTACCGGTAGACTGGGGCCGTACACCGTCGCCGCCGGCGCACCGAGCGCTTGCGGACACATGTTGAACGACGCAGCCGCTCCTGCCTGCCCGGAGACGGCTTGTGCTGTGCCAGAAAGGGCGCTTCGTGGCCGATTCCGGCAACCCCATCGAAAACATCCCGTCCACGCCCGACAGCGAGGCCCTGGCTCCGCCGTCGTACGACGCCAGTGCGATCACCGTTCTGGAGGGGCTGGAGGCGGTCCGCAAGCGACCCGGTATGTACATCGGTTCCACCGGTGAGCGCGGCCTGCACCATCTCGTCCAGGAGGTCGTCGACAACTCCGTCGACGAGGCCATGGCCGGTCACGCGGACAGCATCGAGGTCACGATCCTCGCCGACGGCGGCGTCCGCGTCGTGGACAACGGCCGCGGGATCCCGGTGGGCATCGTCCCCTCGGAGGGGAAGCCGGCCGTGGAGGTCGTGCTGACCGTGCTGCACGCGGGCGGCAAGTTCGGCGGCGGCGGCTACGCCGTCTCCGGCGGTCTGCACGGCGTCGGCGTCTCCGTCGTCAACGCCCTGTCCTCGAAGGTGTCGGTCGAGGTCAAGACGGACGGCTACCGCTGGACCCAGGACTACAAGACGGGAGCGCCGACCGCGCCCCTGGCCCGGAACGAGGCCACGGAGGAGACCGGCACCACGGTCACCTTCTGGGCGGACCCGGACGTCTTCGAGACCACCGAGTACTCCTTCGAGACGCTGGCCCGGCGCTTCCAGGAGATGGCGTTCCTCAACAAGGGCCTGTCGATCTCGCTCAAGGACGAGCGCGAGGCCCATGTGGACGAGGAGGGCAAGCCGCTCTCCGTGAAGTACCACTACGAGGGCGGCATCGTCGACTTCGTCACCTACCTCAACTCCCGCAAGGGTGAGCTGGTCCACCCCACGGTGATCGGGTTCGAGGCCGAGGACAAGGAGCGGATGCTCTCCCTCGAGATCGCGATGCAGTGGAACACCCAGTACACCGAGGGTGTCTACAGCTTCGCGAACACCATCCACACCCATGAGGGCGGCACCCACGAGGAGGGCTTCCGCGCCGCGCTGACGTACCTGATCAACAAGTACGCGCGCGACAAGAAGCTGCTCCGGGAGCGCGACGACAACCTCACCGGTGAGGACATCCGCGAGGGCCTGACCGCGATCATCTCGGTCAAGCTGGGCGAGCCGCAGTTCGAGGGCCAGACCAAGACCAAGCTGGGCAACACGGAGGCCAAGACCTTCGTCCAGAAGATCGTCAACGAGCATCTCGCCGACTGGCTGGACCGCTACCCCAATGAGGCGGCGGACATCGTCCGCAAGGGGATCCAGGCGGCGACGGCCCGGGTCGCGGCCCGTAAGGCGCGGGATCTGACCCGCCGTAAGGGGCTGCTGGAGACCGCGTCGCTGCCGGGCAAGCTGAGCGACTGCCAGTCCAATGACCCGTCGAAGTGCGAGATCTTCATCGTCGAGGGTGACTCCGCCGGCGGCTCGGCCAAGTCCGGCCGTAACCCGCAGTATCAGGCGATCCTCCCGATCCGCGGCAAGATCCTGAACGTCGAGAAGGCCCGGGTCGACAAGATCCTCCAGAACAACGAGGTCCAGGCGCTGATCTCCGCCTTCGGCACCGGGGTGCACGAGGACTTCGACATCGACAAGCTCCGCTATCACAAGATCATTCTGATGGCGGACGCCGATGTCGACGGCCAGCACATCAACACCCTGCTGCTGACCTTCCTCTTCCGCTTCATGCGCCCGCTGGTCGAGGCGGGGCATGTCTTCCTGTCCCGTCCGCCGCTCTACAAGATCAAGTGGGGCCGGGACGACTTCGAGTACGCGTACTCGGACCGGGAGCGGGACGCGCTGATCCAGGTCGGCCGTGAACAGGGCAAGCGCATCAGGGACGACTCGGTCCAGCGCTTCAAGGGTCTGGGCGAGATGAACGCCGAAGAGCTGCGGGTCACCACGATGGACCCCGACCACCGCGTCCTGGGCCAGGTCACCCTGGACGACGCGGCGCAGGCCGACGACCTGTTCTCGGTCCTGATGGGTGAGGACGTCGAGGCACGGCGCTCGTTCATCCAGCGCAACGCCAAGGATGTCCGCTTCCTCGACATCTGAGTCGGCCCCCAGCCGCAGACGACAGAAGGACTTTGACCAGCAATGGCCGACGAGAACACCCCGAACACGCCCGATGAACTGACCCCCGACGAGGTCGCCGAAGGCGCCGCACTCCGCGTCGAGCCGGTCGGCCTCGAGACGGAGATGCAGCGTTCGTACCTCGATTACGCGATGAGCGTGATCGTCAGCCGTGCGCTGCCCGACGTCCGGGACGGCCTCAAGCCGGTGCACCGCCGGGTGCTGTACGCGATGTACGACGGCGGGTACCGGCCCGAGAAGGGCTTCTACAAGTGCGCCCGCGTCGTCGGCGACGTCATGGGCACCTACCATCCGCACGGCGACTCGTCGATCTACGACGCCCTGGTGCGGCTTGCTCAGCCGTGGTCCATGCGGATGCCGCTGGTCGACTCCAACGGCAACTTCGGCTCCCCGGGCAACGACCCCGCGGCGGCCATGCGGTACACCGAGTGCAAGATGGACCCGCTGGCCATGGAGATGCTCCGGGACATCGACGAGGAGACCGTCGATTTCCAGGACAACTACGACGGCCGTAACCAGGAGCCGACGGTCCTCCCGGCTCGTATCCCGAACCTGCTGGTCAACGGCTCGGCGGGGATCGCGGTCGGCATGGCCACCAATATCCCGCCGCACAATCTGCGCGAGGTCGCCGAGGGCGCCCAGTGGTTCCTGGCCAATCCGCAGGCCACCCAGGAGGAGCTGCTCGAGGCCCTGATCGACCGGATCAAGGGCCCGGACTTCCCGACCGGCGCGCTGGTCGTCGGCCGTAAGGGCATCGAGGAGGCGTACCGCACCGGGCGCGGCTCGATCACGATGCGCGCGGTCGTGGAGGTCGAGGAGATCCAGGGCCGGCAGTGCCTGGTGGTCACCGAGCTGCCGTACCAGGTGAACCCGGACAACCTCGCGCAGAAGATCGCCGACCTGGTGAAGGACGGCAAGGTCGGAGGCATCGCCGACGTCCGCGACGAGACCTCCTCGCGCACCGGCCAGCGCCTGGTCATCGTGCTCAAGCGGGACGCGGTCGCCAAGGTCGTCCTCAACAACCTCTACAAGCACACCGATCTGCAGACCAACTTCGGCGCCAACATGCTGGCGCTGGTCGACGGTGTGCCGCGCACCCTCTCGCTGGACGCGTTCATCCGCAACTGGGTGACCCACCAGATCGAGGTCATCGTCCGGCGGACCCGCTTCCGGCTGCGCAAGGCCGAGGAGCGGGCGCACATCCTGCGCGGTCTGCTCAAGGCCCTGGACGCGATCGACGAGGTCATCGCGCTGATCCGGCGCAGCGACACGGTGGACACCGCGCGCGGGGGCCTGATGGGCCTGCTGGAGATCGACGAGATCCAGGCGAACGCGATCCTGGAGATGCAGCTGCGGCGGCTGGCCGCCCTGGAGCGTCAGAAGATCATCCAGGAGCATGACGAGCTGCAGTCCAAGATCGACGAGTACAACGCGATCCTGGCCTCGCCCGAGCGGCAGCGGCAGATCATCAGCGAGGAGCTGACCGCGATCGTCGAGAAGTTCGGCGACGACCGGCGCACCAAGCTGGTGCCCTTCGACGGTGACATGTCCATCGAGGACCTGATCGCCGAGGAGGACATCGTCGTCACGATCACGCGTGGCGGCTATGTGAAGCGCACCAAGACCGAGGACTACCGCTCCCAGAAGCGTGGCGGCAAGGGCGTGCGCGGGACGAAGCTGAAGCAGGACGACATCGTCTCCCACTTCTTCGTCTCGACCACCCACCACTGGCTGCTGTTCTTCACCAACAAGGGCCGGGTCTACCGGGCGAAGGCGTACGAGCTGCCGGACGCCGGCCGGGAGGCGCGCGGCCAGCATGTCGCGAATCTGCTGGCGTTCCAGCCCGATGAGAAGATCGCGCGGATCCTGGCCATCCGGGACTACGAGGCGGTGCCGTATCTGGTGCTCGCCACCAAGTCCGGCCTGGTGAAGAAGACCCCGCTGAAGGACTACGACTCGCCCCGCTCGGGTGGCGTGATCGCGATCAACCTCCGGGAGATGGAGGACGGCCGCGAGGACGAGCTGATCGGTGCCGAGCTGGTGTCCTCCGCGGACGATCTGCTGCTGATCAGCAGGAAGGCCCAGTCGATCCGGTTCACCGCGACGGACGAGTCGCTGCGGCCGATGGGGCGCGCGACCTCCGGTGTGAAGGGCATGAGCTTCCGCGAGCACGATGAACTCCTCTCGATGAATGTCGTCCGGCCCGGTACGTTCGTGTTCACCGCCACCGACGGCGGGTACGCGAAGCGGACCAACGTCGACGAGTACCGCGTCCAGGGGCGCGGCGGCCTCGGGATCAAGGCAGCGAAGATCGTCGAGGACCGTGGTTCCCTGGTCGGGGCGCTGGTGGTCGAGGAGACCGATGAGATCCTCGCCATCACGCTCAGCGGTGGCGTGATCCGTACCCGGGTCAATGAGGTCAGGGAGACGGGCCGTGACACCATGGGCGTCCAACTGATCAACCTGGGCAAGCGCGATGCCGTCGTCGGCATCGCCCGGAACGCCGAGGCCGGTCGTGAGGCTGAAGAGGTCGAGGAAGATTCCGCGACCGGGAGCGCGCCAGCCGAGGAGGCCGCGTCCGAGGCGGTCGAGGGCACACCGCCCCCGGCCGACGAGACCGAGGAGTAAGTCGTGAGTGGAGCCACGGGTGCCGGGGGCGGCGGTGCGGACGCCGGAGGGCGTCCGGGGTCGGGAGCCCCGACTTCGGCGGGCGGCACCACCGCTGGGGAAAGCGCCCGTGGCCCGGCCGGGGACTCCGCCCCCGCGTCGGTGACCGAGACCCGGAAGCTGCGGCCGCAGCGCGATCCGCATCCGAAGCCCCAGTACTCCAGCCCGCTCCCCAACGAGCGTCCGGCCCCCTCCCAGCCCGCGCAGCCGTACCACCCGCCGCAGGCCTACGCCCCGCCGCCCGGCGGCGGGGCCGGACAGGTCGGCTCCGCGGTGCCCGGGCAGCCGGGCCAGGCCGCCCAGTCGGGGCACCAGCAGGCCGCCACGGCCGTCCGCCGCCCCCGTACGCCCGCGGGGGCCCGTCAGGCGCCGCGGACCCGTAAGGCGCGGCTGCGGGTCGCCAGGGTCGATCCGTGGTCGGTCATGAAGGTCAGCTTCCTGCTCGCGATCGCGCTGGGGATCTGCACCGTGATCGCGGTGGCGGTGCTGTGGATGGTCATGGACGCCATGGGCGTCTTCAGCGCGGTCGGCGGCACCATCAGCGATGCGACGGAGTCGCAGGAGGGCAGCGGGTTCGACCTGGAGTCTTTCCTGTCGCTTCCGCGTGTCCTCGGGTTCACCGGGATCATCGCCGTGATCAACGTGGTGTTGGCCACCGCGTTGGCCACGCTCGGTGCCTTCATCTACAACCTGTCGGCGGGCTTCGTGGGTGGCGTCGAGCTGACCTTGGCCGAGGACGAGTAGCGGCCCGCCGTTACCGATTTTGGGACGGGGCAGGTCGTGCGCTAATCTTTCGGTGCAGCGCGGGGCTATAGCTCAGACGGTTAGAGCGCTTCCCTGATAAGGAAGAGGCCACAGGTTCAAGTCCTGTTAGCCCCACCGTCGCGATCAGCCTGGATGGAGATTTTCTTCGTCCAGGCTGATGTCGTATGGGGGGCCGGGAGTTGATCCCCGGTTCCTGCCCGGTTTCTCATCGGCCAATGCCGGTCATAGGTCACCGATCGGTATCGGTCGGTGTGTATCATCGGGCGCCAGAGGTCCCCTACGTCAAGAAAGAGACGAGGTAGCGCGGTGAAGAAGCTGCTCCTGGTCGCACTGGCCGCCATCGGCGGGCTCCTCGTGTACCGCCAGATCCAGGCGGATCGCGCCGAGCAGGATCTGTGGACGGAGGCGACCGACTCCGTGCCCGCAGGTTCGGGTGTATGAGCTCCTAGCTCCTAAGACAGTCCCAGTACGGGGCCCCGACCGCTGGAGCGGTCGGGGCCCCGTCGGCTTTACTGGCGCCGTGCGGGGAAGGGGCAGGGGCGTCGGGGGATGGGATGACGGGGGGCCTTCGTGTTTCACTCTCGCAAACGAATAGCTTGCACAGGCAAAGTTGAACGGGCCGACCGGCCGGTACGACGAGGAGTGACGCGCGATGAAGGACCGCCGCAAGGGCAGGGCCGGTCTCGCCGCGGTGGCGGCACTGTGCGCGGTGGCCGCGGCACCGGGGACGTCCCTCGCCGACGGCGCCGCCGGAGCCCGGGCGTACGAGACCCGCGGCACCCGGATATCCGGCGCCGACGCTGACTCGGGCGCCCCGTCCCTGGCGGCCGGCCGCACCTATGTCGACAGCGTCGGGCCGGGCGAGAAGCGGTACTACGGCGTGACGCTCGACACGAAGTCAGCCGCCTATGTCTCAGCGGTCGCCGCGCCCAGGCCGGGTGCGGACGTGACCTCGTACCGCGATGGCGTGAAGGTGACGCTGGAGAGCCCTGACGGGGGCATCTGCGGCACCGCCGCTCCGAAGATCGAAACCAATGGCGTCGCCTATCCCCTCGCCGACTACGCCTCCCGCCAGATCGACTCCGGCCCGGCCTCCTGCCATGAAGCGGGGCGCTATGTGGTGACGGTGGAGCGCCAGGACGGGTCACCGGACCCGGAGCGCTGGCCTGTGGAGCTCCGGGTGATGGTGGAGCCACCGGTGAAGGGCGGGGCCACGGGAGCGGCTCCGGAGGGGAGTTGGAGCACTCCGTCCCCCAAGCCGCCGGACGGCACTCCCTGGCCGCGGCGCGGCGGACGCGGCTTCACCGACGCGCCGACCCTGGGGAGCGGGGTGTGGGAGGACGAGATCACGCCGGGGGAGACGCGTTTCTACCGGGTGCCCGTCGACTGGGGGCAGCGCCTCATCGCCGCCGCCGAACTGTCCGCCGACGGCAAGGACCAGAGCACCCGTCTGCTCGACCGCGCCCTGGCGATGCACGCGTACAACCCGGCGCGCGGGCTCGCCAAGCGGGGCGTCCCCGCCGCGCAGGACGGCGAATCGCCCCGCACCCAGGTGGCCACCGCGCCGGTGGCCTACGGAAACCGGTATGCCAACACCGGCTCCACGGTCCGCGCGATGAGCTTCAGCGGTGGGTACTTCCTGGCGGTCACCCTCAACCCTCCGCAGGTGGCACCGCATCTGAACGGCCCGGTGCCGGTCGTCCTGCGGGTACGGGTCGCGGGCTCCGCGCGTGGCGGGCCCAGCTACGACAAGGACCCGGTCGAGGCGGGGTTCGGCCTCACGGCGGCCGACCGGAAGGTGGCCAAGCGCCATCCGGACGCCGCGGACGACGACCGGATGGCGAGTCCTGGCTCCGGAGCCGCCGACTCGAAGAAGACCGCGCTGCGGGTGGTGGGGTACGCGGGGATCGGCACGGGGACGGCCCTGGTGCTCGGGCTCGGCGTGTGGACGCTCGCCGCCCGGCGCCGGGCGGCGGCGCAGCGGTACGGGCCGCCGCCGGGGTGGTAGTTGGGGGCGCTGCTTTCGCTGGGTGGTGCGTCAGGGGGAGCCGCCGGGGGTGTGACGCCAGTGGCGATGACGTCGGCGGGGGCGCCGTCGCGGCGCATGGGCGACGTCAGCTCGCGGTCTGTCCGTGCTCAGCTCGCGGGCCCGTCCGTGCTCAGCCCGCGGCCACCAGCGCCCATGCGCCGACGGCGAAGCACACCGCCGCGACGATCAGGATCGAGAGCGCCGCTTTCCGGGACGGCCCGGGGTGTCGCCGCGTCGTCGAGGGAACCCGCGGCCGCTCGGCGGTGTATGGACGAGTAGAAGGGAAGTCACGCGGGGGCGGCGTTGGTGTCGGGGTCGGAGTCGGCGTGGGTGTCGGCGTTGGCGTCGGTGTCGGCGAGGGAGCCGCGGTCGGAGCGGAAGCGGGGGTGGGCGTATGCGGGTGTGCGTGGTGCACCGGCTGTACGGGGTGTGCGGGCTGCTGTGCGTGGTGCGGATGGTGCACGGGCGGCTGTGCCGGTGGCAGCGGGGCCGCCGTCGAGGGGGTCGGCGGGGTCAGTGGGTGGGGCATCGACTGCGGCATCGACGGCCGCTGGACCGGCGGGGGCGGAGTCGCGGGCCGGGCGGTCGGCGGCGGGGGCGTTGGTGTCGGAGGGCCCGCGGGCTGGGGCGGTGGGGTCCGGCTCAGGGGCGTCTGGGCGTGCGGGGCTTCAGCGTGCGGGACGCCGGAGGACGGAGCCCCGGGAGCCCCGGTGTGCGGGGCCTGGCCGGGCGGGGGCTCGGTGTGCGGTGTCCCTGGCTGCTCGTTCCGGGGGAGCGGCGGCGGGAGGGTGAAGCTGCCGGTGTCGGACATGGACGGCTGTGGGGCGGCCGACTGGGGTGGGGACGCCTCGGCGGCGGGGCCCGCGTCGGCGGTGGGGTCCGCGTCGGCGGTGGGCTGGGGCCGGGAGGGCGCCGCGCCGTTCGCGCCGTTCTCTCGGGGTGGGTCCGTCTTCGCGTGGCGGCGGCGCGGCCGGGTCGGTCCGTTGTGGTCGAACCCGGCGGGCAGCGGCCCGAGATGGTCGAAGACCTCGATGGCGTCGTCGTCCAGGTCGGCCTCGGGCAGCAGGTCGACGGCCGTCGCCAGCGCCTTCCGCGCTCCCGTGGCGGTGCGGAAGCGGTCCTCGGGGTCCGGCTGCAGCAGACCCGCGATCACCTGCCACAGCGGTTCCGGCACCCCCGTGGGCGCGTTCGGCACTCCCTGCTCGAAGAGTTTGACGAGCGCCTCCGCGTCCGGCTTGTGCCCGTTGAGCAGATAGAGCGTCACCAGCCCCACGGCGAAGAGGTCCGCCGGGAAGTCCGGGTCGTCGCCCATCATCTGCTCGGGCGCGAAGTAACCCGGCGTGCCCATCACGTAGTTGGCCTCGGTGAGGCGCGGCTCGCCCTTGGTCAGCGCGATGCCGAAGTCGCCCAGCCGGACATGCGGCCGCCCGGTCCCGGTGGATTCCAGCAGGATGTTCGCGGGTTTGATGTCCCGGTGCACCACGCCCTCGGCGTGTACCGCGGCCAGTCCGGAGAGCAGCTGGTCGAGCAGGGTGCACACATAGCGGGGCGGCAGCGGGCCGTAGTCCCCGATGAGATGGGCGAACGAGCCGCCGCCCACCAGATCCATGGTGAACAGCACCTTGTCGTCGTCGGCCGCCCAGCTGGCCGGCGCCAGCACATGGGGGTGATCGATCCGCAGGGCCTGTTCCCGGACGAAGCGCAGCAGCGTATGGGCATCACGTTGCTGGAGCACCTTCGCTGCCACGTACCGTCTGCGGCGGTGGTCCCAGACGCGCCATACGGCGCCCACGCCCCCACGCCCGATCGGGTCCACCAGCTCGTACCGGCCCGCGAAGATCTCACCCATCGCGCCGTGCCCGCCCCGTCATCGACTCGTCAGCAGTTCAGCCCGTCAGTTCTGGTGCGCCTCGTAGTGGGCGACCGCATCGGCGGTCCGCCCGGCGCCGTACACACGGAGAAACTCTGCCAGCTCGGGGTGGGTCGGGGCGAGGGAGTCGGCGGCATCGATGATGTCCCCCGCGGCCGCCACGGACCGCAGCAGCGACTGGATCTCGCGCACCACTCGCCGAACGGTCGGGGCGCCCGTGCTCGTCGCCGTGGACTGGGTGGAGTTGAGGACCGAGCCGCCCGCGGACTTCTTGATCTCCTCCATGCGCTCGGCGGCCTCGGCGGCACTGACCCTGCCGTCCGCCGCCTGGCTGGACAGCTCCTGCAGCGCCTGCACCCGCTGGACTACGGCGGGGTTGCCGATCTTGGCGCGCTGGCCGCTCATGAGCTGCGAGAGCATGGGCGCGGACAGCCCGAGCACGGCGGCGAGACGGGCTTGGTTCAGACCGAGATCATCGATGAGACGGCGAAAGAGCGCCCCCAGCGGTTCCCCGTACCAGCTGCGCTGAAGCTCCCGTGCGCGCGCGGTGGCATCCTGCTGTGTTGCGTCCATCTCGCTCTCCCCTTCGCTTCGCTGCCGCGAATCTTGCGTGGCATCCTACGGAGAGCGCTACGCACGAGCGATACCCGGTCGGGAATGGTGGCCGGTAGCAGGTATCCTGATCGGCGACGGGGCCTTAGCTCAGTTGGTAGAGCGCCGTCTTTGCATGGCGGATGTCAGGAGTTCGACTCTCCTAGGCTCCACCTTCGTCACCAGCCAGGACATCGTGATCGATGCCCTGGCTGGTTTGTTTCGCCCTTGATATCGGTGTTGCCACTCCTGTCATTGCCCGGCGCAACACCCGCGGGATGCTCCAGGGTGTTTTCCACAACTCGGGCAGATCGCCCGGGAGTCGTCTGATCGGCGCGGGTCGCCGTACAGGGGGACACGATGGGTGAGCTGCATCCGCTGGGCGAGAACCTGCCCGAGGAGTGCCGGGCCTTCGCTGTGGAGCTGAGGAAGCTGTTCCTGGGGCTGGGGATCTCGGTGCGCAGATACGCCGTGCGCAGACACCGGGATCCGAGCACCATCTCGCGGTTTCTGAGCGGCACCCGCATCCCGCCGTGGGAGTTCGTCTTCGATCTGTTCACCGATCTCGCGGCGCGGCGGGGCGTCGCTCCCACCCCCGCCGCCATCCAACTGGTGCGGGAGCTGCACCGGGCCGCGGTCCGCACCAGCCGCTCCCCCGGGCATGCCATGGAGATCCTGCAGATCCAGCTGGCCGACGCCGACCGGGACGCGCGGGTGTCCATGGCGCACCAGGACGTGCTGGGCGAGGCGCTGCTGGACCGCAAGCACCGCATCGCCGATCTCGAGGTGCGGCTGAACCAGGCCGAGGCGGCATGGGCGACGGAGCGCGCCCGGGCGGACGCGCTGGAGCGGGAGCTTCCGGACCGGAAGGAGCTGATCAAGGAGCGGAATCTGCTCCGGCAGGAGGTGGGGCGGCTCACCGAGGAGCTGGAAGATGTGCGGCTGCGGGGCCGGCTGGCGGAGGAGCGCTGCCTGGTCCTGGAGCGGCAGCTGGCCATGGTGGAGTCCCAGCCCCCGGCCGCGGTGCCGCAGCCGGAGGACGAGCCCGCGGTCCCGGAGGGACCGGCGGCGCCCAAGCGGGGCACCGGGCCGCGGCCGAAGATCCTCGTGGTCGACGACCAGCAGAACAATCTGCTGGCCATGGAGGCCGTGCTGGCCACGCTCGACCAGGAGCTGGTGACCGCGACATCCGGGCAGGAGGCCCTCAAGGCGCTGCTCGACCATGACGACTTCGCGGTGATCCTGCTGGATGTGCAGATGCCCGAAATGGACGGCTATGAGACGGCGGCCCACATCAAGCGGCGTTCCCGTAACCGCGACATCCCGATCATCTTCCTCACCGCGATGGGCGCCGATCCCGAGAACGCCTCGCGGGGCTATGCGGCCGGCGCGGTGGACTACATGGCCAAGCCGTTCGACCCCTGGGCGCTGCGGGCCAAGGTCTCGGTCTTCACCGAGATCTTCCTGGAGCGCCGGCAGCGCCGTTCCCAGGGGGAGGACCCGGCGGGCTGAGCCGGAGCCCCACGGCCCGGAGCGGGCTGGGTCGTGCCGGGCCGACGACCGGACCCGGGCCGGGCTGATCCGGGGCCGGAGACGGGACGAGGGGCGGGAGATCACCCGATCTCCCGCCCCTCGCGGAGGGCCGCGCCGGACGCCGTGTGCGGCGCCGTTCAGCGCTCGTCGTCCCTGCGGGCCTCGGCCTGCTTGGCCTGCACCTCGGGGTCGAGGGCGCTCTGGTCGCTGCCGTCCACCGCCGAAAGCCGCTCGCGGTCGCCCACCTCGGTCGCCGCCGGAGGCTCGATCAGCCAGTCGGGGTTGGCCTGCTTGTCCCACCACTTCCACGCGGCGAAGACGCCCGCGCCGACCAGTCCGATGAAGGCCGCGCGCTTGGCGACACGGGCGGCCCGGGTCCGGCGGCGGTGCTTCCTGGCCAGCTTCTCGATCTCCGCGGCCGTCACATGGGTGCGCAGCGCCGCGATGGCCGCGGCCGTACGGACGGCGGCCTCCTCGCGCGCCGGTCCGGCGGCGGCGCGCACCCCGGCCATCGCCTGCTCCATCCGCGGACCGGTGTAGTCGGCGGCGTGGCGGGCGGCCTTACGGGTGCGCTTGGCGGCCCGGGTGGCGGCCTGGTCCACCTTCGGCGGCAGGGTGCCGCGGGCCTGGTTGAGCCTGGGCTCGATATGGGCGTGGTACTGGGCACCGGCCGTGCACCGGGCCTGGTGCGCGGCGGTCGACACCTTCGGCGCCAGCCGTACGCGGGCCTCGTGCGCGTAGCGCGATGCGGTGTCCTTGGCCGTGCCGGCGTAGGGCCCCACCGCCTCCGCGGCGTGCAGGACGCTGCCCTTGGCTGTGCCGGTCGCGGCTCGCACGCTGTCAATGCGGGTCACGGGATCCTCCTCCTCGGTGGCGTGGTCAAGCTCCCGGGTTCAGAGTCGTGCGTTTTCGTCGCGCGCTCTATTTGCCCAGTTTCGTGTTTCCATCCCAAGAAAGATCATGCCTGTTTATGGAGATCATGCCCGTTCACACCACGGCCAGCATGCGTGACCGGGCATCTGGGTCATACGGAGGATTCTCGTTGAAACCACGCGGATCGGCGCGCCCGGCGCCGCCTCCGCGGCTACTCGTCGACCTTGCGTCCGTGCGAGGATCAGGAGACGGAAGTGAAAACGATGGAAGGTTGATCGTGGCCGAGCAGCTTTACGCCACCCTGAAGACGAACAATGGCGACATCGTGGTCCGGCTGCTGCCGAACCACGCCCCCAAGACGGTCAAGAACTTTGTCGAACTGGCCGAAGGCACTCGCGAGTGGACGCACCCGGCCACTGGCAAGAAGGCCAAGGAGAAGCTCTACGACGGCACCGTTTTCCACCGGGTGATCAGCGGCTTCATGATCCAGGGCGGGGACCCGCTGGGTAACGGGACCGGTGGTCCCGGCTATGAGTTCGGTGACGAGTTCCACCCGGACCTGGCCTTCAACAAGCCGTACCTGCTGGCCATGGCCAACGCCGGCCCGGGCACCAACGGCTCGCAGTTCTTCGTCACGGTCTCCCCGACCGCATGGCTGACCGGTAAGCACACCATCTTCGGCGAGGTCGCCGACGAGGCCAGCAAGAAGGTCGTCGACGCGATCGCGGGCACCGCGACCAACCCGCGCACCGACCGTCCGCTCCAGGACGTCGTCATCGAGTCGGTCGTCGTGGAGACCCGCGAGGGCTGAAGCCCGTACGGGGAACTTTCATGCCCCGCTTGTCCGTGTGAACAAGTGTCCGTGTGAACAAGCGGGGCGGGGGAACGCCCGATCAGAAGTGGACAAGGGGCGAGGGGACATCATGGAGGACCAGGCGGTCTGTTGCTATCGGCACCCCCAACGGGAGACCGGCATCAGCTGCACCCGCTGTGAGCGCCCGATCTGCCCCGAGTGCATGATCAGCGCCTCTGTGGGGTTCCACTGCCCTGAGTGCGTCAGCGGACGGGTGCCCGCCGGGGCCGGGGCCTCGGCCGCCGGTCCCCCGCCGCGTGCCGCCCAGCCGCGCACCATGGCCGGCGGCACGATCACCTCGGACCCCCGGCTGATCACCAAGATCCTGGTCGCCATCAACATCGCGGTATGGCTCGCGGCGCTGTCCGCGGGCGACCGGCTGGTGAACGATCTCGACCTGGTCGGGCGGGCCTATGACCCCGGCGCTGCGCAAATCGTCGGAGTCGCCGAGGGCCAGTGGTGGCGGCTGGTCACCTCGATCTTCCTCCACCAGCAGCTCATCCACATCGCCTTCAACATGCTCTCGCTGTGGTGGATCGGCGGACCGCTGGAGGCCGCGCTCGGCCGCGTCCGCTTCATCGTGCTCTACATACTGTCGGGGCTGGGCGGCAGTGCGCTGTCCTATCTCCTCGCCGCGCAGAACCAGCCGTCGCTGGGCGCCTCCGGCGCGATCTTCGGCCTGCTCGGCGCCACCGCCGTGCTGATGCGCCGGCTGAACTACGACATGCGGCCGGTCATCGCGCTGCTGGCGCTGAATCTGCTCTTCACCTTCACCTGGTCCGGAATCGCCTGGCAGGCCCATGTCGGCGGCCTGGTCGCGGGCACGGTGGTGGCGTACGGAATGGTGCACGCGCCCCGCGAGAAGCGGGCGCTGGTGCAGCGCGGGACCTGCGCCCTGGTGCTGCTCGCGATCATCGCGATGGTGTGGATCCGGACGATCCAGCTCACCGGCTGAGTGGCGCGGTCGGCCGACGCTCGGCAGGCCGCCGCGGACGTCCTCCCGTAGGGCCGTGGACGGTTCCCGGCGATCTCCGGCGCATTGGGCCGAGCCGGGCTCGGTCAGTTGTCCACAGCAAGTGGTGGATCATACGCAACCTGTGGAGAACCTGCGTACGACCCCCGACTGACCTGCGTTTTCGCAGGAAGGCGGGGGTGTGAACGATCGAACAGACGCCCGTCGCCAGTCACACCGGCGTCAACACGGCGGAGGTTATCCACAGATCTTCTGAGTTTTCCCCGGCTGTGGATAACTCTGTGGACAACCTGGGGGCCGGCGTGGGGACAGCCGGGTCACTTCCACTGGGTGGAGACGACGAACCCCGCGGCGATGAAGCCGAAGCCGACCACGATGTTCCAGTTGCCGAGCGACTCGACCGGCATATCGCCCGTGGTCACGTAGAAGATGACGATCCACGCGAGGCCGATCAGGAACATGGCCAGCATCAGTGGTGCCACCCACCGGCGGCCGCTGTTCAAGTTGATGCTGGCTGCCTGCTTCGCGGGCGGCGGCGTGAAGTCGTCCTTCTTGCGGATCCGTGACTTCGGCACGAGGAACTCTCCTGTCGATGCGCTGCGTGACCGCGCGGGGATGTGTACGGACGGCGCCGGGGCGGGACAGCGACGGGGACCACGTCCCTCCCCCACACGTCCGTTAGCGTAGTCCTTCCGCGGCGTCGTAAGGAGTAAGGGTACGTTGAGCAATTCCGCTGACTCCCCCACCCCGGCGTCCCGCCGCCCCCGGTTCCGGCCCGTGCGACTGTTGACCGGCGCGGTCTTCGCGCTGGCCGGAGTCATCTTCTGGACCAGTTTCAACACGGCTCAGGGCACCAACATCCGCAGCGATGAATCGATGCTGCGGCTCTCCGATCTCATCCAGGAACGCAGCCGTAAGAACGGCACCCTGGACGACAGCACCGGCAAAATACGCTCCGACGTCGACGCCCTCGCCCGGCGGGACAACGGCAGCACCCAGGCCGAGCGCCGCAAGCTGGCCGAGCTGGAGGAGACCGCCGGCACCAGGAAACTCTCCGGAGCCGGCCTTACGGTCACCCTCACCGACGCCCCGCCGAACGCCACCCCGCAGATCCCCGGCGTCCCGGATCCTCAGCCCAACGATCTCGTCATCCACCAGCAGGACCTGCAGGCCGTGGTCAACGCGCTGTGGCAGGGCGGCGCCAAGGGGATCAAGGTCATGGATCAGCGGCTGATCTCCACCAGCGCGGTGCGCTGCGTCGG
The DNA here is from genome assembly GCF_017592595.1 of Streptomyces sp. NEAU-YJ-81. Lineage (NCBI taxonomy): Bacteria > Bacillati > Actinomycetota > Actinomycetes > Kitasatosporales > Streptomycetaceae > Streptomyces > Streptomyces sp. NEAU-YJ-81. The sequence continues at coordinate 341,048 of NZ_JAGFNO010000001.1, read as the reverse complement.
CAACACCCTGATCCTGCAGGGCCAGGTCTACTCACCGCCCTACAAGGTCACCGCCGTGGGTGACCGGGGCAAGCTGAGCGCCGCCCTCACCGCCTCGCCCGCGATCCAGAACTACCGCAGCTATGTCGACGCGTACGGCCTCGGCTGGAAAGTCGACCAGCACGACACGGTGACTCTTCCCGGCTACTCCGGCACAGTGGACCTGCACCAGGCACAGCCCATCGGATAGCACCGGCGGACACCGGTACGCGGCACGGGCCGGCGGCACGTGGTCAGCGGGGCGGACAGTGGGGGCCGATGAGAACGCGGCTGATCGTCAGGACGCTCAGTGAGATCTGCGTCACCGTCGGAGCCCTGATCATCCTTTTGGTGGTCTACGTCCTGTACTGGACCTCGGTGCGGGCCGACCGCGCCATGGACGGCGAGATCGATCACCTCCAGGACCGATGGGCCACCGGCACGGTCACCGCCGGCGCCGAGCCCTCGTCCGAGCCCCGCCGCTACGAGTCCGGCGACTCCTTCGCGATCATGTACATCCCGCGCTTCGGCGCCGGCTGGGCAAAGCCCGTCCTCGAGGGCACCGCCACCGGCACCCTGAAGAAGGGGCTCGGCCACTACTCCCGCACCGCCCGCCTCGGTGCCCTCGGCAACTTCGCCGTCGCCGGGCACCGCCGCACCTACGGCGACCCCTTCAAGGACTTCCCCGCGCTGCGTCCCGGTGACGCGGTGGTGCTGACCGACGGCACCACCTGGTTCACCTATCGCGTCGACCGGCGGCCCTACCGCACCCTGCCGACCGACACCGGGGTGATCGATCCGGTGCCGCGCGCGTCCGGTTTCCGGCGTCCCGGGCGCTATCTCACGCTGACGACCTGTGAGCCGGAGTGGGGCCACAGCCACCGCCTGATCACCTGGGCGCACCTCGACGCGACCCAATCGGTTGCCCAAGGCAAGCCCAAGGCTTTGTACAGCTGACCCTCCGGCCCCACCCCTCGCCCCTTACTCTGGTGCTGCACTCCGGTGCTGCAATCGACTTCGTCATCGGTGAGTAGGGATGGCATGTACGGCTGGATCTGGCGGCATCTGCCGGGTAACGCATGGATGCGGGCGCTGATTTCGCTCGTGCTGGTGCTGGCGATCGTCTTCGTGCTCTTCCAGTACGTCTTCCCCTGGGCGGAGCCCCTGCTGCCGTTCAATGACGTGACGGTCGACGAGGGAATGGCGGGTCCGCGATGAGCGCGCGCATCCTGGTCGTCGACAACTACGACAGCTTCGTCTTCAACCTCGTCCAGTACCTCTACCAGCTCGGCGCCGAGTGCGAGGTGGTGCGCAACGACGAGGTCTCCCTCGCCCCTGCCCAGGACGGCTTCGACGGAGTCCTGCTGTCCCCCGGGCCCGGCACCCCGGAGGAGGCGGGGGTCTGCGTCGACATGGTGCGGCACTGCGCGAGCACCGGCGTACCGGTGTTCGGCGTCTGCCTGGGGATGCAGTCCATGGCCGTCGCCTACGGCGGCGTCGTCGGGCGGGCCCCGGAGCTGCTGCACGGCAAGACCTCGCTGGTGACCCATGAGGGCGCCGGTGTCTTCAGCGGACTGCCCACGCCCTTCACCGCCACCCGCTACCACTCGCTGGCCGTGGAACGGGGGACGGTGCCCCCGGAGTTGGAGATCACGGCCTGGACGGAGACCGGCATCGCCATGGGGCTGCGCCACCGTGAACTGCGGGTCGAGGGCGTCCAGTTCCACCCCGAGTCGGTCCTCACCGAATGGGGCCATCTGATGCTCGCCAACTGGCTGGTGGAGTGCGGGGACACGGATGCCGTGGGGCGGTCCGCGGGGCTCGCCCCGGTGGTCGGGGCGGTCGGCGGTAAGGCCGGCGAGTGACCGGACCGCGCCCTGAGCGCGAGGGCGCCGGTCACGGCGCCCGGGAGCCCGCCCCGTACGCGCCGTACGGGTCTCATGAGCAGCACGACGCACATGGCGCGCATGGGGGCCGCGACGCCCATGGCGCGCATGCGGGTCCGGACACGTTCGCGGCGCCCGCGGAGGGTCTTCGGGACCCGCTGGCCGACCCGCTGCCGGACTCCGCCCCGGCCGGGCCCACGGGGCGTGCCATGGGCACCGCGTCGCTCTCCGTGCCGCCGCCCACCGGCCGTCGACGGCGCGCCCGCCCGGCCTCCCCCGCCGGGCCGGAGGAGGCCGCTGAGGCGGCCGGGCCGCCCACGGGGCGCCGACGCGCCCGCGCGGCCCCCTCGGGGCCCTCAGGGTCGGCACACGCCGCTCAGACGCCCGTACGCGCCCCGGGGACGCCCTCACGTTCCTCCGAGCCGTCCGCACGCGTCCCGGAGGCCGCGGAGACGGCCGTCCTGCCCCCGGTGACACCGCGGCGCGACGACGAGACGGTCGCCCTGCGCGCTGTGGAGGCGGCGCCCGCCGACCAGACCATGGCGCTGCGCAAGGTCGAACCGGACCGGGACAGCGGCGCCGAGCCGCCGCCCGGCGGCCGGGCCGCCCGCCGTAAGGCCGCCCAGGGGGCCGGGAAGCGCGCCGGACGGCATGGCTCCCGCGCCCGGCGCGGCACGGCCGAGGCGGGCGCCACAGGGCCCACGGAGGGCGCGGGGAGCGCCGGGGACGCCCCGCCCCGCACCCGTATGGAGGCCAAGCGCGCCGCGCGGGCCCGTAAGGACAGCCCCGGGGTGGTGGCGAGCCGGGTGGTCGGCGAGCTGTTCATCACGCTCGGCGTGGTGATGCTGCTCTTCGTCACCTATCAGCTGTGGTGGACGAACATCCGTGCCCATCAGCAGGCCAACGGCGCCGCGAACAACCTGCAGAAGAAGTGGGACGAGAACGGCGGCGACGACCGGAACCCGGGCACCTTCTCCCCCGGGCAGGGGTTCGCCATCATCTATATCCCCAAGCTGGATGTGAAGGCCCCGATCGCGGAGGGCATCGACAAGCACAAGGTCCTCGACCGCGGCATGGTCGGCCACTACGGCAAGAGCCCGCTGAAGACCGCCATGCCGTGGGACAAGAAGGGCAACTTCGCGCTCGCCGGACATCGCAACACCCATGGCGAGCCGTTCCGCTACATCAACCGCCTCAAGCCCGGTGACGAGATCGTCGTCGAGACGCAGAGCCGTTACTACACCTATGCGATGAGCAGCATCCTGCCGCAGACGTCGCCGTCCAACACCGGCGTCATCAAGCCGGTGCCGCCCGGCTCCGGCTTCACCGAGCCGGGCCGGTACATCACGCTGACCACCTGCACCCCCGAATTCACCAGCACCTACCGGATGATCCTCTGGGGCAAGATGGTCGAGGAGCGGCCGCGTAGCAAGGGAAAGCCGGACGCGCTGGTCGAATGAGCGGGTACAGCCGGGAAACCAGAAAAAGGGGTACGACGCGGTGGCACGGACCGACCACGACGAGCGGCAGGACCGGCACCCCGGCCCGCCCGCAACGCCCAGCCGTCGTCCCGGCCGTGGGTGGGTAGCCGCGGCCATAGCGGTCTTCGGCGAGCTGCTGATCACCGCGGGGCTGATTCTCGCCCTGTTCGTCGTCTACTCGCTGTGGTGGACCAACGTCCTGGCCGACCGTGAGGCGAAGAAGCAGGGCGACCGGGTGCGCAAGCACTGGTCGCAGCAGGGGCCGGGCAGGCTGGACACCAAGAACGGCATCGGCTTCCTGCACGTACCGTCCATGCACAACGGCGAGGTGCTGGTCAAGAAGGGCACCAGCACCGAGACCCTCAACGACGGCGTGGCGGGTTACTACACCCAGCCGGTCAAGTCCGCGATGCCGTGGGACAAGAAGGGCAACTTCAGCCTGGCCGCGCACCGGGACGGGCACGGCGCGAAGTTCCACAACATCGACAAGGTCCACGACGGCGACGCGGTGGTCTTTGAGACCCGCGACACCTGGTACGTCTACAAGGTCTACGCGACGCTGCCGGAGACCTCGAAGTACAACGTGGACGTGCTGAACGCGGTCCCGAAGGAGTCGGGCAGGAAGCGGCCGGGCCGCTACATCACGCTCTCGACCTGCACCCCCGTCTACACCTCCCGCCACCGCTACGTCGTCTGGGGCGAACTGGAGCGCACCGAGAAGGTCGACGCGGACCGCACGCCCCCCAAGGAACTGCGCTGACCCCCTCGGGACGGCCTCCTGCCCACTCGGACGGTCGCTGAGCACGGAGAAGCCCCCGGCACCCTTCTCAGGATGCCGGGGGCTTCTCCGTGTCACTGCCAAGCGACTAGAAGCCGTTCTGGCCGCCGAAGATGCCTCCGCCGTCCCCGCCTCCGTTGCCGTTCCCTCCGTTGCCCTGCCCGGCGACCGTGATGAGGTTCACGGACTGGCCCTTGGGCACCTGGGTGCCCGCACCGGGCTGGCTGGCCACCACGGTGGCCTCGTCGTCCTGCGGACCGGCGATGTTGCCCACGTTCAGGCCCAGGTCCTGGAGCGCCTTCTTGGCGTCCTTGAGCTTCTGGCCGCCCAGGTTGGGCACCGGCACGTTCTCCGCGGCGGCCTTGGCGACGGTCAGCGTGACCGTCGAACCGGGCAGGACCTCCTGGCCGCCCTTGGGCGTCTGGTCGGTGACCGTACCGGCCTCGACGTCGCCGTTGTCGACCTCCTGCGTCTGGACCTTGAGGCCCTTCCCCTCGAGGGCAGCCGTGGCGTCCGCGACCTTCTGCGTGGTCACGTCCGGGACGACGACCTTCTGCTGTGCCTCGGCGACGGTCAGGGTGATCGTGGCGCCCTTCGCGACCTTCTTGCCGCCCTTCGGGTCCTGGTCGATCACCTTGCCGGCGGTCTGGTCGGACTGCTGGGTCTTCTGCTCGACCTTGAAGCCCTTGGCCTCGAGCTGGCCCTTGGCCGACGCGTACTGCACGTTCAGGACGTCCGGCACCTCGACCCTCGCCGCGGGCTTGGGGCCCTTGGACATGGTCAGCTCGACCACGCCGTACCGCTTGACCTCGCCGCCGCTCTCGGGGGTCTGCTCGCAGACGGTGTCCTTGTCCGCGTTCTCGCAGAACTTGGAGCCGACGTTCTTGATCTTGAAGTCGCCGTTCTCCCCTTGGCTCTTGGCGTCGGCGATCGTCTTGCCGACGAGATTGGGGACCGGGACCATGTCGTCGTTCTTACCGCCGCCGAACAGCGACTTCCCGATGAAGATCGCGCCGACCAGCACCAGTATCCCCGCGACGATCAGCAGGATCGTCGAGAGGTTGCTCTTCTTGCCGGAGCCCCCGCGCCCCCGGCCGCGGTCCGGCCGCTCGTCGTAGCCGAAGCCGCCGTCGTCCTCGCGCATCGGCGGGAGCATCGAGGTCTGCGCCCCGGCACCGGAGTTCTGCGGCCGCAGCATCGCGGTGGGCTGGTCGTCGGAGCCGTAGCCGACCGCGCCCAGCGCGGCGGTGGCGGCCACCGGCTGGCCCTCCAGGGCCGCCTCGATGTCGGCACGCATCTCGTCGGCCGACTGGTAGCGGTAGTCGGGGTCCTTGACCAGCGCCCGCAGGACGATGGCGTCCATCTCCGGGGTGATCTCGGGGTCGTATGTGCTCGGCGGCTGCGGGTCCTCCCGCACATGCTGATACGCGACGGCCACCGGGGAGTCGCCCACGAACGGCGGCCTTACGGTCAGCAGCTCGTACAGCAGACAGCCGGTGGAGTACAGGTCGCTGCGTGCGTCGACGGTCTCGCCCTTGGCCTGCTCGGGGGAGAGGTACTGGGCGGTGCCGATGACGGCGGCCGTCTGCGTCATGGTCATACCGGCGTCGCCCATGGCGCGGGCGATGCCGAAGTCCATCACCTTGACCTGGCCGTCCCGCGTGAGCATGACGTTGGCCGGCTTGATGTCCCGGTGGACGATGTTGTTGCGGTGCGAGTACTCGAGGGCCTGGAGGATTCCGGTGGTCATCTCCAGCGAGCGCTCGGGGAGCAGCTTTCTGCCCGAGTGGAGAAGCTCACGCAGCGTGGAACCGTCGACGTACTCCATCACGATGTAGGGGATCGAGACACCGTCGACGTAGTCCTCGCCGGTGTCGTAGACCGCGACGATCGCGGGATGGTTGAGCGAGGCGGCCGACTGGGCCTCTCGGCGGAACCGGGCCTGGAAGGACGGGTCACGGGCGAGGTCCGCCCGGAGCGTCTTCACAGCGACAGTACGGCCGAGGCGGGTGTCGTGCGCGAGGTAGACCTCCGCCATGCCACCGCGGCCGAGCACTGAGCCCAGCTCATACCGGCCGCCGAGGCGACGCGGCTCTTCCATAGCTACTCCAGCCCTCTTCCGTGGTTCCCGGCCGCACCTGTGGGGGCCGGCGAAGTGCTGCTCGCGCATACCGTACCCGGCACGTCTTACGGGACCCGGCCTCAGTCGCTATCTGATACCGGACCGGTACGGCGACGTGCGGGATTGGTATCCGGACGTGACGGGGGTCACTTGTCGCTCTGGGTTTCCAGTACGGCCTGCATCACGCTCTTGGCGATCGGCGCGGCCAGCTTGCCACCGGCGATGTCGCCACGGAGAGTGTCGGACCCTTCGATGACCACCGCGACCGCGACCGGCGAGCCGTCATCCCCCTTGGCGTAGGAGATGAACCACGCATAGGGGTTCTTGCTGTTGGCGACGCCGTGCTGCGCGGTACCGGTCTTGCCGCCGACCGTGACGCCCGGGATCTGGGCGCTGGTGCCGGTGCCCTCCTTGACCACGGTCTCCATCATGCTCTGGAGCTTCTGGGCGTTCTCCGAGCTGAGCGGCTGGCTCATCTCCTCCGGGTCGGTCTGCTCGATGGTGTTGAGGTTGGGCGCCCGCAGCGAGTCGACCATGTACGGCTTCATCAGCTTGCCGTCGTTGGCGACCGCGGCGGCGACCATCGCCATCTGCAGCGGGGTGGCCCGGTTGTCGAACTGGCCGATGGCCGACATCGCGTTGCCCGGCTGGTCCATCTTCTCGGGGTAGACGCTGGCGTCTGCGCGGACCGGCGTCAGGAACTCGTCGTTGAAGCCGAACTTCTCGGCCTCCTCGCGCATCTTGTCCTTGCCCAGGTCGTCACCGAGCTTGCCGAAGACCGTGTTGCAGGAGTAGCGGAGCGCCTGCCGCAGCGAGGCGTTCTTGCAGGGGATGTTCCCCTCGTTGGGCAGGGGCTGGGTGGACAGCGGGAGCTTCCAGGGGTCCGGGGAGTCGGTCGGCCCGTCGATGTCGGTGTACTTGCCGTTCTCCAGCGCGGCCGCCGCGGTGACGACCTTGAAGGTCGAGCCGGGCGGGTAGGTCTGCCGCAGCGCCCGATTGAGCATCGGGTCGTCCTTGTCGGACTCCGGCTTGAGCGCGTTGTACGCGTCAGAGTCCTTCTTGGAGGCGCCCGCGAACTTCGAGGGGTCGTAGCTCGGGGTGGAGGCGAGGGCGAGGATCTTGCCGGTGCGCGGGTCGAGCGCGGCGACGGCGCCCTTCTTGTTACCGAGGCCCTCGAACGCGGCCTTCTGGGCCTTGCCGTTCAGGGTGGTGATGACGTCGCCGCCCTTCTGCTTCTTGCCGGTGATCATGTCGATCGTCCGGTTGAAGAAGAGGCGGTCGTCGTTGCCCGTAAGGATTTGGTCTTCGAGCTTCTCGATCTGGTTGGCGTCGAAGGCCTGCGAGGCGAACCCCGTGACCGGTGCCCACATGGGACCGTTCTTGTAGGTGCGCTTGTACTTGAAGTCGGTGCCGTTGGTCTCGACGGATCCGGTGATCGGCTGGCCGTCGACGATGATGTTGCCGCGCGGCTGGCCGTAACGGGCGATCAGGACCCTGCGGTTCTTCTCGTGGTTCTTGAGCTCGTCGGCCTGGACGTACTGGATCCAGTTGTCCCGCAGCAGCAGGGCGAAGACGAGGAGTCCGCAGAAGATCGCGATTCGGCGCAGCGGCTTGTTCACGGTCGGACCACCTGGGTCATCTCGGCGTCTGTGGTGGGAGCGGGCGTCGGCGCCGGACGGCGCGCGGTGTCGCTGACCTTGATCAGAATGGCGACGAGTGCCCAGTTGGCGATGACGGACGAGCCGCCCTGCGCGATGAACGGCATGGTCATACCGGTCAGCGGGATGAGGCCCATCACACCGCCCGCGACGACGAAGACCTGGATGGCGAAGGCCGCGGAGAGGCCGATGGCCAGCAGCTTGCCGAACGGGTCACGGGCGGCCAGCGCGGTGCGCACACCGCGCTCCACGATCAGGCCGTAGAGCAGCAGGATCGCCATGGTGCCCGCGAGCCCGAGCTCCTCGCCGACCGTGGCCAGGATGAAGTCGGAGTTGGCGGCGAAGCCGATGAGGTCGGAGTTGCCCTGGCCGAGGCCGGTGCCGAAGACGCCGCCGGAGCCGAAGGCCATCATCGCCTGGGCGATCTGGTCGCTGCCCCCGGTCTTGAACGCCGCGAAGGGGTCGAGCCAGGCGTCCACCCGCTGCTGGACGTGCGGTTCGAACGTGGCGACGCCGACCGCGCCGACCGCGGACATCAGCAGACCGAAGACGATCCAGCTGGTGCGCTCGGTGGCGACGTACAGCATCACGACGAAGAGGCCGAAGAACAGCAGCGAGGTGCCCAGGTCGGTCTCGAAGACGAGGATGAGGATGCTCATCCCCCAGACGACCAGGATCGGGCCGAGGTCGCGGCCGCGCGGCAGGTACAGCCCCATGAAGCGGCGGCTGGCCAGCGCGAGCGCGTCCCGTTTGACCATCAGATAGCCGGAGAAGAACACGGCGATGATGATCTTTGCGAACTCACCGGGCTGGATGGAGAAGCTGCCGAGGGTGATCCAGATGCGCGCGCCGAACCGGGGCGGGAAGAACACCGGCAGGATCAGCAGGATCAGCGCCACCACCATGGAGATGTAGGTGTAGCGCTGGAGGAGGCGGTGATCCTTGAGCAGGATCAGGACGCCGACGAAGAGGGCGACGCCCAGTGCCGAGTAGATCAGCTGGTTGGGGGCCGAGGCAGCGAAGACCTGACCGGCGTTCTCCGCCTTCTGGGCCAGCCGCTTCGACTGGTCCAGACGCCAGATGAGCACCAGGCCCAGCCCGTTGAGGAGCGTGGCGATCGGCAGCATCAGCGGATCCGCGTACGGCGCGAACTTCCGGACCACCAGATGGCCGACGCCGGCCAGCAGACCGAGCCCGATGCCGTAGCTGAGCATGCCGGAGGGCATCTCGTCGCTGAGCGCCAGGCCCGCGTTGGCGTAGGCGAAGACCGGAATGATCACCGCGAAGACGAGCATGGCCAGCTCGGTGTTCCGCCTGCTCGGCGGCCCGGCCGTACTGATCGTCGTCGTGTTGGTCGTACTACTGCTCATGGGTGGACGGCCCCTTACGGCTTCACTGCTGGGTGCTGCTGCACTGCGGGACCAACTTCTTCTCCTCCTCCGAGAGGGTGGGGCCGGGCTTCGGAGTGGGAGACGTCGTCGGCGTGGGCTTGGTCGTGGCCTTCGCGGCGCGTGCCCCGAGCTGGTTCTCGGTCTTGTCGTCCCCGGACTGGGCGCCGCTCTGGGACGGGTCGGCGCTGTTGGAGGCGCTGCCCCCGGAGCCGCCGTTCTTGTCCTTCTTGCCGCCGGTGAGGTCTTTCTGGCTGTCCTCGGCCTTCTCCTGGGCGTCGGCCTTCTTACAGGCGCCGGCGAGGGTGGCGAGGTCCTTGGTCTTGTCCTGGGCCTGGCCGAGCCCGCTGACCGTGATGGTGTCCTCCACACGGCCGCGCTGGTCGGCCGGGAGGTACTTGAGTTCGATCTCGCGGTGGTCCTCATGGACCTTGTTGAGCTTGATCCAGGCGAGGTCCTGGCTGATCCCCTGGTAGATCGCGACATGGTCGCCGTTGGAGCCCACGTAGTACTGCGTCTGGGTCCAGCGATAGCCGCCGTAGAGCCCGCCGCCGATCACGGCCAGGCCCAGCACGATGAAGAGCGAGCGCTTGGCCCAGGCCTTGGCGCCGCTCTTCTTGGTGTAGTCGCCGTCGGCGTAGTCGTCGTAACTGCCCTGCGGCAGACCGCCCATGGCCGGGTCGCCGCTGCCGGGCGGTCCGAAGCCGCCGTGCGGGTCCCCTTGCTGCGGTACGGACCGGCCGAGCTCGGCCGCGCGGCCGGCGGGGGTGTGCGCGGCGCCGCCGTCCCCGAGGGGGACCTGGTTCTCGGCGACCGCGCCCACGATCACGGGGGTGTCGTTGAGCTGGGCGGCCAGGGTGTCGCCGCCGTCGACGTCGAGGACGTCGGCGACGATGCAGGTGATGTTGTCGGGGCCGCCGCCGCGCAGGGCGAGCTGAATCAGCTCCTGCACGGTCTCGTGGGGGCCCTGGTAGCTGCCGAGGGTCTCCTCGAGCGTCTGGTGGCTCACGACACCGGACAGGCCGTCGGAGCAGATCAGATAGCGGTCCCCGGCACGGACCTCGCGGATGGACAGATCGGGCTCGACATGGTCGCCGCTGCCCAGCGCGCGCATCAGCAGGGAGCGCTGCGGGTGGGTGCCCGCCTCCTCCTCGGTGATCCGGCCCTCGTCGACCAGGCGCTGCACCCAGGTGTGGTCCTGGGTGATCTGGGTGAGCACACCGTCGCGCAGCAGATACGCGCGCGAGTCGCCGACGTGCACCAGGCCGAGCCGCTGGCCGGTCCACAGCAGGGCGGTGAGCGTGGTGCCCATGCCCTCAAGCTGGGGGTCCTCCTCGACCATGACGCGCAGCTGGTCATTGGCCCGCTGCACGGCGCTGCCGAGGGACGTCAGGATGTCCGAGCCCGGGACGTCGTCGTCGAGCTGGACGAGGGTGGAGATCACCTCGGAGCTGGCGACCTCGCCGGCGGCCTGGCCACCCATGCCGTCGGCGATGGCGAGCAGCCGGGGACCGGCATAGCCGGAGTCCTCGTTGCCCTCCCGGATCATGCCCTTGTGCGATCCGGCCGCGAAACGCAGTGACAGACTCATGCGCACCTCGCCTGTCGGCTCCGGGTACAGCCCCTTGCCAACCACGCTGCCCACCCTCCGGTCGTCATGGTCCTACTACTTCCGCAGCTCGATGACGGTCTTGCCGATGCGAATCGGCGCACCCAGCGCGATCGGTGTCGGTGTGGTGAGTCGGGTCCGGTCGAGATACGTGCCGTTGGTGGACCCGAGATCCTCGACGATCCACTGACCGTCACGGTCCGGGTAGATCCTGGCATGCCGGCTGGAGGCGTAGTCGTCGTCCAGCACGATTGTTGAATCGTGCGCACGGCCGAGGGTGATGGTCTGCCCCTGGAGGGCGACCGTGGTGCCGGTGAGCGTGCCCTCGGAGACCACCAGCTTGGTGGGGGCACCGCGGCGGCCGCGGCCACCGGACTGCTGGCGCTGCGGCGGTGGCGCGCTCTGCCGCTGTTGCTGCTGCTGCGGCCGGTCGGGGGCGCCGCGCCGCGCCGAACCGCGCTGCGTCACGCGGGTCCCGAACAGGTCGCTGCGGATGACCTGGACGGCCACGATGACGAACAGCCACAGTACGGCGAGGAAACCCAACCGCATGACCGTGAGGGTCAGCTCTGACATTGCCCCCGCTTCACCCTTCGGCTTGCCGGTAAACGATGGTGGTGCTGCCCACGACGATCCGCGAGCCGTCGCGGAGCGTAGCGCGCGTGGTGTGCTGTCCGTCCACCACGATGCCGTTGGTCGACCCGAGATCCTGGACGGTCGGTGGGGTTCCGACCCGGATCTCGCAGTGTCTGCGGGAGACACCGGGATCGTCGATCCGCACGTCAGCGTCGGTGGAGCGGCCCATGACGAGCGTGGGCCGGGAGATCTGGTGGCGGCTGCCGTTGATCTCGATCCAGCGGCGGGTCTGGCCCTGCTGCTGGGCTCCGGCGCCGGCCCCGGCTCCGCTGGTGTGGGGCGCCGGACGGGCGCCGGGGGGCGTGGACGGCATCGGCGGGGCACCGGCGGGCTGGGCGGGGTAGCCGTAACCGCCGGGGCGCTGCTGCGGGGCTCCGGCGCCGGGGCGGCCCGCCGCCTGCTGTGCGCCCTGGGACTCACTGGAGGCCAGGGTCCGGCTGCGCACCCGGTACAGGCCGGTGTCGAGGTCGTCGGCCTTCTGCAGATGCACCTTGATGGCGCCCATGAAGGTGTAACGCTGCTGCTTGGCGTAGTCGCGGACCATGCCGGACAGCTCGTCGCCGAGCTGTCCGGAATACGGGCTGAGCCGCTCGTAGTCGGGCGTGCTCAGCTCGACGATGAAGTCGTTGGGGACGACCGTCCGGTCGCGGTTCCAGATCGTGGCGTTGTTGTCGCACTCCCGCTGGAGGGCGCCGGCGATCTCGACCGGCTGGACCTCGGACTTGAACACCTTGGCGAAGGTGCCGTTCACGAGGCCCTCAAGACGCTGCTCGAAGCGCTTCATTACTCCCACGGGGCACCTCCTTCCGTCAGTCGTGCTCTATGCCGTCCTGGTACTGCTTACTGATCGTATCCACGCGTCGGGAAATCGGGTGGTTCCCCTTCCTGGCGCTGTGGAGCAGTGTCACCTCTCACAGGGATCGTAGAGGTGCCCTGACGACAGTGTCCCGCAACCGTGACGCTCCACGGACGGGTGGGGGCGGGGGCGCCGGTAACGGGTGTGATTGCACCCCGGAGGGCGTGCTAATGTTCTGGATGTCGAAAGGCGCTCCACACGAACCGGACGGATCGAAACGATCAACCGGGGGGCGGGGCGAGTGGCCGGACGGCAGCACCCATGCGCGGGTGGCGGAATAGGCAGACGCGCTGGATTCAGGTTCCAGTGCCCGAAAGGGCGTGGGGGTTCAACTCCCCCCTCGCGCACCAGTCGGAGCGGGTCTCTCAGAAGTGACGAAAGTCGCTTTTGGGAGGCCCGTTTCGCGTTGTGGCAGGGGTCTTGCCGGGGGTCTGGTCGGGGTTTTACAGGGGCATTGCCTTCGCAGGGAAATGGCTAGGGGCCTCCCCGGGGGAGGGGAGGCCCCTGTGGCCTGATGCCCGGGTGGGACGGGATCGGGCGGGTCAGGCTGGGTCATGCGGTCATGCGGTCAGGCTGATCAGATGGTCAGGCCGATCAGTTGGTCGGACTGATCAGTTGGTCGGGCTGATCAGGCGGCGAAGCGGGTGGCGAGCTCCTTGGCCTTGGCCGCGGCCTCCTCGTGGGCCTTCGCCTTGGAGGCGTCCGAGGCGTCGACCAGCTCGGCCATGGCCGGATTGCTGCGGGCCAGCGTGAGTTCCGGCACAACGAAGGTGACATCGAGGCCGAGCCCGTCGCCCAGCGCCTTCCCCAGGTAGTTCGTGACGAACTCGAAGCTCTCCCGCGGGGTGCCGGGGCCGTAACCGCCGCCACGGCTGGCGACGACGACGGTCGGGGTGCCCGAGGTGGTGGTCTGCTCGGCGCCCGCGGTGCGGCCCATGATGATCACGTGGTCCAGCCACGCCTTGAGGGTGGAGGGGATCGTGAAGTTGTACATCGGGGCGGCGATCAGGACCGTGTCCGCCTGCTCGAGCTCGCTGGCAAGGGTCTCCCGCAGGGCAAAGGCGGCGTGCTGCTCGGGCGAGCGCTGATCGGGAGCGGCGAAACCGGCTGCGGCGGCGAGGCCGTCCAGGTGCGGCAGCGGCTCGGCGGCCAGGTCGCGATAGATCACCGTGCCGTTCGGGTGCTGGGCTTCCCATTCCTTGCGGAAGGTGGCCGTGACCGAGCGGGAAGCGGAGGCTTCACCGGGGAAGACGGACGTGTCGATGTGCAGAAGAGTCGGCATGAATGCCTCCAGTGAAGAGGGCTCGGTAAGGAGCCCGTAATACCTACGTACCTACTGATGACACAGTAGCTTACTTTTCTGCAGTCCCGAACCAGAACGCAGTAGTCTGTATTCCATGGCGAAGGATCGTGGGGAGCACAACGAGCAGGCCTGCAAGCAGGTCGACGGCGAGATGACGCGGTTCTTCGAGCTGTTCGGCAAGCGCTGGACGGGACTCATCGTGGCCGTGCTGACGGAGCAGGCGGCGTACTTCGCCGAGCTTCGGCGAGCCATCCCGGGCATCAGTGAGCGGATGCTGTCGGACCGGCTCACCGAGCTCTCCGCGGCGGGTCTGGTGGTGCGGGAGGTCGACGCCGGGCCGCCGCTGCGGGTGGCCTATCGGCTGACCGACGCGGGGAAGGCGCTGGAGCCCGCGCTGAAGGAGCTGTCGCGGTGGGCGGAGAGCCATCTGCCCTCGGGCGGCGACGACTGCCCGGAGCAGTTCCGGGGCTGAGCCTGGGGCCGGGGCCGGGGCCGGGGCTGGGCCTGGGCCTGGGGCCGGGGCTGGTTACGTGACTGTGCCTGGGGCCGGGGCAGGGCCGGGCCGAGGTGAGTCACGTCTGATCAGGGGTTTCACCATGATCGCCGAGGTTTTCCACAGGCTCTGACGGGGTGGGCTGACAGGGGGTACGGTCTGCTCAGTCGATGTCGTGTGCGAGGAAGGCGGGGGCGCGATGACGGACGACCGGAACGGTCAGGGCGGCGGAAGCGGCGAGGGCGGCCGGGGCGACGAGAGCGGCCTTAGCGGAGAGAGCGGACAGAACGGCGAGCGGGGGCCGGGCGGCGAGGGCGGGGCTGCCCGGCGGCTGTCGCCGGTTCCGGGCTTCGCCGTCTGGCGCGGTGACGGGCCGTCTCCCCGGCAGATGGGCAAGGCGCTGCGCAAGCGGGTGCCGCGCTCGGTGCATGCCGAGACGCCGAGGGCCGACGGGCGGCCGGATCCGGTGGCGGCGGTCGAGTGGTCGAACGCCGGGCGGCTGCCGGAGCTCACCCCGATCCGGGTGGGGCGGATGGCCGCGGGCCCCTTCTCCTTTCTGCGCGGGGCCGCCGGGCTGATGGCGCACGACCTCACGAGCACGCCGGTGACCGGTATCGGAGCACAGCTGTGTGGCGATGCCCACGCCGCCAACTTCGGGATCTACGGAGATGCGCGCGGTGGCCTGATCATCGATCTCAACGACTTCGACGAGACCGTCCACGGCCCGTGGGAGTGGGATGTGAAGCGGCTCGCGGTCTCGCTGGTGCTGGCCGGCCGGGAGGCGGGAGCCGACGAGGACACCTGCCGGGCGGCGGCTCAGGACGCCGTGGGCGCCTATCGGCGCACGGTGCGGCTGTTGGCCAAGCTGCCGGCGGCGGACGCGTGGAACGCGATCGCGGACGAGGAGCTGGTCTCCCACACGGATGCCAAGGACCTGGTCGGGACGCTTGAGCGGATCTCCGAGAAGGCCCGGCGGAACACGAGCGCGCGGTACGCGGCCCGGTCCACCGAGCCCGTGCCGGGCGAGGAGGGCTCCTCGGGCCGGCCGGAGGCCCGGCGCTTCGTGGACGCGCCGCCGGTGCTGCGGAGGGTGCCGGACGAGGAGGCGGCGGCGGTGGCCTCCTCGCTCGCCGAGTATCTGGGCACGCTGCCGGAGGACCGGCTGCCGCTGCTCTCGCGGTACGAGGTGCACGATGTGGCGTTCCGGGTGGTCGGCACGGGCAGTGTGGGCACCCGCTCCTATGTGGTGCTGCTGCTCGACCACCGGGGCGAGCCGATGGTGCTCCAGGTGAAGGAGGCGCGCCCCTCCGCGCTGCTGCCGCATGTGGCGAAGGCCGGTTTCGAGGTGCCGGACGTCACGCATGAGGGGCGGCGGGTGGTGCTCGGCCAGAAGCGGATGCAGGTGGTCAGCGACATCCTGCTGGGGTGGACGACGGTGCGCGGGCGGCATTACCAGGTGCGGCAGTTCCGCAACCGCAAGGGAAGCGTGGACCCGGCGGCGCTGGCCGCGGACCAGATGGACGACTACGGGCGGATGACCGGCGCGCTGCTGGCGCGGGCGCATGCCCACAGCGCGGACCCTCGGCTGCTGGCTGGTTACTGCGGCAAGGGGGAGGAGTTGGACGAGGCGGTGGCCGCCTTCGCGGTGGCGTACGCGGATCGCACGGAAGCGGATCACTCCGCGCTGGTCGTGGCGGTGCGCAATGGCCGGATAGCGGCAGAGATGGGGGTGTGAGGCGCGGGCGGGGGTGCGAGCTCGGTCGCCGATCACCGCCGGACGTAGTCTGAGCGGGTGACGAATCCGGAAGCGCAGCAGCAGGCACGGCAGTCGGTGTCGGACGCGGAGCCCCAGGCGGAGTCGCACGACCGGTCCGGGGAGACGCGATCCGGGGAGACGCGGTCCCAGGGGCCCTGGTCCGACGAATCCCGGTCCGGAGATGCCGGGCCCGGGGACGCGGGGTCGTCCGGGGACGCCGGTTCCGGGGACGCCGCGGACGCCGGGGACGCCCGGGCCCAGGAGGAGGCTCAGGCCGCCGAGCGTCTGGAGCGGGCGGTGCGTGCGGCCGAGCAGGCGCTGATCGAGTTCGAGATCGCGGTGGAGACCTTCCGGGTGGAGGTGGAGAACTTCTCCCGGCTGCACCACCAGCGGCTCGGGCCGATGTACTCGCGCCTCGACGAGCTGGACGCGCTGATCGCCGAGGCGGTCGCGGCGCGCACCGGCGATCCGGAGGACATCCGCAAGGCCCATGAGGCGCGGGGGCTGGTGCAGCCGATGCCGGGCGTGGAGGAGCTGTTCCACGGCTGGATCGACTCCGAGGGGCTCTCGCCGGAGGCGGCCGCGATGCTCACCGAGCGGCCCGTACAGCCGCCGCCGCGGGTGCGGCCGAGCGAGGAGGCCCGCCGGATCTACCGGGAGCTGGCCCGTAAGGCCCACCCGGATCTGGCCGAGGAGGAGGCCGAGCGGGAGCGGCGCGGTGCCTTCATCGTGCGGGTCAACGCGGCGTACGCGGCCGGGGACGAGGAGGCGCTGCGGGCGCTGGCCGAGGAGTGGGCGGCCGGTCCGCCCCCGCCGGAGCGGCGGGCGAGCCGTAGCGAGGAGCTGTACGCCCGGCTGGAGTGGCTGGCCGAGCGCAAGGAGATGCTGGCCGCGGTCGCCGCGGAGCTGGAGTCGAGCGCGATCGGCGCGATGATCAAGATGGCGCCGGAAGACCCCGACCGGCTGCTGGACGAGATCGCCGAGCAGCTGCTGGCCCAGGCCGCGGAGAAGGAGACCCGGCTCGCGGAGCTGGTGCGGTAGTAGGTTTGCCGCAGCTGCCGATGTCATGTGAGAGGTGTGTCTGATGCATTTTGCCCAGCTTCCCCAGATGGAGGCGGCGGCGGTACCGGCCGATGGCCTTCTGCTGGATGTCCGGGAGGACGACGAGTGGACGGCCGGGCATGTCGAGGGCGCGCTGCACATCCCGATGGGCCAGGTCGTGGCGCGGTTCGATGAGCTGACCGCGGCGGTCGGCGAGGGGCAGCGGGTACATGTGATGTGCCGGGTCGGCGGCCGCTCCGCGCAGGTGACGCAGTATCTGGTCGCGCAGGGCCTGGACGCGGTGAATGTCGACGGCGGGATGCTCGCCTGGGACGCGGCGGGCCGGCCGATGGTGAGCGGCCCCGACGGCACCGCCGAAGGGGCCTTTGTGCTCTAGGAGTTTCCCTATGATCGGCGGGACTCGCCGGTCAGCCGAGGGGGTGGGCGGCGAGGAGTTCGCCCAGCGCCTCCTCATGGGCGGCGGCGGATCCCAGCGAGAGCTCCAGCTGCTTGCCCCATGCGTGGTAGCGGTGCAGGGGGTAGTCGGTGACCGCGCCGAAGCCGCCGTGCAGATGCTGTGCGGTCTGCACGACGCGGCGCACGCCCTCGGCGGCCCAGATCTTGGCGACGGCGACATCCCCCGCGATGGGCAGCGCCCCGCTCGCCGTCGGCCGCTCCTCGTCCAGGGACAGCCGCCAGGCCGCCTGCCACAGCGTGGCCTCCATGGCCCGCAGATCGATATAGCGGTCGGCGGTCTGCACGGCGACCGCCTGGAAGCTGGCGAGCGGGAAGCCGAACTGCTCGCGCTCGCTCACATAGGAGCTGGTGAGGTCCAGCACCGCCGAGCCGAGCCCCAGCACGAGCGCACAGGTGCCGGTGGTGAGGAGATCGCGCAGCCATTCCCAGGCGCCGTCCGCGGCCAGCACCTCGCGGTCGGCGAGCCGCACTCCGTCCAGCCGGATCTCGGCCTGCCGCTCACCGCTGGTGGAGATCTGCTCATCGAGGACGACGCCCTCATGGTCGCGGGGGACCAGGGCGAGGATCGTCCGGCCCTCCCCGGTGTGGGCCGGAATCAGCACATGCTCGGCGCCATGGGCCCAGGGGACCGCGGTCTGGACGCCGTCCAGCACCCAGCCGTCCCCGTTCTGCCGCGCCTGGACGGCGAGTTCGGCCGGGCCATGGCCGGTGCGGCCGCTGGAGGCCGTGGTGAGGACCAGCTCACCGCTCGCGGCCCGGGGCAGCACGGCGGTACGCAACTCGGCCCCGCCGTAGCGCTGCACGGCCAGCGCCGCGGCGCTGGACTCCAGCAGCGGCACCCGGGCCAGCACCCGGCCGCATTCCCGCAGCACCAGGCACAGGGCGAGCGGGTCGAGGCCCGAGCCCCCGTACTGGGGGTCGAGGCTCAGGCCGAGCAGATCGCCCTCGGCGAGCTTCCGCCACAGCGCACGGTCGAAGTCCTCGGCGACGGCGCCGGCGGTCAGCGCGGGGCTGGGCACGCTGTCCGGTGTGACGGAGGAGAAGACGGCCTTCGCCGCTTCGACGGCCGCCTGCTGCTCCTCGGTGAAGGTGAAGTCCACTGTCCGTACCTCCCGCGCCGCGGCTTTATCTGACGGCCCGTCAAGATAGAACAGGTTCTACAAGAAGGGAACGCCGGTGCCGCGCTCGGGACGTCAGCGGTCGAAGTCCAGCTCCACCCGCTCGCCCACCGGATGGGACTGACAGGCCAGTACATAGCCCGCCTCCACCTCGTCCGGCTCCAGCGCGAAATTACGGTCCATCCGCACCTCGCCGGATACCAGGAAGGCCCGGCAGGTCCCGCAGACCCCGCCCTTGCACGCATATGGCGCGTCGGCCCGGTTGCGCAGCACGGTCTCCAGCAGCGGCTCCCCGGCCTGGACCGGCCAGGTGCCCGACCGGCCGTCCAGGGTCGCCGTGACCGAGCTCTGCGACGCGGCACGGGCCGGATCCGGTATGGGGGAGATGTCCTCGGCGGGGGCCGCCTCCACATGGAAGATCTCCTGATGGACTCGGCCGCGGGAGACCCCGAGGCCGCGCAGCGCCCGCTCGGCGGCGCGCACCAGGCCATAAGGCCCGCACAGGAACCAGCCGTCCACCGAGGCGACCGGCAGCAGCGCCGGCAGCAGGGCGGTCAGCCGCTCCTCGTCGAGCCGCCCGGACACCAGTCCGGCCTGCTGCTCCTCCCGGGAGAGCGCGCACACCAGCTGGAACCGGTCGGGCCAGCGGTCCTTGAGGTCGGCGACCTCCTCCAGGAACATCGTCGAGGCCGCGGTGCGGTCGCTGCGGATCAGACAGAAGCGCGCCTCGGGCTGCCGGCTGAGCAACGTGGCCGCGATGGACAGCACGGGGGTGATGCCGCTGCCGCCGACGACCGCCGCGAAATGGCCCGGCCGGGGCTCCAGGACGAAACGGCCGGCCGGGGCCATCACCTCCATGACCTCGCCGACCGCCAGCTCCTTGAGGGCATAGGCCGAGAACTCACCGCCCTCGACCAGCCGCACCCCGATCCGCAGGAACTCCGGGCCCTCCGCGCCCGGGGCCGGGGTGCACAGCGAATATGTCCGGCGGATCTCCGCGCCGTCCGCGAACCGGCGCACCGCGATGTGCTGCCCCGCCGTGAAGCGGAACGTCTCCCGCAGCGCGGGCGGCACCAGGAGGGTGACCATCACCGCGTCATCGGTGAGCCGGTCGACCGCCGCCACCCGCAGTGGGTGGAACGCGCCGTGGCGGGGCGTGGCCCGCTGCACCGCCTCCGCGGCCATCACAACTCCTTGAAGTGGTCGAATGGTTCACCGCAGGCCGTGCAGCGGCGCAGCGCCTTGCAGGCGGTGGAGGAGAAGCGGCTCAGCAGCTCGGTCTCGGTCGAGCCGCACTGCGGGCAGCGCACCGCCAGGGCCACCGGGACCGGACCGTCCGCCGCCGCACGGCGCGGCGCGGGCGGCGCTATGCCGGACTCCGCCAGCTTGCGGCGGCCCTCGGCGCTGATCGCGTCCGTCGTCCAGGGCGGGGAGAGGACCGTGCGCACGGCGACCTCGGGGACGCCGTGGTCATGGAGCAGCCGCTCGATATCGGTGGCCATCGACTCCAGCGCCGGGCAGCCGGTGTAGGTGGGCGTCAGCTCGACCTCGACCCGGCCCGGCCCCAGCAGCCGCAGCCCGCGCATCACGCCCAGCTCGGCCAGGGACACCATCGGCAGCTCGGGGTCCGGTACGGATCCGGCCAGCCGCAGCAGCTCCTCCTCGAGCGGGGTGGTGCCGGACGCGGGGGGCGTGGGTGCCGCGGAGGGTGTGGGCGTCACCATGTCGCCCCCGGGTGGCTGCGGTGCAGATGCTGCATCTCGGCGAGCATCCGGCCGAACGGCTCGGTGTGCAGGCCCTGGCGCCCCGCGCCGGCCGCCCAGCCGCCGCGCCGCGGCCCCTCGGGCACCGCCAGGGTGGCGCGCTCCAGGACCGAGGTGATCCGGGTCAGCCAGGCGTCGTGCAGCGTGTGCCACTCCACCTCGCACCCCTCGATCGGCTCGAAGAGCTCACCGGTGAACCGCCAGAGCGCGTCCAGCCCCCGCCGCATGCGCTCATGGCTCTCCTCCGTGCCGTCACCGAGCCGCAGGGTCCACTGCTCGGCGTGGTCGCGGTGGTAGGCCACCTCCTTGACCGCCTTCGCGGCGAGCGGGGCGAAGGGGCCGGTGCCGCGCGCCAGCCGCTCGTACAACAGCTCCTGGTAGGTGGAGAAGTAGAGCTGGCGGGCGATGGTGTGGGCGAAGTCGCCGTTGGGCTGCTCGACCAGCTGGACGTTCCGGAACGCCCGCTCCTCGCGCAGATAGGCCAGCTCGTCCTCGTCGCCGGCGAGGGAGAGCAGCACCCGGGCCTGGCCGAGCAGGTCGAGGGCGATATTGGCGAGCGCGACCTCCTCTTCCAGTACCGGGGCGTGCCCGGCCCACTCCCCCAGCCGGTGGGAGAGCACCAGCGCGTCGTCGCCCAGGGCGAGGGCCGCGGTCATAGATGCCGCACCCCCTCCGGGATCGCGTAGAACGTGGGGTGGCGATAGGGCTTGTCGGCGGACGGCTCGAAGAACGGATCCCGCTCGTCCGGCGAGGAGGCGGTGATCTCGGCGGACGGCACCACCCAGATCGAGACGCCCTCCGAGCGCCGGGTGTACAGATCCCGTGCGTTCCGCAAAGCCATCTCCGCGTCGGGGGCGTGGAGGGATCCGGCGTGGGTGTGCGACAGCCCGCGCCTGCTGCGGACGAACACCTCCCACAGCGGCCACTCGGCGCTCGGGCTGCCGCTCATGCCTGTGCCTTCCCGTGCTTGGCCGCGTGTGCCGCGGCTGCCTCGCGCACCCAGGCGCCTTCCTCATGGGCCCGGCGCCGCTGGGTGATCCGCTGGGTGTTGCACGGGCCGTTTCCCCGCAGGATCTCGCGGAATTCGTCCCAGTCGATCGGCCCGAAGTCGTAATGCTCCCGCTCCTCGCTCCACCGCAGCTCGGGGTCGGGGAGGGTGAGGCCGAGGGATTCGGCCTGGGGGACGCAGATGTCGACGAAGCGCTGGCGCAGCTCGTCATTGGAGTGGCGCTTGATCTTCCAGGCCATCGACTGGGCGGAGTGGGCCGAGGCGTCGTCCGGCGGGCCGAACATCATCAGCGACGGCCACCACCAGCGGTCCACCGCGTCCTGCGCCATGGCGTGCTGGGCCTCGGTGCCTTGGCTCAGGGCCAGCAGCAGCTCGTACCCCTGACGCTGGTGGAAGGACTCCTCCTTGCAGATGCGGACCATCGCCCGTGCGTAGGGCCCGTAGGAGCAGCGGCACAGCGGGACCTGGTTGGTGATCGCGGCGCCGTCCACCAGCCAGCCGATGGCTCCGACGTCGGCCCAGGTCAGCGTGGGGTAGTTGAAGATCGAGGAGTACTTCTGGCGGCCGCTGTGGAGCTTGTCGAGCAGCTCCTCCCGGCTGGTGCCCAGGGTCTCCGCCGCGCTGTAGAGATACAGGCCGTGGCCCGCCTCGTCCTGGACCTTGGCCATCAGGATCGCCTTGCGCCGCAGCGAGGGGGCGCGGGTGATCCAGTTGGCCTCCGGCTGCATGCCGATGATCTCCGAGTGGGCGTGCTGGGCCATCTGCCGCACCAGCGTGGCCCGGTAGTCATCGGGCATCCAGTCGCGCGGCTCGATGCGCTCGTCCGCGGCCAGGGCGGCGTCGAACACCGCCTCGTACGCCCCCGCGTCCGCCGCCATCGTCGTCATGCGAAGCCCCTCCGCCCATCCGTCTCCGCCGACCGGCCAGCCGACCGACCGATCGTTCGGTTCAATGGTGTGCTGAGGACCGTAGGGTGTCAACCCTGTGGATAACGCTGAGGACGCTGTGCCGAGTGGTTCCGCATGGGTACGGTGCCGGGGGCGTGGGGGCCACGGGGCGCGCGGCCGACCGGCGTGCGAGAGGACCTGGACCATCGGGAGCGGGGCGGGGTATGGCGGGGCGGGGTATGGCCGGGACGGAGCCGGAACCGGTGGAACCAGAGCCGACGGAACCGGAACCGACTGAGCCGGAACCGGACTACGACGCGGCGGAACCGCTCACCGCGCTCTCCCTGCCCGCACAGCTCATCATCGCGGTGGGCATCGCGGTCGCCGCCGTCGCCGCCGCGATCCATCTCTCGGCGGCCTTTCTGGCCGTCTCACCGCCCAACACCCTCACCAAGCGGCACGGCGCGGCGATCGACGATTACATCTATCCGGAGTTCGAACGGGTCTGGAAGCTCTTCGCCCCCAACCCGCTCCAGCAGAACATCGCCGTCCAGGCCCGCGCCGAGATCCGCACCCGCGAGGGCGGCACCGCGACCACCGGCTGGCGCGACCTCTCGGCCCAGGACGGAGCGGCCATCCGCCACAACCCGCTGCCCAGCCACACCCAGCAGAACGAGCTGCGCCGGGCCTGGGAGTTCTACGTCGGCTCGCATGACGCGCAGGAGCGGCCGCAGGGCATGCGCGGCAGCCTCTCCGAGCAGTACATCCGCCGGATCGTGATGCTCCGCTTCGGCCGCGAGGAGGACGGCGGCGCCGTGGAGCGAATACAGGTGCGCTCCGCGACCACTCCGGTGGCCCCGCCGTCCTGGAGCGACGAGAAGATCGACACCAAGACGATCTACCGGACGCTGCCGTGGTGGACGGTGACCACCGATGACATCCCGGAGGCGAAGAGCCGGTGAGCCCCTCCGCCCGCCTCCAGACCGCCGTGACGCATGGCTACGCCCGCGTCACCGGATCCGCGCTCGGCCCCCGGCAGAGCGCCGTCGTGCGCATCGGCTTCTCCTTCACCTGGCTCCTCTTCCTGGTGCGCGAATGGCCTCACCGCCGGGAGCTGTACGGGCCGGACGGCCCGTGGAACTGGGACATGGCCGCGCGGCTGATCGATGGCAACCGCGCCTTCAGCGCGCTCATGTGGTCCGACAGCGGGGTGTGGTTCGAGGTCGTCTACGCCCTCGCCCTCGTCTCCAGCGCGCTGCTGCTGGTGGGCTGGCGCACCCGCACCATGTCCGTGCTGTTCATGGTCGGGGTGCTGTCGCTGCAGAACCGCTCCATCTTCGTGGGGGACGGCGGCGACAATCTCATCCATCTGATGTCGATGTACCTGGTGCTGACCCGGTGCGGTCAGATGTGGTCGCTGGACGCGCGCCGGGCGGCCCGGCAGGCGGACCGCGAGGGGCCGCCGCGCGACGACACCACCGGCATCGTGCTGTGGGCGGTCACCGGGACCGCCCTGCTCTGGGTACAGCTGTTCACCGACGCCCGGCTCTCCCTGACCTCCGACGGCCCCCTGCCCGGGCTGGGCTGGGCCACCGTCCTGTGGGGGCTGTGGATCGTCCAGGCCGGCTGGTGGCTCGTCAAGCGTTACGCACCGGGGGAGCCGCGCACCGTTCTGGACGCGCTCGCCAACGTGGCGCACAACGGCGCCCTGCTGGTGATCATGGCCGAGGTGTGTCTGCTGTACGCCACGGCCGGCTGGTACAAGGTCCAGGGCTCGCGCTGGCAGGACGGCACCGCCCTCTACTACCCGCTGCATCTGGACTACTTCTCGCCCTGGCCGGGGCTGACCGACATCATGGCGTCCAGCGGCACCCTGGTGATGGTGCTGACCTACGGCACGGTCATCGTCCAGGTGGCGTTCCCGTTCACCCTGCTCAACCGGCGGGCCAAGAACGTGATGCTCGTCCTGCTGATGCTGGAGCACCTCGGCATCGCCGTGATGCTGGGGCTGCCCTTCTTCTCGCTCGCCGTGATCGCGGCGGACTCGGTCTTCCTGCCGACGAACTTCCTGCGCTGGGCCGCGGCGCGACTGGGCCGGGCCCGGGACCGGCTGACGGCGCGCGCGGTGTGGCTGCCGGGGCAGCGGGTGCGGGAGAGCGACGGGGAAACCGCGGCCGACACCCTCGTACGCTGGGGGAATGATCGATGACGAGGCCGCGCAGGCCGTACGGCACTGGCGCGCGACGGCCCCCGAGACCGTCCTGCTCGACGGCTTCCACGCGCTGAAGCACGCGCTGCGGTTCGGCGCGGAGGTGCGCGCCGCGGTCACCAGCGACAAGGCGGCCGCCGTGGAACTCGCCGCGGACCTGGCCGACGATCTCACCGAGACGATCGCGGATCTCCTGGTGGAGGTGGAGGCCGGGACCCTGCGCGATCTGGTGCCCAGGGTGCACCCCACGAGGGTCGCCGCGCTGGCGGTACGGCGCGGCCGGCAGGGGAATCTGGACGAGCTGTCCAAGCGGCCCCGGAATGCCCCGGTGGTCGTCCTGGACAACCCCCGCAACCTGGGGAACGTCGGGGCCGTGGTCCGGCTCGCCGCCGGGTTCGGGGCCACCGGCGTGGTCACCACCGGCGATATCGATCCCTGGCATCCGAACGCCGTGCGGTCCGGCGCCGGGCTTCACTTCGCCACCGCCGTCGAGCGGCTGCCGGGCGACGGCCTTCCGGAAGGGCCGCTGTATGTGCTGGACGCGGAAGGGGAGGACATCCGGTCCGTGACCATCCCCGATGACGCGCTGCTCGCCTTCGGCTCCGAGCGGCACGGGATCTCGCCGGAGCTGCGGAAGCGGGCCACCAGGCTGGTGGCCCTCCCCATGCGGCCGCAGGTGTCCAGCTACAACCTGGCCACCAGCGTGGCCATGGCCCTCTTCCACTGGGGCGGCCCCGATCGCCCGGCCTAAGCGCTCCGCTGGATGTGCCGCGCCGTGCCGTCGGTCGTCTGTGGCGCCATCGTGGCTGACCGCGCCCACGCGGCGGAGCCGCACATCGACACAGCCGCGGCCGAGCCGCACATCGACACAGCCCCGCACCCCTTCAGGGCACCTGCCGAACCGCGGTGGACTTCGTCCGACCTGCTTAGTCCCCGACGCCGCGCTCAGGCCCCGCCCGCGCCGCCTGGGCCCCGACGCCACGGCTCGGCTGGGCCCACTCCGCCTTGTCCGGGTCCCGTCCGCCCCCGCCCGAGGCCGTGTCCGGGCGGGGGCGGACGGGCTCCAGGCGGGGCGGGCGGTTCGTGTGCGGTGACACGCCCCGCGTACCGCGCCTCGCCCACTGGGCCCGTTACTCCGCCGGGCGGCGGACCTCGATCGTCCGGAAGCGGCCGGCCACGAACGCCCCGTCGCACAGCGTGGCGTTGGCCGACGGGTTGCCGCCCGAGCCGTGGAAGTCCGAGAAGGCCGCGGTCTGGTTCACATACACCCCGCCGGTCAGATTGAGCGACAGCTGGGCGCATTCCTCCAGGCATGCCTCCTCGATCAGCCGCTCCGCCTCCGGTGAGGAGGTGTACGCGCCGACCGTCATCGCGCCCTTGTCCCGGGTGGTCCGGCGCAGCAGCGCGACCGCGTCCTCAGTGGAGTCGACGGCGACGGCGAAGGAGACCGGGCCGAAGCACTCGGACAGATAGGGCGCGTCCGCGTCAGCCCCCTCCCAGAACTTCCGGGCGCCGTCCGCCTTGACCATCAGCGGCGTACGGACCGTGGCGCCCGGGAAGTCGGGGTGGGTCACCGTACGCGAGGCCAGGGCGACCGCGCCCAGGCCGGGAGCGGCCTCCAGCCGCTCCTGGACCCGCGGGCCCACGATCGCGCCCAGCAGCGCGCTCGCCCGGGCGTCATCGCCCAGCAGCCCGTCCACCGCCGCCGCCAGGTCGGCCACCACCTCGTCGTAGGTCTTGGGGCCGGCGTCGGTGGTGATACCGCCGCGGGGGATCAGCAGATTCTGCGGGGTGGTGCACATCTGGCCGCTGTAGAGGGACAGGGAGAACGCCAGGTTGGCCAGCATGCCCTGGTAGTCGTCGGTGGAGTCGATCACCACCGTGTTGACCCCCGCCTTCTCGGTGAAGACCTGGGCCTGGCGGGCGTGGGTCTCCAGCCAGTCGCCGAAGGCGGTCGAGCCCGTGTAGTCGATGATGCGGATCTCGGGGCGGACGGCGAGGACCTTGGCGATCCCCTCCTCCGGCCGCTCGGCGGCCAGCGCCACCAGATCGGGGCTGAACCCCGCCTCCTTCAGCACCTCGCGCGCCACCTGGACGGTCAGCGCCAGCGGCAGCACGGCCTGGGGGTGCGGCTTGACCAGCACCGGATTGCCGGTGGCGAGCGAGGCGAAGAGGCCCGGATAGCCGTTCCACGTCGGGAAGGTGTTGCAGCCGATCAGCAGCGCGATACCGCGCGGGACGGCCGTGAACGTCTTGCGCAGGCGCAGCGGGTCGCGCTTGCCCTGCGGCTTGGACCAGTCCGCGGCGCCGGGGGTGCGGGTCTGCTCGGCGAATGCGTACGCCACCGCCTCCAGGCCGCGGTCCTGGGCGTGGGGGCCGCCGGCCTGGAAGGCCATCATGTACGCCTGTCCGCTGGTGTGCATGACCGCCTGGGCGAACTCATGCGACCGGGCGCCGATCCGGGCCAGGATCTCCAGACATACCATGGCCCGCGTCTCCGGGCCGGCCTCCCGCCAGGCGGGCATCCCCGCCCGCATCGCCGGGAGGAGCGCGTCGAGGTCCGGATGCGGATACTCCATGCCCATCTCGACACCGAACGGCGAGACTTCGGAGCCCGTCCAGCCGTCGGTGCCCGGCTGGTCCAGCTCGATGCGCCGGCCGCGCAGCGCCTCGAACGCGGCCTGGCCCTCGGCGACGCTCAGGCTCGGGCGCCCGCTCTGGCCCTCGCCGCCGTAAGCCTTCGGGTGCTCGGGGTGCGGGGACCAATAGGCGCGGGTACGGATCGCCTCCAGGGCCTGGTCGAGGGTGGGGCGGTGCTCTTGCGTCAACTGCGCGGTGGTGAGTGCGGCGGTCACGACTGACCAACTCCTCGTCGAGCTGGGGCTGGGCTGGAATGGGCGACAGAGTTAGAGTAACCGAACGATCGGTCGGGACAAGAGGGCCTGGCGAACCTGTGGATAACTTCGTCGAAAAGGATCTGCGGCATGACTGCGATCGACCGTGGGATCGACCGTGCCGGCGTCGTCGCCGTCATCGGCACCGGCACGATGGGCCAGGGGATCGCCCAGGTGGCGCTGGCCGCGGGCCATCCCGTGCGGCTCTACGACGCGGCGCCCGGCCGCGCCTCCCGGGCCGCCGACGCCATCGCGGCCCGGCTCGGCCGGCTTGTCGCCAAGGAACGGCTCACGGCCGCCGACCGTGACGCGGCCCTCGGCCGGCTCGCCCCCGTCGCCGACCTCGCGGACCTGGCCGAGGCGGAGCTGGTGGTCGAGGCGATCCTCGAGGAGCTCGGCGCCAAGCAGGAGCTGTTCACCGCGCTGGAGTCGGTGGTCTCCGACGGCTGTCTGCTCGCCACCAACACCTCCTCCCTCTCCGTCACGGCCGTCGCGGGCGTCCTGCGCCGCCCCGGCCGCCTCCTTGGGCTGCACTTCTTCAATCCGGCCCCGCTGATGCCGCTGGTGGAGGTGGTGCGCGGCGCCGCCACGGACGAGGCCGCCGCCGACCGTGCCCACGCCACCGTCGCGGCCTGGGGAAAGACCCCGGTGCGCTGCGCCGACACCCCCGGATTCATCGTCAACCGGATCGCCCGCCCCTTCTACGCCGAGGCGTTCCGGGCGTACGAGGAGCGCGCCGCCGACCCCGCCACCCTCGACGCCGTGCTGCGGGAGTCCGGCGGCTTCCGGATGGGCCCTTTCGAGCTCACCGACCTGATCGGCCAGGACGTGAACGAGGCCGTCACCCGATCCGTGTGGGAAGCGTTGTTCCACGATCCGAAATTCACCCCGTCGCTCGCCCAGCGGCAGCTCGTGGCCGCCGGACGGCTCGGGCGCAAGACGGGCCACGGCTGGTTCGACCACTCCGAGGGCGCCGCGCGGCCCGCCCCGCACACCGCCGAGCCGTGCGAGCCGCCCGCGAAGGTCGCCCTCCACGGCGACCTGGGGCCGGCGCAAGGGCTGGTGGGCCTCATAGAGGAAGCGGGCATCCCGGTGACCCGCGAGCCCGTCGGGGGACATCTCGCCTTGCCCGACGGCACCCGCCTGTCCCTCGCCGACGGCACGACCGCCACCGACGACCCCTTCGCCGCGACGGTCCGCTTCGACCTGGCGCTGGACTACCGCACCGCCACCCGTGTCGCCCTCGCACCGTCCCCGGCCGCCACCGAGGAGTCCCTGCGGTCCGCGATCGGCCTGTTCCAGGCGCTCGGTAAGGCGGTCAGCGTGGTCCAGGACGTCCCCGGCATGGTCGTGGCCCGCACGGTCGCGATGCTCGTGGACTTCGCCGAGGACGCCGTCGCCCGCGGGGTGGCGAGCCCCGAGGACGTAGACACCGCCATGCTGACAGGGGTCAACTACCCGCGCGGACCGCTGGCCTGGGGGCACGCGCTCGGTGCCCGCTGGGTGCGCGACACCCTGCGCAACCTCCACCAAGCCTGTCCGACCGGCCGCTACGCCCCCTCCCAGGCGCTGATCCGGCGTGCCGCCGCCGATGAGAGGCTGCTCTAATCATGACCATGGCCAAGCGCGACACCTACACGCCCGAATCGCTGCTCGCGGTCGCCGTGGAGGTGTTCAACGAGCGTGGTTACGACGGCACCTCCATGGAGCACCTCTCCCGAGCCGCCGGGATCTCCAAGTCCTCCATCTACCACCATGTGAAGGGCAAGGAGGAGCTGCTCCGGCTCGCCATAAGCCGGGCGCTGGACGGGCTGTTCGGCATCCTCCAGGAGCCCGCCGCACGCGACGGGCGGGCGATCGAACGGCTGGAGCATGTGACCCGGCGCACCAGCGAGGTGCTGATGGAGGAGCTGCCCTACGTCACCCTGCTGCTGCGCGTCCGGGGCAACACGGACACCGAGCGGTGGGCCATGGAGCGGCGCCGGGAGTTCGACCACCAGGTCGCCGACCTGCTCAAGCGGGCGGCGGCCGATGGCGACCTGCGGTCCGACGTGGACGCCCGGCTGGCGACCCGGCTGCTCTTCGGCATGATCAACTCCATTGTGGAGTGGTACCGGCCGGGTCGCGGCGGGGCCGCGACCTCCCAGGAAGTGGCCGAGGCCGTGGTCCGTACGGCCTTCGCGGGCCTGCGCACGGAGCGCTGAGCGCTCCGCTGGAAGTGCGCTGAGACGCCGTCGATCGTCCGCGGCGCCGTCGTGGCCGGCCGCGCCCGTCCCAGCCCCCGCTACGGCTCCGAGTCCAGGTCCGTCTCCTCGAAGACCAGCAGCGTCCGGGTGCTCAGCACCTCCGGCATGGCCTGGATCCGGGTGAGGACCAGCTCGCGCAGCGAGCGGTTGTCCTCGGTGTGCACCAGCAGCAGCACGTCGAAGTCCCCGCTGACCAGGGCGATGTGGGCGGCCCCTGGGAGCTGCCGGAGCTGTTCGCGCACGGTGCGCCAGGAGTTCTGGACGATCTTCAGCGTGATGTACGCGGACGCGCCCTGCCCGGCCCGCTCCTGGTCCACCCGGGCGCTGAAGCCGCGGATCACCCCGTCGTCGATCAGGCGGTTGATCCGGGCGTAGGCGTTGGCGCGCGAGACGTGCACCTGCTCGGCCACGGAGCGTATGGAGGCGCGGCCATCCGTTCGGAGCAGACGCAGGATGTCGTGGTCGATGTCGTCCAGGGGGCGTGCCGGGGGTTTGCCGTCCGGATTGGCCATCTGTTCGCCCCGCATATCGTCCCGCCTCCCCTTCATGGACGTCCTGTCTTCATCACAGGCGCTGCAGAACCGTTTGTCCACAGGCTTGGGTCGCCTGTAGCCAAAATGCGTCAACGACCGAACAATCGGTAGGGGGAGGGCGATGCCGCACGGCACGTCCCGCCCTCCCGCCGTACGCCACGCCCAGGAGGTCGCGACATGACGGTCCTTGAGCAGCCCGGTGCCTACCGGCCCACTCCCCCGCCCGGCTGGCAGCCCCGCGTCGAGGCCGAGCCGCTGCTGCCCGACGCGGAGCCGTACCGCCTGCTGGGCACCGCCGCTGCCGCCGACATCTCCCCCGATCTGCTGACCCGGCTCCACCGCGAGCTGGTGCGCGGCCGCCGGTACAACACCCAGGCCACGGCCCTCACCCGGCAGGGCCGGCTGGCCGTCTATCCCTCCTCCACCGGCCAGGAGGCCTGCCAGGTCGCGGCCGGGCTGGTGCTGGAGGACCGCGACTGGCTCTTTCCCAGCTACCGCGACACCCTGGCCGCCGTGGTCCGCGGGCTCGACCCCGTCGACGCCCTGACCCTGCTGCGCGGCGACTGGCACTCCGGCTACGACCCCCACGCACACCGCGTGGCCCCGCTGTGCACCCCGTTGGCCACCCAGCTGCCGCACGCCGTCGGCCTCGCCCACGCCGCCCGCCTCAAGGGCGACGATGTCGTGGCCCTCGCCCTGGTCGGCGACGGCGGCACCAGCGAGGGCGACTTCCACGAGGCCCTCAACTTCGCGGCCGTCTGGCACGCCCCGGTGGTCTTCCTCGTCCAGAACAACGGCTTCGCCATCTCCGTCCCGCTCGCCAAGCAGACCGCCGCGCCCTCCCTCGCCCACAAGGCGGTCGGGTACGGGATGCCCGGCCGCCTCGTCGACGGCAATGACGTGGCCGCCGTCCACCAGGTCCTGGCGGAGGCGGTGCGCCGGGCCCGCGGCGGAGGCGGCCCCACCCTGGTCGAGGCGGTCACCTACCGCATCGAGGCCCACACCAACGCCGACGACGCCACCCGCTACCGCCCCGACTCCGAGGTCGAGGCATGGCGGGCACACGACCCGATAGCGCTCCTGGAGGACGCCATGCGGGACCGCCGTCTGCTGGACGACGAGGGAGTCCAAGCCGCGCGGGAGTCCGCGGAGCGGCTCGCCGCCGATCTGCGCACGCGCATGCACCAGGACGCGGTCCTCGACCCCATGGAGCTCTTCGAGCACGTCTACGCCGACCGGACCAGCCAGCTGCGCGAGCAGGCGGCCCAGCTGCGCGCGGAGCTCGACGCCGAGGCCGGCGACTCCGGGAAGGGGGAGTGATGACCACCGCCATCGGGGCCGACACCGCCCGTAAGCCCGCCACCATGGCCCAGGCCCTCGGCCGCGCGCTGCGTGACGCCATGGCCGCCGACCCGTCCGTCCATGTCCTCGGCGAGGACGTCGGCACCCTGGGCGGCGTCTTCCGGATCACCGACGGGCTCGCCAAGGAGTTCGGCGAGGACCGCTGCACCGATACGCCGCTCGCTGAGGCGGGCATCCTCGGCACCGCCGTGGGCATGGCCATGTACGGGCTGCGGCCGGTGGTCGAGATGCAGTTCGACGCCTTCGCCTACCCGTCCTTCGAGCAGCTCATCAGCCATGTCTCGCGGATGCGCAACCGCACCCGGGGCGCGATGCCGATGCCGATCACCGTGCGGGTGCCCTACGGGGGCGGCATCGGCGGCGTCGAGCACCACAGCGACTCCTCCGAGATCTACTACATGGCCACCCCCGGCCTCCATGTCGTCGCCCCCGCGACCGTCGCCGACGCCTACGGGCTGCTGCGCGCCGCCATCGCCTCCGACGACCCGGTGATCTTCCTGGAGCCCAAGCGGCTCTACTGGTCCAAGGCCGACTGGTCGGCCGACGCCCCCGAGCAGGTGCCGCCGATCGGGCGCGCGGTGGTGCGCAGGCCCGCCACCGGCGGCCGGCGCAGCGCCACCTTGATCTCCTACGGCCCCTCCGTGCCGGTGTGCCTCGAAGCCGCCGAGGCGGCCCGGGCCGAGGGCTGGGACCTGGAAGTCGTCGATCTGCGCTCGCTCGTCCCCTTCGACGACGACACGGTGTGCGCCTCCGTGCGCCGCACCGGCCGCGCGGTCGTCGTCCACGAGGCCACAGGCTTCGGCGGGCCCGGCGGGGAGATCGCCGCCCGGGTCACCGAGCGCTGCTTCCACCATCTGGAGGCGCCCGTGCTGCGGGTCGCCGGATTCGACATCCCCTACCCGCCGCCCATGCTGGAGCGGCACCATCTGCCCGGTGTGGACCGGGTGCTGGACGCCGTCGCCCGGTTGCAGTGGGAGTCGGAGTGGACCGAGGGGAGCGCCGTCTGATGGCTGTCGTACGGGAGTTCACTCTGCCCGATCTGGGCGAGGGGCTGACCGGTGCCGAGATCGTGCGCTGGCTGGTCCAGGTCGGTGATGTGGTCGCGGTCGACCAGCCGGTGGTCGAGGTCGAGACCGCCAAGGCGATGGTGGACGTGCCGTGCCCCTACGGCGGTGTGGTGACGGCCCGTTACGGCGAGGAGGGCGCGGAGGTGCCGGTCGGGGCACCGCTGATCACGGTCGCCGTGCCGGAGGGCTCGGACGGCGGCTCCGCTCCGCCGGTCACCGAGAGCGCGACCGACGGCGGATCGGGCAATGTGCTGGTCGGCTATGGCACGGCCGGTCCCGCCGCGCGGCGCCGTCGCGTCCAGCTCTCCCCCGGGCCGCTGCGCGAGACGGTGGCGGTGGCCCCCGCCGGGCCCCTGCCGGTGATCTCCCCCCTCGTACGGCGGCTGGCCCGGGAGCACGACGTCGATCTGCGCCGGCTCAAGGGTTCGGGCCCCGAGGGGCTGATTCTGCGGGCGGACGTGGAACGAGCGGTGGCGGCTCCCGCACGCGGACCCGCCCCTGCACCCGCCCCTGCACCTGCACCCGCCCCCGCACCCGCACCCGCGCCCGCCCCTGCACCCGCGCCCGCCCCTGCACCCGCGGTCGCCCCGGAGGAGGAGCGGGTGCCGCTGCGCGGGGTGCGGGGCGCCGTGGCCGACAAGCTCGCGCGCAGCCGGCGCGAGATCCCCGACGCGACCTGCTGGGTGGACGCCGACGCGACCGAACTGCTCGCCGCCCGCGCGGCGATGAACGCGGCGGGCGGGCCCAAGGTCTCCGTGCTCGCCCTCCTGGCCCGTATCTGCACGGCGGCCCTGGCGCGCTTCCCCGAGCTCAACGCCACGGTGGACATGGAAGGCCGGGAGATCATCCGGCTCCCCGAGGTCCACCTCGGCTTCGCGGCGCAGACCGACCGGGGCCTCGTGGTCCCCGTGGTGCGCGCCGCACAGGCGCGGACCATAGAGGGGCTGTCCGAGGAGATCGCCCGGCTGACCGAGGCCGCGCGGACCGGGACACTCGCCCCCGCGCAGCTCACCGGCGGCACCTTCACCCTGAACAACTACGGGGTCTTCGGGGTCGACGGCTCGACGCCGATCATCAACCACCCCGAGGCGGCGATGCTCGGGGTCGGGCGGATCGCCCCGAAGCCCTGGGTGCACCAGGGCGAGCTGGCGGTGCGCCAGGTGGTGCAGCTGTCGTTCACCTTCGACCACCGGGTCTGCGACGGGGGCACCGCCGGCGGATTCCTGCGGTACGTGGCCGACTGCGTGGAGCAGCCCCTGGTGTTGTTGCGACGGCTGTAGCGGCTGCCCGGCGGCGCCATACTCATGGGGTGACTCCAGGTGCGTATGACGCGGTGATCCTGGCCGGGGGCGCCGCCCGGCGGCTCGGTGGGGTGGACAAGCCCGCACTGCGGGTGGGCGGGCGAGCCCTGCTCGACCGGGTGCTGGACGCTTGCCCCGGCGCCGGGCGGACCGTCGTCGTCGGCCCGCGCAGGCCCACGGTGCGGCCCGTGCGGTGGGCCCGGGAGGAGCCTCCCGGCGGTGGCCCGGTCGCGGCCGTCGACGCGGGCGTCCGGCAGACCACCGCTCCGGTCGTCCTCGTCCTCTCCGCCGACCTGCCCTTCCTCACCCCCGAGACCGTGGAGACCCTCCTCAACGGCGTCGAGGGCACCGAAGGCGCTCAGCTCGTCGACTCCGACGGCCGCGAGCAGCCCCTTGTCGCCGCCTACCGCGCCGAGCCGCTGCGCCGCGAGATCGCCCTCCTCGCCACCGAGCACGGCGGCCTCGGCGGGCTGCCCCTGCGCCTCCTCGTCTCCGAGCTGGCCCTGGCCCGCCTCCAGCACCCCACGGCATCGTTCGACTGCGACACCTGGGAGGACATCACCACGGCTCGAGCGCGCATCAGGGAGCATGGACGCGTGTTGGACGAATGGATTACCGCAGTCAAGGCCGAGCTCGGGATCGACCTGGATGTCGACACCGCGGCGCTACTCGATCTGGCCCGTGACGCCGCGCATAGCGTCGCCCGGCCCGCCGCCCCACTGACCACCTTCCTCGTCGGCTACGCCGCGGCCCAGAAGGGCGGCGGCCCGGAGGCACTGGCCGCCGCGACCGAGAAGGCCGCGGCGCTGGCCGCGCGTTGGGCCGAGGAGCAGTGACACCACGCAACCCCCGGGACGGGGACCCGCTCGGTCGAGAGGTCGACGAGGCGCTGGCGCTGGCCAACGAATCCCCACCGCAGGGTCCGGAGCCGCCACTCGACGAGGAGGACGAGGACTGGGCGGACGCGGCCCTGAACCTGGCCAACGGCCGCCCGGACCGGCCCGCCCCGGAACAAGGCCGCGACGACAGCGCCGACCCGACCGGGACGGACTGGGCCGAGACCGCGCTCGACCTGGCCCATGAGCGGCCGGCGAAACGGCGGGAGTGCCGCGATGAGACGGGAGGGGACGGGGGCGGAGAGGCGGGGGATCTGGAAGCCGACGTATACGTGTGGCGCCGATTTCTGGGTAACTCGACGTCAGAGGGCACTGGCAGCAAAAACACGCGGTCCAGGGCCCCCGCCCCACAGGCCCCGGCCCCGTACCCGAAACGCACCCCAGCCGCACCCACCTCCCACCCGCACCCCCTTATGGACAAACCGCACCACAGCCCCACCTCCTGGCCCGACGCCCGCGCCATCGCCGCCCGCGCCGCCGTCAAGGAGGCCGCCCACGCCGCCCCGGTGATGCGGCCGCTGTCCGAGGCGCTCGGGCAGGTCCTGGCCGCGCCGCTCGCCGCGCTCACCGACCTGCCGCCCTTCGACACCTCCGCCATGGACGGCTGGGCGCTCGCGGGCCCCGGCCCCTGGCGGCTGCCGACTGATGACAAGGACCAGGACCACGGCATCCTCGCCGGACACGGTGAGGCCGCCGCCCTGCCCGACGGCCACGCCGTCCGCATCGCCACCGGCGCCCGCGTCCCGCCCGGCGCCACCGCCGTGCTGCGCAGCGAGTACGGCACCGACGCGGGCGACGGCTGGCTCCACGCGTCCGCCGCCCACCCCGTCGTCCTCGGCCAGGACATCCGCACCCGCGGCCAGGAGTGCCGCAGCGGCGACCAGCTGCTCCCAGCCGGGACCCTGGTCACCCCGGCCGTACTGGGCCTGGCCGCCGCGGCCGGGTACGACGAGCTGCCGACGGTGCGCAGGCCGCGCGTCGAGGTGCTGGTCCTCGGCGATGAGCTGCTCACCGAGGGGCTGCCGCAGGACGGCCGGATCCGGGACGCGCTGGGGCCGATGGTCGGGCCGTGGCTGCGGGCGCTCGGTGCCGAGGTCACGAGCACCCGGCGGCTGGCCGACGAGGCGGACGCGGTGTGCGCGGCGGTGGCCGAGTCGTCCGCCGATGTCGTCGTGACGACCGGGGGCACGGCCGCGGGGCCCGTGGACCACGTCCACCCCACCCTGCGCCGCCTGGGCGCCGAACTGCTGGTGGACGGGGTCGCGGTGCGCCCCGGCCACCCGATGCTGCTCGCCCGGCTCGCACCCGAGAGCCCCGAGAGCCCCGAGAGCTCCGAGAGCTCCGAGAAGTCAGAAAAGGCCGAAAATCCCGGACCCCAGACCCGCCCCGCCCGGCATCTGGTGGGGCTCCCGGGCAATCCGCTCGCGGCGGTGTCCGGTCTGCTGACCCTCGCGGAGCCGCTGCTACGGACGCTGACGGGCCGCCCGGCGCCAGCCCCCGGCCCGGCCCCGCTGGCCGAGGCCGTACAGGGGCATCCGCGGGACACCCGGCTGGTCCCCGTGACCTTCCGGCAGGACGCGGCGGTGCCGCTGCGCTTCAACGGCCCGGCCATGCTGCGCGGAATCGCGGTGGCCGACGGCCTCGCCGTGATCCCGCCCGGCGGGGCGAAGCGGGGCACCGAGGTCGAGGTGCTGGATCTCCCGTGGTCGGCGATCGCGACAGAGCAACTGAGCCACGCGGACCAATCGCGCCACGCGGACCAAGCGCGCCACACAGACCAAACGCGCCACACAGACCAAACGCGCCACACAGACCAAACGCGCCACACGGGCCGAGCCAGCCAGGACACAGACCAGGCCGGCACCACAGACCGAGCCCGCCGCGCACCCCAAGCGAGCCGCCGCACGGACAAATCAGCGGGCCACGGAGATGGCGAGGACATATCCCCCGAGGAGGGCCCGGCGTGAAGCTGCCCAGCCATGACGCGGCCGCCCGCACCCCCGGGGACGGCGGCCACCGCGTCCATCTGCCCCGCTTCCGCGCGGGCCCGCTGCGCCAGGTCGCCAGCCGGCTGCTGCTGGCGCTGCTGGTGCTGGTGCTGACAGTGGTCATCGTGTACGTCGACCGCTCCGGCTACCACGACAACTCCGACGAGAGCGTCGACTTCCTCGACGCCGTCTACTACTCGACCGTCACGCTGTCGACGACCGGATACGGCGACATCGTGCCGTACAGCGACAGCGCGCGGCTCAGTAACATCCTGCTGGTCACGCCGTTGCGCGTACTGTTTCTGATCATCCTGGTCGGCACCACCCTGGAAGTCCTGGCCGAACGAACCCGCGAGCAGTACCGCCTGAACCGCTGGAGGTCAGCGTTGCGTGATCACA
This sequence comes from Streptomyces sp. NEAU-YJ-81, assembly GCF_017592595.1. Taxonomy (NCBI): domain Bacteria; kingdom Bacillati; phylum Actinomycetota; class Actinomycetes; order Kitasatosporales; family Streptomycetaceae; genus Streptomyces; species Streptomyces sp. NEAU-YJ-81. Next base: position 303,874 of record NZ_JAGFNO010000001.1, on the reverse strand, counting down.
CCGTCGTCGTCGGCTTCGGCACGAAGGGGCGGTCCGCGGTGCAGACCCTCTGCGCGACGGGACTGGCCAAGAACCGGGTGGTCGTGGTCGACCCCAACCACAAGGTGATCGAGGCGGCGAACGCGGACGGGTTCGCGGGGGTGGTGGGCGACGCGACCCGCAGCGATGTGCTGTTGCGCGCGGAGGCGCAGCGCGCCCGCCAGTTCGTGATCGCCACCCAGCGCGATGACACCGCCGTCCTGGTCACGCTGACGGCCCGGCAGCTCAACCGGGGCGCCAACATCGTGGCGGCGGTGCGCGAGGAGGAGAACGCGCCGCTGCTGCGCCAGTCCGGAGCCGACGCGGTGATCACCAGCGCCAGCGCGGCCGGCCGGCTGCTGGGCATGAGCGTGCAGAGTCCGACGGCCGGGGCGGTGATCGAGGACCTGATCCAGCAGGGCTCGGGCCTGGACCTGGTGGAGCGCACGGTGGTGAAGGCGGAGGTGGGCAAGTCGGTGCGGGACACCGACGACCTCGTGGTGTCGGTGCTGCGCGGCCATCGTCTGCTCGCGTACGACGACCCCGACGCCAGCCCGCTGCAGGCGGCCGACCGGCTGATCACGATCGTTCGCGCGCCGATGGTCCAGGAGTAGCCTCGCGGCCATGCATGCGATCACGATTCCCGAACCCGGTGGCCCCGAAGCCCTGGTATGGGCCGAGGTCCCCGATCCCGTACCCGGTGAGGGCGAGGTCCTGGTCGACGTGGCCGCCGCCGGCGTCAACCGCGCGGATGTGCTGCAGCGCCAGGGCGTCTATCCGCCACCCCCCGGAGCCGCGCCCTACGCCGGACTGGAGTGCTCGGGCCGGATCTCGGCGCTGGGCCCCGGCGTCACCGGCTGGGCCGTGGGCGACGAGGTATGCGCCCTGCTCGCGGGCGGTGGATATGCCGAGAAGGTGGTGGTTCCCTCGGGGCAGCTACTGCCCCTCCCCGAGGGCGTGGACCTGGTCACGGCCGCCGCGCTGCCCGAAGTGACCGCGACCGTATGGTCCAACGTCTTCATGATCTCCCATCTCCGGCCGGGCGAGACGCTGTTGGCGCACGGCGGATCGAGCGGTATCGGCACCATGGCGATCCAGCTCGCCAAGGCGGTCGGGGCGCGGGTCGCGGTGACCGCGGGCGGCCCGGAGAAGCTGGCGGCCTGCCGGGAGCTGGGCGCCGACGTCCTGATCGACTACCGCGAGCAGGACTTCGTCGAAGAGGTCCGCCGGGCCACCGACGGGGCCGGGGCGGACGTCATCCTGGACATCGTCGGCGCGAAGTACCTCGCCCGGAATCTGGAGACGCTCGCCACCAACGGCCGACTGGCGATCATCGGGCTGCAGGGCGGGGCGAAGGCCGAGCTGAACCTGGCCGGTCTGCTCGCCAAGAGCGCCGCCGTGACGGCCACCGGGCTGCGGGGCCGCTCGCTGGCGCAGAAGGCGGCGATCATCGCGGCGGTGCAGGAGCACGTCTGGCCGCTGATCGCGGGCGGCCGGGTCCGCCCGATCGTCTACCGCACCATCCCGATGCGGGATGCCCCGGAGGCCCACCGGCTGCTGGAGTCCAGCGAGCATGTGGGGAAGATCCTCCTGACGACCTGAGCGGCGCGGGCGGGCCCGGAGCGGCCCGGCACTGACCCGGCCCCGGCCCCGGCCGTACGGACGGCAGCGTCGCAGCCACGGCGGCGTCGCGGTCCGTACGGCGGCGCCCAGGGTGCCTGGTACGTACCCTCATGTGACGCTGATCCCGTTACGCAATGGTTCGGCACGGGAGGGTGACCACCGTGAACCCTGCGACACTCCGCACACTCCCCGCGGCGGCCCTGCTGGCGGGCACCGCCCTGACCGCCACCCAGGCGGCTCAGGCCGCCCACGCCGCATCCGCCACCTCCGCCGCCTCCACCACCCCCGCCGCCCGCGCCGACGACGACGGTGGCGGGCTGGCGGGCACCCGGGCGGGCGAGGGTCGTACGCACCCCGGCCGCACCCGGCCCCCCGCCCCCTCACCGTCGGACGAGGACCCCTCGGCCGGGCCACGGGAGGGAGACAGGGAGGGAGACAGGGAGGGAGACAGGGACGGAGACGGGAACGAGAGCGAGAGCGAGAACGAGGGCGAGAGCGAGAACGAGGGCGAGAGCGACGAGGGAGCCGGGCGGTTCTCGCTGGTGCCCGAGTGGACGCCGTCCTCCCTCCCCATGCCGCAGCGCCCGGACCGCCACCAGGCGCGCGAGCCGCTCCCCTCCGGGCAGCCTTACGGTGCTCAGCGGACCGCCGCCGAGCCCAGCGAGCGGGCGATGCGGGTGCTGCCGCTGGGCACCGGTCTCGCACTCACCGGTCTCGGCCTCGGCCTGGCGTTCTTCGGTTTGCGGCTGCGCCGCCGCTGACATCGGCGCCGAATCCTCGACCCTCGCCCGCCGGACCGGATGCCGGTGCGGAACAATAGGGGTATGAACCAGCCGATGAACGAACGAGCGCAGGAGACCCCGCACGTCCTGGTCGTCGGTCCGGACGGCATGGCACTCGGCGGCGTCGGTCCTGCTTCTGGCGAGGGTGGGGACGACGAGTCGCGCGAGATTCCCGTGACCGACATGGTGGAGCAGCCGGCGAAGGTCATGCGGATCGGCAGCATGATCAAGCAGCTTCTGGAGGAGGTGCGCGCCGCACCTCTCGACGAGGCCAGCCGGGTCCGGCTCAAGGAGATCCACTCCAGCTCGGTGAAGGAGCTGGAGGACGGGCTCGCACCCGAGCTGATCGGGGAGCTGGAGCGGCTGTCGCTGCCCTTCACGGACGAGGCGGTGCCGACCGAGGCGGAACTGCGCATTGCCCAGGCCCAGTTGGTCGGCTGGCTGGAGGGCCTGTTCCACGGCATCCAGACCACCCTGTTCGCGCAGCAGATGGCGGCGCGCGCCCAGCTTGAGCAGATGCGCCGGGCGCTGCCGCCCGGGCTCGGCGGGGGCGAGGAGGACGAGGACGCGCTCAAGCCGGGCGGCGCCCGCTCGGGCCCGTATCTCTGAGCCACGCACCGTACGCCGAAACGACGCCGCGGGCCGCACCTTCCGGTGCGGCCCGCGGCGTCGTGTGCGTCGGGCGGGGGTGCGCCGGGCGGGGCGCGCCGGGCGCGTGGCCGGCGCAGAGCCGTGGCTACCCCGGGTTACCCGTGGAGACGGTCAGCTCGATGGTGTCCGTCTTGGGGTTGTACGGCTCGTAGTTCCGGTACGTGTAATTGAGGACGGTGCCCTTGCCCCACAGATTCTCGTCCTGGGTCACCACGCGGTACTTCCAGCCCGCGGCCCGGATGCACTTCTTCACCGAGTCGATGTACAGGTTCTGGAAGTCGGGCACCGAGTATGTGCCCTTCTCGTCGGAGTCCTCGTAGGCGTCGGTGCACTTCGATGTTTCGATCGTCTTGGTCTTGTCGCCCATGCGGAAGCCCGCGGCGGTGTCGGAGGCCGACGGCTTCGACGGCTTGGCGCGGCCCCCGCCCCCCTTGCTCTCGTCCTTGGAGCCGTCGTCACCGCTGAACGCGATGGCCAGGACCACGGCGATGACCGCGACCGCCGCGACGGCGGCCGAGCCTATGATCACGCGCTTGTTGCCGTTGCCGCCGCCTCCGGACGGCGCCGAGGGCGAGATGCTGTACGGCGGCGGGGTGCTGGGGCCCTGGTACGAGGGCGCCGGGGTCTGGTAGCCGTGCTGCCCCATCGGCGCGGTGGCCGGGGCCGGGGTGGACGGGCCGAAGGTGCCGTACTGCCCGGGGGAGGGCTGCGGCTGATACGGCGTCTGGACGCTGCCGGGGCCGGGGGCGGGCGTCTGCTGGTCGATCGGCGGGAAGACCGCCGAGCCGACACCGACGCCGCTGCGGGCCGGCGGGCCGCCGCTGATGATGATCGGGGAGGCGCCGGTCTGCCCGGTACGGGTGACCCGGGCGCATTCGTCGCGCATGGCCTCGGCGGTCGGGAAGCGCTCGTTCGGGTTCTTCTTCAGGGCGCGGGCGACCAGCGCGTCCACCGCGGGGGGAATGGACTGGTTGATCGTGGAGGGCGCGACCGGCTCCTCCTGGACGTGCGCGTACGCGATGGCCAGCGGCGAGTCCGCGTCGAAGGGCAGCCGGCCGGTCAGCAGCTCGAAGAGCATGATGCCGACCGAGTACAGGTCGCTGCGGGCGTCGACGCCGCGGCCCAGCGCCTGCTCGGGGGAGAGGTACTGCGGGGTGCCGACGACCATGCCGGTCTGGGTCATGGAGGTGACCCCGGACTGCATGGCGCGGGCGATGCCGAAGTCCATGACTTTGACCACATTACGCTTGGTCATCATCACGTTACCGGGCTTGATATCGCGGTGAACCAGCCCCATCTCATGGCTGATTTCCAGCGCCGCCAGCACATCGCCGGTGATCTTGAGCGCCTTTTCGGTCGGCATCGCACCGTATTGCCGGACATCGGTGTCCAGAACCGCGCGCAACGGCTGGCCCTCGACGTACTCCATGACGATGTACGGCATCAGCGAGCCGTCGACGGAGTCCTCGCCGGTGTCGAAGACCGAGACGATATTGGTGTGCGTGAGTTTCGCTACAGCCTGGGCCTCGCGGCGGAACCGCTCGCGGAAGGACTGCTCGCGCCCCAGCTCGGTGTGCAGCGTCTTGATCGCGACCTGGCGGTCCAGTACGGAGTCATAGGCGAGGTGAACGGAGGCCATTCCGCCCTCGCCCAGCAGGTCACGCAGTTGATAGCGGCCGTTCGCCAGAGACTGGCCGTGATACCTGCCTGGTGCGCCGTACTGGCTCATTTCGTACTTCCCCCTCGGCGCACTCACTACTCTGACGCGCACGTTTCGACGCATTGATCTTGATGTTCTGGATATCGTGGCCAAGTCTGCCCCAGGCCACGGACACGTCAAGCCGCGTGCCCGTTCCGTGACCGGATGAGCAAGAACCCGTCACGCGATTTGCATCGCTTTAGCGTCAACAGGTTTGATGGCCGGTCCATCACCAACCGATGTACGGCGCGAAGGCTGTAGCGTGCCTAGCAGGAACCGTACCGCCCGTGGGCGGGGCGATCTCGACCAGACCCCCACCGAGAACGAGACGGCGAGGACCGATGGCACAGACCCAGAGCGCCCAGGGGCCCTCCGAACCTGACGCCAGCGGGTCCGGTATGCCGGATTTGCCCGAAGCGTGGGGCAATGGAGGACTTGTCGGCGATGGCCGATATCGACTTACCGGTCGTCTCGGCCGCGGCGGTATGGCGGAAGTCTTCGCCGCCGAGGACCTCCGGCTCGGCCGTACGGTCGCGGTCAAGCTGCTCCGCGCCGATCTGGCCGAGGACCCGGTGTCCAAGGCCCGCTTCACCCGCGAAGCACAGTCCGTCGCGGGGCTGAACCACCATGCCGTGGTGGCGGTTTACGACTCCGGCGAGGACACCGTCGGCCAGAACACCGTGCCGTACATCGTCATGGAGCTGGTCGAGGGCCGGACCATCCGCGATCTGCTGCTCAACGCCGAGGCCCCGCCGCCGGATCAGGCGCTGATCATCGTCTCCGGGGTGCTGGAGGCGCTCGCCTACAGCCATCAGCACGGCATCGTGCACCGTGACATCAAGCCCGCCAACGTGATCATCACCCACAGCGGCGCGGTCAAGGTGATGGACTTCGGCATCGCCCGCGCCCTGCACGGCGCGCAGTCCACGATGACCCAGACCGGCATGGTCATGGGCACACCCCAGTACCTCTCGCCGGAGCAGGCCCTCGGCAAGGCCGTGGACCACCGCTCCGACCTGTACGCCACCGGATGTCTGCTCTACGAGCTGCTGGCGCTTCGCCCGCCGTTCACCGGGGAGACCCCGCTGTCGGTGGTCTACCAGCACGTCCAGGACACCCCGGTGCCGCCCTCGGAGACCTCCGGCACCGTGCCGCCGGAGCTGGACGGCCTGGTCATGCGCTCCCTCGCCAAGGACCCGGACGACCGGTTCCAGAGCGCCGAGGAAATGCGCGGAATGGTCCAGTACGCGCTGCAGATGCTCCACGAGGCGGGCGGCCACACCGGTGTCTGGAGCACCGGCCCGGTCACCCAGCACCTGGGCGCCGCCACCCCCGCCATGGGCATGCCGGGGGTGCCCGGGGCCACCACCGCGCTGCCGCACCCCGGCCACGGCGAGACCTCCCAGCAGCCGATCGTCACCGGCCCCGGGGGCGGTGGCGGCGGCTACCACGGCGGTTCCGGCCGCCGTAAGGGCCGCGGCAAGGTGTGGCTGATCGCGGTGCTCGCGATGATCGCGGTCGCGGTGGGGGTCGCCTTCGCCGTGCAGCACGGCAAGAAGGACGGCGACAAAGAGCCGAGCAAGCCCAAGACGTCGGTCACCCAGGACAAGACCACCAAGCCGAGCGACGAGCAGACCGACGAGTCGACCGACGACTCGGTCCCGACCGACGAGTCCACCGACGACGGCACGGGCGACGACTACACCCCGACCCAGGACCCGACGCCGACGTACACCGACGAACCCACGGACGAGCCGACGGACTCGGAGACCGACCCGGGCACCAACGAGCCGACCGACGAGCCGACCGACCCGGGCACCAACGAGCCGACCGGCGATCCGACCACTCCGGGCGGCGGTGAGCCGACCACCGGGCCCACCGGTACGACGGGCGCCACGGACGGCGGCATTCCGTAACGGCCGGGGGCGCCCCGCGGCGCCCCCTCAGCCCGTCGGTCCCCCGGGCCCCTCACCCGCAGAAGGCGTCCCGGACCGCGTCGTACTCCCGGGTCCACCACACCACCAGCGCGGCGGCCGCCGGGAACTGCGGATCGGCGCGCCGGTCCCCGCGCTGGTAGCGCCAGCGCAGCATCCAGAAGTCGTTGAGCCGCTCCCACCACACCCGGTGCACGGCCGCGGCCATCTCCGAGGCCCCGGCCCCCGCCGTGCACCGGTACGCCCGTGCGTAGGAGCGCACCTTGGTGAGCTCCAGGGTGCCGTCCGGCCGTACGAAGAAGATCGCGGCGGCCCGGACCGCCTCCTCGGCGCGCGGCTGCACCCCGAGCCGGTCCCAGTCGACGATGGCGGCCGGTTCCGTGTCGCGGTAGAGCAGGTTCAGCGGGTGGAAGTCGCCGTGCACCCACCCGGCGACCGGGACGGCGTGGGCCTCCGGGCGGCGGTGGGCGTGCCGTTCCAGCAGCGCCCGCCGCTCGACCAGGCGGTGCTCGGCGAGTTCGTCGAAGGTGTCACGGTCCCGGCGCCCGCGGATCAGCGTGAGCAGCTCGTCGATGACGTCGAAGGTGCTCTCGGGGTCGGCCGCCTCCTCGGGTGGCTTGCGGTCGCCCGGACGGGCCCGCATGACGCGCTCCAGACAGGTGTGAACAAGTCCGAGCAGCCCGCCCAGCCGCCAGCACTGGGGGGCGGTCAGCTCACCTCCGGCGCGGTGCTGTCCGTCGATCCAGGGGTGTAAGGCGTAGCAGCGGCCGCCGATGACGGCGACCGTACGGCCGTCGGCGTCGGGGACCGGCGGGGCGACGGGCACCCCGAGCGCGTCCAGCCGCTGGGTGACCCGGTGCTGGCGGGCGATGGCGGTGCGGTCGCCGTCGAGGTGGTGTTTGAGGAAGAACCAGCCGCGGGTGGTGGCGAGGCGGTAGCCCCGGTTGAGCAGCCCCTGGGTGAGCGGTTCGCAGGAGACGGCCTCACCGGCGCTGTCGTAGCGGCGGAGCAGGGCGCCCAGGGTTTCCCCGTCGGGAGCGGCCTCGGCGGAGTGTACATGTGAGCGCGGCACCTGCCAGATGTTAGATCACCGGGGATCACCGCCACGGCGCGCGAGGACGACGACGCACGGCACACCGGGGTACGGCCGGTTGACCGGGACGGGGTCGACGCGTCTCGGCCCGCGTCGCCCGCCCGGGGCTGGGGTGTCCGACGGGTCTTGGCATCTGCGGCGGGCTGTTTCCCCTCCCCGCCCCTTCCCTCAACTGGGGCTCCGCCCCAGACCCCGGGGTCCAGGGGCGAGGTGCCGCGCGGCGGACACCCCTGTAGCGCCTCCGGGCGTGCGCCGCCCCGCCAGGGCTAGCGCCTCCGGGCCTGCGCCGCCCCCGCCAGGGCTAGCGCTTCTGTGGCTGTGTCGCCTGCATCCGGGCGACATAGGCCGCCGCCTGCGACCGGCGCTCCATGCCCAGCTTGGCGAGCAGGCTGGAGACATAGTTCTTGATCGTCTTCTCGGCGAGATGGAGCCGCTCGCCGATCGCCCGATTGGTGAGCCCCTCCCCGATCAGCAGCAGGATCCGGCGCTCCTGCTCGGTGAGGGCGGCGAGCCGGTCGTCCGGTTTGGCGGCCGTCTGGCCGCGCAGCCGCTCCAGCACCCGGGCGGTGGCCACCGGGTCGAGCAGCGACCGGCCCGCGGCCACGTCCCGGACGGCGGAGAGCAGTTCCTCGCCGCGGATGTCCTTCAGGACGTAGCCGGAGGCGCCCGCGATGATGGCGTCGAAGAGCGCCTCGTCGTCGGCGAAGGAGGTGAGCATCATGCAGCGGATGTTCTCGTCGCGGGCGCGGATCTCCCGGCAGACCTCGACTCCGCTGCGGTCGGGCAGCCGGATGTCCAGGACGGCGACATCCGGCCGGGCGGCCGGGATCCGTGCCAGGGCGTCGGCCGCGGTGCCCGCCTCGCCGACCACCTCCATGTCCGGCTCGCTCGCGAGCAGGTCCCGTACGCCGCGTCGGACGACTTCATGGTCGTCAACCAGGAAAATCCCTATTTTTCCTTCTTCGCGCACGCATCCAGTCTCACACACGATGTCTTCCCGTGTCCTTGTCCTGCGGGATAACGTGCGCTTGTCCGGCGGCCTGCGGGGCTGTGACCAGTGGATGTTTCCCCCCTCGCGCGGTTTACTTGGAAATCCAAGCAAAATTGCAGGTCAGGTGGGGTTTCGCAGACATGCGACGCACTGGGTAACGTGCCTTGTGCAGGGCCAGCCGCCGGGAACCTGTCACGCCCGGCCATGCCTCGGCGCACCCACCCCGTGTGCCGAGACGGAACGGGCGAGCCGCAACTGGCCGCCGGCGGATCCCGGGGGCCGGACAGACGGAGGAGCACACGTGACCGTGGAGAGCACTGCCGCGCGCAAGCCGCGCCGCAGCGGAGCCAAGCGCAGTACCACCGCGCGGGACGCCAAGAAGCAGCCTGAGGGCCAGACCGAACTCGTACAGCTGCTGACCCCCGAGGGCGAGCGTGTCGAGCACCCCGAATACGCCATCGACCCGACCCCGGAGGAGCTGCGCGGTCTGTACCGGGACATGGTGCTGACACGGCGGTTCGACGCCGAGGCAACCACCCTGCAGCGCCAGGGCGAACTGGGCCTGTGGGCGTCGCTGCTCGGCCAGGAGGCGGCGCAGATCGGCTCCGGCCGGGCGCTGCACGACGACGACTACGTCTTCCCCACCTACCGCGAGCACGGTGTGGCCTGGTGCCGGGGCGTCGACCCGACCAACCTGCTGGGGATGTTCCGCGGGGTGAACCACGGCGGCTGGGACCCGAACAGCAACAACTTCCACCTGTACACCATCGTGATCGGCTCGCAGACGCTGCACGCGACCGGCTACGCGATGGGCGTCGCCAAGGACGGCGCCGACGCCGCGGTCCTGGCCTACTTCGGCGACGGGGCCTCCAGCCAGGGCGATGTCGCCGAATCGTTCACCTTCTCCGCGGTGTACAACGCCCCGGTGGTCTTCTTCTGCCAGAACAACCAGTGGGCCATCTCCGAGCCCACCGAGAAGCAGACCCGGGTCCCGCTCTACCAGCGCGCCCAGGGCTACGGCTTCCCCGGGGTGCGGGTGGACGGCAATGACGTGCTCGCCTGCCTGGCCGTCACCAAGGCCGCGCTGGAGCGGGCGCGCACCGGGCAGGGCCCGATGCTCATCGAGGCGTTCACCTACCGCATGGGCGCCCACACCACCTCCGACGACCCGACGCGTTACCGCTCCCCCGAGGAGCGGGAGCTGTGGGAGACCAAGGACCCGATCCTGCGGCTGCGCACCCTGCTGACCCGCGAGGGCCTGGCCGACGACGCGTACTTCGCCGAGCTGGAGCGGGAGAGCGACGCGCTGGCCAAGCGGGTGCGGGACGCGGTGCGGGCCATGCCCGACCCCGATGACATGGCGTTGTTCGAGCACACCTATGCCGACGGGCACGCGCTCGTCGACGAGGAGCGGGCGCAGTTCGCCGAGTACCAGGCTTCGTTCGTCACCGCTGAGGAGGGCATCTGACATGGCCGCCGAGAAGATGTCGCTCTCCAAGGCGATCAACGCGTCACTGCGCACGGCCCTCGAGTCCGACCCCAAGGTCCTGATCATGGGCGAGGACGTCGGCAAGCTGGGGGGCGTCTTCCGCGTCACCGACGGGCTGCAGAAGGACTTCGGCGAGGACCGGGTCATCGACACCCCGCTCGCCGAGTCCGGCATCGTGGGCACCGCGATCGGGCTGGCGCTGCGCGGCTACCGCCCGGTGGTGGAGATCCAGTTCGACGGTTTCGTCTTCCCCGCCTACGACCAGATCGTCACCCAGCTCGCCAAGATGCACGCACGGTCGCTCGGCAAGGTCAAGCTGCCGGTCGTCATCCGCATTCCGTACGGCGGCGGTATCGGCGCGGTGGAGCACCACAGCGAGTCGCCCGAGGCGCTGTTCGCGCATGTGGCCGGGCTGAAGGTGATCTCGCCCGCCAACGCCTCCGACGCCTACTGGATGCTGCAGCAGGCCATCGGCAGCGACGACCCGGTGATCTACTTCGAGCCCAAGCGCCGCTACCACGACAAGTCCGAGGTCGACACCGCCGCGATCCCCGGTCCGCTGCACGCCGCCCGGGTGGTGCGGCCGGGGGCGGACCTGACCCTCGCGGCCTACGGCCCGATGGTGAAGGTCGCCCTGGACGCCGCCGCGGCCGCCGCCGAGGAGGGCAAGTCGATCGAGGTCGTGGACCTGCGGTCGATGTCGCCGATCGACTTCGACACCATCCAGCGTTCCGTGGAGCGGACGGGGCGGCTGGTCGTCGTCCACGAGGCTCCGGTATTCCTGGGCACTGGGTCGGAGATCGCCGCACGCATCACCGAGAGGTGCTTCTATCACCTCCAGGCCCCGGTGCTGCGGGTCGGTGGCTTCCACTCGCCGTACCCGCCGTCACGGCTCGAGGACGAGTACCTTCCGGGGCTGGACCGGGTGCTCGACGCCGTAGACCGTGCGTTGGCGTACTGAAGGGCTTGAGGAGATCGTGACGATGACCGCAGTCGAACAGCGCTTCCGTGAGTTCAAGATGCCCGATGTGGGCGAGGGGCTGACCGAGGCCGAGATCCTCAAGTGGTTCGTGGCGCCGGGCGACACCGTGACCGACGGTCAGGTGGTGTGCGAGGTCGAGACCGCCAAGGCCGCCGTCGAGCTGCCCATCCCCTTCGACGGTGTGGTGCACGAGGTGCGCTTCGACGAGGGCACCACCGTGGACGTGGGCACGCCGATCATCTCGGTGGACACCGACCCCGGTGCGGGGGAGGCGGCGCCCCAGGCCGCTCCCGCCGCCGGGAAGCCCGCCGAGGAGCCCGCCGCCGAGGCCGAGCCCGCCGAGAAGGAGGGCCGCCAGGCCAATCTGGTCGGCTACGGAGCGGCGCCCGCCTCCACCAAGCGCCGTCCGCGCAAGCCGCTGCCGGGCCCCCAGCGCTCCGCGCCCGCCCCCTCCGCCGGGGCGCCCGCGCCCCAGGAGCCCGCCCCCGCGCCCGCGCGCCCCGAGGCCGCGCCCTCGCCCTCGCCCGCGCTGAACGGCAGTGGCCGGCCCGCCCGGCCGCTGGCCAAGCCGCCGGTCCGCAAGCTGGCCAAGGACCTGGGCATCGACCTGGAGGCGGTCACCCCGAGCGGGCCGGACGGGATCATCACCCGCGAGGACGTCCACGCGGCCGCCGAGGCCGTCCAGACGGCCCGGGAGACGCCCGTGGCGGCCCCGTCCAGGGCCGTGGAGGGCCGGGAGCGTCGGGTGCCCGTGAAGGGCGTACGGAAGGCCACCGCGCAGGCGATGGTCAACAGCGCCTTCACCGCCCCGCATGTGACCGAGTTCGTGACGGTCGACGTGACCCGCACGATGAAGCTCGTCGCCGACCTCAAGCAGGACCCGGCGATGGCCGGGCTGCGGGTCAACCCGCTGCTGCTGGTCGCCAAGGCCCTGCTGGTGGCCATCCGGCGCAACCCGGACGTCAACGCCACCTGGGACGAGGACAACCAGGAGATCGTCTACAAGGACTACGTCAATCTGGGCATCGCGGCGGCCACGCCGCGCGGGCTGATCGTCCCCAACATCAAGGACGCCCACGCCAAGACCCTGCCCGAACTGGCGTCCGCCCTGGGTGAGCTGGTCACCACCGCCCGTGAGGGCAAGACCACCCCGGCCGAGATGTCCGGCGGCACGGTCACCATCACCAACGTCGGCGTCTTCGGCATCGACGCGGGCACGCCGATCCTCAACCCCGGTGAGTCCGCGATCCTCGCCTTCGGCGCCGTCAAGCTCCAGCCGTGGGTCCACAAGGGCGAGGTCAAGCCCCGCCAGGTGACCACGCTCGCGCTCTCCTTCGACCACCGGCTGGTCGACGGCGAGCTGGGCTCCAAGGTGCTCGCGGACGTCGCGGCCGTCCTTGAGCGCCCCAAGCGCCTGATCACCTGGGCGTGATATAGCGGCAGACCTCATCCCCCGTCCGCGATGCGGACGGGGGATGAGTGCGCATGCATCTTGTATCTATGATGTGCGCATCATGAGTCCCGCCGATACGGCAACCAAGCCGCCCCCTGCCGCCGAACGCGTCTACCACCACGTCAAACAAGCCGTCCTCGACCGCCGCTACGAGGGCGGCACACTGCTGAGCGAGGGTGAACTCGCGGACGCCGTCGGGGTCTCCCGTACGCCCGTCCGGGAGGCCCTGCTGCGCCTGGAGGCCGAGGGGCTGCTCAAGCTCTATCCGAAGAAGGGCGCCCTGGTGCTGCCCGTCTCCTCCCAGGAGATCGCGGACGTGGTCGAGACCCGGCTGCTGGTGGAGCAGCACGCGGTCGCCAAGGTCGTCCCGGCCGGGGAGCAGCTCCTGGGGCGGCTCGAGGAGCTGCTGGAGGAGCAGAAGGTGCACGCGGCGGCCGGGGATCTGGCCGCCTTCGCGGCCGCCGACCGCTGCTTCCACGCGGCGATCGTCAGGGCGGCGGGAAACGCCATCCTGGCTCAGCTCTACGACCAGTTGAGGGACCGCCAGCTACGGATGGGCGTGGCCACCATGCACGCCGAGCCCGGCCGTATCGCCAAGAACATCACCGAGCACACGGAGATCCTCCGGGCCCTGCGCGCCGGGGACGCCGGGTTCGCGTCCGGGCTGGTGCAGCGCCATATCAGCTGGGTGAACAACCTCGCCCGGGGTGAGGAGCGATGACCTCGGCCCAGTTGCCCGGGGATCCGCCCGGCGGCCGTCGTGCCGTCGCCGTGTGGGGTCTGGGCGTCGCCGTCTACTTCGTCGCCATCACCTATCGCACCAGCCTCGGCGTCGCCGGTATCGACGCCGCCGAGCGCTTCCACATCAACGCCTCGGCGCTGTCGACCTTCTCCATCCTGCAGGTGCTGGTCTACGCCGGGATGCAGATACCGGTCGGGCTCATGGTCGACCGTCTCGGCACCCGTAAGGTGCTCATGCTCGGGGTGGTGCTCTTCACCCTGGGGCAGTTCGGCTTCGCGTTCTCCCACTCCTACGCGATGGCGCTGGGCTCCCGGGCGCTGCTCGGCTGCGGTGACGCGATGACCTTCATCAGCGTGCTGCGGCTCGGCTCGCGCTGGTTCCCGGCCCGCCGGGGGCCGCTCATCGCCCAGATCTCCGGGCTCTTCGGCATGGCGGGCAACCTGGTCTCCACGCTGGTGATCGCCCGGGCCCTGCACGGCGTCGGCTGGACCACGACCTTCGCGGGCAGCGCGCTCGGCGGCCTGGCCGTCTTCGTCCTGGTGCTGTTCTTCCTCAAGGACCACCCGAAGGGCTTCGAGCCCGCGCCCGCCACGCATCTGGGCGCCGACTACGTCCGCCGGCAGATCGCGGACGCCTGGCGCGAGCCCGGCACCCGGCTCGGCATGTGGGTGCACTTCACCACCCAGTTCCCGGCGATGGTCTTCCTGCTGCTGTGGGGGATGCCGTTCCTGGTCGAGGCGGAGGGACTGTCCCAGGCGACCGCGGGTCAGCTGCTGACCCTCGTGGTGCTCTCCAACATGGCGGTCGGCCTGGTCTACGGGCAGGTCATCGCCCGGCACCACGCCGCCCGCGCCCCGCTGGCCCTCGGCACGGTCGGCGCCACCGCGCTGCTGTGGGGCACCGTGCTGGTCTGGCCGTCCGCCCACGCGCCCATGTGGCTGCTGGTGGTCCTGTGCGTGGTGCTCGGCGCCTGCGGGCCCGCGTCGATGATCGGCTTCGACTTCGCCCGGCCCGCCAATCCGCCCGAGCGCACCGGCACCGCGTCGGGAATCGTCAACATGGGCGGCTTCACGGCCTCGATGACCACACTGCTGGCCGTCGGCGTGCTGCTGGACCTGACCGGCCAGAACTTCCGGATCGCGTTCGCCTCGGTGTTCGTGCTGCAGGCGCTCGGCATCAGCCAGATCCTGCGGCTGCGCGGCCGGGCGCACCGCCGGGAGCGCGAGCGCGTGGTCGCGAGCCGTGTCGAGGCCGTGCACGTACCGGCGTGACCCCCAGGGGCGTCCGGCGAGCTCCCCGAGGCGGCCCACGGCGTGACCCCAGGAGGCTTACGGCGTGATACTCACGGGTTGTACGGCCCGACCCTCCGGGTGCCGCTACGGCGTGATCCCAGACGCTGCGCGCCCCGACCCTCCGGGCCGCGCTACGGCGTGATCGCGAAGTGCCCGAGGATCGCCTCGGCGAGCTGCTGATCGCCCTCGATCTTCAGCCGCTCGGAGACCGCCTCGGGCCGCACCCGCCCACAGGCCAGCCGGACGTAGGTCTCCCAGTCCAGGGACAGGGTGGCCGTCGGCCCGAGCGAGACGCTGCCGTCGATGCTGCCCTGGCCGTCCGCGTCGACCCGCACCGTCCGCATGAACTCCACCGGGCCGTTCACATCGAAGACGACGGCCGACTGGGGCGCCGCGCCCGCGTCCTTGGCGACCACCTTCGGCAGCGCCGACAGCAGCAGGTCACGGGTGATCGTGGCGCCCGGCGAGTCCAGATTGCCGGGCTTGTTCAGGGCCCGGCGCAGATCCTGCTCATGCACCCAGACGTCGAAGACCCGCTTCATCAGGGCCTCCTCCAGCGTCACCTCGGAGCCGCCGGGCCAGCGCACCATGGCGTCCGCGGCGCGCTTCTCGTTCCGTAGCTGGCGGCCCCGCCGGATGACGGTGTACTCCAGCTCGGAGGTCATCTCGGGCGCGGTGTGACAGCGCCGGACGTCGACCTGGACCTCCATGTACCGCGACAGCTCGTTGGTGACGTGGAAAAGGTCGCGCGGCAGTGTGTGGATGGGGCGGGGATCGCCGAGCATCTCGCATTCGAGTCCGATCACATGCGAGACGACGTCCCGCACCGACCATCCCGGGCACTCGGTGGCGAGGTTCCACTCGCGCTCCGCGAGCGGATTCACCAACTCCGATATCGCGTCGATGGAGTGCGTCCAGGCGTCGATGGAAGTCTGAAGGCTGGGATGGACGGTCACGGGACCCCTCGGGCGGTTGGTGCGCGGGCTGGGTGCTGGTGTGTGCGTTCAAGTTACGCTGCCCACGAGCGCACGGGCAGTGCTTTCGGCTCTGATCGTAGGCCGGGATCGGCGGCCGGCGGCCTGCTCGCGATGGTAGTGTGCGCCCGCCCTCGCCTTATCTCCGGACGGACCCCCGCACATCGGTCGAAAGCCGTCGGGGGGCGGGGGAATGACACGGGTGGGGCTGCTGTTTCATGGGGATATGGCTCCACGTGCACGCGTCCGCGCCCCCGAACTGATCGGCCGGGGCGGCTGGCTCAATACCGGCGACAACGACCTCACCCTCACCGACCTGCGAGGGCGCATCGTCATCCTCGACTTTTGGACCTTCTGCTGTGTGAACTGTCTGCATGTCCTGGACGAGCTGCGCGAGCTGGAGGAGAAGCACCGCGACACCGTGGTGATCGTCGGGGTGCACTCGCCGAAGTTCGTCCACGAGGCGGAGCACCAGGCGGTCGTGGACGCGGTCGAGCGCTACGAGGTGCACCACCCGGTCCTCGACGACCCCGAGCTGGCCACCTGGAAGCAGTACGCGGTACGGGCCTGGCCCACCCTCGTCGTCATCGACCCCGAGGGCTATGTGGTCGCCCAGCACGCGGGCGAGGGCCACGCACACGCCCTGGAGACGCTCGTGGGGCAGCTCGAGGCCGAGCACGCCGCCAAGGGCACTCTGCGGCGCGGCGACGGCCCGTATGTGCCCCCGGAGCCGGTCCCCACCGAGCTGCGCTTCCCCGGTAAGGCGCTGCTGCTGCCCGGCGGCACCTTCCTCGTCTCGGACACCACCCGCCATCAGCTGGTGGAGCTCGCGGCGGACGGCGAGAGCGTGGTGCGGCGGATCGGTGCGGGCGAGCGCGGCCTTGACGATGGCACGAGCGAGCGGGCCCGCTTCAGCGAGCCCCAGGGGCTCGCCCTGCTCCCCGACGGCACCGTGGCCGTCGCCGACACCGTGAACCACGCGCTGCGCCGCTTCGACCCGGCCACCGGCGAGGTCACCACGCTCGCCGGGACCGGCCGCCAGTGGTGGCAGGGGTCGCCCACCGAGGGGCCCGCCCGGGAGGTCGACCTGTCCTCCCCCTGGGACGTCGCCTGGTTCGCCGGCCGGCTGTGGATCGCCATGGCGGGCGTCCACCAGTTGTGGACGTACGACCCGGAGGCCGGGACCGTACGGGCCGCCGCCGGGACCACCAACGAGGGTCTGGTCGACGGCCCCGCCGAGGAGGCGTGGTTCGCCCAGCCCTCCGGGCTCGCCGCGACCGGGGACCGGCTGTGGATCGCGGACTCCGAGACGTCCGCGGTGCGGTACGTCGAGCGCGACGGCGACGGCTTCGCCGTCCGTACGGCCGTCGGCACCGGGCTCTTCGACTTCGGCCACCGGGACGGCGCCGCCGAACAGGCGCTGCTCCAGCATCCGCTGGGCGTCACCGCGCTGCCCGACGGCTCGGTGGCGATCTCGGACACCTACAACCACGCGCTGCGCCGCTTCGACCCGGCCACCGGCGAGGTCTCCACGCTCGCCACGGATCTGCGCGAGCCCTCCGGCGCGGTCCTGGCCGACGGGGACATCGTCGTGGTGGAGTCCGCCCGGCACCGGCTGACCCGGCTGCGGCTGCCGGAGGAGGCCGTAAGGGTCGACGCGGTGGCCCACCGCACCCAGCGGGCCGCGACCGACATCGCCCCGGGGACGCTCCGGCTGGACGTGGTCTTCCAGGCGCCCGAGGGGCAGAAGCTGGACACCCGCTACGGCCCCTCCACCCGGCTGCTGGTCAGCTCCACCCCGCCCGAGCTGCTGGCCGAAGGAGACGGCGCGGGCACGGATCTGAACCGTGAGCTCGTCCTTACGGACGGCGTGACCGAGGGCGTGCTGCATGTCTCGGCGATGGCCGCCTCCTGTGACGACGACCCGAGCAACGAGTACCCGGCCTGCCATGTGCACCAGCAGGACTGGGGCGTCCCGGTGCGGATCACCGAGGGCGGCGCGAGGCGGCTGCCGCTGGTGCTGGCCGGGATGGACGGCTGAGTCCGGACCGGCGGTCAGTCCGGGCAGTTGGGCAGCGTGGAGTACTGCACCTGGTCCTGGCGGATCCGGATGCCCGGCACCCACATCCGCTTGCCGTCCTGTAAGACGCGGAACCACATGCTGCTGTGCCCGCCCGCCTCGTCGGTCACCGTGACGCCGTTGGCGATGCGGCAGTCGGCGCGCAGCACATCGCCGTGCCAGGCCCGGCCCACGATGTTCGACGGGCGGTAGGCCACGTACGGATCCTCGGCCAGGCCCAGGGAGCAGGCGCGGACGCGCTGGTGCCGGCAGTCCTTCTCGGCGTTGTAGACGGTGATCCGGGCGTCGCCCAGGGGCGAGGAGCCCGCCGCGCCGCCCGGGGGCCCGCCGTCGTCGGACGACCGGAGGGCGATCACGCCGGCCGTGCCCCCGGCGATGATGACGACGGCGCCCACCGCCGCGAGCGCGAGCCGCAGCCGGCGCCGGGCCGGCCGGCCCTCCGGAGGCTGCCCCGGGGGCGGCGACGCGGCCGCGGCGGGCTCCGGCCCGGTCCCCTCGGCGGCCTGAACGTCGGCCTCGGCTTCGGTGGCCTCGGCTTCGGTGGCCCGGTGCAGCAGGGTCACCAGTTCGGGCAGCCGGTCCTCGGCGGTGAAGGAGAGCTTGCCCCACTGGACCAGGAGCCGCTCGTCGGGGAGGCTCTGGCCGCGCAGATAGCGGGAGAGGGAGGACCGGCTCGCGGGCAGCCGCCCCTCCAGTTCCTTCAGACTGAGTCCCAGTTCGCCGTGCATCCGGCGCAGTGCGGTCACGAATTCCCGTACCGGGCCGGAGAGTTCCTCGGGAAGCGGGGCAAGCGGCTTGCGTCGCGGGTTCTCTGGGCGATTCGGATGCGCTGGCACGTACACCATTGCAGCACGGGATCATGAACATGCCGAGCGACACGTCCACACCCCCGAGGTGGACGTGCCGCTCGTTACAGGAACCGGGTCAGGAACGCATCAGTCCGTGAACTTCAGCGGCCGGTAGGGCTTGTACTCGCTGCCCGGCTCCAGTCCGTAGCGACGGGTCGTGTGATCCGTCCCGAAGTCGCCGCGCTGCTCGTAGGAGGTGTACGAGGTGTGGGCGGCGTCGTTCCACTTCTCGAACATCACGACATGGCGGGTGTTGTTGTTCCCGGACGCGTCGATCAGCAGATCCCCGGGCCGCAGGTCGTTCAGGGCGATCGGCTTGGTGATGCCGGAGCCGGTGAGGCCCACGGTGTTGGGGCCGGGCGCCTGCAGGCCCAGCGCCATGGAGACATAGCCCGAGCAGTCCTGGCGGTAGCCGTCCTTCCAGACCTGGGCCTGGCTGTACGGCACCCGGCCGCCGTTGTTGGCGGTCAGCCAGGTGGCGGCCCGCTGCAGCGCCTCGGCGCGGGTGCCGCCGGTCTGCGGCGGCTTCGGCGGCTCACCACCGCCGTTCTGCACCGGGACGCCGGGCAGCGAGTCCTGCGGGATGTCCACCGCGACGACGGTCACAAAGCCGCTGACCGGCCCGGTGATATGGGCCATATAGGTCGAGCAGGCCCCGTCCTCGCAGACCTTCTTGCCCGTGTTGACCTGGTAGTCGGCGGTGATGCGGTCCTGGCCCGGGGCGTCCTTGTTGAGCATGCCGACGGACGGGGAGCCGGTGTCGGCGCTCTGATGGACCACCCAGCGGGTGCCCCAGGTGGGGAAGTCGGCGGTGGCCGCGGCCTTGGTGCCGAACTCCCCCGTGGTCGTCTTCAGCTTGAGCGCCGCGGCCCCGCCCTGGGCCGATGTGGTGTCACGGCTCGTCAGGCCCTTCTCGGCGACCTTCCCGGCCTTCGCCGCCTTGGCGCCATGGCCCGCGGTGTCGGCTCCGCCCGAGCAGCCCACGAGTCCGGTGGCGCCGATGCCCGCCGCGGCGATCGCGGGGACCACCCTGCGCAGGAAGATCCGGCGTCGGCCGCCGCTGATGGAGTGCGTCATCTCTGGATTCCCCCTTGGTGAGAGCGCCGACGGCGGACGTCGGCACGGCTCGGTCGAGGCCGCCGGGCCGTTCGCCTCGGCGACGGGAACCACTGTGGGCCGCGGGGCGGGGCCTTTCGGGGGCCGAGCCGTCCTTTGGGACGTCCCATCCGGGCGCGCCCCTGATGACCTGCCAAGACGCCCACGGGAGAGGCCAGGAGCGGGACACGGAGGGCGGTGCCGTGGGACATGACGAGACGGCCCCCGCCGAGGCGGGGGCCGTCCGGGGCAGGTAGCCGGGGGGAGGCGGCTACCTGTCCAGCTGGGTGGCTCGGAATCGAGCGGTCACCGGAGTGGAAGGTCGAGCGGTCACCGGAGGGGTCGAGCGGTCACCGGAGGGAAGGTCAAGCGGTCACCAGAGCAGGGCGTCGGACGCGTCGCTCTGCCAGTAGCCGACCTCCGTCCCGTCGCCGACCTCCACCGAGTCGCCGGGGAGATCGACGGCGCGGCGGCTGTCCTCGCCGGGGAGGGAGACGGTCAACCCGGTGGCCTTACGGCCGTCGGCGGCCGGGGCGTTCGCCGCGGAGGTGGTCAGGCCCGCGTAACCGCTCTCGCCGGCGGGCAGCGTGACGACCGTCTGGGGCCGGGTGTCCCCGTCCTGCGGCACGGACGTCCGTCCGTCGTCGAACCGCACCACAGGGGAGCCGATGAGACGGCAGGTCACCCCGGACTGGTTGGTGATCTCCAGCAGCAGATGGTTGGCCGGCCGGGGGACGGAGGTGACGCTCACCGACATCGTGTCGAGACGGCAGACGCCGGTCTCGCCCTCGACGCCGCTGTCGGCCCGCAGACCGCCCTGGGCCCCGGCGTCGGCCCCGCCCGCCACCGTCTCCCGCGCGGCCTGCTGGGCGCCGCCCTGGAGGTCTTCCTCGTTGGCGGTGGGGACGGTGGGGAAGGCCGAGGCCATGCTCTCGGCCTTGCCTGCCGTCTTCACGCCCGATGCGTCGGCGGTGCCGCACGCCGCGAGGGTGATGCCCGCGGCGACGACCGTAAGGCCGGCCGCGACCGAGCGCAGGGTGCCGGGGCGGTGGGCGAGGCGAGCGGTGGTGAGCGGCATGGCGGGTCTCCCCTCAGCGGGCGTTCGGGCGTTTTCCGGTACGGCTCAAGCCTGTCCGGACCCGCTGCCGTTCGGCTGGTGAACGGCTGCCGCCCGCTAACGTCCCGCTAACGCCCCGCTGTTCACCGCTGCTCAGGCCCCCTGTGACGGTTCGCCGGAGGCCCCGCCGGGGGTCTCGCCGCGTCCGCTCCCGTCGCCCTGGGCGAAGAGCTTCACCAAGTCGCTCATGACGTAGCGGTTGGTGGCCTCCTCGTCCAGCAGATGCATCTCCGCCAGCCGCTCCAGGGAGTCCTGGATCAGCTCGGGGTCCGCCCCCGACAGCGCGGCCGCCTCGGCGGTGTTGACCTCCCGCGCGAAACCGGTGCCCAGGGCCCGCAGGAGCTGTGCGTCGTCCGCCGAGAGCCGGGCCACGGAGTTGCGCAGCGCGGCGGCCACTCCGGTGTCCTCCGCCGACAGCAACGCCAGCCTGCGGCGCTCGTCGCGCAGCGCGGTGGCCAGCCGGGCCAGCCGCCAGCGGGGCCGGGCCATCAGTTGGGCGGAGGCGGCGCGCAGCGCCAGCGGCAGCCCGTCGCACAGGGCCACCAGCTCCCGCGCGGCCTCCGGGTCCTCGGCGACCCGGGCGGGGCCCAGCAGCGCGCCCAGCAGGGCCGCCCCGTCCTCGGTGCCGAGGGCGTGCAGCCGTACGGGGCGGGCGGCGTCGGTGGCGATCAGCCCGTCCAGCCTGCTGCGGCTGGTGACCAGCGTGGCGCAGTGGGGTCCGCCGGGCAGCAGCGGGCGCACCTGGGCTGAGCTGCCCGCGTTGTCCAGCACCACCAGCAGCCTGCGGCGGGCGGCCAGCGAGCGGTACAGCGCGGACGCGGCCTCGGTCGAGGTGGGGATCTGCTCGGCCGGGGTGCCCAGGGCGAGCAGGAACTCGCGCAGCACCTCGGCGGGCACCGTCGCCTCGCCGCCGCTGAAGCCGCGCAGATCCGCGAAGAGCCGTCCGTCGGGGAAGGCGGCGGCCTGGGCATGGCCCCAGTGGACCGCCAGACCGGTCTTGCCGACCCCGGCGGGCCCGGTGAGCAGCGCGATACCGCCCTCCTGGGGGTAGCCGCCGGAGCCGCCCGCCGCGCCGCCCTGGGCCGGTTCGGCGCTGTCCCGGGTCAGCCGGGTCAGCTCGGCCAGCTCCGCACCCCGGCCGTGGAAGCCCGCCGGAGGCCGGGGGAGCAGCTCGGGTACGGGCGCGGCGGCCGATGCGGCGGCCACGGACTGCTGATGCGACGGGGCCGACGGCACCGGCTGCCCCGAGGGGCCCGGCGCTCCGGCGCTCTCGGCGCCGCCCTGCGGCCCGTCCGCCTCGGGGGCCGCACGCAGGATCTCCTGGTACGCGGCGCTCAGCCGCTGGCCCGGGTCGACGCCCAGATCGTCGTCGAGCAACTGCCGGGTGCGGTGGAACCAGGCGATCGCGTCGGACTGCCGTCCGGAGCGGTACAGCGCCAGCATCAGGGCGGCGATCAGCCCCTCGCGCAGCGGGTTGGCGACGGCGGCGGGGTGCAGGGCGCGCACCGCCTCCTCATGCTCGCCCAGCGCCTTGTGCGCCCGGGCCAGGGCCTCCACGGCGCTCAGCCGGCGCTCCTCCAGGGCGTGCGCCGCCGCCGCGAACGGCGGGCTGGCCACGGTCCCGGTGAGCGCCGGGCCGCGCCACAGGCCGAGCGCCTGGCGGAGCAGCCGGACGGCCTCGCCGGGGGCGGACTCCGGGCTGGCCTGGGCGGTCAGCTGGTCGAAGCGCTGGGTGTCGATCAGCGCCTCGGGGATGCGCAGCAGATAGGCGGAGCTGTGGGTGGCCAGCTCGACACCGTGGTCCTCGGCGCCGCCCTCGGCCAGCGCGGCGCGGAGCCGGGAGACATGGCCCTGGATGACGGTCCGGGCGTGGGCTGGCGGCTCGTCCTCCCACAGGCTGGTTATCAACTGCTCCACGGACACCGTCGCATTGGGCCGCAGCAGCAGCATCGCGAGCACGCTGCGCCGTTTGGCGGGCCCCAGCGGAAGCTCGATGGGCGCTGCCGGCGGTCCCGCGATGACGGTCACCGGTCCCAGCACGGAGAAGTCCAACTCAGCCCTCCAGAAAGGCTTGCAGTGCCTTGGCCAGCAGCCGCGGGTCCTGCACTCCGCACAGTTCCCGTGCCGAGTGCATGGACAGGATCGCGATGCCGATGTCGACGGTGGCGATGCCGTGCCGGGCGGCGGTGATCGGACCGATCGTGGTGCCGCACGGCATCGAGTTATGGGAGACGAAGCTCTGCCAGGGCACCCCGGCGCGCTCGCAGGCGGCGGCGAAGACGGCCCGCCCGGCGCCGTCGGTGGCGTATCTCTGGTTGACGTTCACCTTGAGGATCGGGCCGCCGTTGGGCCGTGGGTGGTGGCCCGGCTCATGGCGCTCGGCGTAGTTGGGGTGAACGGCGTGGCCGGTGTCGGAGGACAGGCAGACGGTGCCCGCGAAGGCGCGGGCCCGGTCCTCGTACGCGCCGCCGCGGGCGAAGACCGAGCGCTCCAGCACCGTGCCGAGCAGCGGGCCGTCGGCGCCGGTGTCGGACTGGCTGCCGTTCTCCTCGTGGTCGAAGGCGGCCAGTACGGGGATGTACGGCAGCTCCGGGCGGGCGGCGGCGATGAGCGCGGCCGTACCGGCGTGCACGGAGACAAGGTTGTCCATCCGGGGCCCGGCGAGCAGCTCGCGGTCCCGGCCGAGGTAGGCGGGCGGCTCGACGCTGTGCGTCATCAGGTCCCAGCCGGCGATCTCCTCGGCCGCGACACCGGTCTCCTCGGCGACGAAGCGGATCAGGTCGCCCTCCTCGACGCCGCCGAGCCCCCAGATGGGCGTCATATGGCGCTGCTTGTCCAGCTTGAGGCCCTCGGTGTTGACGGACCGGTCGAGGTGGACGGCGAGCTGGGGCACTCTCAGCAGCGGCCGGTCGATGGTGACGAGATGGTGTGAGCCGTCCCTGAGCGAGATCCGGCCGGAGAGCCCGAGGTCGCGGTCGAGCCAGGTGTTGAGCAGCACCCCGCCGTAGACCTCGACGGCGATCTGTCTCCAGCCGTGCGCACCGGTGTCGGGAATCGGCTTGACCCGCAAATTGGGAGAGTCGGTATGAGCACCGACAATTCGGTACGGAGTGGCGGGGTCCGCCCCCTCCGGTACGTACCAGGCGATGATCGCACCGCCTCGCAGTACGAACCGACCACCGGCCGCGCCGTCCCAGCGCGCGGTCTCCTCGACCCGCTGGAACCCGGCCTTCTCCAGCCGCTCAGCGGCGATCGCCACAGCGTGGTACGGCGATGGGCTGGCGCGGAGGAAGGACATCAGGTCATCGGTGTGGCCGCGGTCGATGCCGGGTTGTGCGCTCATGTGCTCAGCATAGATTCGCCGGGGGTGGCTCGCCCTGGTGCGGGTCGTGGCATCCATCCGTGGGGCCACGTTGATCCAATCTGATGAAAGCACGTCAGGTAAGGCGAGAATTCGGGAGAATCGGTCGATATTCCCCGTGTACCGAGCAACGCCGCACTGAGTCGTAACTCAAGGGGATACCGGATGCGCGTTCTTCGCCACCTGCTTGTCGTTCTGGGGTCGCTGCTGCTGCTGTGCGCAGGCGGACCTGCCATGGCCAAGCCTGTCACGGATTTCGCCGCGGGGCTCGCGCCCGTGGCCTCTCCGGAGCCGGCAGCCGCGCCCTCGCCCGGCCCGCGTCCGGGGAACGGCGGGGATGGTGAGGGCAAGGGCCACCCTCCCTGTCCGACCATGGACCGCATCGGGGGGACCAGCATCGCACCCAACCCGCCGCGTGAGCGCTACTACCAGGGTGACTGGCGGCTCGGCCCCGCCCAGCTCCCCCGGTACGGCGCGATCGGGCGGATGCTCGAAGGCTATGAACGGCTCGACCACTTCCGCACCTCTTCCGCGTTCCTCGACTGCTACTGGAACGAGCAGACGAGCGGCTGGTGGTTCCCCTACCCCGACGGCTGGGTTCTGCTCAACGGGTCACCGCTGCACACCACGATCAGGATGAAGGTCGGTCAGAAGGTCGATCTCTTCGGGAGCGGTTTCGGCCACTTCCTCGCCCCGGCGGGTACGCCCTACGAGGAGCGCGCGCTGCCGCCCAGCAACCTCAACACCATCGACCCGGCGTATCCGAACGGCTATCACCTCTATGAGGTCACCGAGCCCTTCCTGGTCGAGGCCGGTCCCATCCGGCCATGGTTCGGACAACCCGGCTTCGGGCTCCAGTATCTGACCGGTCCTTCGATCCCCCAGCTTGTCGCGGCGGGTAATCTGCGCGCACTCAACTGAGGGCGGATCCTGAACCGGTGGACAGAACGGAACTCGTCACAACCCTGCGCGACGAACAGGTGCCGGACGCGCTGTACGACATCCCGGGAGTGCAGGACATCCCGGTGCAGCCGGACGCCTACTACTACCTGCGCCCCGCTGCGGACGGCGGCTGGGAGACCGGGCTGAGGGAGCGCTCCCTGGACCGGGACACCAGCCGGTTCGCCACGGAGGACGAGGCGTGCCGGGATCTGCTGGCGAAGCTGAGGGCCCGCCCGCGCCCGCCGGAGGGCGGGGGCGAGTCGGTCGACGAGCTCCTCGCCCAGGGCGAGGAGCTCCGGCGGTGGGCCCGGGAGGAGGTCGAACGGGCCCTGCGGGAGCGGCCGCCCGACGAAACGCGGAACGGTGACCAGGAGCGGTGACGACGTCCGCGGGCACAGGCCAGGGGGCCGGCCGCCCCGCTGGAGGATGGGACGGTCGGCCCCCTGGACGAGGGAGGAGAGCTCTTAGAACGCGGACTCGTCCAGGTCCATGAGCCCCTTGTCGACCGACTCGGCAATCGAGCGCTGCACCGAGACGCCCGGCAGCACCTCGTGGGCGAAGAACTTCGCGGCGGCGATCTTGCCCGCGTAGAAGGACCGGTCCTTCGTGGAGGCGGTGCCCAGCTTCTCGGTGGCGACGGCCGCGCCCTTGAGGAGCAGGTAGCCGATGATCACGTCGCCGGAGGCCAGCAGCAGCCGGGTGGAGTTGAGACCGACCTTGTAGATCGAGCTGACGTCCTGCTCGGTGGCGGCCAGGTCGGTGAGCATCGCGCCGACGATCGCCTCCAGGTCCACCGCGGCCTGGGCGAGCTGGTCGCGGGCGGCTTCCAGCTCCTCGCCCCCGGCGGCCTCGGCCAGGAACTTCTTGATCTCCTCCGAGACGACGGTCAGGGCCTGGCCCTGGTCCCGGACGATCTTGCGGAAGAAGTAGTCCTGCCCCTGGATGGCGGTGGTGCCCTCGTAGAGCGTGTCGATCTTGGCGTCCCGGATGTACTGCTCCAGCGGGTACTCCTGGAGGTAGCCGGAGCCGCCGATGGTCTGCAGGGACTGCGCAAGCTGCTCGTACGCCTTCTCCGAGCCGTAGCCCTTGACGATGGGCAGCAGCAGGTCGTTGAGGCGGCTCAGGGCGGAGGCGTCCTCGTCCGCGGCCTCCTTGACCAGGATCTCGTCCTGGACGGAGGCGGTGTAGAGGACCAGCGCGCGCAGGCCCTCCGCGTACGCCTTCTGCGTCATCAGCGAGCGACGCACATCCGGGTGGTGGGTGATGGTGACGCGCGGGGCGGTCTTGTCGGTGAAGGCCGCCAGGTCCGGGCCCTGCACCCGCTCCTTGGCGTACTCCAGGGCGTTGAGGTAGCCCGTGGAGAGGGTGGCCATGGCCTTCGTGCCGACCATCATCCGGGCGAACTCGATGATCTTGAACATCTGGCGGATGCCGTCGTGCTTGTCGCCCAGCAGCCAGCCCTTGGCCGGGTGGTCGGCGCCGAAGGTCAGCTCACAGGTGTTGGAGACCCGCAGACCCATCTTGTGCTCGACGTTGGTGGCGTAGACGCCATTGCGCTCGCCGAGCTCACCGGAGTCCCAGTCGAAGTCGTACTTGGGGACGATGAACAGCGACAGCCCCTTGGTGCCGGGACCCGCGCCCTCGGGCCGGGCCAGCACGAAGTGGATGATGTTGTCGGAGAGGTCGTGCTCACCGGAGGTGATGAACCGCTTCACACCCTCGATGTGCCAGCTTCCGTCCTCCTGCTGGGCGGCCTTGGTGCGGCCCGCGCCGACGTCGGAGCCGGCGTCCGGCTCGGTCAGCACCATGGTGGAGCCCCACTGCCTGTCCACCATCAGCTGGGCGATCTTGAGCTGCTCCTCGGTGCCCTCGTCGTTCAGCACGCCCGCGAAAGCCGGGCCCGAGGCGTACATCCAGATCGGGGTGTTGGAGCCGAGGATGGTCTCGGCCGAGCCCCACAGCAGCGAGCGGGGGCAGGCCGTGCCGCCGAGCTCCTCCGGGACGCCCAGCCGCCACCACTCGGCCTCCATGTAGGCCCGGTAGCTCTTCTTGAACGACTCGGGAAGCGGCGCCGTGTGGGTCTTGGGGTCGAAGACGGGCGGGTTCCGGTCGGAGTCGGTGTAGCTTTCGGCCAGCTCGTGCTCGGAGAGCCGGGATATCTCCGCGAGCACGCTCTTGGCGGTCTCGACGTCCATCTCCGCGAACGGGCCGGTGCCGTACACCGTGTCGCGCCCGAGCACCTCGAAGAGGTTGAACTCGATGTCGCGGAGATTCGACTTGTAGTGCCCCATGGCGACGGCTCCGTAAGGGATCGGGAGGCCAGGACCTCTGCGTTGACGCGTATCGGATCAGCTGTCGCCATGATGCTACCCGTGGGTAATAAAGGGCAACCCTCAACCGGGTAACTGTGACTCAGTACGCTTCTTCGCATGTACGGCTACGACCAGAACGCGAGCGCAGGGCAGGGTTATGCCGCTCCGCCACCTCCGCCGCAACAGCAGCCGCATGCGTCACATCACGCGCAGGCGGGTGCGGGCTACGGCCAGCAGCCGCTCTACCCGGAGCCCTCGCCGCCGTCGCTCGCCGACGCGGTGCGCGCCTTCACCACCGGTTCGATGCCGGCCGAGGACTTCCAGCAGATCTTCGCGGGCTCGAAGGTCTACTGCCCGCGCGGTGACAACCCCGGCTTCCTGGCGCTGCACAACACCCAGCAGCCGGTGATCCCCATGTTCACCTCGCTCAAGGAGCTGCGGCGGTATGCGGGCAAGGAGTCCAAGTACTTCGTGATCACCGGCGCCGAGGTGATCGACCTGCTGCCCACCGGCTACGGCTTCGTCCTCGACATGGAGGGCGAGCACCGGATCGTCTTCGACGCGAAGGCGGTGGAGCAGATGGTGGACTTCGCCATGCGGCGTATGTACGGATAGGCCCCGGATAGGTCCGGATATCGCCGTTCGCCTCGCGGGGCGCTCGGGTGGAAATAAAGGCCCTCTTGCGAGTTGTTCAGCATTCAATTAAGTTGAATGGTGAACGACCGAGGAGGCCGTCATGCCCGCAGTGACCGTAGAGAACCCGCTGACCCTGCCGCGCGTCGCGGCACCCGCCGAGGCGCGACAGCGCCCCGTGCTCGCCGTCACCACCGCCCCCGGCGGTTTCGAGGGGGAGGGCTTCCCGGTGCGCCGGGCCTTCGCGGGCATCGACTACCAGCACCTCGACCCGTTCATCATGATGGACCAGATGGGTGAGGTGGATTACGCTCCGGGCGAGCCCAAGGGCACCCCCTGGCACCCCCACCGCGGCTTCGAGACCGTCACGTACATCATCGACGGGATCTTCGACCACCAGGATTCCAACGGCGGTGGCGGCACCATCACCAACGGCGACACCCAGTGGATGACGGCCGGCTCGGGGCTGCTCCACATAGAGGCGCCGCCGGAGTCGCTGGTCATGTCGGGCGGCCTCTTCCACGGTCTGCAGCTGTGGGTGAACCTCCCGGCCAGGGACAAGATGATGGCGCCGCGCTACCAGGACATCCGCGGCGGCAACGTGCAGCTGCTGACGACCCCGGACGGCGGCGCGCTGCTGCGGGTCATCGCCGGGGAGCTGGACGGCCACCAGGGTCCCGGTATCACCCACACGCCGATCACGATGATCCACGCCACGCTGGCGCCGGGTGCGGAGATCACCCTGCCGTGGCGGGAGGACTTCAACGGCCTCGCGTACGTCCTCGCGGGCCGCGGCACCGTCGGCACCGAGCGCCGCCCCGTTGAGCTGGGGCAGACGGCGGTCTTCGGCGACGGCGGCGCGCTGACCGTCCGCGCGGACGAAAAGCAGGACTCCCACACCCCGGAGCTCGAAGTCGTCCTCCTGGGCGGCCAGCCCATCCGCGAGCCGATGGCCCACTACGGCCCGTTCGTCATGAACACCCGCAAGGAGCTCCAGCAGGCGTTCGAGGACTTCCAGAAGGGGCGACTGGGCACGATCCCGGCCGTGCACGGGATGTCCGAGGGCGGACTGTAGGGCGCGCCGACGCTTCCTGTGGGTCGCTCTGACCCGGTCTTTCGGCCCGCGAACCGGCGCGGGCCGTGGGGCGGCTTACGACGGATCGGTGTGGTGGTCGTCACCGCCGTTCTCGGGCTGTTCGTCGCCCTGAACATTCATGAGCTGGGCGGCAAGATCTGCTGCGTGAGGCTCGTCATGTCCGGGGCCACCCATTCTTCGGCGATCTTGTCTCCCTCGATGCGGTAGAGCTCGATGCTGCGGAAGCTGACCGGCCGGTGCGTCGCGGCCACGCCCTGGAACATGCCCTGGTGGGTGCCACGGAAGTGGACGCGTACCGCGACCTTGTCGTGGACGCCGAACATGTCCTCGACTTCGATCCGCAGGTCGGGGAATGCTTCGAACATGGCCTGCGTGCCCTGTTTCCAGACCTCCCGTCCGTACAGCGGGTCGGGCATCCCGGGGAGGTTGGCGATGAACTTCTCCGCCAGCAGTGCTTCGCACGCGTCGACGTCGCCGCTCTGCAACCGCTGGTACGCGGTGCGCAGAAGGGCCAAGCTCTTTTCGGTCGTGGTGGTGTTCATCGGGATCCTTCCTCGGACGGCTCAGGGGCTCGGGTCGAGTACGGGGTGCTGCTCCGTGAAGTGCGGCGGTCGGCTGCCAACGGCCTGAACACGGCATGCGGCTCCCGCTGCCGGTGGCCGGTTCGCGGCCCCGGTCAGGCGGGTGTGTCGCCCTCTTCGACTCGCATGACTCCAGTGAAGTCCTTGACGCCGCGGCAAGGTCAAGCCCGCGCGGCGCCCGTTATGTTCCCCGCCGCTGGTTCAGGGCTCGACGGGCTGCCAGTGGCCGTCGTGGAAGACCATGCCGCTCTCCTTGACGAACGCGGTGACCAGGTGGACGCGGGCGTGCCGGTAGCCGGGCAGGTAGGGGATCTCTTCGGCCAGGAGCCGATAGACGACGTCGGTGTCGGGTGCGGCGAGGGCGGCGAGAAGGTTGTCGGGACCGGTCACGGCAACGGCGAGGTGGACCGGGGTGCGGGCCGTGAGCTGTTTGACGGCCTCGTGCAGGGTGGCGGGGTCGGTCTGGAGGAAGAACACCGCCTGGACTCCAGGCCGACCTGGCAGCGGCCGACGACGGTGGCGATCTCGGCCCCGCCGGTCAGCCTCAGCCGGTGAAGCCGGCGCTGTGCGGTTGCGGCCGAGGTGTGCGTGCGTGCGGCGAGCCGGGCAAGGCTCATCCGGCCGTCCGCGGCGAGGAGGCCGGGTGAAGGGCGAGGCAGGGTGCGGACCTTGGCCGCTGTCGCGTCCTGTCCGGTGCCGGCGTCCGCCCCGCCTCTCACTCGTGGGAGCCGGGCCGCTGGTCGCGGGAGGGGACGGTGCCGGTGGCGGAGTCGGGCAGGGACCAGCTCGCGAGAAGGTCCAGGGCGCGCTTGGAGGAGGAGCCGGCTTCGGCGGTGTAGACGAACAGCGCCGTGTCGGGGTCGCCGGGCAGGGTCAAGGTCTCGTACCCGACGGTCAGCTCACCGACGACGGGGTGGCGCAGGTGCTTGGAGCCGTGGGTGCGTTGGTGGACGCGGTGCTGCTCCCACCAGTGGTCGAATTCGGTGCTGCGTTCCCGCAGTTCGGCGATGAGGGCGGTGGTGGCCTGGTCGTCGGGGTCGCGGCCGGCGTCGAACCGCAGGCTCTCGACGGCGGCCCGTGCCTGGACGTCCCAGTCGACGAAGAGTGATCGGGCGTCGTCGTCGAGGAACATCCAGCGCGCGTAGTTGCGGTGCTGGGGCGTCATCCGGTCGAAGTCGGTGAAGAGCGCCTTGGCCATACGGTTGGCGGCCAGTACGTCGGTGCGGCGGCCGAGGAGGAGGGCGGGCTCGCCGTCGAGCGCCTCCAGGAGCTGGTAGAGCCCGGGGCGCACTTGCTGGACGGCGCGGGGGCGGTGCCGAACGGGCCCCGAGGCGATGCCGATGAGGTCGTGCAGATGCGCGCGGCCCGCGGCGTCGAGATCGAGGGCGCGGCCGATCGCCTCGACGACGGCGGGCGAGGGCGTGATGCGGCGGCCCTGTTCGAGGCGGGCGTAGTAGTCGGCCGACACTCCCGCCAGGATCGCGACTTCCTCACGACGCAGCCCGGGCACCCTGCGCACCCGGGCATCCGGGGGCAGACCCGCCCGAGAGGGGTCGCCCTGGCTGCGAGAGCGCTTGAGGAAGTCAGCGAGTTCACGGTTGATCTCGGCCATGGATCCAGTGTCCCCGACACCGCGCGCTCCTGACTGGGTCTGTGCGTCCTAGTCAGCCGGGTCCGCGGTCGCACAGGGCGCGAGATGGGCGCCCACGGCGCCGTGCGACGGACCACGCTGGAGTCACTGCCACGGCGGGTCCGCCACGCAACGCCACGTCCCGTCTCGTCTCGTCACCTCATGGAAAGGGATTACCCGTGAGCAAGATTCTGATCGTCATGTCCGCCGCCGACACCTGGGAGCGCACTGACGGTTCGGCCTACCCGACCGGCTACTGGGCCGAGGAGGTCGCCGCGCCCCACGAGGAGTTCGTCCGGGCCGGCCACACGGTGGACTTCGCGGCCCCCGGTGGGGTGCTGCAGCCGCTCGACCGGCACAGCGCCGACCCCGAGGTCGCCGGTGCGAACTGCGCGCACTACGTCGCACACGCCGAACAGGCTCTGCGGGAGTTCGGCCCCCTCTTGAAGCTGGCGGAGATCGACATCGAGCAGTACGCCGCCGTGGTGCTCCCCGGCGGTCACGGCCCGGTCGTCGACCTCTTCCAGGACTCCGACCTCGGCCGTCTGCTCATCGCGGCGGACGCGGCCGGCAAGCTCATCGGAGCCGTCTGCCACGGGCCGGCCGCGCTGCTGAGCGCCGTGGACGCACAGGGCGGCTGGATCTTCGCGGGGCGGGAGATGACCGCGTTCACCGACGAGGAGGAGGAGCTGTTCGGCACGGCCGAAGGCGCCCCGTGGCTGCTCGCCGCCCGACTGCGGGAGATGGGCGCGAAACACTCCCAGGGTCCGGCCTACCAGCAATACAACGTCCGCGACGGCAACCTGTTCACCGGCCAGAACCCGGCGTCCAGCGGCTCCATGGCCGTCGACATGATCACCGCTCTCGGCTGACCCCGGGCAAGCGGTGGTCGGGCATGGACCGGCCGACGCCCCCTTGTGATCACTCACCCTGAGAGAAGGGAAAACGCACCGATGGACACTCTCGCGCCTTCACAGCGTGTCGCCGAGCGTGCACACGACGTCATCGAGCAGGTGGAGAAGGGCGTCTTCATCGGCGGCCGGTGGCGCCCGGCCGAAAACGGCGGCACCTTCCCGGTGGAGGATCCCGCCAACGGCCTGCGGCTGTGCGAGGTGGCCGACGCCACACCGGCGGACGCGCTGGCCGCCCTCGATTCCGCCGCCGCCGCGCAGCGGACCTGGGCGGCGGTCCCCCCGCGCCGGCGGGGGAACATCCTGCGCCGTGCCTATGACCTGCTGATGGCGCGCAGGGAAGAGTTCGCGCTGCTGATCACGCTGGAGATGGGCAAATCACTGGCCGAATCCCGGGCCGAGGTCGCCTACGCCGCGGAGTACCTGCGCTGGTTCGGCGAGGAGGCCGTCCGGATCGACGGCACCTGGAAGGTCAGCGAGGACGGGACCGCCCGCGTCCTGGTCACCCGCCGGCCGGTGGGCCCCTGCCTGCTGATCACTCCGTGGAACGCCCCGCTGGCCATGCCCGCCCGCAAGATCGCACCGGCCGTGGCGGCCGACTGCACCATGATCGTCAAGCCGGCACCGCAGACGCCGCTCACGTCGGCGGCGCTCGCCGCGCTGCTGGCCGAGGCCGGCCTCCCCGACGGTGTCCTCAGCATCATTCCCACCACCCGGGCCGCGGCGGTCACCGAACCTCTGCTGCGCGACGGCAGGCTCCGCAAACTGTCCTTCACCGGGTCCACGCCCGTCGGCCGCCTTCTGCTCGCGCAGGCGGCCGACACGGTGCTGCGGACCTCGATGGAGCTCGGCGGCAACGCTCCGTTCATCGTCTGCCAGGACGCCGACCTCGACGCCGCGGTCGACGGAGCGATGACCGCCAAGCTCCGCAACATCGGAGAGGCGTGCATCGCCGCCAACCGCTTCCACGTCCATGCCGATGTCGCCGAGGAGTTCACCGAGAAGCTGGTCGCACGTATGAGCACGATCACCGTCGGTGCGGGCACCGACCCCGCAGCCACGCTCGGACCGCTCATCGACGAACGCCAGCGCCGCCGTGTCGCCGATCTGGTCGACGAGACCGTCGCGGCGGGCGCCCGCTTGCGCACCGGCGGTTCGCCGCCGGACGGCCACGGCTACTTCTACCCCCCGACCGTCCTCACCGGCGTCCCCGCCGACGCCCGGATCACGCGGGAGGAGATCTTCGGCCCGGTCGCGGCGATCCAGACCTTCACCAGCGACGAGGAGGCACTGCGCGACGCCAACGACACCGAATTCGGCCTCGTGAGCTACCTCTACACCAGGGACCTGAACCGGGCCCTGAGCATGGGCGAGCAGCTCGAAACCGGCATGGTCGGACTCAACCGCGGCTATGTCTCCGACCCCAGCGCCCCCTTCGGCGGCATGAAGCAGTCCGGCATCGGCCGTGAGGGCGGCAATACGGGCATCGACGAGTACCTGGAGCAGAAGTACCTCGCCATCGACATTCCGGCACCGTGGCCGCAGAGCCCCGGCGCCGACGCCAGCGCCGCGAAAGGCGTCCGATGACCGCCAGTACCGTCTTCGACTCGGTCCTCCTGCGCGACCTGTTCGCCACACCCGAGATGCGCGCGGTCTTCAGCGACCAGGCTTATCTCGAAGCCGTCGTGCGCGTCGAAGCCGCACTGGCCCAGGCGCAGGCCCGCGTCGGGATCATTCCCCAGGACGCGGCCGACACCATCGCCGCGTGCTGTGACGCCACGCGCCTCGACCGTGAACGGCTCGGGCGCGACACCGCGACCGTGGGCTATCCCATCCTCCCGATCGTCACCCAGCTCGCCGAAGAGTGCGGTGACGCCGGCGGCTACCTGCACTGGGGCGCGACCACGCAAGACATCATGGACACGGCGACCATCCTGCAGTGCGCCAAAGGGCTGGACCTGGTCGCGGGAGCACTCGACGAGCTGCGCGACACGCTCAGGCGGCTCGCCCTGAGCCATGCCGACACCGTCACCGCCGGTCGGACACACCTCCAGCACGCTCTGCCCATCACCTTCGGCTACCGGATCGCGGTATGGGTCTCCTCCCTGGACCGGCACGCCGATCGGCTCCGCGACGCACGCGAGCGTGCCTTGATGGTCCAGCTCGGCGGTGCGGCCGGCACCCTGGCCTCCCTCGGCACCGGCCCCCAGGCTCTGCGGGTACGTGCCGAACTCGCCACGGAACTCGGCCTGCGGGACCCCGACATCACCTGGCACGTCGCACGGGACGGTCTGGCCGAGATCGTCGGCATCCTCGCCGCCATCGGCGCATCGCTGGGAAAGATCGGAACCGACGTCGCCCTCATGTGTTCCACCGAGTTCGGCGAACTGGCCGAACCCTTTGTGAAGGGGCGGGGGGCCAGCTCCACCATGCCCCAAAAGCGCAACCCCATCTCCAGTGAGGTGATGGTGGCGGCGGCGAAGCTCCTGCGTGACAAGGCGTCGGCCATGCTCGACGCGATGATGCAGGATTTCGAGCGGGCCACCGGCCCCTGGCATGTCGAATGGGCCGTCATTCCCGAGGCGTTCCTGCTGCTGTCCTCCTCCCTGGCCCACGCCGTCGACGCGATGGCCGGCCCGCACATCGACACCATCCGCATGCGCGACAACCTCGATCTCACCCAGGGACTCATCCTCGCGGAAGCCGTCATGATGGCCCTCGCCCCCCACCTGGGCCGCCAGCACGCCCATGAACTCGTCTACGACGCCTGCCGCGTGGCGACGGAGACGAAAAGGCCGCTGGTCGACGAACTCCTCACGCGCCCGGAAGTCGTCGCCGCTCTCGGCGACCGCGGGATCCGTGAACTTGCCGACCCCATGGCCTACCTCGGCAGCGCCCGCGCCATGACACACGCCGTGTGCAGACCATCGAGCGCGCCCGTCTCCTGAGCCGACACCACGAACGGCCGAAAGGGACTAGGCGCCGTCGGGCGGGGACGAAGGGGCCGCGCCATCCGGCGCGGCCTCGTGCAGCTCGTACCAGATGCATTTGCCGTCGCCGCGCGGATCCACCCCCCAGTTGTCGGCGAGCATCTCCAGCAGCAGCAGCCCGCGTCCCGACGAGGCCAGCTCGCCCGGCCGCCGGCGGTGCGGCAGCTCATCGCTGCTGTCGGCGACGTCCAGCCGCAGCCGCCGGGCCCCGTGCCGCCCGCTGACCTCGGCCACCAGCAGGGCGTCCCCGTCGGTGTGCACCAGGACGTTGGTGACCATCTCGGAGAGCATCAGCACCGCCGACTCCACCTGGTCCGGGTCGGCCCAGTCGTGCAGCATGTCGCGCAGTTGCTGCCGGGTGCCCGCTATGCGCTCCGGTTCGGCCTGCGCAACCGTGACCGCCGTCCGCCGCACCGGCGCCGAACCGGGCCCGACCAGGCACACCTCCGCCTCCCGGCGGATCAGCAACAGCGCTATGTCGTCCTCGCGGCGGTCCGCGAGCGGACCGGTGGTGTGGTGGGAGGGCGGCCCGTGCACGGCCTGCACCAGGGAGTCGGCGAGGGCTTCGAGGTCGTCGGAGTCGAGGTCGTCGGAGGGCAGGGTGCCGGAGTCGTTCGTGAGGGTGGCGGGCCGCTCGAAGACCTTACGGATCCGGTCCCAGCCGGTCTCCAGATCGTGCCCGCCGGTCTCGATCAGCCCGTCGGTGCACATCAGCAGCGTCTCGCCGGGCTCCAGCACCACCCGGGTGGTCGGATAGTCGGTGTCCGGGTCGATGCCCAGCGGCAGCCCGCCCGCCGTGGGCCTGACCATCATCGTGCCGTCGGCGAGCCGGACCGCCGGGTCGGGGTGGCCCGCGCGGGCGATGTCCAGGGTGCCGGCGACCGGGTCCACCTCCATATAGAGGCAGGTCGCGAACCTCGGGTCGTACCGGCTGTCCGGGCTGTCAGCACCGTCCGGCGCCGACAGCCCGGCGAGGAAGCGGGAGGCGCGGGAGAGCACCGCGTCGGGGTGGTGCCCCTCGGAGGCGTACGCCCGGACCGCGATCCGTAGTTGCCCCATGATCCCCGCGGCGTGCACATCGTGGCCCTGCACATCGCCGATCACCAGCGCGGTACGCCCCGAGGGCAGCCCGATCACGTCGTACCAGTCGCCGCCGACCTGCAGTCCGCCGCCGGTCGGCACATAGCGCGCGGCCACCGTCAGCCCCGGGATATCGGGCTTGCTGGCGGGCAGCATCGAGCGCTGCAGCCCGTCCGCCAGCTCCCGCTCGGTCTCCTGGAGCGCGGTGCGGGACAGCGCCTGGGCCAGCATCCGCGCGATGGTGGTCAGCACCGAGCGCTCATCGGGCGAGAACGACACCGGATGGGCGAATCCGGCCATCCACGCGCCGATGGTGCGGCCCGCGACGATCAGCGGCAGAAACGCCCAGGACCGGCGCTTACGGGGCCGGCCGAGCGACCAGGCGGCCGGAAACCGGCCGCGGTACTCCTCCGGCGTGGGCAGATAGACCGCCCGGCCGGTGCGGACCACCTCGGCCGCCGGATAGTCGGTGCCCAGCGCGATGTCGTGAAAGGGGTGATCGGCGCCCGTCCGCGGCCCGTGGTGGCCGATCACCGAGATCCGCTCGCCCTGGACGCCGAAGACCGCGAGTCCCTCCGGGGAGAAGCCCGGCATGGACAGCCCCGCCGCGACCCGCAGCACCTCGGCGGTGGACATCGCCTCCGCCAGCGCCCGCCCCGCGTCCAGCAGGAACGCCTCACGGTTGCGCCGCCAGTCGCCGGTGACCGGCGGCCCCGCGGCCGAGGTGCCGGGCAGCGGGTCGGGGACCTCCTGGAGGGTGCCGAGCAGGTAGTAGCCGTCCTCGCTGCCGCCCCGCGCTATCGGCCGGGACCGGGTGCGCACGGTCCGCAGCACGGTGCCCTTCTCGTCCACGACGCGCAGCCGGGCCTCGGCCAGGGTGCCCTCGGCCACCGCGAGGTCGACGATCGCCTTGACCTCCAGCCAGTCCGCGGGGTGGAAACACGCGCGGGCGGCGGCCTCGGGAAGGGTGATGGCCTCGGCGGGCAGGCCCACCAGCCGGGCGGCTTCCGCGTCATAGCTGACGGCGCCCGAGACACTGTCCCAACGCCATAGGCCGGTCGCTATGGCGGCCAGCAGGTCCTCGGTGCGCATTGCACTACCTTATGGGGATTTGCCAACCGCTTACCAGTGAGGGTCGCGGCGCCGGTAGGCTTGGCCGGAAGTTCACGAGGGTACGCACGCCTCCCGATCAGACGACTTGGATGAATGATGCATCGGTACCGGTCGCACACCTGTGGTCAGCTCCGCGCCGCTGACGTCGACACCGACGTCCGGCTCTCCGGCTGGCTCCACAATCGACGGAACCTGGGTGGCATCCTCTTCATCGATCTCCGCGACCACTACGGCCTGGTCCAGCTCGTGGTGCGCCCCGACACCGCCGCCAACGAGGCGCTGAGCTCGATCAGCAAGGAGACCGTCGTCCGCATCGACGGCCGGGTCATCGCGCGCGGCGCGGACAACGTCAACCCCGAACTGCCCACCGGCGAGATCGAGGTCGAGGTCGCCGACGTCGAGGTGCTCGGCGCCGCCGACCCGCTGCCCTTCACCGTCTTCCCCGAGGACGGGGTCGGCGAGGAACGGCGCCTGGAGTACCGCTTCCTGGACCTGCGCCGCGAGCGTATGCACCGCAACATCATGCTGCGCTCCGCCGTCATCTCCGCCATCCGGCAGAAGATGACCGCGCAGGGGTTCAACGAGCTGGCGACTCCGATCCTGTCCGCCACCTCGCCGGAGGGCGCCCGGGACTTCCTGGTCCCCTCCCGGCTGCACGCGGGCAAGTTCTACGCGCTGCCGCAGGCCCCGCAGCAGTTCAAGCAGCTCCTGATGATCGCGGGCTTCGACCGCTACTTCCAGATCGCGCCCTGCTTCCGCGACGAGGACGCCCGCGCCGACCGCTCGCCGGGCGAGTTCTACCAGCTCGACGTCGAGATGAGCTTCGTCGAGCAGGAGGACGTCTTCGGCGTCATCGAGAAGGTGATGACCGAGCTCTTCGAGGAGTTCGGCGGCGGCCGCCATGTGACCTCGCCCTTCCCGCGGGTCCCGTTCCGCGAGGCCATGCTGAAGTACGGCTCCGACAAGCCGGATCTGCGGGCTCAGTTGGAGCTGCGGGACGTCAGCCACATCTTCGAGGGCTCCGGTTTCAAGGCGTTCGCGGACAAGCATGTGCGCGCGCTGGCCGTGCCCGACACCGCCGACCAGCCCCGGAAGTTCTTCGACCAGCTCGGCGAGTTCGCCGTCGAGCAGGGCGCCAAGGGGCTGGCCTGGGTCCGGATCGGCGAGGACTCCAAGCTGACCGGGCCGATCGCGAAGTTCCTCACCGACGAGGACGTCGAGAAGCTGATCACCGAGGTCCAGGGCAAGCCCGGCACGTCGATCTTCTTCGGTGCGGGTGAGTTCGACGAGGTCTCCAAGATCATGGGCGCGGTGCGGGTCGAGGCCGCCAAGCGGACCGGCCACTTCGAGGACGGCGTCTTCCGCTTCTGCTGGATCGTGGACTTCCCCATGTTCGAGCGGAACGAGGACACCGGGCAGATCGAGTTCTCCCACAACCCCTTCTCCATGCCGCAGGGCGGTCTGGAAGCCCTGGAGACCAAGGACCCGCTGGACATCCTGGCCTGGCAGTACGACATCGTCTGCAACGGCGTGGAGCTGTCCTCCGGCGCCATCCGGAACCACGAGCCGGACGTCATGTACAAGGCGTTCGCGATCGCGGGCTACGACCGGGAAGAGGTCGAGCGCGAGTTCGGCGGCATGCTGCGCGCGTTCCACTTCGGTGCCCCGCCGCACGGCGGTATCGCCCCCGGCGTCGACCGCATCGTGATGCTGCTGGCCGATGAGCCCAACATCCGCGAGACCATCGCCTTCCCGCTCAACGGCAACGCGCAGGACCTGCTGATGGGCGCGCCCAGCGAGGTGGACGAGGCCCGGCTGCGGGAGCTGCACCTGTCGGTGCGCAAGCCGCCGCAGGTCAAGAAGGCCGAGACCCCCGAGAAGGCAGAGAACGCGGCGAAGACGGCCACCGAGGCGGAGAAGCCCGCCGAGTAGCCGGGCCGGACGAGACCCACAGGGCGGGGGCGTGCCGAACGGCGCGCCCCCGCCCCGCGTCTGCGGATGGCCGAATGACGCGCTTCGCACAGCCATTCACAGCCGGCACCCATGGGGCTGCCAGGTTGCCTCCCTACTGTCCCGGGCCATGACCGAACAGCAGAGCAACGACGTCGACCCCCAGCGGGACCTGACGAGGCGGCGGGTCGTGGTGGCGGGCGGCGCGGCCGTCGCGGCGGCGGGCCTGGGAACGGCCATCGCCACCACCGCCTCGGCGGGCGAGACCTCCGCCACCTCCGCCACCCCCTCGGCCTCCGCCTCCTCTCCGTCCGGGGAGGTCTGTTACCGGCTCACCTCGGAGACGACCGAGGGGCCGTACTACATCGACGCGGACAAGATCAGAAAGGACATCACCGAGCACAAGGAGGGCATTCCGATGACCCTCCGCCTCAAAGTGATCGACTCCGAGAGCTGTAAACCGGTGGCGAAGGCCGCCGTCGACATCTGGCACTGCGACGCGCTGGGGCTCTACTCGGGGTATGAGAGCTCGAGCAGCGGCGGAGGCGGCACCCCGCCCACCGGCACCCCGCCGACCGGGACGCCGCCCACCGACGCCCCGACGGGCGCTCCGACCGGTGGCCCGCCCGGCGGCGGCCACCAGGAGCCGACCGACGACAAGCGGTATCTGCGCGGCACCCAGCTCACCGACCGGCACGGCTTCGTCGAGTTCACCACGGTCTTCCCCGGCTGGTACCGGGGCCGCTGTGTGCACATCCACACCAAGGTGCACGTCGGCGGCAAGCTCACGGACGCCGGTTACGAGGGCGGCCACACCTGCCACACCGGTCAGCTCTTCTTCGCCGAGGAGGCGGTGCTCGCCTCGGCCGAGGTGGCCCCGTACAACACCAGCACCACCGAGCGCACCACCCTCGACGAGGACGGGATCTACCCCGGCAATGGCGCGCAGGGCGGTCTGCTGAACCTCAAGTACCGCAAGGGAAAGATCGAGAAGGGCGTCACCGGAAGCCTCACGCTGGGGGTCGACCCCGACGCGACCCACGAGGGCACGGACCTCTGAAGCCCTGGGTGAGGTGAAGCCCTGAGGTGAGGTGAGGTGAAGCCCTGGGGCGTCCTCGGTCACAGCCTCCGGTCCACGCCGCACGGTGCGCCACGGTCCGCGCGGGCGGCCCGGTGCACGGCGCGCAACAGCCGCTTCGGCGTGGTCCGGTGCTGCCATAAGACGGCTTGCACGCCGTACTCCATCACCGCCATCAGCTCCGTCTCACGGAGCTCGCCCGCGATCAGCACCACCCGCTGCCGACCGCCCCGCACCAGGCGGCGCAGCTCCGCCCCGGCGCGGTCGTCGAGGCGCTCGGCGAGCATGACGGCGACGGCGCCGCGGGGTTCGTCGCCGGGCGGGCATGGCCGGTCGACCAGCTCGACGCTGGGTTGATGCTGCAGATGACGCACGACCCCGGCCCGGCTGAGCGGGTCGGGGCCGTGGACCGTCACCGTGACACGTGCGTCCGGCACTGCTTCCTCGACTCCCCGGTGGTTATGGACTCCACAGGGTCACCGAGGGGACTAAACGAACGGTTGCCGCGCGATCAACACGCGCATGAGCGGCTATCCGGCGCCGCTCGCCGACCTGCTACGCGGCGCCGTTCCCGTTCTGCTCCGCGCCCCCGAAGCGCTCCCGGAAGGACTCCAGGTCCTCCTCGGTGATCTTCGCGAAGAGCACCGGGGGAACGGTGAAGGCCGTGCCCGCCGGAACCGACGCCAGCGCCTTCGCCTCCTCCTGGCCGACCCAGACCGCGGTGTCCTCGCTCAGCGCGAACGCCGACCGCATGGCCCGCGCCGAGGCCGGGATGAACGGCTCGGAGACGATCGCGTAGAGGTGGATGAGGTTCATCGCCGTACGCAGGGTGAGGGCCGCGGCCTCCTGGTCGGTCTTGATCTCCAGCCAGGGGGCCTTCTCCTCCAGGTAGGAGTTGCCCGCGCTCCACAGGGCGCGCAGCGCCGCCGCGGCCTTGCGGAACTGGAGCGTGTCCATGTGCTCCTCGTACTCCGCCAGCAGCCGCGCGATCTCCACGCCCAGCCGCTCCTCCGCCTCCCCGGCGGCCTTCCCGGCCGGGACCTCGTCGCCGAACCGCTTACGGGAGAAGGACAGCACGCGGTTGACGAAGTTGCCGAGGGTGTCGGCCAGGTCCTTGTTGACGGTGGCGGTGAAGTGCTCCCAGGTGAAGGAGGTGTCGTCGGACTCCGGGGCGTTCGCCATCAGGAAGTAGCGCCAGTAGTCGGCGGGCAGCACCTCGAGCGCGGCGTCGGTGAACACCCCGCGCTTCTGGGAGGTGGAGAACTTCCCGCCGTAGTACGTCAGCCAGTTGAACGCCTTGACGTAGTCGACCTTCTTCCAGGCGTCCCGGGTGCCGAGGAGGGTGGCCGGGAACATCACGGTGTGGAACGGGACGTTGTCCTTCGCCATGAACTCGGTGTAGCGGACCGCCTCGTCCACGTCGTACCACCACGACTTCCAGTCGCGGTTCGCCGGGTCGAGGTCTGCCCACTCCTTGGTAGCCCCGATGTACTCGATCGGCGCGTCGAACCAGACGTAGAAGACCTTGCCCTCGGCCGCCAGCTCCGGCCAGGTGTCGGCCGGCACCGGCACGCCCCAGTCCAGGTCGCGGGTGATCGCCCGGTCCTGCAGCCCCTCGTTCAGCCACTTGCGGGCGATCGAGGAGGCCAGCGTCGGCCAGTCCTTGCCGCGCTCGTCGACCCAGGCGGCGACCTCCTCCGCCAGCTTGGACTGGAGGAGGAAGAGGTGCTTGGTCTCCCGGACCTCCAGATCGCTGCTGCCGCTGATCGCGGAGCGGGCGTCGATCAGGTCGGTCGGGTCGAGCACGCGGGTGCAGTTCTCGCACTGGTCGCCGCGGGCCTTGTCGTAGCCGCAGTGCGGGCAGGTGCCCTCGATATAGCGGTCGGGGAGGAAGCGGCCGTCGGCGTTGGAGTACACCTGGCGGATCGAGCGCTCCTCGATGAAGCCGTTCGCCTTGAGCTCACGCGCGATCGTCTGGGTGATCTGCACGTTCTGCGCGGAGGAGCTGCGGCCGAAGTAGTCGAAGGCGAGCCCGAAGCCGTCGTAGATCGCCTTCTGCGCCTCGTGCTGCTGGGCGCAGAACTCGTCGACCGGCAGCCCGGCCTCCTTGGCGGCCAGCTCGGCCGGGGTGCCGTGCTCGTCGGTGGCGCAGATGTAGAGGACGTCATGGCCGCGCTGGCGCATATAGCGGGAGTAGACGTCGGCCGGGAGCATGGACCCCACCATGTTGCCCAGGTGCTTGATCCCGTTGATGTAGGGAAGGGCGCTGGTGATGAGGTGTCGAGCCATTGCAGGCTGCTCCCGAGTCGATACGGTAAGTGACTTCTGGCCCTGCTGAGCCGCCCATATCGTATCCGAGTGACGGGGGCCACCCGCGCGGCGTTTTTTCCGCGACGGATGGCCCCCGGTGTGGTGCTCGGCGTGGTTCCTGGTGGGTTGCCGGGTGTGGTGCGCCCCCTGGTCAGCCCTGCGTACGGGCGGCCAGCCAGCCCGGGAACTTCTTCAGGATCTCCCGGTACAACTCGGCGTCGGCGACGGTACGCGGGTCGAGCCCGGCGTGGAAGAAGCCGGTGTTGTCGACCGCCCGCTTCTCCGGGACGGCGAGGGCGGGCGCGGTGTCCAGCTTCCGGAGGAAGTCGAACCCCTTCGCCTCCGGGTCCCCGAACGCCAGGAACTCCCAGAACAGCGGCAGCCCCGCCGCCTCGCACAGCGCCTTCTCGGCGGCGGTCTTGGCGGTGGGCGCGCCGTCCGTCTGGAAGATCACGAACGCGGGGTCGGTGGTGCCGGACGCCTTGTAGTGCTCGATGACCGCGTTGACGGCGGTGTGGTAGTTCGTCCGCCCCATGTGGCCGAGCGAGCCGTGGAGCTCCTCGATGCGGCCGGTGTGCTGGTCCAGCTCGAGGTCGGCGGTGCCGTCGATGTCGGTGGAGAAGAACACGACGGGCACGGTGCCGGTGGCGTCGAACTGCGCGGACAGGGCGAGCGCCTGCTCGGCGAGGTGCGACACGGTGCCGTCCTTGAAGTACCCCCGCATCGACCCGGACCGGTCCAGCACGAGGTA
Source organism: Streptomyces sp. NEAU-YJ-81 (assembly GCF_017592595.1). Lineage (NCBI taxonomy): Bacteria > Bacillati > Actinomycetota > Actinomycetes > Kitasatosporales > Streptomycetaceae > Streptomyces > Streptomyces sp. NEAU-YJ-81. The sequence continues at coordinate 260,273 of NZ_JAGFNO010000001.1, read as the reverse complement.
GACGACCGCCCGCTGCCCGGCCAGCCCATGCGCCTGGATGGCCTCCCCCGCGGCGGCGAAGGCCCCGACCAGCCCGGGCGCCCGCGATTCGAGGTCGGCGGGCGTGATGGCGGATGCGGTGGCGGTGGTGGGTGCGTCGGCCTTGGCGGCGGTGGGGGCGGCGGCAGCGACCGCCACCGGCTCGGGGTCGACCGCGGGGGCGGCCTCGGGCGCGGGGGCGGTCTCCGCTTCGGCGGGCTTGTCATCGGCCTTGGCCGCGGGGCTGGCCTCGGGCTCGGGGGCGGTCTCCGCTTCGGCGGACTCGTCATCGGCCTTGGCTGCGGGGGCGGCCTCGGACTCGGTCTCCGCCTCGGCGGGCTTGTCATCGGTCTCGACCGCCGGGGCGGCCTCGCCGTCAGCCTCTGCTGCCGCCTCGGCTTCGGCCTTGGGCTCGGCATCGGCACTCGCCGCCGCCGGAGCCGCCGCGGCATCGCCGTCGTCCGCGGGCTCGGCCTCCGCCGTGGCCTCCGGTTCGGCTTCCGCCTTGGCCTCGGCCTCTGCCGCAGCGGGCTTGTCGTCGCTCGTGGCCGCGGGCATGGCCTCGTCGCCAGCCTCTGCCGCTGCCTTCCCCTCGGGCGCGGCGGTCTCTGCGGCCGCCTCGGGCGCCGCGGCGGTTGCCGTCTCCGCCGTGGCGGTCTCCGGCGCGGGGTCCTCCGCAACCTCGGCCTCGGGCGTGGTGTCGGCCTCCGCCGAGGATGCGTCGGCGGCTTCCGTCACCGGCTCGGCCGTCTCCGTCACCGGCTCGGCCGTCTCCGTCACCGGCTCGGCCGTCTCCGTCACCGGCTCGGCCGTCTCCGTCACCGGCTCGGTGGTCTCCGGCGCCGGGTCGGTCGCGGGCTCAGGCTCGGCCTCCGCCACGGCCTTGGCCGTGGTCTCGGCAGGCTCGTTGTCGGTCTCGGTGGCCGGGACGGCCTCGTCGTCAGCCTTTACGGCCGCCTCGGTCTCGGTCTCGACCTCGGCGGCAGCCTTGGGCTCGTCTGCGTTTGCCTCGGGCGTCGTGGCGGACTCCGCCTTCGCCTCAGGTTCCGCTGCGGCCTCGGTTGCTTCCGTCTTGTCCTCGGCCTCGGCCGCCGGTTCGGGCGTCGGCTCGGGTTCGGCGTCGGCCGCGGGGGTGGTGGGGGACGTGGCGTCGGCACCGTCCGCAGGCGTGGGCTGGGCTTCAACGTCCGGCTCGGGCGTGGCCTTTGCCTCGGCCTCGGCGGCGGGCTTGGGCTCGTCCGCCTCTGCCTTCGCCTCAGCGGTGTCCGTCTCCTTCGCGTCGGCCGCTGCCGCTGCCTCAACCGGTGCGTCGTCGCCGGAGGTTGTCGTGTCCTCGGGCGCGGGGGACTTCAGGATCTCGTCGAGGGACTTCAGCGGAGCCGACAGGGCCGGGTCGTGCGCGGATTCGTCGTCGGGGGAGTCCGGGGCCGGTGCCATGTCCGCGGTCGGCTCAGGCTTCGGCTCAGCCTTCGGCTCGGGCTCGGCCTCTACCTCGGCCTCCACCTCGGCCTTCGGCTCGACGCCGGACTCGGCCTTCGGCTCGACGTCCGACGCAGCCTCGGACTCGGCCTTCTCGTCTGCCGTCGGCTCCGCCGACTGGCGCTCCGCCGACTTCGGCTCCGGCTCGGCCGACTGGGGGTCCGGGACAACCTCCGCCTCCGGCGCGGCAGAAGCTTCGTCCACCCCCGTGGTTCGGGAGCGGCCGAAAACTTTGCGCAGTAGGTCCCGTATGCCCATGGGAGATACCTCTCACGTGTCGAGTGCGGTGCATGGCGGTGCATGACCGTGGTGCCGAAAGGCTAGCGGGCCGCCCGGCGGCCCTCTTCCGCCGATTCCGCTCGCGCTTCGTTCACCTCTGGTTCAGGCGTTCGTCGCCACCGTGCGGTTCTACGCCCATAGCTTCGCCGCCAAAGGATCCCGACGTCATGTCGGCCCGGACCGCGTCGGCGTACTGCCCATGCGGGGCCCTTCGAAGCTCATACGTGACACCCTTACGGAGGGGAAGACGTGCGCAACCTCCTGCCGCTCATCAGCTCGCACCCGGGCGGTCGTTCCGCGCTGACGTGCCGGTACCGCTGTGGCGACGCCTGCTTTCACGAGACGCCGAACACCTCTGACAACGCCTACGTGGGCGACGTTGTCGCCGCTGCCGCCTCGCGCCGTTCCCTTCTGCGGGCCGGTGCGGTGATGACCGTGGCGGCCGCGACCGGAGCCGTGGCGATCGAGCGGGCGCCGCAGGCATCCGCCGCGTCGGGCGACGCGGCCGCCACCGCCGGTGCCGCCGCCGAGGCGAAGCACGACAAGGCCGCCCGCGGCCTCCGCTTCTCGCCGGTGGCCCCCAACACCGAGGACACCGTGGTCGCCGCCGAGGGCCACGACCAGAACGTGGTGCTCCGCTGGGGTGACCCGATCCTGCGCGGTGCGCCCGCGTTCGACCCGGCCAAGCAGAGCGCCAAGGCCCAGGCGGGCCAGTTCGGTTACAACAATGACTACATGGCGGTGCTGGACGTCCCCGGCGAGCGCGACCATCAGCTGCTCGTGGTCAACCATGAGTACACCGACGAGGTGCTGATGTTCGCCGGGTACGACCCGGAGAACCCCACCCGCGAGCAGGCCGAGATCGGCTGGGCCGCGCACGGGCTGTCCGTGGTCGTGACGGCCGAGGAGCGCCGGCTGGGCCGGCTCACCGCCGTGCCCCGCCACCACCTCAACCGCCGTATCACCGCGACCACTCCGTTCGAGGTCACCGGCCCGGCGGCGGGCAGCGAGCTGCTGCGCACCTCCGCCGACCGGTCGGGCAAGCGCATCCTCGGCACGCTGAACAACTGCGGTGGCGGCATCACGCCGTGGGGCACGGTGCTCTCCGGCGAGGAGAACTTCAACCAGTACTTCGCCAACCCCGACAAGGTCACCGACCCGGCCGTCAAGGCGGGCCTGAAGCGCTACGGCTTCGAGGACGGCGCCTCCGAGCGCAAGTGGGAGCGTTTCGACGACCGCTTCGACCTCGCCAAGGAGCCCAACGAGGCGCACCGCTTCGGCTGGGTCATCGAGGTCGACCCGTTCGACCCCGACTCCACCCCGCGCAAGCTGACCGCGCTGGGCCGCTTCAAGCACGAGGCCGCCGAGCCCCGGCTGACCACCGACGGCCGTCCGGTCCTCTACATGGGCGACGACGAGAAGTTCGACTACTTCTACAAGTTCGTCTCCGCCAAACGGATGATGAAGGGCAACAGCCGCATCGCCCGCGAGCACAACCGCACGCTGCTGGACGAGGGCACGCTGTACGTCGCCAAGTTCACCGGCGACAGCCCGTCCGCCGAGATCGACGGCACCGGAAAGCTGCCCAAGGACGGCGAGTTCGACGGCGGCGGTGAGTGGATCGCGCTGGCCTGCGGCGACCGCTCCTTCGTGGAGGGGATGACCGCCGAGGAGGTGTACGTCTTCACGCGCCTGGCCGCCGACAAGGCCGGTGCGACGAAGATGGACCGCCCCGAGGACGTCGAGCCGAGCCCGCGCACCGGTCGCGTGTACATCGCGCTGACCAACAACACGGACCGCGGCAAGGAGGGCAAGGCCGCCGTCGACGAGGCCAACCCGCGCAACGCCAACAAGCACGGCCAGATCCTGGAGCTGACCGAGCGCTGGAACAACCCGGGCTCCACCCGCTTCAATTGGCGGCTGTTCCTGGTCTGCGGCGACCCCGAGGACCCGAGCACCTACTTCGGCGGCTTCCCCAAGGACCAGGTCAGCCCGATCTCCTGCCCGGACAACATCACCTTCGACGTGCACGGCAATCTGTGGATCTCCACGGACGGCAACGCGCTCGGCAACCACGACGGGCTGTTCGGTGTGGCGACGGCGGGCAGCCGCCGCGGCCAGGTCAAGCAGTTCCTGACCGTGCCGAACGGCGCCGAGACCTGCGGCCCGATCGTGCAGGAGCGGCGCGTGCTGGTGGCCGTGCAGCACCCGGGCGAGCTCGACGGCGCGAGCGTGGAGAAGCCCGCGTCCACCTGGCCCGACGGCCCGGGCAAGCTGACCCGGCCGTCCGTGGTCAGCGTCTGGCGGCGCGACGGCGGCGACATCGGCGCCTGACCCGCAAACGCGGCAGCGCCGGCCGCGCGGCGATCGGCCCCTGGTGTCCGTACGGGCGCCAGGGGCCGTCCGGTCGTCCGCGAGCCGCTCATTTATCTCCGCTTCTCGCTTCATACGGACCCGAGTTATCACGGGGTCGCTGACTAAACTCTGGAGTCAGGAAAACGGCAGAAGTTGAAAAGCGGGGGAAATCATGGTGAGACCAGGGTCGCTCGGACCACCGACGACGGATCGGCGCGGCCGTTGGGCGCAGAGCCCACTCGCGCTCATGGACACCACGATGGACCAGTTGCGCACCTTGATCATGGTCCATGAGGCCGGTACCGCACTGGGCGCCGCACGGATTCTGGGCCGCGAACAGTCCAGCGTGCAAAAGCAGATCGACACCATGAACCGGAACTTTCGCGAGCTTTGCGGCGAACCCCTCATACTCAAGCAGGGGCGTGGCAAGGACGTGCTGTTCACCGGCACCGGAGAAGCCCTGGTCGAATTGGCGCGCGGAACTCTCGGCGAGTGGCTGGACGGCATCCATGAGTCACGGCGCCGCCTGGGAAAAACCCTGGTGGTGGGCACCACTCGATTTACCCTCAGCTATCTGGCGGGCGCCGGGGAGCGGGTGTCCGAGGAGTTCCGGCAGCGCGCCATCGACCTCAAGGTCGGCCATGTGCGCACCCGGGACGTACTGGCCAAGCTGCGCGCCAAGGATGTCGACCTGGTGTGCGGCTCCGTGGTGACCCGGCCCGAGGGCGACGATGAACTCGCCGCCTTCGATGTGATGGAGTGGCGCCGCAGCGGGGTCTCGCTGCTGACCAATCTGTCCGAGGCCGAGCTGCCCGGTCCCACCGCCCCGAGCAGCGCGCTGCGCTCCCTGCCGCTGGTGGTCTCGGCCAGCGGGCTGATGGCCGGGGTGCTGCACACCTGGTTCGGCGGCGACTACCGCAACAAGCTGCGCATCGCCGCCGAGATAGACACCGTCAACTACGGTTTCGAGCTGCTGCGCTCCGGTCTGCTGCGCGGCTGCATGCTGGTCACCAAGGGGGTCGCGGACGCGGCGGGCGATCCGCGGGTGGCGTACGGACGCGGGCTGCGCGCGGTCGAGCTGGTCAATGACACCGGGCCACGGCTGGAGGTGCTGCTGGGCGCCTTCACCCGGCGCGGTGAGCGCGCGTCCTATGACGCGGCCCATCCGCTCAATCTGCTCTGGGACGCGCTCGCCCAGGAGAACGCGCGCTGGCAGCGGGAGCAGCGCTGGCCCACGGCGGGCCTGGAGCCCGATCCGTTCGAGCTGGCCAACTCCTACAACCCGAGCGAGAGCTGAGCCGCGACCCGAGCGAGGGCCGAGCCGCCGAGCCGCCGGTCAGCCCTGCGGCCCGTACAGGTCCAGCTCCACCAGCAGCGCGCGGTGGTCGGTGTGCGGCAGATCCAGGAAGCGGGCCGTGCGCGGCCGCAGCGCCCGGCTGGCCAGCACATGGTCGATCTGCGCCCCCAGTACCGGGGCCGTGGCGCTCGGCCAGCTCGGCGTGCGGGAGACCCCGGTGGCCCGTGCGCTGTCCCGCAGCCCGGTGTCCAGGACGGCCCGGAAGGCGGCGTGGTCCTGGGTGGCGTTGAAGTCGCCCGCGATCAGGGTGGGTTCCTCACCCCGCCCGGCGGCGTAGGCCCGCAGCCGCCCCAGCTCGGTGCGCCAGACGTCCAACTGGCCCGGCATCGGCGGCATGGGATGCGCGACCTGCAGCCGCAGCCGCTGCCCGGCGATCCGGACGACCGCGCCCGGCATCCGCAGCGTCCCGCGCACCCCCTCCTCCCGGGTCAGCGGGTGGCGGCTCAGGATCGCCGAGCCCGCGGCGGGGCTGTCGCCGAGGGCGATACTCCGGTACGGGTAGGCCGCGCGGACGGCGGCCGAGTCCAGCGCCTCGGCGCACTCCGTGTCGCACTCCTGCACCGCGACCAGGTCTGGCCGCTCCCGGCGCAGCGCGGTCAGCAGCCCGTCCCTGGCCTGGCCGAACTCGAGGTTCGCGGTCATCACCCGCAGCCGGGCGAGGACCGGTCCGTGCGGCTCGGGCGGGGTGCCGCCGTCGTACGGCTGGATGAACCACCCGGTGGCCGCGGCTGCCGCCAGCGCCCAGCCGCACCCCAGTGGCCAGCGGGCGGCCGTGCCGAGCAGCAGCCCGAGCGCCGCCGGGACCAGCAGCCAGGGCAGAAAGGCCAGTAGCTGCGGTATGGGGGTGATGCCGTCGATGTCCGCGGCCCGGCACAGCACCACCACGCTGACCAGGGCCAGCGGCACCATCGCGGACCAGGCCGCCGTCCGCCGGGCCCGTCCGCCGGGGAGCCGGAGCAGCCGCCCGACCGCGCCCCAGGTGCCCCGGGCGCCGCGTGGGGCGCCGGGCGGTCGGCCGGGGCCTGTGCCTTGGTCCTCCGCGACTGTCGTCTCCACGCTGGGCCTCTCGATCGGGGCGGGGCGCACATTCTCTCCTACGCCCCGCAGGTCTAGACCTTGACGTGTTCATGAGCTAACTTCCCGGAGCATCGCAGGAGTTCATGTCGGCATCCGTCGTTCATATACACGAACCCCACCGTCAGGAGCCGCCCCCATGCGCACCAGAGCCCTGTATCTCGCCCTCGCCGCAGCGCTGGCCGCGCTGTTCGCGGGCATCCTCAGCGGCCCGGCCACGGCCGGGCAGACCCAGCGGTCCGCCGAACCCAAGGCCGCCGCCTTCACCCACCCCGGCGTCCTGGTCAGCCAGGCCCAGCTCGACTTCGTCCGCTCCAAGGTGAACGCCGGTGCGCAGCCCTGGAAGGGCGCGTACGACGCGATGCTGTCGAGCCCGTACGCCTCGCTGTCGCGCACCCCCAAGCCGCGGGCGGTCGTCGAATGCGGTCCGTACTCCGACCCCAACCTCGGCTGCACCGATGAGCGCCAGGACGCGCTCGCCGCCTACTCGCTCTCGCTGGCCTGGTACGTCACCCGCGACAGCCGCTACGCCGAGAAGGCGATCCAGATCATGGACGCCTGGTCGGCCACCATCAAGGACCACACCAACAGCAACGCCCCGCTGCAGACCGGCTGGGCCGGATCCTCCTGGCCCCGGGCGGCCGAGATCATCCGCTACACCTATGACGGCTGGTCGGACGCCTCCATCAGCCGCTTCTCCACCATGCTGCGGAACGTCTACCTCCCGAAGGTCATCGGCGGCTCGAACTCCAACGGCAACTGGGAGCTGGTGATGATGGAGGCCGCCACCGGCATCTCCGTCTTCCTCGACGACCGGGCCAGCTACGACAAGGCCGTCGCGAAGTTCCGCGGCCGCGTCCCCGCGTACATCTACCTGCAGTCCGACGGCTCCCTGCCCAAGACCGCGCCCGGCAGCGGCCTGGACACCCGCGACAAGATCGTCAAGTACTGGCAGGGCCAGACGACCTTCGTCACCGGCCTCACCCAGGAGACCTGCCGCGACTTCACCCACACCGGATACGGCATCGCCTCCATCGCCCATGTCGCCGAGACCAGCCGCATCCAGGGCCAGGACCTCTACCCCGAGGTGGGCGAGCGGCTGCGGCAGGCGCTGGGCTTCCAGTCGAAGTATGAACTCGGCGAGGGCGTGCCGTCCTGGCTGTGCGGCGGCAGTGTCAAGCGGGGCCTCGGCCCGATCACCGAGGTCGGCTACAACGCCCTGCACACCCGCCTCGGCATCGCCATGGCCAACACCCAGAAGCTCACCGAGCAGCAGCGCCCGGCGGGCACCAACAGCCTCTTCCTGGGCTGGGAGACCCTGACCCACGCGGAGAACCCCTCCTGATCGCTCCCGATCCCGCCCGACCCCGGACCGCCTGGCGGCCCGGGGTCGGGCGGTCCGGGGCCCCGGACCGCCCGAGATCTCGCGCTCTCCCGGCCCCGGCCGGTCACTCGCCGCGCAGCGCCAGCACCGCCTCGACCGTGTCCGCCTGATCCGCCGGCTTGTCCTCCCGGTAGCGCAGCACCCGCGCGAACCGCAGCGTGACGCCCGCCGGATAGCGGGACGAGCGCTGCAGCCCGTCGAAGGCCACCTCCACCACCAGCTCCGGGCGCACCCGCACCACCCAGCCGTCGTCGCTGACCGCGATCCCCAGCAGCGCCTGTGTCTGCCACTCCAGCATCGCGTCGGTGAGCCCCTTGAAGGTCTTGCCCAGCATCAGATACGTGCCGTCCGCCGCTCGCGCGCCCAGGTGGAGGTTGGACAGTTTCCCGGTGCGGCGGCCGTGTCCCCACTCCGCCGCCAGCACCACCAGATCCAGCGTGTGCACCGGTTTGACCTTCAGCCAGGACGCCCCGCGCCGGCCCGCGCCGTACGGCGCCTTCAGCGCCTTGACCAGCACCCCCTCATGCCCCCGGGCCAGCACGTCGGCGGCGAACTCCCGTGCCGCCCGCCGGGTTTCCGGATCCGCCGGGTCGTCGGCCACCAGCCGCCGCACCCGCCGGGGCCCGGGGGCGATCCGGGCGAGTTCGGCATGGCGCTCGCGGGCCGGGAGGTCGAGGAGATCGCGGTCGTCCACGACGAGCAGATCGAAGAAGACGGGGGACAGCGGCAGCGCGGCCGACGCCCCGGCCACATCGAGCCGGGAGCCGACCCGGGCGGAGGTCTCCTGGAACGGCCGTGGCCGCCCCTCGGCGTCCAGCAGGATCACCTCACCGTCGAGGATCGCCCGGTCCACCGCCAGTTCCCGCGCCGCCGTGACGACCTCCGGCAGCCGGTCGGTGATCTCGTCGAGGGTGCGGGTGTAGATCCGTACGTCCTCGCCGTCGCGGTGCACCTGGACCCGGATCCCGTCCAGCTTCTCCTCGACCGCGCACGGCCCCAGCCGGTCCATGGCCTCATCCAGGTCCTTGGCGCTCTGCGCGAGCATCGGCAGCACCGGCCGCCCCACCTCGAGCCGGAAGTCGGCCAGGGCCTCCGGGCCGCGCGCCAGCAGCGCCTCGGCGACGGTGCCCAGCGAACCGCCGACCATCACCGCCCGCCGCACCTCGGCGGCCGGTGCGCCCACCGCCTCGGCGAGCCCCTCCACGGCCAGCCCTTCCAGCGCCCCCTGCCGCAGCTCCCCGCCGATCAGCCCGAGCAGAAAGCCCTGCTCCTCCTTGGTCGCGGCGGCCAGCAGCTCGCCCATCAGCCGCTTGCGGGCCGCGGTCGCGCCGGTGCCGGAGACCGCCGCGACCCGGGTGAGGGCCTCGTCCACATCGAGCACCGCGAGCGTCGGCCCGGCGGCGGGTTCCCGCCGGTGGCGCAGGGTGGACCAGCCCACTCCGGTCCGGCGCTGGGGCAGTTTGCCCGCGAGGTAGGTGATCACCACGGCCGCCTCGGCCGGTTCCGTACGCCGGAACAGCCGGGCCAGCGCGGCGATCTTCTCCGAGCGGGCGGAGGTGGCCGCGACCTGGCGGGAGGTCAGCGCGACATCAGCCAGCAGCATGGCTCCAGCCTGCCCCGCACCCCGCCGGGAAGCCAGGCACCCCGGCTCTCAGGCGGTACGTCCCGCCTCGCCGCGTCCCGCTTCGCCGCGTCCTCCCGCGCCGCTGCGGCCCGGCCCGGCGCACAGCGACCAGATGACGAGGGCGTCGATGATGAGCAGCACAGTGGCCCAGACCGGGTAGTACGGCAGCCACAGGAAGTTGGCGCTCAGCGCGAGCCCGGCCAGCACCACACCCGTGACCCGGGCCCACATCGCACCGGTGAACACCGCGAACCCGGAGAGCAGGAGGGCGATGCCGACGCCGAAGTGGACCCATCCCCAGCCGGCGAGGTCGAACTGGAAGATATAGCTCTGCGTGACCAGGAACACCCGGTCGGTCCGGATGGCCGAGATGCCCTGGAGCAGGTTCATCAGCCCACTGAAGATCATCATGACCGCCGCGAAGACGAGCCATCCACTCACCGCCCGGTGCGCGTGGCCCGGGGCGACCCCTGTCTGAACTCCACCGGCGTGACTGGCCATGTCGGGCTCCTTCGTCAGGCGCAATCGGTGCCGCGTCGGCACCGATTGACGGCAATAAGGGTGAATTGCCCTTTTTCTCAGATTTGCATAGACCCCCGGCTTCGGCACCTCGCCATCGTGAATACGCCCCGCTGGAGCGCTCCGTAATCGATTAGGCACGGAAAGTCGCGCACTGTATGTGCCTTGTCGTTTCGCGCCCGGCCGGCGGAAGCGGGGATTCGCCTTCCAGGATTTCCCGGTGTAGATGTATGTGTATGGCCCGGTTTATGGGTCGATCGTGGGCTGCCCGCATGATCCCCGGTCGGCGCCCACGGAGTCGGCGCCGGGAGCGCCCGGAGGTGGCGGGCCGGCGCTTTCGATCGTGGCTGAGCGTCCGCAGCGTCGCCGGCCAGGTCTTCGTCCTCCAACTCGTGATCGTGCTGCTGCTCGGCGCGGCGGCGACCATCGCCCTGGTACTCCAGGTGCGGCACGACGCCACCGACGAGGCCCGCGGCCGGTCCATCGCGGTCGCCGAATCCTTCGCCAACTCCCCCGGCATCGTCCAGGCCCTGCACACCCGCAACCCGACCAAGGCGCTCCAGCCGAAGGCCGAGGCCGCCCGGAAGAAATCCGGGCTCGACTTCGTCGTGGTGGTGACCCCGAAGGGCATCCGGCTCACCCACCCCAAGCCCGACCGCATCGGCAAGCACTTCATCGGCAACATCGGCCCCCCGCTGCGGGGGCACACCATCACCGAGAGCCGCCCCGGGACCCTCGGCCCGGCGATGCAGGCGGTCGCCCCGATCTTCGACAGCCATCACAAGGTCGTCGGCCTGGTGGGCGCGGGGATCACGATCCAGAAGGTGAGCGGGCTCGCCAACCGCCAGCTCCCGCTGCTCGTCGGCGCCGTCTCCGCCTCCCTCGTCCTCGCCACCGGCGGCACCGCCCTGGTGAGCAGACGGCTGCGGCGGCAGACCCGCGGCCTGGACCCGGTCGAGATGACGCGGATGTACGAGCACCATGACGCGGTGCTGCACTCGGTGCGCGAGGGCGTGCTGATCGTCGGCGGCGACGGGCGGCTGGTGCTCGCCAACGACGAGGCGTCCCGGCTGCTCGATCTGCCGCCGCGGCCGGAGGGGCGGCTGGTCGACGATCTGGGCCTGGATCCCCATGTCGCCGACGTCCTGGCCTCCGGGCGCGATGTCACCGACGAGGTGCTGGTGGCCGGCGACCGGCTGCTGGCCATCAACAACCGGCTGACCGACCGCGACGGCGGGCCGCCCGGCAGCGTCGCCACCCTGCGCGACTCCACCGAACTGCGCGCCCTCTCCGGCCGTGCCGACGTGGCCCAGAAGCGGCTCAAGCTGCTGTACGACGCGAGCGTGGAGATCGGCACCACCCTCGATGTGGCCCGGACCGCCGAGGAGCTGGCACAGGTGGCGGTGGACCGCTTCGCCGACTTCGTCACGGTCGACCTGGCGGAGCCCGTGGCGCGCGGCGATGAGCCGCTGGCGGTCGGCGGTGTCGAGATGCGCCGGGAGGCGGTCCACGGGATCCGGCCCGGCCAGGGCCACCCCTTCTATCCGGTCGGCCGGGTGTTCTCGTTCGTCCCGACCTCCCCCCAGGCGTTCGGGCTGAGCGAGGGTGAGCCGGTCGTCGAGGACGATCTCACCGAGGCCACCGGCTGGCAGGCGCAGGACCCCGAGCAGACCGCCAAGGTCATCGAATACGGCGTCCGGTCCCTGGTCACCGTGCCGCTGCGGGCCCGGGGCGTGCTGCTGGGCGTGGTCAACTTCTGGCGGATGAAGCAGCGCGAGCCCTTCGAAGAGGAGGAGGTGTCCCTCGCCGAGGAGCTCGCCGCGCACGCCGCGGTCTGTATCGACAACGCCCGCCGCTACACCCGTGAGCACACGATGGCGGTCACCCTGCAGCACAGCCTGCTGCCCCGCGCCCTGCCCGAGCAGAACGCGCTGGATGTGGCCTTCCGCTATCTGCCGGCCGAGTCGGGGGTCGGGGGCGACTGGTTCGACGTCATCCCGTTGCCGGGGGCGCGGGTGGCGCTGGTGGTGGGCGATGTGGTGGGGCATGGCCTGCACGCGGCGGCGACGATGGGGCGGTTGCGGACGGCGGTGCACAACTTCTCCACGCTCGACCTTCCGCCCGACGAGATCCTGTCGCACCTCGACGATCTGATCGCCCGGATCGACCAGGACGAGGGCCCTGGCGGGCCGGATGGCGATGGCGCCGGCAGTGAGGGGATCACCGGGGCGACATGTCTGTACGCGATCTACGATCCGGTGACGCGGTGGTGCACGATGGCGCGGGCCGGTCATCCGCCGCCCGCGCTGGTGCGTCCGGACGGCTCCGTGGAGTTCCTCGACCTGCCCGCCGGGCCACCGCTGGGCCTGGGCGGGCTGCCGTTCGAGACCGCCGAGGTGGAACTGGCCGAGGGCAGCCATCTCGTCCTCTATACCGACGGGCTCATCGAGGACCGCCGCCGGGAGATCGACACCGGTCTTGAGATGCTGCGCGACGCCCTGTCCCACCCCGGCCGGACGCCCGACGAGATCTGCACCGAGGTGCTGGACGCGCTGCTGCCCAGCAACCCGAGCGATGACATCGCCCTGATCGCCGCCCGTACCCGGGTCGTGGGCGGCGACCGGGTGGCCTCCTGGGACGTGCCGTCCGACCCCGCCGCCGTGGCCGGGGTGCGCGCCGAGGTGATGCGGAAGCTGGCGGAGTGGGGGCTGGACGAGGCGGCGTTCACCGCCGAGTTGGTGCTCAGCGAACTGATCACCAACGCGATCCGCTATGCGACCGGCCCGATCCGGGTGCAGTTGCTCCGCGACAAGGCCCTGATCTGCGAGGTCTCCGACACCAGCAGCACCTCCCCGCATCTGCGGTACGCGGCGACGACGGACGAGGGTGGCCGGGGGCTCTTCCTGGTCGCCCAGTTCGCCGAGCGCTGGGGCACCCGCTACACCTCGAACGGCAAGGTCATCTGGGCCGAGCTGGCGATTCCGTGAAGCTTCGGGGGCGGGACGCTTCCGGATCCGTGACGTTTCCGGGTCGGGAACGCTTGCGAGCGATGGCAGCGGCATATGCGTCCGGAAGGTGACGCTTCTCGACGCTCCGATTTGACGGACCGTCATGATCCATGTGATGAGCGGGACCGGTCAAAGTGACGTGACTCTACTAACATGTGGCGCCCACGGCTTGATGTCCGCGTGGTCCAGCCAAAAACCCTCAACGCGCCCATGAGGACCTGATAGATGTCAGCACACATATCCAGCCATCCGTACAAAGGGCCCTCGGTGACACGTGGGGCCCTGACCGTCCCCCTGCTGGCAGCCGTCGTCGCCGGTGGAGCGGGACTGTGGGTGACCAGCGCCGTGCCCTCCGCCCAGCGCGCCTCCGTCGCCGTCTTCTGCGGAGTGGCCGCCGTGCTGCTGGGGGTGGCGCTCGCGGTCGCCACCAACCGCTCGCGGACCATCGGCCGTCTCCAGGAGCGGGTCACGGAGCTGGAGACCGCGGCCGCCGCCAAGGAGATCGAGGCCACCCGGATCGCCGAGGAAACGATTCCGTCCGCAGTGCGGAGACTGCGCGAGGGCGGCTCGGCGGAAACCGTGATCACCCGCATGGAGCGCCCCACCAGCAGGGCCCATCAGCAGCTCTTGCGGGCGTTGCTGCGCGAGATCGGCGACGGTGAGCGGATGCGCGCCTCCGCGATGGCCGCGTGCGCCAACGCCGCGGGCCGTGTCCAGGCGCTGGCCACCAGCATGCTGGCCGATCTGCGGGAGATGGAGAACCGCCACGACGAGACCGTCCTCGGCGATCTGCTGAAACTGGACCACACCACCGCCCAGGCGGGCCGGATCGCGGACAGTATCGCGGTGCTGACCGGTGCGCGCTCCGGGCGCCGCTGGACCAAGCCGATCGTCATGGAGTCCGTGCTGCGCGGCGCGATCGGCCGGATCAGCGCCTTCCAGCGGGTACGGGTCCACTCGGCCAGCAACGCCGCGGTGGCCGGTTACGCGGCCGAGGGCGTCATGCACGCCCTCGCCGAACTGATGGACAACGCCGCCAGCTTCTCGCCTCCCACCGAGGAGGTGCATGTGTACGTCGAGGAGACGCACGCGGGCGTCGTGGTGACCATCGAGGACGGCGGACTCGTGATGGGCCCGGCCGCCCTGGACCGCGCCCAGAAGTCCGTCTCCTCCGAGAGCCTGGACCTGATGAGCCTGTCCGGCACCCGGCTGGGCCTGGCCGTCGTCGGCTGTCTGGCCCGTAAGCACGGGCTCACCGTCTCCTTCCGGCCGTCCGCGCGGGGCGGCACCGGTGTGGTCGTCCTGATCCCGCAGCAGTTGATCACGCACGTCAACCAGGACGCCGTCGTCCTCGACGCACCGGGCTCCGTCCGCTCCGGGGTCCCCCGGCAGGCGTCCGCCCAGGCCGTCGCGTCCACGGCCACCACCACCGAGGCCCCCGCCGCGGCGGCCCCCGCACCCGCCACCTCGCCGTCCCCTTCGCTGCCCCCTTCGCCGTCGTCCGCGCCGGAGCCCACCGCGCCGGAGCCCGCAGCGCAGCCCCCACGGCCCGTCAACGGACTGCCCAAGCGGCGCCGTGGCGAGACGCTGGCCGCCGCCACCCGGGCGGCCGCCCAGGCGGCCGAGGCGGAACCCAAGGCCAAGATCAGCCGTCCACGACCCGAGGAAGCCGGAGCCCGCTTCGGCGCCTTCCGCCAGGCGGCCCGCGGTGGTTCCGCCACCGGTGCCCCGTGTGACACCGAGCCTTCGGTATCCGCAGAGCACAACGAGACCGCCGAGTCCGCCGAGCCTGCCGTATCCGCCGAGTCCGCCGAGCCTGCCGAGAACGACAAGCCGTGACAGAAGGAACGCCGATGAACACCACCGACCGCAGCTTGGACTGGCTGTTGGAGAACCTGCTGGAGAAGACCCCGGGGTCACGCCACGCGCTGGTGCTGTCGCGGGACGGGCTCAAACTGTGCCTCTCCTCCGGGTTGTCCGTGGACCAGGCCGATCAGCTGGCGGCCATCGCGTCGGGCATCCAGAGCCTCGCCCATGGCGCGTCCATCGAGTTCGGCGACGGCAGCGGCGGCGTACGGCAGTCGATGACGGAGTTCCACGGGGGAATTCTGTTCATCGTCGAGGCCGGCGAAGGCGCCCATCTCGCCGTGGTGGCCAATGACGACGCCGATGTCGGCATCATCGGCCACAACATGAACGAGCTGGTCGAGCAGATCGGTGACCATCTGCGGGCTGCCCCGAGGGTGGCCGCGGGCGACAGCGGCGGCGGGGCGAAGGCATGATCCGAGGGCCGCTGGACAAGGAGGGGCCGGACCGGCTGTACACCGTCACCGGCGGCCGCAGCCGGGCGGACGAGAGCCGGTTCGACATGGTCACGCTGATCGTCAGCGAAAGCGACCCCACCCCCGGGATGCAGTCCGAGCACGTCCGGATCCTGCGGATGTGCCGCCGCCCCCTGTCGGTCGTGGAGATCTCCTCGTATCTGGAACTGCCCGTCAGCGTGGTCAAGATCCTGCTGTGCGATCTGCTGGACACCGGCCGGATCACCGCGCGCCATCCGCAGGTGGCCCGCCCCGGCGGCCGGCTGCCCGGGCCCGAAACCCTGAAGAAGGTGCTCGTTGCACTCCAGAATCTCTGACGACACCGTCAGCATGGCACTCCCCGGCAGCACCGGACACGCTCCGCTGCGGGAGAGCGCGAGCAACGGTCTCAAGATCGTGATCGTGGGCGGGTTCGGCGTCGGCAAGACGACGATGGTGCGGTCGGTCAGCGAGATCCGCCCGCTCAGCACCGAGGAGACGATGACGCAGGCGGGCGTCGGCATCGACGACGCCTCGTTCGTGCGGCACAAGACCACCACCACGGTGGCCTTCGACTTCGGCCGGATCAGCCTGGACGAGCAGATGGTGCTCTATCTGTTCGGCGCCCCGGGCCAGGAGCGGTTCTGGTTCCTGTGGGACCGGCTCTTCTCCGGGACCCTGGGCGCGGTCGTCCTGGTGGACACCAATCGGCTCTCCGACTCCTGGTACGCGCTGGACCGGCTGGAACACCACGGCACGCCGTTCATCGTGGCCCGCAACAACTTCACCGAGCCGCAGCACTCGCTGGAGGAGGTGCGGGAGGCGCTCGACCTTCCGCCCGAGGTGCCGATGATCGACTGCGACGCCCGTAAGCGCGACTCCAGCAAGGCCGTACTGGTCGCGCTCGCCCACTACCTCTACTCCCTTTCCACCAACGGCGCCGCCGGGGAGAGCACCGCGTGACCACCCCTGACCCCAAGCCCTCGTTCGAGGACCTGTCGGAGGATCTGCCCGAGGACCTGCCCGAGGACCTGTCGGAGGGCTCGTCCGAGGACCCGCCCGAGCCCGTCTTCCGGTCCGCCCCCGCGCCGCCCGATGGGGTGGTGCCCACCGGGTCGCTGCCGCTGGACTACCAGCGGTTCCGGGACGAGCCGCTGGACCTCTACCGGGAGCTGCGCCGGGACCACGGCCCCGTCGTGCCCGTCCTGCTGGACGGCAAGATCCCCGTCTGGGCGGTGCTCGGCTACCGCGAGGTGGTCCGGGTCACCACCGATCCCCGGCTGTTCGCCCGCGACCCCCGCCGCTGGCACGCCTGGCATCTGGTGCCGCCCGACTGGGAGTTGATGACCTTCGTCGGCTACCGCCCGACCATGCTCTTCAGCGAGGGCGCCGAGCACCAGCGGCGGGCCGAGGCGATCTGGGACGGTCTGGCGTCGGTGGACCAGTTCGAACTGCGCGCGCAGTGCGAGCGCGTCGCCGACCGGCTGATCGACACCTTCGCGGGCAGCGGCCGGGCCGATCTGGTGGCCGAGTACGCCAGCCAGATCCCGCTGCGCGTGGTGACCCGGCTGTACGGACTGGACGACGCCGAATCCGCCGCCATCCAGGACGATTCGCTCCACCTCACCGGACCCGACGCCCCCCTCGCGCTGCGGAATATGCAGACCAGGACGGAGGCGCTGATCAAGCGCGTCCGGGAGAACCCCGACCAGGTCAACGTCGCCGCCCATCTGGTGGCCCACCCGGCCGGGCTCACCGACGACGAGATCGTCAACGACCTGCTCGGCAGCGTCTACGCCGTCCAGCAGCCCACCAGCGACCTGATCGGCAACGCCCTCCGGCTGATGCTGACGGACGAACGGTTCGCCATCACCCTCTCCGGCGGCCGGCGCAGCGTCGGCCAGGCGCTCAACGAGGTGCTGTGGGAGGACACCCCGGTCCCGTTCTGGATCGGCCGCTGGGCCGCCGAGGACACCATGCTCGGCGGACGCCGCATCAGGAAGGGCGACTGCCTGATGCTGGGCCTCGCCGCGGCCAACGCCGACCCCGACGTACGCCCGGACTTCCACTCCGGCGCGGGCGGCAACCAGGCCCATATGGCCTTCAGCCACGGCAAGCACGGCTGCCCCCCGGCCGCCCGTGAGATCGCCCAGGTCATCGCCGGCGCCGCGGTCGAGGTCCTCCTCGACCGCCTCCCGGACGTCGCCCTGTCCGTCGCCCCGGACGACCTCGAATGGCGGGTCACCCTGATGATGCGCGGCGTGGCCGCCCTCCCGGTCCGGTTCACCCCGGCCCACCTCCACTGACCCTTCGCTGTCCCCCGGTGATGCGTTGCCACCGCCGGGGGACGAAAGGGGTACCGGTTTTCCCATCTGGCGCGTGCGAGGGCGTAGCGTGGAAGCCACATCCACCTGATACCTGACGGTGAGTGGGGGGCCAGGGTCATGGGCTGTGACGACGAGCAGGGGCTCGGGGATCGGATCGCTCGGTTCCGGGTCCGGCGCAAGCTCACCCAGGAGCGGCTCGCCGAACGGGCGGAGTTGTCCGTGGACGTGGTGCGCAAGCTGGAACAGGGCCGGCGGCAGACGGCGCGGCTCTCGACGATCAACGCCCTCGCCCGCGCTCTCGATGTGGAACCGTCCGTACTGATCGGGCAGCCGACCACCTTCGAAGCCCGTCAGGAGGGCGACTCGCCGTCCGTTCTCGCGCTACGGCAGGCCGTCTCCCCGCTGACCGAACTCCTCGGTGAGGACGCCGACCCCGAGGCCCCGCCGACCGTCGGCGCGCTGCGCGCCGCGTTACGGTCCACCGAACGGGTCCGGCGCGAGGGGCGGATGGCCGACATCGGCGTCCTGCTGCCCCAGCTCATCCGGGACCCCAGGACGGCGGCTCACGCTCACAGCGGCGCCGACGCCGCCGCGGCCCATGCGGTGCTCGCCGAGGCGTACCAGGTGGCGGCCACCACGCTGGCCGCGCTCGGCAGGGAAGACGCCGGTTTCACAGCGCTGGAGCGCTCAATGGAGGCCGCCCGGCGGTCGGACGATCCGCACCTCGAGACCATGGGCATCTCCACGTTGTCGTGGATCCTCACCAAGCAGGGACGGTTGGAGGACGCCGAGCGCGTCGCCCTGACCGCCGCCGAGCGGATCGAGCCCGGATTCCGGTCCCGGCCCATCGATCTGTCCCTGTGGGGGATGCTGCTGCTGCGCGCGGCGACCGCGACCGTGCGGCGCGGTACCTGACGGCGTGTGTCACTTCACGCGCGGCAAGTGGTCGGCCTCCTACGGCTGATCTCACCGTCGATGGGCACGCGCTGTACGAACAGCCCGGCTTCAACACCGTGAACGACGTCCACGGGGTGTGGATGCCGCTGACAGCGCGAGCTTGAGCCCCCTGGTGGTGCGTTGTCACTGCCAGGGGGCAGGGCTTTTCTGGTCAGCTTCCGGAAGTGTGCTGCTCGACGTTGGTGGTCAGTCGGCGCAGTAGCTCCTGCGCGGTCTTGATCTCGTCGTCCTAGGAGAAGGAATCCGTGCCATCTGTCGAAGGTGTCCGTGGCCTCCTCGCCCGGTATTTGACGGGGCGACTCGAGGACGGCTCGGTCTGTCTTGAAGTCCTCGGGCTTGAGGTCATCGACCAGGGGCGAAGGTTCACGGTGGTGGTCGAACTGATCGCTCCGGACGGGCATTGGAGAGTCCGTCTGGAGTGTGACAGTTCCGAGCACCGGATCTTCGACGGCAGTTCGCCGGGGGAACTCGTACAGGCGGTGGCCATGTCGCTCCGCATCCGCCTCTTCGAGTGGTGGCACACCAAGGGCTCCGAGCGGCAGTCGGCCAGGCTCGGCGAGCGTTTGAACTAGGACCAATTTCGGTGGCCCTGCCCTTCGCGCCAAAAGGGCGGGGCCGCTGGCCTTTCTTCTGGCCACCGATGCGGGCCCTCTGGCCCAAGTGGGGATGTACTGACGTTGACGTGGCCGACCGCCGCTGCGTGGGCCTTGTTGGTACCGGGCCGGGAGCATCGCAGGGCGGGAGAAGAAGGGGGCGTGCTGGACCTTCCTTCCCCTCGTGAGGAAGGTCCGGCAACTCTGCGCCCTGCTGGCCTAATGCGCTGTCGCGCGCATTAGGTAACGGGTGTCACAATAGCGAGGGGCGTGTACGCCGTGCAATGGGTTACCGGGCGTAGGGCGCCCGGATGTCGTGAAGATCTGGTGCTCACGAGGGTGGAGGGGCCGTAGAGTCGGCGCGTCATGACAGAGCGACCACCGCATGGGTCGGCTCGCCCCGGGGGGCGTACGGCCCGGACTCGTGCCGCCGTGTTGGCGGCCGCGTACGAGGAGCTCGACCGCGACTCGTTCGCCGCGCTCACCCTTGACCGGCTCGCCCGGCGGTCGGGGGTGCATGTGTCGACCATCCGGCGGCGCTGGCGCACGGTGGAGGGGGTCGTCGTCGATCTGCTGGCCGAGCACAGCTCGACGCTGCCGACCCCGGACACCGGTGACTTCCGGCGGGACCTGACGCAACTCACGCAGGCCATAGCGGACTTCAACAACGCGCTGCGCAACCGCAACGTCATCCAGGGGCTGCTCGCGGCCGCCGCGCACGATCCCCGGGTCGAGGAGATCGTCCGAGCCGCGTTCGTGCGGCGCACCGAGGAGGTGACCCTGATCGCGCGGCAGGCGGTCGAGCGGGGGGAGATCCCCGAGGGCACCGAGGCGCGGGAGGTCATCGCCGCACTGGCGGCGCCCCTCTACTACCGGGTGCTCATTCTGCGCGGGTTCATCGACGAGCGGCTGGTGCGCACCAGCGTCGAGACGACGTATCAGGCCGCCCGCTCGGGGGTGTTCGTACGCGAGGGCGATCGCGAGGGCGATCGCGAGGGGGATCGCGAGGGGGATCGCAGGGGGTGATGGCGCCCCCGGGGCGGGGGCGCCATCGGCGGGGCGTCAGGAGGACGCGCCGCGTGCCTTGAGCATGTCGGCCATCAGCTGGATCTCCGACTGCTGGCCCTGGACCATGGTCGTGGCCAGATGCTTCTCGGTCGGGTCCTTGACCAGCTCGACCGCGCCCTTCGCCATCTCGACGCCGCCCTTGTGATGGGCGGTCATCAGCTTCAGGTAGAGCACCTCGGCCGCCTTGCCCTTGGCCTTGCGCAACTCGTCGAGCTGGGTGTTGGTGGCCATGCCCGGCATGAGCGAGCCGTCGTGCGGCTTGTACGCGCCGCCGTCCATGCCCTTCATCGAGCCGTGGTCCATGCCCTCCATACCGTCCATGCCGTTCTTCATCCACGTCATGGGCGGGTCCTCGGACGTCTTGCCCAGCCCCCACATGTCCAGCCAGCCCTGCAGCATCCCGCTCTGGGTGGCCTGCGTGCTGGCGATGTCGAACGCCAGCCGCCGCACCTCGTCGTCGCTGGTGCGGTCGCGCACGATGAACGACATCTCCACCGCCTGCTGGTGGTGGACGGACATGTCGCGGGCGAAACCGGCCTCGGCGGAGGTGTCCTTCGGCGTACCCGTGTCGGTCGTGCCCTCCGAGCGGTCGCTCGTCAGCCACAGCACGGCCACCGCCACCAGCGTCACCAGCGCGAGGGCGGCGGCGATCCCCGCCACCAGCGGCTGGCGTGCGGCGCGGCCGACGGCGGTTCCGTCGCTCACGAGGTCTTTCCGTTGGTGCAGTAGGCGCCGGGCTCGGGCGTCTGCTTGCCCTGGACGAACTTCTTGAAGAAGGCGGCCACCCGCGGGTCCGACGCCTTCTGGATGTCGAGCTGGTTGCCCCAGGCGTTGAGGACGATCGGCGCGTCCTGCTCCTGGTAGGGGCTGATCATCGAGTACGGGGTCTTCTTCACCCGCGCCGAGAGGGCGGCGATGTCCTCCTTCGGAGCCTTGTCGGTGTACGTCACCCACACCGCGCCGTGCTCCAGCGCGTGCACGGCGTTCTCCTTCGCCAGCGGCTTGGTGTAGACGTCGCCGTTGCAGTTCTGCCAGACCTGATTGTGGTTTCCGCCGACCGGCGGCGACATCGCGTACTTCACCGTGCCCTGGACATGCGTCCGGCCCAGGTTCTTCCAGGTCTTCATGCCCTTGAACTCGCCGGTCTTCACGACCGCGGAGGTGACCTTGGCCGCCTTCTCGTCCTTCTTGTTGCTCGCGTCGACGAGGAAGTAGCCCCCGACGGCGAGTCCGGCGACGATCACCGTGACGGAGGTGATGGTGATGGCCCGGAACCTGCGCTCGCGCGCCTTCTCCGCACGGCGCAGTTCCTCTATCTTCGCGCGGCGGTCGGCCGCGGTGCCCTTCGTCTTCGATCCCTTGGAGCCCATGGCTGTCCTTGTCCTCGGAGTGCTCAAAGTTCGCGCAGTTCGCGCAGTTCGCACGCTGGATGGGTGGAGCGGTGCATCGCGGTTACCGGCGCCGGCCTAGGTCCGAAGCACTTGGAGCTGATGGAGGCCGAGGGCGCGGACGGGGTGGTCGGGCGGCGCCCGGACGGAGTCCGGATTCCGGTGGCCGTCGGGCGGCGGAACCTCGGCGAGGAAGAGCGGGGGTACGGGCGTGGGCACCAGGGCCTGGACCACGCCCCGGGGGCCCGTGACACAGTCGTCGCTTCCGGAGCCGGTGCCGGAGCCGGTGCCGGAGCCGTCGGACGGGCCGTGCCCCGGAGACGGATAGGTGACCGGCTTCTCGTGCGGCTCGGCCGACGCGATGGTGTCCGCCGGGCGGCGCGGGCACCCCGTCGACAGGCCGTTGTGGTCGGCGGCGGGATGGACGCACGAGGGCGCCACCCATATCGCCGCGGCGAGCAGCAGAATGGCACGGCAGAGGACGGACGGCACGGTGCCGCGCACCGCGTCCCTCCGTATGTGGCCCTCTCCGCCCTGCCCTCTGCCCATCGCGCCAGATCGTAACCACTGTGACTGCCGCGACTGAATGGGCCCACGGCGGAACGTGGGCAAATGCCTGGTGGGGGCGCGGCATCAGGCGCGACGTCCGGTGGCCTCAGGTGTCCCGGCGTCAGCCGTGACTCAGGTGTCCCGGCGTCAGCCGCGCCGCCCCCCCCGCCCGCCGTATGCCGCCCCTCAGTAGACGCCCTCGATCACGGCCTCGTCGTCGAACATCGCGACCGGCCCCACATCGGCCACCGAGTCCCCGGCCGCGCCCTCGGGCGGCGGGACGCGGATCGCCAGATCGCGCTCGAGGTTGTTCGGCAGCAGAGCGGACTTGCTGACGTGGTTCATCACCACCTGGCCGCGTTCGCCGTACGGCACCGGCTCCCCGCTCGCCGGGTCCACCACCGAGAAGGTGACGAACGGCGTGCGCGGATCGAAGACACACGGCTCGTCCGGGCCGAGCCCCAGCCGCTCCGTGGCGCCGCCGAGGATCATGGTGTTGCCGTAGGTGCCGTAGAGCGCACAGCCGGGGAACACCTCGCTGCGCAGCAGATCGCGGGTGTCGGCGTCCATATGGGCGCCGCCCCACATGATGCCCTTGACCTTCTCCCCGATCAGCTCGATCAGGTCGTCATGCCGGGCCAGCCGCTCCAGCAGCGGCGGGGTGGTCATCAGCACCCCGATGTCCTGGGTGCGCAGGACGTGCGCCGCCTGCTCCACCAGGTGGCTCACATAGGCGTCGGTCTCCTCGGCCTTCCCGGCGGAGATCAGCTTCTTCACCCACCGCGGATCCATGTCGACGCGGAACATCAGCCCACCGTGCCGGGCGGCCGTGCCCGCGACCATCTCGCCGACCATATGGGGGCCGCTGGGCGCGATGGCGAGCCAGTCCACCCCGCGCGGGATGCCGAGCCCGTCGAGGTCGGCGCTCAGCCCGTGGGTGAGCCGGTCCAGCCAGTCGCGCAGACACACGATCCGCTTGGGCGCGCCGGTGGTGCCGCCGCTTTCGAAGACACCGACGATCCGGGCGTCGGCGCCGTAGCCCTGGGGGATCAGATCGCGCACCGGCACGTCGCGCAACTCCCCGGTGACATTGGGGAAGAGGGCGAGATCGGCGACGCCCTTGACGTCCCGGCGCGGATCGAAGTCCAGCGTGCGCGCCTTCCGCAGCCAGAACGGGGAGCCGGTGTCCGGGCCGAAGTGCCACTCCATGGCGGCGCGGATGTACTCGTCGGGGTCGGGGCGCTCGTCGAAGGGGACGTCGAGCACGGAAAGGGAAGCTGTCGGCACGGGTTGCTCCTCATGCTCCTCGTGGGGGACAGGCGACGCCGGGGCGGCGCCCGTCAGGACAGGCGGCGCGGGATCGGCGCCCGTCAGGACAGGCGACGCCGGATCGGCGCCGTCAGCCGCGGATGACGGCCTTCGTACGCATCAGGAACTCGCCGAGATACGCGTCGTGCGGGATGCCCGGGGCGATCCAGTGCGTGGGGTGGTCCCCGATGTAGAGGTTCTTGACGGACGGCTCGGCGAGCAGCGCGTCCAGCAGCGCCTCGTCCCCGGTGATGGCCGTGACGACCAGGCTGTCCCGGAGCGCGGCGACCCCCGCCGCACGCGTCCAGGGGGCCACCCAGACGCAGGGGAACGACAGCTCCATGCCCAGCCGCGGGTCCAGCGGATCGTCGAGCTGGAAGACGGCGGGACGCAGGGCGGCGCTGCCGTCGCCGAGGTCGTCCACCACCCCGTCGCCGCCCAGCCACGCCCGGGCGCCCGCGGCCTTGCCGAGCAGAAGGCGCTCGAAGCCGCGCGCGGTGTCGAGCGGATGGACCGGCAGCACCGCCTTCTCGTCCTGCGGCGGCAGGCTGGGGAGCGCGGCGAGCCGTTCCGCCAGCGCCTCGGCGACCGGCGCCGGATCGCCCTCGACGAGCACGGCGGTGGCGTTGACGCACGCGGTGCCGCCATGGCGGGCGATCGAGTCGACGACCACATCGAGGTGGTCGCGCCACTCCCGGTCGGCGGTGAGCAGGATCTTGGAGCGGCCGGGGCCGTTGGGCAGCACGGCCGGATCGGCGGCGTAGCGGTCGATGACCTCCTGGCCGCCGTAGACCATGGACAGATCCGCGCCGTGCAGGATCTCCCCGGCCGCGTCGTGGTCGGTGGGCAGCAGCACCACCTGATCAGTCCCGAAACCCGCCTCGCGCAGGGCGCTGACGAGCCGGTACGGGGTGAGCGGCTCACGGCGGGAGGGGCGTACGGCGACCCGGTAGCCCAGCGCGAGCGCCTCCAGCCACAGGGCGTGCACGGCGGGGTGGTTTCCGGCGGCGTGCACGGCGAAGACATCGCCGCGCCGGATCCACACCGCGGTGCCGCTGCGGGCGTACGGATCGCGCCAGTCGCCCACCGCCCCCATCGGGCGGGCCGCCTGGACGCTGCGGTACGCCTCGGTGGCGCTGAGCCGTATCGCCTCCACGGCGATCCGCACATTGGCGAGCGGGGTGCCCGACATCCGGCACACCGCGCTCTCGTACGCCGCCGCCGTCATCCCGGCGACGGTGCCGGTGGCGAACAGCTCCCCCGCCCGCTTCAGCGCGGCCAGTCGCTCCTCCAGCGGCGGGGTGGCGGCGGCGTGCAGCGCGGCCAGCGCGCGGGTGACGAACAGCCGGGGCACCAGGGAGAGTTCGGCCATGGGGGTGCCGGTGACATCGCTGATGGTGAGGCGGTGACGGGAGCGGTACGGCCCCTTGGGGCCGAGGGCGTCCAGGGCGTCCAGGGCCTGGAGGGCGGGTGGCGCGTCCGGGGAGCCTGGGGCGTGCGGCGCGTCCGGCGTGTCCACGGCATGCGGCGTGTCCACGGTATGCGGCGCGTCCGGGGCGTCCAGGGCGTCCGGGGTGGTGGCGGGCTGGGACACGCTGGCTCCTTCGCGGGCGGAGGACACACCGGCCCCTTGGCGGGCGCGGCGGGAAAGGGGTGAACCACGCTTATCCCACGGCGCGGACGGGACAGAGTCAATTGGCCCAAAGGCCATACCGGCCCCCTGGACCGGGCCGGGCGCACCGCGGGCCACGTACCATGCCCGGCCGGAGGTGGTAGGGACATGGGAGAGACAGGCGGCGGTCGCGTCCTGGTGACCGACGACGACGCGGCCATACGGCGGTCCCTGGAGCGCGGGCTGCGGCTCAACGGGTTCTCCGTGACCCTCGCGGACGGCGGCCACGCCGCGCTCGCCGCGGTGCGCGACGGCGCCCCCGATGTGGTGGTCCTGGACATCTCCATGCCCGACCTCAGCGGTATCGAGGTGTGCCGCGCCCTGCGCGGGGACGGCAATGACGTCCCCGTCCTGATGCTGTCGGCGCTCGACGAGGTGTCCGACCGGGTGGCCGGGCTGCAGGCCGGGGGCGACGACTATCTCGTCAAGCCGTTCGCGCTCCAGGAGTTGGTGCTGCGGCTGCACGCCCTGCTGCGCCGCCGTCCGCCCGCCGCCACCGACCGGGTGCGGGCCGGTGCGCTGGAGATGGCGCCGGAGGCCCGGGAGGCGTGGCTGGACGGGACGCCGCTGCGGCTCACCCGGCGCGAGTTCGAGCTGCTGGACATGTTCGCCCGCAACGCCGGGATCGTGCTCACCCGCGATCAGCTCCTGGACCGCGTCTGGGGCTATGACTTCGAGGTGCGGACGGACGCCGTGGACACCTTCGTCAGCTATCTGCGCCGCAAGCTGGAGGCGGGCGGCCGGCCCCGGATGCTGCACACGGTGCGCGGCGTGGGCTTTGTCCTGCGACCGTCCGGGCAGCCGGAGGGCCGCACAACCGGCCCGTGAACGGGGGATGTTCAGCTCCGCCCGGTGCTTCCGTGTATGCAGGGCGTTCCGGCCGTTCCGGCCCACAGAATTTCCACAAAGAAGGCTCCTAGCTTTTTCCCTAGTCCGGGACGGTCCGGCCCCTCCCGGGCCGTCCGGCTCCAAGGGAAGGAACAAGCACCATGCACCGTGGAAAGAGCGTCATCGTGGCCTGCGCGGCCACCGCTGCCCTGCTCGGTCCGGTGGGCGTCGCGGCGGCGGACGGCAGCGCCCCGGCCTCGACACCGGCCGCCGCCCCGAGCGCGAAGCCGCACAAGGGGGCGGGGGACGGCTCCCAGGGGCTGTGCAAGCGCTCCAAGAAGATCGACAAGCGGCTGGACCGGGCCCTGAAGCGGCTGAAGGGCCAGGCGTCCGTCAAGGGGTCCGTGGCCCGGCTGGCGAAGCGGGTCGAGCGGGCGAAGAAGGCGGACCACACCGAGGTCGAGACCTTCCTCAACCACAAGCTCACCTTCCGCAGGTCCCTCGTGACCACGCTCGAGCAGCGCCAGAAGGACCTGTCGAAGGTCCAGACGTGGTGCGCCTCGCGCGGTGAGGGTTCCGGCACATGAGGCGCGGCCGGCCCGTGCGGCGCGGCCCCTGGGCCGTGGCGGCCACGGCGGTGCTCTGCGCCGCGCTGGCCACCGGCTGCGGTGGCGGCAAGGGCGGTTCGGACGACGCGGACGGCTCGGACGGCTCATCGGGGTCGTCGTCCGCCCCGTCGGCCACCGCACCGGCTCCGTCCACCTCTGAGCTGGACGAGCTGAACAAGCTGGTGGACGACGCCGAGTCGGCGGCTGACAAGGCGGACTCCGACGCCGCGAGCGACAACTGACCCCGAACGACAAGTGATCGCAAGATGCCGGGAGGTCCCCGGCGCGGCATCGCGCCGGGGGCCCCCTCAGACGAGGGTGACCGGGGCGATCAGACCGGCGGTGGATCCGGCCGGTACGGGGTTGGCCTCGGCGCTGACCAGATCGCCGCTCTCCATGACACCGGAGCCGCTGACGTCCACATGGACCCGCAGCCCGTAGTTGTCGCCCGGGACCAGCTCAACCGGGACGGTGACACTGAACGGGACGTGGCCTCCCGGGCTCAGCGGCACATCGGTGAGGACCTGCGCCGCCACGATCGACTCGGGGGTATCGGAGCGGGACACATTGCGCACCTCCACCACCACCCGCGCCGCCCGCCCGGCGGGGGCGTCGGGGGGCAGGGTCACGATGCCGCTCAGGACACTGCTCACTCCGAGATGTTTTCCCCCTGGACGGAGGACTTGTTCCGCCATCCGGGTGGGAACGCCGTTCGGGCCGGGCGGAGCGTGTCGTCAGTCCGAGCAGGGGCGGCCGTTCAGGGTGAAGGATCCGGGTGGCCGGTTGCCGTCGTTCCAGGTGCCGAGGAAGCCCACGGAGAGGGAGCCGCCCGCCTTGACCCGCTTGTTGTAGTCGGCGGCGGTGGCGGTCACCTTCGAGCCGGCTTGAGTGAACTCCCCGTCCCACATCTGGGTCACCCGCTGCGAGTCGCGGAAGGTCCAGGTGACCCGCCAGTCGTCGAGGGGCTTGCGGGAGGTGAGGGTGACGGCGGCCTTGAAGCCGTCGGGCCATTCGGTGACCAGTTGGAAGCGGGCCGTGCAGTCGGCGTATGCGCCGTGCCTCCGGTCGGAAGGCGGCCTTCCGCCGTGGCCGGAGGCGGAGCCGGAGCCTGAGTCGCCCTTGGAGGGCGAGGGGGACGCGGAGGGGGAGTGATTGGGCTTCCTCGTCGAGCCCTTGCCGGGGTCGTGACCGGAGCCCTTGCCCGGGTCCTTGCCGTCGCTCCCGCCCTTCGAGGGGCTCGGGGAGGTGGGGGCGCCGGGGTTGTTCGGCGAGGAGGTGGCGGGCGCCAGGCTGGGGGTCTCCTCCGGGCCCAGGTACCCGTTGCTGCGGTCGTCGGAGTCCGCGGCGGTTCTGGTCAGCGCGACCAGTGTGGCGAGGGCGACGATGGCGATCACCGCCAGGATGACCGTCGTACGGGCCCTGCGTAACCGGCGGCGGGAGGCGCGGCTCCGGCTGACCCGGTGCCCCCCGGGGCGGGAAGCCCCCGCACCACCATCCGCCCCGCCCGCACCGGCTCTGCCTCCCGCCCCGGCTCTGCCGCCCGCGTCACCGGCCCGTCTGCTGCGCCGCGCCCCGATCACGTCCAGGACCCGGTCGCGCAGCCGCTCCCACAGCGGCGCGCGGACCGCGTGTGCGGTGGGCGCCGCGGCGCGGGCGCTCGGCGCGGTGCCCGGGGCCCGCTCGGCGAGTGCGCGGCGCCGCGCGAGGTAGGGGTGTGCGCCCCAGCCGATGACCCCGCCCGTCAGTGCGCCGGGCAGCCCCTCGCCGTCCACATACATGCAGGTGGCGGCGTCACGGCAGGTCCGGCAACGGGCGAGGTGCTGCCACAGGTCGGCGGGTGAGGGCGAGTCGGGCGCCCGGGTGGCGGCGTCCAGCAGCTTGGCGTAGCTGCGGCACTCCTCGTCGGTGAGGGTGTCCACATGGGCGCGCTGACACCGTTCACGGAAGGCCGCGCGGACCCGGGCGATCTCCTCGGTGGCGTACTCCGGGTCGTAGCCCAGTTGCCGGGCCACCGCCTCCGTGGACCGCGCCTCCACCTCGACCAGCCACAGCAGCTCCCCGTCCGCCTCCGGCAGATCCCGCAGAGCGCGCAGGGCGAGCGGCTGGTCGCGGGGCGGGGCGGCGAAGCGGGCGGCGAGGTCGGAGGTCAGCCACGTCCGCAGCTCCGGGTTGAGCCGGTCGCCGTGGCGGTGGGCGTGCCAGTCGGCGGCGGTCTTCCGTACCGACGTCAGAAAGAGCGGAAGCCACGGGAGGCGTTTGCCGAAGCCCCGGGTGCGGCGGTGGCGGGTCTCCCGAATACCCCGCCGGAACGCCTCGGTGGCGAGCCGCATCCCGTCTTCTGGAGTGGTCGTGCACAGTTCCGCGTAATCGGCGACCGCCTCCCAATAGGCGCCCAGCAGCGCCGTCGCGGAGGCCGCGCCATCGACTTCCTCGGCGGGCGCTTCGGCGAGACCGTGGAGCGCCGGGGAGCCGTCCCCGGGAGATTCCCTGGGCGATGAGTGGTCGGGCATGGAGGCAATTCCTCACTCACGAACAGCGGCGCCCCCGCCGGGGGCAACCCTCTCATAAACGGGCCGCGGGGTAGTCAGCCAACAGCACAGCTCTGCCTCGGAGTTGGGGATTCCCCTTACGGGGCGGGCCGAGCCTTTCACGCCGGTGACCTGGCTGACAAGAGACGTAGAGCAGTCCCCGTTTAGGGATTTCGAGCCGCCTGACAAGCCGTGAGGTCGTGCCGAATTGAGGTGAATAGTAGTCACGTTCACTGTCCGATGCGACAAGAAGTTGCATGCCGCAAAAGGTCCAGACCGCACCGTTCGCCGTGTGAACTCCTGCGCGTTTCCGGTGACTTCCGGTGAGGCGCGCCACGACCTCCGGTCCGGTGTCCCATCGCCATAACCAGCCGCGTGCCGAGGTCTGTGCGGTGTGACATTGCACTGTTACCGTTGAATGGACAAGTGGCCTGGTCCCCTCGCCGAGAAGGTTCCGCATGCCCGAGATTCCCGGTGTTTCCGCGCCCTGGCGTGGCGTTCATGTCGCCACGGCGCTTCCGTTCCATGACGATGACGAACTGTCGGTCGACTACGAGGGATACGCCGCCCATGTGCGGTTTCTCGCCGAGCACGGATGTGACGGGGTCTGCCCCAACGGGTCGTTGGGGGAGTACCAGACCCTGACGGACGAGGAGCGGGCGCGGGTGGTGCGGGTGGCCGTGGAGGCGGCGCCCGAGGGGTTCGGGGTGATGCCGGGGGTGGCGGCGTACGGGGCGCTGGAGAGCCGGCGGTGGGCGGAGCAGGCGCGGGAGGCCGGGGCGCGGGCGGTGCTGGCGCTGCCGCCGAACAGCTACCGCGCCGACCGGGAGGCCGTGGTCGGCCACTACCGCGAGGTGGCGCGGGCCGGGCTGCCGGTGGTGGCGTACAACAACCCCCATGACACCAAGGTCGACCTCACCCCGGAGCTGCTTGCCGAGCTGCACGGGGAGGGGCTGATCGTCGCGGTCAAGGAGTTCAGCGGGGATGTGCGGCGGGCGTACGAGATCGCCGAGCGCTCCCCCGGGCTGGATCTGCTGATCGGCGCCGACGACGTCCTGCTGGAGCTGGGGCTCGCCGGGGCCGTGGGGTGGATCGCCGGGTATCCGAACGCGATTCCCGAGGCCACCGTGGAGCTCTACCGGCTCGCCACCTCGGGCGTCGGCACGGACCTGGAGAAGGCGCTGCCGCTGTACCGCGCGCTGCATCCGCTGCTGCGCTGGGACTCCAGGACCGAGTTCGTCCAGGCCATCAAGGCGTCCATGGACCTCGCCGGGCTGCGCGGCGGATCCTGCCGGCCGCCGCGCTCGCGGCTGACCGGCGAGGTGGCGGCGCGCGTCGTGCGGGAGACCGAGACGGTGCTCGGGTTGGGGTACCGGTGAAGCGGCCGTCGGCGAAGGGGCGCCGGTGAGGTCGCGGCGGGTCCTGCACACCGTGGAGTCCCACACCGAGGGCATGCCCACCCGGGTGGTCACCGGCGGGGTGGGGACGCTCCCGGGCGCCACCATGGCCGAGCGCCGCCGGTGGTTCATCGAGCACCAGGACGATCTGCGCACCCTGCTGATGTACGAACCGCGCGGCCACTCCGCGATGAGCGGGGCCATCCTGCAGCCGCCGACCCGGCCGGACGCGGATCACGGAGTGCTCTTCATCGAGGTGTCCGGGGTGCTGCCGATGTGCGGGCACGGCACCATCGGGGTGGCCACGGTGCTGGTCGAGACCGGGATGGTCGAGGTGCGCGAGCCGGTCACCACCATCCGCCTGGACACCCCGGCGGGCCTGGTGGTCGCGGACGTCGCCGTACGCGACGGGGCCGCGACCTCGGTGACGATCCGGAACGTGCCCTCGTTCTGCCTGGCCACGGACCGTACGGTGCGGGTCCCCGGCCTCGGCGAGGTGCGCTACGACATCGCGTTCGGCGGCAACTTCTACGCCATCGTGGATCTAGACGCCCTCGGGCTGCCGTTTGACCGGGCGGCGGGGCAGGAGCTGCTGACCGCCGGGCTGAAGATCATGGAGGCGGTGAACGCGCAGGAGCCGCCGCACCACCCCGAGCGGCCGGACATCACCGGCTGCCACCATGTCTATCTGAAGGCCCCCGGGTCGACGGCGCGCCACTCCCGCCATGCCATGGCCATCCACCCGGGCTGGTTCGACCGCTCCCCCTGCGGGACCGGCACCTCCGCACGGATGGCGCAGCTTTACGCACGCGGTGAGCTGGGCCTCGACGAGGAGTTCGTGAACGAGTCGTTCATCGGGACGCGGTTCATCGGGCGGCTGCTGGAGGAGACCACGGTGGCGGGGCTGCCCGCCGTCGTGCCCGCGATCACCGGACGGGCGTGGGTCACCGGCACCGCGCAGTTCCATCTCGATCCCGACGATCCGTTTCCGGCCGGGTTCTTGATGTAGGGGGAGCGAGCGTGGCGATGGTGGGAAAGACATCCGATTCCCGTGGGCGCCCCTGCGGCCCGGGGCCGCTCGGCAAGCGCGAAAGCCTGCGTGCCCGGTCGTGACCCCGGACCGGCGCATCACGACTCCCGGGACCGCCGAGGAGCTGCCGAGCACCGCCGACCTGGTCGTCATCGGCGCCGGAGTGGTCGGTGCGGCCGCGGCCTGGTTCGCCGCCCTGGCGGGGCTGCGGGTCGTGGTGGTCGACCGGGGCGCCGTCGCGGGCGGCACCTCGGGTGCGGGCGAGGGAAACGTCCTGGTCTCGGACAAGGAGCCGGGCCCGGAGCTGGAACTCGCCCAATACTCGCGGCGGGTGTGGGGCGAGGACCTGGGCGCGTACGGCGGGCTGTGGGAGTTCGAGTCCAAGGGCGGGCTGGTGGTGGCCTCCTCACCCACCGCCCTGGGCGCGCTGCGGACGCTGGCCGAGCAACAGCGGGCCCTCGGTGTCGACGTACGGGAGGTGTCCGGGGCGGAGCTCCACGCCCTCGAACCGCGGCTGACCCGCGAGGCCGCCGGGGGCGCGCTGTATCCGCAGGACGCCCAGGTGCAGCCCATGCTGGCGGCGGCGCATCTGCTGCGGCTCGCGCGGCGGCGCGGAGCGGTGGTGCGGACGCGGACGGAGGTGGTGGGGTTCCTGCGGCCCGGCGGCGGGCCCGCGGGCTCACCGGTCACCGGCGTACGGACCCCCCACGGCACGGTCAGCGCCCCCGCCGTCCTGAACGCGGCGGGCACCTGGGCCGGTGCGGTGGCGGGGCTCGCGGGCGTCGAGCTGCCGGTGCTGCCGCGCCGGGGCTTCGTCCTCGTCACCGAACCCCTGCCGCCCGCGACCGTACGGCACAAGGTCTACGCGGCCGACTACGTGGACGCCGTGGCCAGTTCGGACGCGGAGCTTCAGGCGTCGCCGGTCGTGGAGGGCACGGGCGGCGGCACGGTGCTGATCGGCTCCACCCGGGAGCGGGTCGGCTTCGACCGGCGGCCCTCCCCCGCCGCCCTACGGGCGCTGGCCCGGGGCGCCATCGGGCTGTTCCCGGTGCTGGCGTCGGTGCGGGCGATGCGCGTGTACGCGGGCTTCCGGCCGTACTGCCCCGACCATCTGCCGGTCATCGGCCCCGACCCGCGCGCCCCCGGGCTGTGGCACGCCTGCGGCCACGAGGGCGCGGGCATCGGCCTCGCGGCGGGGACGGGGAAGTTGATCGCGCAGGCCCTGAGCGGGGAGGCGACGGAGCTGGACCTGACGCCGTTCGCCCCCGAACGCTTCGCATCCGAAGGAGGGCGCGGATGAGCCACGCGGGAAGTGAGCCCGTCGTCGGCACGGGATCGCCGCCGTACCGGCTGACCTTCGACGGCGCGACGGTCACGGCGCTGCCCGGGCAGAGCGTGGGCGCGGCGCTGGTGGCCGCCGGGATCGTGGCCTGGCGGACGACGCGGCGGGAGGGCAGGCCGCGCGGGCTGTTCTGCGGGATCGGGGTGTGCTTCGACTGCCTGATCACCGTGGACGGGCGACCCGGCCAGCGGGCCTGTCTGGTCCCGGCACGGGACGGGATGCGGCTGTCGGCGGAGGGCGGTGGCGTCGGCGACGGTGACGCTGCCGGTGCCGGTGCCGGTGGCGGTGGCGGTGGCGGTGCCGGTGGCAGTGGCGGTGGCGGTGGCGGCGGTGACCGTGCCGGTGGCAGTGGTGGTGGCGGTGCCCGTGGCAGTGACGGTGACCGTGGCCGTGACGGCAGCCGTGGCGGTGTCGATAGCGGTGTAGACGGCGAAGGCGGCGGTGATGGCGATGTCGACTGATCCGCCGACGTATGACGTGGCCGTCGTGGGCGCGGGACCCGCCGGGCTCTCCGCCGCCGTCGGCGCCGCCGAGGCGGGCCTGGACGTGGCTCTCATCGACGCGGGGCGCCTGCCCGGCGGCCAGTACTGGCGCCACGACGATGAACACTCCCCGCACCCCGGCCACCGCGACGGGCGGCTCTTCGCCCGCCTTCGCGCCCGGCTGCACCACCAGCGTCGCCTCGGCCGCCTCCACTACCTCCCCGGCCATCAGGTCTGGCTGATCGACCGCCCCCGCCCGGACACCGGGCCGTTCACCCTGCGCCTGAACGGTCCGTACGACACGGCCCCCGTCGAGCGGGACCGAGTGCGGGCCCGCGCCTTGGTGCTCTGCTGCGGCGCCCACGACCGCCAACTGCCGCTTCCCGGCTGGGACTTGCCCGGGGTGATGGCGGCCGGAGGTGTCCAGGCGCTGCTGAAGGGGCATCGGACGGCGGCGGGCCGCCGGGCGGTGGTCGCGGGCACGGGCCCGTTCCTGCTGCCGGTGGCGACGGGCCTGGCTCAGGCGGGTGTGCGCGTCCTGGCCGTATGCGAGGCCAACCCGGCGCACGGCTGGCTGCGCCACCTGGGCGGGGCGGCGCGGGCGCCCGCCAAGTCCGCCGAGGCGCTGCGGTACGCGGCGCTGATGGCCCGCCACCACATCCCGTACCGGACACGGGCCGCGGTGACCGAGATCCTGGGCGAGGACCGGGTGCGCGGGGTGCGGCTCGACGGCGGCGAGGTGCTCGAGGCCGATCTGGTGGCACTGGGCTGGGGGTTCACCCCCGCCCTCGAACTGCCCCTGATGGTCGGCGCCGCCACCCGGCGAGACCTCGACGGCTCCCTCGTCGCCGTGGTCGACGCCCGCCAGCGCACGACCGTCCCGGGCGTCCTGGCCGCGGGGGAGACCACGGGCGTGGGCGGCGCCGCGCCGGCCGTCGCCGAGGGACGCATGGCCGCCCTGACCCTGGCGGCGGCCCACGGGCTGCCGGTCGATCCGCGCGCCGCGCGACGGCTGCGCACCACGATCCGCCACGGCCGGGCCTTCGCCGCGGCCCTGCACCGCACCTACCCCGTGCCCGCCGGGTGGACTGACCGATTGACCGAACGCACGGTGGTCTGCCGCTGCGAGGAGGTCACCTACGGGGAGCTGTGCCGCGCCCGCAGCGAACTCGGCGCCGAGGACCCCCGCACCATGAAGCTCCTGGCCCGCCCGGGGATGGGCTGGTGCCAGGGCCGGATCTGCGGGTTCGCCGTCGCCGCCGTCACCGCGTCGCTGACCGGCCGCCCGGCCACGGCGGAGGATCTACGGCCGCTCTCGGCACGGCCGTTCGCGGCCCCGGTGACGCTGGGGGAGCTGGCGGGGATGGCGGACGGGGACGAGGGGCCGGGAGCCGACGCGGACAAGGAGCCCGGAACCGACGCCGACGAGGAGCCCGGAGCCGACGCCGACGGCGAGCCCTGAGCTCACGTTCGTTTCCCCTCGCGCAGATGCCAGCCTTCGTACTCGAATCGTTGGACGAATACCACCTGCCCGCCGTGTACCGGCTCGCAGATGCGGCGCTACCATCGGCGGATGCATACGTACCGGATCGGTGAGGCCGCGGCCCTGATGGGGGTCAGCGCCGACACCCTGCGGCGCTGGGTCGACAGCGGACGGCTGGCCGCCGAACGGGACGAGCAGGGGCGCCGGATCATCCCGGGCCCGGCGCTCGCCGCGTTCGCCCGCGAGGTCGCCAGTAGCGCGGAGCGCGACAACCCCGGCTCTTCGGCCCGTAATCGCTTCGCGGGGATCGTCACCGAGGTGATCCTGGGCGATGTGTCCGCGCAGGTGGAGATCCAGGCCGGGCCGTTCCGCGTGGTGTCCATGATCAGCCGGGAGTCGGCGGAGGAGCTGAAGCTGGAGCCCGGCGTTCCGGCCGTCGCCGTGATCAAGTCGACCAACGTGGTCGTGGAAACCCCGTGAGCACGCGCGCCGAGAGTGGCAGAGGCGGCAGAGGCGGCACAGGCGGCAGCGGCAGCAGAGGCAGAGAGGGAGAGACAGACTCCATGACGACCCGTTCCGTATCCGGATCCGGACCCCGAGTCCGTTGGACCTACCGTGCGGTGGGCGGTTTCGCGCTCGCCGCCATGGCGCTCACCGCCTGCTCCTCCGGCGACTCCGACGACTCCTCCAAGAAGTCCGACTCCGGCTCCTCCTCGAAGAAGCCGTCCGGCACGGTGACCGTGTTCGCGGCGGCCTCGCTGAAGGAGAGCTTCACCGCGCTGGGCAAGACCTTCGAGAAGGCACACCCCGGTACCAAGGTCTCCTTCAACTTCGGCGGCAGCGACGCCCTCGCGGCCAGCATCACCTCCGGTGCGCCCGCCGATGTCTTCGCCGCCGCGAGCCCGAAGACCATGAAGACCGTCACCGACGCCAAGGACGCCAAGGGCACCCCGGTCACCTTCGTCCGCAATCAGCTCGAGATCGCGACCCTCCCGGGCAACCCGAAGAAGATCGCGACGCTGAAGGACCTCACCCGCTCCGGGCTGAAGGTCGCGCTGTGCGCCAAGGAGGTGCCCTGCGGCTCGGCGGCCCAGAAGGCGCTGGACGCGTCCAAGCTGAAGCTCACCCCGGTCTCGTACGAGCAGGACGTCAAGGGCGCCCTGACCAAGGTGCAGCTCAAGGAGGTGGACGCCTCCGTCGTCTACAAGACCGATGTGAAGGCGGCGGGCGGCAAGGTCGCGGGCGTGGAGTTCCCCGAGTCCAAGCAGGCCATCAACGACTATCCGATCGCCCTGCTGAAGAACGCCCCCAACGCCGAGGCGGCCACCGCCTTCATCGACCTGGTGAAGTCCGCGCAGGGCCAGAAGGTGCTCGGCGAGGCCGGTTTCCTCAAGCCGTGACGGAGCCGAAGGCGGGGACGCCGAAGGCGGGGGCAGTGCCGGACGCCGCGACCGGCCCGGCGGAAGTGCTGGACGGCGGCTCGCGCCGACGGTCCGGCACCCCCCGCTTCCGGACGGGGGTCCCGCTGCCGCTGCTGCTGCCCGCCCTCGGCGGACTGGTCTTCCTGGTGCTTCCGCTGGTGGCGCTGCTGGTCCGCGCGCCCTGGCGGAGCCTGCCCGACCAGCTCACGAGTGTCGCGGTGTGGCAGGCGCTACGGCTTTCGCTGATCACCGCGACCGCCGCCACCGCCGTGGCGCTGGTGCTGGGCGTGCCACTGGCCTGGCTGCTGGCCCGCGCCCGCTTCCCCGGCCGCCGGCTGGTGCGCGCCCTGGTGACCCTGCCGCTGGTGCTGCCGCCGGTGGTGGGCGGTGTGGCGCTGCTGCTCGCGCTGGGCCGCAACGGGATCGTCGGCCGCTGGCTGGACTCGGCGTTCGGCATCACGCTGCCGTTCACCACGGTGGGGGTGGTGATCGCGGAGGCGTTCGTGGCGATGCCGTTCCTCGTGATCAGCGTCGAGGGCACGCTGCGGGCCGCCGATCCGCGCTACGAAGAGGCCGCCACCACCCTCGGCGCCTCGCGTTTCACCGCCTTCCGGCGCGTCACCCTGCCGATGGTCGCGCCCGGCGTGGCCGCGGGCGCGGTGCTGGCGTGGGCGCGGGCGCTGGGCGAGTTCGGCGCCACTATCACGTTCGCGGGCAACTTCCCCGGCCGTACGCAGACGATGCCGCTGTCGGTGTATCTCGCGCTGCAGAGCGACCCGGCCGCCGCCATCGCGCTCAGCCTCGTCCTGCTTGCCGTCTCCATCGCGGTCCTGGCCGGGCTGCGCGACCGCTGGATGGCCGCCTCATGACCACGAACACGTCTCTCGCCGAGAACGCCGGGCCGCGCGACCGCCGGACGGCCGCCTCATGACCACGGACGCATCCCCCATCGAGGACGCCGGGCCGCGCACCGACGGCCTTGACGCCCGCCTCGTCGTGGACCGCGGCACCTTCCGCCTCGACCTGCGGCTGTCCGCCGCCCCCGGCGAGGTGGTCGCCCTGCTCGGCCCCAACGGCGCGGGCAAGACCACCGCCCTGCGCGCCCTGGCCGGACTCACCCCGCTCACCACGGGGGCGCTGCGGCTGGACGGCCGCACCCTGGAGGAGCCGGAGCGCCGGCTGAGGACCCCGCCCGAACACCGCCCGGTCGGCGTCGTCTTCCAGGACTATCTGCTCTTCCCTCACCTCACCGCGCTCGACAACGTGGCCTTCGGCCCGCGCTGCCACGGGGTGCCGAAGGCGGAGGCCCGCGCCCAGGCTGCCGACTGGCTGGAGCGGATGGGCCTGACCGACCGCGCGGGCGCCAAACCCCGCGCCCTGTCCGGCGGCCAGGCGCAGCGGGTCGCCCTCGCCCGCGCCCTCGCCACCCGCCCCCGGCTGCTCCTGCTGGACGAGCCACTGGCCGCGCTGGACGCCCGCACCCGCCTCGACGTGCGCGCCGGGCTCCGCCGCCATCTGGCCGAGTTCGAGGCGGTGGCCGTCCTGGTCACCCATGACCCGCTGGACGCGATGGTGCTCGCCGACCGGCTCGTGGTCGTGGAGGAGGGCCGTATCGTCCAGGAGGGCGCCCCCTCGGACATCTCCCGCCGCCCCCGCACCGACTACATCGCCAGCCTTGTCGGCCTCAACCTCTACCAGGGCCGCGCCGACGGCCACACCGTACGGCTCGACGGCGGCGCCACCATCACCACCACCGAGGACCTCACCGGCCCGGTCTTCGTCGCCTTCCCACCCGCCGCGGTCACCCTCCACCGCGACCGCCCCGACTCCAGCGCACGCAACCTGTGGCGGCTGGAGGTCGCCGGTATGGAGTCACACGGCGACCAGATCCGCGTCGACCTCACCGGCGAACTCCCCCTGCTGGCCGACCTCACGACGGTGGCGGTGGCCGAACTCGCCCTCCACCCGGGCCGCACCGTCTGGGCCACCCTCAAGGCGACCCAGACCCACGCGTATCCGGCCTGAGCCGGGCCGGCGCACCTACGCGAAGGCCCACCTCGCAGAGCGGTCGGCACACCCACAGCTCGACCCCCTGGGTGCGGCCGCCGCAGGTCCACTCGACCGTGCCGAGCAACTGATCGGCGTACAGCCGCCGCCCGCACAGGGCACAGTGCCAGCCCTCCAGTTGCGGCCCGGTCAGCGTGTCGGGGTCCGGCATCTCGATGCCCCGCACTGCCGCGAGCGGCTGCTGGGCGGCTGAACCCCCGTCGGTCACCGGTCGTCCTCCTCGCCGATCCCGAGCTCGGCGACGGCCGCCCTGGCCAGCGCCTCGCGGAGCCGATTGGCGTCGGTGAGATATCGCCCCGGCCCGAGCGGGACGCGCCAGTGCAGATACGGCCCGCTGGTGCGGTCGATGGGGGGAACGCCGATGTACGAGGTCTCGACGCGCCCCGTACCGAGCGTCTGAACCTGCCGGATGCGTCGCCAGTACTGGGCGCTTCCCGGGCGGATGAGCCAGTACATGAGGTTGTAGTCGGCGATGACGGCGCCGGTTCCCCCACCGAGTAACTCCAGCGCCCACCCGCCAAGCGCCTCCGGCGCCCGTACGACGTCCCAGTGCGGGCCGACCCGCACCATCTCTACGTCGGCGCCGCGCGGTGGCGCCCATGGTTCGGACTTGAGAGAGTCGGCTGCCATGGCTGGTGCTGTCCCATCTGCCTGGTCGGTGTGGACAGGTAGATGGTTCTCCGCTGCAAGGGTGGCAAGTGACCCGGAGAGGGTCAGTGAGGGTCACTCACCCGCGTGACACCACTCCGCGAAATTGCTCAAGCTCTCGGCATCGCCGCGTCGCAGGCGGCGGAGAGTCGCGGCGTCCTCCCGCACCCACGGGTGATCACGAGTGTGCTGCGGAGCGATATGCCGCGCGATCTTCAGCGACTCGAACGCATCGCGGGTCAGCCCTGACCACAATTGCGCACGCGCGACCTCGATGTAGAACCCACTGCGGCGCTCGGCGGGAAGGTCCCGCGGCGGGGCCCAATCGTTGGCCACGTCGAGGGCGCGACGCACATGGCCACCACCGAGGCTGACCGCGACGGACACTTCGTGGACACGGACGCTGTCCGGCCCGAACGCTGTGCCTTGATAGACGTTCTCGCGCACGGCGTCCCCCAGGCGCCGAGCCTGCGCGAGGTGCTTGTCGGCGGCTTTCACGAGACCGGCGCGCCCCGCAATGACAGCGGCGCGCATGTGCAAGGCGCCTCGGGCAGCCATTGCCGCCTCGTCATCACTGGTGGGTGCCCGGTCCAACGCGGCTTCCAGTGCGCGTAGCCCAGGGGCGAACGCGCGGGCGGCGAAGAAGGTCTCGGTGCGGACGTATGCGACGGCGGCGTCCAGCAGCGGGTCGTCGGTGTACGGCGCCGCCCAGCGCATCAGATCGACCAGACGGGCGGACAGGTCCCGGGCACCGTACTTGTACGCCACAGCGTCAGCGGTTCGAACCGCACCGATGAGCAGGCTTGCCGTCTCGGGCTTCGCTTCTGCCGAAGCGAGGTGGAAGGCGCGAATCAGCTCGCTGATGAGCGATGGTAAGTGGCGTGCGATCCGGACGTACTGGGAGGCCAGGCGCCAGGTCACCGCCTCATCCACTGCTGCGCCCAGCTCGCTGAGTTGCCGCACCGGCCCATCGTCAGGCACGTCGTACGCCGCGATGACGGCCGTCAGGGATGGCATCGCTGCGTGAACGCGGGCGTCCGTCCGGTCCCGGCTTCCCAATAAGAGGGATGGGTCGACACCGAGAGCTGCCGCGAGGGCTTCCACCACGTTGTCGCCGGCGCCCCGGGCGTTGCGTTCGATCTTTCGCAGGGTGCCGACGTGCACACCGGCGGCGTCCGCCAGCTCTTGTTGCGTCATGCGAGCGATGCGGCGCTGATAGGCCACACGCTTGCCGAGATCGGTGGGCATACCGGTGCTCCGTTCGGTGCGTCCACTCCGAACGGTAGCGAGCGGCCTTGCGACAGCGGGGCTGCTCGCCTCAACTGGCGGCGAGTCGTACAAGATCGTGCAGCGAGTCGATCTGCCAGTCGGCAGCGGCCGCCTCAGCTGTGCCGGACCACAGATGCCCCCACGGCCCACGGCGCAGATGCGCGACGCGCAGTCCCGCCGCCTTTGCCGGGCGGATGTCGTTCGCGGGGTGGTCCCCCACGTACACCGTCTTGTCGGGCGGGGTGCCGACGAGGTCCAGGACGCGGGCGAAGAAGCAAGGGTCGGGCTTGGCCACGCCCCACTCTCCCGACGTGGCGATCTCGTCAACCGGGAGGTCCAGCTCCCGTAGCAACTGGCCGACGTGCGCGGTCTGGTTGCCCGCGATGACGATGCGGAGCCCCTTCTCACGGAGGGCCGCGAGGGCGGGACGCACATCCGGGTAGAGATCGACTTCGCTCAGTCCTTCACCCACCCCAGCGGCCTCCATCGCGGCTCGCTCGGCCGCGATGTCGATGTCGGGCCGAATGAGCCGCAGGGCTTTGGCGTTGTCGCGGCCCTGAGCGACGACCGCGCCGACGAGTGCGGAGAGGGTATGGCGGGGGACGTTCAGCCAGTCCGCCCACATGGCCCATCCACGGTCATCCCGGATCAAGGTCTCGCCGACGTCGAAGACCACTGCGCGCATCATGCGGGCAGCGTAGGCGGCCGGCCCGGGCCCATGCCCGCACGGCCTGAAGTGGCCCCGGTTGGGGAAGGCTGGGGGACATGAGGCGGGGGGAGCACGGGGAGAGCGAACGCTTTGCGCGGCGGGCCGCGTGGCGTCGGTATGTCGTCGCGTCCGTGGTGAGCGGGGTGGCTGTCGCGGTGGCGGTTACGCATGTGCTGGCGCCGGACCTGAAGATAGACAACGTCACCGTGGCGCTCCTGGTGGTGGCCGTCGTGCCCTGGCTGCGCGATCTGCTCGACAGCATCGAACTGCCGGGCGGGGTCCGGCTGGAGTTCAAGGAGGCGGTCGAGCAGCGCATCGAGGCCGCCGAGCGCATCGCCGACGCCGCCCTCGTCGGAAGCGGCGGCGACGGACCGGAGACCGACGACCCCACGGCGCTGGCGGACGTGCGCCGACTGGCCGCCGAATACCTTGAGGTCCGTAGGTCGATGGCCAGTGGATCGGCCCGTACGCAGCGCATGAGCGGCATCTTCGCGCGGCTGGTGCGCACCACCCAGCGGCTCGCGGACCCCGACCTCGACGGCTGGCTCACCTCCCCGGACGGCGGTCTGCGGCTGGCCGCGTACGCGCGGCTGTACGCGGTGCCGGTACCCGACGCGCTGACCCTTCTCGCCGACGCCGTCGTCAGGGAGCCGCTCGCCTTCAACCAGTACTGGGGCATTCACGCGCTCGACAAGGTCGTGGACGCCGTCGGGGTCGAGGACGTACCGCCGGGGGTCGTCCGCCGTCTGGAGGACTGCCGACCGCGTGGCAGCGACCGGGTGGCCCTCCTGCGACGTCTGATCGCCAAGCTCCACGGCCTCCATTAGCGGTCTGGCGCCGCCGCCAGGACCCCATCCGGACCGACGGCCCCTCCGGGTACCCCCCCAAAAAAAGCGCTTGATCTGAAGCAACTAATTTGTCAAGCGTTTTCAAGAGGGGTACCCCAACCCCCCTCCCGGCTGGCCGGCACCATCCCCAGCCGCCGACCAGCGCAGCCGCCACCGGCGCCCGCACCCACCGACCCGGCGCCCGGCGGCGCTGCCGCGCCCCCCACTCCCGTCGCCGCTGCTCAATCGCGCCGAAGGCGCGAAACGGCGCCGCACCCAACCAAGTCGACCAGCCCGTACATCCCGACAACCCCCAACAACCCCGACCACCCCACCGGGTCCGTCGTACCAGCGGCGGACCCCCTCGGCCCCTCCGTACTGCGTTCTCAGTAGTGCGAACTGTCGGCAGGCGCACGACGACAGGACGGCCCGCTCCCAGAGAGCCTGGGCGGACAGTCGGCACCAGATGTGGAGACCTCCTGCCGTGGCTACTTTCCTTTACCGAGTGGGCCGTCTGGCCTTCCGGCGACGCTGGTACGTCGCCCTGGTCTGGGCGGCCGTCCTGGCCGCCGTCGGACTGGGTGCCCTCAAGGCTCCGGGAGCCTCCGACGACGGGTTCTCCATGCCGGGCATCGAGTCCCAGAAGGCGTTCGACCTGATGGAAGAGCGCTTCCCCGGAGCCACCGCCGACGGCGCGACCGCCCGGGTCGTCTTCGTCGCGCCGGGCGGTGAGAAGGTCACCGCCACCGAGAACAAGCGGGCCGTCGAGAAGGCCGTGGCCGACCTGGCCGACGGCACACAGGTCGCGAGCGCTGTCGACCCGTTCCAGGCGAAGGCCGTCAGCAAGGACGGCACGACGGCGTACGCGACCGTCACCTACAAGGTCGCCGCCAACGACCTCACCGACGCCGCCAAGACCCAGCTCGAGCGGGCCATCCACACGGCCCAGAAGTCCGGGCTGACCGTCGAGGCCGGCGGAAACGCGATGGGCCAGGGCGGTGGGGCCGGTGGTGCGGCCGAGGTGGTCGGGGTCGCGATAGCCGCCGTCGTGCTGCTGGTCACCTTCGGTTCGCTGGCCGCCGCCGGACTGCCGCTGCTGACCGCCCTCATCGGCGTCGGCGCGAGCATGGCCACCATCCTGGCCCTGTCCGACGCGCTCGGCCTGTCCACGACGACCGGCACCCTGGCGATGATGCTGGGCCTCGCGGTCGGCATCGACTACGCCCTGTTCGTCGTCTCCCGCTACCGCGAGGAGCGCGCCAAGGGCCGTGTGCCGCAGGAGGCGGTCGGCATGGCGGTCGGCACGGCCGGTTCCGCGGTCGTGTTCGCCGGGCTCACCGTCGTCATCGCGCTGGCCGGACTCTCGGTGGTCGGCATCCCGATGCTCACGAAGATGGGTCTGGCCGCGGCGGGCGCGGTCGTCGTCGCCGTACTGGTCGCGCTGACGCTGGTCCCGGCGTTCCTCGGCTTCTGGCCGGACGCCGTGCTCCGGCGGCGGGCCCGTAAGAGCGGACGGATCGAGGAGGAGGGCACCCGGAACAACGGGGGCAGCCGCTGGGCGCGGTTCGTGCTGCGGCGTCCGCTGCCCGTGCTGCTGCTCGGCGTGGTGGGCCTCGGAGCCCTCGCGGTGCCGATGACGGACCTGCAGCTCGGCATGCCCGGGGACGAGGCCAAGTCGACCTCCACAACCGAGCGCCGGGCCTACGACGCGCTCGCCGAGGGCTTCGGGCCGGGCTTCAACGGGCCGCTGAGCGTCGTCGTGGACGCGAAGGGCGCCGTCGACCCGAAGGGCGCCGCCGAGATGGTCGCGAAGGAGATCGGCGGCACCGAGGGTGTCCTGTCCGTCTCCCCGGCCCGCTTCAACGAGGCCGGTGACACGGCCGTCGTCCAGGTCGTGCCGTCCACGGCGCCGACCGACGAGAAGACCAAGAACCTGGTCACGACCATTCGGGGCGAGCGGCCCGGAGTCGAGTCCGAGACCGGGGCGACCTTCGAGGTCACCGGCA
This sequence comes from Streptomyces sp. NEAU-YJ-81, assembly GCF_017592595.1. NCBI lineage: Bacteria > Bacillati > Actinomycetota > Actinomycetes > Kitasatosporales > Streptomycetaceae > Streptomyces > Streptomyces sp. NEAU-YJ-81. The sequence continues at coordinate 216,369 of NZ_JAGFNO010000001.1, read as the reverse complement.
CCACCGCACTGAACATCGACATCTCCGACAAGGTGCAGTCCGCGCTGATCCCCTACCTGGTCGTCGTGGTGGGCCTCGCGATCGTGCTCCTGCTGGTGGTCTTCCGGTCCCTGCTCGTCCCGCTGAAGGCGGCCCTCGGCTTCCTGTTGTCGGTGCTGGCCTCCCTCGGCGTGGTCGTCCTCGTCTTCCAGCAGGGTCACGGCGCCGAACTGCTGGGCGTGGAACAGACCGGCCCGATCATGAGCCTGATGCCGATCTTCCTGGTGGGCATCGTCTTCGGCCTGGCCATGGACTACGAGGTGTTCCTCGTCTCGCGGATGCGGGAGGCGTACGTCCACGGAGAGGGACCCGGCCAGGCGATCACATCCGGCTTCCGGCACAGCGCGCGCGTGGTGGTGGCCGCCGCGCTGATCATGATCGCGGTGTTCGCCGGGTTCGTCAGCGAAAGCGACTCCATGGTCAAGATGATCGGGTTCGGACTCGCCTCCGCCGTCCTGTTCGACGCCTTCGTCGTACGGATGGCGATCGTGCCCGCCGTGCTCGCTCTGCTCGGCAACAGGGCCTGGTGGCTGCCGAAGTGGCTGGACCGGCTGCTGCCCAACGTCGACGTGGAGGGCGAGGCGCTCAGCCGCCGGCCGGAAGCGGACCCGGGAGCGGACCCGGAACCGGCCGGGACTCCCGGCCGGGAAGTGGCCCGCATCTGACGGCGACCGCCCGACCCACCCCCACCGGGACCACCCGTGGCGAACGCCATGGGCGGTCCCGACAGCCATTCGCGCGGGGAGCGGGGAACGGTCACGATGGCCCCAGAGCAACGACCGGAGAGCCCGATGAGCACCAGCCTTGAGCGTTACACGGACCGTTTCGAGCAGTACGCCGACCGCTACCCCCGCATCGTCGACGTGGTGCTCGTCCTGGCACTGATGGGCTGTGCGACCCTCGGCAGCAATCTCACCCTGCCCGGCGTCGACCCACCCGACCAGGACAGGACCGCCATCGTCCTCATGGGCGTGTCCTGCCTCGCCCTGCTGAAGTACCGCACCCACCCGCGCACCGCCGTCGTCGTGACCGCGGTCTGCACCGTGATCGCGATCTCGCTGGGGTATCTGCTCACCCCCCTGCTGCTGGGCCCCGTCATGGCGGCGCTCTACTGGCTGGCCACGCTCACCGACCGCAAGACCACACGCGTCTTCGGCGTCACCACCATGGCGGCGCTGATGGTCGCGGCGGCGATCTCCGACTCCATGGACAGCGTCCCCCTGGTACTCAGGACGGTCGGCCCCTTCTTCTGGTTGTTGCTGCCGCTCGCCGCCGGCAACATGACCCGGCTGCGGCGCGCCTACCTGGCATCGGTGCAGGCCCGCGCCGAACACGCCGAGCGCACCCGGGAGGAAGAGGCACGGTTGCGCGTCACCGAAGAGCGCATGCGCATCGCCCGCGAGCTGCACGACGTCGTGGCCCACCACATGGCCCTGGCCAACGCGCAGGCCGGTACGGCCGCCCACCTCGCGCTCACCAGCCCGCAGCAGACGAAGAAGATCCTCACCGACCTGACCGGCACCACCTCCTCCGCACTGCGCGAGCTGAAGGCCACGCTGGGACTGCTGCGCCAGAACGACGACCCGGCCTCCGCCTCGCTGGAGCCGTCCCCCGGCCTCGCCCGCCTGCCCGAACTGGTCTCGGCGTGTGCGTCCGCGGGGCTCACCGTCACGGTCACCACGACAGGGGAGCCCCGCCCGCTCTCCCCCGGGGTGGACCTGACCGCGTTCCGGATCGTGCAGGAGGCGCTCACCAACGTCACCAAGCACGCCGCCGCGGACGCCGCACACGTACGCATCGCCTACGCCGGATCACGTCTGCTGATCACGGTCAGCAACGACGGTCCGGGCACTACGGGCGCTACGGGCACTACGGGCGCTACGGGCACTACGGGCACTACGGGCACCATGGGCCGCACTGATGTCGCCGAGGCCGTGCCGAGCCGAGGCTTCGGCGTCATGGGCATGCGCGAACGGGCCCACACCATCGGCGGCGAACTCAGCGCGGGCCCCCGCCCGGAAGGCGGCTTCGAGGTCACCACCGCCCTGCCGCTCCAGCCCTCGGCACCCCAGGCGGCACCTCAGGCGGCACCCGAGACGGCCCCCCAAGCGGCCGTAGCCGCCACCGACGTTCCAGCAGGAGGAGAAGAGTGATGACCATCAGGGTGCTGCTCGCCGACGACCAGGCCCTGCTGCGGGCCACCTTCCGGATCCTGATCGACTCCTGCGAGGACATGACGGTGGTCGGCGAGGCATCGGACGGCGCGGAGGCGCTGGAACTGACCCGCGACCACCACCCCGACATCGTCCTCATGGACATCCGGATGCCGGGCACGGACGGTCTCGCCGCCACCTCCGCGATCTGCGCCGACCCGGAGCTGGCCGCCACCCGCGTCCTCATCCTGACGACGTTCGAGACCGAGGACTACGTCGCCCAGGCGCTGCGCGCCGGTGCCAGCGGCTTCCTCGGCAAGGACGTCACCGCCGACACTCTGCTGGCCGGCCTGCGCACGGTGGCCTCCGGCGAGGCGCTGCTGTCACCCGCCGCGACCCGCACCCTCATCACGAACTTCCTCATGTCCCCCGCCCCCGACGCCCACCTCGCGCCCCCGGAGCGCCTGTCGGAGCTCACCGGCCGTGAGCGTGAGGTGATGGGGCTGGCCGCCGAGGGCAGGTCCAACACCGAGATCGCCGAGATCCTCACGCTCAGCCCGCTGACCGTGCGCACCCACATCCACCGCGCGATGACGAAGCTGGGCGCCCGCGACCGCGCCCAACTGGTCGTCATCGCCTACCAGACGGGCCTGGCGCAGGCGGTTCCGCCCGCACCGTGACCGCCGAGGCCGGTGTCACGGTGTCACGGTGTCGCGGTGTCACGCGTTGATGATTCGCACTGCTCCTCACCCGCTCTGCGGGATCCGGACGGCCTGCCCGCTGACCCGCACCCGGGGCTCGTCGGGCGTGACGTCGAGCAGGAGATCGCTCGGCCGGCCCATGTCCTCGCCCTGGCGGATACGGACCCGGGTCGGGCCGTCGACCAGGCCGAGTGCCCGCAGATAGCCGCCGAAGGCGGCGGCCGCGGCGCCGGTGGCCGGGTCCTCGACCACCCCGCCGACCGGGAACGGATCGCGGGCGTGGAAGACGAAGCCGTTCGTAAGGCCGTCCGGGGAGCTGTCCGCCGAGCCACCCGCGGCGCCATCAGCCACCTCGCGCCACACCAGATGCACCGTCGTCCAGCCGCGCCGCCGCATCACCGCCTCGAGCGCGTCGTAGTCGTAGTCGAGGTCCGCCAACCGCTCGCGGGTGGCGGCGGCGAGGACGAGGTGGTCGTTGCCCGCGAAGGCGACATGCGGGGGCAGGGCCGGGTCCAGGTCGTCCGCGGACCAGCGCAGCGCCGCCAGCGTCGGTTCGACCTCCGCGCCCGGGTCGGCGGGGCGCGACCGCGTGGGAACGCTGGTGAGCGTGGCCCGGGACGGGCCGTCGCCGTCGGCCGTGGTCTCGACGCGGATCTCGCCCGAGGCGGTGTCGAAGACCAGCTCACCGGGGCCGTCGCGGTCGGCGAGGGCGACGGCCGTGGCGATGGTGGCGTGTCCGCAGAAGGCGACCTCGGCGAGCGGGCTGAAGTACCGCAGCCGGTAGCGGCGCGCGGCCTCGTCCCGCTCGGTGATGAACGCGGTCTCCGAGTAGCCGACTCGTGCGGCGACGGCGGTCATGGCCGCGTCGTCGTCCGCGAGGGCCGCGGCGTTGAGGACCACACCGGCGGGGTTGCCGCCGTCGGGGTGGGTGGTGAAGGCGGAGTAGTGCAGAACGTCGATGTCCGTCGTGGGTGCGGTCATGCCGTCCACGGTTCCACCGCAGTCGGTATCGCGTCCAACGATTCCTTTCGCTGGAGGCGATCGAGAAACCCGATGGGGCCAGGTGGGGGCTGCCTATCCTGACCGTCGTGGACACACGACTCCTGAGGACGTTCGCGGCGCTGGCGAGAACCGGCAGCTTCACCGCGACCGCCGCCGATCTCCATCTCGCCCAGTCCACCGTCACCGTCCAGATACGCACCCTGGAACGTGAGCTGGGCACCCGCCTCTTCGACCGGCTGCCGTCAGGCGCCCTGCCGACCAGCGCCGGCCGACGGCTGCTGAAGGAGGCCGAAGAGGTCCTGGACGCCGAAGCCCGGCTGCGCGCGGTGGCGGCGGCCGGAAACGGCGACGGCGCGGACGGCGCGGTGCAGGGCCCCGTCGCCCTCGGCGCGGGCGAGTCCCTGTGCGCCTCGCGCCTCCCCCGCGTGATCGCCTCGCTGCGCCGCACCCACCCCGGTATCGACCTCCACCTCCACCCCGCGGGCACCGCGGCGGCCGTCGAGGGGCTGCGTACGGGACGGCTCGACCTGGCCCTCCTCCTCGAACAGGACGTGAGCGACGCCGACTTGGTCGCCCGCCCCATCGCCCGCGAACCCCTCGTCTACCTCGCCGCCCCCGGCCACCCGCTGGCCGGACGCGAGGCGGACTGGGACGAACTGGCCGCGCAGAGCTTCTTCGTCCACGAACAGGGCTGCTCCTACAGCGACCACCTGGTCCGCACCCTCCTCACCCTCCCCGGCCCGCCACCCCGCCTCACCCGCTTCGGCAGCATCGAGGCCGCCCGCTCCTGCGTCGCCGCCGGGCTCGGCCTGACGCTGCTGCCACGCGCCACGGTGGAACGCCAGCTCACCGACGGCCAACTCGCCGAAGTCCACGGCCCACCCATCCCCCCGGTCCCCGTCCACCTCACCCAGCACCGCCGCCGCTGGACCAGCCCGGCGGCGCGGGCGGTGGCGGACGAGCTGACGCGGTTGCTTCCGGCGTGACCTATGGCTGCGTGGGTCAGACGAGCGTGACGCCGTCGTGGGCGCGGACCGCCGGTGGGGCGGTGGCGTCGAGGGCGTCCAGGATGCGCACGGCGTACGCCTCGTCGGCGAGGTCGGGGACCTCGGCGCGGGTGGCCCAGCGCCAGGCGCGGGTGCGGGGGCCCGTGGCGGGGGTGCCGTCGAGGGCCTCGCAGCGGAAGACGAGGGAGACGGTGAGGTCGTTCATGTCCTTGTAGACCCCGGTGAGCGCGGCCGGGAGCGCGATCTTGACGCCCGTCTCCTCGAGGATTTCGCGCTGCAGGGCTTCGGGGACGGTGGCGTCGGGGTCGAGCGCACCGCCCGGCGGCTCCCAGGTGCTGCCGTCGCGCCGTTTGATCAGCAGTGCTCGGCCGCGCTCGTCCACGATGACTCCGGCGACGCTGACGCGGTGCGGGCGGTCAGGGGTCACGTTTCTCGGCCCTCTCGGCTGGCTGGGTTTCTCACGGTAGCAACGGCCGGACGGGCTGCGTTCAGCCCGTCCGGCGATTGAGGACACGCCCGAAGGGCGTCCTGCGGGAAGGGGCGGGGAGGGGAGCAGCCCGCCGCAGGCGTCACGACCCGCCGGACACCCCCTAACGGACCTCGACCGCGCCGTCGTCCGCCCCGCCCCGTCGCTTCGGCTTCGGCTCGTCCTTCGGACCCGGCGTGCCCATGTTGCGCCGCACCGCGTCCAGGATGGTCAGTCCCTGGCCGACCAGGCCCGCCGCGATCTCGCCCAGCCCGTCGGTCCCGTTGAGGACGTTGACGTTCGCCCCGGACAGTCCGGAGGCGGCTTCCTTGACGATCTGCGGGAGTTGGTCGATCAGCATGCGGTCGAGCGCCACCCGGCCGTGCGAGGCCGCCGCCTCGGCCTGGATCTTCATCCGCTCCGCCTCGGCCAGCGCCACCACCCGGATCCGCTCGGCCTCCGCCTCCGCCGGTTTCACGATCTCGGCCACGAGCTGCTGCTGCCGCAGATCCGCCGCCCGCTGGGCCAACTCGGTCCGCGCGGCCAGCACTTCCCGCTGGGCGTGCGCCTCCGCCAGCGGCCCCGCCTGGGCGGCCTCGGCCTGGGCGCGGTCCACCTCGGCGGTGTACCGGGCCTGGACCACCGCCGTCTGCCGTGCGTACTCGGCCTGGTTGCGCGCCGCCTCCTGCTCCGCCTCGGCCGATGCCTGGCTGGCCTGCGCCTGGGCGATCTGGGCCTGGCGCTGGATGGCGGCCTTGTGCGGGGCGGACATCGCGTCGATATAGCCGGTGTCGCCGTCGTCGATCGACTGGATCTGCAACGAGTCCACGATCAGCCCGATCTTCGCCATCTCCGCCTTGGAGGTGTCCAGCACCTCGGTGGCCAGCTTCTGCCGCTCGGTGATGATCTCCTCGACCGTCATCGAGCCGATGATGGACCGCAGATGGCCCGCGAAGATCCGGCCCGTCAGCACCGCCATCTGCTCCTGGTCGGAGAGGAACCGCTGGCCCGCGTTGACGATGGACTCGGTGTCATTGCCCACCTTGAACGCGATCACCGAGCGCACCGTCAGCGTGATGCCCTGCCGGCTGACGCACTTCTCCTCGACCTCCGCCTCACACATCGCCAGCGTCAGGAAGCGGACCTTGCGGAAGACCGGAAGCACGAACTTGCCGTGCCCGGTCACCACGCGAAACGGCGCACCCCCCTGCCCACGCCTGCCCCCCGAGATCAGCATCGCCTGGTCGGGTGCGGGCACGCGGTAACCGAACATCCTTCGTCTCCTCAGCCGGCGCCGCCGGCCAGGCCGGACGACGCGTTCAATGGATCGGTCCACTCGATGACGTCGACCTGGCGGGAGCCACGGAAGTCGATCACGAGGACGGACGCGCCTTGGGGCAACGGGTCGGCAGACCAGGCGAGGAATGTCTCCGAACCGCCTCTGACCCGCACCAGGACCTCACCGGGACCACCGGCCCCCCGGGTGCCGAGTACCAGCACCCCGGTGCAACCGATCACAGGATCATCCGGTGTCATACGGCGGCCGCCCCCCAGTCGTTCCGCTGCTGAAATCCGACGTTAGACCGTTTTCCCGGCGCCGGATACGGTTGTGCGCAGCGAGGACCGGATGAACCGCCACCCGCGCGGATGGCCGCTACGAGGTGGCGTCCTTGGCTTCGGTGTCCTTGGCGTCTTTGGCGTCTTGGTCGTCCTTGGCGTCCTTGCTCTCGGCGTCTGCTTCGGCCTCGCCGTCCGCCGAGTCCTCGAAATATGCGTCGAGCACCGCGTCGAGCTCCGCCGTCCATTCCTTGAGGAGCTTGCGGGCGGGTGCCTCGACATCGGCCGTGTACCAACGCCGGTTGGTCGTATAGACCGTGATCCCGAAACGCTTCCCGAACCGGGGGGTGTCGACCTCCACCGCGCCGATCTCGTCCCACCCGAACTCGGCCTTCTCGCCGTCGAGTTCGAACGCGACACCATGGCGCCCGGCCCGGATCGCACCGCGCCGGTCGGACACGTCGAAGACGACGCCGCCGTCCTCCTCCTCGCCGTCCTCTTCCGCTTCCTCTTCCTCGCCGTCGTCGTCCGCTTCCCCGTCGGACGCGACGTCGCCCTTCGTATCGGCTTCGTCGTCGGACTCCGCCTCGGCGTCGGCGCCTTCTGCCTCGGCGCTTTCTACCTCGTCGACTTCGTCCTCGGCGGTGACTTCCTCGGGTGGCCGCTCTGCTGCGTTGTCCGGTGCGTCCTCCTCCACATCGGCAGGGCGCGGGGACGTCAGGCCGGGGACATACCCCGGATCCGTCCCGGCTGTGTGCATGGGCGGGATGATCGGTCCAGTGCTCTGCTCCACGGCGGGAAGTATTGCCGATAAACCTGTGCCGACGACAGGCAACCCCGTCCCCAATCGAGCCGACACGGAAAAGCCGCAGGTTGTGCGGAGCGAATCTCGACGCGGGTGGCGGTGCGGGCCGGGGGCCCGCACTTTTACCGTCCCTTTACTATGGGTGGAGGGACACTGCCTTCCCCGGACATGTGGGGATCCACCGGACGTCCCGGCGAGCCACCTACCAGCGATGAAGGAGCACCAGACCCGCGATGGGCGACCCTGACCCTCCCAGTACCACCCGTGCCACCCTCCGCCCGCCCCTCACGAGGACGCCCCTCACGAGGACGCCCCTCATCACGGCGTCCCGCACCAGGGCTCCCCTGAGCGGGCAGACGGCGGTGGCACGGTGACCGAGATCCTGTTGCTTCTCCTCGCGCTGGCGCTTACCCTCGCCTGCGCCCTCTTCGTGGCCGCAGAGTTCTCCCTCACCACTGTCGAACGTGGTGACCTGGAGCGCGCCGCCGAAGCCGGTGAGCGCGGGGCCGACAGCGCGCTGATGGCGGTGCGCCGGCTGACGTTCCAGCTTTCCGGCGCCCAACTGGGCATCACCGTCACCTCCTTGGTGATCGGCATGCTCGCCGAGCCCTCGCTGGCCACCCTGCTCCAGAGCCCGCTCACCGCGACCGGCCTGCCGGAGGGCGCGGCCTCGACGACCGCGCTGGTGCTGGGCGTGGCCCTCTCCACGGTGGTGCTGATGGTCGCCGGGGAGCTGGTGCCCAAGAACTGGGCGATCTCCCGCCCCCTGCACGTGGCCAAGGCGGTGGCCGCCCCGCAGCGCGCCTTCACCGCCGCCTTCGCCCCGCTGATCCACCACCTCAACAACATGGCCAACCGCCTGGTGCGCCGTCTGGGCCTGGAGCCCGCCGAGGAGCTGGCCTCCGCCCGTACCCCGGACGAACTGGTCGCGCTGGCCCGCCACTCGGCCGCCGCGGGCGCGCTGGAACAGGACGCGGCCGAGCTGTTCGTCCGTACGCTCCACCTGAGCGAGCTGACCGCCGAGAACGTGATGACCCCGCGCGTGGACGTCCAGGCGCTGGAGGCCCACGCCACGGCCGCCGACGCCGCCAACCTCACCCTGGCGACGGGCCGATCTCGCTTCCCCGTCTACCGCGACACCCTGGACGAGGTGGTCGGCACCGTGCACATCCGCGACGTCCTCGCCCTGGACGCCGCCGACCGCGCCACCACCCCCGTCACCGACCTGGCCACGCCCCCGCTCCTGGTCCCGGACAGCCTCCCGGTGGACCGGCTGCTGGACCGGCTGCGCAGAGCGCACACCATGGCCGTCGTGATCGACGAGTACGGGGGCACGGCGGGGGTCGCCACCCTGGAGGACATCGTCGAGGAGATCGTCGGCGACGTACGCGACGAACACGACACCGACGAGACCCCGGGCCTGGTGCCCCTCGGCCCCGGCGCCTGGGAGGCGGACGGCGGCGTACGGCTGGACGAGCTCACCGGCATCGGCCTGACCGCCCCCGAGGGCCCGTACGAAACGGTGGCGGGCCTGCTGGCCACCGCCCTGGAGCGCATCCCGGCGGCCGGGGACACCATCGAGACCGACGGCTGGCAGCTCATGGTCCTGAAGGTGGACCACCACCGCGCCGACCGCGTACGGATCACCGAGACCGCCGAGGTCACCAAAGCGACCGAGACCGCCGGGGCCACCGAGGCCACCGAGGCCGTCGAGATCACCGAGGCCACCCGATGACCGTCCTCCAACTCGCCATCGGCGCCCTCACCCTCCTCACCAACGCCTTCTTCGTCGGCGCCGAATTCGCCCTGATCTCCGTGCGCCGCAGCCAGATCGAGCCGCGCGCACAGGCGGGGGAGAAGCGGGCGCGCGGTGTGCTGTGGGCGCTGGAGCACCTGTCCGCGCTGATGGCCACGGCCCAGCTCGGCATCACCATCTCCTCCCTCGCCCTGGGCGCGGTCGCCGAACCGGCCATCGCCCATCTGCTGGAGCCCGTCTTCGACACCGTCCACGTGCCGCACGCCCTGGTGCATCCGATCGCCTTCGTCGTCGCGCTCACAGTGGCCACGTATCTCCACATGCTCATCGGCGAGATGGTCCCCAAGAACATCGCCCTCGCCGCCCCCGAGCGCACCGCACTCCTCCTCGGCCCGCCCCTGGTGGCCCTCACCCGCCTCCTGCGCCCGGTCGTCTTCGGCGTCAACGCCTTCGCCAACGCCGTGCTGCGACTGCTGAAGGTCGAGCCCAAGAACGAGGTCGAGTCGGTCTTCACGGACGACGAACTCATCCGGCTGGTACGGGACTCCAGTAACGCCGGGCTGCTCGACAAGTCCGGCGGCGACCGGCTGCGCGACGCCCTGGAGCTGGGCACCCGGCGGGTCGGCGACATCCTCGTCCCCCTCGGCGCGATGGTCACCGTCGACCATCGCGTCACCCCCGCCCAACTGGAACGCACGGCCGCGGCCTCCGGCTACTCCCGCCTGCCGGTCACCGGCCCCGGCGGCGCCATGCTGGGCTACCTCCACATCAAGGACACCCTCGGGGCCGTCGACCGGGACCGCCCGTTCCCCGATACCGCCGTCCACACCATCCCCCGCGTGCGGGCCGACACCCCGCTGGACGACACCCTCACCACCATGCGCGCCACCGGCACCCACCTGGCCGTCGTGACGGCCGACACCGGTACGGCGGTCCTCGGCTTCGTCACGATGACGGACGTCCTGGACGAACTCGTGGGCCCGGCCCCGGTGTAGCCGCGCCGACCGCCGTCGCGTGGATCAGGACGGAAGCGGGTGGATCGGGACAGGAGCGGGTGGATCAGGACGGGGGCCGCGCCGAGGGACGGTCCGGGCGTACGGAGAACGCCGTGTCCCCGGCCGTCCCCACGATCGCGTCCTGGACGAGCACCACCCTCGGCTCCGTGTCCTGCGCCGCCGTCCCGGGGTTGTCCAGCGCGGCCGTGCGCCACGCCTCCGTGCCGTCGTCCACGTTCAGCGCCAGCAGCCGGCCGAAGCGGTTGGAGAAGTAAAGCTGTCCGTACCGCCTGGACAGCACGGGCGCGGACAGGTTCTCCGTCTCCGTCGCCCGCTGCCACAGCTCCCGGCCGCTGTCCGCCGACACCGCGGTGACCGTGCCGTTGGCACGGACGAAGTAGACGGCACCGCGCAGCAGGGTCGGCTCACCCAGCACGGGGCGCCGCAGCGGGATCCGCTTGGTCTCGCCGGTGCTCGGATCCACCCGGAGCATGGACGTGTACGGGCGCTCGTACCCCGAGTCGTACACCTCCTTCGCGGTCTGCGGTATCAGGAACAGTGGCTTGCCCGTGGCCGCGCCGATGGTCAGCGTCTTCTTCGGAAGGGTGGTGAGTTCGTGCTGCTTGCCGTCGGAGGGGTCGAGCCGCAGCAGGTCGTACGGGCCCTCGGCGGCCAGTCCGTCGGAAGTCACGGGTGAGCACAGGCCGTACGGTTCGCCGCCCAGCACCGTCGGCTCGCAGTACTTCCCTTGGGGCGCCGGTGACTGCCACAGCCGCTCACCCGACGTCCCGTAGGCGACGAACTGGCCGGCGTCCGGCGACAGCGTCAGCACCCCGCCGCGGAACAGCTGCACCGACGCGGAGTCGCTGATCCTCTGCTCCCACCGCTGTCGCTTGGTGGCGGCGTCCAGGGCCACCACCCATCGCCCGCCGTCCTTCGGCTCCCGGTAGGCGTAGGCGATTCCGTCCCGCACCCCGATCGGGCGCGCCGCCTGGGGGCGGGTGCCCCAGCGCCACAGGACGCGACCGGTGGCGGCGTCGACCTTGGCGATCGTGAACCCGTTTCCGCCGCAGTACAGGGTCCGGCCGTTATCCGGGACACATCCGGACTGCTGGTAGACGAGGGGCGGCCCCTCGGTCTCGACCCGCAGAGCCGTCCGCCATGGCCGCCAGCCCTCGGGGAGTGACGCGGGCTTCTGGGACGGCGCGGTGGCGGAGGCGGCGGACGCGTCGCCCGACGAATCCGTCATGTCCGGGGCGAAGACCGCCGCCGCGACGGTCAGCCCGGTGACGGCCAGCGCGACTCCGGCGGAGGTGACGACGAGCCGCCGCCGAGCTCCCCGCCCAGGTCCGGTCCGTCCCGGTCCGGGGGGCTGCGAGCCGGGGGGCTGGGGGCCGGGCTGCGAGTCGGGGTGGGGAGCGTGGGCCGAGGAGGCGGGGGGATGCCCGGCGGCGGCCGCTCCGGGACCACCGTCCGCCCCGGGACCACCGGCGGTTACGACGCGCTCCGCCGCGGGGAAGTCCGGCAGCGCCCGCAGCATATGGTGCAGTTCGTCCAGCTTCGGCCGGGCCTCCGGCTCCTTGGCCAGACAGCGTTCGGCGATGCCCGCCAGCGGTGCCGGGACCTCGTCCAGCGTCGGATGCTCGTACATCACCTGGTAGCCCGACAGATACGGGCTGTCGGACTCGAACGGGCTGCTGCCCCGCGCCGCGAACACCAGCAGCGACCCCAGCGAGAACACATCGGACGCCGCCGTGACGTCCCGCGGACTGCGGAGCTGCTCCGGCGACATGAACGGCGGGGTGCCGAGCACCCGCCCGATGGTGACGGTGAGGGTCTGGCTGTCGACGGCGCGGGAGATGCCGAAGTCGATGACGCGCGGCCCGTCCTCGGCCATCAGGATGTTGGCGGGCTTCAGGTCCCGGTGCACCACCCCGGCCCGGTGGATCTCGCGCAGCGCCTCGACCAGCCCGAGGCCGAGTGTCCGCAAGGTGCGCCCGTCCAAGGGCCCGTTCTTCCGTACGACCTCGGAGAGGGTGCGCCCCGGCACATACAGCGTGGCCATCCACGGCCGGTCGGCCTCCGGATCGGCGTCCACGACGGGTGCGGTGAACGCCCCGCTCACCCGGCGCGCCGCCGCGACCTCCTGCCGGAAACGGGTCCGGAACTCCTCGTCCTGCGCATACTGCTCGTGGATCAGCTTGAGCGCGACCTGCCGCCCCGAGGCCGAACGCCCGAGATAGACGACGCCCATGCCGCCCGACCCCAGCCGGTCGACCAGGGCGTAGCCGCCTATGGATTCCGGATCCCCGGTGGCCAGCGGCATCGCCGATCCCCTTTCCCGCGCTGTCTCCGCGTCTTGAACGGCCGTACCGGCCTCCTAGATTAGGTCGGCGGGAGCATCGGCGGACCAGGTGGTCCAGGGCGTGGCGGAACGGTTATCAGCGGAGCGCCGTCCGGCGGCGGGACAAACGGACGGACCGGCGAACGGGCGGGTCGGCCAACTGGAGGTGGGGGCCGTGCCGTTGTGTTAGCGCCGTGTTAGCGGAACGGCGTTGCGGCGGCAGCTTTACGCCAGCGGATCACGGCAGGCTCATAGCCATACCGAGGGCCGGTGGGGGACAACGCCGGACCGCCGACCCGCCCCAAAGGGAGAACCCGCCATGAACGTCACCGCTTACCGCCGCGGCCGCACCGTCCGTACCCTCGCCGCCTCCATGCTGGCCGTCGCCGCCCTGGGTCTGACCGCGGCGTGCGGCGGTAGCGGAGACGGAGGTTCGGACAACGAGGGCAAGGCGAAGTCGTCGGCCTCGGCCCCGGGGCCATCCTCGAACGGACAGGACGCGGGCACGTCGGACAAGGCGGGCGCGGCGGACAAGACGGCCAAGGGTGGTAACGCGGGCGCCAAGGACGCCAAGGACGCGAAGACGCAGGCCCAGAAGGCCGGGGCAGGGTCCGAGGAGGAGCCGATCGGCGACTGCGACATCAACAAGACGGTCTTCTCCCTCCAGAAGGTCAAGAACCCGATCAACCACCTGCTGCTCAAGGCGACCAACGGGGCCGGCGTGGACTGCAAGCTGGTCGGCTACCCCGGCCTGAAGTTCGGCGAGGACGCACAGTCCGCCACCCCGGTGAACGAGGACAGCCGGCCGCAGTCCGTCGTCGTGCTCGCCCCGGGCGAGAGCACCTATGCGGGCATCACCACCTCCGCGGGGGACGGCTCGGGTTCGGAGGGCAGCGAGGTCAACTCGCTCGAGGTGTTCATCGACGGCAGCGAGGACCCCGTGAGCGTCGAACTGCCCGGCGGCTCGGTCTACATCGACAGCGCCGCCCAGGTCACGTACTGGCAGACGACTGCGCAGGACGCCCTGACCTGGTAGGGCCGCGCGACCCTCTGGGGCCATCTACAAGTTCATATAGATGAACGCTGTCTTGCATAGGAGACAGCACCCCTGGAGTATGAAGCGACGTCGCCGACGTGGAGTAAAGAACAGCGGCGTCGCCGAGGTGGCGAACAGCGCCACTCACCAGCGCGCACACGCACACGCATACGCACACGCGGACGCAAACGCGCAGGACACAGCCACAGGGGTGGAGAACGGATGGGCATCGACTCGGCGGCGCTGCTGGTGTCGGCCGGGGTGGCCTCCGGGCTCGCCGGTTCGATCGCGGGGCTGGCCTCGCTGTTCAGCTATCCGGCGCTGCTCGCGGTGGGCCTGCCGCCGGTGGCCGCCAATGTGACCAACACGGTGGCCCTGTTCTCCAACACCGTCGGCACCGCGGCGGGATCCCGCGCCGAACTCCGCGGCCAGCGCGACCGCCTCCTCCGACTCGGCGTCATCGCGGCACTGGGCGGCGCGGTCGGGGCCGCCCTGCTGCTGGGAACCCCGTCCTCCGCCTTCGAGACCGTCGTACCGTGGCTGATCGCCCTCGGCTCGGTGCTGATCCTGGTCCGCGATCCGCTCCGCCGGCTCGTGGCCTCCCGCTCACGCTCCCTCGCCAACACTGCCCGGCCCACCCTCCCGCTCGCCTGCGCGGTCCTGCTGGTCGGCCTCTACGGCGGCTACTTCGGCGCGGCCTCGGGCGTCCTGATGCTGGCGGTGCTCTCGCTCTCCGCCACGGAGCCCCTCCCGGTCACCAACGCCGTCAAGAACATCGCCACGGGTGCGGCTAATGTGACGGCGGCCGTCGCCTACGTAGCCGTCGCCCCCGTGAACTGGGCCGCCGCCGTATCCCTCGGCCTCGGCGCCCTCCTCGGCAGCTGGCTCGGCCCCCTGGCCGTCCGCCGCCTGCCCGAAACCCCGCTCCGGATCGCCATCGCCCTCGGCGGCCTGGGCCTGGCCGTCTCGCTGTGGCACTAGGCGGCGAGCTCTTGACGTACGCCAGGCGAGACGGCGGAGCGCCCTTCACCGCTTACGTCCCGGACTCCTCCGGATAGAAGGTGATCAAGGTGGTGCTGCCGTCCGGCGCGACGACGCGGACGGCCGCCTCCGGGATGTCCTCCGTGGCCACGTCGACCTCGGTGGGATGCCACACCATGTGCCGCAGCACCACCGGATACCGCGGCGCTCTCCCGCCGACGGCACCGATCACCGTGTCGTCCTTCGGGTCGTAGCTGAGGGAGGAGAAGGGCAGCCGCTCGGCCTCGTACTGATGCCCGACCGACGGGTCCAGCACCTCGATGGTGGCCAGTTCCCCCTCGTGCTCGGCCGTGACCTGATCGAGCGTGGTCCGCCACTCCCCGCGATCGAACGCTGTGGAACCGGCCATCGTCGATTCTCCCTCCGCTACTCCACTACTCCTCCTGCTGTGCCAACCCGTCCCACGGTGGCCGCCACCGCCCCGGGCCGCCACGTCCGCCCGGGTCGAATCGATCCAGCCGGGCTTGACCTCTCCGGACAAAACGGTCGGCCGCACCCCGTTCCACGGCGGGCATTACCTGGGACGTAATCGCACCGCGCCGCGCCCCCGGGCAGCATGGTGATCGCTCCCCGCAAGGCTTCCGATCGGAGGGATCACCATGTCCTCGGCCGCACCCACGACCACCCGCGCCCTGGTGGCGGAACTGCTGCGCCGCATCGGTGAGGGTGACCCCGAGCGCATCGCCGAGCTGTATGCCGAGCGCAGCGACTGGAAGCTGGACTGGCCGGAGGCCGAGCACGGCCGCCCCGCCACCCCGTGGATTCGCCACCGCTCCACCCGCGCGGACGTGGCCGCCCACTTCGCGGAGCTGGCCCGCCACCATGTGCCCGAGCAGGCGGCCACCGAGGTCGAGCGCATCCTCGTCGACGGCGACGACGCGGTCGTGCTCGGCGAGATCCGCCAGACCGCCCGGGCCACCGGACGCGCCTATCGTGCGCGGTTCGCCCTGTATCTCACCCTCGAAGGCGGCCTCGTCACCCGCCACCACGTCTACGAGGACAGCCTCGCCGTAGCCCAGGCATTCAGTAAGGACTGATCAGCGCGCGAGCAGGGACTCCACCCGGGACAGCGTGTCCAGGACATTGGCCTCGGTGATCGCCATCCGCGCCTCGTCCGGCGTCAGCCAGCGCAGCGGCGCGTCCGGGTTCTCCGGCCGTACCGCCTCGGGAACGCTGGTGGCCAGCACATAGCGCACATCGGCGTGCTCATGCGCCGGCTCCCGGCTGTTCGCGGGGACCGGGACGATCACCACATGCCGTACGTCCGCGTCCGGCCACGGGGCCAGGTCGGGCAGCCCCGTCTCCTCCCGCCCCTCCCGCAGGGCGATGGCGATCGGGTCGTACTCGCCCGGGTCGCCATGCCCGCCCACCAGCAGCCACGACTGGTGACGCTGGTGCCAGCGCAGCAGCACTCGGCCGCTGCCGGGGTGCACGATCAGGGCGGATGCGGTGATGTGGAGGGGGTTGGACCGGTCCCAGGGGGCGCCCGCCTCGACAACGCCGAGCACCCGCTCGAGGTCGACGCATTCCGCGGTGGTCTTCGGCCGGTAGCCCGTAAGGACATGGGTAACTGCGTGGTCGGCTGTGGCCATGCGCCGGATCCTAACGACGCGAGGCCGCCTACGGCGCGGGGTTTTTGAAGGCCCAGGCCGGTGACCTGGGCCTTGAGCTACCGTAGCTGGCCGGTGATCCTAGTTCTCGGCGATGTATGTCCCGTCGATGAGGGGTACGGCGGCGATGTCTTCGGTATGCCGCACCACGCCATGGCGGATTCTGTCATTCGCCGGAGTTGCCGGATTGCTGGATGTCCATCCCCCGAGCAGAGTCGGCATGCATGCCAAAACCGCCAAGAGAAACGTCACTGCTTGAAGCCAGCGAATAGTGAGTTGCAATCTCTGCACTTGTCCTCGGATTGATGTGAGCGTCCAAGATCGACACTGACAGTAGCGCCCCTCGGGAGCTAAATCAAACAGAGAAGTTGAGGTCAAGTGTTCGATCTCCGGCGTCATGCACTACCGGGGATTAACTTACCGACGAGTCGCAAAGTCTGTTTCTCCATGATCGATTCTGGTCAGGAGTTTGTGTGATCTGTTCGCTTCTCGTTCGTTCAAACCGCGCAGCGTAGAGAGCGCCCGACGCAGCAGTTCCCGAGCTCCCGCGATATCACCCGCTGTCGCCCGTACCTCGGCGAGGATCGCTTGCGCCCTGGCTCCCTCGTCGCGGGCGTTGACCCTGTTCGCGGCAGCTATGGCCGCTTCCAGGTGCTCGGCCGCGGCCTCGAGTCGGCCACTGGCGAGTTCGCTTTGACCCAGCCCGCGCAGGGCGCGCGTGACTTCCTGGGTTGTTCCGATGTCGCGGGCGATGTCCAGGGCCTTCAGGTGGTTCTCGACGGATGAGTCAACAGAGCCCTCCTTGAAGTACGCTTCCCCAAGCCCGTTGTACGCTGTCGCCTGGCTCTTTCTGTCCCCGAGCATGCGAAAGTCCGTCAATGCCCGATGGTGAAGTGCCAGCGCCCGGTCGATTTCGCCGGCTTCGGCAAGACTTGCGGCCAAATTGGTACGCACCATCGCCTGGGTGTAGGCATTTCCGGTGGACTCCGTCAGGGGAAGTAATTCCTCGAAAGCCTTCCGGGCCTGTGCGTAGTCACCTCGGCGTGCGTACAGGTCGCCTACATTGTTGAGTGTTCTAATAACGCCGACCTCATCGCCTGCTGACCGGAAACCGGATATCGCGTTCTGGAAATGGTCCAGTGCGCGCTCCAGTTCTCCGAGGGCGAGAAGGGATATCGCGGTGTTGTTTCGAGATCTGGCCTGATTCAGGACGTTGCCGGTCGCGATGCCGATCGCGAATGCTCTCTGGTGCATCACCACCGCGGTCTCGTTCTCACCTATATGCCAATAAATCACCCCGAGGCTCCGGTATGCCTCCCACTCCGCCTCCCGGTCCCCGGTCGTCCGCGCGATCTCCAGTGCCCGCTCGCCCGCCTCCACGGCCTGCGCATAGCGGCCCGTGTTGGCGTGATTGGAGCTGAGGCAGAGCAGTGCGTGGCACTGGGCCGGTTGGTCGCCGGTGCGTGACCAGTGGTCGGCGGCGTGCTGGAGGATGTCAATGGCGTCCTGCCAGTGACACTCGGACTCCAGGAATCCCGCCAATGCGTGGGCGAGCCGGGCCGCGGACGGCCGGGAGTCATGGGTACGGGCGTGGCGCTCGACAGCCAGGAGGTTGCCGTACTCGGCGGTGAACCAGGCGCGCGCGTCCTGGGCGTTCCGCATGGGGGAGAGGGCCGGAAGCTCGTGCGCACCGTCCGGCGCGAGCCGGATCCTCCGCGGGTACGCCACTCGGTCGGCCTGCTCCGCGTTCCGTAGGTACGAGGCGATGAGCCGTTCCAGGGCCTGCTCACGCTCCCACGCGCTGTCTTCCGAAAGAGCAAGCATCCGGGCGTATTCGCCCAGCAGGTCATGAAACCGGTACCGGTCGGGCGCCGGTTCCCGGAGGAGATGACACTCCAGCAGGGATTCAATCAGCCGCTCGGTTTCCTTGGGGGGAAGGTCGAGTAGCGCGGCGGCCGATTCGGCCGTGAAGTCGCGCCCCGGATGCAGCCCCAGGCGCCGGAACGTGCTGCGCTGCGTGGCGTCGAGGGCCCGGTAGGAAAGGGCGAAGGCGCGTAGAATCTCCTGATCTGCGTTGCGGATCTCGCCGAGGGGACCGGGGCTGCGTGCCAGGCGCTCGCCCAGGGTGGTCAGGCTCCAAGAGGGGCGGGAACGGAAGCGGTTGGCCACCAATTCGATGGCGAGCGGCAAATGGCCGCATAGGCGCACGATGCGGGCGGTCTCTGTGATGTCCTCGGTCCGTGCCGCACCCGCGAAACTCCGGAAAAGGGTGATCGCGTCATCGGTCGGCAGCACGTCCAGGGCAAGCGGCACCGCATGCGGAAGCCCCGTCAGATGCCGACGGCTGGTGATGATGGTCAGGCACGGCGAATTGCCAGGCAGCAGCGGTGCGACCTGATCGGGCCCCGCCGCGTCGTCCAGCACGATCACGGCTCGGCGGTCGGCGATGGTGGTCCGCCACAGGGCGATCAACTCGTCCAACCGGACGGGGATTGAATCGGCGGGCGCGCCGAACAGCCGCAGGAGCGTGGCAAGGGCCGCGCTCGGACTCAGCGGTTCCTGGGAGGGGGAGTGGCCCCGCAAGTCCAGGAAGACTTGACCGGCAGGGAATCGAGGAGCCAGTGTCCGAGCGGTGTCCACCGCGACCGCTGTCTTGCCAACCCCGGCCATGCCACTGACCGTTTCCAGCGTCAGCACAGCCCCTTCCCTCGACTCCGTGCCAATGGACGCCATCAAGACGTCGAGCTCGGAGCGCCTGCCGATGAGCGGGGGCTGGTACGGCAGATTGCGTGGCGGAGGCTGCGCAGAGGAATGCCCTCCGGCGGAAGGCTCGGAGGACGCCGCGGGGGCGGCGGCCTGGAGGAGCCGGTCCACCGGTGTCCGGTCAAGGACGCCGCGGTGTATTCGGTCCAGTTCGTCCCCTGGCCGGGAGCCGAATTCCGACATCAGCAGTCGGCGGGCCTGCTGATGCACCCGTAAGGCGTCCGTGTATCGGCCGCTGCCGTAGTACGCCAGCATCAGCTGGCCTGCCAGCGTCTCGTCCTCAGGGTGGTGGCGCACCATGGCCGACAGCTCACCGATCGAGTCCGCGAAACGGCCGAGCCGGTGCAGAGCCGCGATTCGGGAAATGGTCGCCTGGAGACGGCGCTCGGCGAGCGTGCTGCGTACGGTTTCGGCCCAGGTGCCGGGGAGCCCGGCGAGGGCCTCCCCCTGCCAGAGGTGTTCGGCGCGAGTAAGGAGGTCCACGACGCGTTCGTCCTCGCCGCTTGTCGCCACCGCTCCGGCGAGATCGGTGAGGCGTTGGAAGCGGTTCAAGTCGACCGAGTCGGGGTCGGTGTTCAGCACGTAGGTGTGGGCCCGGCTGGTGATGCGCGGGGCGCTCGGCCCGGTGCCGGCGAGGCGTAGATGCTTACGCACTCGCGAGATGTACGTGTGGGCGTTCTCGCGGGCGCGTGGTGGAGCCTTGCCGTCCCAGAGCCGCTCCAGGAGCGCGTTCATGGAGATGGGGCGGCCCACTTCCAGCGCCAAAGCGGCCAGCAGAGCCCGTTCCTTGTCCGAACCGAGCTTCAGTTGCCGGCCCTCCAGCCGAAGCTCCACCGGCCCGAGTAAATGGATGTCCACCAGCGTCCTCCCGCTGGTCTGTCCTTTTCAGTGAGCATGGCATGGGGCATCGAGAGCCGCCATACGCCGTTCGCGGCGCACTGGCCGAATCACGTCATCGGGCGTTCCCGGGTGCATCGCCGAAGCCTCGTCGAGGGTAGAACCGGGCTGATCCACACAAACGGCAACCGACTGACCGGGGGGCAGACGGATGGGCCAGGCTCACGGGGATGCCCACGAGAATCTGATCGGCGGCCAGGCCCGGATTTTCGGTCCCGTGGTACAGGCGCGCGACGTTCACGGCGGCATCCATGTGCACACCGGAGCGGCCGCTGCGGTGCCGCCACCCCGGCAGCTCCTGCCGGTCCCCGCCCACTTCACGGGCCGTGGCGACGATCTGGCGGCGCTGGATGGACTGTTGACCGGCCGTGGGCATGGCGGCCCGGCCCGCTCGCTGATCGTGGTCAGCGGCCCGGCCGGTATCGGCAAGACGACTTTGGTGTGCAGCTGGCTGCACTCTCTCGCGCCTGAGTTCCCCGACGGACAGCTCTACGCCGACCTGCGGGGGCATTCGCCCGAGGGCCCCGCGAGCCCTGGCGAGATTCTGAGCCAGTTCCTGCGGGCGCTCGGTGCCGGCTCCGTGCCCGCTGATATGGCCGAAAAGGCGTCGCTGTGGCGGTCTTGGACCGCTGATGCCCGGATCGCGGTAGTCCTGGACAACGTGTTCACCGCTGCGCAGGTCCGCCCGCTGCTGCACGCGGGACCGGGTGGCCTCACCGTGGTCACCAGCCGCCGCAGACTGACCGGCCTCCGCATGGATGGAGCGGCGATGCACCAGCTGGAGGCGCTGGAACCGGCCGCCGGGGCCGAGCTGCTCAGCCGTGCGATCGGCGACGACCGCGTCGCGAACGAGCCGCACGCGGCGCGTCAGGTCGTCGCGCTGTGTGCAGGATTGCCCCTTGCCGTCTGCCTTGCCTCCGCGCGCCTGGCGTCGAGGCCACGACAGTCCGTGAAGACACTGGCCGATGCCCTGACCCGGGACACGGAGCGTCTGGCCGCGCTGCAAGTGGAAGGGGAGACCACAGTGAGCAACGCCCTGGACGCCTCCTACGCCGTACTCACCGAGGGCGCCGCCCTCCTCTACCGCAGGCTCGGCCCACTGCCCTTGCGGACCTTCGACGCGAGTAGCGCCGCCGCGGCCTGCGCCGCCTCCCTTGCGTGGGCGGAATCCCGACTGGACGAGCTCGTCGAGGCCAACCTGATGGAGGACATCGGCCCGGGCATCTGCCGCCACCACGATCTGGTGCGTGTCCACGCCCACGGCCGAGCGATCGCGGAGGAGAGCGCTACGACTCGCGCGGAGGTACTGCGGCGGGTCTGCGACTGGTATCTGGAGACGGCCACCGAAGCGGAGAAGCTGATCACACCCGCGCAGTTCACCCTCGACAGGGACGTGGCCCACCCCTCGGGGCTCCCCATCCCCTTCACCGACGATCCGGGCGCGCTCGCCTGGCTCGATGCCCACCGGATGAACCTCATGGCGGTGATACGCGCTGCCGCGGCATCCCAGTGGCATGCGATGACCTGGCAGCTCGTGGACGCTATGTGGCCGGTCTTCCTTCGGCTGCGCTACTACGATCTGTGGATCGAGGCTCACGAGATCGGGCTGGAAGCGGCCCGAAGAGACGGTAACGCCGAGGCCGAGCGCCAGATGCTCAACTCCGGCGCCATCGGCCTGAGTGCCGCCGGCCGCGTCGACGACGCGGCCGAGTGGTACGAGGAGTCCCGCCGGGCGGCGCGCGAGGCGGGCGATGTACGGGACGAGGGACAGGCGTTACTGGGCCTCGGCGGCTGCCACCGCGAGGCCGGGCGGATGGTGGCTGCCGTGGACTATCTCCACCAGGCCACCATCTTGTGGGAAGCGTGCGGCTACCCACGCGGTGTGGCCCTGGCCAGGATCGTCCTCGGTGAGATCGCACTCGCCCAGGACGACACCGGCCGGGCCGTCGAGTACTTCACGTACGCGCGCGCTGGTCTGCTGGCCGTCAACGACCCCCATGACGCGGCGCGCGCCCTGGTCTTTTTGGGGCGTGCCCGTGCGCGCGCCGGTGAACACGTGGTGGGTGTGACGGCGATGGCAGAGGCCCTCACGGTGTTCACCTCGTCCGGGGCTGCTCACTGGCAGGCCCGTACCCTCGAGATGCTCGGAGACAGCGCCCGGGAACGCGGGGAAGAGACGGCGGCACGGAACTTCCGCGCCCGGGCGCTTGCGCTGTTCGAGGTCACCAGCCCCTCCGACGCGCGTCGGCTCAGGGAATCGCCGAGCGGTACGTGATCCGCGGGCGTGCCTCCAACATTCCGCTCAGCGGGAGCCCCGCCACCAGCCATGCGTGCAGGCAGGACGCGAAGAGCCATTGCTCCGGTGGCACACGGCAGGGCAGGGCCACCACGTCCGGGTCAGTACCGCCGCGCGCCACCCAGCCGCCACCGGTCAGCGGTACGGCGGCCAGGCGGCACCCCGGTCCGGCGGGCCCGACCTCCGCCAGCCACCGCACCGCCTCGGCGGCCGACCGCGGGCGGCTTCCACGCAGGACGTCGGCGCAGTCCAGCCCGCGTGCGTCGGCGCAGGCATCGGCGTCCACCGTCAAGTGCTCGTCGAGGACGGTCGCCCGGCGGGTGCCCGCGAGACCGGTACGCGCCAGCAAGACGCCTCCGCCCGCCGCCCGGCCCGTCCAGAGGCACAGGGACGGCGTCGGCGCTGGATCGGGTGGAGCCTCCTCCCACCACTCCACGGTGACGAAACACCCGGCCGGGCGCCTCATGCCGATGCCTCTCCACGATCGGAGGACCACGATCGCAGTGTCGGCGGCTCCGGTAGCGGTATCGCCCGCGGTTCGTGGGCGGGCTGGCCCAATCCCATCAGCCGATACATCAGCCGCCGCATATTGCGATGGAAGCGGCCGGGCTCGGAGGTGATGCGCGCGGCGATCGCGGCGTACTCCTCCGGGCGGTATTCGGCTGCGGCGTACTCGAGTTGCTCGGGGAGCGGATGAGCCGGGGACAGCGCCGGCGCGGTGACAGCGAGGGTGGCGGCCGGAGAGCTCGGGTTGATTTCCGGCTCCGGGGACCCGGTCAAAAGGATCGGCACTCCGGTGAGCGTTCCGTAGAGGGTGACCGAGCCATGGTCGCCGATGATGTAGTCAGCGGCGATCAGGACGCTGCGCCAGTCCGCCTCCGGCGGCACCACGCTGACCCCCAGCCGACTGCACCACGCCAACCACGTCCTGACCTGCCACGGTCCATGGCCCGACCAAACGTTGGGGTGGACAAGGATGGCGGTACGGAACCGCCCGCAGGGAAGCTCCCCGACCATGCGTGGCAGCAACATCTCGAAACGGCCGAAGAACGAGTGCGGACCCCAGGTGGAGACGGCGAGCACCAGCCGCTCCCCGTCCGCGAGACCCAGCGCACGACGATATGCGGTGCGCCGCGGCAGGCTCGCGGTGATCCGGTCGTGCGCGGGGTCGCCGACCACATGCGCCAGCTCAAGCGCTTCGGGGCAATGACGGCCCAGCTCTCGCAGGTCAGCGTGGTGCGGTACGACTACGGCGGCCGGCGGCTTGCCGCCGGGCATGAGGTCCCGCTTGCGGAGCCCCGCCACGCCCGCGTCCGACATCCCGGGCAGGCGTTTGAGGTAGTTGGCGCCGTGCGGCATCGTGATCAGGGGCGCTTGCACCTGCTCCACCCCACGCGGCCCTGCCGCCACCGCGAGGTCGAACGTCATGCGGGTGGCCTCTGCCCAGGGAAGTACGGGGCTTCCCAGCTGTTGGAGGAAACGCGGTACTTCGTCCCCGAAGACGTGGGGTGGCGTGGTGAATACCACTTGGAGCCGGAAGTCGGCCTCCAGGAGCGACAGGACATCGAGAAGTCGCTTGGCGTAGGTGACGGTGTGGACGACGGCCAGTACCTTCTTGCGTTCCACCAGCGTGAGCCACTGGCGTGGCTCGTCCGACGAAGACTCTGCGATCGTGCTCAACGCCGACATGGCGCCCCCCGTTGATCTCTCATGCGGATTTCGGGCATGGACTTTCGTGGGTCTCGCGTCCGTCCTCTGCCCGGCCCGACGGACAGAAGGCTTGCCGACCCCTTGCGGAAAGCTTGCAGGGCCCGAACCGGCCGGTTGGCGGGCCACGCGCTCAAGAACATGCCGATGCCCTCCGTCACGACGCGGATGGAGCTCGGCCGGGTGGCCCGGAAGAGGATGTCGAGAGAAGTAGCGGTTGAGGTCGCGGGGGTGGAGACGAGCTGTCCGGTGGCCCAGGCTTTGGAGGGGTCCAGCTCGGTGATGTCGGCGAGCTCGGCTCCGGTGCGCGGTGTTCTTCCGCGCCGACTGTTGTTGTGCCGAGTCCTTCTGCGTTCCGGCGTACGCGAGCGGGCCACCCACGGCGAGGCTGCCGAGGCTCGCCATGGCGGCGACCATGGACCGTGCCGACCGCCGCTTCGGGGTGGCGGTGCTGGAAACCGCCACCCGGGCCCGACGGCAACGTGCTCGCGACCGCACACGGAGGGCACAACGCCTCATAGGGGTCAAGGCGACAAAGCCCGAGGTCACAGCGTTGTCAGCCTGTTAACAGGGCGTTAGTTGATCGTCAGCGGGGCCGGACAGACTTGTTGTCATGGCCCCGGGGGACGGGGACAACGCTCACGACAACAGAGGGACTCATGTCGCACCGCATCACCACTCGTCACGCACGCAAGGTCGCCGCCGCCGCGGTCGTCGCAGTCGCCGCGTTCGGTCTGACCGCGTGCCAGGACAACGCGGATGCCAGCGGGGACTCGTCCTCCGCAGCCTCGTCCAGCTCCGGCGGTTCGGACTCCTCCGACTCGGGTTCCTCCGACTCGGGTTCATCCGGTTCCTCCGGCTCGGGTTCCTCGGGCTCCGGTGGGGGCGGCAACGCCGGTTCCGATGCCTGCGCGACCTCGCAGCTCGCGTTCCGCAGCACCCACGGCATGGGTGAGGGCACTCTGATCGTCGACCTCAAGAACACCGGGTCGGCCACCTGCACGCTCCAGGGCTTCCCCGGCGTCGACCTGAAGAGCAAGAACGGCACCCTGAGTGCCAAGCGCAGCGACCTCGCGGCGCCGAAGACGAGCGTCAAGCCGGGCGAGGAGACCCGCTTCACGCTCTACTACCCGCCGAACACCTCCGGTGGCTCCGGCGAGACCTTCACCACGCTCGTCGTCACCCCGCCCAACGAGACCCACTCGCACTCCCTGCCCGTCAGCATCAACGTCCCCGTCTCCGACGGCTCCGGCTCCGCGATCAAGGTGGACCCCGTCGGCACCGGCAAGTAGACAACAGACAGCAAAGCAACCCCGGGCCGCTGGCCTGGGGCTTTGCTATGAGCGCCGGGAGCCGTGCGCTCGACCGATATCGATCGTACGTTTGATTTCCGGCGTGCCGACGTGCGCCCTCGCCGGTGACGGCCGACCCTGGAGGGTGGACGCGGGGAGCCTGCTGAGCAGCGCCCGGCTCACGTGCCCCTGGCCCAGCGCAGGAGCTCGGACCGAACTGGAAGGTGAACGTCACGATGAAGACACCCCCGGTCGTTTCGCCGCAGGAGTGGGAGGCCGCGCGTCAGGAGCTGCTCGGGGAGGAGAAGCGGCTGACCCGCGCCCGTGACGCGCTGGCCGCCAAGCGCCGGCGGATGCCGTGGCTGGCGGTGCAGAAGGAGTACGCGTTCGAGGGTCCCGAGGGCCGGGTGAGTCTGCTCGACCTGTTCCAGGGGCGTCGTCAGCTGATCGTCTACCGCGCCTTCTTCGAGCCCGTCGTCTACGGCTGGCCCGACCACGCCTGCCGCGGCTGTTCCATGGTCGCCGACCATGTGGGCCACCTCGCTCATCTCAACGCCCGCGACACCACCCTCGTCTTCGCCTCGCGCGCGCCGCAGCCGGAGATCGAGCAGGTGAAGGCGCGGATGGGCTGGACGATGCCCTGGTACACGATCACCGACGACTTCGACGCCGACTTCGGTGTGGACGAGTGGCACGGCACGAACGCGTTCATCCGCGATGGCGACCGCGTATTTCGCACCTACTTCATCAACGCCCGCGGTGACGAGGCGCTGGGGAGCACCTGGAGCTACCTCGACATGACGGCGCTCGGGCGGCAGGAGGAGTGGGAGGACTCGCCGAAGGACTACCCCAAAACCCCGCCGTACGAATGGTGGAACTGGCACGACGCGTACGGCGACGCCGCGCCGGCGCCGGAGTGGGTGGCCCAGACCCAACGAGGCACCCAGGCCCAGCCGGGCTGAGCCGTGCGCCAAACTGTGGGGCATGGACAACCGCAGCCACGTCCGCCCTGCGACCGCAGCCGACGTTGACGCGGTGGAGGCCGTCACCGACGCGGCATACCGCCCCTACGTCGCCCGGATCGGCGTCCGCCCCGCACCGATGGACGCGGACTACGCGACCGACATCGCGGCGGGGCGCGTCTTCGTCACCGGCGACCCGGTCGTGGGGGTGCTGGTGTTGGTGGCCGAGCCCGACCATCTCGTCCTGGAGAGCATCGCCGTACACCCGGACGCGCACCGACAGGGCGTGGGCAGGCGCCTGCTCGCCTTCGCCGAGCTGCACGCACGCGCTCTCGGCCTCCCGGAGATCCGGCTCTACACCAACGCCCAGATGTGGGAGAACCAGGAGATCTACCCGAGGTACGGGTACGAGGCGACCGAGCGCCGCCAGGACGGCGCGTACGACCGGATCCACTACCGGAAGCGCATTCCCGAGGCAACGCCCGACGAGCGGTGAGGGCCCTGTCTCTGTCGCGCACCAGTGGCCAGTACGCCGCTATGGCCGCGTCATACGCCCCTAAGGCCGCCGCAGAAGCCCCC
Organism: Streptomyces sp. NEAU-YJ-81; assembly: GCF_017592595.1. NCBI lineage: Bacteria > Bacillati > Actinomycetota > Actinomycetes > Kitasatosporales > Streptomycetaceae > Streptomyces > Streptomyces sp. NEAU-YJ-81. The sequence continues at coordinate 189,361 of NZ_JAGFNO010000001.1, read as the reverse complement.
GCTCCATGGCCACCACCACCGCCCTCGTCCGGTCGTTCACATCGAGCTTGGCGAACAGGCGCAGCAGATGCGTCTTCACCGTGGCCTCGGCGATCACGAGACGTCGTCCGATCTCGGCGTTGGTGAGACCGTCCGCCACGGCGCCCAGGACCTCGGTCTCGCGGTCGGTCAGCGGCTCCTGAACGGGCCGCCGCATGCGCGCGACCAGCTTCTCGGCGACCCGGGGAGCGAGCACCGTCTCGCCCCGGGCCGCCGCGTGGATGGCGTCGACGAGTTGCTCACGGGTGGTGTCCTTGAGCAGATAGCCGATGGCACCGGCCTCCACCCCGCGCTCGATCTCGGTGTCGGTGTCGTACGTGGTCAGGATAAGCACCCGCGTACGCGGATACCGGGCGACGATCTCCGTCGTCGTCGCCACCCCGTCGAGCACGGGCATCCGCAGATCGACCAGCGCCACGTCGGGGTCGTACCGCTCGACGAGATCGAGCGCCACGCGTCCGTCGCCCGCCTCGCCGACGATCTCGATGCTGTCCTCGGCGGCGAGCAGGGCGATCACTCCGGCCCGCATCACGGTGTGATCGTCCACCACGACGATGCGCAGACCTCCCTCGCTCATGCCTCCACCTCGCTCGCCATGGGGATCATCGCCAGGATCCGCGTCCCGTCGCCCACCGAACTCGTCACCGTGAGCCTCCCGCCCAGCTCAGCCAGTCGCTTGCGCATGCCGTCGAGTCCGAAGCCGGTCGACTCCCCCACCCGGAACCCGGTCCCATCGTCGGTGATCTCCAGCTCCACTCCGTGCGGACGCCGCACCAGCACCACGCCGACCATGGATGCGCGTGCGTGTTTGCGCACGTTGGCCAGGGACTCCTGGGTGCAGCGCAGCAGCGCGATACGGGTCTGCTGGTCGCACTCCAGGTCTGCCAGGTCGGCGTCCACCGCCAGGCCGGTGTCCTCCGCGAAGCGGTCCAGCGTACGGCGCAGCGTCCGCGCCACCGATCCGGCCGCCACCTGGCCCGGGCCCGGCTGCCCCACAGAGCCGACCAACTCCCTCGCCTCGGCGAGGTTTTCCCGGGCGGTGGACTCGATCGACCGCAGTTGCTGGGCGCTGGTCGCCGGATTGTGGTGAATGCCCGCCTGGGCCGCCTCCGCGAGCACGATGATCGACGCGAAGCCCTGCGCGAGCGTGTCGTGGATGTCGCGTGCGATGCGTTCCCGTTCGTCCGCCGCGCCCTGTCGCTGGTGTGCCTCGGACAGCTGTGCCTGCGTCCGCTCCAACTCCTCGATCAGCCGTGCCCGTTCACTGCTCTGCGCGACGACCGAGTGCGCCCACAGGCCGATCAGTACGCCCACCGCGACCACGATCAGGGTGGACATCAGCGTCTCGCCGAAGAACTCCGCCGACCAGCCCTGCCGGACCAGGCTCCCGGCCAGCGTGGCACCGGTGGCCAGCCCGAGGAACCCCATCGAGGCCCGCGGAGTGCGCCCGAACATCCAGTAGTGCGGCAGCGTCACCATGAACAGCGCCGCATAGCTGCTGCCCAGATAGGCCAGCCCGCCGAGCGCGAACACGAGCACCGAGAGGTAGACCCGCGGACGTACGACGGGATTCCCCGGGAAGCGGTCGAGCACCGCGTAGCACAGCACCACGCAGCCCAGAAGCGCGATCGCCTGGTACTTGCTCCCCCCGGCCGGAACCGTCGTCACCAGCCCGACGGCCATCGCGGCGAACAGGCCCCAGCACACGGCGTTCCACCGGCGCAGCGAAGTGGCCCAGAAGGCGTCGGCCAAGGGGTTGGCGAGAGCGGTCATACCGATCAACGTACGTCGACCACCGGTCGCCCGTCGGCCGGATGAGCCGAGGCCGCCGCCGTTCGCCCCGCCGTCCGCGAGGGCCACCAGCTCGCCTCACCGAGCAGCAGCATCGCCGACGGCAGGACCATGATCCGGACGATGAAGGCATCGAGCAGCACGGCCGCCGCGAGGACGAAGCCGATCTGCTTCATCTCGATGATGTGCAGGAAGACGAAACTCACGAAGACGGTCGTCATCACCACCGCCGCACTCGTCACCACACTCGCGGACCTCCGGATTCCCTCGAGCACAGCCTGCCGCGTGGACACGCCCGCGAGGACGGCCTCCCGGATCCGGCTCACCACGAACACCTGGTAGTCCATCGAGAGCCCGAAGAGGATCACGAAGAGGAACAGCGGTACGCGCGATCCGATCGAACCCGTGGAGTGGAAGTCCAACAGCCCCTCGGCCCACGTCTTCTGGAAGACCAGGACGAGCAGTCCTAGCGCCGCCGCCGCGGACAGCAGATTCAGTACGACACCGATCAGGCCCAGCACCACCGAGCGGAACGCGTACGTCGTCATCGCGAAGGTCACCAGCAACAACGCCCCGAGGACCAGGGGGAGTTTGCCGTTCTGGTGAGCGGGATAGTCGGCGTACCGGGCGACGTCCCCGCTCACTCCGAACTCCGCCCCCTCGACCCGGCCGACGGTGGCGGGCAGGTAGTCCTTACGCAGGTGGTCGAGGGAGTCGTACGCCTGGTCGGAGTTGCCCAGGTACGGCACCTTCAGCTCGAGCACACTGAGCCGGTGGTCGGCGGAGGTCCGGATGCGCGAGGCGCCGGCGAACAGCGGGTCGGCGTCGGCACGTCGGGCCAGCTCGCGCAACGCCCCGCCGACCTCGCCGGAGCGCGCGGCGTCGGCCCGTACGACGATCTGGTGGGTGACCCGTTGCTCCGGGAACGCCGCGTTGAGCCGGTCGTACACCCGCATGGCGGCGATGTCACGGGAGTGGGTGTCCCGGCTCATCTCCGTGATCTTCAGCCCGGCCAACGGGGTGACGAGCGCGAGCAGGGCGAGAACCGAGACGCACAGGGTGGCCAGGGGGTGCCGGCTCGCGGGTCGCAGCAGGGCGGCCCATACGCGGCCACCGCTGTCGTCCCGGGTCCGGCGCGCGGGCTTTCCTCGCTCAGCACGGCGCCGCGCCCTGCGCTCCTCCCGCTGTCCGAGCTTGACGAGCATCGCGGGCAGCGCCGTCAGCGAACTGGCCACCGCGACCAGGACGACCACGATCGTGCCGGTGGCGAGTGAGGAGAAGATGACGTCGGAGGCGAGATACAGCGTCGCGGTGGAGGCCACGACCGCGAGTCCGGAGATCACGACAGCCCGGCCGGAGGTCGCCGCGGCCATTTCCACCAGCGCCTCGGAGCTCAGCCGGCCGCCCGAGCGGGCGCGCTCCTCGCGTTCCCGCTTGAGGTAGAAGAGCGTGTAGTCGACGCCGACCGCGAGGCCGATCATCAGGATGACGTTCGTGCCGACCCCGGCGTCGGGGGAAAGGTGTGAGGCCACCATCGAAAGCCCGACGGCCGCCGCGATGGACGACAGCGCGAGCAGCAGCGGCACCCCCGCCATGGTCACGGATCCGAAGACGACCAACAGGGTGATCAGGGTGATGGGAAGCGTGATCTTCTCGGAGAGCGCCAGGTCGTCACCGCGCTGCTGATCGACTCCCTTGCTGATGGAGGGACTCCCGGTCTCCTCCAGCCGCAGCCCCGGATACGCCTTCCCCACGGCGTCGGTCTGTCCGACCAGCGCGTCGACCTTGTCCTTGGCGTCCCGCTCCTCGCCCTTCAGAGCCACCTCGACCATGAGGATCCGGCGATCCTCGGACAGCAGCGGGTCGGCGACGCCCGCGACCTCGGGCAGCCGCTTCATCCGGGCGGTCAGGTCCCCAGCGGCGGCCTCGGCCGCGTCCCGGTCGAAGGGTCCCGACCGGGAAGAGATCAGCACCTGCTCGGCGGCCCTGCGCTCCAGACCCCCCTCGGCGGCCATCGCCTCCGCCCGCCCGGCCTCGCCGACCCGGTAATCGGCCGTGGTCGCGCTGTGTGTGCCGACGGCACTGCCGATCCCCAGGCACAGCACCACGAACACCAGCCAGCCGACGATGGCCCGCCAGGGGTGCTGAGCGCTCCAACGCGCCATGCGCACAGTGAATGAGTTCATGGCCAAAAGCGTTGCTGGCCAGCGCGGTTGGCCGACAGAGGTGCCCGGTTGAACTTCCCGTCCACCGATCGGTGGACGGGACCGGGCCCGATCCCGGTCCCTGGCCCGGGAGCGTGCGTGAAGCAGCCCGGCGCCGCCGATGCCCGGAGGATCGGCGGCGCCGGGTTGGGGTCAGGAGCAGGGCTTGTAGAAGTGCTTCCAGCCGTCGCCGGGCATGGCGGGCGGCTCGGCCGTGCTGGCGAACTCCCCGTACTTCACCTTCATCGCGTAGTCGAAGTCCCCCGGGCCGCTGCCCGCGGTCGACAGGCGCACGTCCCGATCAAGTTGCCCGTCACCGGGGTTGTTGAGGATCGCGAGGTCCGGGTACGGGTCGTCGCCGTAGTTGGCGATCCGAAGCTGCTGGACCTCGCCATGGTCGCCGATGTCGGAGTGCCGGGCGTCGGCGGAGCTCAGGTCCGTCCGGGCGAGCGGGCCGGGGCGGTATTCCGCGACGCGCGCGGTCGAGGCGTCGTCTCCGTCGGCCGGCTTGACGATGTTGACGACCATGCCCAGGGTGCCGTCGTTCTGGAAGTCGGCGACCGCGGCGGTCGCGACCTCCCCCTTCTTCGCGCCGAGAAGTTCGCTGACGGCGTGCTTCGCGCCGAACGTGCCGTCCGCGGCGCCCCACTGGATGGTCATCTTGGTTCCGGTGTGCCCGGGGTTCGAGATCTTGTCCGGGTGGCCGTCGCCGTCGAGATCGCCGACCAGCGTCGTGGCGTCGGCCAGACACGGGCCCGCCGCCTCGCTGACCTTGCCGGACCGATCCGCGCCCGAGGGCGACGATCCGGCCGCACTGGCCTGGTAACCGGCGATGGTCAGGGTCAGAGCGACAGCCGCGATCGGGGCGGCGATCAGACGTGACCGTTTGCGAAGCATCTACGAACTCCTAACGTCGTTACTGCGAAGTGAGAGGGTGGCGACGCCCCGCGAACGCGTACCGAAGGTGCCGTACTACATCGCCGCGGCGTGCGAACGGGGAGAGCTGGCGCGCGCCCTCCCCGTCAACCACCGTCACCGGAATGGGGCGGCCCGGTCGGCTACTGGTCCGTTCCGCCGTCGAAGGGGACAGCGTCCGCCGCGGAGGTGTGCCAGTTGGTGACGATGGGCTTGTCGACCTTGATGGTGCCGACCGGCAGGGAGACCGGGTTGGGGTCCTTGTCACCGACGGCGACGATGATGCTGTCCAGTTCCTTGCCACCGTTGTCCCCGGTGGTCTTCGGGTTCACCCCGGCATAGGCGGTAGTTCCCCCGCTCAGCGTGACCGCCGGTCCTACGGCCTGCTCGGCGGGACCCGCCTCGGTGCCGTCCGACCCGAAGGCCACCGTGGGAAGCGCGGCGGGCAGCACACAGGTGATCCCCGCCTTGGCCTTCGCCATGACCAGGATGTATCCGCCGGCCTGCGTCTCTTCCCGAGTGCTCCAGGAAATGTCGTTGGCCCCGCACACCTGCCCGACCTTGCCGCGCTCGCCGTTGCCCGTGTCGGCACCGGAGCCATCCTGGGCTCCCTTGTCCTTCGCGCCGGGGGTCTTGGCCGACGAGTCGGCGGCGGTGTCCTTGTCGCCCGCGGCATCGGCCGTGGCCCCGGTCGTGGCCTTGGCGGAGGCAGACGAGTCATTGGACCCACTGCTCGTCTCGTCCGACTGGCAAGCGGTGGCGAACATCGCGGCAGTCACCAGCAGACTGGCACCGGCGAACATACGGACCCGGGGGCGGCTGATAAGCATGGGAAGACCTTCTTCGTCATCAGTGGTGTAGTGCTCCCGGCGATGTTTCGCTCGGTGTGCAACTCAGCTTGCCGGTGGCCGCTACCGTTCCATTAGCGCTCCACTAACGAAGCGCTGACGCGATCACAAACCTGCTGACCCACCTGCGTATCGTCGCCGCGCCAGTAGAGTGAAACGGTGACTTCTCTGCCGGAAGACCCGCCGTTACTGGTCAGCGAAGACGACCGCGACGCGGCCGTACAGCGCGTGCAGGAGGCGTACGCCGAGGGGCACATCTCGCACGAGGACATGGACGAACGCCTCCACCAGGTGCTCACCGCCAAGACGCGCGGCGAACTTGTGTCGGCTCTGGCCTCGCTCCCGGAGGAGAACGCGGGCACCACGTCCACGATCGCCGCCGCCGGTGGACGGATCAAGCGGCGCGGCGCATGGCGGGTACCTCGCGTCCTCAAGGTCGCGTCCGCGTTCGGAAGGGTGCGCCTGGACCTGTCCCGGGCGGTCATCGAACATCCGGTAGTGGACATCGAGCTCCAACTCGGCACCGGCAGAGCCAAGATCACGGTGCCTCGCGACGCGATCGTCGACCTCGAGGGTCTGCACACCGGGTGGAAGGACACGCGCTACAAGCCCCGGCGGCACTCCGGCCCCGGCGGGCCGAGGATCCGCATCTCCGGGACCATGGGATTCGGCCGACTGACGATCCGCCACGCGCGGCGGTGAGCCCGTCAGCGTCCCGGGCGGTGCGTTGATGTCGGGAGAGTGAGCGTGACCGCGAAGGCGCGGCGGCGGCTGGTGTGGTTCAAGGTGCCGCCCATGGCCTCGGTGAGGTCGCGGGAGAGCCGCAGGGGCGGGGTGTCGGCTCGGGAGCCGTTCGGCTCCGAGGTGGTTCCGTCGATCTGCCGTACGACGTCGTTCAGCGACTCCAGGTGCTGGATGTTGAGCGTGGTGACGACGTCGATCCCGGCGTCGAGGAGGTCGTCCACGTCCTGCCAGCGCTTGGTGTTGCGCGACCCCGGGACGTTGGTGTGGGCCAGCTCATCGACCAGGGCTGTTTGGGGGCGGCGGGCCAGGACGGCGTCGAGGTCCATCTCGGTGAAGGCCGCTCCCCGGTGGACCAGGGTGTGCCGAAGGGCAGGGGCATGCGCGTCCTCGTGACCGCGGGCGAACGACGTCCGGGGGCCGGGCCACGGACAGCGGCACCAACTACCTACGCGTGACGCCGCCGTCCGCACGTTTGACGCAACTCCGGCACTCAGCCGACGTGGACATGGGGCCGCCGGGCCCGGTCGGGCTCGGCCTCGCGCAGCACTTCCCGGGTGACGGGTGCGACCTCTCCCTGGCCGAACAGGAAGAACCGCAGGAACTGAGCGAAGGGGCTGCCCTCGGTCCACTCGAAGTAGATATGCGGCCTGCACCCGGTCACATCCCGTACGTGCAGCAGCAGCGCGGCCAGCGAGTTGGGGATGCTGGAGCCGTCGAGGGTCAGGACGCGGTAGCGGCCGTGCAGCACCTCGCCGTGCACGCGCAGCGCCGATTCGAAGTCGGACGGGTCGCGGACGGTGACCTCGACGAAGATCAGATCCTCGTCGTCCGGGATGTCGTTGTCGGCTCGGATCTGCTGGATCTTGTCGCGGTACTCGGCCACGTCCCGGTGGTCCGGCTCGTTGGCGATGAACCGTATGCGGCGGGTGGCGCTGTCACGGACGAAGCGCTCGGCCAGGTCGTCCAGATCCATGTCGGTGACCCGTAGCTCGAAGGCACGGGCGAGCCGGGACAGCAGGGACACCGCGATGATGCCGGCGATGAAACAGGCGCCGATCTTGACGCCGTCGGGGCGTTCCACGACGTTGACCGCCGTGGTGTAGACGAAGACGACCGAGATCACGCCGAAGCCGATGGTCCAGCCCCGCTGCCCGGCGCGGCGGGCGGCGATGGTGACGGCGACCGCGGCGGAGGTCATCAGGACCAGCACCCCGGTGGCGTAGGCACCGCCCTGGGCGTCCACATCGGCGTCGAAGAGCCAGGTGACCAGGAAGGCGATCAAGGTGAAGACGAGCACCATGGGACGCACCGCCCGGGCCCAGTGCGGGGCCATGCCGTAGCGGGGCAGATAGCGGGGCATGAGGTTGAGCAGTCCGGCCATGGCCGAGGCGCCCGCGAACCACAGGATGCCGATGGTCGCGGCGTCGTAGACGCTGCCGAAGACGGACCCCAGGTAGTGGTGCGCGAGGTAGGCGAGGGCCCGTCCATTGGCCTGGCCGCCGGCCTTGAACTCGTCCTGCGGGATGAGCACGGTGGTGATGAAGCTCGTGGTGATCAGGAAGACGCTCATGATCACGGCGGCGGTGGTGAGCAGCTTCCGGGTGTCCCGGATCCGCCCGGTGGGACGCTCCTCGGTGTCGCCGGGGCCGCCGTCCACATGGGGCATGACGGCCACACCGGTTTCGAACCCGGACAGGCCGAGCGCGAGCTTGGGGAACACCACCAGCGCCAGGCCGACCATGACCAGCGGGTTGCTGTGCTCGGCGGTCAGCGCCCGCGACCAGTCGGTGACCACGTGGGACGCGGTGGCCACATGCCACAGCCCGACGATCACGACGACCGCGTTCAACGCCAGGTAGCCGCCCACGAGCACCACCGCCACCCCGATGGCCTCCATGAAGCCCTTGAGGAAGACGGCGCCGAGGAGGGCGACCAGCCCCAGCGTGATCGCCACCTCATGGCCGTGCAGCGCGCTGGTGAAGTGCGGGTTCTCCACCAGGTGGGTGGAGGCGTCGGCGGCCGAGAGGGTGATGGTGATCAGGAAGTCGGTGGCCGCGAACCCCAGCAGCGTCAGAACGAAGAGCTTGCCCTTCCAGAACGACAGCAGCCGCTCCAGCATCGCGATCGACCCCTCGCCATGCGGGCTCTCCTTGGCCACCCGCCGGTACACCGGCAGCGCCCCGGCCAGGGTCACGGCCACCAGCACGACGGTGGCGATGGGGGACAGCAGCCCGGCGGCGAGGGCGGCGATGCCGGGCTGGTAGCCGAGCGTGGAGAAATAGTCCACGCCGGTCAGGCACATCACCCGCCACCACCGCTGCCCCCGGTGCCCCTCGGGGACCTGGGCATGCGGTCCGGGCTGTTGTTTGGCCATATCGGACAGGCCCTGCAGCAGCCAGGTCCGCAGACGGCCTCCCGTGGGGGCCTCCGCCGGGCGGGGCTCCACATCGGTGGAGGTGGCCATGGTGCACTCCTGGTCAGCTCGGGCTACCGAACATGTCGTCGAAAAGAATCAGCCGAATCAGGGTAGGCAGGACCATCTCCGGGCCCCACAGTGGCATGCCCTTCACGGCCCTTCATGGCCCTTCCGGGGGCACCCGGCTGATGGCGGGGACGCCGACGGGGCGGCGTCCGCGACATGGTGTCGGTGGACGCCGCCCCGGGTGGGACGAGGTGCGGGAGGTGGCCCGCGGGCTCATGCCGGTTACTTCGGGTCGCGCTTGAACGACGCGGTCGACCAGCGGTAGCCGAGCGCGGTCAGGCCGATGGACCAGGCGAGGGCGAGCCACCCGTTGTGGCCGATTTCGGTGCCCAGCAGCAGACCGCGCAGGGTCTCGATGGCCGGGGTGAACGGCTGGTACTCGGCGATGGGCTGGAACCAGCCCGGGATCGAGTCGATCGGAATGAAGGCGCTGGAGATGAGCGGCAGCAGGATCAGCGGCATCGCGCTGTTGCTTGCGGCTTCGGCGTTCGGGCTGGCCATGCCCATCCCGACCGCGATCCAGGTGAGGGCCAGGGCGAAGAGCACCAGCAGTCCGAACGCCGCGAGCCACTCCAGGGCGGTGGCGTCCGTCGAGCGGAAGCCGATGGCCACGGCGATGGCGCCGACGAGGACCACGCTGGCGATGGACTGCATCACGCTGCCGATGACGTGCCCGATGAGCACGGATCCGCGGTGGATGGCCATGGTGCGGAAGCGGGCGACGATCCCCTCGGACATGTCGGTGGCGACGGACACCGCGGCCCCGATGACAGTGGAACCGATGGTCATCAGCAGGATGCCGGGGACGACGTAGGCGATGTAGTCGGAGCGGTCGGCGCCGCTTCCGGCGATGCCCGCGCTCATCGTGTCGCCGAAGAGGTAGACGAAGAGCAGGAGCAGCATGACCGGTGTGAGCAGCAGGTTCAGGGTCAGCGACGGGTAGCGGCGGGCGTGCAGGAGGTTGCGGCGCAGCATCGTGGCCGAGTCGCGGACGGCAAGCGAGAGGGCGCTCATCGGACGTTCTCCTTGGGCTGGTTGTTCTGGGCGGGCACGGTGGAGCCGGTCAGGGCGAAGAACACGTCGTCGAGGTCGGGAGTGTGCACGGTCAGCTCGTCGGCCTCGACGCCGACGGAGTCCAGCCAGTCGAGAATGGAGCGCAGTTCGCGCTGGCTGCCGTCGCTGGGGATCTGCAGCGACAGCGCCTCGTCGTCCCGTGTCACCTCGCGCAGGGCGACGGAGGCGGACTGGTAGGCGGCAGGGTCGGCGAAGCGCAGCCGTACGTGCCCGCCGGGGATGAGCCGCTTCAGCTCGTCGGCGCTGCCCTCGGCGGCGATCTTGCCGTCGCTCAGGACCGCGATGCGGTCGGCGAGTTCGTCGGCCTCGTCCAGGTACTGGGTGGTGAGGAAGACGGTGACGCCGTCGGAGACCAACTCACGGATGATGCCCCACATGTTGTGGCGGCTGCGCGGGTCCAGACCGGTGGTCGGCTCGTCGAGGAAGATGATCCGCGGGCTGCCGACCAGCGTCATGGCGATGTCCAGGCGGCGCTTCATGCCGCCGGAGTAGCTGGCGGCGGGCTTTTTCGCGGCCTCGACCAGGTCGAACCGCTCCAGCAGCTCGGTGGCGACCCGCCGCCCCTCGCGCTTGGAGAGATGGTGCAGGTCCGCCATGAGGAGCATGTTCTCCTCACCGGTGATCAGCCCGTCGACGGCGGAGAACTGCCCGGTGACACCGATCGCGGCCCGCACCGCCTGCGGGTCGGCGGCGAGGTCGTGGCCGGCGACGTGCAGCTCGCCGCCGTCGGCGCTGATGAGGGTGGAGAGGATCTTGACGGCGGTGGTCTTGCCGGCGCCGTTCGGGCCGAGCAGGGAGAAGACGGTGCCGGCCGGCACCGCCAGGTCGATGCCGTCGAGCACGACCTTGTCGCCGTAGGACTTGCGCAGCCCGTTCGCCGCGATGGCCAAGCTGGTCATGAGGGGTGCTCCTTCTGGAAGCCGCGGATCGGAGGTTGCGGGGTCGGAGGTTGCGGGGTCAGAGGCTGCGGGCGGCGATGTCGCCCTGGGAGGTGGTCGCGTGGATGTCGAGCTCGACGCTGCCCGCGTTCTTGAGGCCGTTGCTGATGCGGCCGTAGGAGGTACCGGCGTCCAGGGAGGCCGAGACCCCGGCGGCGGCGGTGACCGAGATGTCGCCCTGCTGGGTGCTCAGCACGACCTTGCCGCGCACGGCCTCGGCGATCCGGATGTCGCCCCTCGCGGTGCTGATCTCCGCGGGTCCGTTGAGCCGGCCGACCTCGACGTCGCCGTCGATCGCGGTGAGGCGGACACTCGCGGCCTCATCGATCTTGATCTGGCGGTACGCGCCGTCGAAGGCGATGTCGCCGAGGCGGCCGACGGCCCGGAACTCGGTGCTCGCCGCCTTCGCCTCGACGCGGGAACCGGCGGGCAGTTGAACGGTCACCTCGATGGATCCGGAGGGGCCGAGGTACTCGTTCTTCACCGGGACCTCGATCCGCAGGGCTCCGTCGGCGTATCCGACGGTGGTCTGCTCCGCCGCCTTCACATCACGGCTCTTCGAGGCGTTGGTGGGCCGGACCTCGACCGCGGTGTCGGCGCGATCGGCGGCGATGATCTGGACGCGCCCCGCGGGGATGTCCAGGACGGCGGCGATCGGGGTGGGGGTCTCGAACTTCGGCATCGTGCTCTCCTTGCGACTCGTTGTTTCCGACATTGGAAAAGCTACGTTGCGTTCAAGAAACTGGCAACGCAGTCGTTGCATGAGATCTCTATCTATGCAGGTGGAGGCCCAATAATCGTTGCGATGGTCCTGAACGTAATGCAACTTGGGTTCACCGAACGTTGCAATGGATTGCATGTGAACGCTATGCTGTGGGGCATCGGACAACACGAAGGAGGGCGCGATGCCGGGCGGCAGGCTCACTCAGAAGGACCGTCAGCAGATCGCGCTGGGGCTGGCCGACAACCTCCCCTACGCCGAGATCGCCCGCCGCCTGGAGCGTCCGACCTCGACGATCACGCGTGAGGTGATGCGCAACGGCGGCCCCACCGGCTACCGCGCGGACCTGGCCCACCGCGCCACCGAACGCCGCGCCCACCGGCGCAAGCCCGCCTCGTCCCGGGGAGCGGAGCCGGCCGCCCTGCCGCACGGACGCGACCCCGAGGCCGTGGCCGAGTACGAAGAGCGGTTCACCACCGTCATGATGCAATCGGGCCTGTCCAACAAGATGATGGCGCGGGTGATGGTCTGCCTCCTCACCACCGACTCCGGCAGCATGACCGCCGCTGAACTGGTCCAGCGTCTTCAGGTCAGCCCGGCGTCCATCTCCAAATCGATCACCTTCCTGGAGAGCCAGTCCCTCGTCCGCAGGGAACGCGACGAACGCCGCCGAGAGCGCTACGTCATCGACGACAACCTCTGGTACCAGTCGATGGCCGCCAGCGTCCGCGCCCTCACCCAGCAGGTCGAGATCTCACGCCAGGGCGTCGGCATCCTCGGCCCGGGCACCCCGGCCGCCGTCCGCCTGGAGAACGTCGCCCGCTTCCTCGACTTCGTCGCCGAAAGCCTCGCCCGCGCCACAGAACAGGCTCGCGACATCCTCTACATGAGCGCCGAGCCGAACGCCGAGCCGAACGCCGAGCCGACGACCCCGGACAGCCCTGCCACGCCAAGCCCGGACCGCGGATAGACGGCCGCAGTGAACTGGCCTCTGGGATGCGGTTGTTGCCGCGACCGGGCCTCGGCATGATGGATGCCACATGCCGGGAATCGACGCTCGCCATCGCCTCTCCGTGAGGGGGCTTGGCCCGGATCTATATCGCGATATAGCGTTAGTCTTCCACTCGCGCCGCTGTCCGCATCCGCGCGGAGACGGCGGAGACGTTCGACAGGACTTCGACAGGACCAGGACGGAAGCATGTCGGGAGAGATCTCGCCCGCCGGGAAGCGCCCCGGCCCCGGCTCGTCGCCCGAGCTGCGGGCCTCTCATGCGGACCGGGACCGGGTGGTGGATGTGCTGCGTATCGCGGCGGGGGACGGCCTGCTGACCGCGGACGAGTTGGACGAGCGCCTGGAAGTCGCCCTGTCGGCGCGGACTCTGAGCGAGCTGGCCGCGCTCACCGCCGACCTGCCGCCCGTATCGGCTACGGTCGGCGGGACTGGAGCAGAGGCCAAGGACACGGTTCGGATCGAACAGATCCACAGCGGCGCGGTAGAGCGCGTGGGGCGCTGGGTGGTACCGCGGAGGCTGGAGCTCGCGGTGACGTTCTGCGGGGTGACGCTCGACTTCACTGAGGCCGTGATCACGCACGACACCTTGCGGATCGACGTAGGCATGACGGGGAAGACCCTGACGCTGGTCACAAGGCCGGGTGTCGTGGTTGATACTGACGGTCTGCAGCTGTTGCACTGCAGGGTCAAGTACCGTCAGGCTCTGACGAATCCTGATACGCCCGTCACTCTGCGGGTGGAGCTGGTCGGTCAGAAGACCCACGGCCGCGTGGTGGTGCGGCCCCCGCGCCGGACGTTCGCGCAGTGGCTGCTGCGCAGGCCCCCGTCCCCTCCCGCAGGTGATTGACGCCATGCGTGGTCTGGTCGGCTGATTTCCGCACGCAAGCCGGGACCGTGCGTCCGTATGCGTTGAGTCATGCGTCGAGTCATGCGTTCAGTTGTGCGCGAATGAGCGTGTCGAGCCGCTGCCATGCCGGGGACGAGGCGTTGACCGTGCCCTGGATGAGGGCGGGGATCTCGGAGGCCGCGTCCAGCTCGGGCAGTTCGTCGGGGCCGTAGCGTTCCCGGGTCGCCTCGGAGATCCGGCGGGCGAGGTCGTCGAGGTGGGGATCGTCGGCGTTCAGATCGTGCGCGTGGTCGTAGTCGAGGAAGAGCTGCCGCAGTGCCGGGTCGGCAAGGGACTCGGCTTGGTCGTGGAACAGTGTGATCGCGCGGTCCGGGTGGGTGGCGAACACGAGGATCCACAGGTCGCGTTGCAGCTCGACCCACCGAGACGTGAATCCCCAGCGAGCGAGGCGCTTCAGATGGGCACCGACCTCGCCGGGCAGCGGTGTCAGCCGCCCGGCGGCGAGCTGGCTCCGGCGCCCCTGCGTTGCCCGCAGGCCACGGATACGAGCGGTGAGCTCCTCGTCGATCTCGCGCAGGGCCTGCTGGAACTCCTCGTCGGTCGCTGATCTCAGGTCCCGGATACGAGCCAGGGGGACGCCGGCTTCGGCGAGGGTGCGGATCTTGATCAGCTCGATGGCGTCGTTCGCGCCGTACCGCCGGTAGCCGGACGCATCGCGGTCGGGCTCGGGGAACAGCCCCTTGTCGTGATAGACGCGGATGGTCTTGATCGACACTCCGACGTACCCGGCCAGCTGCCCGATGGTGATCACCCGGCCATCGTTCCACTTGACCCTTCCCCTGGGGCAGGGTTGCAGCATGGCGTCATGGCGCACATGGATTTCAACCGGGAGAGCCTGCGCGAGCTGGCCGATCAGGGCAACGAGACCGCTTTGGACCGGCTGGCCGACCTCGCCGAGGCGGCCGGCGACCTCGGCGAGCTGAGCGAGCTGTTGGACGAGGGGTCCATGCACGCCGGGTTCCTGCTCACCCGCCGCGCGGCCGCGACCGGCGACCTGCGCGAGCTGCAACGGATCGCCGACGCCGGATACGACGAGGCCGGGAACGAGCTGGACCGGCGGACCCGAACGACGTCATGGTCTTCTTCGGTGAGATCGACCGTGCCAGTAGTTCCTTCGGCGGCGGCCGTCTCGCCCTGCCTGTCGACGTGCAGCCAAAAATGTAAAGGCGAGCGAGGCCGACCTCGATCCGTCGGCGTCCTGCGCAAGGAGGGCCTTCCCCGCGTTCACCGATTAGCGGCCAGCACTGCCGCGAGGCCCTCTTGGAGGTCTTTGACGAAATACTCGGGAACCTCCAGCGACGGGAAATGTCCTCCGATTTCGGGCGACCTCCATCGGACGATTTGTCGGTACCGCTCCTGTGCCCAGGGGCGCGGACACTTTTCGACGTCGCGGGGATACATAGTGAGTGCTGACGGGACGTCGACCCGAAGTTCGGGGTCGAGCGAGTTGTGGCTTTCGTAGTAAATGCGGGCCGCCGATGCGCCGGTCCGCGTCAGCCAATACAGGGTGACGTCGTCGAGAATGCGGTCTCTGGAAATCGTCTCGAACGGGCTGTCTTCGGTGTCTGACCACTCGGCGAACTTGTCAAGGATCCAGGCAAGAAGCCCGACCGGTGAGTCGACGAGCGAGTAGCCGATGGTCTGCGGTCGGGTCGCCTGCTGCTTCGCGTAGGCCGCGCGGTGGCGCCAGAAATCACGGGTTTCCTCGGTCCATTTGCGCTCGACCGCCGTCAGCCCGTCCGTTGTCAACCCGGGCGGTCCCTCCGCGAACGTTGTGTGGATGCCGAGAACGTGCGCCGGGAACCTGCCGGCGAGAACCGTGGTGATATTGCCTCCCCAGTCGCCACCGTGGGCCAGGAACTTGCTGTAGCCGAGCCTTCCCATCAGTTCCACCCATGCGGCCGCGATCTTTTCGGTTCCCCACCCGGTGGTGGCCGGCTTCTCGCTGTAACCAAAGCCTGGTAGCGACGGGACCACGACGTGGAACGCCGGCACGTCCGCATCTTTCGGATCTGCCAGCTCGTCCACTACATCGATGAACCGAGCAATGCTGTCTGGCCAGCCGTGCGTCAAGAGCAGAGGAGTGGCATCCGCGCGCGCGGATCGGCGGTGCAGGAAGTGGATTCCCAGATCATCAATGGTCGTGCGGAACTGGCCGATCCGGTTAAGGCGCTCTTCGAACGACCGCCAGTTGTACCCGGTGCGCCAGTAGCTCACGACATCGACGAGGTCGGCGAGCGGAACGCCCTGTTCCCATCGGCGAGGGCCGGGCGCGGCGCGATAGACCGTCTCAGCCTCCGGTAGCCGCGCCGCGGCCAACCGCGCGCGCAGATCGTCGAGGTCAGCGTCACTTGCGTGGGCTTCAAATGCTTGCACGTCGCTGGTTGGACGGGGCATGAGACCTCCTGGCCATGGCGGAACCGGCTAAGGCGGTTCTAGCATGTCTTCATGTCGGCCCGCAACCAGCTAAGGTGGTTCCATGCGTGCTGGCTTCCCTGACTTCCGCCTCGGTAGCGTGCTGGCGACCAGCTTCACGGGGACTCTGTCGGAGCGTCATGGCGACGCTGTGGAGCGCATTCCCACGCCGCACCGACTCGTCGACTGGCTGGCAGTGAACGGCCTCGCCGTGGACTCCTGTACCACTGACCAGCTCGACCTCGCTCGGGAACTGAGGGAGTCGATTCACGCCGCCGCGACAGCGGCCGCGATCCAGGACGCTCTCCCTGCGTCTGCTGTCCAGGTCATCAATGACTGCAGCGCTCAGGGTCGGGCCGCGGCGATCCTGACGCCCGAGGGTAAGCGGCGATGGCGGCTCAGCTCGGCTTCCTGCGTGGAAGATGCACTCGGCGTGATCGCCGCCGACGCGATCAGCATCATCGCAGGCGAACGAGACGGGAAATTGGCCTTGTGCGCATCACCAACCTGCCAAGCCGCCTTCTTCGACACCAGCCAAAGTCGCACCCGCAAATGGTGTGACATGAACACGTGTGGGAATCGTCAGAAGAAAGCGCGCTTCAATGCCAACCAGCGCAAAAACCCCAGATCAGCGGAGTGACCGCTCATATCGTGACGAGGCGGTCGGCGGTGCCGCCAGACCACTCGACCATGAAGAGCGTCGCGTCGTCGGTGGTGACCCCGCCGCGTTCTCGCATCAGGGTGTGGGACAGGCTGCGCACCATTTCCTGTACGCCTTCTCCCACGCATCCCGCTCGGTCCACGAATTCGAGCATCCGTTCCTCGCCGAACTGCTCTTCGCCGGCGCGGTGCTCCTCGATGAGACCGTCGGTGAAGAAGAGGATCCGGTCGCCGCGGGACAGTAGCTGGTCGTTGATCTGTGGGATGGCGCCGCCGAAGCCGACGGGCAGGGTGCCTGGGCTCTCCAGTGCTTGGACGACGCGGTGGTCGCGGATCAGCAGGGGCGCCGGGTGTCCGGCGTTGACCCATTGCAGATGGCCGGTTCCGATGTCGAGGCGCATCATCTGCGCGGTGACGAAGTGGTCGGGCCCGAACTGCGCGTCGATGGCCGTGTCCATGAACATGTACAGGTCGGCGAGGTCGACGTCGGCGCGTCTGGCGTGCCGGTAGGCGCCGATGGCGACGGTGGCCAGTACGGCGGCGTCCAGCCCGTGGCCCATGGCGTCGATGATGGCTACGTGCAGGATGTCGTTGTTCAGGGCGTAGTCGAAGCTGTCCCCCGCGACGTCGTAGGCGGGTTCGAGGATTCCGGCCACTGCCACCTGTGGTGTGACCATGGTCAGCGGGGGCAGCAGCGACCATTGGATCTCCGCGGCCAGCGTCATCGGCTCACGTCGCCGGGCCCGGAAGAATTGGTCGGTGTAGCTGTTCTTGGTGACGAGCATGTCGGCGATCAGGCCGGCGAGGCGCCGCAGCAAGCGCCGGTCGTCGTCGTCGACAGTGGTCAGGGTGACGGCCAGTACCCCTACCACGTCGCTGCCGTCCAGCAGCGGCAGGAATATCCGTACGCCGTCGGCCTGCGGTTGTTCTACTGTCGTGGCGCTCAGAAAAGCCCTGCCGGCCTGAGTGTCGTCGATCCGTTCGGCTTCCCCGACCATGAGTCTCATGCCTGGCAGGGGAGCCAGCATCAGCTGGTCGTAGTCCTGGAGGAGGATGGAGACGTTCCGCCCGCCGATCCTGCTCACTTCCTCGGCGACGAGTGGGGCGATCAGCTGGGGTGGCATCTCGTGCGCCCGGTCCAGCAGCACACCCAGCAGCCGCTCCCCGAATCCCTCCGACCGGTCCACTGTGACTTTACGGAAGTCCTGTTCACCGTCTGCCATGGCGACCTCGTCTCGCCGCACCGCCCTCGCGCGGAGGCGGTCCTTGGGGCTGTTCGCCACTGTGGCCCCGCTGCCTCCGCCACTCCAGCATCGCGCACATGGGAGCCCGCGACACCTGGCGCCAGGCCGCCGGAGCGCGCGACTGGTGCCTGAGGCGGGCGAAGAGCGATGTGCGCCCCGGCGAAGCGCCGGGTACGGCATCAGTGCTCGGCCTCATACCTGTGCATGCGCTCGACCAGCGGAAGAGGCGTCCCGTCGGAACCGTTGACGGACCCGCCGGCCATACGCGCGCAGACACCCTCGCAAGCGAGCAGTTGTTTGCCGCTGTCGTGCGCGACCACCATCGCGTCCGTGTCCGGGGCACGCCGGTAGTCGGTGCGGCAGACGACGCAGACCAGTCCGGCCACCATCTCCTCGGTCGGTTCGGAGTGACTGCGACGGCGGCTCGAGATGGCGTCAGATGAATACATGTGAACCATTTCCTCTTGCTCATGGCGCGACAGTGGGCCCAAAGGACCCGTGGCAAGGGCCGGGTGTGTTGCGGTTGGTTCCGTAGTGCTCAGGGAGCGTTACTGATCTGCTCTGGGCCGTTGCGGGCCCGGCGGTCGGTCGGCGCTCGGGCCCGACGATTCGCTGCACGCGATGTGGCGACCGGTGGTCGGGCTCTCATCTCGGCGGTGGCTGCCCGGCCTACTGTTCCCGAGGCTGACGCCGCGGCGATGACGCCACCCGAGATGCGCGTGGGTAGCGCCACCCTACTCTCGTCCGGACGCTGGAGCGCGTCTGTGGCCGCCGGGCCGCACGGGAACATGCCTCCTCGGCGCGCGGGGAGTACGGTGAAGAGGAAGAAGGGCGATCCGGAATGGCGGTTCCCCCGCCACAGCCGGCCGTCCTTCGCGATTCACGATCCTTCACGATCCTTCGCGATTCACGACACGGTCCGGACCACGGGCTCGGAGAGGGCGTATACACAGCTCACGTCGTCCGCGTCAGGGTTACGGGCGACGTGGTCCGAGCACCGGCCAAGCGGACCGGTTGATCCGCGCGATGGTTGTCCCCCCGTGGTGACCTGCGAGGGCTGCCGCTCCGATGGCACCGCACCGCATGAACAGCCCGCATCCGCGTGCCGCTGACAGCTGAGTGCTGACGGCTGAGTGCTGATGGCTGGGGGCTGACGGCTGACACCGATCAGGATCGAGATCCATGGCGTCCTCAGACTTCAGTCAACCCCCCGTTGTCGGCGTGGGGTCGGCTGGAACTTCCTCGACTTCCTCAAGCCCTTCGGCTCCGCGGGCCGAGCCCTCCGGAAACATCCCGGGCGGGTCCAAGACGATCCGTGATCGATCCCCGGGCAGTGACTACGCGCTGCTTTCCCGCCAGGTCAGAAACGCGGGACTGCTGCGGCACCGGCCACTGCGTTCCGTCACGGCGCTGGCTGTCACGCTGCTCCTCCTGACCGGTGGCTGGGCGGCCTTCCTCCTGATCGGCGACTCCTGGTGGCAGCTGACCGTCGCCGCGGTGTTGGCCTTCGCCTTCACACAGTGCGGGTTCCGCGGCCATGAAGCGGGCCACCGCCAGCTATTCCACGGCAAGCGGGCAAACGACGCGACAGGGCTGGTGTTC
This sequence comes from Streptomyces sp. NEAU-YJ-81, assembly GCF_017592595.1. Taxonomy (NCBI): domain Bacteria; kingdom Bacillati; phylum Actinomycetota; class Actinomycetes; order Kitasatosporales; family Streptomycetaceae; genus Streptomyces; species Streptomyces sp. NEAU-YJ-81. The sequence continues at coordinate 169,766 of NZ_JAGFNO010000001.1, read as the reverse complement.
GGCAATCTCTTCATCGGTCTCGGATTCGGATGGTGGGTGGCCAAGCACAACCGTCACCACGCCCATCCCAACCAGGTCGGCCGCGACCCCGACATCGAGACCGGCGCCGTGGTCTTCATCGATCACGAGGCTCGTGGGCGTACGGGTGTGGCCGGTTTCATCACCCGCCACCAGGCCCGCCTCTTCTTCCCCATGCTGCTGCTGGAGGGCTGGGCACTGCATGTGGCCACATTCCGGGCGCTGCGCAGGGGCCGGACGAGTGCTCCCGCTCCTCTCCCGGTCGAGGTACTGGCTCTGCTCGTGCACGTGGCGGCGTATCTCACCGTTGTGCTCGTGGTCCTTTCGCCGCTGAAGGCGCTGGCGTTCGTTGTGGTCCAGCAGGCCCTTTTCGGCCTGTACATGGGGGTTTCCTTCGCCCCCAACCACAAGGGGATGGCGATGCCGGGGGAGCATGACCGACCGGACTTCCTGCGCGGCCAAGTCCTCACCTCGCGCAACGTACGGGGCGGGCGGGTCATCGACTTCGTGCTCGGCGGTCTGAACTACCAGATCGAACACCACCTGTTCCCCAGCATGCCCCGAACCGCTCTGCCGGCGGCCCAGCCCCTGATCCGCGCCTACTGTGCCGAGCTCGCCCTGCCCTACGAACAGACGGGCTTGGTGGACTCGTACCGGCAGGTGCTGCGTCATCTCCACGCGGTGGGGGCCCCACTGCGGGCCGAACGTCGGGCATGACCCCGGCATGGCCTTGATCCACAGGAGACAACGGCCCCGGCGCAGAAACACCGGGGCCGCCCTTTCGGGTCGGTCGCACGTGAGAGTGCACCGGCCCACTCCCATGCTATGTCTGGTGCGCTTTTCCGGCATCAGAGACTTTTCGCGTCCAGAAGTTCTTCCGGCGACGCCGGGCGTCGGGCGTCGGGCGCCGACGCGGGCCGACGGCGCCCTGAACCCCTTCAGACGTGGTCCGTCTGCGCGGGGTCTTGCCCGGAGGACCGACTTGCTACCAGCCAGGACCGCGCCGGCTCTGCCGTGTGCGCGGTGTCCACGGTGAGATGGAGGAGGGTTCCGCCGTCCGCGGCGGCCGGGTAGCTCCGCTGTTCGGTGCCGGCGAAGCAACGACGGAGCACCTCCGCGACCTGACGGGCGACATCGGGGGACGCGGCGACAATACGTACCTCGGCGCGCCCTGCCGAGGGTGATTTCGGTGGCTGCATGGTGACCTCGTTCATCAGGAAGACGTGGTGGTGGGCGCGGGCCCTCGCTTCGTGCCCACCGGCCCAGGTCAGGAGAAGGCCATGGGTCATTCGCGGCCCCGTCGCGGTGGTCGGGGTGTGGAGGGGGCGAGGGCATGGGTGGCGGTCTCGTTCGCCATCAGACTGCTCGCGGTGAGGAGGCTGCCGACGGTGGCTGCGGCGGCCATCAGCCGGGCGGCGGCTGCCGCACTCGTCTCCGGCGGGATCACCAGAAGGTCCCAGCGGCCCGTCGTGTAGGAGAGCAGAATCAACTTGTGCGGGTCCTGCTCATCGGTGAACCAGCCCACCTTCACCGTGTGCCCGGTCGCAGGCACCTTGCGCGGGATCACGGGCCAGTGGGCCGGGTTCACGGAGACGCGCGTGATACGGCCCCAGCGTGCGTCCAACACGTCCGTCAGGGCGGGCAGCTCACGGAGGAGATCGCGGGAGCGAGGCCACCACGCACCGTCCAGAAGACCTGGAACCGGGCTGGTCGGCGTCAGTGACAGGCGGGCCGGTGGGGAGGGCACGCGCTCATCAGGGGTCGTACGGTCGATGGCCACGGTCATGGCGCGGACCTGTCCCCGGGCGCGTCTCGCAACGTCCCGGTGTTGTCGCTCGCCGAGAACGACACCCGCGTGGAAGCCGGTGTGCGAAGTACTCCCGGTGTTTTCACTGTACTGCCCATCGTGCGCGTCGGCCTGGCCTCCGACGCGCACGGAAGAACTGCCGACACGACTGATCACCGACGACCGGATCGCGCGTCTTGATGCCTCATGCGCCTGCGCCTGTCTCAGGCGGGGTCGAACAGCGTTGCCGCCCTGCTACCAGTAGTGCCGACGCCCACCGACTGCGTGCCCGACGGCGCCAAGGACCCAGAGGATCGCTCCGATGACGAGGACGATGATTCCAATGGTCCACAGGATGGCAATGCCGGTCAGAAAGCCGACGACGAGGAGAATGATCCCGAGGACGATCATGGGGTCCTCCGATCTTTCGAGAATGCTCCATTTCCACTGTCGCCCCGAATCAGGCACTACGCCAACTCGTTCCCTCACTGCTGCGAGGGGGCGGAGCCGGACCTGACGTCATTCGGCACGGTGCGGGCCATGGCGGGCAACGCCCAAGCGGACATCCGTGGGGAGGCGGTCCCAACCAGCTGATTGGCGGGCTCGATCGGCGGCGTCGCGCAGGTCCTTCAGTACGTGCTCCGGAGTACTACCGGGGCTGAGGGTGAGGCCGATACGGGCCCGCGGGTGAGTGGGAGGCCCGAGGAAGCGTGTCCGGGCCCGCCGGACGCCGGGCAGCGCGTCGAGGTCGGTGGTGAGGGCGTCGCGCAGCGCGTGGTCGTTGACCGTCACGGTGTCCCGGGGGGTGTGTCCGACGGACAGCCGGCGGGAGTGCCGTCGCCGGGGTTGGGACAGCAGCCACCACAGGGCGAGCAGCATGAGCAGGGTCAGTGCTGCGATGGCGGCCGGCCACCACCAGCCCTGGTCAGTCCACTGGATCTGGTCGGCGCGGGGGATCAGGACGTTGTACGGAGTGGTGAGCGGCCAGCCGGCGGGCGGTGTGAGGTGCAGGCGACGGTAGCTGTCGGCACCGCCGGCGAGCACCAGAAGGCCGCCGCCCAGCAGTACGAGTCCGAGCAGGGCCAGAAGAACGCGGTTGGTCGTGGTGTGTTCCCTCATCGTCTTCTCCGGTGCATATCGGGGCCCCGGCGCTACGGCCGTCAGGTCGGGCTCCGGTGTACGCGGACCGCCAGCCGCGGGGTCCGGGCCAGGGCGAGGTGGTCGCGTTCTTCGCGCCGGACGGCGTCGGCGAGTTCGTCCTTGACGTCGGCTGGGTCGCGGAAGCGCACGTCGGCACGGACTGTGACCCGGCGGCGGCGCACCCGGACCCGCGCCGCGCTGACCCCGGGGACCCGCAGGGCGGCGTCGCGCAGGATCAGCGCCGCACCCTTGCGGTCGAGCACGGCACGCATCCGCCCGTGGCCGTCGGTGGGGACCCGCAACGGCAATCGGGGACGCAGGCCGGGGGTGAGGGCCAGGACGATCAGCCACAGGCCGAGGGCGGCCGCGATCGCGGCGCCGGTGAGGATCCAGACGTCGTCCACCGGGCGGGTGGCGAGTTCGTCGGTCAAACGTGTCCACCAGGCAGCGGCCTGGTGTCCGGTGCGTATCCAGACCGCTTCGAAGAGCAGCGCGCCCGCTCCGAGCAGGATCAGTGCGGCGGCCATGCCCGCGGGGGCCCGGCGCGCTCCCCATGGACGGCGGGAGCGTTCTTCCAACGCCGTTTGCTGCCGCGGCGGTTCAACGGGCGGCGCATCGTGGTGCGGCGTATTCCCGGCCGGAGCCGCCATGGTGTCCGGCCGCGGTCGAGGGGGATCGCCGCCGGGGCCCGGCGGGGTGTTCGGGGTGCGGGAAGTCATGATCCTCCTGTCGCGGGCGGGTGCCGCCGGGTCATTCGACTCGTCCTCGTCGCGGGCCATGACTGGCGACGAGTCGCTGGACGGACACGGTGATGCCGTCGATACGCAGGCCGGTCAGATGGGCCACCCGTTCCGCGATGTAGTGCCGAATCTCGCCGCCGGCGCGGGCGATGTCGACGGGATAGGGCAGCTCCAAGGAGACACCGAGGCGGGCCGAGCCGTCGTGCACGGTGGCCTTGGTGCGGGGTGTCCCCAGTCCGAGCCGTGCGGGGGGCTTGCCTCCTTGCCGCGTAAGGGCTTCGTGTGCCGCCCGGACCGCGATGCGGGCCACCACGGTGTCGGGGATCAGTGTCGCGCCGCGCAGGGCGGGCGGCGGGAGGGGGGATGTGCCCGTGCCTTCGCGGGATGTGCCCGTGCCTTCGCGGGATGTGCCCGTGCCCTCGCTTCCCGGGCCGCCTCGGAGGGGACGGGACGGGGGCTGGGTGCTCATCGCACACGCCCCCTGTGCTCAGTGCCGGGGGTGGGTCCGTGGTCGCTCCGGCGGCGTTGGAAGGTCTGCGCCCGGTGTCCATCGCCTTCGCGGGTGCGTACGTAGTCGGTGACATGCACATCGCCGCGTGCCAGGTGGCCGACGATCAGGCCCACCAAGCCCAGGGCCGCCACCACGATGAAAGCCCCGAAGCCGCCGAAGTAACCGGCGAAACCCAGTGTCAGGCCGGTCAGGAGTCCCACCACAGTTGTGTTCATCGTTCATTCACCAGTCTCACGTGGTCGCCTCCTTCCCGTGCGCGACGTAGCCGCACGGCAGGGGCGGAGGCCGGGGGGAGATCACTCCACCCGGTGTTCGTCGCCTTCGCCTTCCTCCTCGTCCCCTGGCAGGTTGATGTCGTCGACGGCCACGTTCACCTCGACGACCTCCAGACCGGTCATGCGTTCCACGGCCGCGATGACATTGGTGCGGACATCCGCGGCGACGTCGACGATGGGGAATCCGTAGTCGACGACGACGTCCAGGTCCACAGCCGTCTGGTGCTCGCCCACCTCGACGTGTACACCGCGGGTGATGCTGGGCTGTCCGCCGGGCATCCGCTCACGGACGCCCCCGATGGTCCGCGCCATGCCGGAGCCGAGGTTGTGGATGCCCGGAACCTCGCGAGTCGCCATTCCGGCGATCTTCTCCGCGACGGTGTCCGCGATCGTGGTCCGCCCACGGCTGTCCGGTGCGTCGAGACTGTGCTTCGCACTGTGCTGTGCCGTTGTCTCATCGGCAGACCAGTGCCTTTCAGTGCCCGGGCGGGGCGTCGTGTCCGTCATGACGTTCTCCTTGAGGGGGAGACGGACACCGCAGCAGCGCCCGTCATAAGAATGGACACAAAAAGTCAGAAATCGTCACACTTTTCTGTGGCGTGCGTCACGTAGGCTGGTCAAGGGGCTTAGCGGGACTGCCGTCATCAAGCGGACAGGGGCGGGAGCCGCGGTGACGCCGTCCAGGACGCGAATCGTGTGGGAAGCGAACAGTGGATGCGAAGCAGGGAGGACTCTCACCCACCCGGTACGCGGCTTTGTGCCAGCCCACCGGGTCGGATCCTCCCCCGGCCGAGAGGATGGGTGAGACCGGAGACGACCTTCGTGATCTGGACAACGGACTGCTGGTGGCCCGGGCCGCCGAAGGTGACGACGACGCGTTCGCCGTACTGGTCCAGCGTCACAGCGGACCGCTGCTGGGGTTGGCGTACCACATGCTGGGCAACCTCTCGGACGCCGAGGAGGCGGTGCAGGATGCCCTCATCAGCGCATGGCGGCGGCTTCCGGAGTTCCGCGGGGACGCCTCGTTCCGCACCTGGATGTACCGCATCGTGACCAACCGATGCCTCAATGTCCGGCGCGGGCAGGCCCGTTCCGTTTCCTTGGACGCCGTTTCCGAGCCGGCGGCCCACGATGCCGGTGGCGAACCCGCCCGGGCAGCCGAAAGCGCGGCCGCCGCGGCGGCGTTGACTCAAGCGCTCCGGGACCTGCGGCCCACCCAGCGTGCCTGCTGGATCCTGAGGGAGCTGCACGGGCTGTCGTACGAGGAGATCGCGCATGTGGTGGGCGAGAGCGAGCAGACCGTACGCGGCAGGCTGTTCCGGGCCCGGCGCACCCTGATGAAGGAGATGGCCTCATGGCGCTAGACGACCCGCGTGCCACGCCCCTGTGCGACGCTCCGACCGCCCAGGACGCCGACGCGGCACGGCTCATCGGGGACGAACGGCTGCCCTGCGGGCGGCTGGTGGGCCACGCCTGGGAGCAGGCCCGCGCCGCCGGCGATCAGCCCGACCCTCACACGGAGGGCTGCGCGTTCTGTCGGCAGGCGGTCGAGGGACTGACAGCCCTGGACAGCACCACCCGCACCCTGCGTGCGGAACGCCCCAGCGCCCACACTGTCGCGGACCGGGTTATGCGCGCGGTGCGCGCCGAGGTACGGCTCGGTCGCATACTGCCCCTGGACGATCCCACACGAGAACTGCGGATCGCGGAGGCGGCGGCGGCGAAGGTCCTGCGCCGGGCCGCCGACCGGGTCCCCGGAGTGCGCGCCGCGAGCTGCCGCCTGGCCCCTGAGAAGGGGAGCACCAGGGTGACCATCGCCATGACCCTCGCCGTCACGCTCGACCAACCCCTGCCCGGCAGGGCCACCGAGGTGCGCCGGGCCGTCGCTCATGCCGCTGGGCACGAGCTCGGCCTCGCCGTCAGCACCATCGACCTGAGAATCGTGTCCGTACTGGAGCCCCTGGAGCCCCTGAAGCCCCTGAAGCCCACAGCCTCCGAGGAACCCACGCTACGAGACGGGAGCGGACGGTGACCGCCGTCCATACGGCCGGTGTCGAGCGGACTGCCGCCCGAGCGGCGCTGGCAGTCCCGGGGGTGGCCGAACTGCAGCCCAGCCTCCGCCAGTCCCTGGCCGAAGCCGCTACCCGAGTCCGTCGAACTCTCGGCTCCGCCGCGCCGTTCCCCGAGACCGGCATCCACGCCGAACGCGCTCCCCGAACGGGCGCCTGGCACGTCGAAGTCCGCTGTGTGCTCAACGAAGACCGCCGCGCTCTGGACACCGCACGCGACGTTCATGAAAGCGTCCGATCGGCGGTCGATGCACGTGTGACCCGCCACGGGATACCCGGACCCGTCACCGTCGTCGTTACGGTTACCCGCACCACCGGACACCGCCCGTCACTCCATCCCGGGACTACCGACCCGTGATGCCGACAACCCTCCCGCAGCCCGAAACAGGCGCCGCCCCGTTCTCAGCGGCAGCCGGTCGCGTGCGGCTGACCGACCCCGGGCGGCGGTAGTAGGGACGCGGTGCGCTCACGCTCCGGTGACCGCGGCCGGCTGCGGGAACGTGACGCCGGTCAGTTCCTCGGAGACCGTCCACAGGTGCCGGGCCGTCGCCGGGTCGCTGGCCGCCGGGGGAGCGGCCGACCAGGGTCGGGGTGCCGCGCACCTCGCCGAAGCCGTCCGGGCCGACGTAGCTCGCGCCGGGGAGGTCCTGGACGGCGGCGTACAGGGTCGGCAGTGCGCCGGCCTTGTTGTCCTGGGCCACGACCCGCATGATGACGCGGCTCAGCGCGCTGCCGTCGTGGCGCTGCAGGTTCGTGTTGGCCCAGCCGGGGTGCGCGGCCAGGGCGCGCACGGGCGAGTGCGATGCGGCGAGGCGGCGCTGGAGTTCCAGTGTGAACAGCAGGTTGGCCAGCTTGGACTGGCTGTATGCCTTCCTCGGTTGGTACTCGCCGGTGAGGTTGAGGTTGTCGAAGTGGATGTGCGGGGTGCCCGGCTTCTTGTGCGCCTCGGACGACAGGGTCACCACACGGTCGGTGATGTGCGGCAGCAGCAGGTTGGTCAGGGCGAAGTGGCCCAGGTGATTGGTCCCGAACTGCGTCTCGAAGCCGTCCTTGGTGCTGGACTCCGGGGTGTTCATGACGCCGGCGTTGTTGACGAGCAGGTCCAGATCGCCCCGCCAGGCGGCGGCGAACTCACGCACGGAGGCGAGGGCGGCCAGGTCGAGCCGGCGTACCTCCACGCTGCCGTGCACGCGCGCGGCGGCGGCCTCGCCGCGCTCGGGGTCCCGTACCGCGAGCACCACATGGGCGCCCGCGGCGGCCAGCGCCTCGACGGTGGCGATGCCGATGCCGATGCCGCTGTGGCGGCGCAGTTGAGGTCGGCGGAGTGGGTTTGGGCGGTCGCCTGTCCGCTTTGGGGTCGGGCATGGCCAAAGGCCGTACGCTGCTTGGCGACTTGGGCAGGCTTTGGACCTGCCTGCTTTGTGACCGAGTGGCCCCTGGCCTTGCCCGATGCGAGCCTTAGCCAAGGCGCTGGCTGTTGTCGCGAGGCATGGAGGCCGCGTTGGAGCGCGGCGGAGATAGGAGCGGCGGCCCGCGCTGTCGGGGGGAGAGCGCCGGTTCAAAGGAGTTGCTGCTGCGAGTCGGCGAAGGTGTCGCGGATCGCGGCGGCCTCCTCGGCATTGAGGTCGTAGGCGGCGAACTGCTTGTCGGTGTACCGCTGGACGCGGGCGAGTGAGTCGGCGAACATGCGGTGGTCGAAGCCTGCGTCGTTCTGGGCGGCGAGTTCCATGAGCTGTTCGCGGGTGTAGCCGGCCTTACAACAGCCCCGCGACGTCGATGACGTCGCGGACCTCGGCTCGGGTGAACAGTGCGCTGGTCTTGCCTGCGGCGACATCGTCGCGGTGCAGGACTGGGCCCAGGTCGGAGTCGACTGGTGTGTGGTGCAGGAATTCAGCGACAAGCTCCACCTTGCTCTGCGTCCCCGAGCCAGGGTCGGTGACGTTCAACCTGGTGTAGGTGTGGGTCAAGTGGGCTTGTTCAACGGTGTATCCGGCGGCTTCGTAGGCGGTGGTGATCCGCTCCGCGGCCTGGCTCATCCCCCGCCTCGCCCTCTCGAAGGGGGCGAAGAGGTCCACGTCGTCGCTGATTCGGTTGACGATGTGGTGGGCCTGGACGGCGTAGCCGCCCGCGAGGGCGTATCCGTAGTCCTCGGCGAGCGCGTCCAGGCCGATGCGGATCAGTTGTCGGTGCAGCTCGTCCACTAGGCGGCCGCTGTCGTGGCGCCCGGTTCGCGGAGCTCGGGGAAGCGGGTTTCCCACGCCGTCTTGACCGGGAGGGGGAGGAACAGCTCGCGCCACACTTTCCGCAGGGACATCGCGTTCAGATATGCGTCGAGGTCCTGGCGTGTCTGGGCCTCGCGGATGACCCGCTCGTACATCAGCCGGAGGTCGGCCTCGTCGGTCAGGTCGTAGACGTAGCGCGGTCCCCAGTCGATGTGGCGCGGCAGCGTGACACTGCCGACCGTCGGCCCGGCCAGCCCGTCGAGCGACTTCGGCAGTACGTACGGCTTCGCCGCTGCATACCTGCTCATGGATCCAGCATGCCCGAGGGGACTGCCGAGCGCATCGACAGTGCGGATCGGCGCACGGGGGAGTGAACGTGGCCGCCGGACACGCGCGACAGCCATCTGGCACGGAACGGGCACGGTGACCTTTGAACCGTCTGGGCAACTGAACCATCTGGGCAACAAACAAGGCCCAGGTCTCTGACCTGGGCCTTCGCTGTGGAGCGGGTGACGGGAATCGAACCCGCGCTCTGAGCTTGGGAATCACGGGGTCTAGTGCGCTGAAAACCCACTCTGACCTGCTGGGACGGGTGGAGAAGAGCCCCACCGTCCGGCTCGTGGCAGCCCTTGATTGACCGTGGTTCACCGCCCCATCGGGCACGCATCGGGCACGACCCTGCTCCGCGGTCTTACTGGGCAGCAAGCATTGAGCCATCGCGCATACGTCAGCGCGAGGAGCCGCGTCAGGCGGACCGACACCCGCTTTCGGAGTTCGATCAACGGGCGACCACTGCGGCCTGTGGTGCGCAGGCCACTCCGGCTGTGGAGGCAGGGCAGGTCACTGGCTCATTTTGACTGGGGCGAACTGTCGTTGACCATGGTTGACCGCACTATGCGGCACGGCTGTGGCACGCACCGTCACATACAGCGCGCTCCACTGGTTAGTTTGTGGATCGCCGAACCACGCGAACTCGCAGGCCGGTCCCGTCGTTCCCGACCGAGATCGCATGGTGTGCGATGCGATTCCCATTCGCTCCGTCCGAGACGGCTTGCCATGAGTCGCGTAGTCGATTAGCTCGTCTCAGGTAGGAACTGATTTTCCCTTCACGAAGACTTTCGTACACTCCCTTCTCGACACCTCTAAATATTTCGAGAGAAGCGCCATTGGGGAGTGGCATCGAATACTCGACACCGATGAATTTATGCGAGCGAATCCTAGATTCGGAACTTACCGTGAAGTCTTGCCAGTCCGGAGTCAAACCATCTATCGGGAGACGTTCGTGCTCACTGGCTCTCGTAGTAGCAAACCGCGAAGCCGAGCTATTATCTCCAGCGAATCTCAGGATGGAATGAGCAGCATTCCTCGCAAGGGTGCGAAACAGCCACTTTTTGCCGTCCTCGGGTATCCGGAAAACGACTGGCAGGTCGTCTACGTTCGCTTCATAACCGGCACGGGAGGATCGCAACTCCTCCTCGTCGGGCTCGCCCTCTATGCCAGAGAGCTCTCTTCGCCGTGCCATGAATTGCTCAAAAGTTGGCCTGCCCGATGTCCACTGCTGCGGCCCTGGATCCGCTGATATTAGCTCATCGAATTGCCCGTACTCACCAGTCCACAGATCGTCATCGCCAGGCGGATCAAACACGTTTATCGATATTCCCGCCGTAGAGAGGCGAGAGGCTACTATAAGACTCGGCAGAGTCCGTGATCCCAATTCGATAGAACCTACTTGCAAAGAGGCGGTAGCCAGCTGCTGTCTGGCGTGATACGCGCTGCCGTGGGTCCCTTTGCATTCTAGTGCATATACTTTACAGCCCGAGGTTCCGCCTCCAGCGCGCTGTCCGACCAAGAAGTAGTCCGGACGCATTGTTGTCTTATTTTTCTGCCGGACCGGCCCTACTCCGTCAATGAAACCAGCATGCAAGGCCACATCTACGTCTACGCTGGAAAACAGCCAGCCAGGATATTTTCGTTCAAGTATCCGCTTGGCTACCACCAGAGCCAAGCCAATGCCTAATTGCTCAGATTGGACCATCTTGTGATGATGGACAACATCAGACCCGCTTTTAGTTAAGGCCAGGATCCTTTTTTGGTTACTAGCCAGGGTCGCACAGTAACGTACATGGGCCCAGTGGCGGGCTATATCTGCAAACGGTGAGGCCGTAATAAAAGTGGTCGCCAGCCCCAATTCGCGTAGCACTTCTGCCGGGCTAGATACGATTCCGTTGAACAGGGAAGAGTCTATTGGATACACCGGCTTCCGATACAGATAGGAAGCTCCGCGTTTAGGGCCGGTCCTCTCGCGGGCCTCCCTTTCGACTTCTTTCGCGAGTTCTGCCTCAGAGTTCACAACGAGGTTGGCAGGGGTCCCTAACTCTTGTACTAAGGAACTGAAGTCCACGTGTACTCTCCCCCAATAAAGTTGCACCCTCCAGGGGTCCCGACAGTAAGTTCCTAGGCTCAAGGGCGCAAGACCACCTCCCCGGCGCACAGTTGCAGGGACGCTGCTCAGTCAGCGCCTCCTGCCGCCTGCTCAGGCAACAAGGGAGTAGGCAACTGGTCCGCCGGCCCCGCCAAGCTCCAGCCTGAGCCGTACGACTGGTGGGGCTTCAGCCTGACTTTTCTGGCCGCGCTCCTCTCCTGACAGTTTCATGCCGCGGCCGTCAGTAGCTTGTGCAGCATGGTGGCGCTAGTACGCGCTCTACCAAGCCACAACTGACCTACGGCGGCCGTGACCTGCGGCCGCCTAACCGATCAACGCCCTGACCTGCTGCCGAGCTGTCGGCACCTGTCGACGTTGGTCACCATTGAGCGCCCTTCCACGGCCCGAGGACGGCCCGGGAGGGCGCTCGCGTGTGCTGCCAGCATGCAGTCGGCGTAGTCACCGCAACTACGCGCAAGTCGCCTATACTCAGGACATGTTGGCGCGCCTACCTTCCCGCTATGAGGACCTCGACCCTGCCTTCAGGGGTCGTCTCCGGCCGAATCGTCAGTTGCTCGCGCAGGTCCAGCGGGCCCACGCCAGCATGCAGATCACGGGCGGAATTCGTTTCCTACCCATCTTTGGTCGGAGCGGGTCGGGGAAGAGTTCGGCTGCTCGTGAGCTGGCTACACACCTTCCCGAATGCAAGGTCGTCGAACTTAGTCGTTCAGCAATTGCATCGGAGGCCGCTCTGCTTGAAGAGTTGAGGGCAGTCGACGGGTACCGAAACCAAGCCCAGCTGATAATTGCTGTAGTGGATCAATTCGAGGAGCGAGTGGCTGAAAAGACGGCCATTCCCTCGCAGTTCGTCGAACGGCTTAGCCTTCTTGATCGTGGAGAGTTGAGGCAGCGCCCCGTTCTGTTTCTTTGGCTGACCACTAGCAGGGAATTTCAGGCGGACTTGGCTGCGGCTACTTCTAGGAATGAGCGCATCCTGCTAAGTGGCGATTTCGAGCTTTCCGGGCCCGCGCGGGGTGAGTGGCCTGAAATTGTCGAAGAGACTTTCGCTTTCCACAACAAGAACCAACCACTTGCTGACTTTGAAGTCCTCTCTTCAGATGTGGAGGATTTCTCCGATAAGTCTCCCACTATCGGCGCTGCAATTGAGAAGGTTGCAGAAGAGCTCGCTTCCTACACCACTAAGTTGCATGACATCTCGCGCTATCAAGTCGTGATGTTGTGGCCGGTGACAGATGGTCTTCGCATTACACGAGTTGCGGGCTTCACTAATGCGCGAGACGGGTACAAGCTCGATTGGAATGCGTTTTATCGCGAGCTCAACGAAGACGATCGACAGAGTCTTCCGCTCTCTGAGCTCAACCGGGCGCGACTCTACTTCGATGTTCGCCTCGTGCCCATTGCTGCTGCTGACCTCCACCCTCTTTGCAAGGATCTCGATAAGGCTGACGTAACGCCGAGCCGCTCCTACTTGGACCGTCTGGAGAACTCGCACTTCGCGTCGATCATCAGCGAGCACTGGGACCCCAGCACCTTTAGCCCTCTGCGGGAGCGTGAGTCTGCGAGGGCGCGGAACGCGAGAGAGTGGTACGAAGGTGTAACCACTATGCCCACCCAGCTTGGTAGGCGTATTGCGCTCTGCTTGAAGGCGATTGGTTTCGACGCTGAGCATGAGCAGGAGATTAAGACGCCTCATAGTAAGGTCAGGGCAGACGTTCTAGTTCAGCGGCCTGGTGCCCAGCAGGACTCGGTGATCGTCGAGCTGAAGGCATACTCGACGGAGAATACGCGGCCATCTTCAATCAAGGATGCTATTCGCACTACGTTGAAGCGTCACGCCCAGCTCGCAGGGTTCCTGGGTCGCCAGTGAGCGTGACGTAGGTCGGTGGAGCGGCTTTGGGCTGGAGCTGCTTTGGGGCGAGTGATCATGGCCCCGTAAGCTTGCGGCGCGTCGGGCAGTCTGTGGACCTGCCCGGTAAAGCACGACGTTGGGGCCATGATCTTAGAGGCTCGCCCCAAAGTGGCTGCCTAAAGCCGTGGAGCCGACCGGCGCCAGCCACGACGTACCCCTTCTCTGACGTCAGGCGGCTGATTGCTGTGTGCGCGGCACGGGCGGCGGCTGGGCTGGAGCGGGGCGGAGACAGGAGCGCAGGCCCGGCCGGGGGCCGGGCCGCGCGCGGTGAGCGGAGCGAGCCGCCTTGAACCCGTAAAGAAGGTTGTAACTCAGTGGCCGTTGGCCTGGTGTCGGGCGATCTTGTGTGTGGTGGGGCAGGTGAACTGTTCGGCGCATGCCGGAAGGCGTCGGGATTCGCGATGGGCGAGGGGTAGGAAGATGACCGGCCGGATGATCCATTCGATGTGAGTGTCGTGCTGGGTGAGTGCGAACGTGGTCGCTTCGCCGTTGGTGAGGGCGTCTTCGGCTTCCTTGTGGCCGTAGGTGACCCAGTCCCATGCCTTGTGGGCTGTTTCGCGGTCGAGTGCTGAGGCGATGGTTCGCACGGTGATGCGGACCCAGTTGGTGGCCTCGCTGGGGCTGTTGGTTTCGATGGAGGCGAGGAGGACCGAGCGGGGGCCTGTGGCTGGTGAACGGCTCCAGCACTCGCACCAGTAGCCGGGGTGCAGCAGGGGCCTCAGCATGTGGTGACTCCTGCCTGCTCGGGTGCTACGAGTTGGGCGGTGACGGTGCGGCCGTGCTGGCTGCCGGTGATGTCCAGGCGGCGGGCGAGTGCCATGACGATGCTTAATCCGCGGCCGTGGGTGTCGTCTGCGTCGGCCTCCGTATGGCGGGGTTCTTCGGGGTGGCCTCCCTCGTCGGTGACGGAGATCGCGACGGTGCGGGGTGAGAGAGACAGCGTGAGCTGGAAGGTTCCGTAGGGGCTGCCGCTTGCGGTGTGGGTGAGGGCGTTGCTGCCGAGTTCGCTCACGATCAGCTCGGCGTCGTCGGCGCATGGGTGGTTGCTGAGGATGTCGCGGGTCCAGCGGCGAGCGCGGGTGACTTCTTCTCGGGATCCTGGGCACATCAGGCCCCAAACTCGCGGAGCACTCATATACTCGTCCATACAAGTTCCTTCGTGCTGGTAGGGGCTATGGGGCGTGGGTGCGTGCTAGATGAGTCGTACGCCGTCGTGGGCGCGGATGGCCGGCGGGGATGTGTTGTCGAGCGCGTCCAGGACGCGGATCGCGTATGCCTCGTCGGCGAGCTCGGTGACCTCGTCGCGGGTGGCCCAGCGCAGAGCGCGGGTCTCGGCTCCGGTGGTCGGGGCGCCGTCGATGGCCTCGCAGCGGAAGACTATGGAGACGATCAGGCCGGTCATGTTCTTGTAGACGCCGGTGAGGGTCGCGGGAAGCGCGATCTTGACTCCGGTCTCTTCGAGGACTTCCCGTTGCAGGGCGTCGGGGATGGTTTCCTCGCGTTCGAGCACGCCGCCGGGCGGTTCCCACTTACCGTTGTCGCGTCGCTTGATCAGCAGCGCACGGCCCGCGTCGTCGACGATGACTCCGGCGACGCTCACGGAGTGCGGGCGCTCAGTGCTCACGTTCCTCGGCCCTCTCGGCTGGCTAGGCTCTCCACCGTAGCAATCCCGGTCAGCCGCTCGTCTAGATACCTAAAGGAGTATGTGTACATGCCTTCCCTGACTTCCGTTCTGGGTGTATTGGACCCGACGAGTGACCGGGCGGTGTTCCGGCAGATCGCCGACGCGCTGCGGGAAGCGATCGACAAAGGGCGTTTCCGGGAGGGCGACAAGCTGCCCTCGGAGACTGAGCTGGTCGACCACTTCGGTGTCTCGCGGATGACCGTGCGGAACGCTCTGTCGCTGCTCCAGCAAGAGGGGCTGGCCGTGTCTGAGCACGGCAAGGGGGTCTTCGTGCGGCCCCGGCCGCCTGTGCGGCGGCTGGCTTCGGACCGGTTCGCGCGGCGGCATCGGGATCAGGGGAAGGCTGCCTTCACCGTGGAGGCCGAGGCGGCGGGCAGTCGCCCGGAGGTGGACAACCTCGAGGTGAAGGAGGAGCGGCCGTCGCCGGACATCTCGGCTCGGCTGGGTTCGCCTCGTAAGGTGCTGGCTCGGCGGCGGCGCTATCTGCTGGATGGGCGGCCGGTGGAGTTCGCCACCTCGTATCTGCCGCTCGACCTGGCGCGGAACACCCCGATCGCGCAGCCCAACCCCGGCCCCGGTGGCATCTATGCCCGGCTGGAGGAGATGGGGCACCGCCTGGATCACTTCGATGAGGAGATCCGGGCCCGGATGCCCTCGCCTGCCGAGGTGCGTACGCTCCAGCTCGCTTCCGGGGTGCCGGTGATTCATCTGGTCCGGACTGCCTACGACGGTGAGGGGCGGGCGGTGGAGGTGTGTGACACCGTGATGGCCGCTGACGCGTACGTCCTCGCCTACCAGCTTCCTGCCAACTGACGCATGGCCGGGGCGTTGTGGCCCCGGGCTGCTTCTTCTGACTCGTACACACGAAGACGCATACTCGTATAGACGAGTGGGCAAGCTGTGTGGCATGGTGGTCCCCGTTCCCGCTCGTTCGGGTTCGAAGGCCGCAACTCATCTACACAACTAGGTGCGTTGTTCGTGAGAGAAGGAGAAGTAGTTGCGTTCCATCCGAGTTGAGACCTCTGGCGCCACGGTTCTGCTGACTGAGGCGCCGGAGCCGAAGGTGAAGGACCGGCAGACCGGCGAGATTGCCAAGGACGCACAGAGCGGCGAGACGCTGATGCGGCTCGGCGTCGTCTACATCGACGGCGGGGAATCCTCGCTGCTCCAGGTCACCGTGCCGGAGAGCGGCGTGACGGAGGGGCTGGCCCTCGGTTCGCCGGTCACGCTGATCGGGCTGATCGCCCGGCCCTGGGACACCGTGTTCAACGGGCAGCAGCGGCACGGCATCGCCTTCCGCGCCGAGGCCATCGCCCCGGCCGCCATATCCGTCGGCGCGGGGGCCTGAACCTGATGGCTGACGTGATGACGCTGATGGAGGTGGGCGGTCCGGTCGCCGCTACGGTCGGCGGAGCCGCCTACCTCCGGGCCCAGCATCCGGCCGCCTACTGGTCCACGATCGGGATGCCCATCTCGACGGCCCGGCTGCTGGGGTCGTACGGGTCCGTGATGGACGCGTGCGGGCTGACCGTTCCGCCGTCCCGGCTGCGGGCCTGGGCAGTGCAGGCACTCACGCACCGGGAAGTCCGGCCGGTGCCTCCTCGTCGGGGGCTTATCCGTCCGACGTCGACCGGGCTGCGGGTCCGGTTGCGGCTGGCGCCGGGGCAGGAACCGGCGGACGTGGCGGCCTCGGCCGAACGGCTTCGGCATGCCTGGGGCGTGCACGGCGCCTACGTGGAGGAGATCAAACCGGGCGTGGTCGAGCTGCGGCTGATCGGCTTCGATGTACTCCGGAAGGTCCGGATGCCTCGTAAGACCGGTGGCGGGTTTCTCAAGGTGCCGGTGGCGCTGCGGGAGGACGCGACGGCGTTCGTCCGGGACTACAGGGCCATCCCGCACCAGCTCACCCTAGGCGCGACGCTGTCGGGGAAGTCGATGTTCCTGCGGCACTTGATCGCCGGGCTCGCTCGGCAGCCGGTAGCGCTGGTCGGGATCGACTGCAAGCGGGGTGTCGAGTTGGCGCCGTTCGCCCCACGGCTCTCGGCCCTGGCGACTGATCCTGAGCAGGCGGCGGAGCTGCTGCCTGTGCTGGTCGGGCTGATGGAGGACCGGTACGACCTGATCAAGGCCCGGCAGGGCATCGCTCCCAGTACCCCGGATGAGGAGATCACTTCTGATGTCTGGGGGCTGCCGGAGGATGAGCAGCCGGTGCCGGTGGTGCTGCTTGTGGACGAGGTGGCCGAACTCTTCCTCGTCGCCACGCGGAAGGACGAGGAACGGCGGGACGAGATGGTCACCCAGCTCATCCGCCTCGCCCAACTCGGCCGCGCGGCAGGCATCTACCTGGAGGTGTGCGGACAGCGGTTCGGAGCCGAGCTGGGCAAGGGCGCCACGATGCTCCGGGCTCAGCTGACCGGCCGGGTCTGCCACCGCGTGAACGATGAAGCCTCCGCCAAGATGGCCCTTGGCGATATCGCCCCCGAAGCGGTCGGCGCGGCCTGCGCCATCGCCCCCGAACGGCCCGGTCTTGCGGTCGCGGGGGACACGTCCGGCGGCTGGTCCCGCATCCGTCCGCCTCATCTTTCACTCGCCGATGCTGCGGCCGTCTGCCGCGACCATGCCCATCTCGTGCCGGACCTGCCCGCGCTGGAAGCGTTCCGGCCGACCGTGCCGGCCGTACCGGTGAGCGCTCCGGCGTCCCTGCTCAAGCCGCTTCCGGCCGCCGAGTAATCCACCCGCCCGACGGCTGGCGCGACCGTACCCGCGCCGTGTCCTTACCCCCGCCATGCCTGAAAGCGAAGGGGAGTCCCTGTGCCTCGTCCCACCATTTCCGAGGTCTCCGCGCTCTTGGCCGACCTGGCCGACTTCCGTACACGCGGGGCCGGGAGTAACGCCGAGTTGATGAACCGCAAAGCGGACCTGTTGGAGCGCATCGCCGCTGCCCAGCCCGATGACGTTGAGGCCGCTGAGGTCGCCGCCGCCGCTCGCGCACGTGCCGACGAACTCACCGCAGACGGCTGACTCACTGGAAGGAGCTTCTACCCATGCGCGCTTACCTGGCGCGGGTTGACGCGGTGCTCGTGCAAGCGGTCATCGCTGCCGCGCTGTCTTTCGCCCACCTGCATGACCTGGCCTCGGCGGCCGGGCAGGACGGGTGGAAGGCGTGGGCCTATCCGGTCTCCGTTGACCTGCTGCTCGTGGCGGCCTGGAAGCGGCTCCGGTCGGGGGCGTCCAAGGCTGCGGGCTGGTGCTGGTTCGTCGTTGCCCTGGCCGCGTCGCTCGGGGCGAACGTCGCCACCGCCGGGCTGCTCGACCTGGCCGACGTACCGGACTGGCTGCGCATCCTCGTCGCCGGATGGCCTGCCGTCGCCTTCCTCGGCGGCACGCTCCTCGCACACACCACACCAGCGGCCGAGGCCGCTCCGGTCCCGGCCCAATCCGCCGAAGTCGTATCACTCTCGGCCGCACCGGAAACCGCGGGGCCACCCGCCGCCCCGGAGCCCGAGCCGGAAACGCCCACGCTGCACGTTCCGGCTGCGCTCGTGAACCACGCGCGCAAGCTCGCCGACGAACATCTCGCTCGTACTGGCTCGCCCATCGACACAGCCACCTTGCGCGCCCGTCTCGGCGTCCCCGCGCCGCTGGCTGACGCCATCGCCTCCCGCCTCTGACAGGAGTCCACCATGCTCCGCCGTTTCCGCAACATCCTGCGCGTTGGTCCGGTCCGTGTTGGCACCGCCAACGACCAACGCGGGCGCGTGAAGCACACCGCCGTGTGCACCGCTCCGCGCTGTGACTTCTCCGCCGACTACGACACCCGTGCCGCCGCCGAGCTGGCCGCTCGTACGCACCGCTGCCCCGTCCGCTGAAAGGAGAGATTGCCTGTGACCGTGAGCCTGCCCCTGGTCCTCGTCCTCGGCGCCGTCGCCTGGATCGCGATCAAGTTCATGGGCGTCCGCCTGTGGGTCGCCGTCGTGATCGCGCTGTTCGGCTTCTGGCTCGCCCACACCGGCCTCGCGCCGTCTGTGGAGTCCGGTACGCGCTCCGGCGTCGACTCCGTCAACGAACAACACGACTAGACGAGTAGCTGAGAGGAGATCGCTGTGTTCCGACCGAAGTACCCAGAGGCCCCCAAGCCGTCGATCGTCCACGTGCCCACGGCCGTCCCGGCGGCCCAGCAGAGTCACGCTGCGGCCTGCTCCTGCCAACACGCCCCCGCGCCCGCTCCAACTCGCCCGGCCGGGGTCTTGAGCGGGCTCAACGCCGGAACGGTCGGCGCCGTGGTCACGGTCGGCATCGTCCTCACGGCCCTGCTCGCCGCTGTTGCCGTGACGGCCGTCTCCGTCGCCGTGGCCGCTGTCGTCATGCGCTCGCTCCTGGCCAGCCAACGCCGCCGCTGATCCCGCACGAACACGACTGCCGGGGCGGCCTCGATACCGCCAAGCATCCGCCGCCCCGGCAGCCCAACCCCTCCCGACCCAAGAGCCGAAAGAGGAGACCCCGTCATCACCCGCACCACCCCGCCTCCGCTGCCCGAACTCCGCAGCCTGGCAGCCCTCGGGACCATGCCCGCACTGCTCCGCCAACTCTCCGGCCTCGGCGGCTGCACCAACCCCATCCGCCTCGACGGCCACCGCACCGAACACCACCTCAACCAGGACACCGGCGAGATCGGCCGCGTCCTCCGACACCTCGACTCCGCCGAACTGCCCGCCGGGCACCTCCTGGTCCGCTGCAACAACCGCCGTGTCACCCGCTGTGCGGCCTGCGCCGAGACCTACCGCCGCGACACCTTCCACCTGATCACCGCCGGACTACGTGGCGGCAAGGGCATCCCGGAAGACGTCGCCACTCACCCTCGCGTCTTCGCCACCTTCACCGCGCCCAGCTTCGGCCCGGTCCACAACCGGCCCACCGGTCCGGCTGGCACGGTCCGTCGGTGCCGGTGCGGCGTCCGCCACGATCAGGAGGACGACGCGCTTGGTACGCCGCTGGCCCCGGACAGGTACGACTACGAATCCGCGGTGCTCTGGAACGCTCACGCGGGCCTGCTGTGGCGGCGGTTCTCGATCTACCTGCGGCGGGAGGTCGCCAAGCGGGCCGGGCTCACGCAACGGGCCTTCCGCGAGCACGCCCGGCTGTCCTTCGCCAAAGTGGCCGAGTACCAAAAGCGCGGCGCTGTCCACTTCCATGCCGTGATCCGCCTCGACGGCCCCGGCGGCAGCCACACTCCGCCTCCGACCTGGGCCACGGTCGAGCTGCTGGCCGACGCTATCGAGGCGGCTACGCCCAAGGCGCAGGTCGCCGGGCCGGTCATCGACGGGCAGGCCCACACCTTCGCCTTCGGTGACGAACTCGACGTACGGCCCATCCGAGGCGCCGACTTCAACGGCGGCCAGGAGCTGACGGATCGGGCCGTGGCCGCATACATCGCCAAGTACGCCACCAAGGGCGCCGAGACGGCGACCGGGGCCCTGGACCGGCCCATACGGCTCATCGCCGAAGTCGCCCAACTCGACATCAGCGAGCACGCCCGCCGCCTCATACGCACCGCCTGGGCCCTCGGCGCCCGCAAAGACCTGGAACACCTCCGGCTCAGTGCCTGGGCTCACATGCTCGGCTTCCGGGGCCACTTCTCCACCAAATCCCGCCGCTACTCCACCACCCTCGGCGCCCTCCATGACGCCCGCGCTGCCTGGCGTCGTGCTCAGGCTGCGGCCGACGACTCCGGCCCGGCCGAGACCACGCTGGTCCTCGCCCACTGGGTCTACGCCGGTACCGGCCTCACGCCCGCCGAGGAATGGCTGACTGCCACGATCGCCCCCGCTCCCGGAACGGAAGGAGAACCGACCCATGCGTGACCGGTACCTCAGCGTTGCTCAGGTGGCCGAGCTGCTGGGCACCACGGACCGTTTCCCTCGACGGCTGGTCGCCGAGCGGCGCATCAAGTACGTCAAGGTGGGTCGTCACGTCCGTATCCCGGAGAGCGTCATTCAGGAGTACATCGACGCCAACACGGTTCAGCCTCGGCGTCGGCGCCTTGGGCGGGCTGCCTGATGCCGAAGAAGAAGCCATCGAAGAAGCGGCGCTTCGGGCGTGTTCGCAAGCTGCCCTCCGGTCGCTATCAGGCGCGGTACCTCGGCCCCGATGGCATCGACCGCCCGGCACCAGTCACCTTCGCCACGGCCGGGGAGGCAGATGACTGGCTGGCAGAGCAGCAGACGGAGGTACGCAAAGGCGACTGGCAGGACCCCGACGCGGGGGCGGTCAACTTCGCTGAGTACGCCGCGCAGTGGGTCGACGAACGGGACCTCTCCGCGACCACTGAAGAGCTGTACCGGCGCCTTCTGCGGCTGCACATACTGCCCACCTTCCGGGCCTGGGAGCTGGACGAGATCACCCCGCCCCGGGTGCGCACATGGCGAGCTGAGCGGCTCAAGGCTACGGGGGAAACGACCGTCGCCAAGTCGTATCGGCTGGTGAAAGCGATCCTGGAAACGGCTGTTGAGGATGAGCTGATCCGCCGCAATCCGTGCCGGATTCGAGGGGCGGGCAAGGAGTCGGCTCCTGAGCGGGCCATCGCCACCGTGGACCAGGTGGATGCCCTCGCGGACGCGATCGGACCCCGCTGGCGCCTCATGGTCTACATCGCGGCGTACGGGCCCGCACGGCCGGAGGAGCAAGCCGCGTTGCGGCGGCCTGACGTGGACCTCGAAACGGTCGGCGTCTGGGTCCGGCGGGCCGCTCCTGAGCTGACGACCGGGCGGCGGGTGGTCGGTGACACCAAGTCCGAGGCGGGCAAGCGGTTCATCGTCCTGCCCGGCTTCCTCCGGAAGGACTTGGAGCGTCATCTGAAGTGGTTCGCCGAAAAGGAGCCCAACGGGCTTCTGTTTGTGGGTGAGAAGGGGGCACCGTTCCGGCGGTCCTCCTTTGGGCGGAAGTGGCGTCGGGCACGGGCCAAGGTCGGGCTGCCGGAAGATTTTCGTTTCTACGATCTTCGTCACACCGGACATACCCTCTCGACCCAATCCGGGGCGACGCTCAAGGACACCATGGTCCGTGCCGGCCAGTCCTCCGAGCGGGCCGCGCTGATCTATCAGCACTCCAACCTCGACCGTCAGAAGGAGATCGCCGCCGCCCTGGACGCTCGGGTACGGGCACACCGCGCGGCGGCCGAGAGCCCATCGGGCACGCAACGGGCACGGGAGGCATAGAGAGGTCTAGACAACAAACAAGGCCCAGGTCGCTGACCTGGGCCTTAAGCGTGGAGCGGGTGACGGGAATCGAACCCGCGCTCTGAGCTTGGGAAGCTCATGTTCTACCATTAAACTACACCCGCGAGGGGCGCCTGATCTCGGCGCCGCATCGTCGGACACTTTACCCCATGGCTGACCCCAGGCGCATTCGTCGTGGGGTCTTCGTGCTGTTCGGGGTGGATTCTGGGGTGTTTTGGGGTGGAATTCTGAGGTGTGGGCGGGGTGGAAGCGGCTGTTGAGGTGCGGGAGTTGGGCGTACGGTGGGGGTGCGGAGTGCCGCGTGGAGCGGTGTGTGGTTGATCCCCTAATGTGGCTTTTGTCGTCCACGCCGTCCACGTTCTTGGGGAAGGGACTCAATGGAGCGCACCGTCGTCCGTTGTGCTGAAGGGCACGTATTCAGCACCGCCTCGTTCCCGATGCAGCACCTCACCGTCGACCGCATTGGTCCCGGCCGGTTGCTGCGGTGTCCGCGTTGCGCCCGGCTCCGGCACGCTGTGCCGGTGGGTGCCGAGAAGCGGTAAGCGGTAGCCGATGAAGCCGCAGGGTGCGGGCCCGGTCCGGTGGGACCGGGCCTGTGCCGTGGGGGTGGGTCCGATGTGCGTATCCTCTTCGGGTGCTTCTCTCAGACAAGGACATCCGGGCCGAGATCGACGCCGGACGGGTGCGGATTGATCCGTACGACCCGGCGATGGTGCAGCCGTCGAGTATCGATGTACGGCTGGACCGGTTCTTCCGGGTGTTCGAGAACCACCGCTATCCCCATATCGATCCGGCGGTGGAGCAGCCCGATCTGACGCGGCTCGTGGAGCCCGAGGGCGAGGACGCGTTCATCCTGCATCCCGGGGAGTTCGTGCTCGCCTCGACGTACGAGGTCGTATCGCTGCCCGACGACATCGCCTCGCGGCTCGAGGGGAAGTCGAGTCTGGGGCGGCTGGGGCTGCTGACGCACTCCACGGCGGGGTTCATCGACCCGGGGTTCTCCGGGCATGTCACGCTCGAGCTGTCGAATGTCGCGACGCTGCCGATCAAGCTGTGGCCGGGGATGAAGATCGGGCAGCTGTGCATGTTCCGGCTGACCTCGCCCGCCGAGCATCCTTACGGCTCTGCCCATTACGGCTCCCGCTATCAGGGGCAGCGCGGGCCGACGCCCTCGCGGTCGTTCCAGCGCTTCCATCGGACGAAGGTGTGAGTGGCATGGGTGAGCAGCGGGAGAACCTTACGTACGAGCGGTTCGGGGTCGCGGTCCGCGAACTGGCGGAGAAGATTGCCGAGGATGGGTACGAGCCCGACATCGTGCTCTCCATAGCCCGTGGCGGGGTCTTCGTGGCCGGCGGGCTGGCGTACGCGCTCGACTGCAAGAACATCCACCTGGTGAACGTGGAGTTCTACACGGGCGTGGGCACCACCCTCGACATGCCCGTGATGCTCGCGCCCGTGCCCAACGCGATCGACTTCTCCGACAAGAAGGTGCTGATCGCCGATGACGTGGCGGACACCGGCAAGACGCTGAAGCTGGTCCGTGACTTCTGCATCGGCTCCGTCGCCGAGGTGCGCAGCGCGGTGATCTACGAGAAGCCGCAGTCGCTGGTGAAGTGCGAGTACATCTGGAAGCGCACCGATCAGTGGATCAACTTTCCGTGGAGCGTCGAACCGCCCGTCGTGCGGCGGGAGGGGCAGGTACGGGACGCCTGACGGGGCGGGACGCCTGAGCGGGGCGATGGGGGCGGGAAGCCTCTGAAGGGTGCTGGACGCCTTACGGGTGCACTGGTGCCAAGCCCGTGAGATCGTGCAGGAGATGAGGAAGGGGCCCGCGGTGCGGGCCCCTTGGTCGTGCGGAATGCGGTGGCTGCCTTACAGCGTCCCCAGCTTCAGCAGGCTCAGCAGGGCGATCAGCTGGAGCGCCGACGCGCCCAGCGCCTTCTGCCACGGCAGGTCGTGCGACTTACTCACCATCGTGGTGAAGAGGGCGCCCGCGGTCAGCCAGGTCAGCCAGCCCACCACCTGCACCAGTGAGTTGTCACCGCCCAGGAAGAGCGCGAACACCAGCCGCGGCGCGTCCGTGATCGACATGATCAGCATCGACAGGCCGATGGTCGGTGCCCAGGTGCCGTCGCCGCCCAACTGGCGGGCGAGGGTGTGGGTGACGGCGCCCAGGATCAGTGCGCTGATCACCATGGCGACGCCCGCGGTGAGCACCCACGGGATGCTGTTGGCCATAGGGGCGTTGAGGACGTCCTCACGGGCGTCGTCGAAGCCGAAGACCGCCAGCAGACCGTAGACGAAGGTCACGATCAGCGCCGGGCCCCACACCGCGTAGTCCCGCATCTGCCAGAAGGTGGCCGACGGGCGCAGCACGATGCCGCTCAGCAGCTGCTGCCAGTGCAGCCGGGGGCCGGAGGGCGGGGCGGTGGAGGAGCCGGCGCGGTACGTCTGCCCGCCGTAGCCGTCGTCGTACGAACCGGGGGCCTGGCCGTACGGGTCGTACGCGTCGGGCGCCTCGCCGACGCTGAACTGCTGTGTATGGCCCGCGTTGTTGTCGGCGTACCCGCCGCCCTGTCCGTACGGTCTCTGCCCCTGGCCCTGGCCTCCGTGTCCGGGACCAGGGCCGTGCCCGGGGCCGTAGTGCGGGTCCTGGCCGCCGAAGTACTCCGGCTCTCCCTGTGAGGAGGGCTGCTGCCACTGCGTCGGCTGCTGACCGCCGTACGGCTCCTGCTGTCCGTACGGCGACTGCGGCGGCCGCTGCTGCTGCCCTTGTTGCGCGGAGTGGGAGTCCCGTCCGCGTCCGATCCTGAATCCAGCCACCATTCGAACGTACCCGGTCGTAGCGGGCCGGGTGCGGGAGCTGTGTGGTGGACCAGGCTTTGCGGCCGAGCTGTGACATCCCCTAGGGGGTCCCTTATGGGTTTTCCCCCGGTGGTTCCTGAGGGTATCTGGTGTACCCGCCCGGTGTTCCCCCGGCGTTCGCCCGCCCTCGCTCCCCCGGCCCGCCGCCCTAGTCCGCGTCCGCCCCGAACGGCTTGCTGCTGAAGGCCGTCTTGTCCGCCTTACCGTCCGTGATCCACCACCACTCGGGACGTTCGCCGTACCGCGAGAAGGCCAGACCGGGGCCCCACGCCAGAACGACCTCGTCCTTACCGTCATGATCGAAGTCCGCGACGTCGTAGAGCCGGGCCGCGCGCTCGCCCTTACGGATCGTCTTGCCGTCCACGACGGAAGGTGCCGCGCGGGTCAGGAGGTGACGCCCGGTGACGCGGGTCGTGGCGGTGTGGGAGGCCCGGCGCAGGGTGAGCAGCTCGACGCCGCCCCGGCCGAGCGAGACGGCCAGCTCATCGGTGCCGTCACCGTCGGTGTCGGCGGCGGCCAGCTTGCCCGACATCCCCGGC
The DNA here is from genome assembly GCF_017592595.1 of Streptomyces sp. NEAU-YJ-81. Classification (NCBI taxonomy): domain Bacteria; kingdom Bacillati; phylum Actinomycetota; class Actinomycetes; order Kitasatosporales; family Streptomycetaceae; genus Streptomyces; species Streptomyces sp. NEAU-YJ-81. The sequence goes on along the minus strand of NZ_JAGFNO010000001.1, from coordinate 144,330 downwards.
ATCTTGAGGGGGCGTGGTTCTAGAAGGCGCGGATCGGCACGCCCGGGCCGCGCGGTCCGCTTGTAGTAGACGCTCACCGTCTTACCGATGTCCGGCCGCTCCGTCTCGCCGCCCGGCTCGTCGTTGCGGGTGCCGCTGTCGCCGACCGCGACATCGCGGCGGCCGTCGCCGTCGAAGTCGCCGAAGGCGATCGCGTTGCCCTCGCGCAGTCTGCGGCCCTCTGTGCTGAGGCCGTGGGACCCGGCGGCGAGGAGGGTGGAGCCGGACTGGTCGTTGTCGTTGACCGCGTGCACCACCAGATCGGTGGCGCGGTGGCCGTCGGCGGCGTGGGTGCCGGTGCCGTGGGCGGTGTCGCTGGCGGTGACGTTGTCGGCGATGGTGTCGGCGATGAGATCGCCGATCTCGCCGTGGCCGTCCAGCGGGCTCGCGTACGGAACGGTCCGGGCGGCCTTGCCCGCCCGGTTGAACGGTCCGTACAGCACCAGCAGCGAGTGGCGGTCCTCGCGGATCAGGGCCAGGTCGTGGTGGCCGTCGCCGTCGAAGTCGCCGACGGTCGGGCGCTGGGCGTCCACGCCGTCGTCCGGGCCGGTCAGCTGGACGCGGGCGGCCGAGCGGGTCCTCTGGGGGCCGCCGGGGCCGCCCCAGGAGATGTAGGGGACGGTCCGGACGGTGGCCTGGGTGCGCTCCGTCTCGCGCTCGCCGAGGGCCTCGCCCGCCGTGGTGGTGACGTCGGCGTAGCCGTCGCCGTCCAGGTCGGCCGTGGCCACCTCGGTCGCGCCCGCGACGGTGACGTCCTGGGACGGCAGGCCGAGGTCGCGGTGGCGCAGCACGGTGCGGGTGGCGGGATTCAGGCCGTGGGACGAGCCGTGGACGAAGGCGATCCGGCTGGGCAGGCCCCCTTTGCCGGACGGGACGGGGAGCCGTAGATCGGGATAGCCGTCGCCGTTGACGTCATCCGGCAGCCGGCTGCCCTTCCCGTGGGGGACGGGCGCGGTGGCGGTGGGGGTGATGACGGACCCGCTGGTGGAGGAGGAGCCGTCGCGCCCACCCCGTGCGCCCCCGTCGTCGGGGCCGCAAGCGGCCAGCAGCAGCGCCAGGCAGGCCGTACCTGCGGCGATGGAGGCGGTGGGGACGCGGAGGAGGGTGCGGAGGAGGGTGCGGCGTCGGGGGCCCGGGACGCTGCCGGGTGGTGCGGTGGGGGGAGGTGCGGGCGTCATCGGGCCACCTCAACCCATCAGGGCGGCTGAGGCCAAGGGGCGCGGCACTTCGTTACGAGGGTGATGCCTGGCGTTTCGTCCTCGTCCGCTCACTGGTTGTACGCGAGGACGCGGGACCGATCAGTCCGCTTGGCTGTAAAGATGACCTTTGGAGCACAAGGTCTGTCCAGGACATTTACCTATGCGCCGTCGGGCATGATCCTGTAGGGAATTCGTAACGTCGTTGTGAGAAGGGATACTTCACGGCCAGTATCGGTAGTCGGTCGACGCGGAACTTCAACGCGGAAAAGCGGGGGCAGTCATGTGCTTAACGCACGGTGTGCGGGTGACGGGTGAAGCGGCGAGACCGGCGAAAGAGGGCTCGGGCGGGGTGTAGTCGCGATGTCGGACGGGAGCGCTCGGCGCCCGGCGGCGGACGCCGCTCGCCCGCCGCTGAGCGAGGGTGCTAGAAATAACGACATGGCCGGACTTTTCGGTCGACCACGGGTTCCGCTGGCCCGCACGATGAACGACTGGCGCCCACGGGGTCGGCGTGAGGGGCCCCGCTCGGCGTGGGAACGACGTGGGCGGCGCGTTCAGCAGGACCCGCAGGGTCAGCGAGATCAGCGCGATCCATCCGATCCGCAGGGCTCGCCGGATCCCCATGACCACTGGGATCCGCAGGGCCGGCAGGACGCGTACGCCCAGCGGGGCCCGCAGAAGCGGTCGCCGGTGCGCATCGGCCGGACCGGCGGCGGATCCGGCTCCGGCCACGGCACCGCCCACGGCCGCGGCTACGGGCGGCCCCGCCGGAACCCGGTGCGCGGCGTGCGCACCGTGGCCGGCCAGGTCTTCGTCCTTCAGGTGGGGGTCGTGCTGCTGCTGGTCGTCGCCGCCGTGGTGGCGCTCGTCCTGCAGTCCCGCTACGACAGCGAGCGGGAGGCCCGTAACCGCTCCATGGCGGTCGCCGAGAGCTTCGCGAGCGCGCCGGGCATGGTGAGCACGATCCGCGGCCCCGATCCGAGCGCCGTGCTGCAGCCGCTCGCCGAGCGCGCCCGTAAGGGCTCCCACGTCGACTTCGTCGTCGTCATGACGCCCCAGGGGATCCGCTTCACCCACCCCAACACCGCCCGGATCGGCAAGCACTTCATGGGCAGCATCCGCCCGGCGGCGGAGGGCCGGACGGTCCAGGAGACCTTCACGGGCACGCTCGGCCTGTCCGTGCGGTCCGTGGTGCCCGTCAAGGACAGCCACGGGAAGGTCGTCGGCCTGGTCGCGGCCGGTATCACGATCAAGAAGGTGAGCGGTGCGGCCGACCATCAGCTCCCGCTGCTGTTCGGCGCGGCCGCGGCCGCGATGGCGCTCGCCACGGCGGGCACGGCCCTGGTCAGCAGGCGGCTGCGGCGCCAGACCCACGGGCTGGACCCGGCCGAGATGACGCGGATGTACGAGCACCATGACGCAGTGCTGCACTCGGTGCGCGAGGGCGTGCTGATCGTCGGCGGCGACAGGCGGCTGGTGCTCGCCAACGACGAGGCGCGCCGACTCTTCGATCTCCCGCCGGACGCCGAGGGCCGGCTGGTGTCCGAGCTCGGCTTCGATCCGCACACCGCCGCGTTGCTGGTGTCCGGGCGCCCCGCCACCGACGAGGTTCATACGGCGGGTGAGCGGCTGCTGTCCGTCAGCCACCGCCCCACCGACCGCGACGGCGGCCCGCCCGGCAGCGTCGCCACCCTGCGCGACACCACGGAGCTGCGCGCGCTGTCCGGCAAGGTCGACCTCGCGCGCAACCGGCTCAAGCTGCTGTACGACGCGGGCGTCTCCATCGGCACCACGCTGGACGTGGTGCGCACCGCCCAGGAGCTGGCGGAGTACGCGGTGGCCCGGTTCGCCGACTACGTCTCGGTGGACCTCGCGGACTCGGTGCTGCGCGGCGAGGAGCCCCCGGACGGAGCGGCGGGCACCGGCGCCCCGGACTCGGGCCCGTGGGGCGCTATGGCGGTCGCCGACGGCGACCGTACCGTCCTGCGCCGTACGGCCCTCAGCGGCATCCGCGACGACGGCCCGCTCTACCCCCTCGGCATGCTGATCGAATTCGGCCCGAGCGCGCCCCAGGCCCGCGGTTTCCGCAGCGGAGCGGTGACGGTCGAGCCGGTCCTGAGCGACTTCGCCGGCTGGCAGGAGCAGGACCCCGAGCACGCCCGGCGGATCGTCGACTACGGCATCCACTCGATGATCACGGTCCCGCTGCGAGCCCGGGGCGTCGTCCTGGGCGTGGCCAGTTTCATGCGCGCGGAGAAGCCGGAGCCCTTCGAGGAGGACGACATCTCCCTCGCCGAGGAGCTGGTCACCCGGGCCGCCGTCAGCATCGACAACGCCCGGCGCTACACCCGCGAGCACACCATGGCGGTGACCCTGCAGCGCAGCCTGCTGCCCCGGATGCTGCCCGAGCAGAACGCGCTGGATGTGGCGTACCGCTATCTGCCGGCCGAGTCGGGGGTCGGGGGCGACTGGTTCGACGTCATCCCGTTGCCGGGGGCGCGGGTGGCGCTGGTGGTGGGCGATGTCGTCGGGCATGGCCTGCACGCGGCGGCGACGATGGGGCGGTTGCGGACGGCGGTGCACAACTTCTCCACGCTCGATCTCCCGCCCGATGAGATCCTGTCGCACCTCGATGACTTGATCGCCCGGATCGACCAGGACGAGGGCCCTGGTGGACTGGACGGTGACGGCGGTGGGAGCGAGGGGATCACCGGGGCCACGTGTCTGTACGCGATCTACGATCCGGTGACGCGGCGGTGCACGATGGCGCGGGCCGGTCATCCGCCACCCGCGCTGGTGCGTCCGGACGGCTCGGTGGAGTTCCTCGATCTCCCGGCCGGGCCCCCGCTGGGCCTCGGCGGGCTGCCGTTCGAGACGTCGGAGCTGGACCTGCCCGAGGGCAGCCATCTGGTGCTCTACACGGACGGGCTGATCGAGAAGCGCGACCGGGACATCGACACCGGTCTGGAGATGCTGCGCGATGCCCTGTCCCACCCCGGCCGGACGCCCGAGGACGCCTGTACGGCCGTGCTGGACGCGCTGCTGCCCGACCGCCCGAGCGATGACATCGCGCTGATCGTGGCCCGTACGAGGGTGCTGGAGCCCGGTCTGACCGCCGACTGGGAGGTGGCCTCCGACCCGTCGCAGGTGGCCGCGGTGCGCGCCGCGGTGGCCCGGAAGCTGGCGGAGTGGGATCTGGGCGATGTCGCGTTCACGACCGAGCTCATCCTCAGCGAGCTGATCACCAACGCGATCCGCTATGCGACCGGCCCGATCCGGGTGCGGCTGCTCTGCGACCGCAGCCTGATCTGCGAGGTCTTCGACACCAGCAGCACCTCCCCGCATCTGCGGTACGCGGGGACGACGGACGAGGGCGGCCGGGGGCTCTTCCTGGTCTCGCAGTTCGCCGACCGCTGGGGCACCCGCTACACCTCGGACGGCAAGGTCATCTGGACCGAGCAGGCGCTGCCGCTGTCGAAGAGCGTCAAGCCGCGGTCGTAAGGGCCTCAGGGCGCTCCAGGGCTCGTATGAAAGCCGTGAGGCGCTCACGAGCGCCTCACGAGCGCCGTACGGGCAACGCGGCCGCCTACGACTCTCCAGGGCCGCCTTACGGCCCTCAGCGCAGCGTGAGGCCCGCCCACGGACCCCGTGGGCGGGCTTCAGCGCATCGGTTGCGGCGTCACTTGGCCGGGGCCGGCTCCGGCTCCTCGGCGCTCTTGCCGCCGTCCTCCGGCGCGGCCGGGGTCCTCACCGAGTCGAGGAGGAGCTGCGCCACGTCCACGACCTGCAGCTCTTCCTTCGCCTTCCCGTCGTTCTTCTTGCCGTTGACGGAGTCGGTCAGCATCACCAGGCAGAACGGGCAGGCGGTGGAGACGATGTCCGGGTTGAGGGACAGCGCCTCGTCCACGCGCTCGTTGTTGATGCGCTTGCCGATCCGCTCCTCCATCCACATCCGGGCGCCGCCCGCGCCACAGCAGAAGCCGCGCTCCTTGTGGCGGTGCATCTCCTCGTTCCGCAGCCCCGGCACCTTGGCGATGATCTCGCGCGGCGGGGTGTAGACCTTGTTGTGGCGGCCCAGGTAGCAGGGGTCGTGGTAGGTGATCAGACCCTCGACCGGGGTGACCGGGATCAGCTTGCCCTCGTCGATGAGGTGCTGCAGCAACTGGGTGTGGTGGATGACCTCGAACTCGCCGCCAAGCTGCGGGTACTCGTTCGCGATGGTGTTGAAGCAGTGCGGGCAGGTCGCGACGATCTTCTTCTTGGCCTTGTCGACGGTGACGCCTTCCTCGGCATCCTCCCCGAAGGCCATGTTCAGCATCTCGACGTTCTGCTGGCCGAGCTGCTGGAAGAGGAACTCGTTGCCCAGGCGGCGGGCGGAGTCACCGGTGCATGCCTCGTCGCCGCCCATGATCGCGAACTTGACGCCCGCGATGTGCAGCAGCTCCGCGAAGGCCTTGGTGGTCTTCTTCGCCCGGTCCTCCAGGGCGCCCGCGCAGCCGACCCAGTACAGGTAGTCGACCTCGGTGAGGTCCTCGATGTCCTTGCCGACGACCTGCACCTCGAAGTCGACTTCCTTGGTCCACGCGAGGCGCTGCTTCTTGGCGAGCCCCCAGGGGTTGCCCTTCTTCTCCAGGTTCTTGAGCATCGTGCCCGCCTCGGACGGGAACGAGGACTCGATCATCACCTGGTAGCGGCGCATGTCCACGATGTGGTCAACGTGCTCGATGTCCACCGGGCACTGCTCGACGCACGCACCGCAGGTGGTGCAGGACCACAGCACGTCGGGGTCGATGACGCCGTTCTCTTCGAGGGTCCCGATCAGGGGACGCTCGGCCTCGGCCAGCGCGGACGCGGGCACGTCCGCGAGCTGCCCCTCGCTCGCCTTCTCCTCGCCCTCCATGCCCGCGGCGCCAGCCGCTGATGTCACAGCGCCGCCACCGGCGAGCAGATACGGCGCCTTGGCGTGCGAGTGGTCGCGCAGCGCCATGATCAGCAGCTTGGGCGACAGCGGCTTGCCGGTGTTCCAGGCGGGGCACTGCGACTGGCAGCGGCCGCATTCGGTGCAGGTGGAGAAGTCGAGGATGCCCTTCCAGGAGAAGTGCTCGATCTGCGAGACGCCGAACTGGGCGTCCTCGTCCGGGTCCTCGAAGTCGATCGGCTTGCCCTCGCTCACCATCGGCTGCAGCGCGCCGAGGGCCACGTCGCCCTCCGCGTTGCGCTTGAACCAGATGTTCGGGAAGGCGAGGAAGCGGTGCCAGGCGATGCTCATGTCGAGGTTGGTGCTGACCGTGATCATCCAGATCATGGTCGTACCGAGCTTGATCATCGCGAACAGGTAGGTCAGGTTCTGCACCGTGTCCACGCTGAGCCCGTCGAAGAGCTGGACCAGCGGATACGAGGCGAAGTACGCGGGCTCGTAGTGGTCGACGTGGTGCAGCGCGCCCTCGGTGCCGCGCAGGGCCATGATCGCGACGCCGATGATGAGGATGACGTACTCGACGAAGTACGCCTGCCAGGCGGTGGAGCCCGTGAACCGTGACTTGCGGCCGGCCCGGCTGGGCAGGTTGAGCAGCCGGATCGCCATCAGCGTCAGGATGCCCAGGGTGGTCATCGTGCCGATGAACTCGATGTACAGCTCGTAGGGGAGGAAGCCGCCGAGGATCGGCAGCGTCCAGTCCGCCTGGAAGAGCTGGCCGTAGGCGTTGATGATGGTCGGCGGCAGGGTCAGGAAGCCGATCGCCACGAACCAGTGGGCGACGCCGATCACGCCCCACTTGTTCATGCGGGTGTGCGCGAGGAACTCCCGGGCCAGGGTCACGCTGCGCTGGTAGGGGTTGTCGGTCCTGGCCCCCGCTGGGACCGGCGCGCCGAGCTTGAAGAAGCGCACGAACTGCGCGACGGCCCGGCCGAGCAGGGCAACGCCGACCGCGGTGAGAACCAGCGACACGATGATCGCGGCGAGTTGCATATGGGGCTCCTCGAACCTGCGAGCTGGATTACTAAGCAGTAACTTAATGTGGCCTGACCGAGATTACCCGCCCGGACGGGGGCGTATGTAGTCGACGAGCCGGTGATCTGTGTCGCTCACTTGGCCCCTCCTCCCTCTCATCCGCGCTTGGTTGGGCATAAGCCTCATATAAAACTTGAGCCCATGCGACTCAGGTCTGTTGACAGCGGCGATCGGGCTGATGCACGCTTGAGCCTGTTCCACTCAATGCTGTAGCTGGAGGATCCCGAAATGGCACGTGCGGTCGGCATCGACCTGGGTACGACGAACTCCGTCGTCAGTGTTCTCGAGGGCGGTGAGCCCACCGTCATCACCAACGCCGAGGGCGCCAGGACCACGCCGTCCGTTGTGGCGTTCGCGAAGAACGGCGAGGTGCTCGTCGGCGAGGTGGCCAAGCGCCAGGCGGTCACCAACGTGGACCGCACCATCCGGTCGGTCAAGCGCCACATGGGCACCGACTGGAAGGTCAACCTCGACGGCAAGGACTTCAACCCGCAGCAGATGAGCGCCTTCATCCTGCAGAAGCTCAAGCGGGATGCGGAGTCGTACCTCGGCGAGAAGGTCGCGGACGCGGTCATCACCGTCCCGGCGTACTTCAACGACGCCGAGCGCCAGGCCACCAAGGAAGCCGGTGAGATCGCGGGCCTCAACGTCCTGCGTATCGTCAACGAGCCTACCGCCGCCGCGCTCGCCTACGGGCTGGAGAAGGACGACCAGACCATCCTGGTCTTCGACCTCGGTGGCGGCACCTTCGACGTCTCGCTGCTGGAGATCGGCGACGGCGTGGTGGAGGTCAAGGCCACCAACGGTGACAACCACCTCGGTGGTGACGACTGGGACCAGCGCGTCGTCGACTACCTGGTCAAGCAGTTCAACAACGGCCACGGCGTCGACCTGTCCAAGGACAAGATGGCCCTGCAGCGCCTCCGCGAGGCCGCTGAGAAGGCGAAGATCGAGCTCTCCAGCTCGTCCGAGACCACCATCAACCTGCCCTACATCACGGCGTCCGCCGAGGGCCCGCTGCACCTGGACGAGAAGCTCACCCGCGCCCAGTTCCAGCAGCTCACCTCCGACCTGCTTGAGCGCTGCAAGACCCCGTTCCACAACGTCATCAAGGACGCGGGCATCTCGCTGTCCGAGATCGACCACGTGGTCCTGGTCGGTGGCTCGACCCGCATGCCCGCCGTCGCCGAGCTCGTCAAGGAGCTGACCGGCGGCAAGGAGGCCAACAAGGGCGTCAACCCGGACGAGGTCGTCGCCATCGGCGCCTCCCTCCAGGCCGGTGTCCTCAAGGGTGAGGTCAAGGACGTCCTGCTGCTGGACGTCACCCCGCTGTCCCTCGGCATCGAGACCAAGGGCGGCATCATGACCAAGCTGATCGAGCGCAACACGACCATTCCGACCAAGCGCTCGGAGATCTTCACCACGGCCGAGGACAACCAGCCGTCCGTGCAGATCCAGGTCTACCAGGGCGAGCGCGAGATCGCGGCGTACAACAAGAAGCTCGGGATGTTCGAGCTGACCGGTCTGCCGCCGGCCCCGCGCGGCGTGCCGCAGATCGAGGTCACCTTCGACATCGACGCCAACGGCATCATGCACGTCGGCGCGAAGGACCTGGGCACCGGCAAGGAGCAGAAGATGACCGTCACCGGCGGCTCCGCGCTGCCGAAGGACGACATCGACCGCATGATGCGCGAGGCCGAGCAGTACGCGGAGGAGGACCACAAGCGCCGCGAGGCCGCCGAGACCCGCAACCAGGCCGAGCAGCTCGTCTACCAGACGGACAAGTTCCTCAAGGACAACGAGGACAAGGTCCCGGGCGAGGTCAAGACCGAGGTCGAGGAGGCCCTCACCGAGCTGAAGGAGAAGCTCAAGGGCGAGGACACCGCCGAGATCCGCACCGCGACCGAGAAGGTCGCCGCGGTCAGCCAGAAGCTGGGCCAGGCCATGTACGCCAACACTCAGGCGGACGGCGCGGACGCGGCCGGTGCCGCCGCCGGTGACGCCGGCGCCGCGGGCCAGGCCAAGGCCGATGACGATGTGGTGGACGCCGAGATCGTCGACGACGACAAGGCCGACAAGGGCCAGGGTGGTGCCGCGTGACGGAGGAGACCCCGGGCTTCGAGGAGCAGCCCGACGTCCCCTCCGAGGCCGCGCAGAACCCCGACGACGCGGCGAAGGGCGCCGGGTCCGCCGACAAGGCGGGCCCGGCAGCCCCGGCCGGGGACCTCGAGCAGGTAGCCCTTCAGGCACAGCTGGACCAGGTGCGTACCGCCCTCAGTGAGCGGACGGCCGACCTCCAGCGGCTCCAGGCGGAGTACCAGAACTATCGGCGCAGGGTCGAGCGGGACCGGGTGACGGTCAAGGAGATCGCCGTGGCGAGCCTCCTGTCCGAGCTGCTGCCCGTGCTCGACGACATCGGCCGCGCCCGTGAGCACGGCGAGCTCGTCGGCGGCTTCAAGTCGGTCGGCGAATCGGTGGAGTCGGTGTCGGCGAAGCTGGGCCTGCAGCAGTTCGGCAAGGAGGGCGAGCCCTTCGACCCGCTGGTGCACGAGGCCCTGATGCATTCGTACGCGCCGGATGTCACCGAGACCACGTGCGTGCAGATTCTGCAGCCGGGGTATCGAATCGGCGAGCGCACGATCCGCCCGGCGCGGGTCGCGGTCGCCGAGCCCCAGCCGGGAGCCACCCCCGTCAAGGGCGGCGAAGGCGAGGCCGCGGCGCCGGACGAGGAGAGCGGTGGCCCGGAAGAGGGCTGACGTGACGGTGATCGCGGGAGCAGCAGGAGAGGAGGGACGTCGAGGATGAGCACCAAGGACTTCGTGGAGAAGGACTACTACAAAGTCCTCGGCGTCCCCAAGGACGCGACCGAGGCGGAGATCAAGAAGGCGTACCGGAAGCTCGCCCGCGAGTACCACCCGGACGCCAACAAGGGCGACGCCAAGGCGGAGGACCGCTTCAAGGAGATCTCCGAGGCCAATGACATCCTCGGCGACCCCAAGCGGCGCAAGGAGTACGACGAGGCCCGCTCGCTCTTCGGGAACGGCGGATTCCGCCCCGGTCCTGGCGGTCCGGGCGGCACCGGAAACTTCAACTTCGACCTGGGTGACCTCTTCGGTGGCGCCCAGGGCGGCGGCGGTGCCGGTGGCGGTGGCGGTGGCGCCGGTGGCTTCGGCGGCGGGCTCGGGGATGTCTTCGGCGGGCTGTTCGGCCGCGGCGGCGCCACCCGCGCCCAGCCGCGCCGGGGCCAGGACATCGAGTCCGAGGTGACGCTCAGCTTCACCGAGGCCGTCGAGGGGGCCACGGTCCCGCTGCGGATGTCCAGCCAGGCCCCGTGCAAGGCGTGCTCGGGCACCGGCGACCGGGACGGCACCCCGCGGGTCTGCCCGACCTGTGTCGGCACCGGCCAGGTCAGCCGGGGCGGCGGGGGCGGCTTCTCGCTCACCGACCCGTGTGTGGAGTGCCGCGGCCGCGGCCTGATCGCTCAGAACCCGTGCGAAACCTGCAAGGGCAGCGGACGGGCCCGTTCCGCCCGCACCATGCAGGTCCGGATCCCCGCGGGCGTCAGCGACAGCCAGCGGATCCGGCTGCGCGGCAAGGGCGCCCCGGGCGAGACCGGCGGCCCGGCCGGTGATCTGTATGTGGTCGTGCACGTGGACGCGCATCCGGTCTTCGGCCGTAAGGGCGACAACCTGACCGTCACCGTGCCCGTCACCCTTCCGGAGGCGGCGCTCGGCGGCGAGATCAAGGTCCCGACCCTGGGCGGCCCGCCGGTCACGCTGAAGCTGCCGCCCGGCACGCCCAACGGACGGACGATGCGCGCCCGTGGCAAGGGCGCGGTCCGTAAGGACGGCACGCGCGGAGACCTGCTGGTCACCGTCGAGGTCACGGTGCCGCAGGACCTGAGCGACACGGCGCGGGACGCGCTGGAGTCGTATCGCGAAGCGACCGTGGGAGAGGACCCACGGGCGGAGCTGTTCAAGGCCGCGAAGGGAGCGTGACCCCAATGGAGTCGCACGGCCGAGGAGGCATCGGAGGCAGGGGCGCCGGGCCCCGTAACCCTTATGAGCTGACCGAGGATTCGCCGGTGTACGTCATCTCGGTGGCGGCTCAGCTCTCCGGGCTGCACCCGCAGACCCTGCGTCAGTACGACCGCCTCGGCCTGGTTTCCCCCGACCGCACCGCCGGCCGTGGCCGGCGGTACTCCGCGCGCGACATCCAGCTGCTCCGCCAGGTCCAGCAGCTGTCCCAGGACGAGGGCATCAACCTCGCCGGGATCAAGCGCATCATCGAGCTGGAGAACCAGGTCGCGGCTCTCCAGGCCCGTGTCGTCGAGCTCCAGGCCGCGGTCGAGGGCGCCGCGACCGCCATGCAGCAGCGCGAGGCCCAGGTCCATGCCTCCTACCGCCGCGACCTGGTCCGCTACCAGGACGTCCAGCAGAGCAGCGCCCTGGTCGTCTGGCGCCCCAAGCGCCCGGAGTAGCGCCCCGGCGCGCCGCTGATCGCAGGCCCGGTGACCGTCCTTACGGCCACCGGGCCTTTCGCGTGCCCGGCTCCGCCACATGCCTGCCCGGTGGGCTCTCGGCCGGGCGCGCCGATGGGGCGTGCCGGGCGCACCATGGAGATATGGGAGGAGGTATCGCCATGGTGGAAGTCAAGACGATCGAGAAGCCGGATGAGCGGCGTGACTTTCCCGGAGGCCATATCGAAGCCCTGCATCTGACCGGGCTGGATTTCGCCGTGGGCACCTTCGAGCCCGGATGGCGCTGGCGGGAGTCGGTGCGGCCGATCGTGGGGACCGATCTGTGCCAGGTCCACCACAGCGGGATCGTGATCCAGGGCCGGATGCGGCTGCGCACGGCCGATGGCGCGGAGGCCGAGGTGGGGCCCGGGGATGTGTATGTGGTGGCGCCCGGCCATGACGCGTGGGTCGTCGGCGATGAGCAGGTCGTGGTGTACGACGTCGCCGGGCAGATGGCGTTGACGTATGCGAAGTCGAGTGAGGCCGGGGCCTGACTCGGGGGGCGGGAGCGGCGTCCTGTAGCGGTTCAGCCGTCGGCAGGGGACGAGATGAGTACCGGTCGGATACCACCGCGTGGACCCCGCCGCGGGGGGTGGCCGCACGGAAGTGCCCGTACCGACCAGCTCATCCGGACGCTGCTGCGACGCCGTAAGGAGTCGCTGGACATCGAGGACGTCACCGTCGTCGACAAGCCGGGGATGCGCCGCGCGGTCACGGCGACCGCGATCGGCAACACCATGGAGTGGTTCGACTTCGGTGTCTACGCCTATGTCGCGGTCACCCTCGGCCGGGTCTTCTTCCCCGCCGAGGACCCCGCCGCCCAGGTGGTCTCCACGTTCGCCACCTTCGCCGTGGCCTTCGTGGTGCGGCCGCTGGGCGGGCTGGTGTTCGGGCCGCTGGGCGACCGGATCGGGCGGCGGAAGGTGCTGTCCACCACCATGATCTTGATGGCGGCCGGCACCTTCGCGGTGGGTGTGCTGCCCGGCTATTCCCAGATCGGCTTCGCCGCCCCGCTGCTGCTCCTGGCCTGCCGGGTGCTGCAGGGCTTCTCGACCGGCGGTGAGTACGCGGGGGCGACCACCTACATCGCCGAGTTCGCGCCCGATCAGCGCCGTGGCTTTCTCGGCAGTTGGCTCGACTTCGGCACCTTCATCGGCTATTCGCTGGGCTCCGGTCTGGTCACCGTGCTCACCGCGGCCATCGGTGAGACCGGGATGGTGGAGTGGGGCTGGCGGGTGCCGTTCCTGGTGGCGGGGCCGCTGGGGCTGATCGGTCTGTATATGCGGCTGCGGCTGGAGGAGACCCCGGCGTTCCAGCAGGAGGCCGAGCGGGCGGCCGAGGCGGCACAGGCGGCGGAGGCGCACGGCGACACCGTGCCGATCGAGGAGGCTCGTCAGTCCGGACGGGGGCGGCTGAAGGAGATCTTCACCCAGCACTGGGAGGCGATGCTGATCTGCATGGGCCTGGTGCTGCTGTACAACGTCACCAACTACATGGTGACGTCGTATCTGCCGACGTACATGTCCTCCACGCTCGGCCAGGACGCCACCACGGCCCAGGTGCTGGTGCTGGGCACCATGCTGTTCGTGGTGCTGGCGATCACGGTGGTCGGGCGCGGTTCCGACCGCTGGGGGCGGCGGCCGCTGTTTCTGGTCGGCAGCCTGGGTCTGGTGGCGCTGGCCATTCCGGCGGTGCTGCTGATCCGGGCGGGCGGCGTGCTGATGCCCGCGATCGGCTGTCTGATCCTGGGCGCGATGCTGGTCACCTTCGCGGGGACGAGCGCCGCCACGCTTCCGGCGCTGTTCCCGACCCGGCTGCGCTACGGCGCGCTGTCGATCTCGTACAACCTCTCCGTGTCGCTGTTCGGCGGGACGACGCCGCTGCTGGCCTCGTGGCTGGTGGCCACCACGCACAACACGCTGGTGCCCGCCTTCTACCTGATGGCGGCGGGTGTGATCGGGCTGATCGCCACGCTGTTCCTGCATGAGACGGCGGGGAAGCCGCTGCGCGGTTCGGGGCCCATGGTGGAGACCGAGGAGGAGGCGCGTACGGCGGTGGCCGAGAGCCGTACGGAGGCCGGGCGGCACGCCCGCGACGTCTGGATCCGGCTGCGCCACCCCTGGGCGGGGGCGGGCCACCGGGAGGAGGACGAGGAGTGATCCGGCCCGGGCCTCAGCCCTTGCCCATGGCGCGGGTGAGGGCGATTTCGATGAGGACGCGGTCGGGGTTGGGGCGCGGGGTGCGTTCGTAGCGCTCGGCGTAGCGGCGTACCGCCTCCGCGATCAGCTCGGGGTCCTCGCGTACGACCGCGAGCCCCTCCAGCGTGGCCCACCGCCTGCCCGCCAGCTGGCAGACCGCGACCCGCGCACCGCCCTCGCCCGCCGCCCGGACATGGGCGACCTTACGGCTGTGGCGGTTCGCGATGACGCGGGCGAGCCCGGCCTCGGGGTCGTAGGTGACGCCGACCGGGACGACATGCGGGGTGCCGTCCGGGCGCGGGGTGGTCAGGGTGCACACATGGCGTTCGCGCCAGAAATCGAGGTACCCGGGATCGGGGTTGCGGGGATCGACAGACATGGCCCAGAACCTACCGACATGGCCCAGAACCTCAGGCCAGGGGAGTGGCGTCAGCGAGGTTGAGTGGAATAGACTCAACTTTGCGGAGGTTGGGTAGGGCAGGATGGGAAGATCGCGGCGAGGAGGAGCACAGGGACGTGGATGCCGAGCTGACCAACAAGAGCCGGGCGGCGCTGAGCGCCGCCAATGACCGGGCGGTGTCCTCCGGGCACGCGGATATGACGCCCGCGCATCTCCTGCTCGCCCTGCTGGAGGGCCAGGACAACGAGAACGTCATGGATCTGCTGGCAGCCGCGGAGGCCGACGCGGCCCTCTTGCGCAGCGGCGTCGAGCGGCTGCTCGCCGCCCTGCCCAGCGTCCAGGGCTCCACCGTGGCCCCGCCGCAGGCCAGCCGCGAGCTGCTCGCCGTCATCGCGGACGCCACCCAGCGGGCCAGGGAACTGGGAGACGACTATGTCTCCACCGAGCATGTGCTCATCGGCATCGCCGCCAAGGGCGGCCAGGCCGGGGAGCTGCTCGACCAGCAGGGGGCGAGCGCCAAGAAGCTGCTCGCCGCGTTCGAGAAGGTCAGGGGTGGACAGCGGGTGACGACGGCCGATCCGGAGGGCACGTACAAGGCCCTGGAGAAGTTCGGCACGGACTTCACCGCCGCCGCGCGCGAGGGCAAGCTGGACCCGGTCATCGGCCGGGACCAGGAGATCCGCCGGGTGGTGCAGGTGCTCTCCCGGCGCACCAAGAACAACCCGGTGCTGATCGGCGATCCGGGCGTCGGTAAGACGGCCGTCGTCGAAGGGCTCGCCCAGCGGATCGTCAAGGGCGACGTCCCCGAGAGCCTGCGCGACAAGCGCCTGGTCGCCCTCGACCTCGGCGCGATGGTCGCGGGCGCGAAGTACCGCGGTGAGTTCGAGGAGCGGCTGAAGACCGTCTTGGCCGAGATCAAGTCCAGCGACGGCCAGATCATCACCTTCATCGACGAGCTGCACACCGTGGTCGGCGCGGGCGCCGGCGGCGACTCCGCGATGGACGCGGGCAATATGCTCAAGCCGATGCTGGCCCGCGGTGAGCTGCGCATGGTCGGCGCCACCACCCTCGACGAATACCGCGAGCGGATCGAGAAGGACGCCGCGCTCGAGCGCCGCTTCCAGCAGGTGCTGGTCGCCGAGCCGACCGTCGAGGACACCGTCGCCATCCTGCGCGGGCTCAAGGGCCGCTACGAGGCCCACCACAAGGTGCAGATCGCCGACGGCGCGCTGGTGGCCGCCGCCGCCCTCTCCGACCGGTACATCACCTCCCGCTTCCTGCCCGACAAGGCCATCGACCTGGTCGACGAGGCGGCCTCCCGGCTCCGGATGGAGATCGACTCCTCCCCCGTGGAGATCGACGAGCTCCAGCGGTCGGTGGACCGGATGCGGATGGAGGAGATGGCGCTGGCCCGGGAGACCGACGAGGCCAGCAAGCTGCGGCTGGACAAGCTGCGCCGCGACCTCGCCGACAAGGAGGAGGAGCTGCGCGGGCTCACCGCCCGCTGGGAGAAGGAGAAGCAGGGCCTCAACCGCGTCGGTGAGCTCAAGGAGCGGCTGGACGAGCTGCGCGGCCAGGCCGAGCGCGCCCAGCGCGACGGCGACTTCGACACCGCCTCCAAGCTGCTGTACGGGGAGATCCCGGCCGTCGAGCGGGAGCTGGCCGAGGCGTCGGAGGCCGAGGCGGAGGTCCAGCAGGACCGCCCCACCATGGTCAAGGAGGAGGTGGGCCCGGACGACGTGGCGGATGTGGTCGCCTCCTGGACCGGCATCCCCGCCGGCCGGCTGCTGGAGGGCGAGACCAAGAAGCTGCTGCGCATGGAGGAGAAGCTGGGCAAGCGGCTGATCGGCCAGATGGAAGCCGTAAGGGCGGTATCGGACGCCGTGCGCAGGACCCGCGCGGGCATCGCCGACCCGGACCGGCCCACCGGTTCGTTCCTCTTCCTCGGCCCCACCGGCGTCGGCAAGACCGAGCTGGCCAAGGCGCTCGCCGACTTCCTCTTCGACGACGAGCGGGCCATGGTCCGCATCGACATGAGCGAGTACGGCGAGAAGCACAGCGTGGCCCGGCTGGTCGGCGCCCCGCCCGGGTACGTCGGCTACGAGGAGGGCGGCCAGCTGACCGAGGCGGTGCGCCGCCGCCCGTACAGCGTGGTGCTGCTGGACGAGGTGGAGAAGGCCCACCCCGAGGTCTTCGACATCCTGCTGCAGGTCCTGGACGACGGGCGGCTCACCGACGGCCAGGGCCGGACGGTGGACTTCCGCAACACCATCCTGGTGCTCACCTCCAACCTGGGCAGCCAGTACCTGATGGATCCGCTGCTCGGCGAGGAAGAGAAGAAGCGACGCGTCCTGGAGACCGTAAGGACCTCCTTCAAGCCGGAATTCCTCAACCGCCTGGATGACCTCGTGGTCTTCTCCGCGCTCAGCGGGCCGGAGCTGGCCCGGATCGCCGAGCTCCAGATCGCCAAGTTGGCCCGCCGCCTCGCCGACCGCAGGCTGACCCTCGACATCACCCCGGCCGCGCTGGAATGGCTGGCCGAGGAGGGCAACGACCCGGCGTACGGGGCGCGCCCGCTGCGCCGGCTGATCCAGACCGCGATCGGCGACCAGCTGGCCAAGGAGATCCTCGCCGGGGAGATCCGCGACGGCGACAAGGTCCGGGTGGACCGGGTCGGCGACGGCCTTCTGGTGGGCCCCGCGCAATAGGTCCCGGCACGTCCCGGCAAGTCCCGGCAATAGGTCCCGCCGGTCCTTGTTCGGCCGGATCGGGCAATGTACGGCCGGGGTTGCACGGCGGGGGCGGGTGTGAGGGAGGATGGCGGTATTCCATACGAAGGGAAATCCACGGTGAGCATCGACCCGTCCTCGATTCCGAATTTCGGGGGTCAGCCCGAGCCCGAACCGACGGGTCCGAGCGGCCCCGTGCTGCCCGACCAGGATCTGGTCAAGCAGCTGCTGGAGCAGATGGAGCTGAAGTACGTCGTCGACGAGGAGGGGGACCTCGCCGCGCCGTGGGAGCAGTTCCGCACCTATTTCATGTTCCGTGGGGAGGAGGAGCAGCAGGTCTTCTCCGTCCGTACGTTCTACGACCGGCCGCATGGCATCGATGAGAAGCCGCGGCTGCTCGAGGCGCTCGACGACTGGAACCGCCGCACGTTGTGGCCGAAGGTCTACACCCACACCAATGACGACGGCACGGTCCGGTTGATCGGTGAGGCGCAGATGCTGATCGGCACCGGCGTCAGCCTTGAGCACTTCGTATCCAGCACGGTCAGCTGGGTGCGGGCTTCGATCGAGTTCGACCGCTGGCTGGTCGAACAGCTTGGTCTGGAGGCCGACATCGAGTCCGACGGCGACGACAAGCCGGACGACGGCGAGTCCTGAGCCGCGGGGCCCGCGTCGCGGTCGGCCCGGGGGCTGGATTACGGCTGGGCCGGGAGGGCTGGAACGCGGTCAGGCCGGGCTGTCGGCCATGGTCAGCAGATACGTTCCGTAGAGACAGGAGAGCCCGGCCAGCGCGCCGCCCACCAGGACGGCGGTGCGTGGCCGGGCTCTTGCCATCGCCAGCGCCGCCGGGAACAGCAGCGGGAAGGCGGGCAGCAGAAAGCGCGGCTTGGACGCGAAGTAGTTCGAGCCGGTGAGCGCGATGAACACCAGGACGAGGGTGTAGACGACCAGCGGCAGGGGCGGTGGGCGCAGCGCGAGCCAGACCAGCGAGATCAGCGAGGCGCCGATGACGATCAGGGACATGTAGTGCGGCAGCGAGCCGCTCCCCATGATCAGGCCGCGGGCGGAGCGGAAGCCGCTCGCGCCGAGATCGAGAGAAGTGCCCCAGCGGTCCTGGACGTCCAGATAGCCGCGCCAGGTGCCGCGCCGCACCCCCACCCAGCCGGTGTAGCCGAGCCAGCCGAGCGGTGACAGCGCCGCGCCCGCACACACCCGCCAGGACGTACGCCCGCGGCGCCGCCAGACCTCGGCGGCCGCGCACGCGCACACCGCCGCCGCGACCGCGATCCCGTTGGGCCGGGTGGCCCCCGCGCACAGCGCGAGCGCCCCGGCCCACAGCGGGCGCCGGGTCAGCAGCGCGTACAGCGACCAGGCGGCCAGCGCCGTCAGCAGCGACTCCGTGTACCCCATGGACTCCACGACCGCATGCGGCAGCAGCCCCCACAGCACGACCAGCATCAGGGCCACCCGCCGCCCGTACAGCCGCTCCCCGACCGCGTGGATGCCCCAGGCCGCCAGCCCGGCCGTGACCCAGGTGATCAGCAGCCCCGCCGTCACCGCGCTCAGGGGGACGATGCTGGTGACGGCCCTGATCAGCGCCGGGTAGAGCGGAAAGAACGCGAGATCGCTGAAGGTCAGGCCGGGGTGGGTGAGCGAGGGCCGGCTGGTGCCGTAGCCGTGCTGGGCGATGCCCACGTACCAGAGGCTGTCCCAGTAGTGCCCGAGCTGCGTGCGCGGATGCTTCCCGGTCCGCCAGGCCCCCACCGCCACGCACCCGATCCCGGCGGCCCGCACCGTCGCGTACACCGCCAGCGCGAGCCACGCCCGCCCCAGCGACGCCCGCACCCCCCGCCGTGTGGCCGGTCGTCCTGGCGGCTCCGGGGTCCGGGTGGACGCGGCGGTGTCGGCGGACACGGAAACCTCCGGTGCGGGCACCCGACGGACATGCGCCGAGCCCCCGGGAGGGGACGGACCAAGGGGCTCGGCGGACACACCGACCCTCCGCCGGACCGCGGCCGCCCGCGACCTGGAAGGCCCATCCGGGGGAGGCTGACCGGGCCTACCCGGGGCCTACCCGGGGCTTACCCGGGGCTTACCCGGGGCCTACCCGGGTGACCGGAGCGCCGCGTCAGCCGGCGCCGAGCGTCTTCAGGCGGGCGACGGCGTCCGTAAGGACCTCATCGCGCTTGCAGAAGGCGAAGCGGACGAAGGGGGAGCCCTGGTCCTGATGGTCGTAGAAGACCGCGTTCGGGACGGCGACCACGCCGCAGCGCTCGGGGAGGGAGCGGCAGAAGGCGAAGCCGTCGGTCTCGCCGAGGGGCCGGATGTCGGTGGTGATGAAGTAGGTGCCCGAGGGGCGGAAGACCTGGAAACCCGCGTCGGTCAGCCCGTCGGCCAGCAGATCGCGCTTGGCGCGCAGATCCTCGCGGATGCCGTGGAAATAGGCGTCGGGGAGGCGCAGCGCCTCGGCGACCGCGTACTGGAAGGGCCCCGCCGAGACATAGGTGAGGTACTGCTTGGCCGAGCGCACCGCCGTGACCAGCTCCGGAGTGCCGGTCACCCACCCGACCTTCCACCCCGTGAACGAAAACGTCTTTCCGCTGCTGCTGATGGTGACGGTCCGCTCGCGCATCCCGGGGAAGGAGACGAGCGGGGTGTGCGCGGTGCCGAAGACGAGATGCTCGTAGACCTCGTCGGTCACCACCAGCAGATCGCGCTCGACGGCGAGCTCGGCGACCGCGGCCAGCTCATCGTGGGTGAGCACGGTGCCGGTGGGGTTGTGCGGGGTGTTGAGCAGGATGAGCCGGGTGCGATCGGTGACGGCGGCGCGCAGCTCGTCCAGGTCCAGCCGGAAGGTGTCCCCGTCGGGGCGGAGGGTGACGGGGACGCGGACCCCGCCCGCCATGGCGATGCAGGCGGCGTACGAGTCGTAGTACGGCTCCAGCGCGACCACCTCGTCCCCCGGCTCCACCAGCGCCAGCAGCGACGCCGCGATGGCCTCGGTGGCGCCCGCGGTGATCAGCACCTCGGTATCGGGGTCGAAGCCCAGCCCGTACCAGCGCCGCTGGTGCTCGGCGACGGCGGTACGCAGCTCGGGCACCCCGGGGCCGGGCGGGTACTGATTCCCCCGCCCGTCCCGCAGCGCCCGGACGGCGGCCTCGCGCACCTCCTCGGGGCCGTCGGTGTCCGGGAAGCCCTGGCCCAGGTTGATGGCGCCGGTGCGCACGGCAAGGGCGGACATCTCGGCGAAGATCGTGGTCCCGAAGGCGGCCAGTCGGCGATTGAGCGGCGGTCGTCCCATGGCGCCCATACTCCGCCGAAGCGCCGGCCTTCATCAACCTGGCTTTGGCCCTGGGCGTGGCAGGGGGCCGGGGTTTTCACCACCGCGACGTACAGGGGCTCGGGCGGGTCGGAAACCATCGACTGCCCGTCGACGGATATCCACCGCACATCTCCGGAGCGGCGGGGCCCGCGGGAGGCGAGATGGCCCCAGCAGCAGACACAGCAGGCCGTCGCTCGGCCACGGCTTCGACTGGCGGACTGGGCCGCGGATCTGCGCGAGACCTTGCGGCACGACCGAAACCTGCTGACCGAAGGCCTGACGCGGGCCGGACTGCGCCCGTATCGGAGTCGATCCGCACGGCCGTCGAGCGACTGATCGCAGCACGCTGACCGGACTGTGGCCGGGTCTACGCTCGCGGGTATGACTGATTTCCTTCAGGTGGCGACGGCGACGGAGAGCCGCGAAGAAGCCGAGAAGCTTGCGGGGTCGGTGGTGACGGCTCGACTCGCGGCCGGTGCGCAGATCGTCGGGCCGGTGGTGTCCGTCTTCTGGCACCAGGGCGAGTTCGGCACGGGGGAAGAGTGGCAGCTCTTGTTCAAGACCCGTGCCGACCGTTACTCCGACCTTGAAGCGCACCTCTTGGAGCATCACCCGTGGAAGAACCCCGAGGTGTCGGCCGTGCCGATCGTCGCGGGTTCGGACGCCTATCTGCGGTGGGTGGAGCGGACCACTGAGCCGGAACCCGGGGCCTGACCTCTCAAGTCCTGGCCTTCTCCAGGACTTCGGCCACGGACGGAAGCTCCTGGTGGGTTTTGAGTTGGTGGAGAATCGGCGCGAGGCGCCGGCGCGGCCGGACGGACGCCACACCGGCTGAGAGTTCGAGGGCGCGGCTGGTGATGGCTGTGGCCTGCTCGATCTCTCCGGCGGTGAGGTAGGAGTCGGCGAGCCAGGACAGGTAGAGGCTCTTGTCGCGCGCGTGGGCGTCGTCGTACCGGGTGAGCACGTCTTCCAGGACGGGGACGGCACGGAGCGGTCGGCGCAGTTCGGTCCAACAGCGGCCGGTCATGATCTGGAGCTCGTTGCGGTCGACCCACGCTGACCAGTCGGGCTGGGGGCTTCCGTCGCCCTCGCTGAGGGCGGCTTCCGCGATGCTCAGGGCGCGCTCGGTCTCGCCGGGGTTTCCGGCTACGGCGTAAGCCCACGCCAGTCGTTCATGCAGCAGTGCGCGCACGCCGGGCGGGGCGTCGGGGCCTGCGGTGCGGCATGCCCGGACAGCGGTCTCTATCCCGGCAGAGCGGTCCGTGCTGATCTTCTGGTAGGCGAGGAAGGCGAGGGCGTTCCCGGCCAGGGCGGCGTCTTTCGCCTCGGTGGCGGCTTGGTGGCTGTCCTGGTAGAGGCCGCGCGCGTCGGCGTGTTTGCCCGCGTCGAAGGCGGCCCAACCTGCTTGCTGGGCCTGCTCGGAGAGGACCGACAGGAGCGCGCGGCCGGTCTCCTCGGTGTAGCTGGCCTCTCGGAGCATCGTCTTGGTCGCTTGGTACTCGCCGAGGTAGACGCGGTAGGTGTCTCCTCCACCGAGGACGTCATCGAGTCGCCGAAGTCGTGCTGTGCGCTGTCGCAACTGTTCGGGCACGTCTCGATCAATCCGGCGGCCTGTCTTGATCTGGTTCAGCTCGGGCAGACCGAGGACCAGACCGGCCCCGGCTGTGGCTCGGAAGAATTCCCTGCGCAGCACTGTTTCGCTTCCCTCTCGGGTCGTGGGTGAGGTGCGTGCTGAGGCGGTAGGGGCGTGACCGGGTGCGGTAGCCGCTTCCCAGTCGCGGGTAGCGAGGCCGAGGAGATGTCCGGGGATGCGTAAGGCGTCGGCGATCGTTGCGATCTTCTCGAACGAGGTGATGCGGCCCTGGCCACGGGCGAGGGTGCCGACTCGTTCGGGCTTGATGTCACACTCGGCGGCGATCTTCGAGTAGCTGATCTTGGCTAAGGCTCGGGCCAGGGAGAAGACGGCGCCGAAGTCGTGAGCCAGGATCGCGGCACGCATCTCTGGGTGGCTGAGGAGTTCTCGGGGTAGTGCGGTCGGCGGTTGGTAAGCGGCCATGGTGTGCCCCGTTGCGCCTACTGGTGACAGTGTGTCGCACAGTTGTGACCGTCAGCCTACCCATGATGGGTATAGCCACGGGCGGGAAGCCACCGTCGTTCCTTCGCAGCACAGTTGGCAGACGCAAGAGACCCCCGCGACCGATGCGAACGGCCCGGGGGCGTGGTCAACGCTGTGTAGGAGCGTCAACGTGCAAAACCATATCCCCCGATTCGTACGGTGGCTGTTACGACTACTGCTGCCCGGCGCCGGTCGTCGTCGCGCCGGTGAGACAAGCGCTTCGGCGACCAGCGTGGAGGCGCCGACGCTGCGCCTTCCGCGCGTGCGTCAGGTACATCGGGTATCGGATCAGTCAGTGCCGCGCAGTGGGGACGTCGGCTCGGCCGGGCCATACGTCGCCCCGCATGGACGTCGGCAGGAACGACGCCAGCAGGACGTGCCTCGCGTGGAGCTGCTGTGCGCTCCACACGGGATGGTGGTGGTCAGGTGAGTGCGCAACCACGACTGCTGCCATGGCCTGGCCCTGCTGGCCAGCCGTGCTACCTGGTGTCGGAGGCGGACGGTGAGGGGTACCTGTCGCGACTGGCTGACGAGATGGAAGCGATTCAGCTTCAGATGGGCGCTGAACTCATCGGTCACGCCCGCTTACTGCTCCGCGATCGGAAGGCGGACGCCCGAGAACTCCGCTACCTCACAAACCGCCTGATCGAGGCGCTGCAAGATGCGCTCCGCGTCGCAGAAAGTCGCGGCAGACGTCTGCCCGCGGCCGACGAGGACGGACCGGCTCAAGCGAGCGGGGCGCACGAATGAGCCCGGACCGGCGGTTCGCCTCGGAGTGGAAGATCGAAGCTACCCCGGCGGGTCTGCGCGTACACCAAGAGGGAGACGACCGGTTCACGGCGACACTTCGGATCGTCCGTCTCGGGAAGCCTGTGACTCTGGCGCCCCTAGTGCTGACGTTGGACGAGTCGGAACAACTCCACGCGGGCCTGTGCTTCGCGCTCGGCCAAGAGGCCCCGCCTGCGGGCGCCCCCGAGTGTCGTAAGCCGATCCGCTACCCCGGTGGCCGACAGCGGTACTGAGGTCAGCTCGGGCTGGGCCACGCACAACAACCGAAAACGCCACACCGGACCACCCCGCCGCCTGGACAGCTACCGGGGTGGTCCGGCTGGTCATCGATTACGAACCCCGGTGCCGATGGCACTGGGGTCGTCGTCGTGCTCCCGCTCGACGTGGCCTGGTAGTCGATTGTCAGGTGGCATGCAGGGAAGGGGACTTGACGAGATGCGCGGCCCTGGGGACGACGGGTTCGGGAGTGAGGCGGCAGACCTGGAGGCGGGGATCTGGGCACGCGGAGTGGACTACATGAGCGGCTGGCGAGACGCGAGAGAAGCTGCGGCCGAGCTGGGCGACGCGTCGAGACGGCAGGGCTGCGGCTGCGTGCTGCTTCGGGCGCAGACGGCTCCGGGCTGGTGTGCCTGGAACCTTCGACGGTGACGGCACGCGAGGTGGCGATGCTGGCACGGGTGACGGCAACTCGGTCGGGTAGGACCGGTTGAGACGGAACTGAGCTTGGGGAGGTCTGGCCTTTCGGGGCCGATCAGGGTGGTGCTGACCGGGGCGCGCTGCTGGACTGTGGTCTCTTTAGGCGGGGTCGTTTCTAGCGTGATCCCGGGGGTTCCCCGCTCGATCTCATGCGGCTGTAGTGCGGTCAACGGTGCCAGCAGGGCCAGCCTGGCGGCTCTACGTTGCAAGCGTCTCAGAGGTGCCTCTTGCCTGCGCCGACAAGTCGGCTGATGTCGTCACGGGTCCGCAATCTGAGATCGTCGAGTTCGGCTCTGCTGTCAGCCTTGGCCAGTTCCGTGATGCCCGTAAGCACGTCCTCTACGGTCTGGCTCAGCGTTCGTCGTCCGTGAGTATCTTCATCCGAGCTTCGGATCCCTTGATGTTCGAGGTGGCGCTTGCTGAGTAGTGGCCTTAGCTTGGCCGGCGCTTGGGAGGAACTGGCCCTGGGATCACGTCCTTACCGAGGTACTCCTTGACGAGGTACTTGAGTTCCGGGCCCTCGATGAGCTGTAGGCGGCCATGTTGTCGGGCAAAATCGTGGCTTGCCCTGCCGAACCAGGAGGTAGTGATCAGGACACCCTTCGCGGCTCGCTTGTGCTCCACCACGCCCGCAAGCGCTTGGACGGATTCCACGCCAACGAGCTTGCTGTAGCGCTTGGCTTGGATGATGCACTCCCCGTTGAACACCGGGTCCTTGCTCACGGCCACAGCGTCCACGCCCTCGTCCTTCGAAGCCTGGGTGTTCCACGCTTCCATGCCGATCGCCTCGAACAGCTGCCGGATCAAGTGCTCGAACTCCGTGGGCGTCAGCTTGACCAGCACTGGCCTGCTGTCGAGACCAGCCACCACGTCCATGCTGTCCATCAACCGGTACTTCGACAGATCGAACTCGATCATGGGGCGGATGGGTTCGAGGTCGTACGGGTTGGGAGACACAATCGCATTCAGGCGCTGGAGACACAGCGCCGGATCGACCTGGCTGAGACGGAGCTTCCCGAACTCTTCCCTAGCCGCGCTGAGCGTGATCAGGCAGGGAGCCACCTCGTGCCCAGTGGCACGGTCGATCGTCTTGACGTGACCGTTCAGGATGACGCCGTTGACGATCCGATCCGGATCACTGGTGAGGATCTCGTGGACGGTCCGCAGAGCGACCTGTGCCAGCACAGACGCGTAGAGCGTTTTGCGCTCCTTCTCCGGCCGTGGCACCACAGTCGTCTCATCTCGACTCTTCACGTACTTGTATCCACGCGCCGCGGGAACGGTTGTCTCGGGCGGTAAATGGATCTCTACAAGGACTTCGCCGGTTGCCGGGCGGTAAGCGATTCGATGCTCGTGCGGGAACCCCTTCGGATACGAGGAAGCATCCAGCACGGCCCCCAGGTGAGCCTCCACAGCTGCAGGGTCTCCCGCGCGGTACGCCTCGCGCTGCTCGTCCAACCCCTTGTTGAAGGCCGCTACCTCGTTGTGGGCTCGTTGCTCAGCCCGACGGTGCTCGGCCCGCTTCCGCTCCAGTGTCGCGAGTCGCTTCTCTTCAGCTCGCCTATGACGTTCCGCTGCTTCAACGAAGCGCACCCGACCCTCGGCTACTTCCGCCTCGTACCGCTTCCTACCTAGACCCAGAACCGCGGCCAAGCCGCCAGGCTCCGGCGGAGCGAACTCCTCCCATCGCGGAGCGGGTTCGGGACGCGAATACGCCCGCTCATCTAACGCCTTCGACGCGTGAGTTCGGCGCCGGCGCTCGAAGGTCGTGGGAGGGTCGCCGACCAGCGCATCACGTAGCAACTGTCCGAGTTGCTCGACCTCGTGCTCCACGCCGATCGTGCGAATCCTTGCCATCTCTGCCTGCGCCTGTTCGTACGCCGCCTTCCGCTCCCGCTCGCGTCGTTTGGTGGCTGCCTCGGCCGCCTTGCGGGCCCGCTCGGCCTGGCGAGCCTGCTGTTCCTGGGCCCGTCGTAATGCTTGCTGCTGCCGCTGGTACTCGTTCCCCCGACTGCTTCCACGCTGCGCCACCTGCTGCCCCTCCCCTGCCCTAACTCCGTCACAGGGCTGCATTCCCCTCCCACTCCTAAGAATCACGCGTGGCGGAGACGTGTGGGCCTTGGGGCAGGAGTCACGGTGCATCGATGTCTCGGGCCCTGGCAGCCAGTGGATCCCCGCGAGCTGGCAGCGCCTGCACGATCTTGGCGGCTTGAAGCAACCTGGTGGGGCGCGGCCAAGGGCCGCTAAAGCTCTCAGCCGTTGCGCTGGTCCGCAACAGCTCTCCCCGCTCTGTGCTTCAACGTTGCCGTCACCGCTGCTGGTGCTTTTGACGGGCGACCACCGCATTAGGAGTTCGACCGAGCGGCCCTCATACGGCCCTCGCAGTCCTAAAGAGCAACATGACCGCGCCGGTGGGCAGCTGTACACCGGCAACGTCGGCCCGTCGTGGAGGGGCTAGCCCGTTCCAGCCGGGGCATGCCTGCTGCATCGGCTCTAGGAGATGCGTATGCAGACGTCGTCAGTGCGGCGGGTTTGGTTACTAGTCCGACGACATAGAGAGACCGGCCCGTCGCGAATCAAGATCAGTCATGATCCGAGGATCCAGCAAGGTGACCATTGATCTCTTCATGTGCTTCCTGGAAAGGCGCGCTGAAGGCAGATCCGACATTGGCCTCCATCTCAACCAACTGAAAACGGATCATGCGCGAAAAGGGGGCTTTAGACTTCCACCCACTCTGCTGTTGCGAAAACATAACCCGCTGCCAGGCTCGTGCCCAGCGGTCGGACTCGGGTGTTACAACTCCGCACGCTATGACAAATCGAGCAAGCACAAGCGCGGATGGCAAGCGCTGACCCAACAGAATTTCATTGATCGTTGTCGGCGCCAGCGTGCGGTTCGGTGACCTGCGTTTCAATTCTGCAAGAGAGGGTTGGCCAGCATGAATGCGGAGAACCCTCATTCCTCGGATTAACTCAGCTGGCGTGGTGATCAGATCCGGGTCGCAACCGAGAATGCCCTCGATGGGCTGCTGTAGATGCGCACGCCGACGCCGAGAAAGGCGCCCCATCAGGTTTTGAGATTCCTCGATGCTCCCACCGCACATGAAGGTCATGACGAACAAGAGTCTGACCAATGCGTTCGAACCTCGGCCAGCCATCGCCCGCGAAATGGTGGACTCCGACATACCCAGTTGTTGAGCTAATTGGCGGTTCGTCAATCCCGCGCGATCACGGAGCCCGCGCAGCCACCGTGCGGCGTCAATATGCGGATCGGAACCCTCAGGCAACGGCTTCTCCGGACGAGCCATGGCGCAACCTCCTTCATGGAGTTTGACGGAGGTCGGAACCGACCTGAGCGATCAGGAGGCTCACCGCACTTAGAAGTGCGGTGACGTCACTTACAGGGGTGCCAAGAAGAACGAGGACCACAACCACCACCAGCACCACGTCAGGGGCTAGGTGATGCACGTCAATACGGCCATTAACGATACAGGGCATGCTCAGGGGTGAGTGCTCAAGCGCAGTGCTCACAAGACGCTCCTTAGTGTCATGGCGACAGAGGACGACGTCGCGGTCGCAACGTTCCTTGCCGTGTTGAGCAGGATGCAGTTCGGCGGGCAATGACGCGAGCCGGTTGGACAGTTCTTGCGCCCAGTTACGTAAATCTGTACTGCAAGAACGCGGCCACCGATAATGCATCTGACCTGCACACATGAAGAAGTTCTTGCAGCCTTGTGCGACTTCATCCGGCAGCGCTGAACAGTAGCGCCCAGAGGAGGTGCGGCAGGCTCACCGGCTGATGGCCAGGTCCGAGAGCACGCAAGTAAGCGCGGTTTGGGGTGCTTTGGCAGGACCAGCAGAGGTCATCGATGCTTTCGCTTGATTCTGATGAGCATCATCGCCGTTCATCGAGTGTTCGACGTTGGCCGTTGTCGGGCACTGCTGGCCGACCTCGGACGGCCCGGAGGCGGCCCAACCAGGCTGTGACACCCCTGGGCACGGGCCGACCAACAGCAACCCGCACGAGATGACTGGTGAGCCACCTCGTCAACAGTTCTCATCCGCGATCGGCTTGCGCCGACTATGATCTAGCGGCTGACATGGTGATAGCTGCGCCTTCATCACCTTAGGGGGTACCAAGGTGGCAAGAAGAGATTACTACGCCACTGCCTTAGTTCCGCATGGGCACCATCAAAACTGGGACCTTTTCGAAAAAATTGCCCGCGAGCTGGAAAGGGTAACCGACCAATGGCCAGAGGCGGAAACTAAATTCTACTTTAAGGGTAAACGGGACCTGTACGGAAAGTACGACACGCTGATTGATGCCCAGATCGACCTAGGGGACGATCGCCGGGACGTTACGTCAGTAGACATCGCACGGTACGAACGCGACGGTGACTACCCGGATACACAAATCTCAGTAACGTTGGCGAAAAACCAGAAAGACACATCCTGGGTTTACGCTTCAGGTCCCGTGAAGCGCACCTGCGAGGAATTCGCGCGTACCCTGCAAACGTTTATCCTGCATACTATCAAGCATCCTGAGTCCACTACAACGCTCCCTCAACAGAAGAGGGACGCCATTGCGGCACGACTCCAGCATCTACATCCGGCCATCAAGCCGGGAGCCCTGGCTCGGCTGTCAAGTGGGCATGGCGATGAGGCAGTTGTAGAGGCATGCCAGAGCGTCGGGGCTCGTTTGCAGCAGCTCAGCGGGCTGGACGATGATGGAGCTTCGCTCGTATCGAGAACGCTTGGTAAGCAGCGAATTATTGCCGTTAATGATGGCGTCAAGAGCTCAGAGATCAGCGAACAAGAAGGATACATGCATCTAGGGATGGCCCTTTTTCGGGCAGCGCGCAATCCGCGAGCGCACAGGCCGTCCGACCCCGATTTTGACACGGACGAGGTAATTGAATGGCTTTCAGTTGCCAGCGCACTACATAGAGCGCTTGATCGAGCAACAGTCACGCCACCCAGCGCAGGCTGAGAAGGCCACAACGAGAATTGCGGTGTTTCCACCGCCAAGCGGTACGCCTGGCTCGGCGGAGCAAATTTGGCCGGTGGCCTGCCCGGTCTGGGGTCGGGCATGATCAGGGGGCCATACGTTGGTTGGCAACTTGGGCTCTGCCCGGCGCGGGGGACCATAAGGGCGGACATTGAGTGCGACCTTGGCTCGCCAAAACTTCCGCTGGGCGGTCCAACGTCGAACTCGATGAGATGCATTCCCTCGGCCCAGGGGCCAACGAAAGGGGCGGCGGCGTACGCCCAGGCGAGGTGCCCGTACAGCAGCGCGCGCACGCCGGGCGGGACGTCGGAACCTGCGGTGGCGGAGGAATGCACGACTATCTCTATCCCGACAGTGCGGTCCGCGTTGATCTTCTGGTACCCGAGGAAGGCGAGAGCGTTTGCGACGAGGGTCGTGTCTCCTGCCTGGTGACTGGTCTCGTAGAGGCTGGTGGCATCAGCATGCTTGCCCGCGTCGAAGGCGGCGCACGCTGCTTGCTGGGCCTGCTCGGAGAGGACCGACAGTAGCGCGCGGCCAGTCTCTTCCGTGCCCCTTCAGCTGGTCTCTGGACCTCCCGCGAACGCGAGTGATCCGAGGAACCGGGTCTGCTCGTGCTCCACGGTGGTGTCCAGCTCGGCCAGGGATTCGGGATCGTCGAGCGTCATGGTCCCAAGCGCGCGTTCGAGATGGCCGTGGTCCTCGACCTTCCAGAGGTTCCATGCCTCGTAGAGTGGCCCGACGCGCGTCACCGTCTCCGCGATGAGCATGATGCCTTGGGATTCGAAGGGCGCGCGGACGGTCACCATGGCGGGCTCGTAGCGTGCGAGGTTCGCGAAACCGTACTTGAGCTGAAGCTGCGCCAGCATGTAGCTGCTCACCAGTCGACTTTTCCAGTGTGCCGGGCTCACCCTTCGTGTGCCCGCATCGCGAACGTAGGCGTTCACACTGGTGTGAAGGGCAAGTCAGCGGCTCTCCGTCACCGTGTCCAGAACCGCCTGCAGGTTGGCCAGCGTGGTCCGCAGTCCTTCGAGTTGGACGGACAACTCCTCGTGTCTGGTGCGCAGGATCGCTTCGACCCGGGGGACGGAATCGGGGAGTTGGCACTCCTGGACCACGATACGGATCAGGTTGCTTGGGATGCCGGCGTCGAACAGGTGCTGGATGAAGTGGACGCAGTCGGCCGCCTTGGCGTCGTACCGACGGTGCCCGGCGGCGTTCCGCTTGGGGATCAAGAGGCCCTGTTCCTCGTAGTAGCGAAGTGGCCGAGTGCTCACCGCGCTCCGGTGCGCGAGCTCGCTGATGGAAAGCAGTTGGCGCCCGCGTCCGCGGAGGTCCGGGCTCAGGGGCTCGCACACCGCGCCCGCGCCATCATGCCGATCGTGTCGGGGGGTGGGGAAATGTCGCACCGTTACACGCTACCGACCGATTAGCAGGCGTATACATGTCGCGCAGCGCGTGCGCTTCTTCGTCCCTACAGGCAATGTGGAGTCCTCATCAGGGGCCCTCTCAGAGAGCGGGATGCTTGCGGGCGAGGATCATGCAGTGGGCGAGTCGGAGGAAGCCTTCGTGGACGTTGTCACGGGCCCTCCCAGCGAGTGCGTAACCGGCGGGCATCGTGGAAGTGCGCGAGGGCTGCTTCAGCCACCCACCGCACGCGTCCGAGTCCGGTGCCGTGCGGGGAAGCGGGGCGCTGGGGCCTGCACTCGCCTGTAACGATGCCGTTGCAGATCTCCGCAGTGAGCTGCTGGTACAGGACTCCAGGGCGTTGGATCTCTCCCATGCCGGGGTTCTCTACCTGTCGTCGTTTTCATCGGCGTGATGGGCGGGTACTCGGCCGGGTCGGAAGCCATCGACTGTGATCGATTGCGGGCGTTGCCGGAGCGGTGAGGCCCGCGGGAGGCGAGATGGCCAAGCACAGGACACAGCAGGCGGGCGCCTGGCCGCGGCTTCGGCTGGAGGACTGGGCCGAGGCGCGGGACACGCTGCATATGTGGACCCAGATCGTCGGGAAGATCCGGCTGGATCACGCGCCACCGGCCAATCAGTGGTGGCAGGTGACCTTGTATGTCACCCCGCGCGGCCTGAGTACGTCGACGATTCCGTACCGGACCGGGGCGTTCGAGATCGAGTTCGACTTCGTCGATCAGCGGCTGGGGATCCGGGTCAGTGACGGGAGCCGGCGTGAGCTGTTGCTGGAGTCCAAATCGGTGGCCCAGTTCTACGCCGAGATCATGGGTGCGCTGGGAGAGCTGGGTATTCAGACCCGGATGCATCCCCGGCCGAACGAGGTGGCGCTGGCGATTCCGTTCCCGGAGGATCACCGGCATGCGGCGTATGACCCGTACGCCATTCGGCTTTTCTGGGGGCAGCTGCTGAGCGCACACCGGGTGTTCGGGGAATTCCGGTCGCATTTCGTCGGCAAGGCCAGTCCCGTGCACTTCTTCTGGGGGGCGATGGACCTGGCCGCCACTCGCTTCTCCGGGCGGTCCGCGCCGGAGCATCCCGCCGGTGGGGTGCCCAATCTGCCGGACCGGGTGACGCGGGAGGCGTACTCCGTCGAGCTGTCCAGTTGCGGCTTCTGGCCCGGTGGCGGTGCGGAGGGCGGGTTCTACACCTACGCCTACCCGGAACCCGCGGGCTTCGCCGACCATACGGTCCGCCCCGAGGCGGCCTCGTACCAGCGGGATGCCGGTGAGTTCGTGCTGCCCTACGAGACGGTCGCCACCGCGGCCGATCCGGACCGGACGCTGAGCGAATTCCTGCACAGCGCCTATGAGGCGGCCGCCGAACTGGGCGACTGGGACCGCGCGGTGCTGGAAGCCGACCCGCATCACTGGGAGCACCGCTAGCGGCGCGCCGTCGCACGAGTGTCAGGGCCAGACGTTGGCCTGTGCCCGGAAGGTCTCGGGGTCGCTCTCCAGGGGCAGTACGCACATCAAGTGGCCGCCGGGGACGCGGAGCACTCGGCACTCCTGCCACTGCGTAATCTGCTCGGCGCCCAGGGCGAGCAGGCGCGCGGTTTCCGCCTCGACGTCGTCGGTCTCGAAGTCCAGGTGGATGCGGGGTGCGTCGTCGACCGCCTGGACGGCGGTGACCAGCCCCGGCAGAGCCTCATGGAGCGTGGTGAACTGCGGCTCCGGCGCAAACGGCTCGGCGGTGACGCCGAGAGCCGCGGACCAGAAGGCGGTCGCCCGGTCGGCCTCGGCTTTGGGCGCGTCGATCAAAACGGCGTACACACGGCTCCTGTGCATGCACGGCAAATTACCCACCTGAGCCGACGGTCAGTCGCGCCTCGCCGAACCTCTGGACTTCCTCAACTTCGCTTTCGACCCGGGTGAGGTCGGGCAGGGGAGACGACAGGTACGAAGCGGTACCTCGCTACGGGGGATGGAAGGAGAGTGAGGACCATGGGTCCTGTCGTCATCTTGGTCGTGGTGGCGTTCACGTTCGCGGCGGTCGCCGCGCTGAGCGCCGGTCGGTCGAAGGGGTACAGCGGACGACGCAAGCGGTCCTGGGGTGCGGGTTCCAGTGGGGCGGCCGGTGGCGGCTGGTGGGCCGGTGGCGACGGCGGTGGTGGCCATCACGGGGGTGGCCACCATGGCGGCGGTGGCTGCGGCGGCGGAAGTGGCTGCGGTGGCGGTGGTGGAGGTGGCTGCGGTGGCGGCGGCGGTGGTGGTGGCGGTGGCTGCGGTGGGGGCGCCTGACCCCCTGGATCCCCTAGCCACCACGCGTCCTTATGGTCGCCACGCCGTTCTTACGGCCGTGAAGCAATGAGCCCGCGCCCGGCGCGCCAACGTGCGCCGGGCGCGGGCTTGTTGAACACTTGACCTAGAAGGCGCCCTAGGGGGTGGAAACCCGGCGAAGATGGGTAAAAACGATGTGGCGCCCAGCATTTCATGATTCCGTATACCACCATCGACCTTACGGCCCCACGTGGGCACGAGCCGGCGTATGCGCATGCCCCTGGCCCACCGCGGGGCGAGTCGGCCCATCTTTTTTCCATTGCGTGTTTGCGGAGCCGATCCATGCTCACGACCCTCAAGACTGCCTACACCGATACCCGCGCCGCTGACCTCGCCTGGGGCCTGGGACGGGAACCGCTTCCCGCCCTCGCCGTGCTTGATCTTCAACTTCATGGTTTCGACGTCCAGTTGAGGCTCCTGGGAGCCTCGCATCAGGTCCTCCTCGAAGGGGAGGGGAGCCGTTGCTCGGAGACCGTGGCCTGCATGTCCGGCAACAGCACCGCGCTTCCGCTGGGGGTTTCCACGCTCGTCGACGGCCGCGAATATGAATTCGCGGCGCGCGTCGAGGAGTTGTCGCAAGGGGCCTTCGCCGGGCGCGCGCAGGAGCTGCTCGCGCTGGTGGCCGACCATCCGCACGGGCTGGCCGGTACGTTTCCCGGCAGTCCGAACGCGTTCACGGCGCTGCTCGCGCAGTGGCACGAGGGCACGGTGGGGTGGCGGACCTGGCATGCCTACCCCCAGGAGGGGCGGTTGGTCACCACCCGCACCTGTGTGGGGGCCCGGGCGCCGGCCGCGCTCCGGCCGCCGGGCGCGGGCGGGCTCGAGATAGGTGGCCTGCCCGATGGGCGGTCGCCCCAAGTGCCGTGTGCCTAAAGGGGGTCCAGGGTGTTCGCGAGGCCATCGATGCCCGATGCGTGAACGGCAATGCACTCGTATGGGGGACGAGGCGTAAGCGATATGTAACGTAGCGTTCCCTTTGTGATCGATTCGCCGATGTCCGCCGTCTCGGATGCGCCGTCGTCGCCGGAGTCCGGCCCTCCGGCGCGGCTGCCCGTGAGGGCGGCGCTCGGCCGCTTCCTCGTTCTCGGCACCGTCTTCGTCTGCGCCGCCTGCGGCCTCGTCTACGAGCTCGAACTCGTCGCGCTGGCCTCGTACTTGGCGGGTGACTCGGTCACCCAGGCATCCGTGGTGCTGTCCGTGATGGTCTTCGCCATGGGCGTCGGCTCGCTGCTGGCCAAGCGGCTGCGCTGCCGGGCCGCCGTCGGCTTCGGCGCGGTCGAGGCGGTGCTCGCGCTCGTCGGCGGCTGCTCGGCGATGGCGCTGTACGCGTGCTTCGCGTGGGGCGGTCACTCGCGCTCCGCGCTCGTCGGCTTCTCGTTCGCGATCGGGGTGCTCATCGGGGCCGAGGTGCCGCTGCTGATGACCCTCATCCAGCGAGTGCGCCGACAGGACGCGGGCGGCGCCGTGGCCGATCTGTTCGCGGCGGACTATGTGGGCGCGCTGGTCGGCGGGCTCGCCTTTCCCTTTCTGCTGCTGCCCGCGTTCGGGCAGCTCACCGGCGCGCTGGTCACCGGCGCGGTCAACACGGTCGCCGGCGGGGCGCTGGTGCTCTGGCTGTTCCGCCGCGATCTGAGCGTACGGGCGCGGTGGACACTGATCGTCGTCAATGGGCTGGTGCTCGCCGCGCTGACCGCCGGTGCCGTGCTGACCCCCTCCTTCGAGCGGGCCGCCCGGCAGGCCGTCTACGGACCGGGGGTGCGGGTCGCGCTGCGCACCGGTGAGCAGGAGATCGTGCTCGTGGGCGGCGGAACGAGCGGTCGGCCGCTGGCCCTCTTCGTCAAC
Source organism: Streptomyces sp. NEAU-YJ-81 (assembly GCF_017592595.1). Taxonomy (NCBI): domain Bacteria; kingdom Bacillati; phylum Actinomycetota; class Actinomycetes; order Kitasatosporales; family Streptomycetaceae; genus Streptomyces; species Streptomyces sp. NEAU-YJ-81. Next base: position 109,720 of record NZ_JAGFNO010000001.1, on the reverse strand, counting down.
GGGCGGCTGCGGGTCAGCGGGCGCGACGAGGTCCGCTACCACGAGGCGCTGATCCACCCGGCGATGGCCGCCGGACCGCACGGCCGGGTCCTGGTGCTGGGCGGGGGCGACGGGCTCGCGGCGCGCGAGGTCCTGCGGTATCCGGGGGTCCGTTCGGTGACCGTCGTGGAGCGCGACGCGGAGGTGGTGCGGCTGGCCCGGCGCGATCCGGGCCTGTCCGCGCTCAACGGCGGCGCCTACCGCGATCCGCGGGTGCGGGCGGTCACGGCGGACGCCTTCGACTGGCTGCGCCGGTCCATGGCGTACGACGTGGTGGTCTGCGATCTGCCCGCCCCCGAGCTCACCCCGAGCACCAAGTACTACTCGCAGGAGTTCTACGGCCTGGCCGAGCGGGTGCTGGCGCCCGGCGGCCGGCTGGTGGTCCACGCCGGGCCGCTGCGGCCCGACCCACGGGCGTTCTGGACGGTGGACGCGACGATGCGCTCGGTCGGCCTGCGGACCGCGCCCTACGTGATCGACACCCCGCGCCCGGGCCGTGGCTCCCCGCGCCCCGGCCGTGGGTCCCCGCACGACTGGGGCTTTGTGCTGGCGGCGCGCTCCCCGGTGGGGCTGCGGCTGGCCCCGCATGATCCGCGACCGCGCTCGCTGACGGAGGAGGGGCTACGGGCGGCCCGCCGCACGGCCGAGCGGCATCGCGAGGCGGGGTTGCCTCCTTCCACGTTGATGCGTCCGCGCTATGGGGAGTGAGGCGCCTTGGCAGGGCGCACCGTGCGTTTGTGGTGCGTCCCGCTTCGGGGCGGGGGCGCTTTCCGGGGGCGGGGGCGCCTTCCGCGGCGAGGGTGCTCGGTGGGGCGAGGGGTCCTGTGGGGGAGCCGCCTGATCCTCCGGGGCTCGGCGCGGGCGCCCGCCCGCACGCCGGGGGCGCGCGTCGTCGGCGTGTGCCTGATGGGGTACGCGCCGCCGGTCGCGGCAGGCCCCGCCGGGGGCAAGGCCGCAGAGGGCAAGGCCGCCAGGGGCAAGGCCGCGGTGGCCAGGCGGTGGGCGGCGCGCCCGGTGCGGAAAGTTGACCGGGAACGGGTCTCAGGTAACGAGCGATGGGTAGTGTCTTGAGCTATGGAGCATGAGGTGTTCGTTCCGTTTCCCGTCGACACCGTCCGGCTGGCGCTCGCGGAGCCCGATCGCGTCGCCCGTTGCGTTCCCGGGCTCCAGCGGGACGCCGATGAGGCCGCCGGGCCGCTCTCCGGCCGGTTGCGGCTGCGCATCGGCGGGTCCACCATCACCTACCGCGGTGTGCTGCGCGTCGGTCGGCGCGCCGATGCCTTCGAGATCGAGGGCGAGGGCACCGAGGCGCGTGGCGGCGGCTCGGTGAAGCTGGCGCTGACCGTGACGCCGAAGCCCGTCGAGGGCGGTACGGAGCTGATCTGCGCCGGGACGGTCCACTGCGAGGGGCGGCTGGCCGAGTTCGACGATGAGGCGTCCACGACCGTGGCCCGCCGCATGCTGGACCGGTTCGCCTCGGCGCTCACCGCCGGGCTGCAGACGTCCCCGATCACCGCGGCCACCGAGGACGAGGCCCCTGGCAGGCCCACCGACAGGCCCACTGACGAGGCCGGGGACGACGAGGCCGATGACGGGGCCACTGACGCCGCCGGTACGGCCGCCGCCGCGGAGGAGTCCGGGCTGCCGACCGAGGCCGAGCTTCCGCTGTCGGCCGACGACATGGACATCGACGACGTCGGCGACCTCGAGGACGTCGACGACGCGGACGCAGTCGAGGAGCCCGTCGGCTTCGGTGACCTCGCCGATCTCGACGACCTGGACGACGAGCCACCGGCCGAGGCCGCGCACGCCCGCCGCACGATGATCGGCCGCTCCACGGAGGAGGTCGACCACGCCCCGCCGCGCGGCCGCTACGCCCCCGTCCCCGCGCCCCAGACCGTCTCCACCAGCGCCACACTGCGCTGGGCCGCGCCCGCCGCGGCCGTGGTGCTCGCCTCCGTCGTCGTCGTGGGCCGTCGCGTACTTCGCCGCCGCCGATGAGCGTGTGCGCATAGGGTCGGTAGCTGTGACCACCGAAGAGACTCCGGAGACCAAGGGCGTACGGCTGACCGCCGGGGACGCCGAGCTGACCGTCTCACCCGAGAACGGCTGCCGTATCGGTTCACTGCGCATCGGCGGTACGGAGCTGCTGCGACAGGGCCCGCGGTTCGGGGCGTTCCCGATGGTGCCGTGGTGCGGCCGGACCGGGCTGGGCCGGTTCCGCAACGGCGGGCAGACCCACCAACTGCCCATCAACTCCCCGCCGCACGCGATCCACGGGACCGGCCGGAACGTCGCATGGAGCCCGGTCAGGACCGGGGAGTCCAGCGCGGCCTTCACCTACGACCTCGCCGACCCCTGGCCGTACGAGGGCCGGGTCACCCAGACCTTCGAGCTCTCCCCGGACAGCACGACCGTCACCATGAGCGTGGAGACCGAGGGCGATTCGTTCCCGGCGCAGGCGGGCTGGCATCCGTGGTTCCTGCGGAACCTGGGCGACGGCGGCGCCGATGCCGAGATCGCCTTCGACGCCGCATGGCAGGAGGAGCGCGGGGAGGACCACCTCCCCACCGGCCGCCGGATCGCCCCGAAGCCCGGCCCCTGGGACGACTGCTTCGGCATGCCGCAGGGGGTGGACGTCACGCTCACCTGGCCCGGCCGGCTCGAGCTGAAGGTCACCAGCCGGACGGAGTGGGTGGTCGTCTACGACGAGCAGGCGGAGGCGGTGTGCGTCGAACCGCAGTCCGGCCCGCCCAACGGCCTCAACCTCTTGCCGCGCCTGGTCACCCCCATCGATCCGCTGGAGCTCTCCATGACCTGGAGCTGGCGCACACTGGCCTGATGGCCTGGCCTGGCCTGGCCTGGCCTGACGGAGCGGAGCGGGGCGGCTCGGCCTGACGGAACGGAGCGGCTTGAGGGGTTCCGAGGGCCACCGCCTAAGCTCATGCGCATGAGCGATGCGCGTGACGCCCTGCTGCAGCAGATCAAGGACAAGGCCGTGGTCCACGGCAAGGTGACCCTCTCCTCCGGGCGTGAGGCCGACTACTACATCGACCTGCGCCGGATCACCCTGGACGCCGAGGCCGCGCCGCTGGTCGGGCAGGTCATGCTCGAGGCCACGGCCGATCTGGAGTACGACGCCGTGGGCGGTCTGACGCTGGGCGCCGACCCGGTGGCCACGTCCATGCTGCACGCGGCGGCCGCGCGCGGGCGCCGGCTCGACGCCTTCGTGGTCCGCAAGGCCCAGAAGACGCACGGGATGCAGCGGCGGATCGAGGGCCCGGATATCGCGGGCCGCCGGGTGCTGGTGGTCGAGGACACCTCCACCACCGGCGGTTCACCGCTGACCGCGGTGGAGGCGGCGCGGGAGGCGGGCGCGGAGGTCGTCGCGGTCGCGACGATCGTCGAGCGCGGCGCCGCGCCGGCGATCGCGGACGCCGGGCTGCCGTACCTCCCGGCGTACTCGCTTGCCGACCTCGAGCTGAGCTGAATCGTGGCGGGTGGGGCGGTCGGACGTTTCACGTGAAACCACCCACCCCCGTCCGTGTGGTCTCCGCGTGCGCCGTGTGGAGCAATCGACGGAGTCTGGGATTATGGCCCCGACGATGACGTCGCCCCTAGGTCAGGGCCAAGTACGACTAACCCGCACATACAAGGAGCGGTCAGATGCCCATCGCATCCCCTGAGATCTACAACGAGATGCTCGACCGGGCGAAGGCAGGCAAGTTCGCCTACCCCGCGATCAACGTGACCTCGACGCAGACTCTGCACGCCGCCCTGCGCGGCTTCGCCGAGGCGGAGAGCGACGGCATCGTCCAGATCTCCACCGGTGGTGCCGAGTTCCTGGGTGGCCAGTACAGCAAGGAGATGGTGACCGGTGCGGTCGGCCTTGCCGAGTTCGCGCATGTCGTCGCCGAGAAGTACCCGGTGAACATCGCCCTCCACACCGACCACTGCCCTAAGGACAAGCTGGACGGCTATGTCCGTCCGCTGCTCAAGATCTCCCAGGAGCGCGTCGCCAACGGCCAGAACCCGCTGTTCCAGTCCCACATGTGGGACGGCTCCGCCGAGACGCTCGACGACAACCTCCGCATCGCGCGGGAGCTGCTCGCCGAGGCGGTCAAGGCGAACATCATCCTCGAGGTCGAGATCACCCCGACCGGTGGCGAGGAGGACGGCGTCACGCACGAGATCAACGACAAGCTGTACACGACGGTTGACGACGCCCTGCGCACCGCCGAGGCCATCGGCCTGGGCGACAAGGGCCGCTACCTGCTGGCCGCCTCCTTCGGCAACGTCCACGGCGTCTACAAGCCGGGCAATGTCGTCCTCCGCCCGGACCTGCTGCGTGACCTCCAGGACGGTGTCGCCGCCAAGTACGGCAAGCAGGACCCGTTCTTCTTCGTCTTCCACGGCGGCTCCGGCTCCACGGAGGAGGAGATCCGCACCGCGCTGGAGAACGGTGTGGTGAAGATGAACCTCGACACCGACACCCAGTACGCCTTCACCCGCCCGATCGCGGACCACATGTTCCGCAACTACGACGGGGTGCTGAAGGTCGACGGCGAGGTCGGCGACAAGAAGACGTACGACCCCCGGAGCTGGGGCAAGCTGGCCGAGAAGGGGATGTCGGAGCGCGTCACCCAGGCCTGTGCGAACCTTCGGTCCACGGGGACGAAGCTGAAGTAGTTCGTTCTCCGGCTCGCTCTCACGGGCCCGGCGCTCGCCTTCGTGGCGAGCCGCCGGGCCCGTTTGCGTCGCGGATGCCGGTGGTGGGCAATCGTTCCGCGGAGGGGGCACCTCCCAGCGGTAACTGGGGGAGGAACGGGTGGGCACAACCGGCCACCGGGCCGCACCCGGCGGCGAGCCTCAAGGGGAACGGCAGGCGCCGCACCCGTGGGCTGGCCTCACACGGGCAACACGAGGATGATCCAGGTATGGGCGGCGCCACGCCCGGAGCGGGCCGCGCTCCGGGTAACGGTCAGCCGGTCAGGCTTTCCGTGCCGGCCGGGCGGTGGCTGGTGTTCACCACCGTGCTGGGCTCCGCCATGGCCCTGCTCGACAGCACCGTCGTCAATGTCGCCCTGCCGCGCATCGGACTCGACCTGGGTGCCGATCTCCCCGTACTGCAGTGGACCGTCAACGCCTACATGCTCACCCTCGCCGGGCTGATCCTGCTCGGCGGGGCGCTCGGGGACCGGTTCGGGCGGCGGCGGGTGTTCGTCACCGGGGTGGTGTGGTTCGCGCTGGCCTCGCTGGCGTGCGGGCTGGCGCCGAACGCCGGAGTGCTCATCGCCGCGCGGGCGCTGCAGGGCATCGGTGGGGCGCTGCTCACCCCCGGGTCGCTCGCGCTGATCCAGTCGGTGATCCACCACGATGACCGGGCGCGGGCGATCGGGCTGTGGTCCGGCTTCGGCGGGGTCGGGGCGGCGATCGGGCCGTTCCTCGGCGGCTGGCTGGTGGACGGGCCCGGCTGGCGCTGGGTGTTCTTCATCAATGTGCCGCTGGCCGCGGTGTGTGTGCCGGTCGCTTTGCGCCATGTACCGGAGACCAGCAATCCGCGGGCGCACGGCCGGTTCGACGTCCTCGGCGCCCTGTTGGGGGCGGCGACCCTCGGCCTGATCACCTACGCGCTGATCGCCGCGCCGCAGAAGGGCGCCTCGCCTGCCGTGGTGGTTCCGGCCGTCGCCGGGCTGGCGCTGGGGATGGTCTTCGTCGCCGTGGAGCGCAGGCGGCGCGAGCCGATGCTGCCGCTCTCCATCTTCTCCTCCCACCAGTTCAGTGCCGTCAACGCGGTGACCCTGTGCGTCTACGCGGCCTTCGGCGGCTTCTTCTTCCTCTCGGTGCTCGACCTTCAGGTGGTCGTGGGCTACTCCGCGCTCGCCGCCGGTACCGCGCTGCTGCCCACGACCACGCTGATGCTGCTGTTGTCGGCCCGTTCGGGAGAGCTGGGCAAGCGCATCGGCCCGCGGATCCCGCTGACCGTGGGCCCGCTGCTGTGTGCGGCGGGAATGCTGCTGATGACCCGGGCGGGGGTGGGGGCGGTCTACTGGCGGGACATCCTGCCCGCGCTGCTGGTGCTGGGCATGGGCATGGTGGTGGTGGTCGCCCCGCTCACCGCGACCGTCCTGGCCTCGGTGGACGTCGCCCGCGCGGGTCTGGCCAGCGGCGTCAACAACGCGGCGGCCCGCGCGGCGGGCCTGATCGCGGTGGCGGCGCTGCCGCTGCTCGCGGGGATGGGCCCGGAGGCGTACCGGTCGGCGGACGCGTTCGGGGACACCTTCCGGCGGGCGATGCCGATCTGTGCCGGGGTGCTGGTGCTGGGGGCGGTCCTCGCCTGGCGCACGGTGCGCTCGGACGCCCTGGAGCAGGCGGGGGAGGAGGCGGTGGCGGGGGCGGAGCCGGAGGGGGCCGAGGCCGCGGCGGGTGCGGAGCGAGGCGAGGGTGCCGTGGCGGCGGAGCGTGCGGAGGGTGCTGTGGCGGGGGAACGTGTCGAGGGTGCCGTACCGGCGTCGGCGGGGCGTGCCGAGGGCGCCGCGCGGCCGACGGGGCCGCCGTGCCGCCCCGAGTGCGCCTACCACTGCGGTGTGTCCGCGCCGCCCCTGGATCCGGGTGAGAGACGCTCCGGTACCTGACCCGCGCCCTCTTCACCCCTCTTCGCGCCGGACGCGCCCCTGGACGTGCCCCTCGATCTGCGGACCATGTGGCTTGAGCGTGTCGGGTGGGGCCTCGGACCAGGCAGACTGGAACCCATGGCCATTCACGAGAACCTGCTCGGGGGACCGCCCCCGACCCATCTGCCCGACGACCCGGAGCCACGGGAGCTGCTCGCCTCCGGCGCGGCCCCGTCCGAGGTCGCCGCGAAGTACCCGGCCTCCTCGCTCGCCTGGGCCCAGCTCGCCGACGAGGCGTTCGAGGCCGGCCGGGTGGTCGAGTCCTACGCGTACGCCCGCACCGGCTACCACCGTGGACTCGACTCCCTGCGCCGCAGCGGCTGGAAGGGCCACGGTCCCGTGCCGTTCGAGCATGAGCCCAACCGTGGCTTCCTGCGCGCCCTGCACGCGCTCGCGCGCGCCGCGCAGTCCATCGGTGAGCAGGAGGAGTACGAGCGCTGCTCGACCTTCCTGCGCGAGAGCTCCCCGACCGCGGCGGACACGCTCTCCTGAGACGTAACGAGGCGTACCGGGCCTGTGGGGTGTCGTACGCCCCACGGGCCCCTTCCGTACTTGCCGATCGTCCGTGCGGCGCGGATGATGCGGTGCGGGGCCCCTTCGGATGTGGGCCCTGAGGGGACCGGGGCTCCGAGACCGAAAGGATGGGGCGGACCGCTACCCGGTAGCGAGCAGTACTCAGGAGATGCGATGTCGCAGCAGCCTGTCCCTGACCACGCCGCCCCGGCCCAGGCCACCTCAGGCGGGACCCCTCAAGGCCGGACCGCCCCAGGCGGGACCGCACCGGGCGAGGCCACGCCGAGCAGCGCCGCCCCCAGCCGGACCGCCCCCAGCCGGACCGCTCCGGGCGGGGCCGAGTTCGAGGCCCCCCATCTGGACTTCGACGGCACCACCCCGTACGAGGACTACGTCCAGGCGTCCGTGCTCACCCACCTCCAGCGCCCCCTCTCCGACGACCCCGGCGAGATGGTGTTCCTGGTGACCACCCAGGTCATGGAGCTGTGGTTCACCGTCATCGTCCATGAGTGGCACACCGCCGCGCAGGCGCTGCGCGAGGACGATCTGCCCACGGCGATGGCCGCGCTCCAGCGCTCGGCCTACGAGCTGGAGTCGCTCAACGCCTCCTGGACGCCGCTGGCCCATCTCACCCCCGGCCAGTTCAACGCGTACCGCTCCGCGCTCGGCGAGGGCTCGGGCTTCCAGTCGGCGATGTACCGGCGGCTGGAGTTCCTGCTCGGCGAGAAGTCCGCGTCCATGCTCGTCCCGCACCGGGGCGCGCCGCGGGTCCACGCCGAGCTGGAGAAGGCGCTGACCGAGCCCAGCCTCTACGACGAGGTGCTGCGCTACCTCGCCCGCCGCGGCCTCGCCGTCCCGGCCGCCGTACTGGACCGCGATCCCGCCCTGCGCTATGAACCCGATCCGGGGGTGGAGCGGGTCTGGGAGGAGATCTACTCCGGTCCGCGCGAGGGTGAGCTGGTCCGGCTCGGCGAGGCGCTCACCGAGGTCGCCGAGCTGGTGTGGCGCTGGCGCAACGACCACTTGGTGGCGACCCGGCGGGCGATGGGCGCCAAGACGGGGACCGGCGGCTCGGCCGGGGTCGCCTGGCTGGAGAAGCGCGCGGGCAAGACGGTCTTCCCCGAGCTGTGGACGGCGCGCAGCCATGTCTGACGCGACGATCCCGACGGAGTCGGCGGGCGCCGCGCCGAGGAGTGCCGAGTCCGGGGCGACGAGGGCTGAACCGACCGGCACCGGGGCCGAGCCGACCGGGCCTGAGCCGACTGCGGCCGAGTCGTCCGGTACGGAGTTGACTGGTGCCGAGACCGGGGCGGCTGGTGCCGAGACCGGGGCGGCTGGTACTGAGCCGACTGGGGCCGAGTCGACCGGTGTCCAGCCCGGTGTGGCCGGGCCCGGTGCAGCTAAGGCCGGTCCGGCCGCGCCCGGTGCGGCCGAGCTCGGTCCCGCCGAGCCCCGTCTGCCCCGCACCGTGCTGAGCGACGAGGCCACCACGCTCGACGCGGCCGACCGACTGCGCGCCAAGCGCGACGCCTTCACCCTCGACGATGTGATCTACCTCGACGGCAACTCGCTGGGCGCGCTGCCGCGTGCCGTCCCGCCCCGCCTGGCCGATGTGGTCGCCCGCGAATGGGGCGAGCTGCGCATCCGTTCCTGGGAGGAGAGCGGCTGGTGGACCGCGCCGGAGCGGATCGGTGACCGCGTCGGCCGGCTCGTCGGCGCCGCCCCCGACCAGGTGGTCGTGGGCGACTCGACGAGCGTGAACGTCTTCAAGGCGGTCGTCGCGGCCGTACGGATCGCTCAGGAGCGCGGCGCCCACCGCGATCAGATCCTGGTCGACGAGACCACCTTCCCCACCGACGGCTATATCGCCGAGTCCGCCGCCCGGATGACCGGCTGCACCCTGCGGCCGGTGGCCGCGGGCGACGTGCCCAGCGCCGTGGGCGCGCGCACCGCCGTCGCGCTCGTCAACCACGTGGACTACCGCACCGGCCGCCTCCACGACCTGCCCGGGACCACGGCCGCTGTGCACGCGGCGGGCGGGCTCGTCGTATGGGACCTGTGCCACAGCGCGGGCGCCCTGCCGGTCGGGCTGGACGCCCATGGGGTCGACCTCGCGGTCGGCTGCACGTACAAATACCTCAACGGCGGGCCCGGCGCGCCCGCGTATCTGTACGTCGCCCGTGCGCATCAGCCCCGCTTCGACTCGCCGCTGCCCGGCTGGAACTCGCATGCCGACCCCTTCGGCATGGCCTCCGCCTACACCCCGGCCGATGGCTCGGCGCGCGGTCGCGTCGGCACCCCGGACATCCTCTCGATGCTGGCGCTGGAGGCCGCCCTCGAGGTGTGGGACGACGTGACGATCGAGGACGTCCGGGCCAAGAGCCTGGCCCTGACGGACTTCTTCCTCCGCTGTGTCGAGGACTATGTCCCGGCCGGCCGCGTCCAGTCCGTCACCCCCGCCGCACACGCCGAGCGCGGCAGCCAGGTGGCGCTGCGGTGCGCGGACGCGGGGGAGGTGATGGCGGAGCTGACGCGGCGCGGTGTCGTGGGCGACTACCGCCGCCCCGATGTGCTGCGCTTCGGCTTCACCCCGCTGTATACGGGCTTCGCCGAGGTGGAGCGGGCGGCGCGGGTGCTGGCCGACGTGCTGCTGAAGGAGGGCTGACCGATGGGCAGGGCAGCGGCCGAGGAGACGTCGGTCCTCGGGCTCACACCCGTGGCTCCGGACCGGACCGCCGCGTACGGCGAACACCCGGACCAGGTGGCGGACTTGTACCTTCCGCGCGGGCCGCGCGGGGCCGCCCGCCCCGCCCCGCTGGTCCTCCTCTTCCACGGCGGGGCCTGGCGCGCCCCCTACGACCGCCGCCATGTGTCGCCCTTCGCCGCCTTCCTGGCGGGGCGGGGGCTCGCGGTGGCGTCGGTCGAATACCGCCGGGGCGGGGCGGACCCCGCACGGGCGGGGCGGTGGCCGGAGACGTTCGACGACATCGCGGCCGCCGTGGACACCGTGCCGAGCCTCGCCCGTGAGCTCGGGCTCCCCGGGGTCGACCCGGACCGCGTGGTGCTCACCGGGCACTCCGCGGGCGGGCACGCCGTGCTGTGGGCGGCGGCCCGGCATCGGCTGCCGTCCGGCACTCCCTGGCATCTGCCCTCCCCCTCCCCGCTCCGCGGTGTCGTCGCCCTCGCCCCCATCGCGGACCTCGCCACGGCCCGTGCGCTGGACGTGTGCTCCGGCGCCGTCGGCGAACTCCTCGGTGCAGTTCGCGGCGACGGCGATGAACTGACGGCCCGGCTCGCCCTCGCCGACCCCGCCGCGCTGCTGCCCACCGCGATCCCCACCACCATCGTGCAGGGCGGCACCGACATCGACGTGCCACCGGCGGTCGCGGACGCCTTCGCGACGGCCGCGACTCGCGCCGGGCAGGACGTCCGGCTGGTCAGGACGGAGGGCGGGCACTTCCCACCCATCGACCCCACCACGCCCGTCGCCCACACCGTCGCGGAGGAGATCGCCCACGTGGCCGGGACAGGCCCGGCAAGTTAGCCACCGGAGGCACCCCAACCACGCCCGACCGCAGCGCCCCCGACCGCGCAGCACCGCAGCGCACCTGGCGCGTGCCAGCGGCCCGCGCCCGGCCGTGCATTACCGGGCGGCAATTGGCTGTGTTGTTCCGGGGGCGCGTCTGGCCGCGTGGCGGCGGGGGCGTACGCGGCCACGTGGTGTCGGGGCGCACCTGGCCGGGTAACCGGGGCGCTCCCGGCCACACGGCATCCGGGCGCTCCCGGCCACGCGACCCGCGGCGCACTCGGCGCCCAGCGCCGCAGCGCATCCGGCCAGGCCCCACCGCAGCGCGCGCCCCGCCGCGTAGTACTTGAGGCGGATGCCGCACAATCCACATTCCCGGGGACGACGGCGCCGCAGGCGCTCTCTACCGTGGACGGCGTGACCCAGACGACTCCGCGGACCGAACTCCGCACCATCCGCCGGGCGTTCTCCGATCTGCGGAAGGACTTGATCACCGGCGCTTTCGCCCTCCGCCCGCTGCCGCCGCTCGGCGCCACGCATCGGCTGGTGCGCCGGATGCCCCGGGCGGTGCGGCCGTACGCGCCGTGGTTGCCGCAGGCCGCGATCGTGGCCTTCGCCTTCTATCTCATGGCCGTGGCGGGCGAGACCGAGGGCGTAGGGCTGGCCCTGCTCAGCGCTGTGCCGCTGTTGCTGGCGCTTTACCGGCCGATCGGCGCCTGGTGGCTGTCGTTCGCGGCGAGCGTCGTCTGGGGCCTGGGCATCGCCGACAGGTACGGGGGGAGCATGTGGCCCTGGCCGACGACCCTCTTCGCGTCCTACATCGCGGTGATGGTGATCGTCGCGACCCAGAACCGCCCGCGGGTGGCCGGGCGGATGCTGCTGCTCACGGCCGGGTTCGGGTTCGCCTGTGAACTCGGTATCAACGCGCGGCCCACGAACGCCTTTCCCATGGTGGTCGCCTCCTGCGTCATCGTGGGCGCCGTCGTCGCCCGGCGCAGTCTGCGCGAGACCAAGCAGCAGGTGGCAGTGCAGCAGTCGGCCACCTACGAGGAGCGCTCCCGCCGCACCCTGCTGGAGGAGCGCGCCACCATCGCCCGCGAGTTGCACGATGTCGTCGCGCACCACATGTCCGTGATCGCCATCCAGGCGGAGGCCGCGCCCTACCGGGTGGCGAACCCGCCCGAGGAGCTGGCCACCAGCTTCGCGACCATCCGCGAGAACGCGGTCGCCGCACTCACCGAACTCCGCCGCCTCCTCGGCGTCGTCCGCGCCGACGACCCCGATGCCTACGCCGACGCCGACCCCGAGGCGCCCCAGCCGACCCTCGCCACGCTCGACACGCTCTTCGCGGGGGTCCGGGCGGCGGGGCTGACCGTCGAGCACGTCATCACCGGTGCCGTGCGCCCGCTGCCCTCCGGTGTGGAACTGTCCGCTTACCGGATCGTCCAGGAGGCGCTGTCCAACGCGCTGCGCCACGCCCCCGGCTCCACCGCCCGCGTCGAGATCGCGTACGTCCTCGGCGGTCTGGGCCTGCGGATCGTCAACGGCCCACCCACCCAGCCCGTACGCCCCTCGCCGGGCATGGGCCATGGGCTGCTCGGGATGCGGGAGCGCGTGGCGATGCTGAACGGGGAGATGACGGCGGGAGCGGTGGAGGGGGACGGCGGCTACGAGGTCGCGGTCTTCATTCCGGCCGCGGCGCTTCCCGAAGCGGAGGCGTCAGGGGCGTCAGGGCCGTCCGGGCCCTCCGGATCAGAGGCGTCCGGACCGGCGGCGTCGGGGCTGACGAAGGGGCCCGCCCCGGAGGGGGAGACGATGAAGCCATGACGACCGATGCCACCCCTCCCATCCGCGTGCTGATCGCCGACGACCAGGTGATGGTCCGCGAGGGCTTCTCCGTGCTGCTGAACGCCCAGCCCGATATCGAGGTTGTCGGCGAGGCGGTCGACGGGCGCCAGGCCATCGCGCAGGTCGCCGCTCTGCGCCCCGACGTCGTTCTGATGGACATCCGGATGCCGGAGCTCAACGGCCTCGAGGCCACTAGGGAGATCGTCGCGGCGGACGCGGACGCCAAGGTGCTCGTCCTGACCACCTTCGATCTGGACGAATACGTCTACCAGGCGTTGCGCTCCGGAGCGAGCGGCTTCCTGCTCAAGGACGCCTCCGCCCGTCAGCTCGGCGAGGCGGTACGCGTCGTCGCGGCGGGCGAGGCGCTGCTCGCCCCGACCGTCACCAAGCGTCTGATCACCACCTTCTCGCGGATCGGGGAGGCCGCCGGGCTCGGTGGCGGCCCGCTTCCCTCCCCGCAGGGGCGGCTGGCCGAGCTGACCGAGCGGGAGAACGAGGTCCTGGTGCTGGTCGCCCAGGGCTGCTCCAACGCCGAGATCGCCGAGCGGCTGATCGTCGCCGAGTCGACGGTGAAGACGCATGTCAGCCGGATCCTGGTGAAACTGGGGCTGCGCGACCGCACCCAGGCGGCGGTGTTCGCGTACGAGGCCCGCCTGGTCACCCCTGGAGGCTGAGGGGGCCCCGGAGGCTGAGCGGGCCCGGAGGCTGGGAGGCCCCGAAGGTTGAGCGGGCCCCACAGGCGCGGGCCCGGAGGCTGCGCGGGCCCCGGAGGCTGAGGAGGCCCCGAGGGTTGAGCAGGCCCCCGAGGCTGACCATGCCGCCAGACGCTAAGCAGGCCCCGGAGGTTGAGCAGGCCGCCGGAGGCTGAGCAGGCCCCCGAGGTTGAGCATGCCGCCAGACGCTAAGCAGGCCCCGGAGGTTGAGCAGGCCGCCGGAGGCTGAGCAGGCCCTGGAGGCCGCGGGGCCCCGGCGGTACCGTCCGGGGATGAGCAGCAGCCGTGCGGAAGCCCCCGCCTTCGATCCGTGGCAGCCGTCGTTCGTCGCGGACCCGTATCCGGCGTACGCCGCCCTGCGCGAGCGCGGCCGCGTGCACTGGTTCGAGCCCTCCCGCCAGTGGCTGATCCCGCGGCACGCTGATGTCAGCGCCCTGCTGCGGGACCGCCGGCTCGGCCGCACCTATCTGCACCGCTTCAGCCATGAGGAGTTCGGCCGCACCGCGCCGCCGCCCGAGCACGAGCCGTTCCACACCCTCAACGACCACGGCATGCTCGATCTCGAACCGCCGGACCACACCCGGCTGCGGCGGCTCGTCTCCAAGGCGTTCACCCCGCGGACCGTCGAGGCACTGGTGCCGACGATCCGGCGGTTCGCGGACGAACTCGTCGACTCCCTCGTCGCCTCGGGCGGCGGCGATCTCATCGCGGCGGTCGCCGAACCGCTGCCGGTCGCCGTCATCGCCGAGATGCTCGGCATTCCACCGGCCGACCGCCCCGCCCTGCGGCCCTGGTCGGCGGATATCTGCGGGATGTACGAGCTGGGGCCGAGCGAGGAGACGGCGCGCCGGGCGGTGCGCGCGTCCCTTGAATTCTCCGGCTATCTGCGCGAGTTGATCGGCGCGCGCCGCAAGGCCCCGGGGGACGATCTGATCAGCGGGCTCATCGCCGCGCACGACGAGGGCGACCGGCTCACCGAGCAGGAGATGATCTCCACCTGTGTGCTGCTGCTCAACGCGGGTCATGAGGCCACGGTCAACTCCACGGGCAACGGCTGGTGGGCGCTCTTCCGCCACCCCGAGCAGCTCGCCCTGCTCCGCGCCGATCCGGACGCGCTGCTGCCCACCGCCGTGGACGAACTCCTGCGCTTCGACACCCCGCTGCAGCTCTTCGAGCGCTGGGTGCTGGAGGACATCGAGGTCGACGGCACGGTCATCCCGCGCGGCAGCGAGGTTGCCTTGCTCTTCGGCTCGGCCAACCGCGATCCAGCTCGCTTCGACCGCCCCGACACCCTCGATCTCTCCCGCGCCGACAACCCCCATGTCAGCTTTGGCGCCGGGATCCACTACTGCCTCGGCGCCCCGCTGGCCCGTCTTGAGCTCGCCGCCTCCTTCGGCGCGCTGCTCCGTAAGGCGCCCGGCATGCGGCTGGTCAAGGAGCCGGAGCCGCAGGCGAACTTCGTGATCCGCGGGCTGCGGGAGCTGCTGGTCGAGCTCTGAGCGGACGACGGCGGCCAGACAGCAGACACAGCAGACAGCGCAGACGAAAGGACCCCCCGTTGTCCACAGCCTGTGGACAACGGGGGGCGGTTGCCGGGGTGTGGTGGGCCGACGGGGGTCAGCCGCCGATGTCACGGCGGCGCAAACCCACCAGTCCTCCGGCGGCGAGAACGACCGAGAGAAGCAGCAGCCACAGGAACGGTGCGGCCGTCACCTCATCGCCCGGCAGCTTCGGCAGATGGCTGAAAGGTGAGGTGTTCATGACGGAATCGGACAGCTCCAGCGCCGGGCCCATCCAGCCCAGGGCGACCACCCAGCCGACGAAGGCCCAGGCCGCGGCCGAGTACTTCGGCAATACGCCCACGAGGAAGAGCGTCACGCTGGTGAGCACCCACAGCGCCGGGAGCTGGGCGAGGGCGGCGCCCATGCAGCGGCCGAGCTGGTCGGCCAGATCGCCCGCCGCGACGCCGTACCCCAGGCCGAGCGCCAGACCGCCGATGGCGAGGATGACGACCGGGCCGAGGTAGGCGATGACCAGATGGCTCCCGGCCCAGCGCAGCCGGCCCACGGCGTTGGACAGCAGGGGCTCGGCACGCTGGTCGGTCTCCTCGCTGCGCAGCCGCAGCACGGAGCTGGCGGTGTAGACGGCGAGGATGGTGCCGAGGACGCCGACCATGGCGGCCAGGAACGCGTCGTTGAGCCCCTGGGCGCCGCCCATCCGCTGGATGATGTCGCGGGTCTGGTCGCTGTCGCCGAGGAAGTCGTCGGCACCGTCGGAGATGGATCCGAAGATGGCGCCCGCGAAGACGAAGCCCGCGGCCCAGCCGAGCAGGGCACCGCGCTGCAGCCGCCAGCCCAGGCCGTAGACGCCGTTCAGCAGCGGGCCCGCGGCCGGAGGGCCGGGACGGCTGGCGTAGAAGCTGGCGCCCACGTCGCGACGGCCCGCGAGGGAGTACGCGAGGCTGATCGAGGCCGCGGCGAGCACGGCGATCAGCAGCAGCGGCCACCAGCGCTCGCCCCCGTACGGCCGGGCGTACTCGGCCCAGCCCAGCGGCGAGAGCCAGACCAGGACATGGCCGGAGCCCTTGGTGCCGTCCTCGGCGGCGTCACCCGCCATGCGCAGCACGAAGGCGACGCCGACCGCGGCGGAGCTCAGCCCCCGGGCCAGCCGTGCGTTCTCCGTGAGCTGGGCGGCGACTGCGGCCAGCCCGCCGAAGGCCATACCGGACAGGCCGACGGCGAGGCCGAGGGCGAGCGCGCCGGTGCCGCCCTGGCCCGCGAGGCTGCCCGCGATGAGCAGGGTCACCGCGCCGTTGGCGATGCCCACGGCGAGCAGGGCCGAGGTGAGACCGGCGCGGCGGCCGACCATGCCGGCGGAGAGCGCCTCCTGGCGGCCGGTCTCCTCCTCCTCACGGGTGTGCCGGATCACGATCAGCAGGCTCATGATCGCGGCGAACACCGTAAGGAAGGCACCCACGCGCCAGACGGTGAGCGCGCCGAGCGAATCGTCGAAGGCGGCGCCGAACAGGGCCCGGGTCGAGCCGTTCCCGTTCATGTCGTGGACGAGGTCGGCGCGCCGGGCGGGGGTGTCGTACGCGCTCTTCAGGCGGCCGACGGTGCTGCTGGCCGTGAGCCCCAGGCACAGGACCCACACCGGCATCATGATCCGGTCGCGCCGCAGGGCGAGCCGCAACAGCGTGCCCGTGCCGGCCAGATCGCGGGCCGATCCGCGGGTGCGGGGGGAGACCCGGGCGTCGGCTACGGCGGTCATCGGACGATCGCCTCGGCTTCCGTGTGCGAGATGTCGTCCTGGTAGTGGCGGAGGAAGAGCTCTTCCAGGGTGGGCGGGGTGGAGATGAGGCTGCGCACCCCGGCCTGGGTGAGCTGGCGCAGCACGGCGTCCATCTTGTCGGTGTCGACCTGGAGCTTGACCTGGCGGCCCTGAATGTCCACGTTGTGCACACCGGGGAGGCCGGACAGGCCGTTCGGCTCTTCGGCGAGCTCGGCGGTGACCAACGTACGGGTCAGATGGCGCAGCTCGGTGAGCGAGCCGGACTCCACCCGCTTGCCCTTGCGGATGATGCTCACTCTCCGGCAGAGCGCCTCGACCTCGCTGAGGATGTGGCTGGAGAGCAGGACCGTACGACCGCGGTCGCGCTCCTCGGCGACGCACTCGCGGAAGACCTCCTCCATGAGCGGGTCGAGCCCGGAGGTGGGCTCGTCGAGGATCAGCAGCTCCACTTCGGATGCGAACGCGGCGACCAGGGCGACCTTCTGCCGATTGCCCTTGGAGTACGTACGGCCCTTCTTGGTGGGGTCGAGCTCGAAGCGCTCCAGGAGCTCGGCGCGGCGTGCGGAGTCCAGCCCGCCGCGCAGCCGCCCGTACAGGTCGATGACCTCTCCGCCGCTCAGGTTGCGCCACAGGGTGACGTCCCCGGGGACGTAGGCGATGTGGCGGTGGAGGTCGACCGCGTCGTGCCAGGGGTCCTTGCCGAGCATCTGCACCGCACCGGAGTCGGCGCGGAGCAGACCGAGGAGGACCCGGATGGTGGTGGACTTCCCGGCGCCGTTGGGTCCGAGGAAGCCATGGACCTCACCTGCCTCGACTTCGAGGTCGAGGCCGTCCAACGCGTGGGTCCGGCCGAAGGACTTGTGGAGGCCGGACACGGAGATTGCCGTTTTCATGATTCCGAAGCTACGCTAGTTTCACAAAATTGTGAAGTTAAGGAACCATATAAACTTATGATGATGTGACGAAGAGAGGAGATGATGAAGCGGTGAGGGAGATGATCGAACCGGAGGACGCGCCCGGTGACGCGCGGGACGAAACGGCGGTGTCCAGGTTCGTCGAGCGGTTCGCGGCCGATCTGGCCGAGGGCGGTATGCAGCGCATGGCGGCGCGGGTCTTCGCGGCGCTTCTCGTCTCCGACGCCGGGGCCCTCACCTCCGCCGAGCTCGCCGAGCAGCTGCGGATCAGCCCGGCCGCGGTCTCGGGCGCGATCCGCTATCTGGCGCAGGTGGACATGGTGGTGCGCGAGCGCGAGCCGGGCTCCCGCCGCGATCGCTACCGGCTCTACAGCGAGGTCTGGTACGAGACCCTGACCCGCCGCGACCAGATGATGGCCCGCTGGGAGAGCACCATGCGGGACGGTGTGAAGGTGCTCGGCCCGGGCACCCCGGCGGGGCTGCGGATCACCGAGACCGCCGACTTCTTCGAGTTCGTCCAGCAGGAGCTGCCCAAGATGCTGGAGCGCTGGCGCGTCCACCAGGCCGCGGACCGCGCCGCGGAGGCGCGCGAGGCGGAGGCGGGGTAGCGACGGCGCGAGCGGCGCCCCGGTGCCCCGCGTGCTCGGCGCCTCTGTGCCGGTGCCGCCGCACGCTCGGCGTCTGTGCCCTGGTGCCGCCGCGCTCGGCGCTCGTGCGTCGCCCCGGCCGCCCTGGCTGTCCGCCCCGGGCCGGTGCCGTGTGCGCGTCCGACCGAGTGGCGGTCGTGTCCCGGGCGGGGGCTGAGTGTCCGGCCTCGGCGGCGGTATCCCGGGCGCCAAGGCCGTGCTGCCCGTCCGGGGGCGGCTGCGTCTCGACCCGGCGGGACAAGGCTCCGGCCCGGTGGCACAAGGCCCGGCCTGGTGCCGGTGAGCGTCTGGGCCGGCCGCGGTGAGTGTGCCGCCCTGTGGCCGCGCTAGCGTCGCTCAAGGGCGGTGGGGCAGCATCAGAGACCACGCCTCCGCCAGGACCGTCCAGGTGCGGCTGCGCACCGGGCCCCGGATCAGCGCGTCCGCGTGATAGCGGAAGTCCGGGCCGGAGACGGTGACGGCCCGCGCCCGGGTGCGCAGTGGGCCGTCCGCCGCGTGTGGATGGACGACGACCTCGGCCAGCCCGCCGCCCGGTGTGGCCGTCGACACCGAGACCCGCTCCACCGGCCGGTCGAGATCGGTCAGCAGCACCCCGTCCGCCTCGATCCGCAGCCGCTGCGGCGGCGGATGCGCCGGCCGCCGGGCGCCGCCGGCCAGCCCGATCACGGGGAGCGAGAGCAGCGTCAGCGCGGTACGGGCGGTGCGGGCCGCCGGGGTCCACCACGGCCGGTTGCCATCGCCGTCCGGATCGCCGTCGGGCGGGCCCCCGCTGACTCCGTCGTCCCCGTCCCCGTCCTCCTCGGCCCGGCGGCGGCGGTCGCGGTCGCAGGGATCGCAGCGGCAGTCCCGGCCCCTCGCCCCGCCGTCGTACGGGCCTGGTTCGTGCCCGTCCGGCCCGGCCGCCGCGCCGCATCCGCCGCCCGGCGTCCCGTGGGCACCGTAAGGAGCGCGTCCGGAGGGGATCCGCAGGCCCCCGAGGACCACCCCGCCGCTCTCGTCCACCAGCAGATCACGCGGGCGCGCGGTCCCGTCGAGGACCGTACGGGCCGCGGCGACCGCGTCCGTCGGCACTCCGAGCGAATGGGCCAGGGCGACCGTCGCGGAGCCGCCGACCGGGACCACCGACAGCGTCGCGTCCGCCAGCTCCCGCCGCCGGTGGAGCAGCTCCACCATCCGCAGCAGGGCGCGGTCGTCGCCCACCAGTACCGGCCGGCGGGCGCCCCGGCGGGCCAGTGCCCGCTCGACTTCCTCCGGGCCGTCCGGCAGGCAGATTTTCGTTTGCGCGCCCGCACAGAGCACATCTTTCGCGATCCGCACCGACTCCCCGTCCGTTCGCCGGGCGTTGGGGTCGATGACCATGAGCAGCGGGCGCCCCCGGACGGTGTCCGGCGCAGGGGGCCGGGGATCTGGAGCCGACACCTCGGTCCTTCCTCAGGTAATCTCTCGGTGCAAGAGCCCCTGTCGCTGTTGCGCCAGGGGCTTCGTCTATCCGGGGCACCGGTTCGACGGCTCTTGTGGTGGCGCACGTCACCATGCACGTTGGACATGCCCCGCCCGGAAGGGGTGTACGCCTGTGCCCGCACTTGTGCTGCTCGGTGCTCAGTGGGGTGACGAGGGCAAGGGGAAGGCCACCGATCTGCTCGGCGGCTCCGTCGATTATGTAGTGCGCTACCAGGGCGGTAACAACGCCGGCCACACCGTGGTGGTGGGCGACCAGAAGTACGCGCTGCACCTCCTCCCGTCCGGAATCCTGTCGCCCGGGTGCACCCCGGTGATCGGCAACGGTGTCGTCGTGGACCCTGCGGTCCTGCTCTCCGAGCTGAGCGGACTGGATGAGCGTGGCGTCGACACATCCAAGCTGCTGATCAGCGGTAACGCCCATCTGATCACGCCGTATCACACGACCCTCGACAAGGTGTCGGAACGCTTCCTCGGCAAGCGGAAGATCGGCACCACCGGCCGCGGCATCGGCCCGGCCTACGCGGACAAGATCAACCGTGTGGGCATCCGGGTCCAGGACCTCTTCGACGAGTCGATCCTGCGGCAGAAGGTCGAGGCGGCCCTGGACAACAAGAACCAGGTGCTGGCCAAGCTCTACAACCGCCGTGCCATCGCGGTCGACCAGGTCGTCGAGGAGCTGCTGGGCTACGCGGACCCGCTCAGCGGCTATGTCGCCGACACCACCCTGCTCCTGAACAACGCCATCGACCAGGGTCAGGTCGTCCTCTTCGAGGGCGGCCAGGGCACCCTGCTCGACGTCGACCACGGCACGTATCCCTTCGTCACCTCCTCCAACCCGACCGCGGGCGGCGCCTGCACCGGCACCGGAGTGGGCCCGACGAAGATCAACCGCGTGATCGGCATCCTGAAGGCGTACACCACCCGCGTCGGCGCGGGCCCGTTCCCCACCGAGCTCCTCGACGAGGACGGCGAGAAGCTGCGCACGATCGGCGGCGAGCGCGGTGTGACCACCGGGCGCGACCGGCGCTGCGGCTGGTTCGACGCGGTCATCGCGCGCTATGCGACCCGGGTCAACGGCCTGACCGACTTCTTCCTCACCAAGCTGGACGTGCTCACCGGCTGGGAGCGGATCCCGGTGTGCGTCGCCTACGAGATCGACGGCAAGCGGGTCGAGGAGCTGCCGTACAGCCAGACCGACTTCCACCACGCCAAGCCGATCTACGAGACCCTGCCGGGCTGGTCGGAGGACATCACCCAGGCCAAGACCTTCGACGAGCTGCCGAAGAACGCGCAGAAGTACGTCCAGGCGCTCGAGGAGATGTCGGGCGCCCCGATCTCGGCGATCGGTGTCGGACCGGGCCGCGACGAGACCATCCAGATCAACTCGTTCCTCTGACCCTCTGACCCTCTGACCCTCGGACGGGAAGCGGCCCGCGCGCCGGCGTCACCACGCCGCGGGCGGGCCGTCGGCGTCACTACGCCGCGGGCGGGCCGAACACTCCGGCGGGCTGCTGCGCCTGACCGACGGGAGCCGTGGCCCGCTGCTCCTGCATCTTGGTGATCCGCCGCACCACCGCGATGGCCAGCAGCGCCGTCAGGATGCCGAGGACGTCGTCGGCGATGCTGACGGCGACCCTGGGCCGCTGTTCCCGGATGTTGTCGCCGACGACCTCGCTGATCCCGTTCACCGGGAACATGAGGAACATGATCACGAAGAACGTCCACCACCAGTGCAGCACACCGCGTCCGCGACGTCCGGGCCCCGGAGGAGTGCTCGAGGTCCAGATGTCGTTGGCGATCTGCTTGGGGAGCCAGAGCTGGGCGACCGGGATGAACCAGGCCCCCACGGCATAGCCGCTGCCGAACCGCTGCCGGCCGGGGTTGAGCACCGTGGAGTTGATGTAGGCGGTCCGGAACCAGACCAGCCACAGCACGACGAGCACGAGCGCGGCGACACCCGTGCCGGTGTCCATCGCTTCGACGTCGCTCTTCTTGCTGTAGAGCATGTCGTCGGTGACCGTGCCGTTGTCGAGCGCGAAGTACGTGTCGAGCAGCGAGATGTTCAGCGCCATATCGAGCAGCGTCAGCACCAGCCAGACGCCGAACATGCTCATCAAAGCGGTGGCCAGACCCCGTATCGGCTTCAGCCTGGTGCCCGGGGCGGGATAGCCCACCGGCGTCTGATAGCCGCCCTGCCAGGGCTGGGTGGGCGGCGGCACCTGGTACGCGGGTCCCCCGGCCGCGTGCGCGTGAGGTGTCGCGTACGCCGACGGCGTGCCGTACGCGGAGGGGCCGGGCGGGGTGTGCGGGGCGGCCTGGGGGTGGCCGTACGCCGACGGGCCCTGCTGCGTCGCCATGGCGCCCGGCTGAGCGTTCTCGGCCTCCACCTCCAGGAGCTGCAGCGCGTCCCGTCCGAGCCGGGCGAGCAGTCCGCCCGGCAGCCAGGGCTCGCCGTCGTCGGTCACCGGGTGGGTGGCGGCGATCAGTTCGTCCACCGAGGGCCGCTTGGCCGGGTCCTTGTTCAGGCACGCGGTGACCAGCCCGCGCGCCCCCTCGTGGAGCCCCACCAGATCGGGCTCCTCCTGGGCTATTCGGTACATCAGGGCGTGGATCCCGCTGTCCACGTTGCCGAAGGGCTGACGTCCGGTGGCGGCGAAGGCGAGCACCGAGCCGAGGCAGAAGACATCGCTCGCGGCCGTGACCGGCTCGCCGCGCACCTGCTCGGGCGACATGAACCCGGGCGAGCCGACGACCGCGCCGGTCATCGTCAGATTGCCGCCCGTGGTGGAGCCCACGGCGTCCAGGGCGCGCGCGATGCCGAAGTCGATGACGCGCGGACCGTCGATGGTGATGAGGATGTTGGACGGCTTGAGGTCGCGGTGGATCAGCCCGGCGCCGTGGATGTCGCGCAGCGCGAGGGCCAGTCCGTTCGCCAGGATCCGCAGCGAGCGCTCGGGCAGCGCTCCGAAGTCCTCGGCGACGACGCTGTGCAGGGACGGACCGCCGATGTAGCCGGTGGCCACCCAGGGCACCTCGGCGTCGGTATCGGCGTCGAGCACGGGGGCGGTCCACTGGCCGCCGACCCGTGTGGCCGCCTCCACCTCCCGCTTGAAGCGGCCGCGGAAGTCGGGCTGTCGTGCGAGTTCGGCCTGTACGAGCTTCACTGCGACGGTGCGGCCGCGGGCGGAGCGGGCGAGATAGACCCGGCCCATTCCGCCCTCGCCAAGCTTGCCGAGCAGCCGGTACTCGCCGATCCACCGCGGGTCCTGGGCCCCGAGGTTCTCCATCGCGGTGTGGCTCCTGTCCCTGTGCCGATAGTCCCTGCGCCGATCGGCCGATCAGTCGAGGCGGGTGAACGTCTGTGTCATCGTCTCATCGCTGTAATCGTCCGGGTCGTCATACTCGACACGCAGCTTGTCATGTCCGGAAGAGGTGAACGTCAGTGACGTGCCGGGCCCACAGAGATTCTTAGGGGTACCCCCGGTGAACTTCGAGGGGCTGAGCACGAGGCCCTTCTCCACCGAGGCCAGGACCCGGTCACCCTCGCAGTGGTACTTGTTACTGTCCGCGACCTCCTGGGCCACCGCGGTGCCGATCGCACCCTGCTTGATGGTGATTTTCAGCGTGGCGTCCTGCTTCCCGAACGCGTCCTTCGCCAGCCAAGTGCCCTCGTACGAGGAGGGGATCGGCTTGCCGCCGCTCTTGGAGGGGCGCAGCGTCGCCTCGTAGGAGCCGTCGGTGGTGCTCCAGGCGAGGGTGCCGTCGTTGCCTATCCGCAGGGTCTGCTCGCCGACCGTGCTGCAACTGTCCTCGGGGATGCTGGTGGTGACCTCGTCGTCCTCGATGAGGAGCAGGCTGTCCGCCGACTTGAGCTTGGCCGAGTCCTGGCAGAACGAGTCCGAGTCGGAGGTCAGGGTCTCGGCGACGAACGCGCCGACCGGCCCCTGGGAGAGGACGATCCGGCGGATCTTGCCGGTGGACGAGCCGCTCTCCTTGATCTCGCCCTCCCAGGCGCCCAGATACTCGGTGGGCACATCGCCGGTCGTGTCCAGCTTGGTCGCGGACGGATCGGGCGCGCCCGAACCACCGGTGGGCGCCTTGGAGTTGGCGCCATCCGGGCTGGCGGGCGGGGTGTGGGTCATCTTGTCGTAGTCGGTCTTGGCCTTGTCGCCCTTGTCGTCGTTTCCCTTGACCACGGCGAGGGCGGCGACCCCGGCTATGAGCAGCGTGGCGACGGCGGCCGAGACGACGATGAGCGTCTTACGGCGGCGCTTGGGCTGTGGCGGCTGCGGCGAGCCGGACCCGGGGCCACCGGGGCCACCGGGCCCGCCCGGTCCACCTGGTGCTGCCGGTGCGTTTGGTCCGCTCGGCCCGCCGAAGCCGACGGAGGGCGTGGCGGCGGCTGCCTGGCCTGGGGACGGGGCGGGCCCGAACGAGGTGACGGCGGGCGGCCCGAAGGCGTGCGGCGGCGTCTGCGGCTCGCCGTCCGCGCCGGGCCGCGACGGGGTGGCGTGCGGCGGGTAGCCGTACGCCGGGGCGGCGTAGGGGGCGGCGGAACCGGGCGAGTTGGGCGCGGCGGGGGTCGCTCCGGTGTGAGGTGGGATGGGGGTTCCGGGGGCGCCGTGGGCGGGTGCGGCGTGTGGTGGTGTGGGGCTTCCGGGTGTGGCGTGGGGCGGCACGCCCTGCGGCGGTGTGGCGCTCCCAGGTGTGCCCTGCGCGCCGCTTGCCTGCGGCGCCGCGTACGGCGCTGCGCTCTGTGGCCCGGCGCCGCCGGGTGAGTTGGGCGACGCGGCTGCCGCGTCGCCCGTTCCGGCGTGCGGCGGTGTGGGGTGTCCGGGTGTGCCCTGGCCTTCGCCCGCCTGTGGTCCGGCGGAGGAGGGCGCGCCCTTCTGCGGCCCGCTCGGCGTCGCGGCAGAGCCCTGGCTTCCACCGGCCGGGGACGCGTCCGCCTGCCTTGGGTCTGCCTGCCCTGCGCCTGCTTGCGCCGCGCCTGCCTGGGGCGCGGCGGACGGTCGGCCGGGTGTTCCGGCGGTTGCAGGTGTTCCGGATGCGGCGGCGTGCGGGGCGTCGTGGCTCGGCGCGGCGCCACCGGGCGTGCTGGGCGACGCGGCGGATCCTCCTGCCGCGCCGGCCTGCTCAGCGCCCGCCGAAGGCGTGGCGCCCTGCGGCCCGGCGGCTGCCCCGCCCGGCGCTGCGGGCGCGGCGGCGGGGTGGCCCGGGGTGTCCTGGCCCGCGGCGGCCTGCTGCGGCGCGCCCTGCCCCGGCCCGCCGTGGCCCGGCCCGGCGTGGCCCGAACCGGCCTGCGCGCCGTCGGCCGACGACGCGGCGGCCTGCGGCCCGCCAGCCTGCGGCCCGGCGGCCTGGCCCCCGTCCGCCTGCGGTGTGGCGCTGTACGGCGCGGCAGGGTGCCCGCCGGGCGTCCCGGGTCCGGCGGCCTGTCCCGCGCCCCCTTGCGGCCCGGCGGCGTACGGTCCGGCGGCGTGCCCGCCCGGCTGGGCCGTGCCGCCCTGTCCCGCGCCCGCCGAAGGAGGCGCGGACGGAGCCGGGGGGAGCGCCGCGCCCGCCTGGGGCGCGGCCGACGGGAGCGGCGGTGTGGTGGGCGGCGGGGGCGTGGAGGGCTCCGCCGGAGCCAGCGGGTACGACGTGGCCGACGGCGGCGCGGAGGGCGGCGGCGGGGCGGCAGGCCCTGCCGCCCCGGCCATGGGCGCGGCGGGTCCTGCCGCCCCGGCCATCGGCGGCACGGCCGGCCGCGCAGGCATACCCGGCACGGCGGGGACCCCCGGCCCCGCGGGCGTCTCCACCTCCAGGAGCTGCACCGCATGCCGTCCGAGCTGGGCGACGAGCCCGCCCGGCAGCCACGGTTCGCCGTCGTCGTCCGCACCGGCCGTACGGTCCAGCAGCGCCTCCAGCGAGGGCCGGTCGTCCGGGGCCTTCTTCAGGCAGTCGGTGACCAGCTCGCGCAGCCCCTCCGGCAGCCCCTCCAGGTCCGCTTCCTCCTGTGCGATGCGGTACATGACCGCGTGCACCCCGCTGTTGGCCGTGCCGAACGGCTGACGGCCGGTCGCCGCGTAGGCGAGCACCGAGCCGAGGCAGAAGACATCGCTGGCGGGAGTGACCCGCTCGCCGCGCACCTGCTCGGGCGACATGAAACCGGGCGACCCGACGACGGCGCCGCTGCGCGTGAGGATGCCGTCGGTGACGGTCTCCAGCGCCCGCGCGATACCGAAGTCGATGACGCGCGGACCGTCGATGGTGACCAGGACGTTGGAGGGTTTGAGATCGCGGTGGACCAGACCGGCGTCGTGGATGTCGCGCAGGGCCTGCGTGAGGCCGTGGGCCAGGATGCGAACGGTCCGCTCGGGCAGCCGGCCCGACTCGGAGACGATCGCGTGCAGGGAGGGACCGGCGATATAGCCGGTGGCGACCCATGGGGTGGCGGCCTCGGTGTCGGCGTCCAGCACCGGCGCGGTCCACGCACCGCCGACCCGCTGTGCGGCCCGTACCTCCTGTTTGAACCGCCGCCGGAATTCGGCCTGTTGGGCGAGCTCGGTCTGGACGAGCTTCACCGCCACCGTACGGCCGCGCGAAGAATGGGCCAGGAACACCCGGCCCATGCCACCCGCGCCAAGGCGCCGGAGCAGCCGGTACTCACCGATCCATCGAGGGTCCTCGGCCCCCAGGTCTTCCATGCGTCGATCGCCCCTTCCCCGTGAATCCCCCTGATCAGCCCCTTGGAGAGAATAAAGGCGGCTGAGAGCGAAGTGGACGACGCGGACGATCCGTTATCGGTTCCGTATCCGTCCTGTGTCACTCCTGGGCCGGGGAGCGGAATCCGGACGCCGCGCCCCGATCACCGGCGGCGGCGACAAGAGCGCCATCGCCCGGCAAGGTGTCGGTGACAGGCCCGAAACCCTGACAGCCTGTCGGTGCCCGGCCCGGGGACCCGGTCCGTACGCTGGTTCCACCCCGACCCGCGAGCGATCCGAGGTACCGAACGTGTCCGTGCAGCCCAGCCCCGACCTCGTGGCCGGCGCCGCCGTCAAGGCCGCCGACCGCGCGCATGTGTTCCACTCCTGGTCCGCGCAGGGCCTCATCGACCCCCTCGCCGTCGCGGGCGCCGAAGGCTCGTACTTCTGGGACTACGACGGCAACCGCTACCTCGACTTCTCCTGCCAACTGGTGAACACCAACATCGGCCACCAGCACCCCAAGGTCGTCGCCGCGATCCAGGAGCAGGCCGCGAAGCTGTGCACCATCGCCCCGGGCTTCGCCGTGGACGTACGGTCCGAGGCGGCGCGGCTGGTCGCCGAGCGAACCCCCGGCGACCTCGACAAGATCTTCTTCACCAACGGCGGCGCCGAGGCGGTGGAGAACGCGGTCCGGATGGCCCGGCTGCACACCGGCCGCCCCAAGCTGCTCTCCGCCTACCGCTCGTACCACGGGGCCACCGCCACCGCGATCAACCTCACCGGCGATCCCCGCCGCTGGGCCTCCGACAGCGCCTCGGCGGGTGTGGTGCACTTCTGGGCGCCGTTCCTCTACCGCTCGCCCTTCCACGCCGACAGCGAGGCGCAGGAGTGCGAGCGCGCGCTGCGCCACCTCGAGGACACCATCGCCTTCGAGGGCCCGCAGACCATCGCCGCGATCATCCTGGAGACCATCCCCGGCACCGCCGGGATTATGGTCCCGCCGCCCGGCTATCTGGCCGGGGTCCGCGAGATCTGCGACCGCTACGGCATCGTGTTCATCCTGGACGAGGTCATGGCGGGCTTCGGCCGCACCGGCCACTGGTTCGCGGCCGACCACTTCGGCGTCACCCCGGACCTGCTGACCTTCGCCAAGGGCGTCAACTCCGGCTATGTGCCGCTCGGTGGCGTCGCGATCTCCGCCGAGATCGCCGCGACCTTCGACCAGCGCCCCTACCCCGGCGGTCTCACCTACTCCGGCCACCCGCTGGCCTGCGCCTCCGCCGTCGCGACGATCAACGCGATGGCGGAGGAGGGGATCGTGGAGAACGCCGCCGCGATCGGGGAGAACGTGATCGGCCCGGGGCTGCGGGAGATCGCCGAGCGCCATCCCTCGGTCGGCGAGGTGCGCGGCCTCGGTGTCTTCTGGGCGCTGGACCTCGTCAAGGACAAGGAGACCCGCGAACCGCTCGTCCCGTACAACGCGAGCGGACCGGACAACCAGCCGATGGCCGACTTCGCCGCGGCCTGCAAGCGCGGCGGTCTGTGGCCCTTCGTGAACATGAACCGCACCCATGTCGTGCCGCCGTGCACCGTCACCGAGGCCGAGGCCAAGGAGGGGCTCGCGATCCTGGACGAGGCGCTGGCCGCGGCCGACGCGCATACGGCGTAGCCGCACCGGGGGCCCGGGGAACGCCGCCCCCGGGCCGACCCCGGGCCGTCCCCGGGTGGCTGCCTGGCTCGTCCTCGTTCCCCTGCCCGTTTGCACTCCGGCCGCCGCCCGACCGCTGCCCGGTGTAGACCACTGCCGCACTCTGCGTGTTCCGCGCAACGGCCCTCGCATATCGTGATGCGAGGGCCGTCCGCTTTCTTACACCGACGGCCGTGGAAGGAGACGGTCCTCGATGCCCGTGCCCGGCGCCAGCCCGGTCAAGCGGAACACCCTGCGGCAGCAGATCGCCGACGCGCTCTGTGACGAGGTGCTCGCGGGCCGGCTCCCTGCGGGGCGCCAGTTCACCGTCAAGGAGATCGCCCAGCAGTACGGCGTCTCCGCGACCCCCGTCCGGGAGGCGCTGCTGGATCTGTGCTCCCAGGGGCTGCTCGATGTCGAGGAGCACCGGGGCTTCAGGGTCCACGACTTCACCATCGACGACTTCCGGCACATGGTCGACGCCCGCACGATGGTGGTCGAGGGAGTCTTCCGGCACTACGTCGAGCTGAAAACCATGACCCCGCAGGTGCTGGCCTCGGTAAGGCGGCGGGCCGAGGAGGCCGAGCGGGCCGCCCGCTCCGGTGACCTGGACATCCTCATCGGCTACGACCTGCGCTTCTGGCGCGAGATCTGCGGGCTGGTGGGCAATCCGTATGTGTCGGACTTTCTGCAGCGGCTACGCGTGCAGACCTGGGTCTTCACGGTGCCGTATCTGCGTCGCGTACCCGATCTGCGTGGCCAGCTCTGGACGGGGCACTCGGAGCTCACCGCGGCGGTCACCCGCGGGGACCCGCATGACTCGGAGCGGTTGATAGGGGCGTACAACGCGCATTTCCGTGCGCTGATCGAGCGGTTGGTGGAGCGGGAGGAGTCGCGCGCGCAGAACCGGACGTCGGAGGTCAACTCCCCCTGATCTCCCCCTGATCTCCTCCTGAACTCTTCCCGAACTCCTCCCGGCCCGTCGGCGGTTCCCCGGGGCGGTGAGTGAGCCGGAGGCCGGGGAGGCCGGAGCGGCGACAGGTGAACCGACCCGCCAGGGTTGGCTTCCGGCACTCTTCGCGACGCGTACGCGGGGCATTACGCTGGGCCGACCATCGACCGTACGGATACGAGAGTGAGATCGCGTGGCATGTGACCTCTGGCTGGTCCCCCTCGTCGATGTGCTGTGCCACAGCCCCGACAACCCCTTCGCCGAAGAGATCGCCGCGTACGACAAGGCGCTCAGTGATGCCGGTTTGCCGCCCGTACCCGTCTTCAGTTATATGCCGGGACTGTCCGGGGATGTCGCCCCGGTGGCCGGTTTCGACTACGACGCGCTGCACTTTCTCCGCCGTGCCTATCTGCTGCAACTGTGCGGACTCGCGGTGACGCCGGTGGACGAACTGGGCGGGGACTACGAGCAGTTGCTGGAGATGTTCGAGCCCACGGCCCAGCAGTCGCATCTGGTGTGGCACTACGACCACGCGGGGGCGTATGTCCCCGTCGATTTCCAGAGCCCGCTGTCCAACGACGAACTCCTCGAGGGCGGCGGCCCGTTGGGATCCAGCCACGGCCTGCTGCGCGAGCTGGAGGCGGTCGCCCCGGCGCTCGGCATCGATCCGTCCAACCCCCCGGCCGCCCCCGCGCCCCCGGCCCGCCCCACGAGCCTGGAGGAGCCGGCGGCCTCGGTCCCGTACGAGGACAGCCCCTTCGCACGGGAGCGCCATGTCTGGCTGGGTCTGCACGCGGCGGCGACGCGCAGCCTGGGCCAGGGCTCGATGATCGTCTTCAGCTAATCGCTCCTTCGGCTTACCGCTCCACCAGGCGTCTACGACAGGCGTCTCCGACAGGCGTCTACGAGAGGCGTCGTGGCCGTCAGCGGGGCGGCTCCGGAGGACGCTGCCGCGGCATATTGGGCCGGGTGGGGCCCGGCGGCAGCGGAAAGCGGCTCGCGGGGCTCCCGCTGTCCGGACGGGAGCCCTGGGCCATCAGCGCCTGCGTGACCATCGGCGCCGCACCGGCCCCGAAGTCCACCATCCAGCCCGCCGTCTCGGCCCGTACCAGCTCCGACACGTCCTCGCAGAACCGCCGCAGCACCGACAGACACCGCTCCACGGCCTCGCTCGCGGTGCCCTCGGTCGGGCCCAGCACCTCCCGCACGCTCTCCGACGCCCAGTCGAACTGGAGCGCCTCCAGCCGCCGGTGCACCGCCTGCGCCGTGGCCACGTCCCGCATCCAGCCGGACGTCAGCCCGAAGAACCGGTCGCCGCCGACGCAGGCGACCGCCAGCAGCAGCGCCAGCGCGCCCCACCCGCCGCCGCCGTCCAGCGCCCCGTTCAGATCCAGCAGCGGCAGCACGCCCCCCACGACCGCCGCCACCGCGGCGCCCACCCGCAGCACCCGGGCGGTCCGCCGCTTCCACACCCGTTCGGCGAGGTACCACCCCGCGACCTCCAGGGCGCCCTCCTCGACCCACCGGTACAACTCGTCGAGCCGCTCCGCCGGCTCCCCCCAGTCGCCGTGCGGGAAGGGCCGACCGAGCAGGTCACCCTGGGCTCTCGCACCCTCCTGCCGAGGGAGCCCCTCGGGCTGCATCTCCGGCTGACTCACCGTGCAACTCCCTCTGCGGCGGCGTTTCTCCTGGCGCGCGGCTGATGCGCGACCACCATTCCTACCGCCGAACGGCTGGCCACGAAGACCCGATCACGGGTTTTCAGCCCGTAAGAGCTGCCCCATCGGGTATAGGACCGACCACCCCTCACCCAAAAGAGTGTCCCCGCTCACCGGATCCGGGGCTGGTCGGCTCGGCCGGGGCCGTGTACACGCACCGAAGGCGCGAGACGAATCCCGCGGCCGGACACCTCACCCACCGCCCAAGGCGCTGCCCCACGCGGCAGCGGCCCCAGCGCGGAGCGGCCCACCGTGCGGCAGCCCCCAGCGCAGTAGCCCCGTCGCGCGCAGGGTGGCAGCCCCCACCGCACAGCGCCCCGTGCCCGAGGCAATGGGCGGAGCGGCCCACCGTGCGGCAGCCCCCAGCGCAGTAGCCCGTCGCGCGCAGGGTGGCAGCCCCCACCGCACAGCGCCCCGTGCCCGAGGCAATAGGCTGCATACCGTGAAGGTCCTCGTCATCGGCGGCGGCGCCCGCGAACATGCCCTGTGCCGCGCTCTCTCCCTCGACCCCGACGTCACCGCACTGCACTGCGCCCCCGGCAACGCCGGCATCGCCGAGGTGGCCGAGCTGCACGCGGTCGACGCGCTCGACGGCGCCGCCGTCGCCGACCTCGCCGCCTCCCTGGGGGCGGGCCTCGTGGTCGTGGGGCCGGAGGCCCCCCTCGTGGCGGGGGTGGCCGACGCCGTGCGCGAACGGGGGATCCCGGCCTTCGGGCCGTCCGCCGAGGCGGCGCAACTGGAGGGCTCCAAGGCATTCGCCAAGGACGTGATGGCGGCGGCGGGCGTGCCCACCGCCCGCGCCTATGTGTGCACCACGCCCGCCGAGATCGACGAGGCGCTGGACGCGTTCGGCGCGCCGTACGTCGTCAAGGACGACGGCCTGGCCGCGGGCAAGGGCGTCGTGGTGACCGAGGACGTCGAGGCCGCCCGCGCGCACGCGCTGGCCTGCGGCCGGGTGGTGATCGAGGAGTTCCTGGACGGCCCGGAGGTCTCCCTCTTCGCGATCACCGACGGCGAGACCGTGGTCCCGCTCCAGCCCGCCCAGGACTTCAAGCGCGCCCACGACGGCG
Source organism: Streptomyces sp. NEAU-YJ-81 (assembly GCF_017592595.1). Lineage (NCBI taxonomy): Bacteria > Bacillati > Actinomycetota > Actinomycetes > Kitasatosporales > Streptomycetaceae > Streptomyces > Streptomyces sp. NEAU-YJ-81. The sequence continues at coordinate 77,978 of NZ_JAGFNO010000001.1, read as the reverse complement.
ACGAGGGCCCGAACACGGGCGGCATGGGCGCGTACTCCCCGCTGCCCTGGGCCGACCCCGAGCTGGTGGACGAGGTCGTGGCCACGATCTGCCAGCCCACCGTCGACGAGCTGCACCGCCGCGGCACGCCCTTCTCGGGGCTGCTGTACGCGGGCCTGGCGATCACCTCGCGCGGGGTGCGGGTGATCGAGTTCAACGCCCGCTTCGGCGACCCGGAGACCCAGGTGGTCCTGGCCCGGCTGAAGACCCCGCTGGCCGCGGTGCTGCTCGCCGCCGCCACCGGCCGCCTGGAGGCAGAGCCGCCGCTGCGCTGGAGCGACGGCGCCGCCGTGACCGTGGTCGTCGCCTCGCACAACTATCCGGACACCCCCCGCACCGGCGACCCGATCACCGGGCTGGAGGAGGTGGCCGAGCAGGACGGCCCCAAGGCGTACGTCCTGCACGCGGGCACCAAGCGGGACGGCGCGTCCGGTGAGGTGGTGAGCGCGGGGGGCAGGGTGCTCTCCATCACCGCGACCGGCTCCGACCTGGCGAAGGCGCGCGAGCGGGCCTACCGCGCGGTGGGCCGGATCGGCCTGGATGGCTCCCACCACCGCTCGGACATCGCCGCGAAGGCTGCGGCCGAAGCGGCCTCGTAAGACAAGCCGTAAGACGCGTAAAGCGACGCTGTAAGAAGAGTCTCAAGCGGTGTCCCGGGCGGGCCCGCGAACGGCCCTGAAGCCCGCTTGCGCCTGTTCACACGGGGCCAGGCGTCGCCATCGCGAAGTTCCCGGTTTTACCCAAGGCCATTCCATCGGGTGAGCGCTTCCGCATCCTGCTGACGCACGCCCGGCCCCCAACTAGTGTGCCGCTCAGGCGAGGTGCGGCAACTGGCCCACCGGCATTGCGGAGTGGGCGGCCAGTGCGACAGTGGGTGGGGAGACAACGCCGCCGTCGTCCGCTGTTCAAACATCGGCCGGACAGTAGGGGGTGATGAGAACCGTGGCAGGTACCGAAGCAGGTGCCCTGGCGGCGCGCGCTCGCGCCCTGGCGGTACTGCGCATCCGGAGCACCGCGCTCGCGGTCGCGCTCCTCCCGGCCGCGGCCGCCGTCGTGCTGCTGGCCGGAAGCGCCACCGGCAGCGTCGGCGGTTCCCAGGACCAGGGCTGGACGGCCCTGCGCTGGGTGGTGACCGGGGGCGCTCTGCTGGTCCTGCTGCTGGCGGCGGCAGTGGCCGCCGTGGTCGTCCGGGCCAGGCCCGCGCTCACCCCGACGGTGCCCATCGCCGAGGAGACGGCGCCCGATCTCTACCGGCTGGTGCGCGATCTGGCCGAGCGCCTGGAGGTGCCCGCGCCCTCGGCCATAGCGCTCACCCCCGACTGCGACAGTTGGCTGGAGGACCGTACGCATCCGGCGCACGCCCAGCGCCGGGAGCATAGGGACCGCGGCGCCCTGGCGGTCGAGGAGCCCCGCTCAGCACGGGGCGCCCCCGGCCCGGCGAGCGGCGCGGACCGGATCGTGGACCGCCCCGAGCGGCGGGTCCCGCAGGCGCCGGTGCTGGTGATCGGCTCGCCGTTCCTGTGGTGGATGCGGGTCGCCGAGCTGCGCGCGCTGCTCGCCCCGGTGGTGGCGGGCACCGGCCCGTCCGTCCACCCCGACATAGCCTCCGCCCGCCGCTTCGTGCGCGGGCTGGACGCCGCCGTGGCCGTCGCGGCCCAGGGCGGCGAGCCGTCGTCCGGCCCCGCGCCCGCCCTGGTGGCGGTGGTGCGCCGCCCCGCCTTCGCCTTCGTCGGCTGGGTCGCCCGGCTGCTGCTGCGCGGCTGCCGGGACCATGCGGCCGAGATGGAGCGCGCGGTCGCCGCGGCCGCCTCCGAGCGGGCCCGGTCGGTCGACTACGGACTGCGGATCGTCGCCCAGGAGCAGGTGGGCCTCGCCTACGCGGGCTGGGACCGGCTGCTGACCCGGGTCGCGCTGCCCGCCTGGCGGATGGGCCGCTGGCCCTCCCGGCTGGACGCGGGCGTGGTCTCGGCGCTCACCGAGCTCTCCCGCCGCGACCGGCTCGCCGAGGGGTTCACCTCCCGGCTGAGCGAGCGCCCGGCCTGCGACCTCCTGGAGGAGCCCGGGGTGATGGACGAGGCCACCTCGCTGCTGGCCGCCCGCCTCTTCCACGGCGGCCCGCCGGAGCCGGGCCCCGACTGGTCCCCGGTCGACTGGAGCGCGTATCCGGAGGAGGTCGTGGACCGCAAATGGCGGCAGGAGGCCGCCCGGCTGAACCGCCTCCTGGACGAGCGGGAGGACACCCACGACCTCGTCGGTGCCGCTCGCACACCGGCCCCCGTGAGCGCGCCCGTGCCGCCCACCCTGGCCCGGGTCATGGACCGGCTCACCGCCACCGCGGCCGACCCCGCCGACGGCCCCGACGGCGGCGCCCCCGGGCTCGCCGCCCGGCTCAGCGTCGAGGTGGCCCGTGAGGAGGCCGCCGCCACCCGGGCGTACGGCAAGGGTCCCGCGGCGGGGGCGGAGGGGGCCGCGGGCGGGTCCGGCGGCGACCCGTGGATCGACGACTTCGCCCCGGCGTTCCCGCTGCAGCCGCCGCGCACCGGCCGCGAGCTGCTCGCCGACCATGTGACCGCCATGGTCTGCTGCGCCGCCGTGGACACCGCGGGCGCGGCCCCCGGCCTCGACTGGCTCGACGGGCCCGCGCTGCTCGTCGGCGGGCGGCGACGGGCCGATCTGGCCCATCCGGTGCTGAGCCTGGTGGAGGACGGCGACGACGGGCCGCTGCGCGCCTGGCTCGGCGAGGTGGGGGTCCGTCCGGAAAAGCCCGTCCGGCTGGTGTAGGCGCGCATATTGCGCTGGATCCGGTCCTATGTCCAGCCTTGTCGCGCGTTCGGCGTCTGTTCCGGCAAATTAGCGACTATGGGTGACGGAGTAGGTGCGTAATGTGATGTGCTTGGATCGGTCGCTGTTCGCCCGGCCCACGAGTTCCGGCCCACCGGCCCGGACCGCCAGACCGGCCCCGCAGCCCGGCCCACAAGGCCGGACCCGCTGCGGTGCGGTGTGCGAGGACAGCGGGGCGAGGTGCCGCCGGGCACGCAGGGGAGGGGAACAATTGTGGGGACGGACCAGATCCGGCGCTGGGAGTCAGGAGCGCTTGCGCACGCGGTGACGGATCCTTTCGGCCAGGGCCCGCTGCCCTGGCTGCGCGACAGTGAGAACTACTTCGACGACACCGGGCGGGTGGTCCCGTGGTACGTCGACCATGTCCAGCACTCCGGGGCCCACCCCGGGGCCATCGACCGGGCGGCCGGGCGGGTCCGCGCGAAGGGGCCCGCCAGGATCCCCGGCCCCCGCACCGCCGACGATGTCCACCGGCAGATCAAGGGCTTCCCCTCCGCCTCCGCGGCGGCCCCCGGCGAGGCCATCGACTTCCGGATCACGGTGGACCCGCCCCAGCAGTTCAGCGTGGACATCTACCGCATCGGCTACTACGACGGCGCCGGCGCGCTGAAGATCACCACCAGCCCCCGGCTGTCCGGGATCGTCCAGCCGCCCCCGCTCACCGCCGACCGCACCGTCTCCTGCCACCACTGGTGGCTGTCCTGGCGGCTGCAGATCCCCTCGTACTGGAAGCCCGGCGCCTATGTCGCGGTACTGACCACCGTGGACGGCTACCGCAGCCACATCCCGTTCACCGTCCGCGACCCGCGCCCCTCCGATCTCCTCCTCGTCCTCCCCGACCTCACCTGGCAGGCGTACAACCTCTACCCGGAGGACGGCCGGACCGGCGCCAGCCTCTACCACGCCTGGGACGAGCGGGGAAAACTGCTGGGCGAGTCGGAGGCGGCGATCACCGTCTCCTTCGACCGGCCGTACGCGGGCGCGGGGCTGCCCCTCCATGTGGGCCACGCGTACGACTTCATCCGCTGGGCCGAGCGCTACGGCTACGACCTGGCCTACGCCGAGGTGAGCGATCTGCACGCGGGCCGGGTCGACCCCACCCGCTACCGGGGGCTGGTCTTCCCCGGTCACGACGAGTACTGGTCGGCGCCGATGCGCCGGACCGTGGAATCGGCCCGCGACAGCGGCACCTCGCTGGTCTTCCTCTCCGCCAACACCATGTACTGGCAGGTCGAGCTCACCGCCTCGCCCTCCGGACCGGACCGGCTGCTGACCTGCCGCAAGCGCCGCGGCCCCGGCCGCTCGGCGCTGTGGCGCGAGACCGCGCCCGAACAGCAACTGATCGGCATCCAGTACGCGGGCCGGGTGCCCGAGCCGAGCCCGCTGATCGTGCGCAACGCCGGCCACTGGCTGTGGGAGGCCACGGGCGCGGAGGAGGGCGATGAGCTGCCCGGCCTGGTCGCGGGCGAGGCCGACCGCTACTTCCCGCGCACGGTCCTGCCCGAGCACCTCCGCCGCATCCTGCTGGCCCACTCGCCGTACGAGGACACGGAGGGGGTTGTCCGCCACCAGGAGACTTCGCTCTACCGTGCCCCGAGTGGCGCTCTGGTGTTCGCGTCGGGGACGTTCGCGTGGTCGCCTGCGCTGGATCGTCCGGGGCATACGGATGAGCGGATTCAGCGGGCGACGGCGAATCTGCTGGATCGGATCTGCAAGCGGGGTTGAGGCGGGCGGGTCCGATTCCGCAAGCGGGGTGACCCCTACGACACCGGGGCCAGGGACGGCGCCGTCCGATGTCATGTGCGATCTCCGCGTCGAAGGGCGGCTGGGCGCGCAGCCCGCCGCCGATGGGGTCGGCGGCCTCGTACACCTCCACCCGCAGCCCGGCGCGGGCCAGGGTGACGGCGGCCGCGAGCCCGTTGGGGCCGCTGCCCACGATCGCCGCATCGGCCATGCCACACCTCCCATACGGCCCGACCGGCCCCCTCCGTCGCGTGTCCCGAAGCCCTCCGGCGCGCGTTCTGCCGCACGAGTTCCGCCTGCGAGGTGTTCGAACCGGCACGGAAGCGGAACCCGAAGCGCCGGGCCCCGCGGGCCGCGCCTCGCGCCCCGCCGCCGGTCACCGCCGCTTCGTGCGGCAGAATCGAGGAGGGCTAGGACAAATGGACAAAAGCATCAGGAGGAAGCGTGTCCGGATTCGTCGAGAAGCCCGAACCGGTCGAGGTTCCGGGCCTTCAGCACCTGCACACCGGCAAGGTGCGCGACCTCTACCGGAACGAGCGCGGTGAGCTCGTCATGGTCGCCAGCGACCGGATCTCCGCCTACGACTGGGTCCTGCCGACCGAGATCCCCGAGAAGGGCAAGATTCTCACCCAGCTCTCCCTCTGGTGGTTCGATCTGCTCGCCGACCTCGTCCCCAACCACGTCCTGTCCAGCGAGCTGCCCCCCGGCGCCCCCGCCGACTGGGAGGGCCGCACCCTGGTGTGCCGGTCGCTGCGGATGGTCCCGGTCGAATGCGTGGCGCGCGGCCATCTGACCGGCTCCGGCCTGGCCGAGTACCGCGAGACCCGTACGGTGTGCGGGATCGCCCTCCCCGAGGGGCTGACCGACGGCTCCGAGCTGCCCTCCCCGATCTTCACCCCGGCCACCAAGGCCGAGGTCGGCGAGCATGACGAGAACGTGGCGTACGAGGAGGTGGCCCACCGCATCGGCGCCGAGCCCGCCGCCCAGCTTCGCCAGGCCACCCTCGCCATCTTCAACCGGGCCCGGGAGATCGCCCGAGCCCGCGGGATCATCCTCGCCGACACCAAGTTCGAGTTCGGCTACGCGGAGGCGACCCTGGGCGCGGAGGGTGCCGAGCCGGTGCTCGCCGACGAGGTGCTGACCCCGGACTCCTCCCGCTTCTGGCCCGCCGACCAGTGGCAGCCCGGCCGCGCGCAGCCGTCCTTCGACAAGCAGTACGTCCGCGACTGGCTGACCTCTCCGGCCTCCGGTTGGGACCGCGCCAGTGAGCAGCCGCCGCCCCCGCTCCCGGCGGAGGCCGTCGAGCGGACGCGGGCGAAGTACGCGGAGGCTTACGAGCTGCTGACCGGCACCCGCTGGAAGTAGGCCGCAGAACGACCAAGGGTCCCGGCCGATCGGCCGGGACCCTTGATGCACGGAGCGGACGACGAGGCTCGAACTCGCGACCTCAACCTTGGCAAGGTTGCGCTCTACCAACTGAGCTACGTCCGCCTGCGCCGGACTTTTCCGGTTCGACGCGCCTCTACTATAACCAAACCCTCGACCGGTGAACTACCACCCGGGTGTCGAGGCCGCTCAGGGCGGCGGCGCGGAGCGCTCGGGAGCGCTGAGGAGCCGCTCAGAGCCAGCCGTGTTCCTGGGCGATCCGCGCCGCCGCGTGCCGGTTCTCCGCCCCCAGCTTCGCCGCCGCGGCCGACAGATAGTTCCGGACCGTCCCCTGGGAGAGCGCGGCGCGCTGGGCGATCTCCGCGATGGAGGCGCCGTCCACCGCCAGCTCCAGCAGCTCCGCCTCCCGCGCGGTCAGCGGGGAGTCTCCGGCGCTGATCGCGTCGGCGGCCAGTCCGGGATCGACATAGCGGGACCCGCCGTGCACCGTGCGGATGATCTCCGCCAGCCGCTGCGCGGAGGTGGTCTTCGGTACGAACGCGCGCACCCCCGCCTCCAGGGCCCGCTTGAGGTGACCCGGCCGGCCGTGGCTGGTCACGATCATCGTCCGGCAGCCGGGCAGCTCCGACCGGAGCGCCGCGGCCACCGAGACCCCGTCCGCCTCCGGCATCTGGAGGTCCAGCACCGCCACATCGGGCCGGTGCGCCCGCGCCATCGCCAGCGCCTCGGTCCCGGACGCCGCCTCCGCGACCACCAGCAGATCGTCCTCGAGCGCCAGCAGGGCGGCCAGCGCGCCCCGGATCAGATGCTCGTCGTCGGCCAGCAGCACCCGGATCGCCGCGGTGTCGTTCACACGCCCCTCCCAGCGGGACCTCATCCAGCGCGGCCCTCGCACAGGGGCCTCTTTCAGCGGGACCACACCGACCCGGCACGCCGTCACTTTCCCTCAGCGGCACCGCCGTTCGCTCCCACCCCGGCCCCGGCCAGGGATTCTGGGCCTGAAAACGCCTGAGGCGCCGGTCGATTCGACCGGCGCCTCAGATCTGGAGCGGACGACGAGATTCGAACTCGCGACCCTCACCTTGGCAAGGTGATGCTCTACCAACTGAGCCACGTCCGCATGCCTCCGACCAGCTTTCACCGATCGGCGCGTGCATCACTCTACCTGATCCTCTTCAGCAAGAGGGCGATAGACGATGAGAGCGGGTGACAGGGATCGCACACTGCGCCTCCCCCTTGGAAAGGGGGCGCTCTACTACTGAGCTACACCCGCATGGTGTCTTCCTCGGGGTTTTGGCCTTTCGGCCTCGCCCCTCGGCGTGCTCCAGACTTTAGCGGATCACCCGGGGTGGTGTGCAACTCGGCTGAACGGGTCACTCAGGCCGACTCGTTGAAGGCTTCGTAGACCTTCTTGGGGATCCGGCCGCGCGGAGGCACCTCCATGCCGTTCGACCTGGCCCAGGCGCGCACCGCGGCCGGGTCCGGGGCGACATCGGTGCGGCGGTACGTCTTGCCCGAGCGGGCCCGCTTGCGGCCGGCCTCCACGTACGGCGCGAGGGCGTCGCGCAGTTTCGACGCATTGGCGGAGTTGAGGTCGATCTCGTACAACCTGCCGTCGAGTCCGAACGTGACCGTCTCTTCCGCTTGGCCGCCCTCGAGGTCGTCGGAGAGCGTGACTACTACGCGCTGCGCCACGGATATCGGTCCTTTCGGGCTGCATCGATGCGTTGACGTGCAAAGATGTCAGCTGTCCAGTTGTGTCCAACAATGCTTTTTCATTTGTACAGCGACTGGCATTGCATTGTGAACCCCGGTAATTCCATCCGCGTGTCACGCCGCGATCGGGACCATACGTTTTTCCCCGACCTTTCCCCATCGGTTGCCACCGACGATGCTTAAACGTGACCGAACCCTTGCATATCTACTCGCGTAGAATTTTCGCCGGGGTAGGCTTGGGCCACCGCCTTACGCACCAGCACCACACCACCGGGAGTGCCAGTGGCACGCGTCGTAGTCGACGTCATGCTCAAGCCGGAGATCCTCGACCCCCAGGGCCAGGCGGTGCAGCGAGCACTGCCCCGCCTCGGTTTCGAGGGGATCGCCGATGTCCGTCAGGGCAAGCGCTTTGAACTCGAGGTGGAGGGCCCGGTCGACGATGCCGCCCTCGCCCGTATCCATGAGATCGCCGAGACCTTCCTGGCGAACACCGTGATCGAGGACTTTTCCGTGAAGGTCGAGGTCGGCGAGGGTGCCGACGCCACCGCCGTGAAGGCCGAGTCGTGACCGCACGCATCGGAGTCATCACTTTCCCCGGCACGCTCGACGACCGCGACACCCAGCGCGCGGTGCGCACCGCCGGCCTCGAAGCCGTACCGCTGTGGCACCGCGACAAGGACCTCAAGCAGGTCGACGCGGTGATCCTGCCGGGCGGCTTCTCCTATGGCGACTATCTGCGCGCCGGAGCGATCTCCCGGTTCTCTCCAGTAATGGAGTCGGTGATCGATCAGGCGAAGGCCGGTATGCCGGTGCTTGGCATCTGCAATGGCTTCCAGGTTCTCACCGAGACCCATCTCCTCCCCGGTGCGATGCTGCGGAACAACCATCTGCACTTCATCTGCCGCGATCAGAAGTTGCGAGTGGAAAACGCGGAGACCGCCTGGACGCGCTCATACGAGCAGGGCCAGGAGATCAACATCCCGCTGAAGAACATCGACGGACGCTATGTCGCCGATGAGCGTGTCCTCGATGAACTCGAGGCCGAGGGACGCGTCGTCTTCCGCTATGAGGAGCTCAACCCCAACGGCTCGCTCCGCGACATCGCCGGTATCTCCAATGCGGCGGGCAATGTCGTCGGCCTCATGCCCCACCCCGAGCACGCCGTCGAACCGCTGATCGGCACCGGTCGCACCGACGGTCTCGGATTCTTCACCTCGATCCTCAAGAGGCTGGTCAGCGCATGACCCTGGACACCACCAAGCACGCGGCGCAGACCCCGGACGACGGGCAGCCCTGGGCCGAGCTCGGTCTCAAGCAGGACGAGTACGAGCGCATCCGCGCCATCCTGGGCCGCCGCCCCACCGGCGCCGAGCTCGCGATGTACTCCGTCATGTGGTCCGAGCACTGCTCGTACAAGTCGAGCAAGGTCCATCTGCGGCAGTTCGGTGAGAAGGCCCCCGAGAGCGACGCCCTGCTCGTCGGCATCGGCGAGAACGCGGGTGTGGTCGACGTCGGCCAGGGCTACGCGGTCACCTTCAAGGTCGAGTCGCACAACCACCCCTCGTACATCGAGCCCTACCAGGGCGCGGCCACCGGCGTCGGCGGCATCGTCCGCGACATCCTCGCCATGGGCGCCCGCCCGGTGGCCGTGATGGACCCGCTGCGCTTCGGCGCCGCCGACCACCCCGACACCAAGCGGGTGCTGCCCGGTGTGGTCGCGGGCATCGGCGGCTACGGCAACTGCCTGGGCCTGCCCAACATCGGCGGCGAGGTCGTCTTCGACCCCTGCTACCAGGGAAACCCGCTGGTCAACGCGCTCTGCGTGGGCGTGATGAAGCATGAGGACATCCATCTCGCCAAGGCGTCCGGCGCCGGCAACAAGGTGATCCTCTACGGCGCCCGCACCGGCGGCGACGGCATCGGCGGCGTCTCGGTCCTCGCCTCCGAGACCTTCGACGATTCAAAGCCCACCAAGCGCCCCGCCGTCCAGGTCGGCGACCCCTTCCAGGAGAAGCTGCTCATCGAGTGCACCCTGGAGGTCTTCAAGGAGGACCTGGTCGAGGGCATTCAGGACCTCGGCGGTGCGGGCCTGTCCTGCGCCACCAGCGAGCTCGCCAGCGCCGGCTCCGGCGGTATGCGGGTCGAGCTGGACACCGTGCCGCTGCGCGACTCCTCGCTCTCCCCCGAGGAGATCCTGATGAGCGAGTCGCAGGAGCGCATGTGCGCGATCGTGAAGCCCGAGAAGGTCGACCGCTTCCTGGAGATCTGCGAGAAGTGGGACGTCATCGCCACCGTCATCGGTGAGGTCACCGACGGCGAGCGGCTGGAGATCTACTGGCACGGCGAGCAGATCGTCGACGTCCCGCCGCGCACCGTCGCCCATGAGGGCCCGGTCTACGAGCGCCCCTACGCCCGCCCCGAGTGGCAGGACGCGCTCCAGGCCGACGACGCGGACAAGCTGCCGCGCCCGGCCACCGCCGAGGAGCTGCGCGAGCAGGTCCTCAAGGTGGTCGCCTCGCCGAACCAGGCGTCCAAGTCCTGGATCACCGATCAGTACGACCGCTTCGTCCAGGGCAATACGGTCCTCGCCCAGCCCGAGGACTCCGGCATGGTCCGCGTGGACGAGGAGACCGGTCTGGGCGTGGCCGTCGCCACGGACGGCAACGGCCGCTACGCCAAGCTGGACCCGTACGCGGGGGCGCAGCTCGCGCTCGCCGAGTCGTACCGCAATGTGGCCGCGTCCGGCGCCACGCCGCTCGCCATCTCCAACTGCCTCAACTTCGGCTCGCCGGAGGACCCCGCGGTCATGTGGCAGTTCGCGGAGGCCACCCGCGGTCTTGCCGACGGCTGTCTGACCCTGGGCACCCCGGTCACCGGCGGCAATGTGTCGCTGTACAACCAGACCGGCGAGGTGGCCATCCATCCGACGCCGGTCGTCGCCGTCCTCGGCGTGATCGACGATGTGGCCCGCCGCACCCCGATCGCCTTCGCGGAGGAGGGCCAGCTGCTCTATCTGCTGGGCGACACCACGGCGGAGCTGGGCGGCTCGGCCTGGTCCCAGGTGATCCACGACCACCTGGGCGGACTGCCGCCGAAGGTGGACCTGGAGCGGGAGCGGCTGCTCGCCGAGATCCTGATCTCGGCCTCGCGCGACGGCATGGTGGACGCCGCCCACGACCTGTCCGACGGCGGTCTGATCCAGGCGCTCACCGAGTCGTGTCTGCGCGGCGGCAAGGGCGCCCGGATCGTCGTCCCCGACGGTCTGGACCCGTTCGTCCTGCTGTTCTCCGAGTCCGCGGGCCGGGCGGTCGTCGCCGTACCGCGCAGCGAGGAGGTCCGCTTCAAGGACATGTGCGGGGCGCGGGGGCTTCCGGCGGCCCGTATCGGTGTGATCGACGGCGACGTGATCGACGTCCAGGGGCAGTTCTCCATCCCGCTGGCCGAGCTGAGGGAGCCGTACGAGGCGACGATCCCGGGCCTGCTGGCCTGAGCCTGCTGTCCTGAGAACCTGCGTCCTTGCGACGTACGGCCCGCTCCCTGACGGCAGGGAGCGGGCCGTAGGGTCGCTTCGGGCCTTGTGGGGCTCACTTGCCCCAGAAGGCGTTGGCGGCGTCAATGTCCTCGACGCACTGGTCGATGTCGCTGATCTTCCCGCCGACGATGGTGAAGAACAGCCCGGTCTTCATGTCCAGCGTGCGGTTGCCGCGCTCGGCGCGGACGTGGTGGCCGGAGATCACATGCCCGCGCCCGTCGGGCATCACCGACTCCAGATCGACCCGCAGCGTGCCACCGGTCTCCTCGAATTCGGTGCGGTACAGATCCATGCAGGCGTCCCGGCCCTTGTGGTGTCCGGAGAGCATGTTGTCACCGGGCACATGCTGCATGACGTCCGCCGTCAGCAGCGTGGAGAGGGTGTCCAGGTCGCCTTGCTGGAACGCGGTGCATGCGCGGCGCACCACGGCGGCATCGGGATGCTCGCCCATGGTCATTCACGCCTTTCGTGCTGATTGATACCGCTCTATCCCCTTTCGTCCATCCTCCGCCTGCCCCGCCGGGCTGTCGATAGGCTCGGCGCCATGCCGCCCCGTACTCGCGCCCGTACGTACGACCTTGCCAAGACCCGTAGTGCCGTGATCGCGCAATTGCGGCTGGTGCGGAAGGCGGCCGAGGGGCTGGACGAGACGGGCCTGGGCGCCCCCACCCGGCTCGGGGGCTGGACGGTCCGGGAGCTGGTCGCGCATCTGGCGATGGCCGTGACCTCCGTCGTCCGGCTCCTGGAGCAGCCCGCGCCGCCCGCGCGGGAGGTCACCGTCACGGGCTGGGCCGCGGCGCTTGCCGCGCACTCGGGGCCAGTCGATGACGAGACCCGTGCCCTCGCGGCGGGTGAGGACGTGGGCGAGCTGCTGGAGCGCGCCGAGGCGCGGTTCGCGGAGACGGCCTCCGTCGCGCCCGGCGACCGGCTGCTGGCCACCCGCGTCGGCGCGATGCGGCTGGAGGACTACCTGGTCACCCGCTGTGTGGAGCTCGTGGTCCACGCCGACGATCTGACGGCCGCCACCGGAGTGCCCGTACGGCACGACCGCCAGGCGCTGGCCACCGCGGTCCGGGTGCTCGCCGACGCCCTCGCGGCGAAGGCGCCCGGCGGCTCGGTCGAGCTCCGGATCCCGCCGTTCGCCGTGGTCCAGTGCGTCGAGGGCCCCCGGCACACCCGCGGCACCCCGCCGAACGTCGTGGAGACCGACCCGCTGACCTGGGTCCGCCTCGCCACGGGCCGCCTGACCTGGGTCGATGCCCTGGAGTCGGCGCCGCTGACCGCGAGCGGCGACCGCGCCGACCTCTCCGCGCACCTGCCCCTACTCGGCTGAGCGCCCGCGATGTGATCCTTTTCGGGGCGCGAGATGTGATCCTTGCCTCGGCCACGGATTTCCGCCCCCGGCCGTTCGCAGGTCGGGCACGGGTTCCGGGGGCCCGGAGCGGTGCGGGGAATGTGACTTACGCCCCCCTGACGGGTCCCTCGTTCGGAGGCACCGCTGAACTGGCCTAGACTCGATGACGTGCCACGTGGTGACGGACGACTCAGCCACGACCTGCTCCCCGGTGAGAAGGGCCCCCAGGACGCTTGCGGCGTCTTCGGAGTCTGGGCACCGGGTGAAGAGGTCGCCAAACTCACCTATTTCGGGCTGTACGCACTGCAGCACCGCGGACAGGAGTCCGCGGGCATCGCGGTGAGCAACGGCTCCCAGATCCTCGTCTTCAAGGACATGGGCCTGGTTTCCCAGGTCTTCGACGAGACCTCTCTCGGCTCCCTCCGGGGCCATATCGCGGTCGGTCATGCCCGCTACTCCACCACCGGAGCCTCGGTGTGGGAGAACGCGCAGCCGACTTTCCGGGCCACCGCCCACGGCTCGATCGCGCTCGGCCACAACGGGAACCTGGTCAACACCGCCGAGCTGGCGGAGCTGGTCGCGGCCCTGCCCCGGGACGGCGGCCGGGCCACCCAGGTCGCGGCGACCAATGACACCGACCTGGTCACCGCCCTGCTCGCGGGCCAGGTGGACGACGACGGCAAGCCGCTGACCGTCGAGCAGGCGGCCCCCATCGTGCTGCCCAAGGTCAAGGGTGCTTTCAGCCTCGTCTACATGGACGAGCACACGCTGTACGCGGCGCGCGACCCCCAGGGCATCCGCCCGCTGGTCCTCGGCCGCCTCGAGCGCGGCTGGGTGGTGGCGTCCGAGACGGCCGCCCTGGACATCGTGGGCGCGTCCTTCATCCGTGAGATCGAGCCCGGCGAGATGGTCGCCATCGACGAGAACGGGCTGCGCTCCACCATCTTCGCCGAGGCCCGCCCCAAGGGCTGTGTCTTCGAGTACGTGTACCTCGCCCGCCCCGACACCGACATCGCGGGCCGGAACGTGTACCTCTCCCGGGTCGAGATGGGCCGCCGGCTGGCCAAGGAGGCCCCGGCCGACGCTGACCTGGTCATAGCGACGCCCGAGTCCGGCACCCCCGCCGCCGTCGGCTACGCCGAGGCCAGCGGGATTCCGTACGGCTCCGGGCTGGTCAAGAACAGCTATGTGGGCCGGACCTTCATCCAGCCCTCGCAGACCATCCGCCAGCTCGGCATCCGGCTCAAGCTGAACCCCCTCAAGGAGGTCATCCGGGGCAAGCGCCTGGTGGTCGTCGACGACTCGATCGTCCGCGGCAACACCCAGCGCGCCCTGGTGCGGATGCTCCGCGAGGCCGGTGCCGCCGAGGTCCACATCCGGATCTCGTCCCCGCCGATCAAGTGGCCGTGCTTCTTCGGCATAGATTTCGCCACCCGCGCCGAGCTGATCGCCAACGGCCTCTCGGTCGAGGAGATCGGCAAGTCGCTGGGCGCCGACTCGCTGGCGTACATCTCCACCGACGGCATGATCGAGGCGACCACGATCGCCAAGCCGAATCTGTGCCGTGCCTGCTTCGACGGTGAGTACCCGATGGAGCTGCCGGATCCGGGGCTGCTGGGCAAGCACCTCCTGGAGTCCGAAACACAGGCCCCGAACAGCGCCGACGCCGACGGTGTGACGACGCTGACCGCTGGTGTCGGCGGCGCCGACGCCCTGCGCCGTCCCTGAGCGCACGCCTGTCATCCCCGATACGAAAGATCTCAACGTCATGCCTGAGTCCGGGTCCACCTACGCCGCCGCGGGCGTCGACATCGAGGCGGGTGACCGCGCCGTCGAGCTGATGAAGGAGTGGGTCAAGAAGGCGAGCCGGCCCGAGGTCGTGGGCGGCCTCGGCGGTTTCGCCGGGCTCTTCGACGCCTCCGCCCTGGCCCGCTACCAGCGTCCGCTGCTCGCCTCCGCCACCGACGGGGTCGGCACCAAGGTGGACATCGCCCGGCGGATGGGCGTGTACGACACCATCGGCCACGACCTGGTCGGCATGGTCGTGGACGACCTGGTGGTCTGCGGTGCCGAGCCGCTCTTCATGACCGACTACATCTGCGTCGGCAAGGTCTACCCCGAGCGCGTCGCCGCCATCGTCAAGGGCATCGCCGAGGGCTGCACCCTCGCCGGCTGCGCCCTGGTGGGCGGCGAGACCGCCGAGCACCCGGGGCTGCTGGGCGCCGATGATTTCGATGTCGCCGGGGCCGGTACGGGCGTGGTCGAGGCCGATCGGGTGCTGGGCGCCGATCGCATCCGAACGGGTGATGCGGTGATCGCCATGGCTTCGTCCGGACTTCACTCGAACGGGTACTCACTCGTCCGCCATGTGCTCTTCGACCGGGCCGGCTGGGCGCTGGACCGCGAGGTGCCGGAGCTCGGCCGGACGCTGGGGGAGGAGCTGCTGGAGCCCACCCGGATCTACTCGCTGGACTGCCTGGCCCTCACCCGCACCACCGAGGTGCACGCCTTCTCGCACATCACCGGCGGCGGGCTCGCCAACAACCTGGCGCGGGTCATCCCCGAGGGGCTGCGCGCGGTCGTGGACCGCTCGACCTGGAGCCCCGGCGCGATCTTCGAGCTGGTCGGTCAGGCCGGATCGGTCGAGCGTCTTGAGCTGGAGAAGACCCTCAACATGGGCGTCGGCATGATGGCGGTGGTCCCGGCCGACTCCGTCGATGTGGCGCTCACCACGCTCGCCGACCGCGGTGTCGAAGCCTGGGTCAGCGGTGAGATCACCGAGCGCACGGCCGAGGACGCGGAAGCGGTGACGCTGACCGGTGACCATGCGAGCTGAGTCGACCGCGCGACCTGCGCGGACAGCACAGAAGCCGGTCCGAGGCGGGTACCCCGGACCGGTGGAGGTGTGCGGCGAAAAGCCGAGCGCCTGGAACGGGTGGTTCAGGCGCGGCGACGCTGCGGGGACGGATCGGACTGGTCGTCGTCCTCGTCCTCATCGTCGTTGTACAGATCCGCGTACTGTGCGTACGGGTCGTCGTCCAGCTCATCGTCCTCGAACGGCTCGCCATTCGGCGGCTGGTTCGTTGGCGATGCGCCCAGCTCCTCGGCCAGGCGTGAGAGATCCGTCCCACCGCTGTTGTACTTCAGCTGGCGGGCGACCTTCGTCTGCTTGGCCTTGGCCCGGCCGCGCCCCATGGCTCGACCCCCTCAACGACGGGGCTCGACGGCCCCAGAGTCTTGACACGCGTTCACGTTCATAAATCGGAGCGGACTCTCATAAGAGAGACCGGTCCGTAGGGCTTCAACGGTACCTGCTTCTGTGGCCATACGGTACGTCGCCCACACGACGTGCCACGAGGCAGAACCCGCGAGGAGCCCGTTCCTCGCTGGTCAACTGCGATTTTAACGTGTCTTGCGGGCCGACCCGCCGACAGGCCGTGAGGGATCTCTCGCCGATGGCTCCCAGGGGGCTCCCACGTCCCCCGTGTGGCGGCCTCCGGCAAAGATCCCGCACGGCCTGCCCACGGCTGCGCCCAGAAGCTCTCAGGCGCCTGTGGGCCATGGCTCAGGCGTCGTGGCCCTCCGCCATCCGGTGCTCGGCCAGCCGGTCGGCGGCCGCGGCGGGCGGGATTCCGTCGGTCTGTGCCCGATCGAATATGGCCAAAGTCGTGTCGAAGATCTTTGCCGCCTTCGTCTTGGCCCGATCGAAATCGAACCCGTGCAGCTCATCCGCCACCTGGATGACACCACCGGCGTTCACCACGTAGTCCGGCGCGTAGAGGATCCCGCGGCCGGCCAGGTCCTTCTCGACCCCCGGGTGGGCCAGCTGGTTGTTGGCCGCACCGCACACCACCTTCGCGGTCAGGACGGGCACCGTGGCGTCGTCCAGGGCGCCACCGAGCGCGCACGGGGCGTAGACGTCCAGGTCGTCGCGGATCAGCGCCTCGGTGTCCCGGACCGCCCGCACGCGGGGGTGGCGGGCCAGCACGCGGTCCACCGACTCACCGCGCACATCCGTGACCACGACCTCGGCGCCGTCCTCCAGCAGATGCTCGACCAGGTGGTGGCCCACCTTGCCGACCCCCGCGATGCCGACCCGGCGGCCGCGCAGCGTGGGCGCGCCCCAGGACGCCTGGGCGCTCGCCCGCATCCCCTGGAAGACGCCGAAGGCGGTCAGCACCGAGGAGTCGCCGGCGCCGCCGTTCTCGGGGGAGCGGCCGGTGGTCCAGGGGCACTCACGGGCGACGACGTCCATGTCGGACACATAGGTGCCCACATCACAGGCGGTGACGTAGCGGCCGCCGAGAGAGGCCACGAAGCGGCCGTAGGCGAGCAGCAGCTTTTCGGTCTTGATCTCCTCGGGATCGCCGAGGATCACGGCCTTGCCGCCACCGTGGTCGAGCCCGGCGAGCGCGTTCTTGTAGGACATGCCGCGGGCGAGGTTGAGGGCGTCGAGGAGCGCCCCTTCTTCGGGGTTCTCCTCGGAGGCGTACGCGTGGAAGCGGGTGCCGCCGAGGGCCGGGCCCAGGGCGGTCGAGTGGAGGGCGATGACGGCCTTGAGGCCGCTCCCGCGGTCCTGGCAGAGCAGGACCTGCTCATGCCCGCCGAGATCGGACCGGAACAGCGTCGCAAGCGGTGAGAGAGGGTTCGGCACGCGACTCTCCGTCGGACCGTCGACGCTGACGGTGTGACGTACGTCGGTCACGGTGGTGACTCCCATAGGTCGGGGTAGACGCCCTCCTGACTGGTGGGGAGGGCCGTGGGCAAGAGGGTAAGCCCTGGGGTCCCAGGGGATCGGCCATGTCCCCGACGAGTCCGGATACTGGGCATGGGACGATGCCGTCAGGTGGGGGTGAGGGAGCCCCTGGCGGTGGTCTCAGCCTTGAGGGAGCGCGTGTGACCTTGGCGTCTTCGGTGATTGTCCCGTACGCGGCGTATCTCCGGGTCTATGAGCCACTGGCAGCGTTTCCGGAGCCGGAGAGATCGCACTGGGCGCGGTATGCCAAGCGCGACGACCTGCCCGGTGCGCAGGACGAGCTGCGCCGCTCGCTCGCGGACCTCCTGCCGGTTCCTCCGGTGGCGGTTCCGGTGCACGAGAGCGCGGACGCCTTCGTGGCGCTCGTGGACGGCGTCACATGCGTCTGTCCGTGGCGTACGCGGCTGAGGGGCTGGCTGGCCCTGGAGGAGCTGCCGGAGCGCCTTCCCGGGCCTCTCCTGGACGCGGCCCTGCCCCCGGTGGTGCGCCGGCAGGCGGTGGCGGACTTCGAGCAGTGGCTGGAGCGCAACCCGGACGCCCGGCCGTGGATCCGCTCGGCCACCTGGCATGTGCCGGTGCGCTGGTTCGTGCTCTTCGGGGACGAGGAGCGCGAATTCACCAAGGGTGACGACGGCCTCATTCTGCGTTACCGCACCCCGATGGTCCAGGCCAGGCGCCGGGTTGCGCGTGGCCTTAAGGTGCTCAAGGAGTCCCTCGGCGAAGGGCCGCTGATCGACGGGCTGGTGGACGTCGGCCGGTGGCTCGAGGAGTTCCACCCCCGGTCATTGGTCGAGCTGGACTACGGCGGCCTGGTGCACACCCTGCCGGCCGGGCAGCTCGAGGAGGACCACTCGGCCGCGGACGTGGCGGAGGGCCTCGCGGCGCTGCGCGACGGGGACGGGGAGCGGGCGGGCAGCGCGTACGAGCGGCTGACCGACCGCTGGAGCGTGATCCGCGGGCGGCAGAACGCGAGCTGAGCCCGACCGGAGCGGCGCCGGACGGCCGGTTGACGGTCGGCCGGAACAGACGG
Organism: Streptomyces sp. NEAU-YJ-81; assembly: GCF_017592595.1. Classification (NCBI taxonomy): domain Bacteria; kingdom Bacillati; phylum Actinomycetota; class Actinomycetes; order Kitasatosporales; family Streptomycetaceae; genus Streptomyces; species Streptomyces sp. NEAU-YJ-81. The sequence continues at coordinate 59,581 of NZ_JAGFNO010000001.1, read as the reverse complement.
GGACGTAGGTCCTGATCCGGGCCATTGCCTCAATCGTGACCTAAAGCACTGACTTCGGGCCTTGCGGTAATCGCCCATCCTCGTGTCAAAATAGGACAAGGAGTCCGGGAGGGACTCCTTCCGCCCAAGTATGGGCGGATTCATCGGTATTGCACTCCTTGATGGATCTGGTTACCCCTGATCCTGTTGTGACTGATCGTCACGGCCGTGTGACTGTCCGCTATGGCATGGTCCATCGGCTTCCGTTGAGGTTGGACACCTGAGAGGGCAATTCCATCGGTTTGGCCGACGGGGCTGGACAGATGGTGTAGTTGTAGTGCCGAGGACAAGCCGTTCGTCCTATAACCGACTCGGCCCGCGTCCGCCATTTCGGGCAACGCGGGTCAAGGTGCAGAATTTAGAGGAAAGAACCGTGATGGTTCGGTTCTCCCGAGGAGGCCGCTCATGACCGCTCGCACCCCTGATGCCGAGCCGCTGCTGACCCCGGCTGAGGTTGCCACGATGTTCCGCGTGGACCCGAAGACGGTCACTCGCTGGGCGAAGGCAGGCAAACTCACGTCCATCCGCACGCTCGGAGGGCATCGGCGCTACCGCGAAGCGGAGGTCCGTGCACTTCTTGCGGGCATCCCGCAGCAGCGCAGCGAGGCCTGAACAACCGCATAACCGGGCATTTCCGGGCCCCCCAGCCCGGTTTTCGCCTGTATAGCTCCACACGACGGGTGCCTGCCCCAACAGGCCCGCCACCGCTCGACATGGGTGCGTCGTTGATCGCGCTGGACTCCGCCGGGTCCGGCGCGATCTTTTTATGCCTGGGAACGGCCTTCCGGAGGGTGCCTCCAGAGGGGTCGCAAGTGACCCTGGAGCGGCAATCGTTCGGCTTGCCCGGGGGTGTCCCGCAGTGTCTCCGGGGGGCTCCCGGGGGGTCCTCGGGGGGCGTTCGGGCCAGCGCGGACAGACGGTGCAATTGCACATATTAAATTGACGCATGGTGAGCGGGGTGTAAGTTCCCTCACTCCGGAAACCCATTCGGTGACTCCCGTCACACTGCCCAACCATTGCCCTGTGCTCACTGGTTGCGCTAAAGGGCAACTGCGGTAAGGGCTTACCGAGTTGGCGGTGGAGCGGCGGCCGTCGCCTCCTGGTCGGCCCCGTCGCCGGCCTCGTCTCCGGCGCCGTTGCCAGCCCCGTCACCCGCCTCCTCGGCCGCCGAGGGCTCCATCGCCAGCCGCAGCAGGCGGTGGCAGATCGGACAGTGCCGGGTGAAGTGGCGGTTGCCCGCGGCAGCCGCCAGATGGGCGCGCAGCAGCGCCCTGGTCTCATGCCTCGCGGACGTCGTCATACGCCGCACCTCCCGCGCACCCCGCGCCTTTTAGCTTGGGTACCCCTGGGTGTGGTGCGCCGTCAAGACGCCGAAGGCCCGGATCCATATACGGATCCGGGCCTTCCGGTTAAGCGGTCCTGACGGGATTTGAACCCGCGGCCTCCACCTTGACAGGGTGGCGAGCACTCCAAACTGCTCCACAGGACCAACAGTGACGCCTGCGACTTCGTCGCCCCGCGCCGCGCTGGTGTGCGCTTCGATGCAGACTCTACAGCAGGTCAGGGGGTGCGGTCGAACTCGCGCCCGGCGGGGCTCCAGCAGGCCGCCGGAGCCCCTGGGACACCCTTACGGCGCCGCCGCGTCGATGGCCTTCACGATGCGCTTGTCGGACACCGGATAGGCCGTACCGAGGGCGTGCGCGAAGTAGCTGACCCGCAACTCCTCGATCATCCAGCGGATCTCCAGCGCCTCCTGGGGCACCGGGCGCCCCGGCGGGAACTGCTCCAGCAGCCAGGCGTACTCGTCCCGCATCTCCCGCACCTTCGCCATCCGGGCGCGGTCCCGGTCGGCGTTGCCCGGAAGCTGCTGCAGCCGCCGGTCCACGGCCACCAGATAGCGCATGAGGTCCGGAAGCCGCCGTACGCCGTGGGCGGTCACGAAGCCCGGTGCGATGAGCTCCGAGAGCTGCTCCCTGATGTCCGTGAGGGACGGCAGCAGCACCGGGCTCCTGGTGTCCTTGAGCCGCCGCTCGCACGACTGCCAGGCCGCCAGCACCTCCTGGACCTTGCGCACGGTGTCCAGCGTGGCGTCCGTGATGTCGCTGCGCACCGCGTCGAAGAGCTTGCGGAACGACTCCTCGTCCCAGGCCGGGCCGCCACGGGACGCGATCAGCCGGTCGGCCGCCGCGGCCACGCAGTCGTCGAAGAGCGCCTGCACACCGCCGTGCGGGCTGCTGGAGAGCGCCAGCTTGGCCTGGTTGGAGAGCTTGCCCTGGACGAACTTGGCGGGGCTGGACGGGAGCTGGAGCAGGATCAGCCGGCGCGTCCCCCGCCACATCGCCTCCCGCTGCTCGGCCTCGGTGTCGAAGAGCCGTACGGCCACCGAGGCGCCCTCGTCGACGAGCGCCGGATACGCCTTGACCGGCTGGCCGCCGCGGCGCGTCTCGAAGGTGCGCGGCAGCGTCCCGACCGTCCACCGGGTCAGCCCGCCGCGCTGCTCGATCCCCACGCCCTCCTTGGAGGACTCGAACGCCTTGGAGATCGCGGCCCGCGTCTTCGGCCGCAGCCGCTGCCGCAGCACCTCCACGTCCTTGTCCTCGGCCAGCTTGCGGCGCCGCTCGTCCACCACCCGGAAGGTGACCTTGAGGTGGTCGGGGACCTTCGCCAGGTCCCAGTCCTCCGGCTCGATCCGTACGCCCACCATCCGCTGGAGCTCACGCCCGAGCGCCGCGGTCAGCGGCTCCTGGAGGGGGACAGCGCTTTCCAGGAAGCGCTTGGCGTAGTTCGGCGCCGGGACGTAGTGACGGCGCACCGGTTTGGGCAGCGAGCGGATCAGCTCGGTGACCAGATCCTCCCGCAGCCCCGGAATCTGCCAGTCGAAACCGTCCGCGGTGACCTGATTGAGCACCTGCAGCGGGATGTGGACGGTCACACCGTCCGCGTCCGCCCCCGGCTCGAATTGATAGGTCACCTTGAACTTGAGCTTCCCCTGGCGCCAGGAGTCCGGGTAGGCGTCCTTGGTGATGTCCTGCGCCCGCTCGTTGATGAGCATCGACTTCTCGAAGTTGAGAAGCTCCGGCTCTTCGCGACGCTTGTGCTTCCACCACGAGTCGAAGTGGGCCCCGGAGACCACATGCTCGGGGATCCGCTGGTCGTAGAAGTCGAAGAGCGTCTCGTCGTCCACGAGGATGTCGCGGCGCCGGGCCCGGTGCTCCAGCTCCTCGACCTCGCCCAGCAGCTTGCGGTTGTCGTGGAAGAACTGATGGTGGGTGCGCCAGTCGCCCTCCACCAGGGCGTTGCGGATGAACAGATCGCGGCTGGTCTCCGGGTCGATCCGGCCGTAGTTGACCTTCCGCTGGGCGACGATCGGCACCCCGTAGAGCGTGACCCGCTCATACGCCATCACCGCGGCCTGCTTCTGCTCCCAGTGCGGCTCGCTGTAGGTGCGTTTGACCAGGTGCTGGGCGAGCGGCTCGATCCACTCCGGCTCGATCTTCGCGTTGACCCGCGCCCACAGCCGGGACGTCTCCACCAGCTCCGCCGACATCACCCAGCGCGGCGGCTTCTTGAACAGCGCCGAGCCGGGGAACACCGCGAACTTGGCGCTGCGCGCGCCCAGATACTCGTTCTTATCGGTGTCCTTCAAGCCCACATGGGACAGCAGCCCCGCCAGCAGCGACGTATGGACGTGATCGGGCGCCGCGTCCTGTTCGGACATTTGGATGTCCATGGTCTTGGCGACCGTGCGGAGCTGGCTGTAGATGTCCTGCCATTCGCGTATGCGCAGGTAGTTGAGGAACTCATTGCGGCACATCCGGCGGAAGGCGGAGGAGGACAGCTCCTTCTGCCGCTCCCGGATGTACTTCCACAGATTGAGGAAGGCCAGGAAGTCGCTGGACTCGTCCTTGAACCGGGCGTGCTGCTGATCCGCCTGCTGCTGCTTGTCCGAGGGGCGCTCGCGCGGGTCCTGGATGGACAGCGCAGCCGCGATCACCATGACCTCGCGGACACAGCCGTTGCGGTCCGCCTCCAGCACCATCCGGGCCAGCCGCGGGTCCACCGGCAACTGGGCCAGCTTCCGGCCGACCTGGGTGAGCCGCTTGCGCGGGTCCTTCTGCTTGCTGTCCAGGGCGTGCAGCTCCTCCAGGAGCTGGACGCCGTCCTTGACGTTCCGGCGGTCCGGCGGGTCGATGAAGGGGAACTTCTCGATGTCGCCGAGGCCGGCGGCGGTCATCTGGAGGATGACGGAGGCCAGATTGGTCCGGAGGATCTCGGCATCGGTGAACTCCGGGCGGGTGAGGAAGTCGTCCTCGGAGTACAGCCGGATGCAGATGCCGTCGCTGGTCCGGCCGCAGCGGCCCTTGCGCTGATTGGCGCTGGCCTGGGAGATCGGCTCGATGGGCAGCCGCTGGACCTTGGTGCGATGGCTGTAGCGGGAGATCCGGGCGGCGCCCGGATCGATCACATAGCGGATACCGGGGACGGTCAGCGAGGTCTCGGCGACGTTGGTCGCCAGCACGATCCGGCGGCCGGTGTGTCTCTGGAAGACCCGGTGCTGCTCGGCGTGCGACAGCCGGGCGTACAGCGGAAGGACCTCGGTGACCGGGAGCTGCTTCTTGTTCAGCGCGTCGGCGGTGTCGCGGATCTCCCGCTCACCGGAGAGGAAGACCAGGATGTCGCCGGGCCCCTCGGCCTGGAGCTCGTCGACCGCGTCGCAGATCGCGGTGATCTGGTCGCGGTCGGTGTCCTCGCCGCCCTCCTCGAGCAGCGGGCGGTAGCGCACCTCGACCGGATACGTACGCCCGCTGACCTCGACGATCGGCGCGTCGCCGAAATGGCGGGAAAAGCGCTCCGGGTCGATGGTGGCGGAGGTGATCACGACCTTGAGGTCGGGGCGGCGGGGCAGGAGCTGGGCCAGATAGCCCAGCAGGAAGTCGATGTTGAGGCTGCGCTCATGAGCCTCGTCGATGATGATCGTGTCGTACTGGCGCAGCTCGCGGTCGGTCTGGATCTCGGCGAGCAGAATGCCGTCGGTCATCAGCTTGACGTGGGTGTCCTGCCCCACCTGATCGGTGAAGCGGACCTTCCAGCCGACGGACTCGCCCAGCGGTGACCGCAGCTCCTCGGCGATGCGCTCGGCCACGGTGCGGGCGGCGATACGGCGTGGCTGCGTATGGCCGATAAGCCCCTTGACGCCGCGCCCCAGCTCCAGACAGATCTTCGGAATCTGGGTGGTCTTTCCGGAGCCGGTCTCACCTGCGACGATCACCACCTGGTGATCCCGGACGGCCTCGAGGATCGCGTCCTTCTTCTGGCTGACCGGCAGCTCTTGCGGATAGGTGATGGCCGGCACGGCGGCGCGGCGGTCCGCGACCCGCAGCTCGGCACGCGTGATCTCCTCGGTGATCTCACCGAGCACGGCCGCTCGGGCCTCGGGTTTACGGATCCGGCGCGCACCGTCGAGCCGGCGGCCCAGCCGCTGCTGGTCGCGCAGCATCAGCTCGGGCAGCCGCTCCAGCAGGGCGGGCAGGGCGGGGGCAGGCGTGGTGGACATACGGATCCCAGGATCTCACCTCGGCAAAACGACTGGCGAACCATTTCCGCCGGGTGTTGCCCGGGCCACGTCGTGCGGTATGCCGGGATTGTCCGTTCTAGCGTGGGCGCATGGCGGACGACGAAAGCGGCGCAGGCGCGGGCGGGGGCGACGCGGGCGGGGGCGACGCGAGTGGGGGCAGGGGCGATGTGAGTGGGGGCAGCGGCGATGCGAGTGGGGGCAGGGGCGATGCGAGTGGGGGCAGGGGCGCGAACGGCGCGGGCGGGGGCGGGGCGGACGCGGGCGGGGGCGGGGCGGAGCGGCTCTCCCCGTGGGCCCGTTTCAAGCACACCGCCTTCTTCCCCGCGACCGTCATCGTGCTGCTCATCTCCGCGGGCGCGGGACTCTTCGCGGGCTCGTACACCTTCGCCTTCGCCAACCCCACCCCCCGGAACATCCCCACCGCCGTCGTGATCACCGATGACGACGCCGCCCTGCGGAACCGGTTCCTCACCGGGATGGAGAAGGCCCTGAACGCGTCCCTCCGGCTGCACCCCTACCCCAGCTTTGCGAAGGCCCGCTGGTCCCTGGAGGAGCAGCGGGTCTTCGCGATCCTGCGGGCGCGCGACCATGGCCTCGAGCTGGATGTCGCGGGCGCGGCGGGGGCGACCGTGGCCCAGGTGCTCAGCCAGGCGGGTGGCAAGGTGGGCCGGGCCTCCGGGGTGCCCGTCACGGTGAGGGATCTGAAACCGCTGCAGCCCGGCGATCCGCGTGGACTCGCGGTCTTCTACATCTCCCTGGCCGCCACGATCATCGGCTTCCTCGGCGCCATCCAGCTCAGTGTCAACGCCGCCGAGCTCAACCCGGCCGAGCGGATCGCCTTCAACCTCGCGTACGCCCTGCTCGGCGCCTTCTCGATCGCGGCGATCGTCGACTGGGGGCTGAAATCGCTCCGGCTCCCCTTCGCGGAGTCGTGGGCGATCCTGGCGTTGACGATGTTCACCTCGGGGCTGGTGTTCTCCATGTTCAACGTCCTCTTCGGGCGCTGGGCGCTCCTCCCCACCTGGGGTTTGATGGTGATCCTCGGAAATCCCTCCTCCGGCGGCGCCGTCTCCTGGCCCCTGCTCCCCTCCCTCCTGGGCACCGTCGGCCGCTGGCTCCCGCCGGGTGCCTCGGTCAACGCCCAGCACACCGCGATCTACTTCCCCCGCCACCAGCACCCCTTCCCCTTCCTGGTGCTGGGGGGCTGGTGTCTGTTGTCCGCCGTGGTCTTCTGGACCTGGCGCCATCGCCACCCGGGAGGGCGGCCGCCGAGGGCGACGCCGACGCGGTGCTGAGGGGGGAGAGCGGTGGGGTGCGGCGCGGTGCGGTGCGGTGCGGGCACACGAAAAAGTCCCTCCCCTTGAGATCAGGGGAGGGACTTCTCTAAGGAGCGCCGAGCAGGCCTTGCACCTACATCCCTCGTTTGGAGACGAGTATCTTTCCTTAGACGACCGACGCATCAACTCCCGCCCCGCGGGGGCGGCGTTGCGAGATCAACTATAGCCCATCCGAGTGATCACAGCCGCCACAGCGGGGCGTCGTACCGCTCCGGCTGAGTCCCGATCAGCAGGGCCCGCAGATCGGCGCGTTGGACACCGCTCAGGCCGAGGGCCTCGGTGAGGTGGCGGAAGGTGGTGTGACTGACCCCGCGGGCGCGGGCCTCCTCCGCGAAGCGGGCGACCCCGGCCAGTACGGCCCTGGGCCGGAACGGGCCCTCGGGCGCCGACCCGGACCGCGCGGCCTTCTCCCGCTCGTAGTCGATCTCCGAGTATCCGCAGCTGTCCCGGCAGTGCCGCTCGGCCTCGGCGAGACCGGTCGTGTCGGCGATGGCCCCGGCGAGCCGGTTCCGGCGGAACGCGGCGTCGAGATCCGCCTCATGGACCACGGGCCCGTCGTCCGTCAGGGGAATGGTGAGCCCCGCGTCCCGTACCTCGCACAGCCCGCGCACCCCCCGCGCCGTGGCCGTGAGCATGCCGGTGGCCTCCGACGGATGCCACTCCATGACGGGGCCGACGGGCGCGACGTCCTCGGCGGTCAGCGTATGGACCACCGACCCCAGCCGTTCGCGCAGCACCTCCACCGGGATCTCCCCGTCCAGCCCCGGCCCGGCGACCAGCAGCCGGATCTCCGCGGTCACCTGCGCACACGCGGCAAGCGACAGCGCGTCCCCGAGCGGGCTGCGCAGCGTGGGCTCATCCCCTCGCGCGAGGATGTCGCCGCCCACGTCCAGCAGGTCGATGGAGGCCGGGGCCAGGTGCTCGATCAGCTCTTCCAGCTGCCGGACCATGCCCTCCACCCCGTGGTGGGGGTCGAGCAGCGCGAAGGTGTGCGGCAGCTCGGCGGCCAGCCGGGGCAGTGTGGACCCGGCCGGCGCCACCGGCCTCGCGTCCTTGGGCACGGCGTACACGCTCGGCGTGAGCGCCCGCAGCCCGGTGAAGTCGGCCGCTCCCCGGGGCCCGGGGACGGGGTCGACGAGCAGCCGGTCCCAGGCGTAGGTCAGGACCACCGCCCGGTCGTCGGCCGTCCCGTGCCCGTACAGAGCCCGGTCGATCACCGCGGCGGCAACGGCGTCCCCGCCACCTCCCCCCGCCACGATCAGCCGCGTCATCAGCCCAGCGTACGGCCGGAACGGCGGATACCGTCGTACTTCGGGCATGCCCCGCCGACCGTCGCCCCGCCCCGGAGGGGCAGGGCGAGGCCGGTTATGGAGGCCGGTTATGGAGGCCGGTTATGGAGGCCGGTTATGAATGAATCGGCGATGAATCGGACGGCTTGGGTTTCTCTTCCGCCTCGGCCTCCTGCCGGGCCTTGCCGTCCCCGAGGACGTTCGGGTTGGTCTCGGGAGCGGCCGCCACGGCGAACACGGTGACCAGGCCCATGCCGATGAGGAACAGTGCGATCGGCCAGGACGCGCCCGACCAGGCGAGCAGCGCGGTGGCGACGATGGGGGAGAACCCGCCGACGATCATCGACGCCAGCTCATGCCCCAGGGCGAGCCCGCTGTAGGCCACCCGGCTGGCGAAGAGTTCGGTGAAGAACGCCGGCTGGGTGCCGATCATCGCCCCGTGACCGATCACGACCGCCACGAAGATCGCCACGAAGATCAGCACCGGATTGCGCGAGTCGAACAACGCGAAGAACGGATACGCCCAGACGATCACCGCGATCGCGCCCCCGATATACACCGGTCGGCGTCCGATGCGGTCGGAGAGCGCCCCGAACACGGGCATCGCGAACGACTCGAACAGCATCCCCACCACGAGCGCGGCCAGCACCACGCCCTTGCCCACTCCGATCTCGGACGCGTAGGAGAGGCTGAAGGTGAGGAAGAGGTAACTCGCACCGGTTTCGGCGACCCGCGCGCCGAAGGCGATCAGGATGGACTTGGGGTGGGTGCGGATGACGTCGAGAAGCGGCGGAGTGGACTTCTTCGGCTCCGACTCCTTCTCCTTGAACGCGGGTGTCTCCATGATCCGGAGCCGGATCAGCAGTCCGACGGCGGTGAGCAGGATGCCGACCACGAACGGAATGCGCCATCCCCAGGCGAGGAAGGACTCCTTGGTGGTCACCTCCTGGGCCAGCGCGTAGGCGGCGGCGGAGAGGACGAACCCGAGCCCCACGCCGGTCTGGCTCCAGGCCGAGTAGAAGCCGCGGCGGTGGCTCGGCGCGTGTTCGCTGACGATCAGCACCCCGCCGCCCCACTCGCCACCGACGGCGATGCCCTGCACGACCCGCAGCGTCACCAGCAGCACCGGCGCCCAGACCCCGACGGTGGCGTAGGTGGGCAGCAGGCCGATCAGACAGGTCGCGACGCCCATGATCACCAGGGTGGTCACCAGCATCGACTTTCGGCCGATCCGGTCCCCGAAGTGCCCGAAGATGATGCCGCCCAACGGCCGGGCGAGGAACCCCACCGCGTTGGTGCCGAAGGCGGCGATCGTCCCCACCAGCGGATTGAAGGTGGGGAAGAACAGGGTGTTGAACACGAGCGCGGCGGCCGTGCCATAGAGGAAGAAGTCGTACCACTCCAATGCGCTACCGAACAAACTTGCGATCGCTGCCTTGCGTACTTCGCTCGGGTTGCCCTTCACGTCTGCCATGTCGGCTCTCCAATGGCCGCTTCGGATGGGATCAAGACCTGCGGCTCGGTTGTGTTCGGGGATTGTTCGCCGCTGGTTCTCGTGGCGGGAATGGCGACGTTCCGCTCACCGGGACACTGCGCGAACCGGCGGTCTTCGGCCGCTCGGGAGAGCTGCACCCGTACGCCTCTTACGCGTCCCACGTTCGTGGGATTTGCATACTTTCATGCCTTACTCTCTGCTTCGCCTGGTCACGCTTTCACGGTGTCGGTCCCGTCCAGGGGCCCGTGACGAAGGAGAAGACACACATGCGTGGAAGGCTCGTCATCGCTGCCGCGGCATTGACCATGGCGCTGACGCCAGGCGTCGCGTCGGCGACACAGGACGGCGACGACCAGACGACCGGCTCTTACAGCGCCGAGGCGACCATGTCACAAGGCTCCGAGGCGACCATGTCGCAGAGCGCCGAGGGGACCATGGCCCAGAGCTCGGAGGGGACCGAGTCCCAAGGCTCCGAGGCGACCGAGTCTCAGAGCTCCGAGGCGACAGACTCCCAGGGCTCCGAGGCGACCGGTTCCCAGAACTCCGGGGCCGCCGGTTCCCAGTCGGACGCGACCGCTTCCCAAGAAGCACCCCGCCCCGGCGAGGGCGTGCCCGGCTACGAGGTGGTCACCCTGCCCAATGAGAACGTCCCGAACTTCCAGCGGCGCACGGTGTACTGCCCGCCGGGGAAGAAGGTCATCGGCGGCGGTGCCGAGGCCCGGGGCGACACCGCCATCCTCGTCGGCAGCTTCCCCACCAATGACGCACGGGGCTGGATCGGGCTGGGCCGCCAGACCTCCACCGACAACGTGGGCATCAGCGTCTTCGCGATCTGCGCCAACGTCTGATCGTTCATGCAAGACACGCGTTCCCCCGTAGGTGTCACGGGCAACGAAGAAGCCCCCTCCGGATGACCCGGGAGGGGGCTGTGCCCTGGCAGCGGTGGCCGGCTCACTCCGGCGCGCTGACCGGGCCGACGAAGGTCCCCGGGTGGGTGGCGCCCGACTGGTCCAGCAGCGCGCCGCCGTACGGCCAGTCCAGCGAGAGGTTCGTCTCCTCGTTCGGCGGGGTGATCACGACCTGGTCCGGGGCGAACTTCTTGTCGTCGTCGCGGGTCGACGCCAGGAAGGTGATGTCGAAGGTGACCCGCCCGCCGGCGTCGACCCGGACCGGCTTCGGCTTGTCGTCGGTGCGCCGCAGGTCCCAGGTCTCGCCGTGCTCGGCCTGGAGCTGGACGCCCGGGAAGCCGACCATGGTGCAGTCGGTGCTGCCGGTGTTCTTCAGCACCACCCGGGCGGTCTGCTGCCCGTCGTACTCCATGTCCGGACCGCCCTCGAAGTTCGACCACGCGGCCTCCAGGTGGTCGCTGGTGCAGCGGCTCGCCGAAGAGGAGCCGCCCGAGGCGCTGCCCGCCTGGGTGTCGATGTCCTCACCGGAACCGCCGGTCGAGTCCGAACCACCGCCCGAGCCCCCCGACGTGCCCTGCGCGGTCGCCGAAGGCGAGCCCCCCTTGGCGTCGCTGTCGGATTCGCCGCCTCCACAGGCCGTGAGCGAGAACGCGGCAGCGGCGATCAGCGAGGCGATGGCGACGGTGCGGGTGCGGCGGAGAACGGTCGTGCGCGACATGGGATCCCCCCAGGGATGGTTGAGGCGTGGGCCGAGGACGCGATGCGTTGTCCACCGTGCGTTCTGCGTCCTGGGAACAACCCTGCTCCCCGCCGCTGCTGATCGGCTAACCCACGGCTAACGCGCCGCTGTGGCACTGAACGCGGTGATCCCTCACGGACACGAAGAAGCCCCCTCCGGATGCACCGGGAGGGGGCCCGTCCGTCGTTGTTGGCCGTAGCTGGCCGCCCTCGGACGTTCAGCCGCAGCGGAAGTTGGAGCCCCCGTCCTCCAAGTACTTGTCGTAGATCCAGCCGAGGCTCCTGTTGTTCTCGTCTCTGACCCACGTCCAGGTGTGGCCGAGGTCGTTCGTGACGTAGCAGTCGTACTCGACCCAGGCGTCCGGAGAGACATAGCCCACTGTGGTGCAGTCGCCGTACGGTCCGGTGTGGATGGCGGCGGGGGAGGACTTGCTCACTCTGCCGCCGAAGGGATCGTCGTTGGTGTGCGGCCAGTACGCGTTGCCGCACGTGACAGCGGCTGCGCCGGTGGTGGCGGCCTGGGCGCTCGGCGTGCCCACGAGGCCGAGTGCGACGGCTGCGGCGGCGCCGGCACCGGCCAGAAGACGGCGTGTCTGCATGGTTACCTCCATTGGTCGCGGAGACGGCTGTGTCTGTCCCGGCGAGGGGCTCGGTCAGGCACGACTGTGGCAGCCAGGCCTTGGAGGGAACCTTGGCAAAGTCTTGAATTGCCTGTTCAGCGCGGGGAAGCGGTGCAGAGGATCTTGGAAATGGTCGTCTGTAGACGTCAGGCGGCAGGGGTGTAGCTGACGTACTCGAATGCGACGCGCAGCGCAAAAGCCCGGAGTGCTGCGCCGCCGTGAAGTGCTGCCAGTTCACCAGGTGATGTCACGAGCACGAAAACGCCCTCTCCGATGATCTTCGGAGAGGGCGTGTGCCCTGGCGAGGGCTGCGGTGGCTGGGGCCGGGGTCGAACCGGCGACCTTCCGCTTTTCAGGCGGACGCTCGTACCAACTGAGCTACCCAGCCGCAGCGGTCCTGACGGGATTTGAACCCGCGGCCTCCACCTTGACAGGGTGGCGAGCACTCCAAACTGCTCCACAGGACCTTGCGTGTACGAGCACGAGTCTCGCACATGTGGGGTGCGGTCCGAACGGGATTTCCCGCCGTGGATTCGCACTCCTTGCGATTTCGAACCGGGGCCTTGATTTTTCTCCGCCGCGTCGTTGTCGCTGGATCAGCGTATCAGACCTCTGACCGTGTCCTGACCGCTCACCGAGGGGTCAGGACACGGCTGGCGGCGGCCCGGGTCAGGGGCGGCCGCCGCGCTCCAGGGGGATCCGCTCGCCCGCCTCGATCGCGACCGGCAGCCGGTTCTCGGTGGGCGGCAGGGGGCAGGTCGCGAGGTCGGTGTAGGCGCAGGGGAGGTTGGTGGCGCGGTTGAAGTCGAGGGTGACCCGGCCGGCGTCGTCGGGGGCGTCGATCTGGAGGGAGCGGTTCGCGGCGTAGGTGGTCACGCCCGAGGTCGCGTCGGTGAGGAGCACCATCAGGCTGCCGGGCCGCTTGCCGTTGAAGGCGGTGAGCCGGAAGGTCTCGCCGTTCAGCTCGAACTCGACCTGGCCGGGCGCGTCGTAGACGTGCTCCAGCCCCTCCGCCACGGCGCCCACGGTGATCGCGCGCGGCTCGTCGAAGGGGAGGTAACGGCCGCCGCGGACCCAGCGGGGGCCGGGGGCGAAGGCGGGGGTGTGGGTGAACGCGGTGCGGAGGTGGTTGCCGGGGTGGCGGGGGCGGACGATGTCGTGGCCGCCGCGCTTGGCGACCTCGATCACCGCGTCGCCGTACCCCGCGTACAGGCTGTCCCGCTCGGCGATCGCCCCGAAGACGTACCGTCCGTGCACCGGCGTGCCGTCGATCGTCAGCTTCTCGCCGTCGGCCAGCTCCACGACCACGCCCTCCGGGCCGCTGGACCAGGCCCCGGGGGCGTCCTCGAAGCGGGCCGGCTCCGGGCTCAGCCAGTGCAGGCTGGTGATCGCGAGAAAGCCGTGGGGGTCGGCGAGTGCCTGCTCATGGGTGCGGTGCCACCGCTCCCACTCCTCGGCGAAGCTCATCCGGTCGACGTCCTGGACGGTCATCTGCGCTCCCTCGCGTGCGTGGGGTCTGCGGCGGGTCCGTCGCGTACAACCCCGTGGGGGAGGAAGTCATTCCGGGAGTTCCGGGAGTTCTGGGCGTTCTGGGAGTTCCGGGGTTTCCGGAGTGCGTGTGCGCATAAAAAAAGTCACCGACAGGTACGTTCTGACCTGCGGTGACTAAAAGAAGGTGGTGCCCCCAACGGGATTCGAACCCGTGCTACCGCCTTGAAAGGGCGGCGTCCTGGGCCACTAGACGATGAGGGCCGATGGCCCACCTGGGCGCCTTGCGGCGCTTTCGGGGACGCGAGAAGCATATGGGATGCCGGTGAGGTTCGCCAAAACGGTTTACGGAGTGGTGGGTGTCGGCGTCGCCCCTGGGCGGTTCTCGGCGGGCAGATGACGGCTGACCTCGGCCTTCGCCAGGCCCAGACCGCCCAGATCGATCTCGTCCCACGCCTGGAGCCGTCGCGTGTCCCGGTCCAGATAGAGGACCGAAGCCTGCACCGTGTCCGGTGTGCCGTCGTCCACCGCGCGCAGCCCGCTGCCGCCCGTCGACCCCTCAGTCATCAGCCGGGTGCCGCCGGGGAGCACCTCCGTACGGCGGTGATGGACATGGCCGGTGAGGGCGAGCGGCACCGTGCCGTCGGTCTCCCGGGCGGCGATCGGGTTGTGGGCGAGGGCGATGTCGACCGGGGCGCCGGTGGCCTTACGGTCGGTGGCCTTACGGTCCCGGATCGCCTCGGCCAGTCGTCGCCCGGCGCTGTGCTCGGCCGCGTCACCGGCGGCCGCGCTGGAACGGTCGGGGGTGAACTGCGGATCGCCGATGCCCGCGATCCGCAGCCCGGCGACGTTGATCACCTCGCCGTGGTCCACCACATGCGCCCCCTTGCGCTGGGCGAGGTAGCGCTGGGTCGACGCCGAGTCGTGGTTGCCGCGCACCCAGACATAGGGGGCGCCGAGGTCGGAGACGGGGTCGAGGAAGCCGTTCTCGGCGGCGGTGCCGTGGTCCATCGTGTCGCCCGTGTCGATGATCACGCTGATCTTGTACTGCCGCACCAGCGATTCCACGATGTGCCACGCGGCCGGATTGAGATGGACGTCCGAGATGTGCAGCACCCGCATGGTGGTCGGATCGGGTTGATACGCGGGGAGCGTCGAGGTCGCCTCGTAGAGCTGGGTGACATTCGTCACCAGCCGGGCCAACTCCCGCTGATACACGTCGAAATCGCTCACGATGCTGCGCGCGTTGCCGACCACCGAGGGGGCGCTGGAGAGCAGCCCGGAGTAGCGCGGCTCCAGGACGGAATTGGGGTTCCAGGTCGCGTATACGGCGCCCCCGGAGGCGGTCAGCAGCGTGAGCGCGAGCCCCCCGGCGGCCAGCGCCCGGCGCGGGCGGCCGTAGACCGCCAGACCCAGCGCGGTGGCGCCGAAGACGACGGCGACGCAGGAGCGGAACGCGAGGCCGAGGGTGCCGCGGGTGACATCGCTCGCGACCTCGTCCTGCAGGCCGGAGAGCCGCTCGGGGTGGTCGACGAGGGCCTGGGACCGTATGGGGTCGAGCCGGTCCACATCCACGTCCAGGCGGAGGGGGGCGTGGTGGCTGTCCAGCTCGAGTGCGCCGAGCGGGGCCACGTTGATCTTGGTGCCGCCGGTGAGGGACGGCCGCAGCGCCATCCGGGTGTCCATGGGGCCCACGGAGATATGGACGCTGCCGACCACCAGCAGTCCGATCCAGGCGCCGAGGACGGTCACGGCGGCCAGCCCGGCGGCGCGGACGAGGGGGCGGGGGCGCGCGGTGGGGTTGAGCGCCGAGGGATCGAACGCTGCGGCGTCGGGGGAGGCGGCGGGGGAGGGCGTCTGCGAGGGGCGGCGGAAGCGGCGAATGGGGGAGACGGCCGCGGTACGTGCGCGCTGAGCGGTGGCACGGACCAGCCGGAGCGGTTCGCGGGCCATTGCTCCCGTATGCCCGGCCGTACGGGGGCGTATGCCTGGGTGGGGCGGGGGCGGGCCTTGTGCGGGCGGTGCGGTGCGGTGCGCCTGGTGCCGGGGGAGGTGGCGGCGCGTCCGATGCCCGTGCGGTGGCGGCGCGCCAGGTGCCTGTCCTGCGTCCGGCGCGGATGCCTTGGCGCGGACCGCTCCTTTTCCGGGCCCGGCTGCCTGACAATGGCCTCGTGCTGGAGATGACGCGCGAGGAGTTCGAGGAACTGGTCGCCGAGGCGCTGGACCGGATTCCGCCGGAGCTGACACGCCTCATGGACAACGTCGCCGTGTTCGTGGAGGACGAGCCGTCGGCGGAGGATCCCGAGCTGCTCGGGCTCTACGAGGGGACGCCGCTCACCGACCGGGGTGAGTGGTACGCGGGCGTCCTGCCGGACCGGATCACGGTCTACCGGGGTCCGACGCTGCGGATGAGCGAGACGCGGGAGGACGTCGTCCAGGAGACCGAGGTGACCGTGGTCCATGAGATCGCGCACCACTTCGGGATCGACGACGCCCGGCTGCACGCGCTCGGCTACGGCTGATCCCTGCACTCTGCCGACCCCGGCTTCTGCCGACCCCGGCCCGCGGCCGGTATTCGGCCTCCGGCCGCCCCCGCCTACGACCGACGTGGGACGCGCGGTCTACGCGATGGGCCGGGTCCGCGCCGTATGCGTGTCCTGGGCGGGGCGGGGCCAGTTGGGCAGGGCGTCACATCCCTGCCGTCTGGAGGTGTCCCGCGCATGCCTGGATTCCCCGTGCCCGGATCCCCCGCTCCTCGCACCGCCCGTTCCCCCCGGACGTCCCGGCCCTCCCGGCGCGCGCCCCGTCCCGCGGCGCGCGGGGCGGCGCTCGCGGCGCTCGTGGCCGTCACGATGGCGCTGGGCGGCTGCATGAGCATCGCCGACGACCCCGAGCGGCCGGACAAACACCGCGGCTCCCACCAGAAGGGCGACGCGGCGGACACGGGCGGCGCGGTGGTGCGGTCGGACGGCAGGGGGCGTGCGTACGAGGACTCCGACCGGGACAAGAAGGACGGGAAGGGGAAGAAGGGCGAGAAGCGGAAGGACGGCGAGGACCGGTCGGCCTCGGCCTCCGCGACCGACCCCGAGACCGAGCCCTCGGCCCCGCCCGGTAAGCACGGGGCCC
This sequence comes from Streptomyces sp. NEAU-YJ-81, assembly GCF_017592595.1. NCBI lineage: Bacteria > Bacillati > Actinomycetota > Actinomycetes > Kitasatosporales > Streptomycetaceae > Streptomyces > Streptomyces sp. NEAU-YJ-81. The sequence goes on along the minus strand of NZ_JAGFNO010000001.1, from coordinate 42,966 downwards.
CGCACCATGGCCCGGCCCCCACCGCCCTGCCGCAGCCGGGCGGCGCCACCCCGTCCGACGCGCCACCCGCGCCCCGGCCGACGAGCCCGCCGCCGAGCGCGCCGGACCCGAAGCCGACCGATGCCGAGCCCCCGACCGCGCCCGCCTCCCCGTCGGCCCAGCCGGCGGGCTGAGCCGCACCGGACGCCACGGGCCGACCCCGCGACGACCCGGACCCAGAAGACCCCCACGCCTGGCACCGCTGTCCACCACCGACGGAGCTAATTTGCTCTTGAGGGGTGAAGGTGCGTATGGTGGTAGATCGTTTGATCCCATTTGCCCGGCGCCTCGTAAAAAGTGCGCCGTGAGGCGCGTTCCTTGCCATCCCGTGGCTGACCGCATAGAGGCGGTCGTTTGCGACAACACGGAGTTTGGGCGCGTGCCGAGACTCCGGAAGGTTTCGCATTTCGCATGTCCGTTTCCACTGATCACGCCGTCATGCCCGCTGTCGACGAGCCGAGCGACCTGACCGTTCCGGCCGAGCCGTTCGAACGGGACGAGCGCGACGAGCAGGCCGAGCCTGCCGACCAGACGGCGTCAGCGGCGCCCGCTGAGTCAACGGCGCCCTCTGAGCAAGCCGCCACGGAAGCCCCCGAGACCCCTAAGGCACCCGACATCACTTTCGCCGACCTCGGCCTCCCCGAACAGATCGTCCGCAAGCTGGCGCAGAACGGCGTGACCACGCCCTTCCCGATCCAGGCGGCGACCATCCCCGACGCCATGGCCGGGAAGGACATCCTCGGCCGCGGCCGTACCGGCTCCGGCAAGACCCTCTCGTTCGGTCTTCCGCTGCTGACCACGCTGGCCGGCGGACACACCGAGAAGAAGCGCCCCCGGGGCCTCATCCTGACCCCGACCCGCGAGCTGGCGATGCAGGTGAGCGACGCGCTGCAGCCTTACGGCGATGTCCTCGGCCTCAAGCTCAAGGTCGTCTGCGGCGGCACCTCGATGGGCAATCAGATCTACGCGCTGGAGCGCGGTGTCGACATCCTCGTCGCCACCCCGGGCCGGCTGCGCGACATCATCGACCGCGGCGCCGCGTCCCTCGACAAGGTCCAGGTCGCCGTTCTCGACGAGGCCGACCAGATGGCCGACATGGGCTTCCTGCCCGAGGTCACCGAGATTCTGGACCTGGTGCCGCAGGGCGGCCAGCGGCTGCTGTTCTCCGCGACGCTGGAGAACGAGATCGACAGCCTGGTCAAGCGCTACCTGGTCGCCCCGGTCACCCACGAGGTCGACTCGGCACAGGGCGCGGTCACCACGATGACCCACCACGTGCTCGTCGTGAAGCCGAAGGACAAGGCCCCGGTCACCGCCGCCATCGCGGCGCGCAAGGGCCGCACCATCATCTTCGTACGGACCCAGCTGGGCGCCGACCGCGTCGCCGAGCAGCTCTGCGACGCGGGCGTACGCGCCGACGCGCTGCACGGTGGCATGACGCAGGGCGCGCGTACCCGCACGCTGGCCGACTTCAAGGACGGGTACGTCAATGTGCTCGTCGCCACGGACGTCGCCGCGCGCGGTATCCACGTCGACGGCATCGACCTGGTGCTGAACGTGGACCCGGCCGGCGACCACAAGGACTATCTGCACCGCTCCGGCCGTACGGCCCGGGCGGGCCAGAGCGGCACCGTCGTCTCGCTGGCCCTGCCGCACCAGCGCCGCCAGATCTTCCGGCTGATGGAGGACGCGGGCGTCGACGCCTCCCGTCACATCGTCGGCGGCGGCGGTGCGTTCGACGAGGACGTGGCCCAGATCACGGGCGCGCGTTCGCTCACCGAGGTGCAGGCGGAGGCGGCCTCGAACGCCGCCAAGCAGGCCGAGCGCGAGGCGCAGGACCTCAGCCGGGAGCTGGAGCGGGTGCAGCGGCGCGCGGTCGAGCTCCGCGAGGAGGCCGACCGGCTGTCCGCGCGGGCGGCGCGCGAGCGCGGCGAGACCGTGGCACCGGCGGAGCCCGCGGCCGAGGCCGGGGCGGAGACGGTGGCCGAGGCCGCTGTGACGCTGCCGGCGCAGCGTACGGCGGAGCCCGCGACCGTGCCCGCGGTGAAGGCCGCGGACGCCGCCGAGGGCGCGGGTGGCGACGAGGCGCCGCGCCGCTCCTCGTACGACCGTCGGGACAACGACCGTGGCGGCCGTTCCTTCGACCGTCGGGACAACAACGACCGCGACCGTGGCGGCTTCAACCGCGACCGCCGTGACGACCGTCGCGACGACCGTGGCGGTTTCAACCGCGACCGTCGGGACAACGACCGTGGCGGCCGTTCCTTCGACCGTCGGGACAACAACGACCGCGACCGTGGCGGCTTCAACCGCGACCGTCGCGACGACCGCCGTGACGACCGCCGTGACGACCGTGGCGGTTTCAACCGCGACCGTCGGGACAACGACCGTGGCGGCCGTTCCTTCGACCGTCGGGACAACAACGACCGCGACCGTGGCGGCTTCAACCGCGACCGCCGTGACGACCGTGGCAACTTCGAACGGCGGGACGACCGTGGCGGCCGTCCGTACGAGCGCCGTGACGACCGTGGCGGCTTCAGCCGCGACCGCCGGGAGAACGACCGTGGCGGCCGTTCCTTCGAGCGCCGCGACCACAACCACCGTGGCGGGGACCGTCCGTTCAACCGCGACCGTCGCGACGACCGCCCGGCCCGCCGTGACGACCACCGGGGCGGCTCCACCGGCGGCCGTTCGTACGAGCGCTCCGGCGGCTCGTCCATCGACCGGCGCGCCGACAAGCCGCGCTGGAAGCGCAACGGCTGATCGGGCCGTCAAGAGGGCCGTGCAACACCGCGCTGTTGCACGGCCTTTCGCTCCCGGAGGGTATTGGCTCGGGCGTTGGCCCCTGGCCGAGCTATGCTGCGGGGGTGCGGGTCATTAGCTCAATTGGCAGAGCAGTGGACTTTTAATCCATTGGTTCAGGGTTCGAGCCCCTGATGACCCACCTCGGAAACCGCAGGCGCCATCGGTGACCTGCGGTTTCATCGTTTCTGAAGGTCCCGTCGCGCGGTCTTCCGCGGCCTGGGAGCGGGGTGTTCACACCCCCGTCGTACAGAAGGTCGAGTCTCACTCGACCGGCGCTTGAGCAGATGCCGAACGGTACTCGACCGCAGAGTCTGAACCTGCTGCGTCTGACCCGCTGCTCGGAAACGCTTAAGGAGACTCCTCGTGCGACTCGCGACAACGATCCGCGGATTGATCCCCGTCATGGCGCTGGCGGTATCGGCATGGGCGGTTTCCGCTCCGGCGTTCGCCGAAGGGAAGGGAGGCGGGGGAGGGGCAGGCGAGAAGGCGGCCCCGGTGCCCTGCGGGGACGTGGCTGCGCTGATCACCGCGGTGAGCGAGGCCAACAACTCCCCATCGGGAGGGCCCGTCGTCCTGGCCACGGGGTGTGTGTACACGCTGGGTACCGCGGCGTACACCGGTGGCCCCAACGGCCCCGACGGACTGCCGCTCATCACCGGTGACGTGACCATCAGTGGGACCCAAGCGACCATCAGACGCAGTGCGTCCGCAGGCGACTTCCGGCTCGCGGAGATCGCGCCCGGTGGAAGCCTTACGGTCAACGGCGTGACCTTCTCGGACGGCCGGGCGACTTCGGGGGCGGGCACCGACGGCGGTGGCATCTTCGACGCGGGCTCACTGAGGCTGATCAACGCCAAGGTCACGGGCAACACCGCGAGCAACGTCGGCGGTGGTATCGAGGTCGCCTCGGGCGGCTCAGCGGTGCTTTCGGCCACGGATGTGACGCACAATTTCGCGGGGGACGGCGCTGGCATCCACATCAATACGTCGGCCACCCTCAGCGTCTCGGGCGGCAACATTTCCGACAATACCGCCTCCAGCTCGGGCGGCGGCGTCAGTAACTTCGGAACGACGCTGCTGGCCGCCGTCACGGTCGCGCGGAACAGGACCACCGACTTCGAGGGCGGCGGTATCGCCACCGCGGTCGGAGACCTCACGATCAACGGCGGCCGGGTCGCCGGGAACACCGCCGGCAGTTTCGGTGGCGGTATCGCCAATATGGGCAGCGCACTGCGCGTGGTGGCCACCACCGTGTCCGAAAATACCGCCACGCTGAACGGCGGTGGTCTGTTCCAGCACGCGGGCACGACACAAATGATCGGCGACACCGTCACCGGTAATACGGCCAATGGCGGCCAAGGCGGCGGCATCTTCACCGACGGCGGCACGATCTCGCTCACCGCGACCACGGTCTCCGGGAACAACCCGAACCAATGCGTGCCGGCTCTTGCGGGATGCTGACACACGCCGCTGAACCACCCGGCTGAATGCCGCGGCGCCCCCGGAAGTCGTTGCTTCCGGGGGCGCCGCGTGCTCGATCGCGAGATCGGCCGTCAGTGCTTGCAGTCCTTCTTCTTGGCCTTAGCCTTGTGATGCTTCTTGGCCTTGTGCGGGTCGGCCTTGGCCTTGTGGACCTTCTTGACCTTGTGCGGGTCCTTGGCCTTGTGCGGGTCCTTGGCCTTGTGCTTCTTCGGCGGGTCCTTGTGCACGACCACGACCGGGGCGTCGTTGATCGCGATGTTCGTGCAGTCGGAGCCGATGTTGGTGTCGCCTGTCGGGGCGGCGACGCCGGTGATGATGGTGGTGCCGGTGGCCGTGTCGCATTCGTTCGACTGGCTGACCGAACCAGCGTTGTTGGCGAAGTTGACGCAGTCCGAGCCGATGTTGAGGTCGCCGGTGAGGGCGGCGCCGCCGGTGTTGGTGGTGGCGCCGGTCGCCGTCTCGCAGAGGTTTCGCTGAGCCCCGCTGGACTGCGGGAAGAGGCCCTGGGCACTCGCGCCAGCGGCGCCGCCGACCACCATTGTGCCCGCGGCCGCCGCGGCGATGAGAGCTGCCTTCTTACCGATCTGCATTGTTCTGGTGCCTCCATATCGGGTTCTCCGCGAATGATCCGCAGACACCTCCTAAACGAGATTTCCGCAAGTCAGGATCCGGGAGTACCGGAAGCATCACCCATCCGCCACAGTAAAGGTATATTCAGCCGGTGCGGAAGTCGGTGGAGTTCTTTGTGCCGAGTCGTGTGATGTTCGTGGAAACGAAAAAAGAACACGACCCAGGGGAAATTTCCCCAAGGTCGCGTTCAGGTCGAGCGGGTGTGCCCGGAGCTCGGTGGCGAGTTTCGGGGAGCTCGGTGTTTCAGGACCGCTGACGGTTTCCCTGGCCACCGCTCTTGCCGCTCTTCGTGCCGTTCGCCTTCGTCCCCTGACTTCCGTTCTGAGGGTCGGAGCCGGCGACATTGGCACAGTTGGTCTCGGTGGTGACGTCGGAGCCGGGGCCGATCGTGATCGGGCCCAGCACGGAGGTGGTGCGGCAGTCATTGGTCTGCTTCGTCACACCACCCGACTTGCTGACGTTGACGCAGTTGGTCCCGTTCTTGATTTCGGATCCGGGAGCCAGCGCGACGGTGATCGGACCGACGACGGAGTGGGTACGGCAGCGGTTCTCCTGCTCCGACACACCCGACTCGGCGGTGTTGACGCAGTCGGTCTGATTGCTGAGCTCGGTCGGGCCGGCGGCCACGGTGACGGTGCCGACGACGGAACTGGTGGTGCAGCGATTGCTCTGCGTCCCGCCATTGGCGCCGGCCGCGCGGCTGGGACCGGAATCGGCGGCGTCGGCTCCGCCCGCACCGCCGATGAGCAGCGCACCCACGGCCGCCACAAGAAGCGCCGATCTTTTGCGCATGTGCATAACGAGCCTCCAATCGGGCTTTCGGTGCGGCACGCGCTCATCGCCATCACCGAAAGCCTTTTTCATGGCAGCGGCCCTGGAAGGGAGGCTTCCAGGGCCGCGATTCCCAACGGGGGGGATGCCTCATGGTGTTACCGCGGGCGGGAACACCATGAAAGGGACGGCGACTCAGCGATGGTTGACGCTGTCGTCGTCCACAGCGATGTTCGCGCAGTTGGAGCCGATGCTGGTGTCGCCCGTCGGGGCGGCGGCGCCGGTGATGATGGTGGTGCCGGTGGCCGTGTCGCAGTCGTTGGCCTGGACGACCGAACCGCTGCTGTTGGTGAAGTTGATGCAGTCCGAGCCGATGTCGAGGTCGCCGGTCGGAGCGAGACCGCCAGTGTTGGTGGTGGCGCCGGTCGACGTGTTGCAGCTGTTGAGCTGCACGATGAAGTCGTCGTTGTTGTTGGCCAGGGCGCCACCCGCGCCACCGATGACCAGAGCGCCGGCGGCCGCGGTCAGGAGAATTGCCTTCGTGCCGATGTTCACTTAATTCCTCCGTCTGGGTTGCTCCGCGAATTCACGGACGCATGACACAACGAAGCTCATCAGTTAAGGCTTCGGGCCGCCAGTCAGCTTCACCCGTCCGGCATAGTGCGGCTCTTCCGGCGCGTGTTCTCCAAGAATCCCGCTAAGGGGGACCAACGCAAGGACCATTTGGCCCAGCTCGGCCCGGCGGGCACCTGAATCCCTTTAATTGAATAAGGGGAAGCGGCTGCCCGGCGCAGGGGGCTCGGATGCGCTGGGACCCGGCGCCCACGGTGGCCGACCGACCTACCCTGCCCCGCTCGCGTACTTGTTCGACCGGTCGGACGAGTGATACATCCAAGCCCTACGACGCAGGAGTGAGTGAGGCACAGTCACACCGACAGCTTCGCGGAACCGCAGCGCGGCGCGTGTTCACGCCGCTACGCTAAGTGCGCGAGGTGGTCGCCCGGGGGGCGCGGCGAATCAACGCCGGGAGGCGGGAGGAGAGACATGGGGCACTCACGAGCGGACGGGACCCCGGCCGAGCTGATGGACGGGCTGCTGGCCCGTGCGCAGAACGGCTTCGAGATCGGCGAGGCGGTGCAGGCCCGGGCGCGGAGCGCCCTGATGCACCAGTCCGAGCTGCGGTCCTGCCGACAGTGCAATGAGCGGTGCGGCCAGCTTGGCTACAGCACCTACCGGCATGTCTTCCTGCTCCCCGACGGCAGCAGCCTGCTGCTGTGGGAACTGGAGCACAACACCGGCGAGGGCGGTCGCCCGCTGTACGAGCTCTACGCGGACGAGGACGCCCTGACGCTGGCCGAGCGCCGCGTCCATGATCGCCTCGGCGGCGCCCGCTGGGAGGAGCTCGACGGGTTACCGCTGTGGCTTCCCGACCAGCTACTGCACACGGCCGAGCCCCTGGAGAGCTCCCGTGCGTATGTGGCCGACAATTCGGCCGACCACGCCCGTCGCGTCCTGCGCCGCGCGGAGAACGCCGACCGCCCGGGCGAGGAGACCGAGCGGCTGCTGACGACCGCGTTCGCCCATGACATCGCCCTCGCGCCCAAGCCCCGGCGCCGCTCCGGCGGTCCCGACGCGACCTGGTGCCGCTTCTATGAGCACGCCTTCCTGCTCGCGGGAGGGGACGAGGTCGTGCTGTGGGAGCTGGAGCACAATCTCACCCGGGACGGACGGCTGGTGTGCGAGGTGTACCTCGACGAGGTCTCGGCGGAGCTCGCGGCGGACCGTCACGCCCGCGCGCTCGGCGTCGACCTCTGACGTCGCGTCGCATCGGTGCCTCTGACGCGTTCGTAAGCTCTGGCGCATCCGCAACTTCTGCTGCATCCGTAACCTCTGATGCGCCCGCCCGTAGCCGCTGACGCTCTCGTGGCCTCTGACGGGCCGGCAGGGCGCCCGCCGCGTAACCTCTGACGCCCTCGTGGCTCTGACGCGCCCACAGCCCCTGATGCGCCACCGTGTGCCCACCACGTGCCCGCAGTGTCCCCTCACGTGCCCGCAGTGCCCCCGCCGCGTGCCCGTCGCGTGCCCGCAGCGCACGCGCGGGAGCCGGGCCCGCTCACGGCGCCCGTCCAGCACCCGCTTGGCCGACACCGATTCGCCTGGCAGCCCGTCAGCCGGAAGCCTGGTGACGAAGGTGATGAAGGTGACGAGGGCGGCGAAGGTGGCCAGGGTGGCGAAGGCGACGCTGTGACGACGGCGACGCTGTGACGGCGGCGGGACGCGGACCAGGGAAGCGAGAGAAGCCGGTGCGGGTGCGAGGGAGCAGGGCTGGTACGGGCGCCCGTACGGAGTGGCGTACGGCCTGGCCCCGGCTGAGCCGCCCGTACACCCACCGCCGCCACACCCGCCTGCACACGCTCATCGACACCGGCGCCGCGGCCGGTGGCGCCTCCGCCGACGGGCTCACCGGGCCCACCGCGGGACCTGGCCCGGCGGAGGATGAGGGCAAGGGGCTGCCGGGCCGCCGGGTGGCCCGCTGGCTTCCCGCCATCCTCATCCTCGGCGGCGTCAGCTTCGACCTGGCCACCCCGTCCGGTTACACCGCCTCGCCCTTCTTCGCCGCCGCCCCTCTGGTCGCCGCGGCGCTCTTACCGCTGCGTCAGACCGTCATCATGGCCGTCATCGCCGTCCTCGCGACCTGTCTGCTGGCGGAGTTGCACGGTGTGCGGGACCCGACCCAGGCGGCCACCGAGATCGTCACGGTCGCCACCGTGACCGTGCTGGCGGTGGCGATCAACCGTGTCGTACGCCGCAGCTACCACCGGCTCGCCTCGGCGCGAGGTGTCGCGGAGGCTGCCCAGCGCGCCGTCCTGCCCGCGCCGCCCGCCCGTCTCGCCGGGCTGGAGATCGCCGCTCGCTATGTACCGGCGGAGAAGTACGCGGCGATCGGCGGTGACCTGTACGCGGTCCAGGACACCCCGCACGGCGTACGGCTGACCGTCGGGGACGTACGCGGCAAGGGGCTGCAGGCGGTGGAGGTCGTGGCGATCCTCCTCGGCTGCTTCCGGGAGGCGGCGGAGCAGGAGACGACCCTGGAGGCGCTCGTGGGCCGTCTGGAGCGGGCCCTGCAGCGTGAGGGTGCCCGGCGGGCCGACCTGGAGGTGTTCGAGGGGTTCACGACGGCCGTGGTGGCCGAAATTCCGCGCGGCGACTCCACCCTGCGGCTGATCAACCGCGGCCATCCGGCGCCGCTGCTCATGGCGGAGGACGGTGCGGTGCGTGCCCTGGAGCCGGAGATGTCGGCGCTGCCGGTGGGGATGGGGGAGTTGGCCGGGTGGCCGGACCGGGTGATGGAGCTGGGGTTCGAGGAGGGGGAGACGCTGCTGCTGTTCACGGACGGGGTGACGGAGGCCCGGGACCGCAATGGCGAGTTCTACGACCCGGAGAAGCAGCTGCGCGGCCGCCGCTTCGCCGATCCGCAGGAGCTGCTGGACGCGCTGGTGGCCGATGTCGAGCGCCATACGGACGGCGGGACATCGGACGACATGGCGCTGCTGGCGGTCCGCCGGACCCCGGCCCGCGGGAACGGACGGGGGAACGGGCAGGGCAATGGGCAGGGCAATGGGGGCAATGGGCAGCGGGACGGCCGAGGGAACGGGCACGACGGCGACGGCGGTGCGAGCCGCGGCGGCCATACGAGGGACAGCGGCGTCCCACACCGTCCGTAGCCGACCGGGTCCATACCGTGCGTAGTCGACCGAGCCCCCTCCGCATAACAATTGCTGCACGATCGGTCCGCACGCGTTTTTGCGAACCTTTGGCCAATGCGTCGACTTGCCCCCATCTGTCCCCTCTTGGGCGCTAAGTTCATGCCAAAGGTGCGCGGATTCCTCAGAACAGCTTGGAATCACATCGCGCTCTCTATTAACGTTCGATAACGCAGCGCGGTCGTCACAACCGTCGCAAGGGCGGCACCGTGCGCCGTCGCCGAATCCCGTACGCACACCGGCAGTACCGCACCACCAGCAGCACCAAGGGAACCGGGGAACCAACACCTTGGGGTGAATCGGGTCGAACCTGACCCGTAGGAGACCTTCCTGCTCCGAACCCGTCAGCTAACCCGGTAGGCGAGAAGGAAGGAAAGGAGTGCGCCTCCGTGGCGTCCAACAGGTCTGCCCTGGACGAGGCCCCGTATCGCACACGGGGAGGCGGTTTGGGGACCGCCACCGCCTACGGCCCCGGCTTTGACGCCGGCGGCGGGATGAGCTCCGGGGACGGCCACTTCGCCCCCGACGATCGGTACCTGGACGCGCATGGGGACGCGTTCGAGGGCCCGGGTGCCGGATTCGAGACCGAGCCCTGGGAGGAGTGGAACCCCACCGAGGAGTCCATCGCTCCCGTACGCGGCCGGCACCGCGTGGCCAAGCAGCGCGGCGGGACCATGGCGCGCAGCGGCGCCGTCCTCGGCGTCGGCGTGATCGCCGCGGTCGGTGCGGGCGGTATGGCCAGCGCCAAGGACCGTCCCAAGCCGCCCATTTCCATGCCGGATCTCGGCCACGTCGCCGATGAGGTCAAAGCCAGCCTGCCCGCCGCCAAGGACCTGCCCGGCATCGGCTCCTGGACGTCGGACGACAGCAGCGGCCCGCAGACGGCCGCCGCCCCCCTCTCCCAGGCCGGCCTCACCAGCGAGGACGAGCAGCGCGGCACCACCGACGCGGGCGAGGCGCTCCGCGCCCGCATCCTCCAGCAGGCCGAGAACCAGCAGAACGCGGCGGACGAGGACAGCCGCACCGCCGCGGCGAAGGCCGCCGCGGACAAGGCGTCCGACCAGGCCGCGGAGGTGGCCGCCCAGCGGAAGGCCAAGGCCGAGGCGGAGAAGAAGGCCGCCGAGCAGCGGGCGAAGGAGGCGGCGGAGAAGAAGGCCGCGGCCGAGCGCCAGGCCAGACTCGCCGCCGCGTACACCCTCCCCGTCGGCTCGTACACCCTGACCGCGAGCTTCGGCCAGGCGGGCGACATCTGGTCGGCCGACCACACCGGCCAGGACTTCGCCGCCCCGACCGGCACCCCGGCCAAGGCGGTGCACGGCGGCACCATCACCCAGGCGGGCTGGGCCGGTTCGTACGGCTACCGCATCGTGCTGACCCTCAGCGACGGCACCGAGATCTGGTACTGCCACCTGTCGTCGATGGTCGTCACCTCGGGCAAGGTGACGGCGGGCGATGTCATCGGCCGCGTCGGCGCCACCGGCAATGTGACCGGCCCGCACCTCCACCTCGAGGTCCGGCCCGGCGGCGGCTCGCCGATCGACCCGATGCCCTGGCTGCGCCAGCACGGGATGAACCCCTGATACTCCGGCGGCTCTGGCGCTCTCTCCCCCCTTGACGCCAGGGCCGCCGGTTTACGTCCCGACGGGGCCGCCCCCAGGAACAACCCCGCCCAGCCACCCGTTGTAAAAACGTATGGCTGACAACACACAGAAGATCGGTGATCTGTCCGTTTTCCCGTTTGCCCTGGGCGGGAACGTCTTCGGCTGGACCGCCAACGAGGCCGAGTCCTTCCGGGTGCTCGACGCCTTCGTGGCGGCGGGCGGCAATTTCATCGACACCGCCGATGTCTACTCCGCGTGGGTGCCGGGCAACGAGGGCGGCGAGTCCGAGACCATCCTCGGCAACTGGTTCGCCTCCCGGGGCAACCGCTCCTACGTCGTACTCGCCACCAAGGTGGGCGCCGGCTCCCCGGAGCCCCGCGGTCTGACCTCGTCCGCCATCAAAACGGGCGTCGAGGAATCCCTCCAGCGGCTGCGCACCGACTACATCGACCTCTACTACACCCACTACGACGATCCGTCGGTGCCGGTGGAGGAGATCATCACCACCCTGGACGAGCTGGTCAGAGAGGGCAAGGTCCGCGAGGTCGCCGCGTCCAACGTCAGCGCGGAGCGCCTGGAGGCCCAGCTGGCCTTCTCCACCCAGGAGAGCCTGGCCCGCTACGTCGCCCTCCAGCCGCACTACAACCTGGTCTCGCGCGACACCTTCGAGGGCGACTTGGCCGACGTCGCCGCCCGCCACCACCTGGCGACCATCCCGTACTACTCCCTGGCGTCCGGCTTCCTCACCGGCAAGTACCGCCCCGGCACGGCGGTCGACAGCCCCCGCTCCACCGGCGCGGCCAAGTACCTGGAGACCGAGCGCGGCCAGAAGGTCCTCGCCGCCCTGGACGACGTCGCGGCCAACCACGCCACCGAGCCCACCACGGTCGCCCTCGCCTGGCTCCTCGCCCAGCCCTCGGTCGCGGCCCCCCTCGCCAGCGCCCGCTCCGTCGACCAGCTCCCGCCCCTGCTGGCGTCGGTCGACCTCAAGCTGACCCAACCGGAACTGGACCTGCTGACCTCGGCGTCGGACTGAGCGGAAGACGGCGGGGCGGGCGCCGTAGGACAGCGGGCGGGCAATAGGACCCGCCCGCTGCCCCAGTCAGGGATACGCCTGAGGACCCCTACGTACGGCCTACGACCCCGACCGCCGATCGGCGAGGGCCCAGGACGCGAGGGCAACGCCACCGGCGACGGCGAAGACGGACGGCCAGGCCCCGATCTTCTTCGCCAGCGGATGCGACCCGGCGAATGCGGTGACATACGCCGCACTGAGCGCGGCGGCGGTTCCGGTCCCTGCCTTCTCCCGCCACCCCCGAGCAGCCACTGCCCCCGCAGCCGCGAGGGCAACCCCACCCAAGGGCCGCCTCTTGGTCCACCGAGCCACCGAATACCCCCCAACCAACCCACCCGCAGCCACAACCCCCGCCGGCATTCCAGCCATCCCCATACCTCCCACTCCAAGGATCTCCTCGCCCTGACCCTACGCAGCAGGCGCTCCGAACGGACTCGCAAGCCCCAAACGGACGCGGGTGACCCGAGTTGACCCAGCCCCGGCTCACCCCCGCCGACCGCATCCGCACTGCCACAACAAGTCCCGCCACGCGCGACTCGAGTGGGATTCCGCCACGCGGCCTCAGTACTTCTGTCGGCCACCTGGATAACGGACCGGCTGACGGCACTCCGGCGCGTCTTCGGGCGCAGGCTCGTCGCCAAGCGCGTAACACAAGGCGGCGTGCAACTGCTCCGCTTCCACCACCGTCAGCACCAGCGATGCCAAAGACGCGCGACCGGGCCGGAGCACGTGAAGCGGCAGCTCAAGCAGACCGCCCTTCGCAGGAAGCAGACCGCGCCCCGGGGCCGGACCGACCTGCCAGCCTCCTGGCACCTCACTCATTGCGCCCCCTCATCCGTGCGAGCCGCTCCGTCACTCTCGGCCTCGTCGGGCGCTGGGATACGCCCGCCGCGACTCTCCGAGATCCGGAGAGCGTCTTGCAGCGCTTCGATCAGACGGTTCGAGAGGTAGCGGAGCTCTCGGGCGTCCGCTTTCCGGTCGCTGAGCATCAGGCGGGCGTGGCCGATGAGTTCAGTGCCCATCTGGAGCTGGACGGCTTCCATTTCGTCAGCCAGCTTCGAGAGGTAGCCCGTGCTGTCCGCATCGGAGACCAGATAACACCGCTGCCCTGCGGGGCCGGGCCACGGCAGCAGACGGGGACGTACGCTCACAGCGTCACCGCCACCGCCACCGCCACCACAGACACACGTGCCGTGCGAACCGTCGGTGTATCCGCATCCACACATGCCATGGCGGGCCGGGCCCCAACGGCGCGATGACGGGCTGGTGCGGGCACTACCAGCCACAGCAGCCATTCCACGGGTCGGGCGATATTCTCCTGCACGTTGACGCTCCTTCACAGCGTTGACCACGCTCCCGGGCCGCCTGCAACGGTCGCGGGAGTCTTTTCGCGATCATCGCGCTGTGATCAGGACGTAGGAACCTCCCTTAAACCCCACTTCGGGACGTCCCGCGTCGGGTAAAACGTCCCTAGTGCCGTCCCGACATGTGGGGAGAGACTCAGGTGCCGAACGAGAGGCTACGTGCCGTCATGACGTCCGGAGGCTGGACATACGCCACCCTCGCGGAAAAGGTCGAGGTAGATCCCAAATCCGTTGAAAGATGGGTCAACCTCAACCGTACGCCGCGACGCAGCACGGCCATCCTGGCAGCAGAAACGTTAGGAGAAGACGTGCACGCCCTATGGCCAGCGCTCCGTCAAGCACGCCCCGCCCGCGCGGTCAGCCCCGAGCTTGTGGCGCTCTACGACCAGCGTGCGGACATCCCCGTGTCCACGTTCGTGGAGATGCTGACGCAGGCCCGCGAACAGATTGACGTGCTCGTATATGCCGCCGTCTTCCTGCACGAGGCGTACCCCCGCCTCAACGATCTTCTGCGGGAACGTGCCGCCCAAGGCTGCGCCATACGTGTTGCGGTCGGGGACGCTGACAGCCCCAACGTCCAGCAGCGGGGCCAGGAAGAGAAGTTCGGCCACGGCATCGAATCCCGCTGTCGGCTCGCTCTCCTGCACTATCGCCCCCTCATCGACACCCCGGGCGTCGAAGTGCGGACGCACGGAACGACCCTCTACAACTCGCTCTATCGTGCGGATGATCAAGTCATGGTCAACGCCCACGTCTGGGGCGTGAACGCGTACGGCGCGCCCGTCTGGCACCTGCGCCGACACGGCGAGGGCGGCATGTTCGACACCTACGCTCAGAGCTTCGACGCCGTATGGGCGACGGCGACGCCGGTACAGGGAGTGTGACCTCGTGGCGCGGACCGAGTACTACGACGATCCGGACGCCCCCGAGCCGAACAGCTTGGTTGTCGCCGCATCCGCTGTCGTCACCGACGAGAGCGGCCGCATCCTGCTCCAGCGCCGCCAAGACAATGATCTTTGGGCACTGCCCGGCGGTGGCATGGAGATGGCCGACTCCCTACCGGGCACGGCTGTCCGTGAGGTCAAGGAAGAGACCGGACTCGACGTGGAGATCACGGGACTCGTCGGCACGTACACCGACCCGCGTCACGTCATCGCCTACACGGACGGCGAGGTCCGCCGACAGTTCAACGTCTGCTTCACCGCCCGCATCGTGGGCGGCCAACTGGCGATCTCTGATGAGTCCACGGAACTGCGGTTTGTCTCGCCGGAGGAACTTGCCGAACTCCCCATGCACCACACACAACAGCTCCGGCTTCGTCACTTCCTGACCCACCGCGACCGGCCATACCTTGGCTGACCCACGAACGCTACCCCGCTGCAATGGCCGAGTAGGTCCAGACATCGGCGGGCAGCTCATGCTGGAGTCGCCAGACAATGCCCATGGGCTTGCTGCCCTCGTGGGATTCGTATTCGGCAGGGCCGAGCAGCATCCAGGGCTGAGGCCCTCCAATGTCCGTCTTCTTGTAGCGCCGGACGAAGAGCAGCACATGGGATCCTCGTTCCCTGTGCTGCTGGTAGCGCTGCCCCGTGGGGGAGGAGCCAGATGTTTGGTTCTGCGATTCCCAGTGGAAGCGGTCCGGGCTCATCGCGAAGTCCTTGTACCGGGTCTGCGGCGAGAAGTCCTTATCGTCCTTCTCGAGCGTAATGAGGAGCGCATCCGTCTGGATGCCTTCGCACCACTTCACACCCTCGCGGAAATTTCCTGGCACGAAGGCGCCTACCTCTGCCTGTCCGAGAGCAGGGAGAATTTCCTCCCGGCTGTACGAAGCATGGATGGCCAGCGGTAGGCCATCGTGCTCACCCAAGAGTGGGATGGGGTAGTGGTCGGTGTGCTCCAGGTTGTACTCCAGCACCTGGCTCAGTTCGCTTCGGAAGGCGCTCTGCTGGCGCAACGACTCAAAGCCATCGGCATAGTTGCTGAACCCACCGCCCAGTGGCCACAAGGAGAAGAAGAGCATCCGTGCGTACCCCTGCCCTGAGGGGTCGAGTGAGTCATACCCGGGGGCGTCGTCGGCGAGCATCCGACGGTAGGCATTTACGCGCTGTGGGTCACCGACATGAAGAAAAGCTGAGACGCGTTTGAGAAGTGCGGCCTCCCCTTCGGGGGGCTCGCCGGTGAGGAGATTGGCTCGCCTCAGCAGGCCCGTCCATGAGTTGTTGGCCCGGTAGAGCTCCTTGAGCTCGCGGCGGCTCTCGCGAAGGTAGGCGTCGAGTCGCGGCTCGGCATACGCAGCAACCTCTTGCGCCAACTGCCGTACGTTGACGTTGATCTGGCTTTTGATGTTGTCCAGGATCCGTTCCTTGGACTTTCGGTCCAGGATGATCTGGCAACCAGAAGGGAGCTGAGGAAAGTCTCGCTCCATGTGCTCAGTTAGCCGGTGACGGGTGAAGTTCGTCAGCGCACGGAACTGCTCTTCGAATCGGAACTCCTTGCGGTGCTGGCCGATGAAGTCGAGCACGGTGAGGACGGGCTTGTCTGGCGTACGCCGAAGCCCCCGGCCAAGCTGCTGGAGGAAGACCGTGGCGCTGGAGGTGGGGCGGAGCAAGAGGAGGGTGTCCACATCCGGCACGTCAAGCCCCTCGTTGAAGAGGTCGACTGAGAAGAGGATCTGTACGTTGCCTTCGCGGAGGTCCCTCAGGGCCTGGGCGCGCTCAGCGGCAGGAGTGGAACCATCGAGGGCTCTGGCATTGAAACCCGCCTGACGGAAGAAGTCAGCCATGAAGTGGGCGTGTGCCACGGTGACGCAGAACCCCAATGCTCGCATGGTTCCTGGGTCGCTGACCTTCTCCTGGACGGCCTTGACGATGAGCCGAGCTCGAGCGTGGTTGCCGGTGTAGACCTGGCTGAGCTCACTTGCGACGTATGAGCCTTGCTTCCAGGTGAGCCCTTCCAGATCGGTGTTGTCCGCGATGCCGAAGTAGTGGAACGGACTGAGGAGATCGTTCTCCAGCGCTTCCCACAGCCGCATCTCGGCTGCGATATGTCCGTCGAAGAACTCATCTTGGACGTTCCTCCCGTCCATCCGCTCAGGTGTGGCGGTCAGCCCAAGAAGCTCGATGGGCTCAAAATGGTCGATGATGCGCCGATAGGTGGGGGAAACGCCATGGTGGAATTCATCGATGACCACGACATCGAAGTGGTCGGGAGTGAACTCCTCAAGAGACCGGGCGTTGAGGGACTGAACGCTGGCGAAGACATGCGTCCAGTCCTTCGGTACCTCTCCTCCGACGAGCAGCTCACCAAAGTTCGCGTCGTCGAGCACCTCTTGGTAGGTGCGCAGCGATTGCTTGAGGATCTCCTGGCGATGGGCCACGAAGAGGATGCTGAGGGGACGTCCTTGATGGGCGTGCTTCAGTGCCTTGTAGTCGAGGGCCGCCATGACCGTCTTGCCGGTCCCGGTCGCTGCGACGAGCAAGTTCCTATGCCGGCTGTGGATGTCACGCTCGATGCGGAGTCGCTCGAGCATGTCTTGCTGATGGGGATACGGACGTACTTCAAGGCCGGACAGGCTGATGGCGTGGGTATCGGTCTTCTGCTTACCGCTGGCCAGAATGAGGGCCTCGTCTAACCGAGTGGCATCGCGCTGGGGATCATAGGCCTCAAAGGCGGGCTCAGCCCAGTACGAGTCGAAGGTGGCCTCAAATTTCCGCAACACCGGTGGTGTCGCTACGGATGACAAGCGGACGTTCCACTCCAAGCCATCGAGAAGCGCCGCCTTGGAGAGGTTGGAACTCCCCACGTAGGCGGTGTCGTAGCCGCTGTTTCGCCGAAACAGCCATGCCTTTGCATGGAGACGCGTGGACCGCGACTCGTAGTTGACCTTGACCTGGGCGCTGAACTCCGTCACGAGCCGGTCCAACGCACGCCGCTCCGTAGCGCCGATGTACGTGGTCGTGATGACGCGGATCGGCACTCCACGATCGCGAGCCGCTTTGAGTGACTCTTCCAGGACGCGTAGACCATGCCACTTCACAAACGCACAGAGCAGATCGACGCGGTCGGCCGTGGCCAGCTCGGCCCTCAGCTCGAAGCCAAGGTTGGGATCCTCGGGCGCGTTGGTGATGAGCGCGGTCTCAGATAGCGGTGTGGCCGGACGGATGCTGTAGACGCCCGGCGCTTCCTGCTCGGCAATGGCAGTCAGCTGATGAGGCCCGTCTGCGACAAGGTCCACCCACTGCTTGGCCCCGTCCAGGGTGCTCATCGACTCGAGAATGTGATTCGCCGCGACGACCTGCTCATCGGTCGACAGGGAGATGAAGATCTGCCGGACGGTCTCGCCGATGTGGCGGGCGAGCACGTGAGGCGAGGAGTGCTCGCCAATCTTCTGCCGGATGGTCTTCCACCCGCTGGCATCCAGGGCGCTGAGCTGTTCCTCGATACGCGAGGTGATCAGTCGCTCATACAGCCCAGGCACCGGGGCCGTCTGGTCCGCAAGGTGATCGGCCATCGCAGCGCCTCCCCGTCTCGAATGTCCCCATGATGTTGTACCAGCGGCCCCTGACAGTCCTCCGGTGGATCCACCGAGATGGTGCGGACCACGCCGCCCAGGGGCGATCGAACATGATCGAGTCACGTCTTTGTCGGTCCGTTCGTGCATAGTTTTTGAGCATGGACATACGTGATCTGCTCCTTGAACTCGCCCTGACCTACGACGAAGACAAGGGGACGTCGTCGGGCGTCCATGCGCAAGATCTTCTTCGCAGGGCAGGGGAGGAGTGGAGTCACCTTCTACCCGGGGGCTTTGAGGCCGAGGGCAATGGGGGAAGCGGTGGTGCCAGCCGGACCCCGTGGATCGGCGTGTACGACCCCGACATCACGAGTGACCCAAAGAAGGGGCTCTACCTGGCCTACATCTTCGCGGCCGACCTCAGCACGGTGACCCTGACGCTCCAGCAAGGAGTGACGTCACTGCAAGCGAAGTTGGGTGAGGGCGAGAAGCGCCGCAGGTATCTGAGGAACAGGGCTAAGCATCTGCGAGGCGGGCTAGCCGAGGACCTGGTGGAGGGCTGGGATGCCCAGCCGGACTTCAGGTGCGACGTGTTGAGAGCACGCTCCTATGAGGCGGGGAGCGTGGCAGCACGCGCTTACGACACCAGTGCCATGCCCACGGAGATCAGCTTGCGTGAGGACCTCTGGCACATGGCTGAAGTGCTTCAACATGCGGCTGCCGTGGAGCGGGGGCTCAGGGACGAGATTGCCTCCAACGGGATACCGGTCACCAAGCGCGTGGAGGATGAGCCAGAGGAACACGCAGGGCTGAACGGCTTCCGCCCCAAGGATGGCAGCGACTACTACGCGCTTATCCCTCAGCGGAAGATCAAGAAGTCTCGGAGCCACGAAGTGCTGGTCCGCTTGTTCGGCGAGTACATCGAACAGCGCGGCTTCGTGCCGATCACAAAGAAGATGCACCCGAAGGACATTGTGTTGCGGCGGGATGGTGCGGAGTGGCTGGTGGAAGCCAAGACGGTGAAGCGGGGCAACCCCACCCAGGCAGTGCGTGAGGCACTGGGGCAGCTCTACGAGTACAGCCACTTCTTGTACGAGGAGCGGGGGAAGGATGAGCCGTTCCTTCTGGCGCTCTTTACAGAGGACATCAAGGCGTATGCCCCCTATCTCGAGAAGCGGGGCATCGCATCCGTCTGGAAGACGGTGGATGGGTGGGCGGGGTCACCCACGGCCGTCGATTGGGGTTTGGTTGACGAGCAGTAACGATCTTTCGCTGTGCGTGCTTGGGGTCACCCGCGCCCTACCGGCGCGGGTGACCGTATCGGTACGAAGACTCAGCGCAGGGCGCTGAGCTTTTGCCAGGACGGGTAGGGGAGGTTCCAGTCGCCGAAGCCGTTGCCAGTGGAGACCGTGGCGCGGGTGGAGCCGGTGATTTCGACGATGTCGCCTCGGGTGGCGCGGTTGTAGAACCACTTGCCGTCGGCGAGGGACATGCCGACGCAGCCGTGGCTCATGTTGGTCTGGCCGAAGTAGCCGAGGCCCTCGTTCCAGGGGGCGGCGTGGGCGTAGGTGCCCGAGGTGGTGAGGTGGACGGCCCAGGGGACGTCTTTGTTGTAGGGGTCGGCTATGCCGACGGACTCGCTGGTCATATTGACCATGGGGGCCTTGTCGAGGACCACCATGGTGCCGTTCCAGGTGGGGTAGGAGGGCTGGCCGGCGGATATGGGGATGGTCTTCTGCTTCTGGCCGTCCTCGTAGACGGTCATCGTGTGGTTCTTGATGTCGACCTTGGAGATCCGGGGCGTGCCGATGGTGAAGGTCGTGGAGACGTCGCGGCGGAGGTAGCGGGAGTCGCCGGTGTTCACGCCGCTGAGGTGGGCTCGGAGGGTGACCTTGGTGTCCTTGTGCCAGTAGGTCTTGGGGCGCCAGTCGACGCGCTCGATGCCGGTGAGGGGGTCCTTGGTCCAGCCCCAAGCGCCTTCGGTCTTGGGGCTGGTGGAGATGGAGAGAGTGCGTTCCACCGCTGCCTTGTTGGTGACGGGGTGGTCGAAGGCGAGGGAGACCGGCTGGCCTATGCCGACGGTGGAGCCCTTGGTCGGGGTGACCGTGACGCCGTTGGTCTGCTGGGCGGCGCGGGTGCGGAAGGTGGAGTGCTGGACGGCGGACTTGCCGGCGGCGTTGGTGGCCGTGGCCTCGACGGTGTAGGTCGTGCCCGGGGTCATGGTGCGGGTGGAGCGCCAGCTGCTCTTGGAGTGGGAGAGGGCGCCGGTCACCGTGGCGGCCTGGGAGCCGGCGCCGTCGGGGACGACGCGGACCTTGGTGAGGGTGCCGTGGGAGGCGGTCACCTTGACCGTGGCGTCGGGAGCTATCGCCGCCGTGTCGCTGCTTGGGGTGATCGTGATCCGGGCGGGCTTGGCGTCGGCCGGGTCCACCGAGGCGGTTTTCGACGCCGACTGGCAGCCGGCGAGCAGGGCGACGGCGAGGGCGGGCACCGTAAGGGTGCTGAGGGTGCGCAGGGAACGGACGGAGAGCAGCACAGAGGACCTCTTGCGGGAGTCGTGAGGGGCGGTGGGAGGGGAGGAGTGGGTCAGCAACGCCTCTTCGCCTCCTCGGGGTTGTCCCGGTACGGGCCGGGGGAGGCGGTGGCGGTGGGATCGAGGCGCCAGAGCGCGACCGATACGCAGTAGGTGGAGGGACCGTCGGTGTAGTCGCCGGACGGGCTGCCGATGCCCTCGGCCTGCAGCACCCCGACCCGGGTGCCCGAGCGCATCAGGACGACGTGGGCGTCGTGCGGTGCGCGCGGCGAGTGCCAGCCGTAGGTCATGGTGGTCGGCTGGTCGACCGCGGTCTTGCTCGACGACGGCGCGTCCATCGTCTTGGGCCGGGCACAGTGGTCCTTCAGCGTCTCCTCGAGGGAGGTGAAGACCTTCGCGGCCTCGCCTTCGCTCGCATAGGCGTTGATGGTGTGGCGCGCCTGCTCCGCCTCGCGGCTTTGGTAGTTCCGGGTGCGCTGGGCGAGCGGTGGCGGACCGTCGAGGCGGCAGCTGGGGGAGAGGTCGAGCAACGGTGCCCGGCCATCGTCGGCGGAGCCGATGGTGGCGTCGACCGTCTTCCAGCGCATCATCGCGTCGAAGGGGAGCGCCGAGGGGCGAAGGAGGGCGCCCGTGGGGATCTGCGCTCCCGGGACGCGGTCCGTTCGTGGGGCGGGCGGGGCCGCCGGGAGCGTACGGGTGGAGTCGTCGCCCGGCAGCAACCGCCAGGAGCCCGCGGTCACGGCGGCCACCGCGAGGACGGCCGCGGCGGTGATCGCGGTGCGCTGCCGTGCGCGGCGCCGACGGCCCCGCGCACGCACGGCTTCCGGGCCCGCCAGACGTATGGAGGGCTCGACGTCTCGGGCGATATCGCGCAGGCGCTCGTCCAGCTCAGCCATGGGAGGGCACCCCCTTCGGGCGGCAGGTGGGCGGATGGGGTGCCGGTGCCTCGGCGTTGGCGTTGGCGACGGCGCCGGTATCCGCGTCGGCGAGATGGGAGCCGAGGGCTTTGCGGGCACGGCTCAGCCGGGTGCGCACGGCGCCGGAGGAGACGCCCGTCTCCCGGGCCACCTGCTCAATGGGCAGATCGAGAAGGTGGTGCAGGACCACGGCCGTACGCTGCTCGGGCTTCAGCCCGCGCAGGGCATGGATCAGCGCCACCCGATCCGGGGCGAGATCGGGCAGATCGGGGGGCGGGCCATGGCGGAAGTGGGCCCGCATGCGGTTACGGGCGCGGCGCCAGGAGCTGACGGCGAGGCGCAGGGCGACGGTGCGGACCCAGGGCGTGGGATCGCCCTCGGCGGTCAGCCGGTCCCAGCGCTGCCACGCCCGGGCATACGCCTCCTGCACCGCGTCCTCGGCCTCGGCGAGATCGCCCGTCGCCGCATAGACCGCGGCCACGAGCCGCTTCGCCGTAGCCGTATAGAACTGGTCGAAATCGGATGGTGTGGATGAAGATGATGGTTCTGACATGAATCCCCCGCGCCCCCACGTGCTCCCCGCTTCTATGTAGGAACACGTCCGAAAGGGGCGGGAGGTTACAGACGACTTTCGGGTCCGCCGGGTCCGTACGGGACGGGGGAGGTGTGGGGCGTCGCCGAGTTCGCGGGCGGCTGCGGGGTCCGCGGCGGCTGCGGGCCGTGCGGCGGAGGGGCGCCCCACGGGGCGTACGTGGGCTGGGCCCCGTACTGCGACTGGGCCCCGGAGCCGTACCCGTAACCGGACCCGGGGCCGTACCCGTAACCGGACCCGGACCCGGGGCCGTACCCGTAACCGGGCCCGGGGCCGCCGTAGCCGTAGCCCTGGCCGCTTCCGTGGTCGTATGCGTACCCGCCGCCGTGCGGCCCCGCGGGCCAGAACGGTGCGGGCATCGTGCCCGGGGCCGGCCGGGGCGCCCGGCGGGGCCGGGGGAGCGGCACGGACAGCGCCGCGTGGGCCAGGGCGGGCTGGGCGGTCTCCCGCCGCTCCCACAGACGGTCCAGCAGCTCCTTCTCGTGGGTGGTGAAGTCCGGGCCGGCCGTGCCGCGGTACGCGCGGCGGCGGAGGAAGGCGAGTGAGGTCGCGAAGGCGGTGTACTCGCCGACCGTACGGGCGGCCGCCACACCATGGGTGCGGCGGGCGAGGTCGCGGGCGATACCGCGGGCGCGCATCGAGGACAGGGCGAGGGGCTCGGGCGGGGTGAGCCAGCCGGCGGCCTGGTAGGCCGCGAGCTGCTCCCGTATGGTGCGCAGCTCCTTGCCGCGGGACCAGAGCGTCAGCCAGGTCAGCAGCCCGAACATCGGGACCATGAACAGGGCGTAGACGATGAGGAAGCCGTAGCCGCCGAGGGTCGCCGAACCGTTCCAGACGCCGTGCAGGACCATCGCGGTCAGCAGCATCGCGATCGGTATGAGGACGCGGCGGACGCGCTGGTGCCGCGCCGCCGCGGCGGCTATGCCGAAGCCCACCCCCGTCATCGCGGTGAAGAGGGGGTGCGCGAAGGGGGACATGACGGCGCGGATGAAGAAGGTCGCGGCCGTGGTCGACCGGATGCCGGAGTAGCCGAGCGTCTGGTCGCTGACGAAGGCCGAGCCGAGATAGAGGATGTTCTCGGTGAAGGCGAAACCGGTGGCGGTGATTCCGGCGACGACGACCCCGTCGACCAGACCGTTGAAGTCGCGGCGGCGGAAGAGGAAGAGCAGCAGGACGGCGGCAGCCTTGGCGCTCTCCTCCACGAACGGCGCGATGAAGGTGGCGCCCCAGGCGTCGGCGTCGGCCTGGCCGGTCGGGGACGAGGAGTCCACGGTGGTCATGAGCCACTCGGTGGCGAAGCCGTTGGCGATCAGCGCGACCAGCGTCGCGGCGCACGCTCCCCAGGCGAAGGCGAACACAAGGTTTCGCCAGGGCTTGGGGTCGACGCGGTCCAGCCACCGGAAGACCGCGATGATCAGCGGCACGGGGAGCACGGCGAGGCCGAGCCCCACCAGGAAGCCCTTGGTGCCCGTCTGTTCGCGCACCAGCGCCAGGATGATCAGGCCGGAGAGCGAGAGCAGACCGGTGAGCGCGGTGGCCCGCAGCGCCTTGTTGTGCCAGACGCGGGCGAGACGGCCCCCCGGCCCCCACAGGCCCTGGCGGGGCGGATGCGGCCAGCCCGCCGGTGCGGCGCCGGTGCCGAACCACGGGTGCTGGTCACCGTAAGGAGCGCCGTAGGGAGTGCCAGCGCCGTGCGGTGCTGCGCCCTGTGGTGTGCCGTGCGTCGCCTCGTACGGGCCGCTGTGCGGTGCCGCGTTCGGGCCGCCCTGGGGTGCCTCGTACGGCGCTCCGTGCGGAGCCTCGTGCGGTGCGCCACGCGGAGCCTGGTGCGGCGCTCCGTACGGAGCCTCGTGCGGCGGCGTGACCGGTGGTTCGGGCGGCTCTTGCGGGGGCGGGGACTGATGCACTCAACCGACCCTAACGAAAGGGGGAAGGGGGACTCAGGGTTTATGCCCATCCCCTCGGGGTCGCTATGTGTCGTTGCGGCGGAAGATCAGGTCATGGACGAGGTGCCCCTTGTCCAGCCCCTGGCTCTCGAACTTGGTGAGCGGCCGGAAGTCCGGGCGCGGGGCATAGCCGCCGTCGGACTGGGAGTTGTCGAAGGCGGGGCTCGCGGAGAGGACCTCCAGCATCTGCTCCGCGTACGGCTCCCAGTCGGTCGCGCAGTGCAGCAGCGCACCGGGCTTCATCCGGGTGGCGGCGAGCTCGATGAACTCGGGCTGGATGAGGCGGCGCTTGTGGTGCCGCTTCTTGGGCCATGGGTCGGGGAAGAAGACCCGCAGCCCGGAGAGCGAGGCGGGGGCCAGCATCTCGCGGAGCAGGATGATCGCGTCGCCGTTGGCGACCCGGATGGTGTCCAGGCCGTTCCGTTCCGCGAGCGCGAGCAGATTGCCCTGGCCGGGAGTGTGGACGTCGGCCGCGAGGATGCCCGTGCCGGGGTCGGCGGCGGCCATCTGCGCGGTGGCCTCACCCATGCCGAAGCCGATCTCCAGGACGACGGGGAGGCCGGGACGCGGGCCTGCCTCTGTGGCGAACAGCTCACCGAGGTCGATACGGCTCAGCCCGTCGATATCCAGGCCCCACTGTGGCCACAGGCGGCGCAGCGCCTCGCCCTGGCCCGGGGTCACCCGGCCGCGGCGGGGGCGGAAGGAGCGGATGCGGCGCTCGTGGTGCGAGCCCGCCGGATCGGCCACGGGACCGCCGGGGAACATCGGCTCGCTGCGGTCACGGGGGGCGGGCAGAGCGCGCTCCACGTGGGAATCGGGGGCGGTGGGGTTCTCGGACACAGTGCTTCGATTCTACGGGCGGAGGCGGGGAGGGCGGCGGGGCCGGTGCGGCAGGTGGGGCGCCGGGGGCGCCGGGGGGTGGTCCGGTGGCCGCCGGCCGGCCGGTTGGGGTGGCGGGACGGGCAGCCGGGCCCATGGGTAGCCGCGCCCTGGACAGTCGGATCCATGGGCAGCCGGGCCCTGGGTGGTCAGGTCGGTCGTGCGGCCCCGGTGAGGGTGGCCTGCGGGCTGGGCCCGTGCCTCGCTGCGAGAGATCGGCCCGTACCTCACGCCGAGGCTCGCCCGTATCTCGGCGGCGGGGGCCCGGCTCGTACCTTGGCCCCCAGCCGCCCCCTCACCCCGTCCGCAGGGTCTCCAGCACTCGGCGGGCGACCTCCCGGCCGATCGGCAGTGAGGCCGTGGCCGCGGGCGACGGGGCGTTGAGCACATGGACGATCCGGGGCGACTGTGAGATCAGGAAGTCGTCCACCAGAGTGCCGTCCGGCAGCACCGCCTGGGCCCGCACGCCCGCCGGGGCCGCTATCAGGTCGTCGGCCGTCACATCGGGCAGCAGACGGCGCACGGCGTCGGTGAAGGCGCGCTTGGACAGGGAGCGCCGCAGCTCACCCGCCCCGTACCGCCAGTGGCGGCGGGCGATCCGCCAGGAGCCCGGATACGCCAGCGTGCCGGCCAGCTCCTGCGGGCGCACCGTATGCCAGGCGTACCCCTCGCGGGCGAGGGCCGGCACCGCGTTGGGCCCGATGTGGACGCCGCCGTCGATGCCGCGGGTCAGATGGACGCCGAGGAACGGGAACGCCGGGTCGGGCACCGGGTACACCAGACCGTTCACCAGCGAGGCGCGGGAGGGGACCAGCTCGTAGTACTCACCGCGGAAGGGCACGATCCGCATGCCCGGGTCGTCGCCCGCCAGCCGGGCGACGCGGTCGCAGTGCAGCCCCGCGCAGTTGACCAGGGCCCGCGCGCGCAGCACCGTGCCGTCCGCCGTGCGCACCGCGACCGCGGAGGGGCGGCGGCCGATGGTGCGCACCTGCGCCCCGTACCGCACCGAGGCGCCCGCGTCCTGGGCGAGCCGGGCCAGCCGGGCCGCCACCGCGCCGAAGTCGCAGACGCCCGTCGTGCCGACATGGATCGCGGCGAGGCCGCGCACCCATGGTTCGTACTCCGCGATCTGGGCGGGGCCCAGCTCGCGCACGGGAATGCCGTTCTCCCTGCCGCGCTGGACGAGGCCGTGGAGCCTCGGCAGCTCGGAGCGCTCCGTGGCGACGATGAGCTTGCCGGTGACCTCGTGCGGAATGCCGTATTCGGCGCAGAACTTCACCATCTCCGCGGCGCCGCGCACCGCGAACCGCGCCTTGAGCGACCCCGGGCGGTAGTAGATACCGCTGTGGATCACGCCGCTGTTGCGCCCGGTCTGGTGGCGGGCCGGGCCCGCCTCCTTCTCGAGCACGGTCACGCGGGTGCCGGGCGCGGCGCGCGTGATCGCATACGCCGTCGACATGCCGACGATCCCGCCCCCGATCACCAGCACATCGCAGTCCAACGCCGTCACGCCATGTCACCTCCCCACGCGCCACACCGTCCAGTCGCCCGACCGTCGATCCCTATCATGACCTGCACCACTGACAACGGCCCGAAACCCATGCCATGACTAGGGTCCGGGCTAGGTCCACCGGCCATATGGATCGATTCATAACGAGTCGCTCATTCCGGGCGAAGCGCGTCTGAATCGCGCATTCCGGGCAGCTCTCGCCTCACCACTCATCCCGGGCCGGTCACGCCTTTCATCCCGGGCCGGCCACTCTCCTCCCGCGCCGAGGGCCGCTCATGCCGGGGCCACCAGCAGCGGCCGGGCCTGCTCGCGCAGCTCGGCGACGCGCGGCTCGTCGCGGTATGCCTCGAGGCGGCGCATCAGGTCGCGCACGTACTCCGTGGTGCGCGCGGACGAGATCCGGTTGGCGACCTCCACGGCGCGGGCGCCCGCCGCACAGGCCGCGTCCAGATTGCCGGACTCCAGTTCGGCGACGGCGGACACCACGAGCCGCAGCCCGTGCGACCGTACGAACTCCTCCGTCGGCCGGGCCAGCGCCTGCTCGGTGAAGCGCCGCACCTGGCGCGGCAGCCGGAGATCGCGATAGCACTCGGCGGCGTCGGCCGCGAACCGCTCATGGCTGTAGAAGTCGAGCCAGGACGGATCGGGGTCACCCGCCCGCGAGCGCTCCAGCCAGCCCTCGGAGGATTTCAGGGCCGCCCCGCAGGCGGGCCCGTCCCCGGACTTGGCCTGGGCGCGCGCCTCCACGAGCCGGAAGAAGCTCATGGTGCGGGCGGTGGCCAGGCCGCGGTTGCGCTCCAGGGCGGCCTGGGCCAGGTCCACGCCCTCGTCGGCGAAGCCCCGGTAGGTGGCCTGCAGGCTCATCGACGCCAGCACATAGCCGCCCAGGGGGACGTCGGCCGCGGCGCGGGCCAGGCGCAGCGCCTGGATGTAGTACCGCTGCGCGGCCTCCTGTTGGCCGGTGTCGAAGGCCATCCACCCGGCGAGCCTGGTCAGTTCGGCGGTGGCGCCGAAGAGGGAGCGGCCGACCTCGTCGCTGTACGAGCCGAGCAGCAGGGGTGCCGCGTCCACCCGGAGGCACTCGGGAACCATGGACGAACGCCAGTCGCCGCCGCCGTACTTGGAGTCCCAGCGGCGCGCGTCCTCAGCGGCCTCGCGCAGCTTGGTGACGTCGCTGTGGCCGACGCGCTGCAGCGGTAAGGCGTCCGCCGCCGCCCCGCCCGTGGTGCTCGCGGCGGTGGTCCCGTCCTCGGCGTCCTTGGGTTCACGGGCCACCGAGCTGTCGGCCGGAGATATGAGCCAGCGTGAGGCCGGGGTGGCGTACGCGCTTACTGAGAAAGATCCGGCCAGGCTCTGCCAGATGCCCACCCCGCCGCGCCGACCCGCGAGATCCAGCCGGTAGAGCTCGGTCGCGGAGCGGACGGCCTGGCCGATGTCGCGCGGGAAGGCGAGACCGACCTCGGGGGCCGGATCGGCATCGGCCAGGCCGATTTCGTGCAGGGGGACGGGGCGGCCGAGTTTGCTGCCGATCGCAGCCGCAATGAGGTGTGGCGCGGCGCCCTGGGGGACCATGCCCTTGGACACCCAGCGCGCGACGGACGTCTTGTCGTAGCGAAGTGTCAGGCCACGCTGGGCGCCGAGGTCGTTGACTCTGCGCGCGAGCCCGGCATTGCTGATCCCAGCGAGGGCGAGAACGGTGCCGAGCTTTTCGTTCGGCCCGCGTGGCTCCCTGGACATGCGCACCCCTCGACAGCACCGACGGCCGCCCCTGCGTAAGCGCGGGGCATTCGTAAACCCAGCGTAGTTCGCCGCATCCCGACCGTTAAGAGGTGGTGTCCCGGATGGCGAGATTCTTGTACGAACGGGCGTGCGGGGCGTGACGTGTGCTCCCGGTGTGTGTGGCTGTGCGCCCGTGTGTGCGCTCTGTCTCAGTCGCGGCGGGGACGTTTCGATGGGTCCTGCGTGGGTCGGCCCGCTGTACTGGATCCAGTGGGCTGGGGGACGCCGCCGCCTCATTCCCCGCGGGTGGCGGAACGGTCCGGGAGGCGAATGCCGCCTCCCGGACTGTCGTGTCGGGGGGCGCGAGAGGCGGAAGTTGAGTACGTACAGGGCGTCCGCAAGACCATCGAGAGCGCCACGGCAACTTGGCTGAATAACGCCCATCACGGCCGGGCTCCCGCGTCGGGCCGGGGAGGGGGAGGCCCGACGCGGGAAGCCCTCATCCGCTCGGATCGCGCACGGATTCCGCCCAGAGCGGTGCGCCACGTATCACATGCCGCGGATGCCCCGGTGCGCGGCGGACGTCGCGGCGCGGACGGTAAGTCCCTCTTCTGGTCTGCGGGTTGGGGCATTTTCCGTGCGCCCCCTTCGTGCGCCCCTTGTGCGCCGCTCCGCATACGCGTCGATGCCCTTGCGCTCTTGCGCGCCCCAGTCGTGGCAGCATGGGCCACGGCGGAACGGTGGGTCGCTACCGGCGATGGTTCCCTCGTGGGCTCCTTACGGATGCCTCCCAGGGAGGCATCACCTACTGGGATCAACTCTGCGATTTCTGCGGTCATCTGTGGTCACAGGACATCCAGGAGATCCATGTTGTTGTCCGGTTCGATGCCGAAACCGTCAACATGCTGTGCATGATGGCACCTACTTCTTGGTTGCCCTGGATGCCCACAGCCTGTGGAGGCGGCGATGCGGTGGTTGGTGGGGTGGAGCAGTACCGCATCCGGCCCGGTCCCCCCGGAGGGCCGTGCGATCCAGCCGGTCGGCGCCCAACTCCTGTGGTCCGACCCGGATCCACTGTGGGCGGTCGGCGACTGGCGGCCCGATGAGGTGCGCGTCGTCCAGACCGATCCCTTCACCCGCCTCGCCGTCTTCGGCTGCTGCGGCGCCACCGATGAGGAGCTGCGGGTGGGGCTGTTCGCCGCCCGCGGCGGCGCCCTGCGCCATCTGACCGCCTGGTCCGGCAGCTACACCGCCGTCGCCCAGGTCGGCCGCCGCATCACCATCGCCGGCGACCTCGCGGGTGCCCGGCCCGTCTTCCACACCGACTGGGCCGGCGGCACCGCCTACGCCACGGCCGCGCTCCCGCTCGCCGACCTCATCGAGGCGCAGCTCGACGTCGGCCACCTCGGCGCGCTGCTCGCCTGCCCCGACTCCCCGGAAGCCATGGGCGACGGCACGCCCTATATGGGCGTCAGACGCGTGCCCCCGGGCCATGCGCTGATCCTGCGCGACGGGGCCCGCGACGTCACCGGCTACGAGCCCACCGCGTCCCTCGCCGTCGCCGCGCCCCCACTCGACCAGGGCACGGCCGTGGACGCGGTCCAGGACGCCCTCGTGGAGGCCGTACGGGCCCGGCTCACCGCCCCGCGCCACGCCCCCGAGACCGACGACCTCGACCCCGGCCCGGTGCCCGGCATGGGGCCCGCCGAGCGGCGGGCGGCCCGCGGCGCCCCGGCCCCCGGCATCGGCGCCGATCTGTCCGGAGGCAGCGCCTCCGCCACCCTCGCCCTGCTCGCCGCCGGGCTCCCCGGAATGCCCGGCACTCTCTTCGGGCACGGCACCGAGGCGGGCGAGCGGCTCCTGGCCGTCACCTTCAACGACCTCGCCACGGCGGGCGGCGCCCGCACCCGCGAGGCCGAACTCGAACGGGCCGGCGCCATCGCCGCCAATCCGCGGCTGCACCATGTGGTCGTCGCCGCGGGCGAGGAAGCCCTGCCGTACGCGGGCCTCGACACCGGCGCCCTTACCGATGAGCCCGGCCCCTCCCTCGTCATCGCCGAACGCCACCGGCGCCGGCTCGCCGCGGGCAGCGCGGACCACTTCATCGGGCACGGCGCCCGCCAGGTGCTCGACGCCCACCCCGCGCGCCTCGCCGACCTGCTGCTCGACCGGCGCAGACGCCATCTGCTGCGCCCCGCCACCGCGCTCGCGAAGGCCGACGGCCCCTCCGCGCAGTCCTTCTTCGTGCCCTTCACGGTCTACCGGGCCGCACGACGGCTGGCCCGCACCTCCTACCGCGACGGCGTCCAGGAAGCCGCGGTGCGCCTCCTGGAGCGCCGCTTCGCCGACGACCAGGCGGTACGCGACCCCGGCGCGGTATCCGCCTCCCTCGCCGCCCTGACGTGGTGCCGCCCGGGGCCCGCCGCCCGCTGGCTCACCGGGGAGACGCTCGCCGAGGTGTCCGTCCGGCTGGAGGAGGCGGCCATGCGCCCCGTGCTGGTGCGCCGCCCCGGGGAGCGCCGCGCCGACGCCGCCCTCGCCCGCTACGCCGCGGACCACCGCGTCTTCGAGCAGGCCGCCGAGATCCGCAGCCAGCGCCTGCACGCGCCCTTCCTCGACAACCAGGTCGTACGGGCCTGCCGCGCGCTCCCCGAAGCGCTTCGGGTGCAACCGGGGGCGCGCGCCGCGGTGCTGCGGACGGTCCTCGCCGGAGCGGGCATCCGGGAGCTTCCTCCCGGTTGGGGAGCCACCTCCCACGCCGCCCACACCGCCGCCGTACGGACCGGCATGCGCACCTGGACGAGCGAGTTGATGACCCTCTTCGACGCCCCGCTGCTGGCGGACGCGGGCCTGATCGAGGCCCGCGTCATCCGTAAGGCCCTGCGCGCCGCCGCACAGGGGGAGCGGCTGCCCCTGGACGGCCTGGCCGAACTCGTCTCCACCGAAGTCTGGCTGCGGCGCCTGCTGGCCCGCCGGGGCACCTGCTGGACCGGTACGGCGGCGCCACGGCAGCGGGCCGTGGCAGGCGGAGTGGTGCCGCGCCCGAGCCTGTGACAGCTTCCGCACCGAGGCGACACGAGGCCGCCCTGTGACACCTCGCCCCGGGTGCCCCGCGGGCATCGCCCCTGCCGCTCGGGGAGCCGGGGCCGGGCCCCCGCGCACGAAGCCGGCGTCCTTACGGCGGACGACGGCGGGCGAGTCCTTCTGCGACGAGTCGTCCTTACGGCGGGCGAGTCCTTGTGGCGGACGAGACGAAGGGGCCGCGCCGCACGAGCTCCCCAGCGGCAACCGGCAAGCTAGGAGAATGGCCCCTGTGCGGTATCTGATCCTCGGCACCACCGAAGCGCGCGACGACCACGGCGACCCGCTCCCCCTCGGCGGCCCCCGGATCCGCGCGCTGCTCGCGGCGCTCGCCGTACGGGCCGCACGCTCCGCCCCGGTCTCCGTCGACGTCCTGATCGACGAGGTGTGGGCCGACGACCCTCCGCATGACGCGCCCGCCGCGCTCCAGGCGCTCGTCGGCCGGCTGCGCCGGACCATCGGCAGGGACGCCGTCATCTCCTCACCCGGCGGCTACCGCCTCGCGACCACCACCCCCCAGGACGACGTCGACCTGCTGCGCTTCGAGCGGCTGACGAACGAAGGCATACGCGCCCTGGACGCCGACGACCCCGAGACGGCCGCCGCCACCCTCCGTAAGGCGCTCGCCCTGTGGCGCGGCCCGGCCCTCGCCGACCTGCCGGACCGGGACGCGCCCGCCGCCCGCCCCGAGGCGCTCCGGCTGACCGCGCTGCACCGCCGGATCGACGCCGACCTCGCGCTCGACCGCCCCACGGGCGTCATACCGGAGCTGCGCCAGCTCGTCGCGGACCATCCGCTCGACGAAACGTTCCATGCCCAGCTGATCCGCGCGCTGCGGGCGGCCGGTCACTCCGCCGACGCCCTCGCCGCGTACGAGGACGTCCGCCGGATCCTCGCCGACCGCCTCGGCACCGACCCGGGAGCGGAGCTGAAGGAGCTCCACAGACGGCTGCTGACGACGAACGCCGAGCCGGCCCTCGGGGAGCCGGACGCCGCGCGCGGCGGCGCGCCCACCGCGCAGGCCGTCGCGCCGAGGACCGACGGCCATGGGGGGAGCGGCGGGGGCGGAGCCCGGGCCGAGAGCGGGACTGGGTGGGCTTTGGACGGCCGAGGCGACAGCGCCCCCAGGGGGATGCCCGACGGCCGGAGCGACAGCGCGGCCAGGGGCGCGTTCGACAGCCCGGCTGGGGGCGGAGGAACCGGCGGCGGGGCCCGAAGCCGGGACGAAGACGGCCGGGAGGCGGGCTCGCGCACCGCCGTGCCGCCTCTGCCGCACGGCAACCTCAGGGCCCGCCTCAACAGCTTCGTCGGCCGGCAGAACGAGATCGGCGACATCCTCCGGGACCTGGACGGCGCCCGGCTGGTCACCCTCACCGGCCCCGGCGGCTCCGGCAAGACCCGGCTCTCCGAGGAGGCCGCGGCGACCGTGACGGCCGGCTATCCGGACGGCGTCTGGGTAGCTGAACTCGCCCCGCTCGACCACCCCTCCGCCGTCCCCGGCGCCGTCCTGAGCGCGGTCGGCCGCCGCGCGACCATGCTGCTCGCCTCCGGGCTCGAAAGCCGCACCACGGGCCCGGACGGCGGGGATCCGACCAGCCGGCTCGTGGAGTACTGCGCCGACCGCCGGCTGCTGCTCCTGCTCGACAACTGCGAGCACGTCATCGACACCGCGGCCCGGCTCACCGAGACCCTGCTCGCGCACTGCCCCGGTGTGACCGTGCTCGCCACCAGCAGGGAGCCGCTGGGGGTGCCCGGCGAGACCATCAGACCGGTGGAGCCGCTCGCGCCCGCCCCTGCCCACCAGCTGTTCGCCGAGCGCGCCGCCACCGTAAGGCCCGGCTTCGACCCGGTGGCGGACCCGGACACGGAGGCCGCGGTCGCGGAGATCTGCCGCCGCCTGGACGGTCTGCCGCTGGCGATCGAACTGGCCGCGGCGCGGCTGCGGCTGCTGACCCCACGCCAGATCGCGGCCCGGCTGGACGACCGTTTCCGTCTGCTGACCAGCGGCAGCAGAACCGCGCTGCCGCGCCAGCAGACCCTGCGGGCCGTCGTCGAGTGGTCCTGGGACCTCCTCGACGAGCGCGAGCGCACCGTGCTGCGCCGTGCGTCGGTCTTCGCGGGCGGGTGGACCCTGTCCGCGGCCGAGGCGGTATGCGCGGACGCCCCGCCCGGTGAGAACGTCCTTACGGTCGACACGGACGAGCATGGCGTCTTCAAAGATGGCGTCTTCGAGGATGCCGTCTTCGAAGACGCCATCGACACCCGTGGCGCCTTTACGGACGCGGCGGCAAGCACGCCGGAGCCGGGCGACACGGTCGCGTACGACGAGACGCGCTCCCTCATGCGCTCTCAAACGCGCCCCCACGCCAGGATCGCGCCCGCCGAGGTGCTGGAGCTGCTCGGGGCGCTGGTCGACAAGTCGCTTCTGATCGTCGATCATCCATCGCACGGTGCGGCGGCGGAGTCCTCCGGGCCGCCGCTCGGGGAGCCCCGCTACCGGATGCTGGAGACGATCCACGAGTACGTCGGCAAGCGCGCCACCGAGGACCGGGCGGCCCGTGCCGACCATAAGGCCGCCGTGGCCCGTCACACCGCCCACTTCAGGGACTTCATCTGCACCGCCGAGCCCCGCCTGCGCTCCGCCGAACAACTGCCCTGGCTCCTCCTCGTCGAGACCGACCTCGACAACATCCGGGCAGCGCTGCACCGCTCCCTGACCATCGCGGACGAGGACACCGTCATCGCGCTCATCCGCGCCTTGGCCTGGTTCTGGTGGCTGCGCAACTACCGGGACGAGGGCGCGGCCTGGGTCGGCCGTGCCCTGGCTCTCCTGGCCCGCTCCCACGGCACGGACGCCGAGGCGGACCGGATACCGGGCGGCAACGATCCCCTTGACCAGTTCCCGCACATCCCGGCCCGGGTTCCGGACGGCGAGGACGGTGTCGACGAGGAAGCCACCCGGTACTGGCAGCGGATGGACCTGCGGCTGATGTTCTTCGTCCTGCTCGCGGAGCAGGGCACCGGCCCGGATATGAGTGACCCCGCGATCCGGGACGTGGCCATACGCATGCGCGACGCCTACGCGGGCCACCCAGGGCCCCGCAGCGCGTCCTTCCCCGGTCTGCTGTGGCCGTTCACGGCCTTCGTCATCGAGGGCTTCGCCGGTGGGATGCTGCCGCTCATGGACCAGACCGTGGCCGGCTGCCGGACGTACGGCGACGACTGGGCGCTCGGCATCACGCTGATGTACCGCACCCACCTCGCCATCGACATGCCGGGCGGCATCGAGACCGTCGACGACGACCTGGCCGAGCTGCGCGAGCTGACCACCCGCGTCGGCGATCGCTGGCTGCTCGCCCAGGTGGAGGGCGCGCGCGGCGAGATCGACACCCACCACGGCCGGTTCGCGGAGGCGAGGGCCGCCTACGAGAAGGCACTGCGGCTCGCGCAGGAGCTCGGCGCCCACACCGAGGTGCCGTTCCTCTGCACCCGCCTCGCCGATCTCGCCCTTCACGAGAGGGACCTGGAGGGCGCGCTGAAGCTGGTGGCGCGCTCCGAGGAGGAGGCGGAGCGCTGCGGTACCCAGGACGTGCGGGCCTTCAACCAGATCGTGCGCAGCGAGGCCGAGCTGCTTCGTGGTGATGTGGCGCGAGCCAGGACGTACTGCGACGCCGCTTGGCATCGTGCGGGCCGCGGCACGCCTCCGCCGCAGTTCTGGGTCGTGGCCAACGGACTGGACGGCCGTATCACCGGCCTGGAGGGCGATCTGGTCGGTGGACTGCGCAAGCTGCGGAACACTCTGCGCGAGGGCTTCGAGGCGAACTCCATGGAGCTGCTGCTGGCCCATCAGGCGGAGTCGGCGGCGGAGCTCCTGGTGCGATGCGGACAGGAGCGGCTCGCCGTGCGGCTGCTGGGCGCCGCCGACGGCTGGCGCGGTCGGCTGCCCCGCTCACCACTGGTGGCCGGGGACGTCGGCGCGACCACGGCCCGCGCGAGCGAGGCGCTGGGGCAGGACGCGGTGGAGAAGCTGCGCACCGAGAACACGAGCCTCACCCCTGAGCAGGCCATCTGCCTGCTCGACGAGGTGCTGACCTCTCTCGACGCTACGGATGCCGCGAACGCCACCGACGCCACCGCGGCCCAGACAGAGGCCCAGACAGAGGCCCAGACAGAGGCCCAGGCAGAGGCCTAGGCCGAGGCCGTCGAGCGGGCCGAAACCGACGACCAAGCCAAGCCCGGCATCCAAGCCAAGCCCGACACCCAAGCCGAGCCGGCCGACCGGGGAGCCGCACCGCCGCCCGCCCGCCCGCTGACGCGGGCGCACGCACGCGCATGCGCAGCGCCCCGGCCCCACAGTCGTGTGTCGTCACTCGTACGGAGGAGGCGCAACGCACCCCCGACCGCCCCGGCGCACGAAACGCGAGCACCTGCGGGCCCCGCCCACCGGGCCGACGTATCGCCGAACCCCGTCGCGGACGGCCCCGCCGGCAAGCACCCCCGCCCGGCACGGCTCCTCGGACGTCGCCGATGTCACCCCGCCGGGCGTGGATATCGCTCCAGGGCAGACGGCGTCACCCCACGGGGCGCGACCGCAGCCCGTCCAGCAGGATGTCCAGCAGCCGGGCCGACGCCGCCGCCTGCTGCGCCGCGTCCGGCAGCGAGGGCGCCGCCGTGGCGATCACCAGCAGTACGTCGGCGACCGCCACATCCGGGCGCAGCTCGCCCGCTGCCCGTGCCCGCTCCACCAGTTGCCCGACGACCTCCAGCAGCGCCGCGGCGCCCGCGTCGTCCGGCTCGTCCTCAGGTGCGGTCGGCCGCTCGACCAGCCGGAGCTCCGGCTGACCGGGTGCGGCTAACGCCGCCTGCCGCTGCTGCGGCAGCCGGATCTCGGCCTCCGCGTCGACCCCGACCCGCAGCACCTGCGGCGGCAGCAGCCGGCCCGCGCCGGACGCCACCGAGGTGCGCAGGAACCGGGCCAGCGCGGACCACGGCTCGTTCTCCTGACCCAGCGCCGCCCGCGCCTGATCGGTCAGCCTTGCCGTCTCCTCCTCGGCTATGCGGCGCACCAGCACGTCCTTGCTGGGGAAGCGCCGATAGACGGTGCCCACCCCGACTCGCGCCCGGCGCGCCACGTCTTCCATCGGAGCCCCGTATCCGAGCTCACCGAAGACTTCGCGCGCCGCTCGCAGGACGTGCTCCAGATTGCGCTGCGCGTCCACGCGCAACGGTGTGTTCCGTCCGCCGTTTCCGTCTGACGATGCGACGGCTGCGGACCATGACGAACCCTGAAGGTGCATAAGTGATCCCCCGGTAATGACGTCTCCCCCCGGAGACTCCCCGCCCAGACTGTCGAGGCAGTCACAACCCCGACGAAGTACGAACATAGTTGAGCCCAGGTCAAGAAAGAAGAGGGTAGCTCGGGACAGAACGCCCCCGATCAGAGCAGAGAACCGCCTTTTTCTGACTCGCCCCCCGACCGTCACCGACCATCGAGGGGCTGACCTGCGGACATTTTGTACGTGTAACCGATTCCGCGCCGCGGGGCGAGCCAAGCCGTCCGGTCACACAATTCGTCGGGGCTGTGGACAAACCGCGGTCGCGCGTGCCTCATGGGAGGGTGAAGGAACCCGCGCGCATTCTCGTTGTCGGTGGTGGCTACGTCGGGATGTACGCCGCGCTGCGCCTCCAGCGAAAGCTGAAGCGAGAGCTGAGACACGGCGGCGTGCAGGTCATCGTGGTCGACCCAGAGCCGTATATGACCTATCAGCCTTTCCTGCCCGAGGCGGCGGCCGGATCGATCTCACCGCGCCATGTCGTCGTGCCGTTGCGGCGGGTCCTGCCCGACTGCACGGTCATCATTGGCGAGGCCACCGCGATCCACCACGGCAAACGCACCGCGACCGTGAGAACCCTCGCCACGGAGGAAGAGCGCACCGGCACGGTCGACATCCACTACGACGAGCTGGTGCTGGCCCCCGGATCCGTCTCCCGCGCCCTCCCGGTCCCCGGCCTCGCCGAGTTCGGCATCGGCTTCAAGACCGTCGAGGAGGCCATCGGCCTGCGCAACCATGTCCTCGGACAGTTGGACATCGCCTCCTCGACCCGGGACCCCGAGGTCCGCGACGCGGCGCTGACCTTCGTCTTCGTCGGCGGCGGTTACGCGGGCGTCGAGGCGCTCGGCGAGCTGGAGGACATGGCCCGGTACGCCGTCCGCTACTACCACAACATCGCCCCCGAGGATCTGAAGTGGATCCTCGTCGAGGCCACCAACCGGATCCTCCCGGAGGTCGGCGAGGAGATGGGCAAGTACGCCGTCCGGGAGTTGCGCGGCCGCAATATCGACGTGCGGCTGGAGACCCGCCTGGACTCCTGCGCCGACCGGATCGCCGCACTGAGTGACGGCTCGCGCTTCCCCACCCGCACGCTCGTGTGGACCGCGGGCGTCAAACCGCACCCGATCCTCGCCGCCACCGATCTGCCGCTGAACGAGCGCGGCCGGCTCAAATGCACCGCGGCGCTCCAGGTGGAGGGCGTGGAGCACGCCTGGTCGGCCGGGGACGCCGCGTCGGTCCCCGATCTGACGGCCGACCGGCCCGGTGCGGAGTGCGCCCCCAACGCACAGCACGCCGTCCGCCAGTCCAAGGTCCTCGCCGAGAACGTGGCCGCCTCGCTCGCCGGCCGGCCGCTCACCGACTACGCGCACAAGTACGCGGGCTCCGTGGCCTCCCTGGGACTCCACAGAGGCGTCGCCCATATCTACGGGCGCAAGTTGAAGGGCTACCCTGCCTGGTTCATGCACCGTGCCTACCACCTCAGCCGGGTGCCGACGTTCAACCGTAAGGCGCGCGTGCTGGCCGAGTGGATCCTGTCGGGGCTGTTCAAACGCGAGATCGTCTCGCTGGGCTCGCTGGAGAACCCGCGCGCCGAGTTCAAACTCGCCGCGGACACCGGTCGCCATCCCGAGTCCAGTTGAGCCGATCGGGGCGGAGCCGGGAACTCCCCTCCCACGATCGGCGTCTCACGGATGTCAGTCCGGTCGGCCACACTGGTCGTGTGACCATGGGTGGGCTCGTATCTGCAAAGAGTGACAATCGCGAGGATTCGGAAGTTTGCTGCATTCCCCTGGGGGCCGTCCCCCGCACCCGCACCCATCTCCCCGATCCCGCTCCGGCGCGCAGCTCAGCCATCACCCCACGAGGTAATCCGCAGTGAACTTCACGCGCTGGAGCGCCCGGCTCCCCCGAACCCAGCGACGCAACGCCGCCCGGGCAGACCGCGGTGCGCGGCGGCCGAAGCCGGCGGCCACCGCGGGCGGCGGCTCCGTCCCGGCGGCCCGGGGCGAGCGGGCCGACCCCTCGGGGCGCGGCGAGCCTCCCGCTGCCGCCCCTTCCGACGCCGCGCCGCCCGACGCCGTCCCGACCCTCGACGGGCTGTCCGTCCATGACCTCCTCGGTCAGGTGCCGGCGCTGGTCGCGGTGGTCTACGGCCCCGAGCACCGCATCGCCTACCTCAACGACACCTATGTCGAGCTCTTCGGCTCCCGGGCCCCCGGCACGCCCGCCCGCCAGGCACTGCCCGAGCTGACGGAGCTGGGGCTGCTGCCGCTCATGGACCAGGTCCTGCGCAGCGGCAAGCCCCGAACGGTCAAGTCCCGGCGCGTGCCCGCGGGCGGCCCGGCGACCACGCCCGGGCCGCGACAGGAGGGCGCGGCTCCCGGCCCCGGCCGATCGCGCCACGGCTACTACACCTTCACCTGCTCCCCGATCGAGATGGCCGCGCCCAGGGTCGTCGCCCCCGCGCAGCCGGCGGACGAGCGGGCGGGGGAGGGGGCCGTCGACGGATCCCCGGTGGATGGCTCGCCGGTGGACGGCTCGATCCGGGAAGCCGCCCTCCGTAAGGACGTCATGCCGGAAGCGGTCGCCACCGAGGCCGTCGCGACCGCCACCGGCACGGTCACCGAGCCCGTCCGCGGCGTGCTCGTCTTCGGCGCCGACGTCACCGACCAGGTCGAATCCGCGGAGCGGCTGCGCGCCGGCGAGCGCCTCCAGCGCGAGGCCGCCGTCACCCTGCAGCGCAGCCTCCTCCCTCAGGAGCTGGAGCAGCCCGACGATCTGCGGGTCGCCGCCACCTATCAGCCCGGCGGCACGGACGCGGCGGTGGGCGGCGACTGGTACGACGTCATCACCCTGGGCGCCGGCCGCACCGCCCTCGTCATCGGCGACGTCATGGGCCGCGGTGTGCGGGCCGCCGCCGTCATGGGCCAGCTGCGCACCGCCGTCCGCGCCTACGCCCGGCTCGACCTCCCGCCGCACGAGGTCCTGCAGCTCCTCGACGGCCTGGCCGCCGAGATCGACCCCCACCAGATCGCCACCTGCGTCTACGCCGTCCACGACCCCAACGAGAACCGCCTCGTCTACGCCTCCGCGGGCCATCTGCCGATCCTGGTCCGCGACCCGGACGGCACCGTGCGCCGCGCCTCCGAGCCCACCGGGCCTCCGCTCGGCACCGGCGGCTGGCTGCACACCACCGGCTCGGTCCCGCTCGGCCCCGGCGCCAGCGCGGTCCTCTACACCGACGGCCTGGTGGAGCGCCGGGACAAGGACATCTACGACGGTGTGGCCGCGCTCGAGCGCGTCTTCGCGGGCGCGACCGGCTCGCCCCAGGTGATGTGCGACCGACTCATCAGGGCGCTGGGCATCACCGCGGAGCACGACGACGATGTGGCGGTGCTGGTCCTCCAGCACCCCGCCCGTACGGGGCATGACGCCGAGCTCTTCCACAACGCCGCGCTGGAGCTCCTGGGCGGGGTGGAAGCCGCACCGCGCGCCCGGGCTTTCGCCTCCGGGGTCCTCGCCAGCTGGCGTTTCCCCATGGAGCTGCGCGATCTGGGCGTGCTCGCCGCCAGCGAGCTCGTCGCCAACTCCCTCCAGCACGGCACACCGCCCATGCGGCTGCGGCTGCGCCGTACCGACCGCCGCCTGATCATCGAGGTGACGGACGGCGATGAGCATCTGCCGCGCCGCCGCCGGGCCGAACCGGTGGACGAGGCCGGACGCGGCATCTCGATCATCGCGACCATCGCCTCGTCCTGGGGCTCACGCCGCACACCGGGCGGCGGCAAAGCGGTGTGGTGCGAATTCGCCCTGCCGACGGGCTAGCTCCACGGAGCGTCCCGGCGGCACTGGTCCGACGAGGGCGGGGCTGACCCCGAACAAACACATCGCCCTGGCACGGCGGAGCCGACTGGCTCCTTCGCCGCGCCAGGGCGATGGCGGAATGGCCGGTGGGTCAGGCCGCGGTGGTCACCTCGTCCGAGGCGGCCGCCCGCGGCGCGGGCACCGCGGCACCGGCGACCGCCCGCAGCGGATTGTCCTGCTCGGCCGTGAGCCACTTGCCGAGCCTCAGCGCGAGCGCGGTGATGCCGAGCGAGCAGACGATCAGCGTCACGATGTACGTCCCGTAAAGCCCGGCACCGGCCATCAGCCCGCCGACCGCCGGACCCACCGCCAGGGCCAGCTGCTTGACCAGCGCAAACGCCGAGTTGTACTGACCGAGTGCCGACGACGGCGCCAGATCGGCGACCAGCGGCGCGACGGTCGGCGACAGCATCGCCTCACCGAGCCCGAACAGCGCGTACGCCGAGACGATCGCCGTGATGCCGACGGCCTGGCTCCCGGGCACCAGCCCGGCGGACCCGGCGACGCACCACGCCACCGTCCAGACCAGCCCGACCAGCGCGATCACCCGGCTGCGCCGCCGCCGCTCGACCAGCTTGAGCACGACGAACTGCGCCAGCACGATCGCCGCCGTGTTCGCGGCCAGAGCGACGCCCAGCATCGACGGCGATATCCGGGCGACATCCACCGCGAACGCCGACAGCCCGGACTCGAACTGGCCGTAGCAGGCGAAGAACATCACGAAGCCCAGCACACAGAGCTGCACCATGGCCCGGTCGCCGAGCAGCGAACGCCAGCCGCCGCCGGTGCCGCCGAGGTGCTCATCGGCGGTCGGCACCGGGTCGTCGAACACCGGTGTCTTCGCCAGCCTTACGGTCGCGACCGCGGCGCCGAGCACCAGGAACATCACCGCGTCGATCGCGAAGAGCCGCACAAAGCTCGAGGCTGCGGAGGTGTCCACCAGCAGCCCGCCGAGCAGCCCGCCGACGCCGAGGCCCAGATTGCCGAGGAAGAACTGGGTGGCGAAGGCCCGCGACCGGGTGATCGGCGTCGAGCACCAGACGATCAGCGTGGCCAGCGCGGGCTGTATGGCCGCTATGCCCGCGCCCAGCACTCCGGCCGCGGCGATGACCAGCGGCTCGCTCGCCGCCAGCCCGAGTCCCATCGATCCGACAGCGGCGGCGACCGCGCCCGCGACGACAACGGACAGCGGCCCTCGCCGGTCGATCACCCGACCGATGAAGGGCAGCACGGCAAGCGCGGCCACGGCGAACGTCGCGAGCACCACGCCCGCGGTGTTCGAACCGAGATCCCGCACCTGCGCCACATAGACGAAGAGGAACGGGACCGTGAAGCCGTTGCCGAACGCGCTCAGCGCGTTGCCCAGCTGGATACGGCGCAGCGCTGCGCCCATCGCGGTGGTCACACTCACCTACCTAGGTCGAGAAGGGTCAAGAGAGAACGGGCCTGACCTGCGGGTCAGCCCGGAGGATCGAGAGCTGAAGACTTCGAACCTAAACTTCAATGGTTAAGAGTACAGAGTGAAGGACTTCAGCGCCAATGACTTTCGTGTCATGCTGTTCACCATGGCGGAGACCCCCGACGCGGACGACCTGCTGAGCCTCGAGGCGCAGATCGCGGCCTATCAGCGCGAGTTCCAGGACCTGGACCCCCAGGTGGAGCAGGTCGTCAGCGCGCTCAGCCGACTCACCCGGCGCATGCATGTCGCATACGGCCGCCAGTCGGCCAGGCTGGGGATCAGTAACTCCGAGTGGGAAGTCCTCAAGGCGCTCGTCCTGTCGGGGGCTCCCTACCGCCTGGGCCCCGGAGACCTGGCCAAGCGGCTGGGCCTCACTCCCGCCGCGATGACCCACCGCATCGACCGCATGGTCAACGAAGGTCTGGTCACCCGTGAGCGTGATGCCGACAACCGGGTCCGCGTCATCGTCGAGCTGACCCCCGACGGCCGGGAGAAGTGGCTGGAGGCGATGCGTCAGGCCACGATCTTCGAGGAGGACCTTCTCCAGGATCTCTCCAGTGAGGAGCGTGGAGCCCTCGGCGCGATGCTCACCCGCGTGCTGCGCCGGGTGGAGGAGGCACAGCCCGACGCCGAGGGGCGTCTGAGTAACCTCGACTGAGGCATTCGGCCTAGGCCGTGTTGACACGGATCCGAGCGATCCGTAATGTACTCCGAGCTGCCACGGAGCCGTAATGGTTCTCTGGTCGGCACTTGAGCCGCACCGGCGGCAAACCACTTCTGCACGGTCCCTCATCGGGATGGATTTCGGCATGCCGGAATTCGGATCGGGAAGCTCGATTATGAGCTTCCGGGGGAATCCGCTAAAGTAGTGATCACGCCGGAAGGCGCGAAAGACCCCGCTCCAGCAGGGGCCGGAAACGGAATTCGGACCGGAAACGGAACGGAAAACGGATCTGGTAAGGTTGGAAACACCGAAGGGAAGCGCCCGGAGAGACCGGTGAAACGGTTTCAAAGGAAGCGTCCGTTCCTTGAGAACTCAACAGCGTGCCAAAAGTCAACGCCAGATATGTTGATACCCCGTCCATCTCGGAC